>NZ_CP063446.1:0-620133 GCF_015169775.1 Novosphingobium sp. ES2-1
GAACTGCGCGGCAAGCGGGCGGCGATGGACGCGGTCTATCACATGCACCACTTCGCCCATGCGCAGAACGATATCGTCACCGGCAATTCGATTGCAGGCGTGAGCGGCACGTCGGCTGCTGCAGCCAATAAGAAGGACGCGGGCGAAGGCTGATGGCTGGCGCGCTTCACACCGTCCTGGCCGAGCGCCTTGGCTGCAAGGCTCCGATCATCCAGACCGCGATGGGCTGGGTGGCCGAGCCGAGCCTTGTCATCGGCAGCTGCAATGCCGGGGCCTTCGGCTTCCTCGGTGCGGCGGTGATGACGCCCGATGAATGCCGCGAAAAGATCCTCGCGGTGCGCCGTGGCACCGACAGGCCGTTCGGGGTGAACTTCCATTCGTTCCAGCCGGGCGCGGAAGCGATCGTCGAGCTGATCCTTGCCAATGCCGATCAGGTGCGCGCCGTCAGCTTCGGGCGCGGGCCGAATGCCAAGATGATCGGGCGGTTCAAGGACGCCGGGATTCTGTGCATTCCCACCGTCGGCGCGGTGAAGCATGCCAGGAAGATGGAAGAGCTGGGCGTCGACATGATCAGCGTCCAGGGCGGCGAGGGTGGCGGGCATACCGGTTCGGTGCCGACGACGATCCTGCTGCCGCAAGTGCTCGATACCGTGAAGGTGCCGGTAATCGCCAGTGGCGGCTTTGCCGACGGGCGCGGTCTGGTTGCGGCTTTGGCCTATGGCGCCGTCGGCATTGCGATGGGCACGCGCTTTCTGCTGACCAAGGAAAGCCCGGTGCCCGATAGCGCCAAGGCGGCGTACCTGAAGGCCGGGACCGACCAGATCATCGTGACGACCAAGCTCGACGGCATTCCGCAGCGGATGGTGCGCACGCGCCTGATGGACCGCATCGAGAAGTCCGGCTCCCTGGCCATGTGGCTGCGCGCCTTCGAGGCAGGCGCCGCGATGAAGCGCCAGACCGGCGCCTCGTGGCTTCACTTCATCAAGGCGGCCAAGGGCATGACCGGGCACGGCGATGTGCCATTGAAGCAGGCGATGATGGCCGCGACCATGCCCATCCTGATCCAGAAGGCGGTGGTCGATGGCGATATCGAAAACGGCGTGATGGCGACCGGCGTGGTCGGCGGGCGCATTTCCGAGGTTCCGACCTGCCAGGAACTTGTGACACGCATCATGGCCGAAGCCGAGCAGCGCCTCGTCGCTCTCGGCGTGCCGGGTGCCAATGCCGCTGCGGCCAGCGCGGACTGAGGGGAAGAACAATGCCGATCACGCTTACCGTCAAGGACCGCATCGCTGAGATCGTGTTCGACGTGCCGCCGGTCAACGCGTTCGACAGCGAGACGTGGATGTCGCTGCCGGCCATCGTCAAGAAGGCGGCGGCAGACCCTGAGGCGAACGTGGTGCTGATCCGCGCGGCGGAGGATTCGCGGGGGTTCTGTGGGGGCGTCGATATCAAGGAGATGCAGGCCCACCCGGAACGCATCACCGTGCTCAATCGCGGCAACTTCCTGACGTTCAAGGCGATCCACGAGGCGGAGATTCCTGTCGTGGTCGCGGCGCACAAGTTCGTGATCGGCGGCGGCATCGGCATCTGCGGCGCGAGCGACGTGATCATCGCGGCGGACGATGCGTTCTTCTCGCTGCCGGAAGTCGATCGCGGCGCGATGGGCGGGGCGAGCCACATGTCGCGCATGCTGCCGCTGCACAAGGTGCGCGCGGCGTTCTTTACCGGCGGCAACATCCCGGCGCAGGAAGCCTATCGCCTGGGTGCGGTGGAGAAGGTGGTGCCGCGTGCCGATCTGGTGGCAGAGGCCCACGCCTTCTGCAGCGTGATCGCATCGAAGAGCCGCAAGGCGCTGGTCATCGCCAAGGAAGCTCTGAACGGTCTCGAAGCGCGTGACGTCGATCGCGGATACCGCTGGGAGCAGGGCTTCACGCTGGAAATGTACATGCACGAAGACAGCCAGCGCGCGCGGGATGCCTTCGTCGAGACCGGCAAGGCGGCGAAGTTCTGATGAACCTGACGTACACTCCAGAACAGCAGGCATTTCGCGCAGAGGTTCGCGCGTGGCTGGAAGCGCATGTGCCCAAGCATCCGCTCGAGCATTACGACGCGACGCGCGAGGGTTTCGAGGCGCACCGGCAATGGGAAGCGACGCTGAAGAGCGGCGACTGGGGCATGGTGACCTGGCCCAAGGAATACGGCGGGCGCGGGCTCGACCTGATCCAGTGGCTGATCTTCGAGGAAGAGTATTACCGTGCCGGAGCGCCGGGCCGCGTCAACCAGAACGGCATTTTCCTGCTCGGCCCGACGCTGATGGAATTCGGCACGCACGAACAGAAGCAGCGTTTCCTGCCGCCGATGGCGAGCGGCGAGGAAATCTGGGCGCAGGCCTGGTCCGAACCGCAGGCGGGGTCCGACCTTGCCGGAGTGCGGGCGACCGCCGTTCGTGAGGGCGACGAATACGTGCTCAACGGCCACAAGATCTGGTCGAGCCGCGCCGCCTTTGCCGACTGGGCCTTCGGCCTGTTCCGCGAGCCGGGCAGCGAGCGGCACAAGGGGATGAGCCTGATCTTCTTCCGGCTGGATCAGGAAGGCGTCACCCGCAACCCGATCCGCAAGATCAACGGGCATGTGGGCTTTGCCGAGATCTTCCTCGACAACGTGCGCGTGCCTGCGTTCAACCGCCTGGGCGACGAGGGGCAGGGCTGGCACATCTGCATGGCGACCGCCGGGTTCGAGCGCGGGTTGATGCTGCGTAGCCCGGCGCGCTTCCAGGAAGCTGCTGCTGCGCTGGCGGCGCTGTGGCAGAGCCGCAAGGACAGCTGCGATCCAGCGCTGGAGGCGGACGTGGTGCGCGCGCACATGAATGCGGAGGCCTATGCGCTCAACATCTACCAGACCGCATCGCGGCTGATGGCGGGCGCGAAGATCGGGCCGGAGGCTTCGACCAACAAGATCTTCTGGTCGGAGATGGACATCCACCTTCACGAGACCGCGCTGGCTATCCTCGGGGCCGAGGCCGAGCTGCTGCCGCCTGCTGGTGAGCACGAATGGCTCGACGACTACATCTTCTCGCTGGCCGGGCCGATCTATGCCGGGTCGAACGAGATCCAGCGCAACATCATTGCCGAGCGCATGCTCGGCCTGCCGCGCTGAGGAGGGACGGGCACATGGACTTCACCCTCAACGACGAACAGCTGATGTTTGCCGAGACGGCACGGACGCTTCTGGGCGATACCTGCACGCCGGATCATTGGCACAAGATGATGGAACAGGGCGTGGCCTTCGATGCCGCGCGCTGGGCGCAGATCGTCGAGAACGGCTTTACCCTGCTGCTCCTGCCCGAAGCTGCTGGCGGCATGGGGCTGACCGAACTGGACCTTGCCCTTATCGCCATCGAGGCGGGCTATGTGGCGCTGCCTGAACCTCTGGCGGAAAGCGCCGGTGTTGGCGCGCCTTTGCTGGCCAGCCTTGCGCCGGATCATCCGCTCCTGGCCGATCCGGCGGCGATCATCGCGGTGGCCCCGGCGATCAATCCGGTCGTCGCCAATGCCGACATTGCTGCGGCGATCCTGATCGAGAAGGACGGACGGGCCTTCCTCGCCAAGCCGGACCAGGTGACGCTCACGCCTGCCGAGACCATCGATCCGTTCCGCCGCCTGTTCCGCATCGACTGGGATGAGAGCAACACCGAGGATCTAGGCCCTGCCAACTGGACGCTGGCGCTGGACCGCGCGTCGCTGTTCGCGGCGGCGCAGGGGCTGGGGCTGGCGCAGCGGGCGGTCGATCTGGCGGTCGCCTATGCCAAGGACCGCATGCAGTTCGGCAAGCCGATCGGATCGTACCAGGCGGTGAAGCACCACCTTGCCAGCGCGCAGACCGCGATCGAATTCGCGCGGCCGGTCGTGCTCGCTGCTGCGGCCGAGATCGGACACGCCGACATTCATTCGCGGGCGCGGGTGTCCGAGGCGAAGATCGTTGCACTGGAAGCGGCCGAGAAAGCCGCGCGAGCTTCGATCCAGGTCCATGGCGCGATGGGCTATTCCTGGGAAGTGGACGTGCACCTGTTCCTCAAGCGCGCGCTGGCGCTGAAGGCGGCGTGGGGCACGCCCGCCTTCCATCGCAGCCGCATTGCCACGCGCATCTTCACCCAGCCACTTGGCGCCGACCAGACCTTTGCACGCGAGACAGAACATGCCTGAAGCCTTTATCGTCGATGCCGTGCGCGCGCCTGTCGGGCGCAAGAAGGGCAGCCTTGCCCACCTCCACCCGGCCGACCTTGCCGCGCATCCCATCCGCGAACTGATGGCGCGGCACGACTTCGACCCGGCGCTGGTCGAGGACGTGGTGTGGGGCTGCACCGAAACGATCGGCGGGCAGGCGGGCGACATTGGCCGCACGGCGTGGCTGGTCGCTGGCCTTGCCGAGGACGTGCCGGGCGTGACCATCGATCGCCAGTGTGGCTCTGCCCAGCAGGCAGTCCACTTCGCCGCACAGGGCGTGATGAGCGGCACGCAGGACATTGTCGTGGCCGGTGGCAGCCAGGCGATGAACCGCATTCCGATCATGGCGGCGATGACCGCTGGCGCTGCCTATGGCTTCGAAAGTCCGTTCATCGGCGCCAGGGGCTGGGACGCGCGCTATGGCGACGAGGAAGTGAACCAGATCCGCTCGGCCGAGATGATCGCCGAGAAGTGGAACATCAGCCGCGAGGAAATGGACGCTTTCGCCTATGAGAGCCACCGCCGTGCGCAGCATGCGACCGAGCAGGGCTGGTTCAGGAACGAGATCGTGCCGCTGGAGGGGCTGGACCGCGACGAGACGATCCGTCCTGGCACGACGCTGGAAGGCCTCGCCTTGCTCAATCCGGTGCGCGAGGGCGGGCGGATCACAGCGGGCAATGCCAGCCAGAATTCCGATTGTGCGGCTGCGCTGCTGATCGTCAGCGAGCGGGCGCTGAAGGAGCACAACCTCAAGCCGCGCGCGCGCATTCACCACATGTCGGTGCGGGCCGACAATCCGGTGTGGATGCTGACGGGGCCAATACCGGCGACGCGCTATGCCATGCACAAATCGGGCATGAAGCTTTCCGACATCGACCTGTTCGAATGCAACGAGGCTTTCGCTTCGGTGCCGATGGCGTGGATGAAGGAACTCGATATCCCGCATGAGAAGGTCAACGTGGCGGGTGGCGCGATTGCGCTGGGCCATCCGATCGGATCGACAGGCGCCAAGCTGATGACGACGCTGCTCAACTCGCTCGAGCGCACCGGTGGCCGCTATGGCCTGCAGACGATGTGCGAAGGCGGCGGGCAGGCCAACGTCACGATCATCGAGCGGCTCTGACCATGCACGCCGCCACCGCCATCACCAACCTGATCTACCGCTACGCGGAACTGATGGACGCTGGGCAGCTCGATGAGGTTGCCGCGATGTTCGATCATGCGCGCGTCACCTTGGGCGGCGGGCGTGTGGTGGAAGGTGGGGCTGCGATGCTGGAGCAGTGGCGCGCCTTCGTGCGCATCCATCCTTGCGGCACGCCGCGCACGCGGCACGTGATCACCAACCCGATCCTCGAGATTGACGAGGCGGCGGGCACGGCGAGCTGCCGTTCGGTCTACACCGTGTTCCAGCAGACCCCGGAACTGCCGCTGCAGGCAATCGCATCGGGGCGCTATCACGATACGTTTGAATGCGTTGGCGGAACCTGGCGCTTCGCCACGCGCGACTATTCAATGCTCGATTACATCGGCGACCTTTCGCAGCACCTGCTGCTTCCGGTCGGCTGAAGAACTTCACAGGAGATACAAGTGGGCATCTGCGGCGGTATCTGTAATGGGCGCACTGTCATCATCACCGGCGCCGCGCGCGGGCTGGGCCGCGCCTATGCGCTGGCCTTTGCCGCCGAGGGCGCGAACGTGGTGGTCAACGACATCGGCACGTCGCTGGGCGGCGAGGGTCGCGATACCAGCGCTGCCGATGGCGTGGTGGCCGAGATCGTGGCGGCGGGCGGCAAGGCCGTGGCCAACTACGAGGACATCACCGACTGGGATGCGGCAGGACGGATCGTGCAGGCCGCGCTCGATGCGTTCGGTGACCTGCATGTGGTGGTAAACAATGCCGGCATCGTGCGCGATCGCATGTTCGTTTCGGCAACGCTGGAAGAGTGGGACGCGACGATGCACGTCCACCTGCGCGGCCACTTCTGCCTTGCGCGCCACGCCGTGAACTACTGGCGGGCCAAGCAGAAGGACGGGCGCGATCCCGATGCGCGGATCATCAATACCTCGAGCGGGGCCGGGCTGCAGGGCTCGATCGCGCAGGCCGCCTATTCGACAGCCAAGGGCGGCATCGCCTCGCTGACGCTGGTGCAGGCGGCAGAGCTGGGGCGCTATGGCATTACCGCCAATGCGCTGGCCCCATCGGCGCGCACCCGCATGACCGAGCAGGCCTTTGCCGAGAAGATGGCGACCGAGGGCCAGGCCTTCGACGTGATGGACCCCGCCAATGTCGCGCCGACGGTCGTGTGGCTCGGCAGCAGCGCAAGCCGCGATGTGACCGGGTGCGTCTTCGAACTCGAAGGTGGCAAGATCATGCTGGAGGATGGCTGGCGCGAGGGTCCGGTGGTGGACAAGTGCGCCCGGTGGGAGCCTGCTGAAGTTGGCGATGCCGTGGCGAAGCTGATCGCAGCGCGCGTGCCGCCGCGGAAAGTGTGGGGTGCGGCCTAAAGGCCGCGGGGTATGGGGCACGGCCTGAAGGCCCGGACGGAGTAGAGACGATGGAATTTGCCTTCACCGACGAACAGGCGATGATCGCCGAGACCGTGCGCGGCTTCTTTGCCGAGAACGCGACGAGCGAGCGCACGCGAAAGGCCATGGCGGCCGACGGGATCGACCGCGAGCTGTGGTCGTCGTTCGCGACCGAGCTTGGCCTTGCCGGGATCGGCCTGCCCGAGGAGCATGGCGGCGCGGGCCTCGGCATGGTCGAGATGGCGCTGGTGGCCGAGGCTGCAGGCGCACAAGTGGCGGCGCTGCCGCTATTGGGCCACGTAATGATCGGGCAGGCCATTGCGCGTGGGGGTTCCGAGGCGCAGAAGGCGGAATGGTTGCCGCGCCTTGCTGCGGGCGAGTTGATCGCGACGGCGGCGTGGGCTCCGCAGCTGGCCGTGAAGGATGGCCGGATTTCGGGCACGTTCCCGTTCCTGCCGCATGGCGCTTCGGCTGATCTGCTGCTGGTCCATATGGGCAGCGATGCGTGGATCGTCGACCTAAAGGGCGCTGGTGTGAGTGTGCAGGCGCACGTCACGATGGACCAGACCCGGCCTTTTGCCACGGCGACGCTCGATGGCGCGCAGGGCGAGCAGCTTGCCGATGGCGATGCGGCAATTGCCGGGGCGCTGGCCGCCGGGTGGATCTGCCTTGCCGCCGAGGCGCTGGGCGGAGCGCAGGCGACGCTGGATCGGACCGTGGCCTATTCCAAGGAGCGGGTGCAGTTCGGGCGGCAGATCGGCTCGTTCCAGGCCTACAAGCACCGTCTTGCCGACATGATGATCGAGATCGAGCAGGCGCGCTCGGCGGTCTACTGGGCGGCCTGTGCGGTGGATGAGGGTTCGGACGAGGCGCAGGTCGCGCTGCATTCGGCCAAGGCGTTCTGCGCCGACACCTTCTTCATGTGCGCCGGCAACATGATCCAGCTGCACGGCGGCATCGGCTTTACCTGGGAGCATGACGCGCACCTGTTCTTCAAGCGCGCCCGTTCGATCCAGACGCTGCTTGGCGATGGCCAGTGGCATCGCGAGCAGGTCGCCTCGGCGGTTCTCGGGGCGGCTGCATGAAGCTCGGCTTTTCGCCCGCTGACGAAGCCTTTCGCGCAGAGTGCGCGGAGTGGCTGCAGGCGGAAATGACCGGGGAATTCGCCGACATTCGCGGCATTCCCAACCTGTGCGACGCAATCCCGCGCCGCAAGGAATGGGAGCAGCGGCTGGGGGAGGCGGGGTGGAGCTGCATCGGCTGGCCGCGCGAATGGGGTGGGCGTGATGCGACCATCGCCCAGCAGGTGATCTTCGCCGAGGAATATGCGCGGGCTGGCGCCCCCAATCGGATCAACCACATCGGCGTGGAACTGGCCGGGCCGACGATCCTTGCCTTCGGGTCCGAGGAGCAGAAGGCGAGGTACCTGCCCGAAATCGCGGCAGGTCGGCAGATCTGGTGCCAGGGCTATTCGGAGCCGAATGCCGGTTCCGACCTTGCCAACGTGAAGACCAAGGCGCGGTTGGAAGATGGTGAGTGGGTGGTCAACGGCCAGAAGGTCTGGACCAGCCTCGCGCATTATTCGGACATGATCTTCGTCGTCGCGCGTAGCGAAGAAGGCTCGGCGGGCCCCAAGGGGCTGTCGTTCCTGTTGATGGACATGGACCAGCCCGGCATCGAGGTCCGCCCGATCCGTCAGATCAACGGCGAGGCCGAGTTCAACGAGACTTTCCTCACCGACGCGCGCTGTGCCGCCGATGCCATGCTGGGCGCAGCGGGCGAGGGGTGGAAGGTGGCGATGGCGCTGCTGGCGTTCGAGCGCGGGGTTTCGACGCTGGGCCAGCAGATGCAGTTCAGGAACGAACTCGACGCCGTGATCGATGCGGCCAAGGCCAACGGAAAGGCTGCCGTTCCGGTGATCCGCCAGAAGATTGCGCGGGCGGAAATCGGCCTTCGCCTGATGCGCTATGGCGCGCTTCGAATGCTTTCGGGCACAGACCTTGCCGCCATCGACGGTGCGGCGCTGACCTACAAGATCCAGTGGGCGACATGGCGGCGCGACCTTGGCGAGCTGGGCATGGAAGTGCTCGGACAGGCCGGAGAAATTGCGTCCGGTGACCATTACTCCTGGCCGACGCTGCCCAACCTGTTTCTCTTCAGCCGCTCCGACACGATCTACGGCGGCACCAACCAGATCCAGCGCAACCTGATCGCCGAGCGCGGTCTGGGGCTACCGCGCGAACCGAGAGGTCAAGCATGAGCGTTCCCGTTCCTCCCTATCCGACGCCGCTTGGGATGCTCAAGGGCAAGACGGTGGTGGTGACCGCCGCTGCCGGGACCGGCATCGGCTTCGCTGTCGCCAAGCGGGCCGCCGAGGAGGGCGCGCGCGTTCTCATCAGCGACTTTCACGAGCGTCGTCTGGGCGAAGCGGCCGATCGCATTGCCGCCGAAGTGGGGTGCGAACGCCCGTTCACGCAGGTGTGTGACGTGACCAGCGAGGCGCAGGTTCAGGATCTGCGCGATGCCTCGCTGGAGGCGCTGGGATCGGTCGACGTGCTGATCAACAACGCCGGCCTTGGCGGCGAAGTGGACGTGGTCGACATGACCGACGAACAGTGGAGCCGCGTGCTCGACGTGACGCTGACCAGCCTGTTTCGCATGACGCGGGCGTTCCTGCCTTCAATGTATGCGGCGAAGAGCGGAGTGATGGTCAACAACGCCTCGGTGCTGGGCTGGCGCGCGCAGAAGGGCCAGGCCCACTATGCCGCGGCCAAGGCGGGCGTGATGGCCTTCACCCGCTGTGCCGCACTGGAAGCGGCGGACCATGGCGTGCGCATCAATGCCGTGGCGCCGAGCCTGGCGATGCACCCGTTCCTTGCCAAGGTGACGACAGAAGAGCGCCTTGCCGAGCTGGTCAAGACCGAAGCCTATGGGCGCCCCGCCGAGGTGTGGGAAGTGGCCAATGTCATGCTGTTCCTGGCCTCGGACCTTTCCTCCTACATGACCGGCGAGATCGTCCCGGTATCGAGCCAGAGGGCCTGATCGTGGCGGTGGTGTTCGAGAAACCGGCCGACCTGCTTGGCAAGGAAGGCACGCAACTGCCGCCGACCGAGTGGCTTCTGGTCGATCAGGAGCGGGTCAACGGGTTTGCCGATGTCACGGGCGATCACCAGTGGATCCACGTTGATGTCGAGCGTGCCAAGGCCGGACCGTTCGGCGGGACGATCGTGCATGGCTACCTGACGATGAGCCTCGTCAATTACTTCCTCCCCCAGCTGATCGAGGTGCGCGGATTTGCCCATGCGGTGAACGTCGGCGCGGACCGCTTGCGCTTCCTCTCGCCGGTGAAGGTTGGCAGCCGCATCCGGGGTGCAGGCGAAATCGTCTCGGTCGAGGAGGTCAAGGGCGCGATCCAGTCAGTCGTGCGCGTCACCGTCGAGATCGAGGGGCAGGACAGGCCAGCCTGCGTGCTCGATACAATCAGCCGCTATTTTCCGGAGCAAGTGCGATGACCGATCCCAAGGTGATGGAAGCCGCCGTTCACGAATATGTCGCCGCGTTCGATGCAGGCGCGCCTGAACGGGTTGCCGCGTTGTTTGCGGAAGATGCCACGGTCGAAGACCCGGTGGGGACCGAACCCAAGGTCGGGCAGGCGGCGATCCTCGAATTCTATACGGCCTCGATGCAGACAGGCGCGAAGCTCAGGCTCGAAGGGCCGGTGCGCCTGTGCGGGCCTTATGCGGCGTTCGCGTTCTCGGTCCTGCTCAACCTTGGCGGCAAGGACATGTGCGTCGATGTGATCGACACCTTCAAGTTCAACGACGACGGCAAGGTCGTCGAGATGCGGGCCTATTTTGGGCCGACCAACATGCACGGATTTTCCTGAGAGGACGCAAACATGCGTGAAGCCGCCATCGTTTCGACCGCCCGCACCGGCGTGGGCAAGGCCTATCGTGGGGCCTTCAACGATACCGAAGCTCCGGTGCTGTCGAGCCACGTGGTCAATGCCGCGATTGCGCGGGCCGGGATCGATCCGGCACGGGTGGACGACGTCTACCTCGGGGTCGGCAACCACTGGAACACGCAGAGCTACAACCTTGGGCGGCTAACCGTCCACGGTTCGGTCCTGCCCGACACGACAGCGGGCTTCACGCTCGACCGCAAGTGCTCGTCCGGGCTCAACGCCATCGCGCTCGCAGCGCGTGGCATCATGTGCAACGAGATCGACGTTGCCGTGGCGGGCGGCATGGAGAGCATTTCGCTGACCATCAACAAGCATGCGCCGCAGTTTCGCAACCGTTCGGAATTCATCAAGGCTGCGGACCCGCATGCCTACATGGTGATGATCGAGACCGCCGAGATCGTCGCGGAGCGCTATGGTGTGACCCGCGAGGAGCAGGACCGCTTTGCCGCCCTTTCGCAGCAGCGCGCCTCGGCTGCGCAGGAAGCCGGCAAGTTCGATGACGAGATCGTGCCGATCACCGTGACCAAGGCGTTGTTCGACAAGGAGGGCAACGAGACCGGCAAGGAGGAGGTGACGCTTGGCCGTGACGAAGGCGTGCGCGCGGGCACGACTTACGAAGCGCTGGCAGGCCTGAAGCCGGTGTTCAGGAACGGGCAGGTAATTGCCGAGGGCAAGCACGTTACCGCAGGCAATGCCAGCCAGCTTTCTGACGGCGCATCGGCGCAGGTGCTGATGGACCTCGATACTGCAAAGGCCGAAGGGCGTCCGGTGCTGGGGATCTATCGCGGCTTCCAGGTGGCGGGCTGCGGGGCAGAGGAAATGGGCATCGGGCCGGTCTTTGCGATCCCCAAGCTGCTGGACCGCGCAGGGCTGAAGATCGAGGACATCGGGCTGTTCGAGATCAACGAGGCCTTCGCGAGCCAAGCTGTCTATTGCCAGAAGAAGCTGGAGATCGATCCCGACAAGCTCAATGTCAACGGCGGCGGCATTGCCATCGGCCATCCGTTCGGCATGACCGGATCAAGGCTGGTTGGCCATGCCCTGATCGAGGGCAAGCGGCGGGGCGTGAAGTACGTCGTCGTCTCGATGTGCGTGGCGGGCGGCATGGGTGCGGCCGGCCTGTTCGAAGTGGCCTGACGCGCGATGCTCGATCCCCTGCCGCCAACGATACCCCACGCCGCTCAGGCTGCGGCAAGAACCTGGCCAGATGCGCCGGCGGTGCTTGAGAACGGCGAGGTGTGGAGCTTTGCCGAGCTGTGGCAGCGCAGCAGGGCGGCGGCTTCGGCACTGCTGGGGCGGGGCATAGGCGCAGGGGACCGGGTAGCCATCTGGGCTCCCAATTCGCGCGAATGGATCGTGGCGGCGATTGCGGTGATGAGCTGCGGCGCGGCGGTGGTCACGCTCAATACCCGGCTGAAGGGCCGCGAGGCGGGAGACATTCTGCGCCGCACGAATGCGAAGCTGCTGTTCACGGTCGAGGGCTTTCTCGGCATCGATTACCGCGCCCTGATCGCGGACGAGGACCTGCCTGCGCTGGAAGGCACGTTGCTGCTCGAGCACGATCTGGTGCAAGGGGGCAAGGGGGCGGACGACCCGGCCGTGGACGGGGCGCTGGTGGGTATCGACGCCGATACTGTCTCGGACATCCTGTTCACCAGCGGGACGACCGGCAGCCCCAAGGGCGTGCTGATGACTTACGGCCGGGTCCTGCCGCAGGCTGCGGTGTGGTGCCAGAATACCGGCCTGCGCGAGGGCGATCGCTATCTCATTGCCAATCCGTTCTTCCATTCCTTCGGCATGAAGGTGGGCTGGGTTGCTTGCATCCTCTCGGGGGCGGTGGCTGTGCCCATGCCGCAGTTCGATGTGGCCCAGGCGATCGAGCTGATCGAGCGCGAACGCATCACTTTCATGCCGGGGCCGCCGACCATCTTCCAGATGCTGCTGGCAGAGTTGGACAAGCGCAAATGGGACTGCTCATCGTTGCGGGGCGGCACCACCGGCGCGGCAAGCGTGCCGCCCGCGCTGGTCGAACGCATCCGCGAGGACCTTGGCATGGTGGATCTGATCACCGCCTATGGCATGACCGAGTGCGTGAACATCACGACCTGCGTTCCGGGCGATGATGCCGAGACCATCGCCCGCACCTGCGGCAAGGCCTTCCCCGGTAATGAAGTGCGCATCGCCGACGCGCAAGGCAACGAAGTGCCGCGCGGGCAGACCGGCGAGGTGCAGGTGCGCGGGCAGGGCGTCATGCTTGGCTATCTCGACAACGCACAAGCCACGGCCGAGACCATCGACGCCGATGGCTGGCTGCACACAGGCGACGTCGGCACGATGGACGAGCGCGGCTATGTGCGCATCACCGACCGGATGAAGGACCTGTACATCTCGGGCGGGTTCAACGTCTATCCCGCCGAAGTCGAGAAGCTGCTGGCGGAGCATCCGGCGATCGGCATGGCCGCCGTCGTCGGCGTGCCGGACGAGCGCCTGGGCGAAGTGGGCCGCGCTTTCGTGGTGCTTCGTCCCGGTGCAACCGCAAGCGAGGCCGAGCTGATCGCGTGGTCGCGCGAGAACATGGCCAATTACAAGGTGCCGCGCAGCTTCGTGCTCGTGGAGGATCTCCCGCGCAATGCCGCGGGCAAGGTGCTGAAGACAGAACTTCGCTGATCAAGGCGAAGGCTATTTCGGAGAGAGTGATGCAGCGATTTGTCGGCAAGGTTGCCCTCGTCACCGGAGCAGGATCCGGCATCGGCCGCGCTGCGGCAATCCGCTTTGCGCAGGAAGGCGCGAGGGTGTTCTGCGCTGACCTCAACCTTGCGGCGGCGCAGGCCGTCGTGGCCGAGATCGGTCAGCGCGCGAGCGCCGTGAAGGTCGACGTGGCCGACTATGCCAGCAACCAGGAGATGGTGGCGCAAGTTCTGGCCGTAGCCGGAAAGCTGGATTTCGCCTTCCTCAACGCCGGGCTCTATGGCGCCGCCGAAGGCCTCGACACGGTTGACGAGCCGCTGTTCGACAAGCTGGTCGCGGTCAATCTCAAGGGCGCGTTCAACGGGATCAAGGCGGTGCAGCCAGTGATCGGGCAGGGCGGCGCGGTCGTGGTCACGGCTTCGGCGGCGGGCGTGGTCGGCCATCCGGCGAACCCGGCCTACAGTGCTGCCAAGCATGGCGTGGTCGGGCTGGTGAAGTCCTGCGTCGATGCCTTCGCGGCGCGCGGCTGCCGGATCAATGCGCTGTGCCCGGGCGGAGTGGAGACCCCCCTGATCGGCGCGCCGGATGTCGAGATCGTTGATGGGCAGGAGCTGCCGCGCGTGCCCTTGCGCGGCATGGGACAGGCGCAGCATGTTGCCGAAGTGGCGTTGTGGCTGTGCAGCCCGGCCTCGGGCTTCATCACGGGTCAAGCGCAAGTGCTTGACGCGGGACTGCTTTCGACCTTCGCGCCGGTGATGCTGCCCATCGGGCCGTGAGATAGACCGGCACGCAGGCCATTACGCCGCCTGTTGAGCGGCACGAATCATGGGCTGCCGGTCGAGCGATAGGTCTTGCGGAAGCCATCATTCAGCTGATCTTCGAAGATCCTGCCTTACGTGTCTGAAGCGAGGGAGGCGAAGTAATCGGCAATGATCCGGTCCGGCATGCCGATGCCACGCAGGCAGAACCACGTCGCCTGCCTGACAAGATCATCCCCCGCGACTCCGTAAGGCCTTGCCGCCAAAGGCAATCCCCCGATTGCGGCCATCATCGTCCCGACATGTTCGACGAACATGGCAGCGGCGGGCACGTCGAGAGGCTCGCCCTCAAGCCCACCCTCGGCCCGGGCAGAGGCATAGGCCGCGTCCATGGCAGCCCCGTTGCGCCGCTGCGAGCGGCGATAGATCAGGCTGGCGTAGGAGCCATCGCCTGCAAGGCTGGCCAGGGTCATGCGATGCGTATCATGACGGGCAGGATCCTCTGCATCGGTCGCGCAGGCGGAGATGAAAGTATGGATCGCAGTGGCGAGGCCCCGCGCACCTTCGCCGTGCACGCCCTGTTCGCGCCAGCGCTCGTCCTGCTCGAGAAATACCTGGCGCAGGACCGCGCGGTAGAGGGCGAGCTTGCTGGGGAAATGACGGAACACCAGCGCCTCCGAGACCTTCGCCTCGCGCGCGATCTGCAGGGTCTTGGCTCCGTCATAGCCGTGCTGTGAAAAGACCCGCCGTGCGGCGGCAACGATCTGGCCTCGGCGCTGCACGCCCGGTAAACGGGTCCTTGTCATGATCACTCACTTACTTGGCAGACGGAGTGAGTCAATCATCGGGCCGAGGCTATTGCAGTTCCGGCCTCACCAGCGCCGAGGCGGGAACCCGCTCCGCCCAGAACGCGCCTTCGAGATCGGTATCGACATCGACTGCGCCGCGCACGCCCAAGGCCTCGCGCGCTTCGGCCAATGGGAGGTGGAAGCACGGCTCCAGCCTCTTCATGAACAAGGCGTCGCTGGCCTTGCCGACCGCCATGCCGCGCTGGATAGCGTCGGTGCAGGTGTTCCAGACTTGCGGATAATGCAGTATCGTCCGCACGGTGTAGCGGAGCGATCCGAAGATCTGGATCAGGCTCAATTCGGCTGCCAGTTCCGGATTGCGGATGTGCTTGAACACGTTGGTCAGGCGGTACCAGTAAGGTACGAGCTCACCCATGAAGTTGAACCCGCCGCCACACAGGATGTGTTCGAAATCGTGGGTCTGGCCTGAGCGCAGGTTGTAGAACTCCAGCTGGCTTTTCGGTTCGCGCCAGGGCGTGATCTGGATCTCGTAATTGCCTTGCGTGATCCACTGGTAGAAGATTCCGCCGAGCGAGCCTGGCGCGTACTGCGCGAAATCGTCGATCGAGTAGGTCGAGTAGAAGCCCTCGGAAAGCCAGGCATCGAGTTCGGGATTGATCCGGCGTTCTGCCATGAACATCTCCTCTATGGCATCGTGATCGCGCAGTTCCTCGAGAATCGGCAGGAACTCGTACATCTCGGCTGGCGGGGGCAGGTCCGGGCCGTTGCGGCGCAGGAGGATCATCGCCAGCCAATCGCGCAGGCGGGGGTTGTTGAGATACTTCGACGAGGACACGAGCACGCTCGACGGTGTTTCGACCGGCATGATGCCGCGGGCGAGATAGGGCAGGTCAGGCATCGACTTCTCCTGTTGCTTTTCTGAGCGGTGCGCAGTGGAAGGTTCCTGAAAATCAGTCACTTCGTGCCGCGCCTTGGGTTCGCTGGCGATTGCAGAATCGGTGTGGCCGCATTGTTCGGTGCATCGCCAACGGAGGACTTCCAGAAAAATTCGTCAAGCCCACATAAGCGCAAAGACGTGCCCTTGGCTACGCAACATGATGCTAAAATCGTCTCTTGAACTTATTTTGCGTAGTTGATACGCTGCTTCATAGAGAAAAAGAAAACCGGGATGAGGGGCCTCCCTGCCTTTCTGCGAATTGTCGTCGTGCATGCTTGGGGCGTGCGCGGGGATGCCGCTCATCCTGTCGATCCGTGTTTCGCCGCAGAGGCATGGGAAGTGCGATCTTGGAGGGAGAGAACGATGTCTGACACAATGCGTGCACGCTCGGAAACGGGACGACGGGTCGCTTGGGCGTTGCTGGCAAGCGTTTCGCTGGGCAGCTTTGCTGCGCCGAAGATCGCTTTTGCTGCAGAAGATGCTGCGGATGAGCAGGCTGCGGAAAACAGCGTGCCCAACAACATGGAAATCATCGTCACGGCCAACCGCCGCGAAGAGCGCGCACAGGACGTTCCGATCTCGATCACCGCGATCAGCGCAGAAAGCATCCGCGAACGCGGGCTTACCCAGTTGCAGGATCTGCAGGCTTCCGTGCCGTCGCTGGTCGTCGGCCCGAACGGGCAGGCTTCGCGCGACGTGATGTCGCCATCGATCCGCGGGCAGAGCGCATCGTTCCAGGGATCGCCCGCGGTCGTCGTCTACATGAACGAAGTCCCGCTGGTTTCGGCGATCACGCTTTCCGGCCAAGGTGGCCCCGGCAGTTTCGTCGACTTGCAGAACGTGCAGGTTCTGGCCGGCGCGCAAGGCACGCTGTTTGGACGAAACACCACTGGTGGCGCGATCCTGCTGACGCCGGCCAAGCCGACCGACAAGCTCGAAGGCTATGTCCAGGCCGGCTTTGGCAACTACAGCATGGTCGAGACCGAAGCGGTGCTGAACCTGCCGATCTCGGACAAGGTTCGCCTGCGGCTTGTCGGAGCCTCACGCGATCGTGACGGCTTCACGCATGATGTGAACTGGAACAAGGATCGCGACGACCAGCACTGGCGCATGGGCCGCGTCGGGCTGTGGATCGAGCCGGTGGAGGGCGTCACCAACTATACGCTGGGCTACTATGGCAAGTCGCACAGCAATGGCACGGGTTCGATCGCCAAGAACTTCAATACCAACTATTTCGTTGGCCTCGCCACGCGGCCGATCCTGGTTGCACCGGGCGTATCCCTGCCACTGGGCGCAATCGCTCCGACTTTCAATTTCTGCGGTGCAGGGACCGGCCCTGCCAATTGCAGCTACTACACCAACCTGCTCAATCAGCAGAACGCGCGCGGCATCCGCCAGACAGCGCATGGCATGGACAGCTTCGCCAAGCTGGAATCCTGGGGCATCAACAACACCACCGACATCGAACTTTCCAGCACTCTCAAGCTGCGCAACATCTTCAGCTATGCAGAACTGAAGTCGTACTACGCCAACGACCAGGATGGCACGATCGCTCCGGTCTATGATACCGGCGTGACCGTAGAGAGCCGCACCGCCCCCCGTGACTGGTACAAGCAGGTGACCGAGGAACTGCAGTTCCAGGGCACGGCGCTGAACGACAAGCTGACCTATACGGTCGGCGGCTTCTACTACAAGCAGAGCCCCCGAGGCACGATGGTGTCCTATTCGATCAACGTCTGCGGCCTGCAGTCTGTCACGGGCTGCCCCATCGGCCAGAGCCAGATCAGCGTGACCAACGAATCCAAGGCGCTCTATGCGCAGGGCTCGCTCGATTTCGGCGCGTTTTCGCCTGCGCTTGACCGCCTGCGACTGACAGCGGGCTATCGCTATACCTGGGACACCGTGGACGGATCGACCACATCGTTCAGCTATGTCCCGCTGCCGGGTGGGGCGAAGTATGTCACGGCGTGTTCGTGGAAATCGAATCCCAATCCCACGCAGCCGATCGCCGATCCGCTCAACACCTGCCTGTTCGGTGCAAGGCTGAAAAGCTCGTCGCCCAACTGGACCATCGGGCTCGACTACCGCCCGAACGACAACATCATGGTCTATGGCAAGGTCACGCGCGGCTACAAGGCCGGTGGCTTCAACAGCTATGCCGTGTTCGAGAACACCCGCACCTTCGGGCCGGAGACCGTCACCGACTACGAAGCAGGCTTCAAGACCGACTTCAACGCCGGGGGCATGCGCGGGCGGTTCAACGTCAACGGCTTCTGGCTGGACTACAAGAACATCCAGCGTGCAGCCGGGGACTTCAACCGCGCGACCGGCGGCAATGGCGCGATCACGCTGAACAATGCTTCGGCCGAGATCAAGGGCGTCGAAGTCGAGGCGATGATCCAGCCGACGCAGAACATCGAACTGGGCGGCAACTACAGCCACCTCAGCGCCAAGTACAAATCCTTCAAGTTCGATTCGAGCTCGGGCGTGTGGGATTGTACCGCGCAGTCGATCACTTCGCCCAAGGTCTTTGCCGGGGCGGACATGACCTGCCGTCCGCTGCAGTACCTCTCGCCCAACATCCTGTCGGTCTATGGCCGTTTCTCGCTGCCGGTCTCGGAAGATGTGGGCAATTTCAGCCTGTTCCTCAGCTACAACTGGACCGACAAGCAGCCGACCGCGCCGTTTTCGACCGAGCGCTTCCCGGATGGGACGATCAACGAACCGGGCGTGCTGCTGCCGAGCTATGGCCTGCTCAACGCCACGATCGACTGGAAGGGCGTGATGGGCGCGCCGGTGGACCTGAGCCTGTTCGCCACCAACATCACCAAGAAGAACTACATCATCTCGAACACGGGCATCTTCCAGACGATCGGCGCGCAGAGCGTGATCTATGGCGAGCCGCGCATGTTCGGCCTGCGCCTGCGCTACAGCTTCGGCAACTGACGAGAGAAGGAGACGGCGGCGTGACGGGAAGACTTGCTGGGCGCGCCGCCGTCATTACCGGCGGTGCCGATGGCATCGGCGAAGGCATTGCTCGCCGCTTCGCCAGGGAAGGGGCGAGCGTGGTCGTCGCAGACTACGATGCCGAGCGCGGTCCGGCGGTGGTCGAGCAGCTTTGTGCAGGCGGGGCTCAGGCGGTCTTCATCCAGTGCGATGTCTGTTCCCGTGACGATGTGTTCGCGGCGGTGGACCTGTGTGCCGAGCGGTTCGGTGCGGTCGATATCCTCGTCAACAACGCCTATCGCGGTGAGGGGCCGGTGCGGATCGAGCGCAAGACCGACGCGCGCTTCGACGATGCGCTGAAGATGTGCCTCTATGCGACCAAGTGGGCGATGGAGCGGGCACTGCCGCACATGAAGGCGCGGGGCTGGGGCCGCGTGATCAACATGGCGTCACTGAACGGCGTCAACGCACACATGGGTAGCGCAGACTACAACGTCGCCAAGGAAGCGGTGCGGGCCTATTCGCGCACGGCGGCGCGGGAATGGGCGCCCCATGGCATCTGCGTCAACGTGATCTGCCCGGCAGCAGTCTCGGCCGCCTATCGCCGCTTTGCGGAAATGGCGCCCGACGTGGCGAAGGCGACTGCCGCCGCAAACCCGATGGGCCGCATGGGCGATCCCGAGGCGGACATCGGCGGCGTCGCCCTGTTCCTCGCCAGCGAGGACGCGCGGTATCTGACCGGCAATACCCTGTTCGTAGACGGTGGCGGCCATATCAATGGCGTGCCGTGGGTGCCGGATTTCGGGGACGACTGAAGCGTCGCCTCAGTCGGCGCCACTCCAGATGATTGCCGCGTCCCCGCTGTTGGTGTGCCACAGGGCATCGCGGCGCGTTATGCGCCAGCCTTCGGGGCGCAGGGTCCAGCGGTCGATGTATTCGCCGTTCGTGTCGAATACTGGACCGCCCGTGTCACCGGGGCGCTGGTGGCGG
Organism: Novosphingobium sp. ES2-1; assembly: GCF_015169775.1. Classification (NCBI taxonomy): domain Bacteria; kingdom Pseudomonadati; phylum Pseudomonadota; class Alphaproteobacteria; order Sphingomonadales; family Sphingomonadaceae; genus Novosphingobium; species Novosphingobium sp. ES2-1. The sequence continues at coordinate 19,845 of NZ_CP063446.1, forward strand.
GCCTGGACATAGGCGCGGCTGGTTGCGGTCAGGCTGCCGGGCGCAACGTCGATCGTGATGCTGCCGATCAGGTGCTGGCTTGGCCCGCAGAGATCGAGGAAGCGGCGCATGTTGGCTTCCAGCGCGGCGATCCCGGAGTGTTCGCCCAGGCCGTAGTCGAAGGTCAGGTCAGTGGCGAAGATATCTGGCAAGGCGTCCCACTGCTTTGCATCGATCACGCGCGCGAAGCGGGCGAGGCCTTCACGGATCGCGCGCTCGGCCGTCAGTTGAGCCAGGGTTCCCGATGCCGGGGGCGCAGCCGGAACCTCGTCCACAACGAACATGCGCGTGGCGGCGCGGTCGAAGACGTTCTCCTCGTCATGCGCGATCCGGGCGGCAACTTCCGGGTCCGACGCGACGGCGAGGAAAGCGTCGTAATGCGCGCGGCTGGCGAAGCGCATTTCCGTCACGCTGTCGAGGTCGATTGCGGCAACGGCGCTGCTGAAGGCGCCGTCGCGGTCGACGTAGTTGCGCCGATAGTCGGCAATGTGTGGCAGCAGCGAGCGGATCAGCGGGGCGTGGCGCGTCTCGTAATAGGCGATGAATGCCTCGCGGCTAAGGCCCTCCTTCTTGCGGAGCAGGGCGATGACCTTGACCGGCGCAGTGCTCATTCGTCCCAGTGGATGAGGTGGCTGATGTCGGTGCGTTCGTGCGGTTTGCGGCCGGTGGTCGCGAGGCGCTGGACGGAAGGTTTGCCCTTCATCTCGCTGAACTTGCGCAAGACTTCGATCACGCGATCATAATAAGTGGACTCGATCTTCCACACCCCGCCTTCGCGGCGATAGGCGTCGGTATAGATCGCCGTGCCGAAGGTGTGGGCGTCCTTCTCGAGGTCGATGAACACGTCCTGCAGATACCACAGGCCGGTGGCGCTGTTGTCGCCGGTCACGCTGATTTCGGGCATCGAGCCGATGTGCATGGCCAGCGCGCCCGAGTGGAAAGAATTGGACAGGAACTCGACCATGGCGTCACGCCCTGACAGCGAGACCTTGTATGTGCCGCCATTGTAGGTGCAGGCGACATCGGCCGTGAACAGCGCCGGCAGGGCAGCAAAATCGCCGGTATCGATAGCGCGGAAGTAGCGGTGCTTGAGCACCTTGATCTCTTCCATGTCGGAGAGCTGCTGGAGCGTGTAAGGCATTGCGGGATCAGGCTTTCTGTTCTTGTGCGTAGAGCATTTCGGCGCGGCCCTTGAGCGCGCGGGCGCTATCGTCGAACGCACGTTTTACCCACGGTCCGGCAAAGCGGAAGACGTGGATGCCATTGGCGCCGAGGAAGGCGTCGGTCGAGAAGTACCGGCATGATGCATCGCCGGTCGGTTCGATCACCTGATCGCGGCGCGCGGGGTAGGGCCAGAGATCGGAGTGGACCATCTCCCACGAGATCATGCGCTCGGGCTCGAAGGCGCAGATGTATTCGCAGTTGGGCACGAGCGTGCCGGGCACGGCATAGTTGACCAGCGTCATGTCGACCGCCGCGCCCATTTCGAGTGTGGAGGAAGCGCGCACGCAGAACGGATTCCATTCGCTGTACCGCGGCATGTCGGTGAGTACGGCCCAGACCACGCGGGCGGGGGCTGCGATCTCCACCGTCTCGCTGACGGTCACGGCATCGGGATCGAAGCCCGAAACCGGATCGTCGGCAAGGGTGGGGTGGCTCTTCATCCAGTCAAGCAACATGATCGTGCCCTCCCTTATGCCGCGACCCAGTCGCCGCCGTTGACGTCGAGCATGGCGCCGGTCACTTCCGAGGCGTAGTCAGAGAGCAGGAAGTAGACTGCCTTGGCGCAATCCGCGTCGGGCGGGATGTGGCCTACCGGGATCTCGCTGGCGCGCTGCTTGCGGAACGCTTCGGCGCCTTCGCCGAGACCCTGGATGAAGCCTTCCAATGGAGCGCCCATCATCCAGCCCATCAGCGCGGTGTTCACGCGCACGCCGGTGCCGCCGAACTCGACCGCGAGGTGGCGGGTCATGTGATTGAGCGCGCCCTTGGCCATGCCATAACCGCCTTCGCCGGGCATCGGCTTGCGGGTGCAGAGGGTGGAGATGTTGACGATGGAGCCAGCGCCTTGCGCCTTCATCGTGGGAAACACGGCCATGGCCATGCGCAGCGCGCCTGCCGCGCCGACATCGAACGCTTGCAGCACCTGGTCGATGTCATGCTCGATCAGCGGGCCCCAATCAGGGTGATAGTAGGCCGAATTGACCAGACCATCTATGCGGCCCCACTGGTCGAGCGCGGCCCTGGCTGCGGCCTGGCACTGATCCATCTGCGTCACGTCGAGCGGCACCGCGATGGCTTCGCCACCTGCCGCGACGATCTCGTGCGCCACTTCCTCGATGGCCTGCTTGGAGCGGGCGGTGACGACGACCTTGGCACCTTCCTTCGCCGCACCCCGGCACGCGGCCTGGCCCATGCCGGGCCCTGCGCCGGTGATGATGACGACCTTGTCCTTGAGGATCATGGCATTTTCTCCCGGGGGTTGGGCGGGGGTCTTATCTCCCTCTCGCCGTTTGTTTTTCAGGTCAGGCTTGCGCTTTCAGCATGTCGAGCGCGACGTCGACGATCATGTCTTCCTGTCCGCCGACCATCTTGCGGCGGCCGAGTTCGACGAGGATCGCGCGCGTATCGAGGCCGTAGGTCTCGGCAGCCTTTTCGGCATGGCGCAGGAAGCTGGAGTAGACCCCGGCATAGCCCAGTGCGAGCGTCTCGCGGTCGACACGGACGGGGCGGTCCTGCAGCGGGCGGACGAGGTCTTCGGCAGCGTCCATCAGCATCATCACGTCGCAGCCGTGGTTCCAGCCCTTGCGATCGATGGCGGCGATGAAGACTTCGAGCGGGGCGTTGCCCGCGCCCGCGCCCATGCCGGTCAGCGAAGCGTCGATGCGCACCGCGCCGCACTGCGCGGCAACGATCGAGTTGGCGACGCCGAGGCCGAGGTTGTGGTGGGCGTGCATGCCGCGCTGGGTTTCGGGCTTCAGCACGCGGTCATAGGCTTGAAAGCGCGCGCGAACGCCGTCCATGTCAAGCGCGCCGCCACTGTCGGTGACATAGACGCACTGTGCGCCGTAGCTTTCCATCAGGAGCGCCTGCTGGGCGAGGGCGTCGGGCTCGATCATGTGGCTCATCATCAGGAAGCCCGAGACGTCCATGCCAAGATCGCGGGCGATGCCGATGTGCTGCTTGCTGACGTCGGCCTCGGTGCAGTGCGTGGCGACGCGGACCGAGCGGACGCCGATGTCATAGGCGCGGCGCAGTTCCTCGACGGTGCCCACGCCGGGCAGGATCAGCGTGGTCAGCACGCACTTGTCGAGCACGTCGGCCACGGCTTCCAGCCATTCCCAATCGGTGTGCGCGCCGAAGCCGTAGTTGAAGCTGGCGCCGGAAAGGCCATCACCATGGGCGACCTCGATGGCATCGACGCCCGACTTCTCGATGGCCGAGGCAATCGCGCGGACGTGGTCGATGCCGTACATGTGCCGAACCGCGTGCATGCCGTCACGCAGCGTCACGTCCTGGATGTAGAGCTTGTCGCCGGCTTCGACGTTGAAGGTGGCAGTCATCGTCCGATCTCCTTCAGGCGGCAGCAGCGGCCATGCGGCGCGCGGCAAGCAGTTCGCCGGTGGCCTTGGCGGCGGCAGTCATGATGTCGAGATTGCCGGAGTAGCTGGGCAGGTAGTCGCCTGCGCCCTCGACTTCGAGCATGATCATCGACTTGATGCCGGTGAATTCGCCTTGCCCAGGAATCTTCAGGCGGTTGTTGTCGCCGAAGCGTTCGAACTGGACTTCCTGCTTGAGCCGGTAGCCGGGGACGTACTTCTGCACTTCGGCCACCATATCGGCCACCGACCGGCGGATGGCGTCCTCATCGCCGCCTTCGGACAGGGTGAACACGGTATCGCGCATGATCATCGGCGGTTCGGCCGGATTGAGGATGATGATCGCCTTGCCCTTGGCGGCGCCGCCCACCTGTTCGATCGCACGGGCGGTGGTGCGGGTGAACTCGTCGATGTTGGCGCGGGTGCCGGGTCCGGCCGAGCGCGAGGAGACCGACGCCACGATTTCGGCATAGTGGAGCTTGTCCGAGACGCGGGCGACGGCGGCGACCATCGGGATCGTCGCCTGACCGCCGCAAGTCACCATGTTGACGTTGGGCTGGTCGAGGTGCTGGCCCATGTTGACCGGCGGCACGGTGAAGGGACCGATGGCCGCGGGGGTAAGGTCCACCACCTGGATACCATCGGCGCGCAGAGCCTCGTCATGGACCTTGTGGGCGTAGGCGCTGGTCGCGTCGAAGGCGATGCCGATGTCCTTGTAGAGCGGGTGGGCGCGCAGGCCTTCGAGGCCTTCGTGCGTGGTGGCGATGCCGTGTTCGCGCGCCATGGCCAGGCCTTCGGACTTCTCGTCGATGCCGACGACGATCGCCAGTTCCATGTTCTGCGGGTACTTGATCATCTTCATCATCAGGTCGGTGCCGATATTGCCCGAACCGATGATCGCGGCCTTGACGCGTGCCATTCAGGTATTCCTCAAACGAAGTTGGCGACGCAGGTGCCGAGTGGCCCTGCAGCGTTGCTGAGTGTCACTTCGAAGCGATCGCCCTTCACGGCGGGCGCGAGCGGGACGAGTGAACCCGACAGGATCACGTCGCCCGCATCGAGCGTCACGCCATAGGCGCCGAGCGTGTTGGCGAGCCAAGCCACCGCCTGTGCCGGATCGCCCTGAACTGCGTGGCCATGGCCTTCGGACAGCGGTTCGCCGTTCTTGGTGACGGCCACGTGCAGATTGGGCAGGTCCAGCCCGGCGGGGTCGAGCCGTTCATTGCCGATCACGTAGACCCCGCATGAGGCGTTGTCGGACACGGTATCGACGATCTTGATGTTCCAGTTGTCGATGCGGCTGTCGACGATCTCGAAGCAGGGGGCGATGCTTTCGGTGGCTGCAAGAACGTCAGCGGCCGTGACGCCGGGGCCATTGAGGCTGCTCTTTAGGATGAACGCGATCTCGGCCTCGGCGCGCGGAGCAATCAGGGCCTTGGCGTCGATGTCGATGTCACCTTCGACATGCATCCAGTCGGTCAGGAAGCCGAAGTCGGGCTGGTGGACGCCAAGCATGTCCTGCACGGCCTTGCTGGTCACGCCGATCTTCTTGCCGACGACCTTCTCGCCATCGGCGACGCGGCGCGAAAGGAAATCGAGGTTGATGGCATAGGCATCGTCGAGCGTCAGCGAGGGGTCCTGCTCGATCAGCGGGGCGATGGTCTTGCGGGTGCGCAGGGCTTCGTAAAGCGCCGCGCCATAGTGCTGGATCTTATCGGCGGGCATTGAGGAACTCGATGGCAAAGGCGTTGAACTCGGCAGCGCGTTCGACCTGGACCCAGTGGCCGGTGCGGCCGAAAGTGATCGCGCGGACATCGGGACAATGGTCGAGGAACAGGCGCGCATGGGCTTCCGGGCAGAACTCGTCGTTCAGACCCCACAGCACGAAGACCGGCTGGGTGATTTCCGGCAGCCGCGGCGAGAGGTCGGGCGTGCGCATGCGCACCAGCACGTCCTTGGGCTGGGTGCGGGCGACGGCGAAGCGTTCCTCCACCAGGGCATCCGGGATCTTGGGGGCGAAGTCCGGGTGGACGAGGTTCGAGACGAGGCGCTTCTGCTCGGCCAGGTTGAAGTCCGGCCCCCCGAAGCTGGAGACCATCTTGGTGATGCCCGGCATTACGAAGTAGGCCTCGCGCTCGGCCACGCAGCCAGGGGCCATCAGCACCAGATTGCGGGTGAAGCCGGGGTGGTCGAGCGTCATCAGCAGGGCAATGCCGCCGCCCAGCGAATTGCCGACGAGGCTGGCGCTGGTCACGCCGTGGGCGACGAGCGCTTCGTACACGGTATCGGTGAAGAGCTGCAGCGTGTAGTCCAGCCCCTCTGGCTTGGACGAGCCGCCATAACCGATCAGGTCGGGCAGGATCACGCGGTAACCGGCGTCCACAAAAGCATCGATGTTCTGGCGGAAGTTGGACGCACCGGAGGCGCCGGGGCCGCTGCCGTGCAGGAAGACGACGGCAGGCGCGGAAGGATCGCCCGCTTCGGCAATGACAATTTCGTATCCGCCGGAGACGCGATGCGTGGTCTGGGTCAGGCTAGCCAAGGGTGGCGCTCCCATCAGAGGAAGGTGAAGGTCGGTTCCTGACCGAGCATCGCGCCGACCACGTCGAGCGTACGATTGGCCGGGTCATTGGCGACGTGTGCGCGGCCGGCGTTGAGATCGAGCCAGGGCTGGATGATCGCGCTGGACGTGTAGATCGCGCGACCGCCCAGCAGCTTGACCATGTCGTCGACCAGATCGGCCATGCGGCGCACCACGCTGGCCGAGTTGTAGGCAAACAGGGTGCGCTTCTCCATCGGGATCGGCTCGCCTGCTTCGGCCAGGGCCATCAATTCATCGAAGGTGAGGCGCAGGGTCTGCTCCATCTCCGTCACTTCGGCCTGCGCACGGGCGATGGCGGCAAGAAGAAACGGATCGTTCTTGGAAGCCTTGCCGGTGTTGGTCGAGACGCGGTTCTGGGCAATGTCCATGGCGGCAGAAATCGCAGCGCGCGCGCCGCCGAAGGCAGCGGTCGAGACCGAGCGCATGAAAACCTGGGCCCAGGGCAGGGTGTAGAGGGGCCCCGTGTTGGTCTGCTGGCCGGGGTTAGTGCAGAGATATCCGTCGATCGAACGGTGAGTACGGTGTTCGGGGACGAACACATCGTCGACGATTATGTCATGGCTGCCAGTACCCTGCAAACCGAAGACGTGCCAGCTGTCGGTGTCGATCGTATAGTCGGCGCGGGGCAACAGGAACGCGCGCATGTCGGGCACGCCGCCTTCTTCGCGCGGCGGGACCATCGCGCCCAATACGACCCACTGACAATGGACGGAGCCGGTCGAGAAGCCCCAGCGGCCCGAGAGTCGATAACCGCCTTCGACCGGGGTCACCTTGCCGACGGGCTGGTAGGAGGAGGACACGAGGGTGGAGGTGTCCTCGCCCCAGACCTCGGCCTGCGCTTCTTCGTGAAAGAGCGCGATTTCATAAGGATGGCAGCCGACCACGCCGTACATCCAGCCGGTGGACATGCAACCTTCGGCAAGTGCCCGCTGCACATCGTAGAAGACGTTGGGGTGCATTTCGTAGCCGCCCCAGCGCTTGGGCTGAAGGATGCGGAAGAAACCAGCCTCACGGAATTCGGCAATGGATTGCGCCGGAACGTCACGCCCGGCGACGCATTCGGCCGCGCGCTGGCGCAAGGCAGGGATCATGGCCCTTGCCCGGGCGACGAGCTCTTCGCCCGACGGGATCGAGCTTTCGAGCGAAATTGCAGCTGCGCTGGCCATGAGCGGCCTCTCCTCCGGTACGACTTTCGACTCACACACTGCTTTACGTGGCAATGCATTCGTAAAAAGATATCGCAACAGATACGCAAATCGTCAATCAAAAAGCATATCGGCTTTTGATATTGATAAAATTGCGGCTCATTGCACATGGAGGACTTGCGACATCCACACGGCGTGCGTGCATGGGCATCACCTCGGGGAGTGTATGCCAGGTCGCGTTGTGGCCGCAGACGTCCTTCCTGATGCCCCTCCCCGCCTTGCCAGTGCCCGACGGCCCATGAACCTTTTCAACCAACACAAATTGCGCAGACAATGTAGATAATTTTTGCGAGAAGCGCCATGCATGATCTCAACAGCAAAGCAGTTGCGTATGATTCGCAGCCAAAAGGAAGGCGGAGAGGGGCAGCGCGATGATGTCGCTTCAGGAAATCTCGGACAGGCTGGAAATACAGGACCTCTTCGCGCGCTATTGCTTCGCAATCGACGAACGGGACTGGGACGCGCTTGACCGTGTGTTCACGCCAGACGCGCAGATCGATTACTCCGAAACCGGAGGCGCCGCGGGTACTTTCGCGCAGATCAAGGCGTGGTTGCCGGTGGCGCTGGATCGCTTTCCGATGTTCCAGCACATGGTGGCGACGACCAAGCTTGACCTTGACGGCGACACCGCCCGGGCGCGCACGATCCTGTTCAACCCGATGGTCCATCGCAGCGCGGTGGGCGAGGAGCAGGTCTTCTTCATCGGTCTTTGGTATCGTGACAGGCTGGTCCGCACGCCCGATGGCTGGCGCATTGCCGAGCGCCACGAGGACATGGCGTGGTCGCACAACGTGCCGCCGATGGGCCCCGTGCCCGAGATCCCTGCAAACTGAGGAGCGCCTGCCGATGTTGCGCATTTCCGTGCCCGCCGAAGCGGCCAGCGATCCCTATGGCCATGCCGCGCGAACCCATGCGCGCGAGATCATGGCCGCTGCAGCCGGATTCTCCTTTGCCGTCTATCGCGAGACCCGGCTCTCGCTACGCGAGTTCGAGGCGGCGCGCATGCGCACGGCGCAGATCAACGGTTGCATGATCTGCCAGGACTTCCGCGCGGCGCGCGATGCGGAAATCACCTTCTCGGTTGGTGGCGAGATGCCCGAGCGGCTGGTGACGGCAAACGGCCCGGCGCCCGACGAGGCGTTCTATGCGGCGGTGGAGAACTGGCAGGACTCCGGGTTGTTTTCACCGCGGGAGCGGCTGGCCATCGCCTTTGCCGAGCGCTTCGGCACGGACCCGAAAGGACTGGCGGCGGACGAGGATTTCTGGACCGGGATGCACGAAGCCTTCAGCGATGGCGAGATCGTCGATCTGGCGCATTGCGTGGCGGCATGGGTCGGCCTTGGCCGCGTGGCGCATGTCCTTGGGTTTGACACCGTTTGCCTGGCCACAAATCCATCAGGCAGGGAATCGGCATGAGCGTGAGTGACGAGAGGCTGGGCACGCCCGGGACGGGTGTGGTGATCACCGGCGGGGCATCGGGCATCGGCCTGGCCACTGCCCATGCCTTGGCCGAAGTGGGGCGCCCGGTGGCGCTGTGGGACATCAATGCCGAAGGCGCCCACGCTGCCGCGGCCGACATCGCGGCGCGATATGGCGTGGCGGCGGTGGGCCTCGCGGTGGACTTGCGCAAACCGCAGGCGGTTGCCCCGGCCTCAATCGAAACGCGCGCTGCGCTTGGCAGCATTGGCGGTATCGTCCACGGTGCGGGCACGGCGGTGCAGACCGGAATTGGCGGGGTCACGCCCGAGAACTTCGACGCCGGAATGGCGCTGCACGTGCGCGCAGTGATCGAACTGGTTCAGGCTTTCCGCGATGACCTGAAGGCGCATCCGGGCGGCGCGGTGGTGGCAATCTCTTCGATCAACGCATGGTTCGGCAACGGAATGATCCCGATCTATACGGCGGCCAAGGGCGCGGTCATATCGCTGGTGCGGTCCATGGCCGACGAGCTTGCGCACGATGGCATCCGCATCAACGCCCTGAGCCCCGGCATGATCGACACGCCGATCCTTGGCGAGATGCGAGACGGGATGGCGCAGATCTACGGTCCGCGCATATTCCCTGGCCGGTTCGGCAAGCCCGAAGAGATCGCGACGACGATCCGCTTTCTCCTGTCGGATGAAGCCAGCTATATCACCGCCGCGGAGATTGTCGTCGATGGTGGCATCCGCCATTCGCAACGGCCTTGAAGGAGTTTTTGACACGATGCGTTCGGTAATCGTTACAGGTGGCTTTGGCGTGCTGGGGCGCGCCGTGGCGCAGGCGTTCCGCGACAATGGCGACAAGGTGGCGCGGATCGATTTTGCGCCCTCGGCGCCGGACGCGAACCCTGGCGGGCTCGACATCGGCGGTGTGGACTTGACCGATGCCGCTGCCGCAGCGGCGGCGGTAGAGCAAGTCAAGGCGGCGCTGGGCGGCATTGCCGTTCTGGTGAACGTGGCGGGCGGTTTCGTGTGGCAGACGCTCGCCGATGGCGGTCCCGAGACCTGGGCAAGGATGTTCGCGATGAACGCGACCACCTGCGTGACCATGACCAAGGCTGCGCTGCCGACCCTGAGCGCGACGCCGGGCGCGGCGATCGTCAACATCGGCGCGGGCAGCGCGCTGGTGGCAGGCGGCGGGATGGGGGCCTATGCCGCATCCAAGCAGGCCGTCCACAAGCTGACCGAGAGCCTTGCCGCCGAGCTTGCCGGGACGGACTGCACGGTCAACGCCGTGCTGCCGAGCATCATCGACACGCCGACGAACCGGGCCGACATGCCCGACGCCGACTTTTCGCAGTGGGTGCAACCGGCCTCGCTGGCCAAGGTCATCGTGTTCCTGGCATCGCCCGGCGCACGCAACCTGAGCGGGGCCCTGATCCCGGTATCGCGCGGGGGCTAACCCTACATGCCCTGCAGGAGTGCGCGGGCTGCCTGCGCACCATCGAGCAGGGCGTTTTCGCGCCGCACTGCCCGCCAGCCCTTCGCGGTGCGGCGGAACGACCAGCGGTTGGCCGAGACGCGGTGGACCACAAAGCTGCCTGCTTCGTGGCGCAGCACCAAGGAATGACAGCGCGCAGTGGCGACATCGCCTGCGACAGTGACGGCAGCAGGGCCAAGGAGATGGGCGCAACCATCGGCCATGAGCTGGCGGTGGACCGGGCCCTCGATCAGCGCGGCGATTTCGGCATGGCCCCTGGCCGTGGCAAAGCCGGTGACGATATATTCGCCATCCTCGGTCCAGAGCTCGGCAAGGGCCTGGGCATCGCCTGCATCGGCAAGCGGTCCGTAGCGCGCGACAAGCTCTCGCACAGCTTCGCGATCTTCAAGAGCAGTGAGGCGGGCAGAGAAATCGGTGGCTTCCGGCATTGGCTTGGTGCTTTCACGCAAACGGAGTGAGGCCGCCGAGCACCTCGCGAACAAGGTCGCCCTGTCCGCGCGTCCCGGTCTTGGCGTAGATGCGCTTGGAATAGTTTCGTGCGGTCTCGTCGGTCAGGCGCAGGGCACGCCCCGCTTCGATGATCGTCTCGCCGCGGCTCAGCTTCTCTGCAAGCGCGGCTTCGCGGTCGGACAGGCCGTGCAGTTCACGCAGGATGCGGGTTCCCGCGCGCTCATCCTCGCGGACGGAGGTGCGGAGCGTACCGATCACGGCGGGCAGGGCGTGTGGTTCGGGCAGGGCAAGGTCGCACTTGCGCAGGAGCATGTGCAGGTCACGCGCAGGATCAAGCAGGATCGCGGTCGCTTCGATATGGCCCTCGGCGATGGCGCTGCAAGCCTTTTCGAGCGCGCTGCTGGCAGCGGGCAGGAGCTGCAGCCGTCGCCCACCACGGGGATCCGGGGCGGGAGCGAAGGTCAGCATTCGCTCGGCCTGCGGGTCGGTTGCCATGACCCGTCCGCCTGCATCAAAAGCCAGCTGACCCGCGCCGAGCCGAGCAAGGGCTGCTTGTGCCATCGCGGTCTGCAAGCGCTGTTCGGCAAGTGCGGCGAGCGTGCGCAGCGAAGCGGCAAGGTGCGGGCCGATGGCGGCAAGGGTGGAAACGGCAGCAGAGCTGAAATCCTCACGCTCGCGCACCAGCAGCAGCCACGCATCGGCCGCACCGCCGGCGCTTACGCGGAGCCAGCGCCCGTAGCGAATGCCCATCTCGGCCAGAGCGCTGCGCTGGAGGGCAAGGCGCGCGGGATCGTCAAAATCGAGCATCTCGTCGATCGCATAGACACGGCCTGGCCGCAGCTGGCCATAGGGGTGCAGGCCGAGTGCGTTGATGCGGCGGAAGTCGAGTTGACGCTCCCTCACCGCGCGGGGCGCGGTGACATGGATGACGGTCGGCTCCTGCGAAGGCATGGCATTGGCCAGGGTAATGATGAGGAAAGCGCGGCGCGCATATGTGCGGGCGACGAGATTGCGCATGAACGCGCCCCACGGCGGCGTTTCGTGAACACCCTCGACAAGCGGCAGGAAAAGCTCCTGCTGGTCCGTATGCGTGAATGCCACCGTTTCCTCCCATATGGGAGCTTTGGTTTAGGGGCGAACGGCTGAATTGCAAGCCGAGCCTGAGGGAGCTTCTCCGAATGACTGATGCCGTGACGCCTTCTGCCGCGATGACCGATGCAGAACTTGCAGCCCATCTTGCCCAAGTGGCGGGAAAGCTGCTGCTGACAGTGCGCGAAAGCGGAATGCTCAGCCTCAAGAAGCTGGGCAAGGCCGGCGATGCCACGGCCAATCAGTTCCTCGTCCACGCCCTGCGCGAACAGCGGCCGGAAGATGGCCTGCTTTCGGAGGAGGAAAAGGACAACCTTGACCGGCTGCAGTATTCGCGCACCTGGATCGTCGATCCGGTCGATGGCACGCGCGAATATGGCGAGGCGCGGACCGACTGGGCGGTGCATGTCGGCCTGGCCATTGACGGCGTGGCAAGCACAGGCGCGGTGGCGTTGCCAGGCGCGAACGGGGGTGCCGGGATCGTCCTGCGCACCGACCAGCCTCGCGAAGTGCCGCCCGCGCCCGAAACCTTGCGCATGGTCGTCAGTCGCACGCGCCCGGCGTACGAAGCGGTGGCCGTGGCCGAGGCCATCGGGGCCGAGCTCGTGCCGATGGGCAGCGCCGGGGCCAAGGCGATGGCCGTTATCCTTGGCGATGCCGATATCTATCTTCATTCGGGCGGCCAGTTCGAATGGGATTCCTGCGCGCCCGTCGCAGTCGCCTTGGCGCATGGCCTGCATTGCAGCCGCATCGATGGAAGCCCGCTCGTCTACAACAAGGCTGACACATACATGCCTGACCTGCTGATCTGCCGTAAGGAACATGCCGAAATGGTCCTATCCCGGATAAAGGCTGTTCAGCGCGCTTGATGGGCAATTGCCAGACATCCAAATAGAAGGCAGGTAATCCCCTCAATTTCAGGGGGTTTGCGTGCGCAATAGATTCGCGCTGTTCGTTGTCGGTCTTCTTGCCACTACTGCACCGGCACTTGCCGGAGAGACCGTCCTTTACGGCCCAGCGCCGAAATGGGCCGAAGTGCGCGATGCTGCAAAGATCGACACCGCGGCGAATACCCCGATCGCCCTGCTCGACGTGCAGCAGCGTATCGAAGGCGAGACGCTGCGAGTCTATGTCGATCAGGCCTTCAAGCTGGGGAGCCCGGAATCGCTGACACAGAGCGGCACGAGTTCAGCGGTGTGGATGCCCGACAAGGGCGATCTGACAGTTCATCGCGTCGAGATTCTCCGCGCGGGCAAGGTGATCGACGTGCTCAAGGGCGGCGCGCGCTATCAGGTGTTGCGACGGGAGCGAGGGCTGGAGCAGCGCCAGATCGACGGCATGTTGACCGCCACTCTCGCCATTCCCGGGCTGCAGGTCGGCGATGTGGTGCGGATTGCCTATAGCCAGACCATGCGCGACAAGGCGTTGCAGGGGAAAGTGCAGATCGACAGCGGTCTCTTGACCCTGCCGCTCGAGGCAGGCTTTGCACGCACCAGCGTTTCCTGGCCCGAAGGCCTCGCGGTAAAGTGGCAGGCGGGCCCGTCGGCCGGCAGCCCGACCGAAAGTGTCAAGGACGGCTGGCACACCGTGAACGTGGCGCTGCCACTGGCAAAGCGAGAGGAGATGCCGCAAGGCGTGCCATCGCGCTTTACCCTGCCGCCCACGCTGGAAGCCACCACGTTCGGCAGCTGGGAAGAAGTCTCGCGGGTGTTCGCACCGCTTTATTCGACGAAGGACGCGATTGCGCCAGGCAGCCCGCTGGCAGCAGAAGTCGCCAAGATCGAGAAGCAGAGCGCGGACCCGCTGACCCGCGCAGCTCTGGCCACACGGTTGGTACAGGATCAGGTCAGCTATCTGCTGAACGGCATGGCCGGCGGGAACTACGTGCCGCAAGCCCCTTCGCTGACCTGGACCTCGCGCTACGGCGATTGCAAGGCGAAATCCCTGCTTCTGCTCTCCTTGCTTGAAGCCTTGGGGATCAAGGCAGAGGTCGTTGCCGTCAATAGCCAGACGGGCGATGCCGTGCCGGAATCGCTGCCGATGCCCGCAGCGTTCGACCATGTCATCGTGCGCGCCGAGATCGCAGGGACGACCTATTGGCTCGACGGTACTGCAACCGGCACGCGGCTGCAGACGCTGGCCGATGTCCCTCCGTTCCGTCATGCGCTGCCGATCCGGGCTGAAGGCGCAACGCTCGTGGCGATGGAACCGCGCGTGCCCCAGGCACCGATGGCCTCCGTGAAGATCACGATCGATCAGCGCGCCGGGGTCGAGATGCCGGCCTTGATCTCGGCGACTTCGACTTTTTCAGGGATGCTGGGCAGCAACCTTGGTGCCGCGTTCGGGCAGGCCAGCGAAGAACAGAAGAAGCAGATGATCAAATCCCTGGCGGACTCGATCTTCAAGGACCTGACCGACGACGGCGGCATCATCACTGGCGGGACAACCGCGTTCGACAGCGAGACCGGGACGGCCACCGTTACCATCGAAGGCATGGTCATTTCCCTGTTTCTGGACCGCGATGGCACCAAGCGCATGGACATGCGCGGCCTGGGCAGTGCCAGCGCCTCCTTCGACCACGATCGCAGCCGGGCAAACTGGAAGGCGATCCCCGTCAACCTTGGCCGCGCGGAGCGAGTGCGAGAGGAGATCGAAGTTCTGCTCCCGGCTGACGAGCCGGGTTTCAAGTTGGGCGGAAGGGCCGAATACGAGGCAACTTTCGCTGGAACGACCGTGACCCGGAAGGGGGCGCTCGAAGGTCAGCGCTTCACCATCAGCGAAGAGCGCGCCTCGCTTGGCGGTGAACTGCCCGCTTCGGAGATACCCGTGGAAAAGGCAAAGGCGCTGCGCCTGCGCAACACGGTGCCATTCCTTGTTGCCCCTGTGACCGCAGCCCGCGCATGGCGCTATCAGCAGCCAGCGCTGAAGGCGCGCATCGCGCCGATCGAGGCAGCCTACGAAAAGGCGCTGGCGCGGGAAACCGGCGATGCGCAGAGCGATCCCTTGGCGCGCCGTGCCGATCTGCGGGAATCCGTGCAAGATCTGGATGGGGCGCTGGCCGACTGGGACAAGGTAATCGCTATGGCGCCCGATGCCTGGACCTACGGCAGGCGCGCCTTCACCAAGCGGCAGATGGGTCGTTGGGCCGATGCGATCGCGGATCATCGTGAGGCGTTGAAGCTGGCGCCATCGGTCTCCAACGCCATCTCACTGGCTGGTGCCCTCGGCCGCGAAGGCAAGACTGACGAGGCGCTGGCCCTGCTCACCGAATACGACGACATGGGCGACGAACACACCGGCGTCGTCCTGACCCGTGCGGACATTCTGGCTTTCGCAGGGAAGGGGGTAGACGGTCTGAAGGAGATCGACGGGCTGATTGAGGAGAAGCCCGGAGACACGTCGCTGCTCAATGCTGCTTGCTGGTATCGGGCACGTTTCCGGGTGGATTCCGACGGTATGATCAAGGCTTGCAACCAGGCGGTCGAACGGGCTTCCAATGCTGCCGCCGTGCTGGACAGCCGGGCACTGGCCTGGTTGGCGCAAGGCAACCTGCAAAACGCGTTGGCCGACGTCGAAGCTGCTCTGAAGATCTCGCCGTCCCAACTCGCGTCGCTTTATCTGAGGGCCTGGATCGGCAACGCCATGGGCAAGCCGGATGCGAAGGCCGATCTTGCCTACTT
The DNA here is from genome assembly GCF_015169775.1 of Novosphingobium sp. ES2-1. Taxonomy (NCBI): domain Bacteria; kingdom Pseudomonadati; phylum Pseudomonadota; class Alphaproteobacteria; order Sphingomonadales; family Sphingomonadaceae; genus Novosphingobium; species Novosphingobium sp. ES2-1. Next base: position 35,431 of record NZ_CP063446.1, read on the forward strand.
TCGCAAGGTCGCGCCGGGTTTGGTGCAGGATTACGCGCGCTACGGCTTGAAGTAACGCGCAAGCCTGTCCCCGTGCCGCGTCATGCCGGCAAGGCGCAGTCCTCCCTACGTTTCTCCTTGAAAAGCGGCAGTGCTGCTGCGCGTCACCGCGCGTGCACGTAGGGCAAGCCGTGAACTGCAAAAATGCGTGCTTTGCGCAACACTCACCAGCGAGTGCGACGCATTTTGCCGAAATACAGAGTTTCCAGTTGCCATCCTAGCTGCATATGCGTAGCTTAAGTCCGAATTGATTGCGCGAAAGCGCATCGGAAAGTATCCTGGAGAGGGAGAGGACATCGTGAGGAAACTGCTCGCCGCTACGGCATTGAGCTCGCTCGCCTTTGTTGCAGCACCGGCATTCGCGCAAGATTTGCCGCAGGATTCCGCGCAAGACACTGCTGCCGAAAATACCTCGGGTATCGGCGAGATCGTCGTCACTGCGCAGAAGCGGGCCGAAAACATCCAGAACGTGCCGATCGCCATCTCGGCGGTGAGCAGCCAGTTCCTCGAGACGCGCGGGATCACCTCGATCGACAGCCTCGGCTCGATCGCGCCGAACGTGAAGTTCGAACGTGCGCCATCGAACAAGACGATTTCGCAGATCGCCATCCGCGGATCGGTGACGATCAACCCGGCCGTGACCTGGGAACCTGCCGTCGGCCTTTACCTGGGCGGCGTCTACATTGCCAAGGCGCAGGGTTCGATCTTCGACGTGGCCGACCTGGAGCGCGTTGAAATCCTGCGCGGTCCGCAGGGCACGCTTTATGGCCGCAACGCGCTGGCCGGTGCCGTCAATCTCGTGCCCAAGGCGCCGAGCGGCGAACTGGGCGTGAAGGGCGAGCTGACTTATGGGAACTACAATTACTGGAAGGGGCGCGCCGTGGTCGATCTTCCGGCGATGGGGCCCTTCTCGCTCAAGCTTTCGGGCCAGATCCAGAAGCGTGACGGCTTCATCAGGCTGACGCCCAATCCCTATCCCCAAGCGGTAGCCGCAGGCCCTGCGCGCACCGGTCGCACCAATGACCTCGACGGCAAGAGCGGCATGGTCCAGCTGCGCTTCAAGCCTGAAGGCAGCAACTTCACCGCCGACTACATGTTCGACTATTCGAAGTTCGATCAGCGCCCGGACTATGCGCAACTTGTGCGGGTGAACCGAAATGGCAACCCCGAAGACATCTTCGACCCCAATTCGCCCGGCTACGCCTTCGGCGGCGCTTTCTTCCCGCTCAACCTTTATGACCGGGCCGACCGCCAATCGACCGCATCGCTCGACGCCAACCCGCTTTACGAACGTTCGCGCACGTATGGTCATGCACTGACCCTGGCGCTCGATCTCGGCGGCGCCACGGTCAAGTCGATCACCGCTTACCGCAACCTCAAGTGGGCGGACTCGCTCGACCTTGACGGTTCGCCGCTTCCGGTGGCGCTGACCCAGCGCGACACCAGTTTCCACAGCTGGAGCCAGGAACTGCAGGTTTCCGGCCAGGCGATGAGCGACAGGCTCAAGTATGTGGCGGGCGTGTTCTATTACAAGGAAAAGGCCGAAACGCTCGGGCCGCAAAGCTTCTTCGGCGGCGGTGCGTCCTACCAGTCCGACTACGGTTCGAACACGGAAGCATTCGCCGTGTTCGCGCAGGTCGATTACGACATCACCGATGCCCTGAAGCTGACGCTGGGTGGACGCTACACGCACGAGAAGAAGGACGTGCGCCGCTTCCTGCGGGTGAACTTCGATGCGGCCAATGGCATCTTCGCGCCCTTCGTTGTGGCGAACATACCCTACGGCGGCGTGCCCGATGCGACCTTCAACCGCTTCAATCCTGCGATCACGCTGGCTTACCAGGCGAACGACAACATCAACCTCTATGCCCGCTTCGCGCAGGGCTTCAAGTCTGGTGGTTTCAACGGCGAAACGAACGATTTCCGCGCGCCCACCGCGTCTTGCCCGACCGGGGCAATCGAGCTGTGCAACCCCTATCGCCCGGAAACGGTCGACAGCTACGAAGTCGGCATCAAGACCAAGCTGGCCGATGGCAAGGTGATCTTCAACGTCGCCGGCTTCTGGGACGAGCACAAGGACATCCAGCTTTCGGTCTTCACCGCCAACGGTGCGGCAGCCTCGGTCGTCAAGAACGCAGCTGCCGCGCGCATCCGCGGCTTGGAAATCGAGACGGTGATCCGTCCGGTCGATGTGCTGACGATCAACGGCTCGCTCGCCTTCCTCGACCCCAAGTACAAGAGCTATATCGAGGCGGTGAACGGCGTCGACACCAACGTCGCCGACAACCGTGCCTTCCCGCACACACCCAAGACCACGGCGGCAGCGGGCGTCGACCTGCGCGTGGCGCAGGGTGACTGGGGCCGCTTCAACGTGAACGGCGATATCAACTACGTCTCCAGCTACTACACCTTCCCATATGCATTGCGCACGACCAACCCGTCGGACCAGAACGCCAACAACACCAAGTCCAGGGGCCGCACCATCGTGAACCTGCGCGCCGCAGTTTCCGAAGTGCCGCTGGGCGGGGCGAAGGCTGAATTGGCGCTGTGGGTCAAGAACCTGACCAAGGAGCGCGATCCTTCCAACTTCATCGACTTTGGCCCGGGCTTTGGCGGCCTGACGGTCGGGTATTTCCCCGATCCGCGCACTTACGGCCTCACGCTGGGCGTGAAGTTCTAATGCTGTTCGCAGGGAAAAAGGCGCTGGTAACCGGTGCGGCATCGGGCATCGGCCGCGCCACCGCTATCCGCTTCGCTGCCGAGGGCGCGTCGCTGACCATCGGTGATCGCAATCTTGCGGGGCTTGAGGAAACGGCCGCGATGATCGCCGCCGCTTCGGGCACGGCGCCGGTGGTGCAGGCCTACGACGCCACCGACTATGCCTCGTGCCGCGCGCTGGTGGACACCGCCGCGCGCGAAGGGCTCGACATCGTCTGCAACATCGCTGGCTTGCTGAAGTGGGGGCGTTCCGAGACTTTTGCGGCAGAGGATTTCGACCTGCTCATGCACGTCAACGCGACGAGCGTCTTCGTGATCTGCCAGGCGGCGATGCCACATCTGCTCAAGAGCAAGGGCAATATTGTCAACACCGCGTCCACCGCCGCGCTGCAGGGCCAGCCCTACAACGCTGCCTATTCGGCCTCGAAGCACGCGGTGGCGGCGATCACCAAGGGGCTGGCCATCGAATATGCTGCCGCAGGTGTTCGCATCAATGCGGTCTGCCCCGGCCATGTGATCACGCCGATGACGGAGAACACCCCTCCGCCCGAGGGCGTGGACTGGGCGCTGATGATGCGCAACGCGCCCAAGTTGCTCGACGGTTCGTGCGCGCCAGAAGACATCGCGGAAATGTTCGCCTTCCTCGCCAGCGACAAGGCGCGCAAGATCACCGGATCGCTGTTTACCGTCGACGGCGGACAACTGGCAGGATGACAGCATGACAGACCTTTCCGCCGAAGCCAGCAACCTCAGCCACGTCTGGCGCCGGTTCTGCAGCGAACTGGCCGAGGCGGGGGAGGTTCTGGCACGCCCATCGAGCCCGACCAGCGCACTCGATCAGGCCGAGGGTCTGCGGTATCTCAGCCGTCTGGCGCGCACCGCGCTCAACATGCTGGTCGACAGCGCGGACCCGGATTTTCCGCGCCTGTTCCTGTTGTGCGACGACAAGATCAAGATCGGCGCCGACAACCCCGACAACCTCTACCAGCAGTGCGTAGTGCGGGGCGATCGTACCTATCGCATCACCGGCAAGCGCAATACGGTCCCCTACTTCTCGATCGGCAGCAAGGCCAACCGCTATGCCATCGACGGGACGATGGCTTCGACTGGCGAGATCGAATTCGCGCAGATGGAGTTCGGGCCTGACGGCACCTTCGAGATCGTGGTCAGCCGCGATCCGCAGCCGGGCAACTGGCTGCCGATGGCAGACGACACCACCTTGCTGATCGTGCGCCAGACCTTTGACGACAAGCAGACGCAGACCCCTGCCGACATCAAGGTGGAACGGATCAGTGATGGACCGACAGCGCCCGCGCTGCTCACGCCCGCATTGATCGAACAGCAACTCATGGCCTCTGCCGCATGGGCGCGGGGCACGGCCAATACCTTCGCCAACTGGTCCGAATGGTTCAAGGCGCATCCCAACCAGTTCTACGATGCGCCGCAGGAGATTTTCTGGAAGGCGGGCGGCGATCCCAATATCTGGTACGGCCACTTCTACTTCGACCTCCAGCCGGGCGAGGCGCTGGTGATCGAAACCCCGGTGCCGGACTGCCGCATGTGGAACGTCCAGATCGACAACTGGTGGATGGAATCGCTCGACCACGTTCACCAGAAGGTGTGGCTCAACAATTCGATGGCCAGGCTGGAACCGGACGGCAGCGTGATCGTGGTTTGTGCCGATGCTGATCCGGGGTTCGGCAACTGGGTCGATCTTGCCGGGCATCGTTCCGGCACAGGCCTGTGGCGCTGGTTCAACGCAGCCGAGAACGTGGTACCGAGGATGCGGGTGGTGAAGCTCTGACGATCTTGTCGGGCGCCCCAGCAGGTGCCATCTCGGCCACTGAATACACCGCCGGGAATGACAATTGACCCAGACTGCAGACCGCCTTCCGACGTTCTTCCTCAACCATGGCGGCGGCCCGTGGCCATGGATGGACGGCCCGATGCGCCGGGCATACGACCAGCTTGAAGGTTCGCTGCAGGCTGTCATCCCATCCTTGGGGGCCATGCCCAAGGCCATCCTCGTGGTTTCGGCACACTGGGAAGAGGCGGTGCCGCACGTTTCGACCAACGCGGCGCCACCGATGCTTTATGATTACTATGGCTTCCCAGAACACACCTATCGCATACGCTATCCCGCTCCCGGGAGTCCGGAGCTAGCCGGTCGAGTCAGCCAGTTGCTACGCGCCGGGGGCATGGACTGTCGCGGGGACGCGAAGCGCGGCTTCGATCACGGCACCTTCTCGATGATGCAGCCGATCCGGCCCGAGGCGGACATTCCAGTTGTCCAGCTTTCAGTGCTGACCAGTTTCGACGCCGCCGAACACATCGCCATGGGCCGCCTCCTTGCGCCGCTACGCGAGGAGGGCGTGCTCGTATTGGGCTCGGGACTGTCGTATCACAATCTGCGCAATTTCGGGGTGAAGGGACAGGCGGCGTCGCATGCCTTCGACCGCTGGTTGCGCGACAGACTTTCCGGGGTCGATGGCGATCAGCGTGCGATCGCGCTCGAGCGGTGGATGGATGGGCCTGCGGCCATGCAGGCGCATCCGCGGCCCGAGCACCTGCTGCCCTTGCATGTCATCGCCGGAGCTGCCGGAGCAGATCCATGCAGCGTCCAGTTTCACCAGGACGATTTCTTCGGCGGCCTTGCCGTGACCAGCTTCCGGTTCGGCTAGACGATCAAAGGCCGGGCAATCCGACAAAGGCGGCCCATGCCAGCATCGGCCCGATGCCAACGATGATTGCGGCATAAAGCAGCAGCTTGCGCAGCATGGCAGGGCGTTCGTCTTCGGGCGCATTGCCGACGATCAGTGCGCCGTTGGTGGAAAACGGTGAGGTATCGACGATGGTGTTGGCAATGCATATCGCCGCGACGACCGGCATGACGGCGATGTGACCGCCAGCGAGAACGGGCAGGCTTAACGGGATGATGACCCCTAGCAGCGCCGTCGACGAAGCAAAGGCCGAGACGACGCCGGCAAGATAGCATAGCAGAAGAACTGCGAGACTGGCCGATCCGACCTGCCCGATCAGTGCGCTGATTGCATCGAGCGTGCCGATTCTGTCGAGCAGGGTCACGTAGATGACGATGCCTGAGATGAGCAGGATGGTGGACCAGTCAACCTGCTTGAGCGCACCCTGCTGCGTACGCGGCGCAACCATTGCGAGCGCGAGGATCACCATGAGTGCCATGAACCCGATCTCGACCTTGAACAGCAGCGCGCCGGCGGCGAGGGCTAGCAGGCCGGCAAGCGTCCACGCCCCATCGCGGTCGAGCACCGGCACTTCAACATGGCCTTCGTGGTTCGTGCCTGCCACCGCCTCGCGCCGGGCATAGAACAGCCAGACCATGAGGGCGATTGCGGCATTGAAGGCCGCGCTGGCGATGAACAGGTATTGCGCATCAGGCTCGATGCCGCTGCCGGTGAGGACCTTGGCGGTGATGCCGCCGTAGATCGAAATGGGCGAGAAGCTTCCTGCCTGGGCGCCGTGGACGACGAGCAGGCCCATCATCAATGGCGAAAAGCCGTGGCTGCGCGAAAAGCGCATGGCAATCGGGGCGACGATGGCGACCGCAGCAGGCCCGACAGCGCCAAGCGCCGTCAGCACGCCGGCGACGAGGAAGACAAGCAGCGGCAAAAGCGCCGTATGACTGCCCAGCAGCCCCGCCGCGCGCGCCACCAGCCAGTCTATCGCGCCATTCCTGCTGGCAATCCCGAACAGATAGGTGATGCCGAGCAGGGTCAGGAACAGGTCGGCAGGAAAGCCTGCCAGAACCTCCTTCACCGGCAGTCCTGCGCCGAATACGCCAAGCGCCAAAGCTGCTGCGAAGCCGATCAGCCCCATGTTTACCGGCAACCACACTGCCGCCACGAAGATCACGACCAGAATCGCGATCGACAGGATCAACATCTCTCATTCCCCTCCCGCACGTTGCCCTAGCTGGCGAAGAGTGCGGCATATTCCTGTCTTAGCAGTGCCTTCTGCACCTTGCCCATGGTGTTGCGCGGCAATTCATCAACGAAAACGACCGCGCGCGGCTGCTTGAAGCGGGCCAACCTGTCAGCCAGAGCGGCAATGACCCTATCGGCATCGAGCGTCGGGTCGGTCGCCTTCACCACGGCAACGACGGCCTCGCCCATGTCGGCGTGGGGCACGCCGATCACCGCGCTTTCGGCAATGCCGGGGATCTCGTCGAGCACGGCTTCGACTTCGGCCGGATAGATGTTGAAGCCCCCGGCGATGATCAGATCCTTGGCACGGCCGACGATATGCACATAGCCTTGCGGGTCGATGTAGCCCAGGTCGCCGGTGATGAAGAAGCCATCGTCGCGGAATTCCTCGGCAGTCTTCTCAGGCATCTGCCAGTAACCGCGAAACACGTTGGGTCCTTTGACCTCGATCACGCCAATCTCGCCTTGGGGCATTTCGACTCCGCTTTCGGGCTGGGCAATGCGCAAGATCACGCCCGGGAGCGGGAATCCTACGCTGCCCGGCTTGCGCTTGCCATCATAGGGATTGGAAGTGTTCATGTTGGTTTCGGTCATGCCATAGCGTTCGAGGATCGCTTGCCCGGTGAGAGCGGCAAAATCCTTGTGGACCTCCGCCGAGAGGGGCGCCGAACCTGAAATGAAGAGGCGCATATGGCTGACAAGCTCGCGAGTGAAACCGGCATGGCCCAATAACCGCGAATAGAAGGTCGGCACCCCCATCAACACGCTTGCCTGCGGCATCAGCCTGACAAGTTCATCAGCATCGAACCGCGGCAGGAAGATCATCGCCGAGCCCGCCGCGATCGTGACGTTGGTTGCCACGAACAAGCCGTGCGTGTGAAAGATCGGCAGGGCATGAAGCAACCGGTCGGCGCTGGTGAAGCGCCAATAATCGAGCAGGGTCAGCGCATTCGAGGCCAGGTTCGCATGGCTCAGCATTGCTCCCTTGCTGCGCCCGGTTGTGCCGGAGGTGTAAAGGATCGCAGCGAGGTCGTCCGGCTGCGGAATGTGGCGCGGGAAGGCTTCGGGCTGGCCTGCCGCGGCTGCGACGAGCGTTCCGCCGGTGCCTTCTGCGTCGAGCGTCAGCAGCGCAGGCAGGCCAAGCTCGCTGCACAAGTCCGACATGGCCGCCTCATCAGTGGTGCGGCACAGAACGAGGGCGGGGCGCGCATCACCAAGGAAGTAGCGCAATTCGCCTATCGTATACGCAGTGTTGAGCGGGAGGTAGACAGCGCCCGACAGCAGCGCGGCCAGCCAGGTGAGCAACGCTACCTGCGATTTCTCGACCTGGACAGCCACACGGTCGCCCGGCATCACGCCATTGGCGCGAAATGCATGGGCGATCTGGGCAGCGCGAACTGCGGCGCTACGGTAACTCAGCTCTGCTCCATCCGGACCGATCAGGAAGGGTGCATCTGGTTGAGATTCGCAATGGCCCAGAAACAGGCTGAGGATGTCGTGCGGCGCACCGTAAGGCAATTGGCAGGTCCTTGAGCAGGACTCGGGAACAGGTTGTTTCCGGAGTGTGTGTATGCAAGAATTCCATAATCACACTATCGGGCATGCATCAACATGATTTCGGAAAATGACCACGCCGGCGGGATGCTGCGTTCGGAGCGCATCCGCCTCGCGCTTGCGGACGAAATTACCAGCGGCATTCTGGCGCCCGGCACCCAGCTGGACGAGCAGCAACTGGGCGACCGGTTCGGCGCCTCGCGCACGCCGGTTCGCGAAGCCTTGCGGCAATTGGCCGCGGAGGGACTGGTCGAAATGCGACCGCGGCGCGGTGCGGTCGTGGCCGCGATGACGGCAGAGCGGGTGTTCGAGATGTTCGAACTCTCAGCGGAAATCGAAGCGCTGTGCGTGCGCCTGGCGGCGTGGCGAATGACCCCTCTCGAACGGAGCGCGCTGAGGAAAATCCACGAAGAATCGGCCATTTTGGTGGAGAATGGCGATGTGGAGGAGTACGACCGACTGAACTGGCGGTTCCACGATGCGATTTATGAGGGAACCCACAACACCTTCATCGTGGAACAGGCAAAGCTCCTTCGTGAGCGCATGGCCGCCTTTCGCAGAGCGCAGTTGCGACAGGGTGGACGACCCGCGCGGTCGCGCAACGAACACGGCGAACTGGTCGAGGCCGTAATGCGTGGCGATGGGGAAGACGCGGCCAAACTGATGCGTGCGCACATGTTCAACGCTTCGAACGCGCTCGAAGGATACGCTCGCCTTTTCACCAGTCCCGACGTGCAAGGCTGACGATACCCTCAACAAGGCCAGTGGGAACTGGCAACAATTTTGGCTTGCGCTGTCAAAACAAGTATGCAAGGCAAGAGGCATAACGACCGCGCGCATACATTGCAGCGGCTGAGAGGGATGCCAGAACCAAGCCACAGGGGCGATATGTGAGCCCTGGCGCCCCCTCTGCTGACAGCGCTGTCGATAAGGGTGCAGGTTTCAAAAGGGAGGATTACGATGAGAAAACTGCAGTTCGCGTGCTTGGCATCGGCACTGTCTCTGGCGGCTACGTCTGCCTACGCCCAGGATGCGAGCGAGGCGCCGACAGATGGCGACATCGTCGTCACGGCAAACCGCACTTCGTCGCTGCTGTCCAAGACCCCGATTGCAATGACGGCCGTCGGCGGTGACGATCTGATCGCCTCGGGCATCACCAACCCGACGCAGCTTGAGGAAAGCGTTCCCAACCTGTCTATCGTGCGCGGCAACGGCCTGCAGATCACCATTCGCGGCGTGACCAGCACCGACGGTACCGAAAAGGGCGATCCTTCGGCGGCCTTCATGGTCAACGGCGTCTATCTGGCGCGTCCGCAGGCTCAGGAAGTCTCGTTTTTCGACATCGAGCGCGTAGAAGTGCTGCGCGGCCCGCAGGGCACGCTCTATGGCCGCAACTCGACGGCCGGCGTGGTCAACATCCTCACGGTTCAGCCCAAGTTCGAATTTGGCGCACGCGCCGATGTTTCCTACGGCAATTTCAACGCGCTGAATGGTACTGCCGTCATCAACGTCCCGGCTGGCGAAACGATTGCCTTCCGCGTTGCCGCGAACATCGACCAGCGTGACAGCTATCTGATCGATGGCGCACCGAACGATGGCGTGACGCTCAACAAGTTCAAGGACAACAAGTCTGTCCGCCTGTCAGCACTGTTCAAGCCGACCCCGGACCTCAGCCTTCTGCTTGTCGGTGATTACAGCAAGGTGAAGGGCAACCCCACCAACGGTGTTCCCACCACGCAGTTCTATAGCAACATCACGAGCGGCGGTCGCCAGAACTTCAGCGCGCCAACCTATCTGGGCGCCGATCCCGATGTCGCCCGCACGTTGAGCCGCACGCAGGCGCAGCAGGCCTTCCGCAACAACGAGGAAAAGGGCGTGATGGGCGAGCTCAACTATACGTTGGGCAATGTCACGCTGACCTATCTCGGGTCATACCGTGAATCGGAACGCAAGGAATTCAGCAACGCCGCCAATGGAGCGTTCTCGGCGGACTTTGCGGGCAAGTACTGGCAAACCTCGCAGGAAGTCCGTCTCGCTTATGGTGGTGATGGCCCGCTGCAGGCGCAGATCGGCGGATACTACTTCAAGGAAAAGTCAGGCATTGCCTTCTTCCTGAACAACCTGCTGGGCGCCAACACGCGCTTCGGCTTCCCGCAGGACCCGACAATTGCCGAGAACAAGTCGGTCTTCGGGCAGGCAACCTATGAAATTGTCCCTGACCTGAAGATCACGGGCGGCGTCCGCTACTCGCACGACCTCAAATCGCGCGTCGGCAACACGGTGGTCGATTACTACGACAGCATCGGCACATCCTATAGCATCGGCAACTTCATCCGCCGCCAGATCAACCAGAACAACGATGCCAAGCGCACCTTCAGCCGCGTGACCTGGCGGGCGGGGGTCGATTACGACATGTCGCTCGGCCTGATCTTCGCGTCGGTCTCCACCGGTTACAAGGCAGGTGGCTTCAACGATGGCTGCGAGATCGGCAAGGGTGCCAACTGCGCATTGCCCGCAGAAGCGCTTTACTATGATCCCGAAACCCTTACCGCCTATGAAGCAGGCTTCAAGTTCCGCTTCAGCCCGGCATTCCGCCTCAACGGCACGATCTTCCACTATGACTATGCAGGCCTGCAGCTTTCGCAGCTGTCCGACATTTGCGGTGGGCCTTGCCAGGTTACGACCAACGCTGCGAAGGCGAAGGTTGATGGCGTGGAGCTTGATGCCCAGATCCAGCCTTCGGATCGCTTGACGGTCAGGCTGGCGCTGAACTGGCTCGATGCCCGATATGACGAATATGCTCCTGCCTACAACGATACTTCGGTCACGCCGAATGTACGCCGCTCGGTGAATTTCGCCGGTCGTGCGCTGAATCGCAGCCCGAAGTGGAGCTGGGTTGCCGGGGCGAACTATGTCCTGCCGGTGGGCGAAGGGCGCATCGTGTTCGACGCACAGACTGCGGCCCGCAGCCGTTACGAAGTGACCGACCTCGCCAACTTTGCCTACTTCTACCAGCCGGCAGCGACGAAGACCGACGTCTCGGTGACTTACAGAGCGCCGGAGGATCGCTTCTACTTCGCCGCATTTGCCGAAAACCTCGAGAACAACCTCGTGGTAACCGGAGCAAGCACCGGGCTGTTCGGTGCTGTCACTTTCGCCGATCCGCGCACCTATGGTGTCCGTGCCGGCGTCAAGTTCTGACGGGAGAAACTCCCTCGCCGACTGGCATGAGGGCAAGTCGGCAAACGGGCGGGCGGGGCTATCTGGCCTCGCCCGTTCGCATTCCAGAATCTCGGAACGATAAGTTTCCGGAAGCCCCCGCCTGATAATTCCCTGTGGATCTTCGGCTCAGCTTTCCACGCGGGGTTCCACCTGAATTAGCGAGACAGCTGTGCGGCGAGGCTGGGTCAGCATGAAGTGCGTAGCAACCGCAATGTCTTCTGCACGAAGCATCTTCTGGGCATTGATGGCATTGCGCTGATCCTCGTCAGAGTACTCCGGATACTGGAAGTCGGCGCCGGTCAGCCCCGGTTCGATCAGGCCGACCTTGATGTCCTTGGGTGCCATTTCTTCCCGGAATGCGGCGGCAAAGCCCTGGACGCCAGACTTTGCCGCGACATAGACCGAGCTGCCCTTGCCGCGAGAGACTGCCGACATCGACCCGATCAACACGATGTCGCCACCGTTGCCCATCCGCCGCGCCGCTTCCCGCGATGCAACCACATAGGCGACCAAATCGGTTTCCAACTGATAGCGCAGTTCCCCTTCGTTGACGTCCATCGGGGTCTGCGCGGGAACTGCAGCGTTGATGATTGCAACATCGATCGCACCGCCCAATGCTGCGTCGGCAGCACTCCAGAACCGGCGCATGTCCTCAGGCCGTGCCAGGTCGACCGCAACGCCATCGCCCTTCCCGACGTTGTTGATCCGCTCAAGCGCATCGGCAAGATGCTGCTCGTCGCGGCCGCAGATGAATACGGATGCTCCTTCGCTGGCCAGAAGCACGGCGATCGCGCGGCCAATTCCCGTTGTACCTCCGGTAACGACCACCCGCTTGCCATCAAGGCTCGGTTGCTCGGTGTGCGCATCGTCGAGATCGAGGGCAATTTGGCCAGACATGAAATTCTCCGCGTCAGCAGCTCCGACAGAATGCCGGACGCTCGCAAGAGAACTGCATGAGATGGGCGGCGGTTTCCCGGATCAACCGGCTTCAGCCAGCATCCGTCGCATCAGGAGGATGGCCACGCTTGCAACAGCTGGCAATACTCGTCGAAACGGAGGGGTTTCGAGATGACGAAACCCTGCAGCGTATTGCAGTCGTTCTCTGCCAGCCAGCGCCGCTGTGACTCCAATTCGACACCTTCGGCCACCGTTTCCGACCCCAGCATCTTGGCCAGACCGATGATGCCCAGCACGATCTTCTGGTCGGGGCCAGACTCCGCCACGCGCTGGACGAAGCTGCGGTCGATCTTGATGGTGTCCACGGTGCAGGCCTGCAGGTGGGCGAGCGAGGAGTAACCAGTGCCGAAATCGTCCAGAGCAACGGCGATGCCGCGGGCATGCAGAGCCTTCACGATGGAATCGGCCTGTCGCGTATCGGTAATGACCGACGTTTCGGTCACTTCCACCTCAAGCAAATGCTCGCTCGCACCATAATCGGCAAAGATCCGCGAAATCCTGGCGGGCAGATCGGGGGTGAATTCGGATGCACCAATATTGACCGCCAGGCGAGGGGGGAGGCCCTTCTTCACCAGAGCCAGTTGCGCGACCGCTGCTTCGCGCAGGACCCAGTCGGTCAGATGCGAAAGCAGACCCGCGCGTTCGACCACGGGTATGAATGTTGCCGGAGAGAGATGCCCGAGCAACGGGCTTTCCCAGCGGACCAGCACTTCGGCCGACAAGGGACGTCCGCTCTCCGCGCAGACCTTGGGCTGATAGCAGACGTGCAGCTGGCCCTGTTGCAACGCCGATATCAGCTCGGCACGGATCGAACTGGCCAGACGCATGTCGGACATGGCCGCCCCTTCGAGCTGGAGCAGTCGCCCACCACCCTCGCGCCGCAGAAGTCGCGCGGCTTCCATCAGACGTTCAAGCAGGGGTTCCCCGCACTTTGCCATGCCGATCTCGGCCGTCACCGCCGAAAGGGAAAGACGCGACCGCACCCAGGTCAAAGGCTTGCTGTCGCGAACCTTGAGTTCGACCAGCGGCTGCAAGGCTTGCTCCAGAACAGCGAGGCTGTTGCCGATCACCGCCCAGGCATGGCCGTGCACTTTGAACACTTCAAGACCGGCCCGCCTCGCCATCCTGTCGATCAAGGTCTGGATCCGGCCTTCGCCTTGTCCTTCGAACCTGCTTGCCAACTCGGGCTGGCTGTCGATCTTCACCACTGCCACCGCTTCGCCCGGTCTGGCGCGGGAAAGTCGGGCCAGGAAAGTCGCACGTCCGTCCGGGTCCGGTTCCTCCCGCGCTGCGGCGTGGCGCTGGGCGGCATTCTGCAGGTGGCTTTCGACCGTGGCGATCAACAGGTCATAATCGACTGGCTTGACCAGATAGTCATCTGCCCCTGCACGCCGACCCGAAATCATTGTCGTGCGATCATTGAACGCGGTCAGAAACACGAACGGAACAAGCGACTGCGCATTGCGGCGCGCCCTCAGGGTTTCAAGAAGCTCGATGCCGTTCATCCCAGGCATCTGCACGTCGCAGAGCACGAGATCGGGCAATGCTTCGTCCATCCGGGCAAGCGCAGCCTCGGCGTTCTCCGCCTTGTCGATCTGGAATCCGTGGTCGGCCAGTTCCTCTGCAATGTCGCGCAGGATCTCTGGCTCGTCCTCGACACAGAGAACACGGAAGTCCTTGGGTGAGAATGCACTCATCACGCCGCCTCCCAGAATTCGGTCGTCGTGACCGTCGCCAGTGGCAGACTGGAGCTCACCACTGTCCCTTGTCCAGGCGTCGACTGGATGTCGAGCAGCCCGCCGTTGGCGTCAATCAGGCTGTTGGCAAGATAGAGGCCCGTGCCGGCGCCGGGAACGGCCGTGCTGTTCGACCCGCGATAAAAGCGCTCGCGCACCAGTGGGAGCTCCTCAGCCGGTATGCCGGGGCCCTGGTCATGCACCGATATGATGCAACGCCCTTCTTCGATCTGCGTTTCGATCCACACCTTGCCGTCTCTCGGCGAGAATCGGCAGGCGTTTTCGAGGATAGCGACGAGCGCGGAGTGGATCAGCTGGCGATCGACAAACAGGGCCGTGCGCTCGACGTCGTCGTTGATGCGAATTTCAATGGCGCGCTCACTGCCTGTCGAGGCAACCGCTTCGCGCAGAATACTGCCCAGAGCAACCGCTGCAGGGCGACACGTCGTCTGCCCTTCTTCCATGCGTACCAGTTGCAGCGCGCTTTCCATCACGTCACGGATGCGCGAAACGGCGCGGCGGATCATGTCGGACCGTTCCACGACGGTGTCTTCCGTAAGCCGTGACGCCCGCCGCTTCAGGATCTGGCCGCTGCTATCGATCACGGTGAGCGGCGTGCGGAATTCGTGGCTGAGGATGTTGATGAACCGCCTCTGGCCCGTGGTGATGCGGCGTTCGGTATCATACGAACGACGCACTTCGGCTTCCTGGGCCACGATCCGTTGATGCGCTTCGCCAAGCTTCTGGCCCATTTCCACCAAACGGCCTGAAAGGTTGTCGACTTCGCTCACGCCGAACTTTGGCGCGGTCTGGTTGTATTCGCCTGCACCGATCCGGTCCATGAGCTGCTCCACTTCGCGCAAGGGCCGGGCAAGGCGTCGGCTCATCACCCGCGCGCGCCAGACGAGGAAGGCGAAGAACACCACGTAGAAGGCAAGCAGGATCAGCAGCATGATCACGCCGACAGTGACCAGTTGATCGTGCAGCGAATTCGCGTCAGCCAGGATCTGCGAAGCGGGTGCCAGCACCACCAGCGTCCAGCCAGGACCAGCAACCCTGGCATTCGTGGCCAGCATGTCGCGGCCGCCCAGCATGACGTGGCTTATCCTGGAGGAGCCACTGCCGACCGCCTGCGCAAGTGCCTTCAGTTCGGGGCGGCGGGTGATGTTGAACTGGTCCGGCTTGAACGTATCGGACCGTATCGCATCGGCGTACTTGTGGTCCTTGAGTTCGGTCAGCCCAAGATCCTTTTCGCCTGCCGGCGGCAGGGCGAGGATGGTTCCGTCTCGCCCCACCAGCATCGCGTAGCCCTGCCAGGGCAGGTTGAGCGAGAGGATGCGGCTGACCACGGTATCCAGCGTCATGTCGATCCCCACGACGCCCTCCAGCCGCTTCTCGCTGTATACCGGCGCAATCGACGAGACCATCCAGCCCGAACCTGCCGGATCGACATAAGCATCGGTCCAGACCACCTTGCGTTGCGGGTTATGCTGCGAATCCGCTTCGTAGTAGAAGTTGTACGTGGGGATGTTCATTTTCGGCGCGTACTGGCTCAGCACGTCGAAGTACGGGTAGATGCGATTGTAGCTGTCCCAGGTATTGAGATAGACCTGCCGCACCAGCGGCGATGCAGCCTTGATGTGGCGCATGGTGTGATCGAGCCGCGTGGAGCGCCAGACTTTTTCGATCTCATCCGCGCCGACGGGATGATAGCCGCTGTAGAATGCGGCAGCATCGTCGGGGCGCCCTCGTGTTGTGTGAAATACCCTGTCCGAACCGATGTGATACCGTGCCTTTTCCTCTGGGGGCGGATCGTAGGGCGTAGCCAGCGCTTCGCCAGCTTCCGCGCCAAGAAGGCGCGTCATGCCTTCGACACCACCGAGAGTGGCGGTGATGTTTGCCGATTCACGCGCGGCAATGTCCGTCAGGTACTTCTCCGAGACCGCCGTTACCGTCGCGACATTCTGCTGATACGTGAAGTTCCCCATCGCCCAGTAGCTCAACAGAAAGCCCAGTTCGATCAGGCAAAGCGGTATGACGGCGGTACGCAGATAGGACGCGCCGAGCCAGCGGGCCAGCGTGGTTTGCCTGCCTTGACCTTTTCGTGCGAGTCCTGCGAACACCCGTTGTTCCTTGCTGACCTGCCGTATACCCCTGGAAATACTAAATTTAGATTGTCGGCTCTAAGCAGAATCCCATATGCGCGCGCACAGACACAGGCCGGAAGGGCAGAATTCTGCGCAGGCGGCGGACTTGCCACCTGGCCATGGCGATGCGCTGCGCCTGCTCGCGCTGGTCGACCGTGCGGTGTGGATCTACGATTTCGATCATGTGCGCATGATCTGGGCCAATCCCGCCGGCTTGCGCTTCTGGCGGGCTGAAAGCCTCGAGGCGCTCTGTGCACGGGACCTGAACCCCACTGCCTTGGGCACGGCCGAGCGGCTGGAGAACCTGCGCCATGCGCTGGCGAGGGGCGAAGTGCGCAGTGAGCGGTGGACCTTCTATCCACAGGGCCAGCCCTTCCAGCGTGACTGCCGCCTTCATGGCGTGGCGCTCGAGGACGGGCGCATGGCGCTGCTGGTCGATGCTGCCGATGCGCCGATGCAGGTTGCGGACAGCTCGTTCGAGACGCGTGCGATCGAGGCGGTGCGGCAATCGGCGCTGATGATCTCGCTACTGAGCGAGGGCGGGCAGTGGCTGATGCACAACCCTGCGGCCGAAGCGCTGATCAACCGGCTGCACGGCACCAACCTGCCGGGACTGGACAACTTCGCGACGCTGTTCGCCCATCCCGACGAGGCGATTGCCCTGCGTGCGCGGGCGCTCGAAAGCGGCAGTGCGGAAGCGACCCTGCGCATGGCAGGTCCGTCCTTCCGCATGCACGAGGTCACGCTCCGCCGCCTGACCGATCCGGTGACGGGCAGGCTTTCGCTCATGGTCAGCCAGGCCGACGTGACCCGGGCCTACCGGGCCGAGCGCCGCCTGCACAAGGCGCTGGCGCGCGAACGCACGATTGCCGAGACGCAGCGCCAGTTCCTGTCGGTGACCAGCCACGATTTCCGCACGCCGCTGAGCGTGATCGACGGTTCGGCCCGTCGCATCGCCCGTCTGGCGGAACCCGGCAGCGTGATCGCCGAACGCGCCGAGACGATCCGCGACACCGCGCGCCGCATGACCGAGGCGGTGGATCGTACCTTGGGCTGGGCCTCGATCGAGGACGGCCGCGTCGATTTCCAGCCTGAGCGGGCGAACATCAGACCGATGGTGGAACGCGCGCTCCTCGCCCAGCGCTCGGTACATCCGCATCGCCCGTTCGTAGCCGAACTGGACGATGTGCCCGACCTGATGCTCGACCAGGTTCTGGTGCTGCGCGTGCTCGACAACCTGATCGGCAATGCCATCAAGTATTCGCCCGAGGAACAGCCGGTCCGCGTGCGCTGCTTTGCCCGCAACGGCGAGGTGATGGTCTCGGTGACGGACGAGGGGATCGGAATTCCCTCCGATGAGCTATCAAAGCTCTTCAACCGCTTCTTCCGCTCGAGCAACGCCCGCCGCTTCAAGGGCAGCGGCGTGGGTCTGCACGCGGCGCGGTTCTACATGGAACTCCACGGCGGCCGAATCTCGGTAAAGACTACCGAAGGCAAGGGCTCGACGTTCACGCTGGCGTTTCCGGTGCCGGCCAAAGGTTAGGCAGTAGCCGCACCGCCACTTCTTCTGTCGGCCCCGCGCTAGTCCCCCAACACGATCAGAACGCTCGCTTCACGCTCGCGCCCCACGTCCTCGGCGTGCCGACGTGGTTGTAGTCGAAGCCGAAGCCTGAGAGGTCTATGCGCGAAGTGAAGTAGATCTTGTCGGTGAGGTTGCGGCCCCACAGCGACACGGTCCAGTCGCCACGAACGTAGTCGATCCCGGCGCCGAGCAGGGCGTAGCCGCCTTGGCGCAGGCGGGGGATGTTGACGATCTCGAAGTATTGCGAGGACACATAAGACGCATCCGCGCGGAGGGCGAGGCGGGCGTTGCCGGCTTCCCAAGCGGTCCAGTCGATCGCGGCATTGGCGGTGAGGGCAGGGGCGTTGGACAGGCGGTGGCCGCGCACGTCGAGGCCGCTGATCACCCCGCGCGTCGCCCGTGCATGGAGCAGGCCGAGCCCGGCGTTGAGCGACAGGGTGGGCAGGGGCCGCGCGTCGAGTTCAAGTTCCGCGCCATAGATGCGCGAGCGATCGAGGTTGACCAGCGTCTGCGTCGCGTCGACCGGGTTGACCGAAAGGAACTGCTGGTTGCGGTAATCGTACCAGAAGCCGGTGAGCGATACCGAGACCATGCCGCCCAGCCGCGCCTTGGCTCCCGCTTCGAAGGCGTCGAGAATTTCGGGCTTGGCGACGCCCGCTTCGGACGGATCGAAGAAGGCTTGGGCGTTGAACCCGCTGGCGCGGTAGCCGCGGCTGTAGCTGGCGAAGAGCAGCGTGCCATCGTCGAGCTTGTGATCGAGCGCGAGCTTGCCGGAGAGGTTGTTGCCGGAAAAGCGGCGGTCGAGCGGTGCGATCGGCGTGGCGACGAGGACACCGTCAACGCCCCGGATTTCCGAGGTCAGCCCGGCCTGCAGGCCTGTGTCATGTGTGAAGCGCAGGCCCCCGCGTAGGGTGGTGCCGCCGCCGAGCTTCAACCGGGCGTCGCCGAACAGGGCCCAGCTGCGCTTGTCCTGATCGAAGCGATTGGAGATGACGCAAGCGAACAGGCTGGCATTGGCGGTGCAGTCGTCCACATCGACGCGGCCGTTGCCGTCGACGTCAAGATCGGTCCAGAAGTTGAGGTCGGTCGCGTTGAACAGATCCTCGCGGTGGTGATGGGCGCCAACGATGACGCTCAGCGGGCCATCGCCCTCCCATGCGAGGCGCAGTTCCTGTCCGAACTGGGTGCCGCGATCGGTGTAGGGGATTTCGAGCACTTGGCGCGGGCTGCCGTCGGTGTCCTCGGGGACATAGAGGCTGCCCTTGTCCCAGCCGGTGACGGAGATCAGGGTGAGGGAATCGCTGAGCTTGAAGGTGCCGGTGAGCGCGGCCGACCAGGTGCGGGCGAGCCGGCGGGCGGTGAAGTTCGCCTCAAGTTCGCGAATTCCCCGTCCTTCGCGGAAGTAGCTGCTGCCCTGGCCGTAGGCCTCGTAAGCGCCGTTGCCGACGCCATCGGGGCGCGGCCTGGAATAGTTGCCGTAGTTCTGCGGGCGCTGCAGGCTGGTCGAGAGGCGCAGCATCAGCTCGGCGCTGTCGGACGGTTGCCACAGCAGCGAACCGCGAATGCCGTATTCGCGGGTGGAGGACAGGTCCGGCTGTCCGGGAAGCCGGTTGCGGAACCAGCCATCGGCGCGGGCGGCGGTAAAGGCCACGCGAGCAGCAAGGGTCGGGCCGAGAGCCATGTTCAGCGCGCCCTGCGCCTCGAGGCGATTGTAGTTGCCCGCGCCCAGCCTGAGGTAGCCTTCGCTGGCAAAGACCGGGCGGGCCGAAACGTAGTTGATCGCGCCGCCGGTGGTGTTCTTGCCATAGAGCGTGCCCTGCGGCCCGCGCAGCACCTCGACGCGTGAGAGATCGAAGAGGGCCAGACCGAGGAACGCGAAGTTGCCTTTGTAGACCTCGTCATAATAGGCGGCGACGGGTCCGGCCTGGTTGAGGCTGAAGTCCGACATCGATACGCCCCGCAGCGCAAAGATCGGGGTGTTCTCGCCTACCGTCGCGCTGAAGCGCAGGTTGGGGATGCGTGCGGCGAGGTCGTCAGCCTGGGCGAAGCGCGCGGCTTCCAGGTTCTCGCCGCCGAGCACGGAGAGCGATAGCGGCACGTCGCTCGCCTTTTCCGATCGCTTCTGCGCGGTGACGACGATCTCGTCCTGCGATTCGGCTTCGGCGGGCACATCGGCGGCTGGCGCGGGGAGGATAGCAAGGCCGGCAGAAAGGCCAGCGGCGAGGACGGACATTCGCAAGCTCCGGGGAAGGGTGCCCCGAACTAGACCGCGTGTGGTTTATACCTTTGGAGGAACGCCATCAGCAATTCTGCTTAGAGTCCAAGTTGCTCGCGGTCGGCCAGCGCGGCGACGAGTTCCGCCTGCGAGGCGGCGTGGCGGTAATTGGCGTCGATCTCGCGGATCGTGGCATCGGCCAGCGCTTCCTCGCGAAGGTTGACAACGAGGAAGTCGCTGGCGCCCAGCGAGAAGCGGCGACGCTCGGCCTCGGCCATCTTGCGGGCGAGGGCAGCTTCGGCGGTGGCGAGCCCGGCCAGCTTTTCGGCGCCGGTCACCTGCGTGCGCAAGTTGGCGATCTCGACGCCGATCTGGTCTTCAAGCAGGCGCAGGCGCAGCGACAGTGCATCTTGCTCTGCCGCCACTTCGGCAATGCGTCCCTTGGCGGCGCGCTGTTCGAGCGGGACCGAGAAGCGCAGGCCAAAAATGCCCTCGGTCGGACGGCGCACCGGCGATCCGTCCCCGAAGTCCTTCGATGCTTCCACGCGGACGTCGAGCCGAGGCTTGAGTTCGTTCTCGGCGAGGCGGGCGCGGATGCCGGTTTGCTCGATCCGGGTGAGCAGCGCCTGGAGATCGGGCCGGGCGGCGATGGCGCTGCTCTGGTCGACAAGGCGGGGAGTGACGTTGTCAACCTGGCGCGGGGGCAGGCGATCCGGCGAGGGGACCACCGGCTGGCCAAGGCCGTCGCGCAGGAACAGCGAGAGCGCGTTGGCCTGCAGTTGCAGGTCCTGTTCGGCGCGGACGAGCAGGGCCTGGCGGCGCACGATGTTTTGCTGGTTCTCGGTGCCGAGGATCGAAGGCCGCGCGCCGAGGACGATCTGGCGCTCGATCGAGCTCTGCCGTTCGCGCGCGAGCTCGAAGATCTCGCGATAGATCTTCACCCGCAGGCCCGCCGCGACCCACAGCTGGTATGCCTCGATTGCGCGGCGCTGCACGCCGATGGCGACAAGATCGCGATCGAGTTCGGCCAGTTCGATATCGAAGCCGGCCAGTTCGCGCCGGCCGCGCCGTTCGTCGATCACCCGGTCGCGCAGCAGCGAGAACAGCACGCCGGCCTTGATCTCGCCGAGTTCGTTGGTGATGGACTTGCCTTCGTACGAGGCGAAATCGCCGATCGACTTGCGATAGCCGCCATAGACCTGGCCGCCGTTGTTCTGCAGCGGTCGGTATGCCGAAACCTCGGCGGTGGATCCGTTGTAGTAGCCCAGGGGGCGGGCCGTCGCCTCGGCATTGAAGACGAGGTCGAACTGGCCCTCGGCAGTTAGCAGGCGGGCATCGGCCTGGCGCTGGCGGGCCATCGCCTCGAGGATTTGCGGCGCGTGGGTTGCCGAGGATTGCAGCACCTCGCGCAGGGTCAGCTCCTGCGCTCGCGCCGCGCCGCCCAAGGCGAGCAGGGCGAGCAGGGCGACGAGGAAACGGGCGATCACTTCGCGTCCTCTTCCTCGCCGTAACTGCCGCTGCCGTAGGCTCCGCCCTTGGCGTCGTTCTTGCCCTTGGTCTCCTCCTTGTCGGACAGGGCCTTGAGCCCATTGCCCTTGCGCGGCCCGGCATCGACCGGGGTGGGGAATTCCAGAGGGAAGTCATTGAGCTGGCGCCACAGTTCGTAGGCGATCGTCACCGTTTCCATCTGGATCCAGCCGCGCACCTTGGAGCCGAGGCGGACGTAGTTGTCGTTCGGCCAGGCGGGCTTGCCGGGCATCGGTTCCACCAGCACGCGGAACAGGCCGTTGGGCTGGGCCGAAGGGTCGATCGTCAGCACGCGGCCATCGAACATGCCCTGCGCCACCGAGGGCCAGCCGCTGAACTGGATGGCTGGCCAGCCTTCGAAGTTCAGCCGCACCGCCTGCCCCTTGCGCACCAGCGCGGCATCGCGGCCATCGACCAGCAACTCGACAACGCGCTGCTGCCGCTCTGGCGCGATCGTGGCGAGGAGATCGCCGGCGCTGATCAGCGTGGCCCCGGCGGCGGTGTTGAGCGAGAGGATGCGACCGTCGCGGGGGGCGCGGACCAGCTGCGCCGACTGGCGGTTGAGCGCGATGTCGACCTTGCTCAGCTTGGCACGGGCCTCGGCCAGCTTGGCGTTGAGTTCGGCCACCTTGATTTGCGTAGCCTCGTAGTCGCGCCGGGCGGCAAGCCCTTCGGCGTAGAGCTGCGAGGAGCGGTTCACGTCGAGCCGGGCAGTGGCCATCGCCTGCTGGGCGGCTTCAATCTGCGCCACCACCTGCTCGCGCTCTGCCGCGAGGCGGGTGAGCAGGTCGGGATCATTGTCGATGATCCGGGCGATCGGATCGCCCTGCTTGACCAGCTGGCCATCGACGACGAACCACTTCTCGACGCGGCCGGGCACGAGCGCGGTTACCTGCTGCACGCGGTCTTCGGGGTTGAGCGCGATGACATCGCCGCGGCCGGGAGCTGTCTGCACCCATTTGACTGCGAACAGCAGCACCAGCAGCAGCGGGATAGCGATGGCGATCATGCGGCCGAGCGTGCGGGTGGTGCGCGGCACCTTCAGGCTCGACAGCGTGGCGAAGCCGGAAAGGTCGTGCCCGTGGGTAGAGGTTTTGGCAGCCATGGCTCAGCCCTCCCCTCCTGCGCCAAGGGCCGTGTGCGCAAAATGCATCACGTCGTCCACGGTCAGGCCCTCGGCCTGCCTGTCAGGGCCAAGCCACAGCCAGGAGTCACGCTTGAGGCCCTCGGGACGATTGGTGAACTGCAGGATCGTGGTGCCGTGCGGCCGCAGCGCGGCAAGCGCGCGTTCCAGGCGGGCTGGCGGGAGCATGTCGTAGAGTGGTGAGAGCATCAGCACGCGCGGCCGCGCGACGAGAGCGCCTGCCAGCTTGAGCGCCATCGTCTCGCCCACCGTCAGCGGATAGCCCGAGCTGGAAAGCAGAGCGTCGAGACCGCCCGGCAGCGAGCCGACACGCCGAGCAAGCCCGACAATCTCGAGCGCATCGATCTGCGCCTCGGGACGGGTCGGGTCTCCCAGGCCGAGGTATTCGCGCACCGACATCTCGACGATGGTCGGCCGGTCAAGCACGATCACGTCCGAGCGCAGGCGATACATGTCGAGCGTGGCGAGGTCAGCCCCGCCGACCGCGACGATGCCCGAACGCGGCACTTCCAGCCGCTTGAGCAAGGTGGCGAGCGTTCGCTCCACTCCGGGCGCGGCCAGCACGCCGACTTGCGCGCCGCTCGGCACCGAGAAATCGAGCAAGTGATCGCCGTGGTGGACCTGGCGCAGGCGGATCGCGCCATCGGGCGGGCAGGCGGCGTTGTCCTTGGGTGATGCTTCCTGCGGCACTTCCCAGAACAGGTGCAGTTCCTCCAGGCTCGCCGAAAGCTCGTAGAGCACTTCAAGGTAAGTGCCGAGCTGGGCGATGCCGTAGAACACGCCGGAGAGAATCAGCTCTGCCGCGACCAGCTGGCCGATCGACAGCTCACCCTGCAGGATCAGCCATCCGCCCATCGCCAGCAGGCCGGCGCTGGACAGGGCATAGAGCAGGAGCAAGGCAATCGTCTGGCCGAAGGTGTAGCGGAAATGGTGGCGATGCGCCGCGACATAACCCGCCGTCATCTCTTCCGAGCGCCGGATGGCATAGGCCATGTGCCGGCTGGACTTGTAGACGCCGTTCGACCCGCCGACCGTGCCAAGCCAGTGCGCAGTGGCGTGCTTGGCATGGCTCTTCGCGACGGCACTGGCGATCGAGGAATTGGCCCAGATCCGCCAGATCACCAGCACGATCAGCACCAGCACCACGTTGAAGGCAAGGAAGAACGGGTGGTAGAAGCTCGTCACCACAAGTCCGACGAAGCTTTGCAGAACGATGGTGAAGCCGCCGATCAGCAGGCTGGTCAGCGATTTCTGGACGATGCCCATGTCGAAGAAGCGGTTGAACAGGTCCCCGCGGCGGGAATCGACGAAGAACGGGTTCTGCGCATGAACCGCGCGCAGCGTGATCTCGGCGACAAGGCGGGCGAAGAAGCGGCGCTCGAACTTGGCAAGGAGATGGACGCGGAATGCGCTGAGTACGCCCCAGATCAGCAGCAGGACGAACAGGATCGCGGCCAGCGTGAGCAGTGGTGCCGGCATGGCGGTGTTGGCGACCGAGTTGATCAGCAACTGCACCGAGATCGGCGTCGCCAGCGAGAGCAGCGAGATCGCCGCGCCGAACAGCAATGCGAGACGGAAGAACGCCGTATCCGGCCCCAGCACCGGTCCTGCCCAGCGGAAGAAGTCGCGGAAGGTGGGAACAGGGTGGTGCTCCGCGTGTGCGGACGCGTCGGTCTGGGGGGCTGCCATCGTGTCTCGAGAATCCGTTCTTCGCAGTTGCAGCACAAATGGGGATGGTTCGGTGTCTTTGTGCCAACGTTGTGTGAACTTTTTTTGCTGTCCTGCAAGGTGTGCTCGGGGGCAGACGAGGAGCGTTCGAGCGGATAAAGCGCCGGTGCGAACGGTGAATCGGGAACGGAACCCACGGCTTCCGGTTCGCCTCGGTGGGTGTGGCGCGACCTAGCGAGGGCGTGCCGCACGCGCTCATGCACCGTTGGCGCGGCTGTCTCGTGCGAAGCGGTGAAACTGGAAAGTGATGGCGAATGAACGACTTGGGCGTTGAAGCAGGCGTGACCGTGGCCGAACTGATGGCGTCGAGCGGGGTCCCGTTCGGTACCAGCGGCGTGCGCGGGCTGGCCTCCAGCATGACCGACAAGCTGTGCCATGCCTATGCCACTGCCTTTCTCCAGTATCTGCGCCAGATCGGAGAGTTCTCCACTGGAGATCGCGTTGCCTTGGCCGGTGACCTCCGGACCAGCACGCCGCGCATCCTGGCCGCCTGTGCCACCGCGGTGCGTGATTGCGGCGGGGAGGTGGTGTTCTGCGGGCTGACGCCGACGCCGGCGCTGGCGTTCCATGCGATGGGGAACAACGCTGGCGTGGGCATGCCTTCGATCATGGTCACGGGCAGTCACATTCCGGCCGACCGCAATGGCATCAAGTTCTATCGTCCGCACGGTGAAGTGCTGAAGAGCGACGAGGCCGGCATCGTCGGGCAGCGGGTCAAGATCGATCCCTCGCGCTTCGGCAACGATGACAGCCTGTTGGCGCCGGTGCCCCTGCCCGAGGTGACGCCGGTCGAGGACGAATACATCGCGCGCTATGTCCGTCATTTCGGGGCAGATGCGCTCAGCGGACTGACCATCGGCGTCTATCAGCACACTGCAGTGGGGCGCGATGTGCTGGTCCGGGCGGTCGAGGCGCTGGGCGCCACTGCCGTGCCGTTCGGGCGCGAGACGGTGTTCGTGCCGGTCGATACGGAAGCGATCCGCGAGGAAGACATTGCACTGGCTGCCAGCTGGGCGGCCGAGAACAAGGTCGATGCGATCATTTCCACCGATGGCGATTCCGACCGTCCGCTGGTGGCCGATGCCCGCGGTACGTGGTTGCGAGGTGACATCGTCGGCCTGCTGTGCGCGCGGGCGGTGGCAGCGGACGTGGTGGTGACGCCGGTCAGCTCAAACACCGTGCTGGAATTGAGCGGCGCGGCGCCAAAGGTGGTGCGCACGCGCATCGGCTCGCCCTACGTGATCCGCGCGATGATGGACGCGGCCGACGCGGACACGAGCGCGCGGGTTTGCGGTTACGAGGCCAATGGCGGGTTCCTGCTCGGCAGCGCGGTCGACGATCTGGCGCCGCTGCCAACGCGCGATGCCCTGCTACCGATCATCGCGGTGGTGATGAATGCCAGGGAACGCCCTCTGGCCGAAGTCGTCGCCGAACTGCCGCCGCGCTTCACCTTCTCCGATCGGGTTGCCGATTTCCCGCAGGAAAACAGCGCCGCGCTGATTGCCTTCCTCAGCCACGGCGAAGAAGACGAGCAGCTTGCCCGCATCGCCCGCCTGTTCGGCGAGATTGCCGGCTTCCCCACCGGCATCGACACGACCGATGGCTATCGCATGAGTTTTGCTGATGGTGCGATCATCCATTTCCGTCCTTCAGGCAATGCGCCGGAATTGCGCTGCTACAGCGAGGCGGAGACCGAGGAGAAGGCGCGCGACCTGAATGCCCGGGCACTGGCCCACGTGCTGGCAGACGTCGTGCCCGAAGCGGTTGCATTCGGCGCATCCCATCGCTAATATTGTATGCAACACATACAAATTATCGGTTGAGGAACAGGCAATGGCCCAGATTATCGATGGCAAGGCGCTGGCCGCGCAGGTGCTGGCGCGCACCGCCGCAGAAGTGGCGGAAATCGTCGCAGCGGGCGGTGATGCGCCCGGCCTTGCCGTGATCCTTGTCGGCAACGATCCGGCGAGCGAAGTCTATGTCGGTCGCAAGATTGCCCAGTGCCGCAAGGCCGGCATCCGCTCGATCGAGCATCGCCTGCCTGCGGACACCGCGCAGGACGTGGTGTTGGCCCTGATCGACGAGCTGAATGCTGACCCCAAGGTCCATGGCATCCTTGTCCAGTTGCCTCTGCCCAAGCACATCGACGCAGCTCTGGTGCTTGATCGCATCGATCCCGGCAAGGACGTCGACGGCTTTCACCCCGTCAACGTCGGCCGCCTTTCCACCGGTACGGGCGGCCTCGTTCCTTGCACTCCGCTGGGGGTCATGCTCCTGCTGGATAGCGTGATCGACGACTATCGCGGCCTGAACGTCGTGGTGATCGGCAAGTCCAATATCGTAGGCAAACCTGTCTCCATGCTCCTTCTCGAACGCGAAGCAACGGTCACGGTAACGCACATCGAGACGAAGGACCTGCCCGACGTGGCGCGCAAGGCCGATATCATCGTCGCCGCGGCCGGTGCGCCGCATCTGGTGCGCGGCTATTGGGTGAAGCCCGGCGCGGTGGTGATCGACGTCGGCATCACCCGCGTCGTTGATCACGATGGCAACACGAAAATCGTCGGCGATTGTGCCACGCATGAACTCGATCACGCCAAGGCGGTCACTCCGGTGCCGGGCGGGGTCGGTCCGATGACCATCGCTTGCCTGCTCAGCAATACGGTCCTCGCTGCCAAGCGGGCTGTAGTTGCATAAAACGCAAATTTAGAGGCGTTATTCTCATTTGCTTGAATCCGGAGGAACTCGCATAGCGAACAGGCCTTTCAGGCATCCTCTCCCAAACTTCAAAAGGGGCTGGCGCAAGTCGGCCCCATTTTTTTGTCCAGCGGTGACAGGATCAGCGAGGCGGAGCTGGCTTTGCCGGACGCACCAGCATGAGCAGGGGAATGGCCACAACACAGGCGATCGCCATTGCGTAAAAGTCGTTGATGTAGGCAATCATCGCGGCCTGCTGGTTTACCATCCCGTCCATCACCCGCAACATTGTCTCGCCCATGCCGCCATAGGCCGTCACCCGGTCCAGATCGAACGGCACCAGGGTGCGCGTGACATGCGCGCCGATCTCGGCGTGATTGACCTGGATGTTGCGGGCAAGCTCCACCGAAGCGGCCGAAATGCCGATGGAAGAACCCAGGTTGCGCATCAGGTTGCCAAGGCTCGAGGCATCGGTGCGCAAGTGCGGCGGCAGCGTGGCGAAGGAGATCAGGTTCATCGGCATGAACGTGAACGACAGGCCCAGCCCCTGCAGCAGCCCGGCGAAGATGATCGGGCCGCGCGGCATCTCCAGCGACCAGCCGGTCATCAGCCACATCGAGCCGCCCATCAGCAGCAGGCCCAGCGCCAGTAAGGCGCGCGCATCGACCTTGGTCATGAACCGCCCGAACAGGGTGATCGAGGCCAGCATGCCGATGCCGCGCGGGGCCAGCAGCATGCCTGATTGCAGCGGAGTGTAGCCGTAGATTTGCTGAAGCAAACCCGGCAGCAGCGCCATGACCGACATCATCACCAGGCCGATCAGGAACATGAAGGCCAGGCCCACGGTGAAGTTGCGATCGTGGAATAGCGCCGCCGGGAACAGCGGCTGCGCCGTGCCGGCAAGATGGAACACGGCAAGCCAGGCTCCGGCCAGGGCCACGACCGCGTAAGTCACGATCTCGGCCGAGGCGAACCAGTCGAGCGTCAGGCCCCGGTCAAGGATCAGCTGAAGCGCCGAGACTGTCAGCGCCACCAGCAGCCAGCCAGTGAAGTCCACGCGCCGCTGCCGCGTCGGGGTCTTGGGAAGATAGAGCCACAACAGTAGGAAGCAGATCAGGCCCACCGGCAGGTTGACGTAGAAAACCCACCGCCAGTTGTAGTTGTCGGTCAGGAAGCCGCCGATGATCGGCCCGGTGATCGGTCCCAGCATGACGCCCTGGGTGTAAAGCCCCATCATCCGGGGCCGTTCCGCCGCTGTGCTGGAATCGAGCGTGACTGTCTGGGCCAAGGGCGAGAGGAACGCGCCGCCGAGTCCCTGCAGGATCCGGAAAAACACCATCTGTTCAAGATTCTGCGCCACACCGCACAGCATCGAGGCCACGGTGAACAGCAACACCGACATCAGCATCATGTTGCGGATGCCGAACTTGTCCACCAGCCAGCCTGCCAGCGGCAGCGCCACGGCCGAGGCCAGCACATAGCTGGTCAGGACCCAGGTGATGGTATCCTGCGTCGCGCTAAGCGAAGCCGTCATGTGTGGCAGGGCGACGTTGGCGATCGTGGTGTCGAGCGTGTACATCACCATCGCCGCCATCGAACCGACCAGCATCAGCGGCCGGTTGCGCGAGACCAGCGGTGGTTGCTCGGCGCTACTTGCCGACATGGACGGTGACGTCGGAACTGAGGCCGGCGATCAGCGGTCGCTCCGACTTGCTGTCGATGGCAATGCGGACCGGCACGCGCTGGATCACCTTGACCCAATTGCCGGTGGCGTTCTGCGCCGGGAGAACAGAGAATTCCGAACCCGTGCCGGCTCCGATGGATTCGACGTGTCCCTTCAGCTTCAGTCCGGGATAGGCGTCTATCTCGATCTCGGCCGGCTGGCCGGGACGCATGTGGTTCAGGTCGGTTTCCTTGAAGTTCGCGTCCACCCGGGCGCTGCCGTCGCGCACGATCGAGACCATCGGCACGCCGGGAAAGACCATCTGGCCGACCTGCAGGCGCGTGACTTGCGTGACCACGCCATCGGCGGGCGCGCGCACGACCGTGCGCTCCATGTCGAGAGTGGCCTTGGCGCGATTGGCCTGCGCGGCGGCGATGGCGGGATTGACGCCCGGCACCTGCGCACCGGTGGCCAGTTCCGAGCGGGCCTGCGCCACTTCGGCGCGGATCGAGACGATGCGGTCGCGAGCCACGGCCACGGCATGCTCTGCCGCGTCCATGCGAGCGCGGGTGTTGAAGCCCTTGTCCATCAGCGCCTTCTCGCGCGAGAAGTTGGCTTGGGCGAGGGCAAGGTCGTCGTTGGCGGCGGCAAGTGCCGCGGCCTTGGCGGCGACGTCGGCGTTCAAGGCGGTAACCTTGGCCTGCGCCGTGGCAATCTGCGCATCGGCCTGGCGGATCGTGGCGTCGAAAGTGGCAGGGTCGATCGTGAACAGGACGTCGCCCGCCTTGACGTGCTGGTTCTCGCGCACGTTGACCTTGGTGATCAGGCCGCTGACCTCGCCGGCGACGGCGACGATATCCTGCTTGATATAGGCGTTGTCGGTGGAGACGGTGCCCTGGTTGCCGAACCAGTACCACAGCGCGCCGGCCACGACGACGACGGGCCCGAGCACCATGAGGATCGTGCGGGAGCGCCTCGAACGGGTCTCGCCAACGTGCTCCTTCGCGGCTTGCGCGGCAGGTGCGTTCTGGGGGGGAAAGGGATCAGCCTCGGCCATGGATCAGGTTCGCTTCGGGAGTGGGGTCATCGGAAAGGTTGCTGCGCACACGTTCGAGCAGCGAAAGGAGTTGAGCGTGTTCTTCATCCGTCAGGCCGGAAACCGCCTCGCCGATGGCCTGCTGCGCCAGCGGCGTCATCGACCGGATCAGCTCCTCGCCCTTCGCAGTAAGATAGAGGCACCAGCAGCGCCGGTCGGCGGGGTTATCGCGCCGTTCGACCAGCCCCATCTTCTCGAGCCGGTCGATCATGCGTCCGGCCGTGATCGGCTCCACTTCAAGCCAGCCCGCCAGGGCGCCTTGGTTGGTGCCCGGATCGCGCTGGATCGCGGCCAGCATGCGCCACTGCGGTCCGGTCACGCCGAAGTGCTGGGCACTGGCGGCAAAGCGCTTGCGGAACAGGCGCCCGACGTCAGATGACAAGAAGGCCACGTTGACTTTCATGCCGTGGCGATAATAGCAATGCTTACATTCTACAATCCGGAAAAAGAACAGGATGCTTGAGGAGGAATTGGGCGCGGCGCGCCGCTATCAGGCAGCGGCGCAGGGGGCCTTGACCAGGCGGCTGGAAGGCGCGCGGATCGATGAGCATCAGCGTGCCGCCCACGGCCTTGCCTGGATCGCGACAAGCGTTGCCGCGCTTGAGGCTGTGGCGGGGTGGGCCGAACGGTCTGGCTCTGCTCTCGACCAAACGGTGGCCCGTCTGGCCTTCGCCGAGACGCTGGGCCAGATGGTGGGCGGCCTGCCCATGGGGCAGAACGAGATCCTGCGCCCGGCCGATCTGGGGCTGACCGCCGAGGCGCGCGAACTGGCGCAGGATTGCGCGGGCCTGCTCGACGTGGACCACGCCAAGGCGCGCGCCGGAGTGGCGAGCGCTCTGGCCGCAGGGCAGTGGCCCTCGGAGAGCCTCGGCGACGCCGATCTCGATACGATCCGCGACCAGTTCCGCCGTTTCACCGATGCCGAGATCGTGCCCCACGCCCACAAGTGGCACCTCGCCAATGCGCTGATTCCGGACGAAACGGTACGGGCAATGGCCGATCTCGGCACGTTCGGGGTGTGCATCCCCGAGGCGTTCGGCGGGCTTGGTCTTGGCAAGCTGGTGATGTGCCTCGTCACCGAAGAACTTTCGCGCGGCTGGATCGGCGCCGGGTCGCTCGGCACGCGCTCCGAGATTGCGGGCGAGCTGATCGTGCTGGGCGGGACACAGGCGCAGAAGGCACGGTGGCTTCCAGCCATCGCCAGCGGGGAGGTCCTGCCGACGGCGGTGTTCACCGAACCCGATACCGGGTCCGATCTCGGCTCACTGCAAACCCGCGCACGGCGGGAGGGCGAGGGCTGGGTGATCGATGGCGCGAAGACATGGATAACCCATGCCGCCCGGTCGGACCTGATGACCTTGCTGGCCCGCACGCTCCCAGATGCCAAGGGCTATGGCGGGCTGTCGATGCTGCTGGTGCCCAAGCCCCGCGGGACGGAGGATGAACCATTCCCGGCGGCAGGCATGAGCGGCAGCGAGATCGAGGTTCTCGGCTATCGCGGGATGCGCGAATATGCGCTGCAGTTCGATGGCCTGCGCGCGCCGGGCGATGCCTTGCTCGGCGGCGAGGAGGGGCAGGGCTTCAAGCAGCTGATGCGGACTTTCGAGGGTGCGCGCATCCAGACCGCCGCGCGCGCTGTCGGCGTGGCAAGACGCGCGCTGGAACTGGGGCTGGATTACGCGCTGAACCGCAAGCAGTTCGGCAAAGCCATCGTCCTGTTTCCGCGCGTGGCCGACAAGCTGGCGATGAGCCTGGTCGACATGGTGCTTGCGCGCGAGCTGACCTACGCCGCCGCCCGCGCCAAGGATTCAGGCAAGCGCTGCGATATCGAGGCCGGCATGGCCAAGCTGCTGGCGGCGCGCGCGGCATGGTCCAACGCCGATGCCTCGCTGCAGATCCATGGCGGCAACGGTTATGCGCTGGAGTACGAGATCAGCCGCGTGCTGTGCGATGCACGCATCCTCAACATCTTCGAAGGCGCGGCGGAAATACAGGCGCAGGTCATCGCGCGCGGGCTGCTGGAAGGGCGCAACTGATGGGTGACGTGGACGGGGATCGGTGGGACGCGTGGATTGGCCGGACCGAGCGGCGGGTTGACCGCGCCGACGCCGGACTTGCCGCGCGCTGGCTGGCAACGCTCGATCGCGCGGCGCCCCCCGACGGGACCATGCCGCAAGGCTTCCACTGGTGCCTGTGCACGCCCGATGCGCCAACCTCGGCGCTGGGGGCTGACGGTCATCCGCTGCGCGATGACAGCCCGGACAGCTTCCTGCCGCCGGTGCCGCTGCCGCGCCGGATGTGGGCGTCGAGCAAGGTGGAGTTTCTTGCGCCGCTCGTGCTTGGCGCGGCGGTCGAGCGGCGGTCTTCGGTTGCGGCGATCACTGAAAAACGGGGTGCCAGTGGAGCGCTGGTCTTCGTGGATGTTGCTCATGAGACGCTGTGCTATGGCGAATTGGCCGTGCGCGAAGTGCAGAGCGTGGTCTATCGCGATGCCGCCGCCGCTGGCTTGCCCTTGGTCCCGCCGCCGTTGGGGGAGGGCACCTTCCATCCGGGGTCATGGACCGCGCACCGGGCGATAACCCCGGACGAGCCGCTGCTGTTCCGCTATTCGGCGCTGACCTTCAACGGCCACCGTATCCACTACGACCTGCCATATGCCACGGAAGTCGAAGGCTATCGCGGGCTGGTCGTGCACGGGCCATTGACGGCGACGCTCCTGCTCGATCTGGCGCAGGCAGAGCTGGGCGACAACGCGCTGAAAAGCTTTGCCTTTCGGGGGCTTTCGCCAGCGATCTCCGGCGAGGCGCTGCATCTGGTAATGCGCGAGGATGGGGGCGCGGTCGAACTCGCCGCCTTTGCCGCCGATGGACGTCAGGTCATGGCGGCAAGCGCCACGACCTGAACCGTTCGTCGTTCGTGCCGAAGCTTCAGGCTGCGGGAATCGCCCGCTCGCCAACGATGTTCAGGCCATAGCCTTCGAGCGCGACGAGGTTGTGGTGTGAGTTGGTCAGCAGGATCATGTCGTGAATGCCGAGGTCGGCAAGGATCTGCGCGCCGATGCCGTAGCTGCGCAGCTCCATGTCGTGCCCCGCGGTGCCGCCGACCTCGCGGATCAGCTGTTCGGGATCGGTGGGCATCAGCAGCACGATGACGCCTGAGCCTGCCTCGCCAATCTCGCTCATGGCGCGCTGCAGGATGCGCTTGCGCGGTCCCGGCTGGCCGAGCACATCGGACAGGACCGAGATCGAGTGCATGCGCACCAGCGTCGGTGTGTCGGGCAGGATGTGGCCCTTCTGCAGCACGAGATGGACGGAACCGTCGACCTTGTTGCGATAGGTCTTTATCGTGAACTCGCCGCCGTAATCGGTGTGGAACGGTGCCTGGTCGAGGCATTCGACAAGATGGTCGTGACGGCGGCGATAGGCGATCAGGTCGCGGATCGTGCCGATCTTGAGGCCATGCTTGCGGGCGAACGGGATGAGGTCGTTGAGGCGCGCCATCGTGCCATCGTCGTTCATGATCTCGCAGATCACGCCCGAGGGGTTGAGGCCGGCGAGGCGCGGCAGGTCGACCGCGGCTTCGGTGTGGCCGGCGCGGACGAGGACACCGCCGTCGCGGGCGATCAGCGGGAAGACGTGGCCCGGCGTCACGATATCGTCACGGCCCTTGGTGGCATCGACCGCCACGGCAACGGTGCGGGCGCGGTCCGCTGCGGAAATGCCGGTGTCGACGCCCTCGCGCGCCTCGATCGAGACGGTGAAGGCCGTGCCATGGCGCGTGCCGTTGTTGCGGCTCATCAGTTCGAGGCCGAGCTTGTCGGCGCGTTCGGACGTGAGGCACAGGCAGATCAACCCGCGGCCGTGGGTGGCCATGAAGTTGATGGATTCGGGGGTTGCCATCTGTGCCGGGATGACCAGATCGCCTTCGTTCTCGCGGTCTTCGTCATCGACGAGGATGACCATGCGGCCATTGCGGACGTCGGCAATGATTTCCTCGACCGTCGCCAGCGCGAAGTCCTCTTCGTCACTGTCGTCCATTGCCCGTTCGAGCTTGGTCAGCGTATCTGCCGTGGGATTCCAGTCAGGCGACAGGGCGTCGCGCAAGGTGTTGGGGTGCAGACCTGCCGCGCGGGCAAGCGCTGCCCGCGAAATGATCCGATCCTCGATGAGCTTGCGCGCACGCGCCACAATGTCCTGTGCCATGAGTCGCGTTTGTCACATCGCGATGGCACAGGTCAACAGAAATCACATCGTGATGTGAGGTTATCCCCAGAGTGTCGCACGATAACGTGCGAAGCAGCGCTCACCGCACATCAGACGCATCAGCGCGCCTTCGGCCATGGCCGTCGCACGGCGCGGGTCTTCCTCGACGAGCGGGCGCAACGCC
The DNA here is from genome assembly GCF_015169775.1 of Novosphingobium sp. ES2-1. Classification (NCBI taxonomy): domain Bacteria; kingdom Pseudomonadati; phylum Pseudomonadota; class Alphaproteobacteria; order Sphingomonadales; family Sphingomonadaceae; genus Novosphingobium; species Novosphingobium sp. ES2-1. The sequence continues at coordinate 69,801 of NZ_CP063446.1, forward strand.
TCGCGGTTCCAGTCCTCGCTGTGCTTCACGTCGAGCACGGCATGAAGATCGAAGTAGCGGCGTTCACGGTCGGACAGGCCGATGCGGCGCAGGCCCTTGGCGACCATGGCCGAACGGCCCGGAGCGGTCAGTTCGATCACCCCAAGCGCGCCGACCGAATGCCACGCAAAACGGCGATTGGTGGCCATGCCCGTCATCGCGTTGGCGAGCGCAAGGCTTTCCCAGACGGTGTTCTCGATGGTCGGCTCCACGCCCATGGTCACGGCCAGATCATTAAGCATCGGTCCGTGCATGCCGCGCACGTTGCCCCGACCCATCTCGTCCCAGTAGTTGCGGGCAAGTTCGAGCTTGGCGCTGACCGGGAGCTTGACCTGCGTATAGGCGACAAGATCGTCGAACCCGGCTTCGCCTGCCGCTTCCTGTTCGAAGAACCAGCGCAGTTGCGCTTCATCGGCGTTTTCCGCGAGCCAGGGGAACAGCGGATCGCCCTGACCGGGACCGGTTAGCTTGAGGTCTTCGAACCATTCGACAAAGCCGTCGACATCGGTTGGCGCTTCGCCTGCGCGCTCTCGGACCTCGGCGCGCAGTTCCTCGAGAAATGAGGTTTCGAGATAGCGCATCTGCGCTTCATGCTCGAAATGTTGGTTCCAGTCGTCGGACGGAAACTGCGGACTCAGCCGCTCGCGGTTCCAGCGGGCCAGTGTCTGCTGGATCGTGTCGCTTTGGAACCGGGGGCCAGTGGTGCTTCGCTGGTCAAGATCTATCTGCATGAAAGGCAAACGGAATTTCCACTCGCCTGTTCCGTTGCTAACCCAATGCGCGACGAAGCGTTTGCTGTGGAGGACAGTCCCCTCCGATTGCCTCTGCCACCATTTCGCGCAAGGGGAGCTGCGCCTTCATGCGGATGGCCAGCAGCGCGGTGCCGCTGACCTTGCGCTGGACGAACAGCGTGTCGACTGGCGGGACGTGCCACGATGCGCGGTCTGCCGCGACCTTTTCGGCCTCGGCGCGCACGCGCTCGACAAAGGAGCGGTCGGAGAAATCGAACAGGCCGGGCTTTCCAAGATGGCCGATCAATATGTCCAGCATCCGGTCAAACGCCGCGCCGTGACGAGCAAGTTGTTGACCGGAAACGAAACCGACTTCGGTCAGGGCCACGCGCAGCGCATCGCGATCCTCGGCCAGCCCCGCCAGCATCATCCGCCGGTAGGCCTCGCTCGTGGCCACCGGAACCTCACGCGCGGCACCGAAATCGAGCAGCACGAGCTTGCCGGTTTCAGCCTGCCAGCGGAAATTGGCGAAGTTCGGATCAGTCTGCATGAACCCGAACGCGAACAGTTCACGCAAGGTCAGGCCGAGCAGCGCCCCCATGGCCTTGTTGCGCACTTCCAGAGGCGCGGTGAGTAGGCTTTCGACCGGACGCGCTTCGATGAAATCCATCGCCAGGACGTTGCGGCCCGAAAGAGGGGCGTATGCCTGGGGGACCAGAAATGCATCCTCGCCGGCAAGCATCGTGCCATAGCGCTGCATCATCTCTGCCTCGCGGAGATAGTCAGACTCCTCGTGGAGTTGCCGCTTTGCCTCCGAGAGTTGGAGATTGATGTCGAGGCCCTGAGGCAGCAGCCCGGAGACGCGCAGAAGCGTGGCGACATTGTCCACGTCGGCATCGATACTGGCAGCAATTCCAGGGTATTGCACCTTGATGGCCAGCACACGGCCATCGGGCAGGACTGCCTTTTGCACCTGCCCGATCGAGGCGGCGGCAATCGGCTGCGCCCCGAAGTGCCGAAACTTAGAGCGCCACCCCGCACCCCACTCAGCGCTCAGCACGCGCTCCAACTGGGCAGGCGGCATGTAATGCGCAGAATCGCGCAATCGCGACAGGATCTCGGTCAATTCGCGCGGCAGAACATCTCCGGCATCAAGCGAGATCATCTGCCCCAGCTTCATCGCCGCGCCGCGCAGGCGCGAGAGCTGGTCGGCAACTCTCATGGCATTGCCGGGAGTCAACAAAAGGTCCGACAGTTTCGGCGCTTCGCCGCGCGCCAGCCTGCGCGCGCCTTCCGCCAGCACGCCCCCCGCCACGCCGCCTGCCAGCTGGCCAAACGCAGCCAGGCGCGATAGCCGCGCCGAAGGCACCTTGCGATAACGCGATCCTCTCATTTCAACAGCCTTTGCAATCGGGGACGGATCAGCAGGAACGCGCGATAGCAGTGCTCCAGCACTTGTTCGACCGGGCGCACGCGGGCCAGCAGGCCAAGCCAGCGCAACGCCGGAATGGCCCGCCACATCGCCGCAAACGCCGCCGCGCCCGACAGGATCCGCTCGCCCTCAGTCACATGAAACCGCGCCAGCGCTTCGGTGCGATCGACCGGACAGGGCTGGGCAGGATCGGCGATGTCGACAAAAGCGATCGCGCCCTTGCGATCAAGCCGCCGCATTGCCGCGATCTCGCGCGAGCAGATCGGGCAGGCGCCATCATACCACACCGTCAGGTTCGGTTCCGGGGGCTGAGCACGTTCCATTGGCTGCATATGGGCCTCGTCCGGCGGTTGCGAGACCTGCCATTTGGGGAAGGGGCACTCTTGATAGGTGCATCCTATCAACCTAGGCTGCAATCATGCACCCCCGCCAGCTCCGCTATTTCGTGACCATTGCCCGGCTGCGGCATTTCGCCAATGCGGCGCAGGAATGCGGTGTTTCGCAGCCAACGCTCTCTGCCGGGCTTTCCGCCCTGGAGCGCGAGGTTGGCCACCGGCTGATCGAGCGTGACCGGAGATTCGTGGGGCTGACCGCGCACGGCGAGGCCATGCTGCCCTGGGCCGAACAGATCCTTGGCGCCGTTGCAGGCATGACGAGCTCGGTCGCCGCGAGTTCTGCGGCGATTACCGGCCAGTTCGCGCTGGCGGCCATCCCCGCCGCGCTGCCGCTGGCCGGACAGTTCGGCGAGACCCTGCTGAAGCGGCATTCAGGCCTGAGCCTTGCGGTGCGTTCAGCCACATCGCGCGAGATCGAGCGGGCGCTGAACAATTTTGAATGCGACGCAGGCCTGACCTATCTCGATCACGAAACTCCGGCCAATGTCCTGTCCGTTCCACTGCACGCTGAGCGCTACCTGTTCGTGACGCGGGCTGATGGTCCACTCGGGAATTTGACCGAGATCGGGTGGGAGGAGGCTTCTGCGCAACCGCTCTGCCTGCTGCATCAGGGCATGCAGTTCCGGCGGATTCTCGATGCGCGAATGCTGGATCGCGGCTTGGCAATCACGCCGCGCGCAGTAGCCGACAGTTATGTCACGCTGTTTGATCTGGTCCGCTCGGGCGGGTTCTGCACAATCGTGCCCGATACTTATGCCAGCCTGCTGGCGGGCCTGCAGTGGGCACGCTGCGCCGTGCTCGATGATGGTGACGAACCGCGCCGGATCGGGCTGGTGGTGGTCAATCGCGTGCCGTTGAGCCCGATGGCCAGCACGGCGCTGGCCGTGGCACGCAGTCTTGCCGGAGTTTGATAGGATAATCCTATCAGGCTTCGACTTTTTCGATTTGACCGGACGTGTCTTTCGGACAAGATCGGACTGCCATGGAACGATTGCCCCACATCATCGCCGCCCACGCTGGCCGGGAAGGCCCGCTGCTTCCGATCCTGCACGATGTGCAGGCCGAATATGGCCATGTTTCGGAAGAGGCCATCCGCACGATCGCGCAGGCACTGAACCTGAGCCGCGCCGAGGTGCAGGGTGTCGTCAGCTTCTACCATGACTTCCACGCCGAGCCTGACGCGCGCCCGGTCCTGAAGCTGTGCCGGGCTGAGGCCTGCCAGGCGCGGGGCGTCGATGTGCTGGCGGCGGGATTGCCCGAGAACGGGCGGGTGAAGGTGGAGACGGTCTATTGCCTCGGGCTGTGCTCGGTGGGCCCGAATGCGATGATCGGCAGCAAGGTCCACGCACGTCTCGATGCGACAAGGCTGGGCGCGCTGGTGGAGGCGTTGGCGTGACTGGCAACGTGACTGGGGGCACGACTGTGGTGCGGATCAGCGACGATGCGCTGGCGCTGGCCTGCGGCGCGGACGAAGTGGCAGAGGCTTTCGTGGCGGCGGGCTGCACTGTGGAGCGCGTGTCTTCATGGGGGATGCACTGGCTGGAACCTTTGGCAGAAATCGATGGCCAGGGCTTTGGCCCGCTTGAGCCGGGCGACGTGTCCGCAGTGCTCGCGGGGACCTCGCCCAAGGCGATCGGCGCCATCGAAGCGCATCCCTTCATCGCCCGGCAGCAGCGCTTTACCTTTGCCCGCGCGGGCAAGACCCGTCCCTTGAGCCTGGAAGACTACGCCGAGCACGGCGGTTGGCAGGGTCTTGCCAAGGCGCGGGAGGTCGGGCCTGAGGCAACGATTGCGCAAGTCACGGAATCCGGCCTGCGCGGGCGGGGCGGGGCAGGCTTCCCGGCGGGGATCAAGTGGACGACTGTCGCCAAGGCCCAGGCCGACCGCAAATACATCGTCTGCAACGCCGACGAGGGCGACAGCGCCACTTTCGCCGACCGCATGGTGATGGAGGGTGATCCCTTCATGCTGGTCGAAGGCATGGCCATTGCCGCCCATGCCGTCGGCGCGCAGAAGGGCTACATTTACATCCGCAGCGAGTATCCGCACGCGATTGCCAAGATGGAAGCGGCAGTGCGCGCGTCGGCGCACCACATCGCGCCGTTCGAACTGGAAGTGCGCGTGGGCGCGGGCGCCTATGTCTGCGGCGAGGAGACCTCGCTGCTCAACAGCCTGGAAGGCAAGCGCGGCGAAGTGCGCGCCAAGCCGCCGCTGCCAGCGCTCGAGGGGCTGTTCGGCAAGCCGACGGTGGTCAACAACGTGCTGACGCTCGCTGCGGTGCCATGGATCATGGCCAATGGCGCCGCGGCCTATGCGGCGGTCGGTTTCGGCCGGTCCAAGGGCACGATGCCGATCCAGATCGCGGGCAACGTGAAGCACGGCGGACTGTTCGAAGTGGGCTTCGGGATCACGCTGGGCGAACTGGTGGGCGACATCGGCGGCGGCACCGCATCGGGCCGACCGGTGCGCGCAGTGCAGGTAGGCGGGCCATTGGGAGCCTATCACTCGCCCGCCGATTTCCACCTGCCGTTCGATTACGAAGCTTTCGCCGCAGCCGATGGCCTGATCGGCCATGCCGGGATCACCGTGTTCGACGATACGGCAGACATGAGCAGGCAAGCCCGCTTCGCGATGGAATTCTGCGCGGCCGAATCCTGCGGCAAGTGCACGCCTTGCCGCATTGGCTCGACCCGCGGGGTGGAGCTGATTGACCGCATCCGTGCCAGGTCCGGTCGCGTGCCGGACAAGGTCGAGGCGCTGCCGCAGATGCACAACGCCCGCAAGGTCGAGCGGACGCTGGCGGACGAGATCGTTCTGCTCGAAGACCTGTGCGAGACGATGAAGTTCGGTTCCCTCTGCGCGCTCGGCGGCTTCACGCCCTATCCGGTGCTTTCGGCACTGCGCAATTTCCCAGAGGATTTCGGGGCAGATTTGACGCGGGAAGCGGCCGAGTGATGGGTTGCGTGAACATCCTTCGACAGGCTCAGGATGAGCGGAGTTTGGTTGGAGGTATCTCTCTCGACCCGCTCATGCTGAGCTTGTCGAAGCATGCAGGCGCAGCGGTGCAACCATGATCCTCGGCGCCGTCCTCGCCGGTGGCCGGTCCACCCGTTTTGGCAGCGACAAGGCGCTGGCCGAACTGGGTGGGCGCACGCTGCTGGCGCGGGCGGTGGATGCCCTGTCGGCGCAGTGCGATGCGATGGTGGTCGTGGGGCGGGTGGAGGCTCCGGCGCCGACGCTGCCCGATTGGCCGCGCGCGGACATGGGGCCATTGGGTGGCATCGCCGCTGCGCTCCACCATGCGAGAGACGCAGGCTATGACGAAGTGCTGACCTGCTCTGTCGACAGCATCGGCATTGCCGACGATCTGGCCGCCCAGTTGCATCCCGCGCCCGCCTATTGCGAAAGCCAGCCGGTGATCGGACTATGGCCCGTCAGTGCCTCGGCCACGCTCGATGCGCTGCTGACCAGCGACGCACGACATTCGATGCGCGCCTTTGCCGAGGCCATCGGAGCGCGGGCCGTGCGATTCTTCGAAAATCCTGCTAATATCAATACACCGGCGGATCTGATGGCCGCCGAGGAGCGATCCCATGGGTTATGAACGCCAGGCCGATTTCGGCACCCCGGAAGTCCGCAGCGAGACGGAAGTGACCTGCTTTATCGACGGGCGCGAAGTAACCGTGCCCTCTGGCACGACGGTCATGCGCGCGGCAGCTCTGACGGGCGGTTCCATCCCCAAGCTTTGCGCCACCGACAACCTCAAGCAGTTCGGTTCCTGCCGCCTGTGTCTGGTCGAGATTGACGGCATGCGCGGGACGCCTGCTTCCTGCACCACGCCCGTTGCCGAGGGCATGAAAGTCCACACCCAGACCCCGCGCCTGCAGAAGCTGCGCAAGGGGGTGATGGAACTCTACATCTCGGACCACCCGCTCGACTGCCTGACCTGCAGCGCCAACAACGATTGCGAGTTGCAGGACCAGGCCGCCGCCGTGGGCCTGCGCGATGTGCGCTACGGCTATGAGGGCGAGAACCATCTCGGCGCGATGCCCGACATCTCGAACCCCTATTTCGATTTCGACCCTTCGAAGTGCATCGTCTGTTCGCGCTGCGTGCGCGCTTGCGACGAAGTGCAGGGCACGCTGGCGCTGACCATCGACGGGCGCGGGTTCGACAGCAAGGTCTCTGCTGGCCTGACCTCCGACAGCTTCCTGTCTTCGGAGTGCGTTTCGTGCGGTGCCTGCGTGCAGGCCTGCCCGACCGCTACCTTGCAGGAGAAGGCGGTCAAGGAAATCGGCAAGCCGGAGCGCGCAGTCGTCACCACGTGCGCCTATTGCGGCGTTGGCTGCACCTTCCGCGCCGAAATGCGGGGCGAGCAATTGGTGCGGATGGTGCCGTGGAAGGACGGCAAGGCCAATCGCGGGCATTCCTGCGTCAAGGGGCGCTTTGCCTGGGGCTATGCCCAGCATCAGGAGCGCATCCTCTCGCCGATGATCCGCGAGTCCATCGACCAGCCCTGGCGCGAGGTTTCGTGGGAGGAGGCGCTGACCTATGCGGCGGGCCAGATCAACCGCATCCGTGAGACTTATGGCCGCAACGCCTTGGGCGGGATCACCTCGAGCCGCTGCACCAACGAGGAGACGTTCCTCGTCCAGAAGCTGATCCGCGCCGGCTTCGGCACCAACAACGTCGATACCTGCGCCCGAGTCTGCCATTCGCCAACCGGCTATGGCCTGAAGACGACGTTCGGGACGTCTGCCGGCACGCAGGACTTCGACAGCGTCGAGGACAGCGACGTCATCCTCGTGATCGGTGCCAACCCGACCGACGGGCACCCCGTTTTCGCCAGCCGCATGAAGCGCCGGTTGCGTGAAGGTGCCAAGCTGATCGTCATCGATCCGCGCCGCACCGATCTGGTTCGCTCGCCGCATATCGAGGCGGACTTCCACCTGCCGCTGCGTCCGGGCACCAACGTCGCGATCCTGACGGCCATTGCCCATGTGATCGTGACCGAGGGCCTCGCCGACGAGGCGTTCATCCGCGAGCGCTGCGACTGGGACGAGTACCAGCACTGGGCCGAATTCGTTTCGGCAGAGCGCAACAGTCCCGAGTTCCTCTCGCCGGTGATCGGCGTCGATCCCGAAGCCATCCGCGGCGCGGCGCGCCTGTTCGCCACTGGCGCGAACGGCGCGATCTACTACGGCCTGGGCGTTACAGAACACAGCCAGGGCTCGTCCACCGTCATGGCCATCGCCAACCTGGCCATGGCCACCGGCAACATTGGCCGTCGCGGCGTTGGCGTGAACCCCCTGCGCGGGCAGAACAACGTGCAGGGCGCGTGCGACATGGGGTCATTCCCGCACGAGCTTTCAGGCTATCGCCACGTTTCCGACAAGGCGACGCGGGACCTGTTCGAGGCCGAATGGGGCGTGAAGATCGATCCCGAGCCGGGCCTGCGCATCCCCAACATGCTTGACGCCGCAACCGATGGGCAGTTCAAGGCGATCTACATCCAGGGCGAGGACATCCTGCAGTCCGATCCCGACACCAAGCACGTGGCCGCCGGCCTTGCCGCGATGGAATGCGTGATCGTCCACGATCTGTTTCTCAACGAAACTGCGAACTACGCGCACGTCTTCCTGCCCGGATCGACCTTCCTCGAAAAGAACGGCACCTTCACCAACGCCGAACGGCGCATCCAGCCGGTACGCAAGGTGATGGAGCCCCTCAACGGATACGAGGACTGGCAGGTCACGCAGGAACTGGCGCGGGCGATCGGCCTGGACTGGAACTACACCCACCCGTCCGAGATCATGGACGAGATCGCGCGGCTGACGCCGACGTTCTCGGGCGTGAACTACAAGCGGCTCGATGCCGAAGGATCGCTGCAGTGGCCGGTGAACGACACGGCGCCCGATGGTTCGCCAATCATGCATATCGACGGCTTCGTCCGGGGCAAGGGCAAGTTCGTGGTGACCGACTACGTGCCCACTGACGAGCGCACCGGCCCGCGCTTCCCGCTGCTGCTGACCACGGGGCGCATCCTTAGCCAGTACAACGTCGGCGCGCAGACCCGGCGCACGGCGAATACGGTCTGGCATCCGGAAGACGTTCTCGAAATTCATCCGACTGACGCCGACAACCGGGGCCTCAAGTCTGGCGACTGGGTAAAGCTGGCAAGCCGGTCAGGGGAGACGACCCTGCGCGCATTGGTGACGGATCGCGTGGCACCGGGCGTGGTCTACACCACCTTCCACCACCCGGCGACGCAAGCAAACGTGGTCACTACCGACTATTCCGACTGGGCGACGAACTGCCCGGAATACAAGGTGACCGCGGTGCAGATCACGCCGTCCAACGGCCCGACCGACTGGCAGGAAGACTACGAGGCGCAAGCCTCGCGCTCGCGCCGGATAGTAGGCCATGACAGCGCGATGGAGCCTGCCGAATGAGCGCGCATACGGCCGAAAAGCTGGCGTACATGGCCAACCAGATTGCGCGCAACCTGGTGCATGACGACAAGCCGGTGGCCGCGGTGGCGGACCATATCGTTTCATTCTGGACGCCGCGCATGATCGATACGCTGATCGCGCAAGGCTCTGCCGGGCTTGATCCGGTGGCGGCAGCGGCCATGGCGCGGGTGGCTGACGGGCGCATTCCGGCCCCGCAGACCCGCGCAACCGATCCGCAGGTCCATGGCTCCGATGCCGGTTGACGGCACAAGGGCCTTCCCATTTCGCGAAGAGTTCGCAGATGGCCGGGTGTCACGCGCCCTGGACAGGCCGCTGATCGAAGAGGCGCCGGTTGCCCTGGAAATCAACGGCGTGGGTTATGCCGTGATGATGGCAACACCGGTCGATCTCGAAGACTATGCCCTCGGCTTCTGCCTGTCGGAACAGTTGATCGCCTCACCGCACGAATTTGTCTCGGCACAGGCCGCGCCGGTCGATGCAGGCGGGGGCGCAGGCGGGTGGATGCTGCGCGTGCAGCTTGGTGCCGAAGGAGCGGCTCCACTGCTCGAAAGGGCGCGTTTGCGCCTTGCCGAAGGGAGCTGCGGACTTTGCGGAATCGAGAGCCTGGAGCAGGTCATGCGGCCGCTGCAGCCGGTGACCGCCCGAGTCCGGATCGGAGCAGATGCAATCTTCAGCGCGGCCGCCCAGATGCGCGACCAACAGGTGATGGGCCGCGCAACGGGCGCAGCACATGCGGCCGCGCTATGCGATCCGACTGGCAAGATCCGCCTCGTGCGCGAGGATGTCGGTCGGCATAATGCCTTCGACAAACTGATTGGTGCAGCAGCGCGAGAGGGTCTGGCAATGGCGGATCATTTCGTCTTGCTCACCGCGCGCTGCAGTTTCGAGCTGGTGCAGAAGGCCGTGATTGCGGGGGTCCCGATGCTGGCGACAATATCGGCAGCGTCCACGTTGGCCTGCGAGCAGGCGGCGAGTCATGGGCTGAAACTCGTCAGCCTTGTCCGACAGGACAGCCTGCTTGAGTTGTGATTGGCCGAGACAACGGCGTTCCATAGGTTCTGTCTATCCAAACATTGCTTATCGATACTTTTCCAGCCCTGATGCGGGAGCTAGGTCATCCTGGAGAACAGGAGAAATGCGATGCCAACCCCGAAGACCGTGGTGATCCGAAACGTCCGGGTGTTTGACGGCGAGGAGCTGCTCGAAGGCGCAAAGTCGGTGATCGTGCGCGAGGGTAGAATCGCTACCGTGACTGATGCGGGTCAAGAGCCAGCGGTGGAGGGGGCGGCAACGCTCGTTGAAGGTGCTGGCCGCACGTTGATGCCGGGCATGGTCGAGGCGCATGCGCATTTGACCTGGGGCTCGTCGGTCGAGAAGATCTACCACCAGTTCATCCTGCCTGAAGACGAACTGAAGGTCGCGGCTTGGCGCAATGCGCGAGTGTTGCTCGACCATGGCTTTACCAGCGCCTATTCGGCAGGCGCGCTGGGTGATGGCATCGAGGTTGAACTGGCGCGCGCCATCGAAGCGGGCGAGACGCCGGGGCCTCGTCTGGTGCCTTCGACACTGGAACGCAGCCCGGAAGGGGCCGAGGGCGTCGACACCGGTGACGTGTTCAACGGGCGCGGGGCCGAAGCGATCCGCAAGTTCGTGGCCTATTGCAAGGAGCAGGGCATCGGCTCGCTCAAGCTGGTGGTTTCGGGCGAAGACGCCCTGAAGCCCGGCTCGGCCAGCGACGTGCTCTATACCGACGAGGAGATGGAGGCGGCTGGCGAAGCGGCGCGTGAGGCCGGCTTGTGGATCGCGACCCATGCCTATTACCCAAAGGCGATCGAGCTTGCGCTGAAAGCAGGCGCACGGATCATCTACCACGCCTCCTATGCCGACGGGGCCGCCGCCGATGCAATGATCGCGGCCAAGGACACGACGTTCTATGCTCCTTCGCCCGGTGTCTCGATCGCCGCGCTGGAAGCGACGCCACCCCCGCACATCGACATGAGCCACATGAAGAAAAGCGCGGCCGAGCGGATGGAACTGGAAGCCAGGCTGGTGCCTGCTCTCAAGGCCCGGGGCATGCGCATCCTGATCGGCGGCGACTATGGCTTTCCCTTCAATCCCAATGGCCGCAATGCTCGCGACCTGCAGATCTTCGTCGATCACTTCGGCTACACGCCGGCCGAGGCGCTGAAGGCAGCGACGGCCCTGGGCGGTGAACTGATGGACCTTGAGGTTGGCCGCGTGAAGCAGGGCTGGCTGGCCGATCTGCTGCTGGTCGAAGGCGATCCGACGCAGGACGTGTCGATCCTGCAGGACAAGAACCGCATCGCCATGATCATGAAGGGCGGTGCCATGTACAAGGCACCCGTGGAGGTTGCCGCCTGATGACGACGATGTTCGATGTTGCCGTGATCGGCTGCGGTCCCGTGGGCGCCATGGCGGCCAACCTGCTGGGCAGGCAGGGTCTTTCGGTGGTCGTGCTCGAGAAGGAGACCGAGCACTATCCGCTGCCGCGTGCGGTCCATCTCGATCACGAGATGATGCGGCTGTTCCAGAGCGCCGGGGTCATCGACCGGGTGGAGCCGGACATGGTGGCGACCGATGGGCACCTGCATGTCGGCGCCGACCACGGCGTGATCCGCTATATGGGCACGGTCGGCAAGCCGCGCCCGTTCGGGTGGGCCAACGACTACTTCTTCTACCAGCCCGAGTTCGAGGCCCATCTGCGCGCGGCCTTTGCCGACAATGGCAGGATCGGCCTGCTGCTGGGCGCCGAGTTCACCGCGCTTGTCCAGGATGAGGGCGGCGTGACTGTGACGTTCGCGCAGGATGGCGCACAGCGCAGCCTGACGGCACGCTGGGTGATCGCCGCCGATGGCTCGCGCAGCCCGGTGCGCAAGGCATTGGGCGTGAAGCTCGACGACCTTGACTTCGAAGAGCCGTGGCTGGTGGTCGATGCCGAGGTCGAGGGGCCGGTGACTTTCCCGGACCTGACCGGCGTGCCCGAGGGGGCCGACTTGCAGCGCCTGTCGGTGATGATGTGCGATCCGGCTCGCCCGGCCACGGTCGTTCCCGGCCGTCGCAACCATCGCCGCTGGGAGTTCATGCTCCTGCCGCACGAAGACGACGCCGAAATGATGCGCGAGGAGAACGTCGCGGCACTGGTCGGGGCATGGATGAGGCAAGTGCCGCATAAGATCGTGCGCGCCGCGACCTATCGATTCCACGGGCTGGTGGCGGAGCAGTGGCAGGTCGGCCGTGTCTTCCTCGCAGGCGATGCCGCGCACCAGACCCCGCCGTTCTTCGGCCAAGGCATGTGCCATGGCCTTCGCGATGTGGCGAACCTTGCCTGGAAGATGGCGGCGATCGTCAATGAGGGCGCGGACGAGGCCATCCTGACGACCTACCAGTCCGAGCGTGACCCGCACGTGCGCGGCGTCATCGGCGCGGCGGTGGCGGCAGGGCGCTATATCTGCGAACTCGATCCGGCCAAGGCGGCGGAGCGCGATGCCAGCATCCGTGCGCAATCAGCCCAGAAGCAGGGCGAAACGGCTGCAGACCTGATTCCGGCGATTTCTACCGGCCTTGTTGCGCAAGGCAAGCCCGCAGCGGGCCAGCGCTTCATCCAGCCGGTCCTCGCCGATGGGCGCAAGCTCGACGATCTGGTCGGTCAAGGCTGGCGGCTGTTCGTACGAGACGGCGGTGGTGAGGGCGCAATCATTGCCAGCGAGCTGCCCGACAACGGCGCGGTCGAGCAGTGGCTCGACGCGCGCGGAGTCGAGGCCGTGCTGGTTCGTCCCGACCATTATGTGTTCGGCACAGGCTCTGCAGCCGAACTGCTCGCGTTGCGAGATGCGATGCTTCGTCAGAGGCAGGAGATTGCAGCGTGAGCCTGACACTCGCCGCAGCCCAGACGATCATTGGCACTGGACTGGCCCATGCGCGGTCGCGCAGTGCCAAGCCGCTCGCCGTGGTGGTGCTTGATGCCGGTGGGCATCCGGTTGCCTTTGCGCGTGAGGACGGGGCGAGCCTGTTCCGCCATGACATTGCTCGCGCCAAGGCGATGGGCGCGCTCGGCATGGGCGATGATACCCGCGTCCTGGCCGAGCGGGCCAAAGGCAACCCGGTCTTTTTCCAGAGCGTGAGCGTGGCGGTGGGCGGCAACATTGCCTTCTCGCCCGGTGGCGTGCTGATCCGTGAGGCTGGCACGATCATCGGTGCCGTGGGCATCAGCGGCGATACCGGCGACTGCGACGAGGACTGCGCGCTCGCGGGGCTCAGGGCCGCAGGTTTCAATCAGGAGATACCGGCGTGAAGTTGCGCAGCATCGAAATTGCCCTGCCCGATCCCGCTGGCGCCGCCGCGTGGATGGTCGACGTCTGGGGCCTCTATCCCGCCGATGTGCGCGGCAGCACGCATTACCTGCGCGGCACTGGCACGATGCCCTACCTCGTCGCGTTCGAGCAATCGGATGAGGAATACGTCCGGTCGACCACTTTCGTGTGTTCCGGCGAGGAACTTGCCGCCATCAAGGCGCGCGTGACCGACAAGGGCTGGGCAGCAAGGCCGGTAACCTCTGCCGATCCCGGCGAGGGTGCGGGCCTGCTTGTCGAACTGCCCGAGGGCACGATCCTTCGCTTCCTGGCCGGATCGAGCGAGGTCGAGGCCATCGACGGCTTTGCCAAGGCCAGCAAGCGCGTGTCGCCGGTCAAGCTGACGCACGTGGTGTTCAACTCTGCCGATGCCGAACTCCTTGGTCACGCCGTGGAGGAGGTGCTGGGCTTCCGCGTCTCTGACCGGACGAAGGGCATGGTCTTCGTGCGTTGCAACGACAGCCATCATTCCACCGCCTTTGCCCGCGCCGGCTTTGCCAGCCTCAATCACGTAGCGTTCGAGATGGACGATCTCGATGCGGTGATGCGCGGCATTGGCTGGATGCGCGACAACGGCTTTGCACCGGCATGGGGCCCCGGCCGCCACGGCCCCGGCGACAATGTCTATGCCTATTACATCGCCCCGTTCGGCCCGGTGATCGAGTATTCGACCGCAGTCGAGAAGGTTCCGGCAGACTATCGCACCGGTGAGCCGGACGACTGGACCTGGCCCGAGCAGCGCATCGACCAGTGGGGCATCTCGGACAAGGACTTTGCCGGCCTGCGTGTGGCCGAGGAGCGCTTCCGCTGCCGCCGTGACTGGGAACCGGCACCACTTTGAACATCGACAGACGAGGTTTCGTCGGCGGCGCAGCCGCCCTTGCATTGACCGGATCGGCGGTGCAGGCAAAAGGCGTCCTCAGGGGAGACAAGACCATGGCCCGTTACATCAGTTTCCGCCGTCCCGACGGGACCCCCAGCTTCGGCCGCCTCGATGGCGAGACCGTACATGACCTCGGCGCCCAAGGCGCTGCGGCATGGTTGAAGGACGCCGTGGCAGGTGACCTTTCCGTGCTGGCTGCCACCGCGAGCTATGCCCGCGCCGACGTGCGCCTGCTCCCGGTTATCCCCAACCCGAACAAGATCCTCTGCGTCGGCCTCAACTATGCCACGCATGTCGCTGAAACCGGGCGGGATCAGAAGGAATACCCGGCGATTTTCACGCGCTGGGCCGACAGCCTGATCGCCGATGGCGAACCGCTGGTGCGCCCGCCCGAAACCACCCGCTTTGATTACGAGGGCGAGCTCGCCGTGGTGATCGGCAAGGGCGGCCGTCGCATCCCGCGCGAAAAGGCACTTGAGCACGTCGCCGGGTATTCGGTGTTCAACGATGGTTCGGTGCGCGACTGGCAGCGCCACAACATCCAGTTCACGCCCGGCAAGAACTTCCCCGGCACCGGCGGCTTCGGCCCTGCGCTCGTCACGCCTGACGAACTGCCCGATCTGGCCGAACAGCGCGTGCAGACCCGGATCAACGGCCAGCTCGTGCAGGACCAGCCTGTGTCGGACATGATCTGGGACGTGGCTTTCGTGATCGAATACTGCTCGACCTTCACCACGCTGGAACCCGGCGACGTCATCGCCACCGGCACCCCCGGCGGCGTGGGCGACAAGCGTACCCCCCCACTCTACATGAAGGCCGGAGACGTGGCCGAAATCTCGATCGGCAAGGTCGGAACCCTGACCAACCCCGTCATCGACGAGGCGTGATGTCTGCTGCCGATGCGATTGCCGCGATGGGCAGTGCGCTCGGCCCGCAGGTGGTCGAGGCTTGTCGCGCGCTGTTCGATGACGAGCAGCGCGGGCTTGCCGCACGCGTGCCGGCCTTGGCCGTCGATTGCGTCTATGGCCCGCATGAGCGCCATCGGCTCGACCTTTATCGTACTGCCGCCGATCGCGACCTGCCGGTCGTCCTGTTCGTGCACGGGGGCGGTTTCCGGCTTGGCGACAAGGGTGATGAAGGTTCCTGGCAAAATGCCGCGGTGGCTCGGACGATGGCGGAGGCCGGGTTCCTCGGCGCGGCGATGAACTACCGGCTCCTGCCCGATGCGCGCTGGCCGCAGGGTGGCGAGGACGTGGCGGCGGCGGTGGAATGGCTTCGCGACAACGCCGCGGAGCATGGTGGTGACCCGGCGCGGATCGTG
This sequence comes from Novosphingobium sp. ES2-1, assembly GCF_015169775.1. Lineage (NCBI taxonomy): Bacteria > Pseudomonadati > Pseudomonadota > Alphaproteobacteria > Sphingomonadales > Sphingomonadaceae > Novosphingobium > Novosphingobium sp. ES2-1. The sequence continues at coordinate 85,445 of NZ_CP063446.1, forward strand.
GTGGTTGGCACCTCGGCGGGGGCGGTGCATATCGCCACGGCGCTGAAGCTGCAGCCGGATCTGCCGGTGGCCGGGGCGGTGCTGCTTTCGGGGTTGTATGGTTACACCCCGCTGGATGCCAAGGACGAGCCGTACTACGGCCTGAACGAGGACTACGCGGCCAGAATGCCGCGTCAGGCCATTGCCTCGACCAGCATCCCCTTGTTCATCTGCTGTGCGCAGTACGATCCTCCACGCTTCCAGGCCGAATTCCTTGGCCTGATGGCAGAGCGTCTCGAACGGCACGGCGCTTTACCGAACGGCATGATCCTGTCCGGACATAACCACTATTCCATTGCCATGCACATCGGCACCGCCGATCGCCGTCTTACGGATGAGATGGTCGCGTTTATCAGGGGCGTGTAGCACCGATGTGACTCGTGCCGCGGGCGCGCGCGAGCTTCTCCTGACGGTCACGTTCGCGGGCCGAAGCGCGTTGTTCGTCTGTCCGCTCATCGTAGCAACCTGCGCAGGAGACCCCATCTTCATAGAGAGGTGAAGCACGCCCTTCCTCATCCACGGGTCGGCGACAGGCACGGCAAAGGACGTGGCTGCCGAGCGCAAGGCCATGGCCCACAGTCACGCGCTCGTCGAAGACGAAACATTCGCCGCGCCACAGGCTTTCATCTTCAGGCACTTCCTCGAGGTATTTCAGGATGCCACCTTTCAGGTGGTAAACCTCCTCGATGCCTTCAGCCTTGAGGAAGGCGGTGGATTTCTCGCAACGGATGCCGCCGGTGCAGAACATGGCAACCTTGGGGGTCTTTCCCTTACCCAGCAGCCGCTCGCGTTCACGGCGGAACCAGCCGGGGAACTCGCGGAAAGTTGTCGTCTTCGGATCAATGGCGCGTTCGAAGGTACCAGCGGCCACTTCGTAGTCGTTTCGGGTGTCGATCACGATGGTTTCGGGATCGGCGATCAGCGCGTTCCAGTCCTGCGGCGAAACGTAGGTGCCAACGCTTGCGCGCGGGTCGATGCCCTCGACGCCCATCGTCACGATCTCGCGCTTGATCCGCACTTTCATGCGGTAGAACGGCATGGCGGATGCGTGGGAGTACTTGACGTCGGTATCCGCGCAATCGGGCTGGGCACGGATGAAATCCACCACATGGGCAATGCCCTCGGCGCTACCGGCGATAGTGCCGTTCAGCCCTTCGTGGGCAACCAGCAGCGTACCCTTGATGCCTTGCGCCTTGCAGGTGCTTTCCAGCGCATCGCGCAAGGCGGCAGGGTCCGCGATTGGCGTGAAACGGTAAAGCGCTGCGACGGTGACCGAAGATTCCATGCCGCGCCCTTAGGGCAAGTGGCAGGGTTTGTCAGTCCCGAGACGCTGCAGCGAATGCTGCCGCGCAATCCTGCCACCGAGCATGGAGGCAATTACCGCCAAGCCAGCCGTAGCATCGGCGTTGTTGCCACAGACAAACAGGTCTACCGCCGCTACTCCGGTCTCCGGCCAGGTATGGATCGATATGTGCGATTCCGCCAGCATGGCCACCGCGGTCAATCCCATGGCTTCACCGAAATGGTGCAGATGCACGCCGACGACGTGCGCCTTGGCCGCGCTAGCAGCCATGCGCAGGACCTGTTCCACATGCACGGCATCATCAAGCCTGCAGCATCCATCAAGATCGGCGATGAGATGGACACTCGTGCCGGGAAGATGAACCATCAGGCGAGACTTTCGAACGGATGCGCAAGATGGGCAAGAGCGCTCTCGGCGGCAATCACGCCGCGATAGTGCGCTTCCTCGAACAGGGAAAGGCCCGAAAGGTCGGAGTGGGCAAACCACAGCGGGGGTGCCCCGCGCTGCGCCGCCATCCTGGCTGGATCCGACAGAAAGCCCGGCTCGGGCCGCACCATGGCATGGCCCCAGCGCCACACATCAATCCGCTCGATCGCGCCCGAAAGATCGGGGTTCATCGCCAGAAGATCATCCTGCACGATGCGCTGCCAGGCTTGCAACGTGCGGGTCATGAAAATCTTGCGGGCCTGGCTCGGCGTTTCACGGCTGAGCGGGAGATACCAGGTCAGTACGGTCGGACCGCCATCCGCCGAAGAGGTCTGGTGCGTGGCAACGACATAACCGAGGCTTTCGCTCGCTGCAGAGACATTGTCCCACGCCAATGGTGCGCCCTTGCCACGCGGCGGGCGGCTGACCGTGACATTCGCCACGACCCACGGCGCATAGGTGAAGTGACCGCTGGCCGTGTGTTGCGGCGCTATTCTTTGGGCGACGAAGTGGGGCATCGCGAGGACGGCGGCGCGGGCGCGAACGATGCGTGTGGCGCTGGCGCGATGATCGAAGACATGGGCGAGTACCCCTGATCCGTCTGTTTCGACCCGGATCAACGACCGCGCCAGGCGCAGATGTGGCGCGATCCTGTCAGCCATCGCCCGGACCAGTCGGCCATTGCCCTCTGGCCAGGTCAGTTCGCGGTCACCGTCGGTGCCCGCTGCCCAGCCACGACGCCCGGCAAAATAGTGGATGCCCGCCCAGGCCGAGACGTTCTCGGGCTCCGAGCCATAGTCATCCCTGCAGCAATAACGCAGGTGGGCGCGCAATGGGACGGAAGTATAGCCCTGTGCATCAAGCCATCGCGCGAAGCTTTGCCGGTCGAGCGAGCGGTATCGCTCATCCGTACTAGAAAGCGCCATGGGTGATGCGAATGCGGGCCTGCCATCCCGCCCGATGGCTTCACGAAACCCCGACATCGCAGACGTGAACCTCGCCTGCTGGGCGTAATCGTCATTCGAAAGCGCGGTCTGAGGGACAAGACCTTCCTGCCATTTGCCGCGCCATAGCAATCGCTCCTCAAGGTCGGCGCAAAGCTGCAGCGGATCATAGACCGGCGCGCCGTTCGCTTCGCCCGTTATCATGCCGAAGCCTCTCAGCATGTGCCGCAGGGCGCGTGCTTCACGGTTTGGCACCGGCAGGTAGTGCGCGCCAAGCGGATAGGCGCTGATGGCGTTGCGATCCGATCGCCCGTTGCCGCCGGGCGCGTCTTCAAGTTCAAACAGGGCAAAGCGGGTAAAGCCGGCTTCGGCCAGGCGCCAGCCGGCGGCAAGGCCTGCGACACCGCCGCCCGCAATCAGGATGTCGATTTCCTCAACCGGGCCTGATGGTGCCGGAAACCGGCCTTCCCGGATCAGGTGGCCCCGCTGCCAATCGGTGCCGGACAGGGTGCCGGGCAGCGCTGGCTGGCTGCATCCCCCGAGCAGCGCCGTCGCCCCCGCTCCGACCGCTGCGCCAGCAAGCACCTGCCGCCGGGTTGACTCAGCTTTCATAGCGGCCCCACTCCGCGGCGAAGCTGCGCACCAGGGCCTGGTTGTCGAGCCTGTTCACGGGCGCTGGGCGACGGGCCATATCGGGCGGAAAATCGAACATTGCGCGTTCGCTGGCGGGGGTAAGGAATCGGAGGTCTTTCGGCAGTTGCACCGCATCGGACGGGAAGACGTGGGCAGCCATGGTGAAGCCCCATTCGCCAAAGCTCGGCACATAGGCATGATAACCGCGCACGGTGAGCCCGGCGGCCTCCAGCGTGCTGGCGACGGTCCAATAGGAGCGCGGAGCAATGAGCGGGGAGGTGCTCTGCACCGTCATCACGCCACCCTTGGCGAGGAGGCGAGCGACTTGGCGGTAGAATGTCTCGGTATAGAGCTTGCCCAGCGAAAATTCGGTGGGATCGGGAAAATCGACGATGATCGCGTCGAACTGGCGCCGTTGTTCGCGCACCCAGCGAAAGGCATCGGCATTCACCATCGTGAGCCGAGGGGAGGCAAGCGCTCCGGCATTGAGCTGCGCCAGTTGCGGCGTATCGCGGAAGAGGCGGGTCATCTCGGGATCGAGATCGACCAGCGTAACATGCCCTACGCGGCCGTCACGAAGCACCTCGCGGGCGGCAAGGCCATCGCCGCCGCCGAGTATCAGCACCTGCCGAGGCGCAGCGACCCGGCCCAGCACCGGCCACACCAATGCTTCGTGATAGCGATATTCGTCGCGCGTGGAGAACTGCAGATTGCCGTTGAGATAAAGCCGCAGATCACCGTCCTGCCGCGTAAGCACGATGCGTTGGTAGGGCGTGGAGCGGGCATAGACCACGGGCTCGTTGTAGAACGCAACTTCGCTCCAGCGCTGCAGCCGGTCGGCAAAGGCAAGACCACCAAGCAGCGAGGCGGAGACCAGCACCGCCGCGATCATGTCGCGCCAGATGCGTTCCTGGCGGCGCAGGGCGATCAGCAAGGCGATCGCTACGGCCACGTTGGCAAGGCCGAAAACGAAGCCGGTACGGATCATGCCCAGTTTGGGCACCAGCACCAGAGGGAACAATAACGAGGCGATCAGCGCACCGACATAATCATACGTCAGCACGTTTGAGACAAGTTCGCGGAAGGCGAACCGGTGGCGCAGGATGCGGATCAGCAGCGGGATTTCCAGCCCGACCAGCACGCCGATGGTCATCACCAGGGCGTAGAGCGCAACCCGAAAGTCTCCCACCAGCGGGAACAGCAGGAACAGACCGGCCGCAGACCATCCCCCCAGCGCTGCAATGAGGATTTCCACCCGGACGAACACCGCCATCTCGCCCGAACGCACATGGCGCGAAAGCCAGCTGCCGACGCCCATGGCAAACAGGTACGTCCCGATGACGGTGGAGAACTGGGTAACGCTGTCGCCGAGCAGATAGCTTGCCAGAGTGCCCGCCAGCAGTTCGTAGATCAGGCCGCAGGTGGCAACGACTAGGACCGAAACCAGCAGGATGACCGCAAGCGAAGCCGGCGCTGCATCCCGCCCGGCGTTGCTGACGGCAAGCGGTGCTTCATCCATGCACGGCGGCGGCGATGATATTGGATATGCCGATGGCAACGGCTCCGGCGAGCAGCGCCACGGCCAGGTTCTTGCGCTCGATGATCTCGCGCCACAACTCGCCCGGGGTCAGCTTGTCGACCAATACGAAACTGACGATGAAGATGACGATCCCCAGTCCGGCATAGAGCATCGTGGCAAGGAAGACGTTTGCGGTGAGCATGGCAGGCTCCTTTCAGGATCCGGTGATCATTTGTGCGATGGGCCGGTGTAGCCCGATGCGACGGGGCGGTCTTCCTCGTCGCTGTAGAACGAATAGGCGTTGAAGGCGGCGAACAGCGCCGCTGCCAGCAGCGCAAGGCTCCACAGCGCGAACAGGATCAGGCGTCTGGTCATTTGTCGCGGAACCTCCACCACAGGATGGTGACCGGCCAGGCGAACAGGGCAATGACCAATGTCCACCACATTCCCCACGACATTGCGCCGGTCTCTGCTTCCACCCAGACATTGATCGTCTCGACCGAGCGCCAGGCGTCGTTGATTCCAGGGTCGACCGGCCAGCCATGCGCAGAACCGCTGACGTAGACGTCGTAGGTGCCGCGCGGCACGTGGCCAAACATGGTGTCGCCATGATGGCTGCCTTCGCTCCACGCACCATCGGAATCGGTGCCCGCATAGTGCTCGACCAGACCGAACGCATCGATCGACTGCTCGCTTGAACGATCGACCAGGTTGTATTCGAGATCGACCCAGCGGTTTTCGAACTGGTTGGTGTCCGCTTCGATGGTAACGAACTGCCATGGCCTGCGCACAGTGATCGTGCCGACCTTGACCGGGGCGATCTGCCCGCCGACCGCAACCTGAACCATCGCACTTGTCCTGGTGCTCGGCCCGGCGAGTACAGCCATTGCGATCGCGGCGATGATCGAGACAGCCAGTGCGAGCTTGAACATGTTGCCAAGGTCGTCCTGCTCCATGCCGATCGCGGGCCGGAACAGCATCGGCCCTCTCGCTGCCTTGCGCCTCGGCAGACTGCGACGCCTGAGGCCGAAGGCGGCTTCGACATCGGCTTCGGGCACCGGCACAAGCTGTGTCCAGTTCTCCTCACCTTCCGAAACCTCACGCGAGAGCATGGTCTGGCCCGACTGGAACAGCGTGGCGGTTGCCGTATCGCCTGCCTTCACGCGCCAGTAGAATTCCCCCGCCACCGCGGTAGTCGAGGTCGTCTGGTCCCGGCCCATGCGCGTGAATGGCGTACTCCGCCAGTAGACCCTGTCACGGGGGCCTTGAGGCCGATCCGCCAGCATCGTGCCGAATTGCCATTCGCCATCGCAGGCCACCAGCCAGCGATAGCCGAGGTACGGGTTGAACAGCAGGAACTCCTGCCAGATGGTGATCTGGTCCTTGCGGCGCAGCGCGCCGACGACCTCCCATTCCTGCCCGAACAGCGTGCCGCGCTTGCCCAGTTCCAAGGCAAAATTCTCATTGGCGCGCTTGTACTTGCGGATCAGCGCCACTTCCGGCCGCGATACATCGAGCAGCGATCCGCAATGCTGGCAGGCAAGGTTGACCGTAAATCCCGCCGCCCGCACTTCGATCGTCCCGCCGCAGGCCGGGCAAGTGACCGCTTTGGCGCCTGCAGAGCCAGCAGTCACCGCAATTCTCCGGGCACAGTCCAGCCCTCGATCTGACGCAGGTTTCCGGGCTTGAGGCTGATCAGGTCCCAGCTATCGCCAAACCACGCCGTTGTCGCGCGCTCATCGCGCTGAAGGGAAAGGACTTCGCCGCTGGCGGAGCGGAAGTCCACGCTGGTCATCTTCGTGCCGATCTGCGTGGGGATAGGCAGATCACCCTCGCTGCCAAGGCATTCGACCTGCTTGATGTCACTTGCAAACAACTGGCGTCCATCAACCTCGAGCACGTCTCCCGGCGTTATTGTGCCGCCTTCCGCAAAGGCGCGGACGTCCGCGCGGTCGAGCAGTTGTGGCCACTCGGCTGTCAGCATGAACATGCCAGCTGCCTCGGCCAGCCAGAACTGCGCGCCACTTTCGGCCATGGCCAGCCATTCGTTCCACGAGCCCCCGGCCCAGGCCCAGCGCACCCGGCCGACCACGACCAAGCTGCGTCCCTCGGCCACCAGCGTGGTGCCAAGCTGGATCGGTGAAACATCGAATGGCAGGACTGCAACCTTGCCCACATCCTCGATATCGAGCCCGTGGCGCAGGATCAGTGTCTGGCAGTAGGGGCACGTCGCATAGGGAAGGAACGGGCCTCGCACCGGCACCTGCGCTCCGCACGAAGGGCAATTCATCACGTCCCGCTTCCCCCCAATGCGAACGCGCAATCAGCGGATTCGCGCGAGCAGCTCGGCCTTCTTGGCATCGAACTCCTGCTGGCTCAATGCGCCCAGCGTTACCAGCCTGTGGAGTTTCTCGATCATCGCGAGGGGATCTTCTTGGGTGACAGCGGGAGCAGTTGCGGGGATCGTTGCCTGGCCAAGTCCCTGGGCCATCGCGCCGCCCAATGCCGTTGCAGCAGCAACCCCGGCGCCGATACCGGCCACCCCGCCGCCATCCTGGTTTGCAGCATCCTCGATTGCTTCTGCCGCCTGGAAACGAGTGTAATTTCCGAGATCGCCAAGCACTCGCATCGAACTGGCCTTATCCAGATGGGCCTGGACTTCATCGGGCAGCGACACGCTTTCGACGTAGAACGAAAGGCAGGTCAGCCCCCACTGCGCAAAGGCCTTGTCGACCTCGAGCTTGATCCGGTCAGAAAGCGCCTGCTGGTTTGCCGCCAGATCGAGGAAGGCAATGCCACTGCCGCCAAGGGCAGTGGCTATCGCGGTCTGGATCGCGGCACGCAATTGCGGTTCGAGCGAGGGCACCGAGATGCCGGCCAGCGTCCCCATCACGCGCGAGACGAATGGCGCGACTTCGCTTACGCGGAAGGAATATGAGCCGAATGCACGCAGGCGCAGCGCGCCGAATTCAGCATCGCGCACTGTAACTGGCTGGGCAGTTCCCCACTTCAGGCCATGCTGCTCCTTCAGCGAGAGGAATACCACGTCCGACTTGAATGGCGATTTGAAAGCCTTGTCCCAGTTCATCAGGTTGGACAACAGGGGCAGGTTGGCGGTTTCGAGCGTATGCAGGCCCGGTCCAAAGTAATCTGCGATGCGGCCTTCATTGACTAATGCCGCGATCTGTCCTTCGCGCACCGTCAACTGGGCGCCGTGCTGGATTTCGCGATCGGCAAAGGGCACGCGCCAAGCCAGTTCGCCGGGCTGCTCCAGCCACTCGATGACATCGACAAACTGCTTGCGAATAAAATCAAACATCACGGATGCCTTCCCGAAAGCCGCGCACTGCTTGCTGCAGCCTAACTTTTCGGAGCGGCCAGGCAAGAGAGCGCGTCGACCCGGACTTCGTCGGGACCGCAAAGTCCCGTGGCGGATGAACAATTCCTTGCGTTGATGGAGGGGGCTACTCTTCCTCACTGTCAAACGCCGCGCGGGAAGCGCGGATGAGGTCCTGGTGGGCGTTGATCCAGTTGATCAAGCCGCGCGTCTGAACGTGCAAGGACTCCCCCAGATGGGTGAGGTTGTAGCTTACCTTCGGTGGCACATCGCCGCTGATCCTGCGCGTGACAAAGCCATCCCGTTCCAATGTGCGGAGCTTCATGGTGAGGATGCGCTGGGAAATGGCGCGTTCGGCTGAGAGCCTGGCAAGCAGGCGCCGCAGTTCGGCGTGGCGAAGCTCTCCGGTAGCAAGCACCAGAAGTATCAGAGTCGACCACCGGTCACCGAGGAGCGCCATGATTTCGCGCACGGGGGCATCGCGACTTGTCCCGTGGCGCTCCATTTCGTCAGCCAGAGAGGCAAGCGCAGGCCGTTCGAATGTCCCGCTAATGTCGTGCGCCATGCTTATCTTCGGCACAAAGGAGTGCCGCCCCCCGCCCTGATCTTCCGCACCTTATGCCGCAGTTCGAGAAGATCAATAAGCGGGAAGTGGTCGGTCAGGGCGGAACTGACTGCAACTCGGGAACAAACAACCGAGGAAGATGATCATGCGGCCGAGCGGCGTCAGATCACGTTCTCGACATGCACGACGCAAGGCGGGGCCGTGAAAAATGGACCAGCCAAGGCTCGCCATTCCTGGAAGCCCTGGCTTTCCCGGAAGTCGACCATGTGGGCTTCCACGCTGGTCCAGCCCACGACCAGGCGATAGGTTCCCGGTTCCTCGATCACCCTCTGCAACGCGAACGATACAAATCCCCTCGCCTGTTCGAAATGCGGACGGGCCTGTGCCACCGCGGCTTCGAATTCGTCCATGCGGGCGGGATCAATGGTGAGCGCAGCGATTTCGTGAATCATCGATGGTCTTTCAAAGCTTCGGATTGTCGGCGCTCCAGCGCACGGTCAGATCGATTCCGCTGCCGATGGGCAGCAGCACGGATTGCAGATCGGGCTTGCAGCGGACTGCGTTACGATACTGGCGAACACTAGGACGATCGAATTCGGGTTCGATCATGTTGTCGGAAACAATAATGCCTTCATCGCTCAGTTTAGGATAGAATGCCTCGAAACAAGGCAAATAGAGCTCTTTCCAGATGTCGAGAAGCACAAAGTCCCAAAGCCCCTCATCGTCTTGAAGACAATCCAGAGCGTCACCGCACCGAAATTCGACGAAGTGATTCAGTCCTGCCTCTGCCAGTTGTTCGCGGGCGTAAGTCTGTTTGTAGTCGGCCAATTCGCAGGTCACGACAAGCGCACCGATCTGCGCTGCGGCATCTGCAAGGAACAGCGTCGAATATCCGTAGCTGGTGCCGAGTTCGAGTATGCGTGCCGGGCGGCGTGCGAGGATTAGCGAATGCATGAAACGTCCGACATCCTCGCCTACGGGTAACAGGAATTCGTCACGGACGGCAAACCCGGCGAGGCCGAGCGTCTTCATGCGATCCCCATCGTCTCTTGCGCGGTCGCGGTAGCGGTCGAACACGCGAGCCACGCGGGGATCGGCGAAGATCATGCGCATTCTCCTTTGCAACCGGGGCGTTCGTCAGATCCAGTCTACACCATTTCGTTGAATGTTTGGGCGCACCAGTCTGCGATGTAGTCGCGCATGGCGGTGCCGTTGTCGGCGCCGCAGTGTTCGACTTCGAAGTCGGCCTTTGTGAAGATGCGCAGGGAGCGTTTTGGGCTGTTGGTGGCCTGATCGTAGCTCATGCGGGCGTTGTAGACGGGGATCTGGCGGTCGTTTTCGCCGTGGGTGACGAGGAATGGCACGCGGATCTTGTCGACCTGTCCGTCGAGGGTGATCTGGTCGGCGTAGGCGAGGAAGGCCTCGCGATCGTCGATGCCGAAGACCCACATGACGTGGTCCCAGTAGTGCGGGACGGGGTTCTCGCCCTCGTTGGCGACGCGTTCGCGCTGGCGCTGGCCCCAGACGTGGTTTGCGCCCATGACGGCACACAGTGCGTAACGGGGATCGTTCGCGGCGATGCGCGGGGCGTGGTAGCCACCGAAGGACAGGCCGAAGATGCCGATCTTCGAGTGAATCACATCGCTGCGCGTCAGGAGATAGTCGAAGGCCGGGCTGCCCCAGCGTTCGGCGTCGTGGACGGCGGGGAGATTGCGCTTGCGGATCGCTTCGCCGGTGCCGGGCTGGTCGAGGAAGAGCGTGTTCATGCCGCGGGCCAGGTTCACCGCGCCATGGCCTGCCATGCACACCTGCTCCTTCATGGAATCGAGGCCATTGACCGAGACCAGCGTGGGCCGCGGCGTGCCGCTGCCATCGTGGACGAAGATCGCCGGATAGCTCGCTCCCTCGTAGGGGATCTCCACCTTCTCGACATGGAGGCCGCTAAGCGCGCTGCCCTTGTGGTAGAGTTCGAGGCCCTTGTCATAGGCCGCCCAGCGCGGCGCGTAGTCGCGGCTCTGCAGGCGCTCGGCCCCGAGGTAGTATCCCGAAGCGCGCAGGTACTTGGCGCCGGCCGAGAGGAGATAGCCATCGGCCTCGTCGCGTTCGGCATTGCGGGTCACCTGATCGGCCACGGCAATCCAGCTGTCGAACAGTTGTGCGGACCCGGCATCGGCGCCGGCCTTTGCCGCCTCCCGGACGGGCCGGCAGACCTCGTCCAGTTCGCCGTGGTTGCCGCCTGCGATCAGGGCAAGGTTGATGCCCAGGTTCCAGACATAGTTACCGGGAAAGGGTTCGAACATCGTGCAATCCTATTCTGCGGTCCAGCCGCCATCGACGACGAGGCTGGTTCCGGTCATCAGCGCGGAGGCGTCGGTTGCAAGGAACAGCACGGCGCCCATCAGGTCCTCGACCTTGCCGATCCGTCCCAGCTTGATCCTGGCCAGCACGCTGGCCCGGAAGGCCGGGTCGGCGAACATCGGCTCGGTCAGCGGGGTTTCGATGAAGGTCGGCGCGATCGTGTTCGATCGGATGCCATGCTGCGCCAGGTCGAGCGCAAAGGACTTGTTCATGCCTTCGATCGCCCATTTGCTTGCGCAATAGAGCGAGCGGTTGGGTCCGCCGACATGGCCCATCTGCGAGCCCATGTGGATGAGGGAGCCTGGCGTGCCGGTCTCGATCATCCGGCGGGCGCAGGCCTGCGCGACAAAGAAGGCCGCGCGCAGGTTGAGGCCCAGGACGGCATCGTAGTCCGCCGGGCCGACGTCCCACATCGGCATGGGCCGGTTGGTGCCGGCGTTGTTGACCAGCACGTGAAACGGCTCGCGCTCGGCAAAGAACGCAGCCACGGCGTCGAGGTCGGCGACGTCGAGCGTGGCGCCTTGCGCGCCGTTGCCGATCGCGGCTGCCGCTTGCGCGATCTCGCCGGACGAGCGGGCGACGAGAGTGACCGCCGCGCCCGCCTGGGCAAGGGCAGCGGCGGCGGCCAGACCGATGCCTCGCCCTGCGCCTGTCACGACCGCCCGCTTGCCATCAAGACGCAGCGAGGGGGTGCGGGGCAGGGGAGTCATGCCACGCCCCTCATGCTTTGGTCAGTTCACTCGGCGCGGCCTGCCCGGCGTAAGGCACATCGCGCCCGCCGAAGCGGCGCACGCGGATGTTGGCCTGCTCGCCGTGGCCGGCAAAGCCTTCCAGCGCGCAGAGGCGGCTGCAGTATTCGCCCACCAGCGCCGAAGCCTCGTCGGTCAGGACCTTCTGGTAGGTGCAGGTCTTGAGGAACTTGCCCACCCACAGGCCACCGGTATAGCGCGCGGCCTTCTTCGTGGGCAGGGTGTGGTTGGTGCCGATGACCTTGTCGCCGAACGAGACGTTGGTGCGATTGCCCAGGAACAGCGCGCCGTAGTTGGTCATGTTCTGCAGGAAGTAGTCAGGGTCGGCGGTCATCACCTGCACGTGCTCGCTGGCGATGTCGTCGGCAATGCGCACCATCATCTCGTAACTGTCGGCGACGATGACTTCACCGAACGCTTCCCACGCCTTGCGCGCGTGATCGGCGGTCGGCAGGATCTCGAGCAGACGGTCGATCTCGGCCATCGTCGCCCGCGCAAAGCTCTCCGAATTGGTCAGCAGCACGCCGGGGCTGTCCGGTCCGTGCTCGATCTGGCCGAGAATGTCGGTCGCGGCCATCTCCGGATCGCAGCCGATCTCGTCGGCAATGATCAGGGTCTCGGTCGGGCCGGCGAAGAGGTCGATGCCGACGCGGCCGAACAGCTGGCGCTTGGCTTCGGCGACGAAAGCGTTGCCGGGCCCGACAAGGATGTCGACCGGGTCGATCGTCTCGGTGCCGATGGCCATGGCCCCGATCGCCTGGATGCCGCCCAGCGCATAGATGGTGTCCGCCCCGGCCAGGGCCTGCGCTGCAACGATGGCGCGCGCGGGCTTGCCCTGGAACGGAGGCGCGCAGGTCACGACGCGCGGGACGCCGGCCACCTTGGCCGTGATCACCGACATGTGCGCCGAGGCCAGCAGCGGATACTTGCCGCCCGGCACATAGCAGCCGGCCGCCTGGATCGGGACGTTTCTGTGGCCAAGCACGACGCCAGGCATCGTCTCGACCTCGACGTCCTTCATGCTCTCGCGCTGGATCTGCGCGAAATTGCGCACCTGGGCCTGCGCAAACTCGATGTCCTTGCGCTCCTGCGGCGACAGGCTGTCCACCGCCGCATCGATCTCCGCCTGGCTCAGGCGATAGTCGTCACGGTCCCAGCCATCGAACTTCACGCTCATCTCGCGAACCGCAGCATCACCACGCTTCTCGATGTCCGCCAGCGCCGCCTCGACAACGTCACGAACCTTGCGATCCGCCTCCGCCTTGCTCTCCGCAGCAGCGCCGCGCTTCAGCCATATGGCCATGAATCTCCCCTCAAGTGCTTCCAACGCGCACCAACTGCAGGACCCGCCAGACCCACACCATCGCATTCTTTCGATGCCATCATATCGATCCAACGCCTTTGCTTCGGGACTGCTTATGAGTTCCGGCCGATGCCCATTACATCGACTCGGTGCAGGCGGCAGGATCGCAGTTCCTACTGGTGCTGGTCCCCGATGCTTCGGCACCGGAAGATTGCAAAGGTCGACGGTACCGGCGAATATTCCCGGAATTCTGGTGGGGGGATATCGGTTCGCCTGGGTTCGAAGTAGCCGGTGGTCGTGGCGACGATCGTGTTCTGTCTGCGCGCCATCATTCGTCGTGTGCCGGGCGTTCATGCCGCCGTCCAGCTGGCTCACTTCTTCATGCGGTTGACCTTTATGGACCTGCGGGTGCGAAAGTAGGCCCGATTTGTCCGGCAGTCTCGCTTCGGTAATGGCATAACCCTTCTGTCGATCGGCACACCGAAACCGGTGGAGTCCGTCGCCTGCAAGACGCACAATGCCGCGATGACCAGCAAGACTTACACACCTGTCGTCATGACCAAGTCCGGACCGGTTCGGGGACGCATCAATGATGGCGTAGCGACTTATCTGGGTCTGCCATATGCTGCTCCGCCAACCCGTTTCGAATTACCGACATATCCGGCAGGCTGGACCCAGGTGCGCGATGCCAGCGAGCGCGGACCGACAGCCCCTCACACGGTGCGTCCGTTCCCGAACCTTGATGTCGTGCCGCTGGTAGGGACCGGCAGCGACGGCAGTGACGGCGATTACCTGCGTCTGAACCTCTGGGCACCTGAAAACGCCAAGGATGCACCGGTGATGTTCTGGGTCCATGGCGGCGGCTTTGTCGTCGGCAGCAAGGATGCTCCGATCAGTGACGGCACCGCATTCGCTCAATCGGGTGTCATTTGCGTCGCGATAAACTACCGCATGGGCATTGACGGGTTCCTTCCAGTCCCCGGCGCACCGACCAATCTTGGGCTGCGCGACATGCTGTTCGCGTTGCGTTGGGTGAAGAACAACATTGCTGCCTTTGGTGGCGACCCTTCGAACGTGACCGCATTTGGCGAAAGTGCCGGGGCAATGGCAATTGCGAACCTGGTAACGTCGCCTCTGGCAAAAGGCCTGTTCAGGCGCGCGATTCATTCAGAGCGGGCATGGCGCGATGGTCCGGGATATCCCGGTTGCACAACGACTCGTGCGCAAGCTCGCTCGATTGCTGGGGGTCTCACCCGATGCAGATGGCTTTCGCAGTGTTTCGCACGTTTCCGCAATGGCTGCGCTGGAAAAGGTCGCCAAGCCGGCATCCATCGACCTGCGTGACGGTGACGGCTTCGAGCCGGTCTTCGGCATCAGTCGCTTCATTCCGGTCTGGGGCGACGATGTGCTCCCGCTGAAGCCGATCGAAGCTTTGCGGCAGGGAGCCGGCGCAGAAATCGAGATCATGATCGGCACGAACGCCGAGGAGATGAACCTCTATTTTGTGCCAACCGCGGTGCGCGACAAGATCCCCGGCCCGCTGGCGTGGTGGTTGCTCTCGCGGTCGCTGCCGAATGCCCGCCGGGCGCTCAAGGCCTACGGATGGGGGCAGAAAGGAGTGCGGCCCGGTGTCGCGATGACTCGCGCGATGTCGGACCTCGTCTTTCGTTGGCCTGCGCGTCAGTATGCGTCCGCCCATCGTGGTCGAACCCACATGTACGAGATGGAATGGCGCTCGCCCGCTTGCAGCGGCGAACTTGGCGCCTGTCATGGGATCGAACTTCCCTTCGTGTTCAAGACCCTCGATATCGCGACAGGACCTGCAGGCCTGGTTGGCGAAGCGCCACCGAGCGAACTTGCCGACAGGATTCATTCGATCTGGGTGAACTTTGCGACTGATGGGACTGTGCCTTGGCGCCACTGGAACGGGGACCGGTTGGTCTATCAGTTGGCAGCGGGAGACACGAACGTCGAACCACCGATGGCGGCAGCGCATTTCCTTCGAGATTGAGAGAGATCGCATGTACCTTGAAAAGCTGCGGCTGGATGGCCGAACCGCCTTTGTTACGGGCGGTGCACAGGGCATTGGTCTTGCCAGCGCGCATGCGCTGGGTGAAGCCGGGGCTCGTGTGACGATTGCGGATCTGGATCGCCAGAGGCTGCAGCAAGGTCTTGATGCATTGCGCGAGGTGGGTATCGAAGCGACAGGTTGCGAGTTGGACGTGACCAACTCGCTTGCCGTGCAGCAGGCAGCAGATGCCATGCTTGCGCGCGAAGGGCGCATCGACGTTCTTGTGAACAATGCCGGTATCGCGCGGAGCGACACGCCTGCCGAGGATGTTGCCGACGAGCACTGGTTGAACGTGCTCGATGTGAATCTCAACGGGAGCTTCTGGTGCGCCCGGGCTTTCGGCCGGCACATGCTCGATGCAGGTTGCGGCAGCATCGTCAACGTCGGGTCGATGAGCGGGTTCATCGTCAATCGCCCGCAGCCGCAAAGCTATTACAATGCATCGAAGGCTGCCGTGCACCAGCTCACGCGCAGCCTGGCGGCAGAATGGGCGAACCGGGGCGTGCGCGTGAACGCCGTTGCTCCGACCTACATAGCAACGCCGCTCAACGCTTTTGCCGACAAGTCCGGGGAAATGTACCGCCGCTGGATCGACGGCACTCCCCAAGGGCGCTTGGGCGAACCTGCGGAAGTAGCGGCAGTCGTGCTGTTTCTTGCTTCCGACATGGCCTCTTTGCTGACTGGAAGCATCGTCATCGCCGATGGGGGCTATACCTGCTGGTGAGCGCCATGGCGTCGTCGTGCAAAGCCTGTCTGACGATCGGCACAGTCCGAAAACCTTTCATATAGGTCTGAAGGCTGTCATACAGGTCGCAGAGAAAAGAGACAGGACAGGCAGAGGACCTCGACATGCTTTTACTTCGCTACGCCATTCTTGCAGGTACCGCAGCCGTTTCGGCACTTGGCCCGGTGCAGGCACATGGGCAGACGCAAGTTGCAGGGACTGCCGCTGGCGAAGGTTCGGCTGAAATCGCAGCCGATGCCTCGATTGTGGTCACTGCCCGCAAGCGGGCAGAGACGATCAAGGACGTCCCGGCTGCCGTCACGGCAATCACGGGCGATGTTCTGGCTGAGCGCGGGCTTAACTCGGTTCGCGAAGCAGCGGTTCTTTCGCCCGGTCTCAATATCAACAGCGACGGCGCGGGGCGTGCGTTCGTGGCCATTCGTGGCGTTGGTGTCACCCTTGTCCAGTCGGTCCAGCCCGGTGTCGGTCTGTTCGTCGACGGCATCTATCGGCCCAACACCGCGTACCTCAACAATCCCCTGGTCGACGTCGAGCGCATCGAAGTACTGCGCGGACCGCAGGGAACGCTCTACGGCAAGAACACCTTGGGCGGCGCGATCAACGTGATCACCCGACAGCCGGGCAATGACCTCTCGGTGCGGGCGAGCGCCAGCTATGCCGGGCCCGACAACCAGTTCATCGCAGCCGGCTCGGTATCGTCACCCCTGCTCCGAGATCTGCTCTCGGTCCGCATTGCCGCATCGCACCAGCAGCAGGACAGGTTTGCCCGCAACACGCTGCTCAAGAAGGATGGCAACCCGCTCAACAGTGACTCCGTCAACGCAACGCTGCGGTTTACACCGGGCGTCGCCGAATTGACCGTGAACGGCTATTACGACTGGATTGACTCGGTCAACATTCCCTACTCGCGCGTCAGCGGACCGCAGGCCTACTCGCGCGATCTGACCTTCAACACACTCAACCAGGTCAAGTACAAGTACCGCGGCGTGAACGCCAAGCTTGCGGTGCCAATCGACGCGTTGTCAAGCAGACTGACCCTGATCGGCGCGTGGGATGCGCGTTCGGCAACCAACGTCGAAAGTGATGTGGACTTCGGCCCGGGCGACTTCGCGCGGGCGAAGGGCGGCGACGAACTGCGCACCAAGACGGTGGAAATGCGCCTCGACAGCGACATCTCCTTGACCCTTTCGACATTGGTTGGCGTGTTTTACAGCCGCGAAGAAGCTGACGGTGTTGACGCGACGACGCTGTTCCCGGCCATCACGCGCCTCCCATTTGCGGTGGTCCGGAACACGATCAACTCGACGCGAGCGGACACGTACGCGGCTTTCGGCACGGTGTTCTGGAAGCCGAACAGCGACTGGGAAGTCGCACTGGGCCTGCGCTATGATCATGAAAATCGTGTCGCCAATGGGTCGATAATCACAGTGCTCGGCCCGCTTGGTTCGACAGGCGGCGCGTTGCCCGCAGCGCGCATCAAGTCCGACGAATGGCAGCCCAAGCTGACGGTCAAGCGCAACTGGTCGTCTTCGCTGATGACTTATGCATCGGTCGCGCGCGGCTATCGCGGCGGCGGCTTCAATGCGCCCACGGCTCCCACCCGCACGTATCGCGGCGACAGCGCCTGGACTTACGAACTTGGTGCCAAATATGCTGCGGCCGATGGCAGCAGCGGTATGTCCGGGGCGGTATTCTACAACGATTACAAGGATTACATCGGCCTCAATTCGATTGCGCCGGCGGCCGGTGGCGGGCTTGTCACGGCGGATCTCAACACTGGCAACGTCGAAAGCTACGGCCTTGAACTGGAAGGTTTCGTGCGTCCGGTGCCGGCTTGGTCGATCCGTGGCGGGCTTACCCTGATGCACGCGCGGCTTACCGACACCTCGGCCTACACGCAGACGACCGGACGGCGCCTCGCCTCGGACCGCCTGACCTTCCAACCTGACTGGTCCGCCAATCTGGCGACGGATTACACCATCGATCTCGGCAAGGACCAGTTCGTTCTCGGCGCCAATCTGACGGGCAAGGGCAAGCGCCTCGCCGCGACCCTGAACCAGACCACCCCGACGACGCTCGACGGGTATTGGCTGGTCGGAGCATCGGCCACCTACCGCGCCGGTCCGATCGAGGTTTCTGCATTCGCCAGCAACCTGTTCAACAAGGGCTATTGGGAAAGCTACATCGAACGCACCACTTTGCAGCTCGCAGGGCTCCCGGCATCGGACCTCGGGATCATGGGCGATGCAAGACGCTACGGTATCCGTATTGGCATGAAGTTCTGAAGATGACCGAGGTCACTTCATTCGAAGGGCGACGCCCACCGCCTGACGGGTTCCTGTCCGGACTGGAAGAACGCTTTGGCGATCAACTCCAGACCGGACAGGCGATCCGCGAGCAGCATGGATCGAGCGAATCCCATTTCGTAAAGATGGTGCCCGACGCAGTGGTATTTGCGCAGGACAAGCAGGACGTCATCGATCTGGTGCGGTTCTGTGCAGCGGCAAATGTTCCCATAGTGCCGTTCGGCGCAGGGACGTCCATCGAAGGCAACGCCGCGGCACCCTTCGGGGGCGTCTCGCTCGACATGTCGCGGATGAACCGGATCATCGCGGTCAACGCTGCCGATTTCGATTGCGTCGTCCAGCCAGGCGTGCGGCGCGAAGAGCTCAACCAGCACTTGCGCGACCAGGGCCTGTTCTTTCCCATCGATCCGGGCGCCAACGCCACGATCGGCGGCATGGCCTCGACCCGGGCATCGGGCACGAATGCCGTGCGCTATGGGACGATGAAGGACGCGGTACTGGGTCTCGAGGTTGTCACCCCGCAGGGCGAGGTGATCCGTACCGCAAGACGGGCTCGCAAATCCGCAGCGGGCTACGATCTCACTCGCCTGTATGTGGGTTCAGAGGGCACGCTCGGTATCATTACCGAGATCAACCTGCGTCTCCACGCCATCCCCGAGGCCATCTCCTCTGCGGTGTGCAGCTTTGCGACGCTGGAAGGTGCGGTTGAGACGGTCGTCCAATCGATCTATTGCAGCGTCCCGCTGGCACGCGTCGAAATTCTCGACGCCCTGCAGATGCGGGCCGTGAACCGCTGGTCGAAGCTTGACTATCCCGAAGCACCAACGCTCTTCTTCGAGTTCCACGGCACACGGGCGCATGTCGCCGAACAGGTCGCGACCGTCGAGGCACTCGCAAGTGCCAACGGCGGCGGCGACTTTTCATGGTCCGACAAACCCGAGGAGCGTTCGCGCCTGTGGCGGGCGCGCCATGAAGCCTATTATGCGGCGATAAACCTGCGGCAGGGAGCGGTGGGCTGGGCAACGGACGTCTGCGTGCCGATGAGCCGCCTCGCCGAGTGCATACTCGAGACGCAAAAGGACCTATCGCAGGCCAGTGTGCCGGCAACGATCCTGGGACACGTTGGCGACGGGAACTTCCACGTGGTGTTCTCGCTGGATCCGGATGCTCCGGATGAGCTTGTCGAGGTTGAAGCCATCAATCGAAGGCTTGTCGAGCGCGCGCTTGCCATGGACGGCACTTGCACAGGCGAACATGGCATAGGCCTCGGTAAACAGGACTGGCTAGTCGCCGAACTCGGCAATGCAGTGGAGCAGATGCGCCTGATAAAGCGTGCGTTCGATCCGCAGAACCTGCTGAACCCCGGGAAGATCTTTACCCTGTGACCGAGGCATTGTCTGGGCCAGCCGAACGTTCCTGCCATCCGGCCCGGCCACGACACCGGATCGCGCTGCTCGCGCTTGCAGTGGCCATGGCCACCGGCAACATGGCCATGGGCCTGTTCAGTGCGGTGCAGGAGCAGGCAAAGGCGGAACTGGCGCTGAGCGATTTCCAGCTCAGCCTGCTGAGCGGGCTGGCGGTGTCCATTCCCTTGGCCATTCTCGCGGTGCCGGTTGGCCTGATAGTTGATCGTGGAAACCGAGTTAGGCTCCTGTTGTGGACGGCGGTGGCCTGGACCACCGGCACGCTGTTGACAGCGGTTGCCGAGAGCATGCCGGTCCTCTTCACCGCAAGAATGCTGGGCGGCGTGGGCGCGAGCGTTTCGACGACCATTGCCATTTCCCTCGCATCGGATTTCAGCCTGCCTGCCAACCGTGGCCGTTCGCTGCTGCTGCTGACCGTTGGCAAGTACGCTGGAACGGCGCTCGCCTTTTCACTGGGAGGGTGGCTGCTCGGACACTTTCTCGCTCACGGGGGATGGGCTGGCCTTTCGGCCTGGCGCAGCGCTCACCTGGCGGTTGGCGTACTGAGCCTCCTTCTGCTGTTGCCACTGGCGCGAATGCGTGAACCTTTGCGACAGGAAATGGCGGCCGCTGCAGGCCGCTCGGTGAGCGAGACTCTGCGCGAGCTGGCGGCGTATCGATGTTTTCTCGCCCCCTTGTTCCTTGGCCAGATCGGCGTGATGATGGCCGATGCGGCAGCGGCGGTCTGGGCAGCACCTGTCCTGTCCCGCACTTACGCAGCATCGCCCCAGGAGTTTGGCAGCTGGTTGGGCGCCGTGATCTTCGGGGCCGGTATTCTCGGCTCCCTCGCAGGCGGTTTCGCTGCCGACGCGGGACTGCGCAGCGGTCGACGCGGGGGCATCCTTACTGGTGCCGTTTTCGGTTCCCTGCTCGCCCTGCCTGCAGCATTTTTCCCGATCGCACCAGATACCGGCGTGTTTGCCGCATTGATCTTCTTGTTGCTGCTTGGCGGCACGATTACCGGCCTGGTGACCGCCACCACGCTTGCAGTCCTCCTGCCCAACGACCTGCGCGGGCTGGCGATCGGGGTGTTCATGGCACTGGGCGGTCTGGTCGCCTTCGGCATGGCGCCGACGCTGGTGACCGTCGTCAGCACTGCGCTGGGCGGGGAAGGGCGGATCGGCCTAGGGCCGGCGATAGTCGGCTTCGGGGCAAGCGCTGCGGGATGTGCGGGGTTCATCATCGTGCGACACCGGGCGCCGCCACCTGTAAGATAGCTGTTGCAAAACCTATCATATAGGTTATTTCGACTCCGAGGAGTTCGCCATGAAAGAGCAGGTTAAGGTCTCGCACGAAATGATCACGCTGGTGGGGCAGGGGGTCTGCCCTGATGCCCGGCTACCCGAGGGATGGATCGCCTACCTGTTCCGGTGCGGTGGCGAGGGCAAGTCGGACCTGCTGCATTACCGCGAAGCGCTGGCAGAGGGGGAGATCGAGGATTCGGTTCTCGTGTTCTTCGTCGCAGCCTCGGCCTGTGAGCGACTTTTTGAGGCAAGGCCGCAAAAGGCAGCAACATGGCATTTGCCCAGCAGGCTTCTGGCCTTGGCAAATTCGATCATCCACTGTGAGGCTACTGGCGAGGCGGCAACCACGCTGCGCCTTGCCCGCAGTATCGAACTCCTGTGTCAGATCCATGTGGCTTTCGAAGACGGGGCGACGCTGGTCCCGGTGGAGCGCGACAGCGGATTCAGCGAACTGGACGTCGCGCGGATCGCGATGGCACGGCGGTCTCTCGATCAAAGCTGGCACGAGAAACTGACAATTGCTCAGCTTGCGCGGATCGCCGGCATCAACCGCGACAAGCTCGTGCGCGGCTTCCATGAAATTTACGGCACGACGATTGCTCAGGCCCTGACGGAGCGCAGATTGGCGGAGGCACGGCAAATGTTGTTGTCTTCGCAGCTGCCGGTTTCCACAATCGCGTACCGGTGTTCCTATCTCAACAACGCGTCGTTCACCCGCGCGTTCAACCGCCGCTATGGCATTGCCCCGTCTGAACTGCGCCGCCAGGGGATTGCAGCATGAAGGCCGGCACATTGGTTGACAGCGCGGCCGAAGCTGTGCGCGAATACATCCGGGCGCACGGCCTGAAGGTCGGCGATGCGCTCCCCGCGGAAGGCGCGTTTGCAGCAGAACTGGGCGTCAGTCGCCCGGTGATGCGTGAGGCATTTCACGCTCTAGCAGCCTTGAAGATGATTGACGTGGGGAATGGCCGCCGCGCGCGCGTCGCGGCGATCGACGGTTCGGTCATGGCCGCCTCCATCGGTCACGCGGTTTCCACGGCTCAGGTCTCTCTGGTCGACGTTTGGGACGTACGGCGCACGCTGGAACTTCGCACGGCCGAACTTGCCGCTGCCAACCGTTCAGACGAACAGGCATCGCAGATCCTGAGGGCGGCACGTGAACTTGAGCATTTTCGTGACGAGAACGAAAGAACCCGGGCCGACACCCGCTTCCACCAATTGATCGCTCTTGCCAGCGGTAACCAGCTGTTCTTCCAGATTGTCCGGTCGTTCGAGCAGATGATGCTCGTGGCGATACCGAAGGCTTGGGCAGGACGAGTGACCTCTGGGGACCGCGAAGAATCTCTTGTGCTGCATCGGGAGGTTGCTGAAGCAATTGCCGCCCGGGATCCGGAACTGGCGCGCGTGGCGATGGAATCCCATTTCGCCCGGTCGATCGGCGACCTGTTCAGACAAGAATCCTGATTGCGAGACGTCAGGTACAAGGCACTGATTCCACCCTTCATGATTTTTCTGGGCAAGGCTACAGGCTGAGTATTGTTTTCGGTATTGTTTTCGGCCTTTGCGAGAGCGCCAGACCGCTGGTTGCTATCAGTTTGAGGGCCAGCGTGTCATCGATGGCGTGGAAGTGAACGCCCTGCGATGGGCTGATCCACCACACGACTCCCCCCGAGGGCCAGTTGCTTTGGCTTGCACAGGTGGGCGAAGGACTTGTCAGCGGTATGGAACACACCTCTTGGGTTTCACTATGAGGCTCGATTGTACCACTCCAACCGTGCGATGAGGGCGCGGCGCGGGATGGGACGATCCGCTTCTAGCCCTTCCCACTTCTCGATCCTGTTCGAGGCGTCAGCAGACGGTAGCTTTGGTTCGAACCCACCGTTCGTCGGGATCGCCGCGGACGGCAACAGTCCACCATACTGCGACATTTAGCAGCGAGAGCTTGAATGGCTGTTGTGGGCGTGAACCGCATCTGACTCCCAACCAGGACACTTGGACGCTGGTTCAGACCCCGAAGACATCACGGCAAAAGTACGGCCTTGATGCATTCGCCCTTCGCCTGCGCCGCGATGGCCGCGTTGATCTCGGAGAGCGGATATGTCTTGATCAGGCGGTCGAACGGAAAGCGGCCTGCGGCGTGATGGGCGATCAGTTCGGGGATGAAGTTCTGCGGGTCGCTGTCGCCCTCGATGATGCCGATGATACGGTGGCCCGGGGTCATGAGCGCAGCAATGTTCACGCTGATCGCAGCCTCGGGCCGGGCGGGCACCCCGACCAGTCCGATCGCACCGTGCGAGCCGAGTGCGCCGAGCCCCGCCTCGATCACCTCGGGTCGACCGGAGCTGTCGAATCCGAAATCGACGCCATCGGGGACGATCGCGCGGATCGCGGCAGAAAGATCGTCTGTCGCGGCGGGATCGATCACATGGGTGGCACCGAGATCGAGGCCCACATCGCGCCGCGCAGCGATCGGTTCGACGAGGATGATCGTGGTGCAGCCTTGAATCACCGCGCCCATGACCGCCGCAAGGCCGACCGGGCCTCCGCCGAAGATCGCGATGCTAGAACCGGCGCGTGCGGCCAGCGAGCGCATGACCCCGCCGGCACCAGTCTGGAAGCCGCAGCCGAGCGGACCAAGCAGGGCGAGAGGTGCGGCATGCTCCGAAATCTTCACCACGTTACGCGCGCGGGTGATTGCATGGCTGGCGAAGGAGGACTGTCCAAAGAAGTGCGAGGCGACTGCCTGATCTGCGGCTCGATAGGCCTGAGATCCATCTTCCATCCGCATTCCCGCGTAGTTCAACGGCACAAAAGTGCGGCAATAGCTCGGCAGCCCCTCATCGCAGCGCGGGCAGGCCCCGCAGCTCGAAAAGCCAAGGACGACGCTGTCGCCAACAGCCAGCCCTTCTACGCCTTCCCCGATCGCCTCGATCGTGCCTGCACCCTCATGCCCCAGCACGGCCGGAAGCGCATATGGCGCGAACTGGTCACGGAACACGAGATCGGTGTGGCACAAGCCGACTCCGGCGATCTTCACCAGAACCTCGCCAGCGCGCGGCGCATCGACCTCCAGCGTCTCGACGCTGAAGTCCTGATGCGGGGTGCGGGCGACGGCGGCGGTGCATTGCGTCATGCGGGGTCTTTCCTGCTACTGGATGGTCTGCTCGTGCTGACGAAAGTCGCTTGGCGTGCGCCCGGCATAGGCCCGGAAGGCGCGGCTAAAATGGCTCTGGCTGGTGAAGCCCAGCGATTCTGAAAGCGCGGCAAGCGTCATGTCGGTCTGCGCCAGCAAATGCTGTGCACGGTCGAGCCGAGCCTTCATCACATACTGGTGCGGCGAGATTCCGGTGGCCTTCTTGAACACGCGGCAGAAGTGCGAGGGGGTGACGCCGGCGGTCGCCGCCATCTGCTCCAGGCTGTGTTCGTGTTCCGGGTGATCGAGGATGGCGTTCATTACCTTGTGAAGCCGGTAAGCTGAAAAGTCCGAGGTCGGAATTTCGAGCGGCTTGCCCTGTGCCGGCACGCCCGAGAGGATGTGCGCCTTGAGCGCACCCACCATGGCCGAGACATAGGCCTCGCGCTCGTCTGCATGGGGGGCATAAAGCTCTGCGAGGATCTGCCGCGTCAGCGCCACGCCCAGCGGATCGGTGAAGGCAAATCGCATCTTGCTGAACTGGTCACTTAGTGAGGCGGTCTTGAGCACCTCCGAAGAAACGCTCAGCGTGACCACATCGAGCTCGCCATCGACAAGCCAGCCGGTGGGCATTCCGGCGGGCACGATCGTAGCGCAACCGGGAATCGAATGCGTCTCGGTCCAACTGCCGCGCTCCCAGGTCTTGACGCGGGGCTTGCCCGCGATGTGCACGATGAAGATCGGATCGGGCACTGGCGGCAGGGCATAGCTCCCTACGAACTGCCGCCAGCGGCACAGCGACCAGCCATCGCCCAGCGACCCGAGCTCCATCTCGGGCGGTCTGCCGAGCACGTCGCAGATGATTGCCTTGTTGTCCCACACCTTCTGGGCGGGTGCGGACGCGTCCTTCTCCCTTTCGAGCTGTTTCGGCATCACTCGTCCCTCGTCACCCAACCAGCCGCACCTCGAGTTTCTTGAACCCGTTGATGAACGCGGATCGCACGCGCTGCGGCTGGCTCACAATCTCGAAGCGAGAAACATGGCGCGCAAGGTGACCAAATGCCACCCTCAGCTGCATTTCCGCAAGCCGCGAGCCGACGCAGACATGAGCACCCGCCCCGAAGGCGACATGCTGGCGCACCTGCCGGGTGATATCGAACCGGTCGGGATCGGAGAAGGCAGCGGCATCACGATTGCCGGCGGGGTAGAACATCACCACCCGGTCGCCCTTGCGGATTGCCTGCCCACCCAGTTCAGTATCGCGCATCGCGGTGCGGCGCATGTGGATCACCGCGCTCGCATGGCGCACCATTTCCTTGACTGCGCCCGGCAACAGGTCGGGGTTGTCGCGGATCATCTGCCACTGGGCCGGTTCGCGCGCGAAGGCGACCATCGAATGATTCAGTGTGTTGCGGGTCGTCTCGTTACCGCCGACCAGCGCGAGCACGAGATTGCCGACGAAATCGGCAAACGGTACGGGTTCACCTCCTATTTCGCTGTTGGCGAGCAGCGAGGCAAGATCACGGGTTGGTTCGGCCCGGCGGCTTTCGAAGAGTGCCTGACAGAAGCCGAAGAATTCGCCCACCACCTGCTGCATCGCTTCGGGTGACTGGCGGAAATCGGGATCGTCCTCACCGATGAAAGCATCGGTCCAGCGATGCAGATCGCGCCACATGTCACTCGGCACGCCGAGCAGCTCGGCAAGCGTGAGAAGCGGCAGCGGTACAGTGAAACAGGGCAGAATATCGATGACCTCGTTCAGCGGGACCCCGGCCAGCAAGGCCTCCACCCGGGCCGCAATCCGCGTCTCTATCCCCTCGAGCCGCCCCGGTGAGAGCGCAGGCACCACGAACTTGCGGTATTGCGTGTGGATCGGCGGATCGCGCGAGATGAACGGCACCCCGATGCCGCTGTCACCCGCACCGGCGAGCCCTGCCTCATTCTCGTCGAAAATGCGGTGGCCGCCATTCTCGCGGGCCGAGGAGAACAGATCGGACTGCTTCGAGACCGCTAGGATCTCCTCGAAACCGAGCACCGCCCAGAACCCGCCTCGATCCTGCGCGGGCGGATTCCAATGGACAGGCCCTTTGCGCCTGAGTTGTGCGAACAGGTCATAAGGCATGCCCGCCGCATAGAGCGAAGGATCGCCGAGGTCGGTGTCCATGCTCAGAAGCCCGCGCGAACGGAGATACCGAAGGTGCGTGGCGCATTCGGAACAAGGAAGTTGTAAGGGAAACCAGCCCCGCGCAGATCAAGGCCGTAGCCATAGGTTTTGCGGTTGAAGAGGTTGTTGGCGAAGGCGCGAACGGTGATTGTGTCGTTGCTCCAGCTGAGCGCGCCGTTGACCCTGGCGTTGGCCCCTTGCGCGAGTTCCGAATTGACCTGTGCCGAGCCTGCCACGTTCACCGCGTTGAAGGGCGAGAAGAACTGGCTGCTGGCATAGACCACGTTCGGCGAGAAGGTCACTAGACCGCCGGCCACATCGACCACATCCCAGTCGGCTCCAAGCTGCCCGGTTAACCTGGGCGCAAACGGCAGGCGGTTGCCGGCGAGGTCGGTACCCTGAAGGGTCAGCTCCTTGAACTTCGACTGAAGCAGGCCGAACGAGGCATTGACCCTCAGGCTATTGATCGGCCGCAACGTCGTTTCCGCTTCCAGGCCGTACACCTCGGACTTGGGTGCATTGACAAGGAATGAGACCGGCCCGGGGCGCGTGTCCTGCAGCTGCTGGTTGGTGTAGTCGTAATAAAACGCCGAGATGGCATAGGTCAGCACGCGGTCAGCCGTGCGGCCCTTGAAGCCAAGCTCGAAGGCATTGACATACTCGGGCTTGATATAGCTGATCCCGCTCGAGGAAGTGTAGCCGCCGCCGTTGACCGCGCCAGCGCGGTAACCGCGATTGTAGCTCGCGTAGAGCAGCGCTCCGCTGCCAAAGGTGTAGCTTAGCGCCACCCGACCGGTCAGTGCGTTGTTGTTGTCCTTCAGCGCATAGCGGGCCGCGGGATCGTAAGCGCAGGTGCCGGGCACGCCGACGCACGGCACAGTGGAGGCGATCGGAAAATCAGGTGCACCCACTGCACCCACGAAGAGATAGGCGAAGGCGTCGTCGTACTTTGATGTGTCGCGGGTATAGCGGGCGCCGAGCGTCAGGCTAAGCGCGCTCGTCAGTGCGATGTCAGCCTGCCCGAAAACGGCGTAGGAACGGCGCTGCTGCCGGTAGTGCTGGAAGAAGCCGCCGGCTGGTGGCAGCGGGAGGTTGAAGCGGTTGTCTGTTACGTTGCGGTCGTAGCCGTAGAACAAGCCACCGACGAAGGTCACGCCGCTGCCAGTATAGTTGGCGCGCAATTCCTGGCTGAATTGGCGATACTGCGACTGCCAGGTGATATCGAGGATATCGAGTGGCGAGCCGTCCGCCGCCTGTTGCAGGTTCTGCGATCCGCCGTCGTACGAAGTGATCGAGGTCAGCGTCAGCTTGTCCGTCAGGTCGACACCGATATTGGCGCTGAAGCCCCAGGCGTCGGTGTTATTGTCACCTACGCGGTTTTCATTGGTCTCGAAGAAGTCGAGCCCAGCGCGGAAGGCACCGAGGCCATGCACCGCAGCCTGCGTGCCACGATCGCGCCCGCCGTAGGCGCGCAGGACAACGTTGACGCTCTCGCTCGGCTTGAGGCGAAGCGAGAGGCGACCTTGCAGCGTATCGGTCGAATTGGGATCACGGCCTCCTGCGAAGGTGTTGCGGATCTGCCCGTCACCCTTGGCGTAGTTCACCGCCGCGCGGATGCCAGCGACGCCCTCTGACAGCGTGGTTTCGAGCGCCCCTTGAGCGGTGAACGTGCCGAAGTTGCCGTAGCCAAGGCGGACGTAGCCCTCGCTGCCCGAAAGATCCGGCCTCTTGATGATGAAGTTGATCGCGCCGCCGGTGGTGTTACGGCCGAATAACGTGCCCTGCGGCCCGCGCAGCACCTCCACCCGGTCCAGATCGAACAAGCCCATCCCGTGACTGGTGCGTGGCGCGAGATAGACATCATCGAGGTAGACCCCGACCGGCGAAGCCTGATTGGAATTGTATTCGTTGGCCACGCCAATGCCGCGCAAGGTGAAGTTGGGCTGCGTGTTGCCATAGGGGCTGTTGATCTGGAGGTTCGGCACCGCCTCGCCGAGCTGCGCCGAATTGGTGATGCCGCGCTCTGCCAGCGAATCCCCGCCCAGCGCGGTCACGGCCAGCGGCACGTCAAGCAACGACTGCTCGCGGCGCTGCGCTGTCACTACGATTTCGTCATCACCTTTGGGTGCTTCAGCCTGCGCCAAGGCAACGCTCGATGTCGATGCAGCAATCAGCGACAGCGCCGCGCGCACGTACCCCATACCAGCCATGCTTCTCTCCCGTAAAAGACTTGAGCTCTTGTGGCTCACATGCTGCGATGATTAGGCTACTGGGTGCGGTAGGGCTTTAGGGCCGATTGCGCGCCAATTTGACATTTCTTGCGCTATGCCTGGGTACCAGCTGCGCTGTTCCCGTCGATGTGTGAGGCCTGTCGGCCTGGAACTGGAAGTGGGGTTTTGCCGAAGTCTGGTCGAGAGAATAAAGCGGCCGGCAGATGGCGGGTAATCGTCATGCAGCTGAAAACAGAGCGGCCTGTTCAATTTGATCTTCTTCCCGATGCCCGGGCCAGACTGCTGGTGTGGCTCGAACCGCGGGGGTAGCAATTGTGGACGATTATTTCTGTCCAAGCCGGGTTGGTCACCCCAGCACCCGCCAGTCTGCTCGGCTTGTCGACGAATGAGTGACGCGAGTGGGCCCGGTTGGTCAGATGTCCCTTTCTGAACGCCTGATCCTGAAACCTTCGACCGTTCGTCTGGAAGCGAAATACGCGAACCGCTCAAGCCCAATCGGTAGCTAAGTTGTTTTCTGTTACAGCTTATGCACTGTTTTTCGTGCCGTGGACGGCCAAGAGGAGCATTTACCGGCGCGGAGAGATCACAGGCAATTTGGGTAGCCGCCGGCAAAGCCTTGAACAAAAAATTCGAGGCACATTGGAGGTCGGTCGGAACGCCTCCTTCAAGCGGTTAGCGCGGCGAGATGTGTCTCCCAAGCGATTGTGTCGTTGTGCGAATGCGTAAAGCCGATCGAACGTTCGAAGTCCACGCAGGCTTTCGAACGGAAGGCAACGATGTAAGTACGCCGCCAGCGGTCCGGCGAGGTATTCCCACCTGAGCCGTGGACGATCAGTTCGTCATGCACGGTAATGTCGCCCCGCTTCAGCGGCAGGTCCACGACCATATCGGCATCGTTCAGTTCGACGCTGAGGATGTGAGATTTGCTGCGATCTTCACCCATCAGAGGGCGGTGCGGACGCAGGCCTTGCTTCTGCGAACCCGGCACAACCTTGAGACAACCATTTTCCGGATCGGCATCGTCGAGCGCAAGGCTGCAGGTCGCGGTCAATGGCTCAGGGGTTCCGGTGGGCCAGTAACCAAGGTCCTGATGCATGGTAAAAACAGCATCGGGCTTCGCAGGGCGTTTCGCGAGGAACTGGTCATAATCCAGAGTTGCAGTCTCTCCGATCAGCTGTCGGGAGATCGAGGCTGCGCGCCGTTCGTAGAGGTTGTCGCGCAAGCTTGGTTCGTAGTGACGCGGCAATACGGCATTTACCAGGCTGAAGTTCTCGAATGCACGGTCATATGGCCCGGACATGTCACAGAAATCCTTGCCCATGCCGCTGACTTCGCCGCGAATGAAGCGCTCGAATTCGGTCTCGAGCGGCGCAAGTTCCTCCTCGGTCATCACGCCGCGCAAAGTGATGTAGCCATCGCGATGGAACTGGGCGATCTCCTCTGGCGTGAGGATATAATCGTCCCCCTGTCTACCGAACTGCTGCGTCATGTGTGCTCAAACCTTCGTTTTCTTGATGAGCTTCCAAAGCCCCATGTTAGAATCGCCGGATGCCTATCCTGTCAGGCGATGCAGATGGTGCCGTATCGTTCGGCGTGCATCGGGAAGATATGCACGTCTGGCGGGAAGTAGGAATAGCGGATGCGGGCGAGGACTTCGATCTTGTGGACGCCCGGTTCGAGGCCGCCCGGCTTGTCGACGAGGATTTCGCCCCATTCGGTCAGTCCCCAGCGCGCGGTGGTCTCTTCGCGCATTTCGGCCATGGTATACACTTCGTCGCGGATGCCGAAGCGGTTGATCTCGTGATCGTAGAACACGCCGTCGACGGTGACGTCGAAGCCGTCGAGTTGCGACAGGCGGGTGCCGTGGTAGTTGGGAATACGGATGCGGATGGCAAAGCCTTCGCGCGCACCGACAGGGCCGAAATTGCGGAAGCCGGTGCTCTGGATGAGCTGGTGTTCGAGCATGGTGTTCTCCGGGAAATCTTGGGGGGCGGAAGGCCTCAGGCGAACTTGCCTTCGTCGAACTCGCGCTCCAGCTTGCGCAGCAGCACGTGCTGGCGACGGACCTGATCGATCGAGCGCCAAGGCGCGCGCCAGCCTTCGTACTCGCTAGACAGGTAGCCCGAATAACCCGAGCGCTTGATCGCCGAGATCACCGGCTTCCACGGGATGTTCTGGTCCTCGAGGTTCTCGTCGATATCGTGGAACTTGGCCTGGATGAATACGACGTACTTGGCGATGTCGAGGAACTCCTCCGGATTGACGGCAATGCCGTTGAGGAATTCCATGTGCTTGCGCGCCTCGTCGTTGATCTGGTGCGAGCCCCAGTGCGTCAGCGGGCGGTCCTGAAAGATGCCAGTGTCGATCATCAAGCCGAAGTTCTTCGTGCCGGTGCGCTCGATGAAATTGATGTAACCATCGACGACTTCATGCTTGATCGGCGTGGGCGCGTGGATTTCCGGACAGATGACCACGCCGAGCTTGTGGGCAAGATCGAGGTTGCGCTCGGTATAGGCCTCCCACTGCGGTTCGGGGATCAGGTCGTGCGAAAGCACACCGAACTTCGGACGCAGGAACTTGAAGCCCAGCTGGTGGGCAAGGCGCAGGTCGCGCTCCAGCTCCGCGGCACCTTCCTCGACGGTGAGATTGCGCCCCAGCGTAATGCGCATGTCGACCCACGAGCACATGTTGGTGGGTTCCAGCTTGTACTTGTCGAGCAGGCCAAACCAGCGGTCGATAAACTGGCTGGAGGGGTTGGGGTAGCCTTCGATCTGTCCTTCGCCGAGGATCTCGATGCCAGTGGCACCGGTATCGGCGATGTGATCGAACGCGTCTTCCAGCGTCATGACCGATCCGTAGTCGTCGACGTAGCTGTAGGTTGAAACACCGTATTTGAACGAACCGGGCATGTCTTACTCCTGGATGGCGGGAGAAGGAGCCAGGCTTCCTCTCCCGCCGGTATGCGTGTCAGATCAGAAGTTCACGCTCGCCCGCACGCCATAAGTGCGAGGCGGCTGGAACTGGTAATTGTCGCTGAAGCCGTTGAAGTTCTGCTCGGCGAAGGACAGAACGTTCTTGTTGAAGACGTTGCGGATGTAGGCCTGCAGCTTCCAACCGCCGGCGTTGGGCTCGATCGATGCCGAGAGGTTGCCGAGGAAATACGACGGCGAGCGGATCTGCGACAAGTTGAAGGCCGAGAAGTAGAAGCTCGAGGAGTACTTGCCGTCGGCACGGAACGAGAGCAGGTGATCGCCCAGTGGTACGCCCTGTTCGAAGCCCATGGAGGCGGTGAAGTGCGGGGCGTTGGGCAACTGGTTCTTGCTGATGTCGACGTTCTGATTGTTGCCGTTGCGGACGATGATGTTATCGCCGAACTTGGTGTCGAGAAGCGTGCTGTTGACATAGAGCTTCGTGTTCTCGGCTACGCGGGCATTGAGCTGGCCTTCCAGGCCAAGGACGCGGGCGCTGCCGACGTTGAACACGCCAGTCGAGCAGGTCGGGCAGGTGCTCTGCTGCGCCTGATAACCTTTGTAGTTGAAGTAGAAGGCGGCGAAGTTGAGCTGCAGGGCATTGCCCATCAGCGTATTCTTCGTGCCGATCTCGAAGGCATCGACCTGTTCCGCGCCATAGGGCGTGGCGGCGACCGAGCCGTTGGAGTTGAAGCCGCCCGACTTGTAGCCGCGATCGTACTTGGCATAGATCAGGCGGCCCGACTCCGGACGCCAGTTGAGGCCGACGTGCCAGGTCGGCTTGCTTTCCTTCGTTTTGCCATTGCCTGAATTGACGATCGGGAACGGCGGGCAGGTGCCGGGCGCCGGGAAGCCGTTGCCGCATAGCGGGAACGCCAGTGCGGGCAGGACAAGGCGGGAGTTGCCGGTACGCGACTTGTTGTCCCAGGTGTAACGCGCGCCGGCAGAAAGCTGGAGTTGTTCGCTCAGGTCATAGTCTGCCTGGGCAAAGATGGCGTCGGACTTGGTTTTCACCGCAAAGTCGAAGGCAATGCCATAGCGGAACGATTGGTCGGCGTTGGGCGCGAAGGAGAGCGGCTGACCGGGTGCGAAAGCGCCGGTCATTTCGCGATTGTACAGGCCAGCTACGAGCGCGTTGTCTTCGGTGAAGCGGAAGTAGCCCGCCTGGATGAAGAGCTTGCCGGTCTTCCCGTTGCTGATGCGGACTTCGTGGTTCCACGTCGTAGGCGCCTGGGTGTTGAGGTACTGGCGATTGGCCGGATAGTTTGGGCCGGTGGCGTCGAGCGTGAGGTCGAACCGCTGCTTGTCCCATCCGCCCGAATAGATCAGGTTGAGGTTGCCAAGACCGCTATAGCTGGCTTCCCAGCGGATGCGTTCACCCTTGAGTACGGTGCGGGTGGGGGAATCGCTGCGGAATGCCGGGAGCGGATCGAAGCTGGGCTGGGGCGCGCCGAGGGTGTTCTTGAGCACGGCCTCGCCGTCAGTGTCGCGATCATCGCGCTGGTAGGACACCCACAGGTCAAACCCGTCCTTGGCGAAGCGGGCCTGGATGCGGCCGGACTTGAAGTCCTCGTTGTCGGCCGACTTCATCACGCCGACCTGGCGGCGGTAGCCGTCGTGCTTGAGGAACACGCCCGAAGCGCGCAGCGCGAAGTTGTCCGACAGGGCGAGGTTGACGGCGGCGTCGGCGTTGGTCGTGTCGTAGTTGCCGTATTCGAACGAGGCGGAGACCTCGTTCTTGAACTTGGGCCGGTTGGTGACAATGCTGACGAGGCCGCCGGTCGAGTTCCGGCCCTGCAGAGTGCCTTGCGGACCTTTCAGGACTTCGACACGAGCAACGTCATACATCGAGGTGTTGATCGAATAGGCGCGGTTGGTGAAGAAGCCGTCGCGGGCAACGGGAACCGAGGGATCGCCCAGCTCGGTGACATCGGTCGAGGCGATGCCGCGCACGGCGATATAGGCGGAACTGTTTGAGCTGGAGACATTGAGGCTGGGGTCGATCGACGAAAGGTCCCGGACCGAATTGATGCCGCTGTCGGCAAGATCAGCGCCGGTATAGACGTTGAGCGCAATCGGCGTGTCCTGCGCGGTCGTCTCGATGCGGTTGGCGGTGACGATGATATCGCCCACGCCGCGATCGGCGTCATCGGACTGACCGGCGTTCTGCGATTGCTGTGCGCTTTGCGCGAAGGCTGGCGTGCCCAGCGCCAAGGCGGACGTAGCAAGCAGGATGGCAGTGATCTTCATGGCTTTCCCCTCCCGAAAAAAGACGGCCGACACCTTGATGGTCGGTCCATTTGATCGCCGATTAGATAGGTGGCACCTGTGCGTCAAGCGTAAATCTAATCACTGCTCTGATTGCAGAACGGCGCGATGGCGCAGGCGCGGCGATGCGCCGTGGTTCAGCATGTCGGAGAGTTCAGTTTGCCAGAGCGGCCAAAGTTGCGCGGGCGACAATGGCCTCGGCGATGTCGACAGTCGGCACGGCGCTCTCGCTCGGCCGGATCACGCCCTTCTTGCGCATCGACGAGAACCCGTAAATCGCCGACCAGAAGGCGATCACGCGCAAATCGGCCTCGTCGTCGGTCACGCCGGGGAGTGCTGCCCGCAGGTGATCACGCAGGTTGAAATGCCCCTTGAGCTGGTAATCGAGCAGCGCCGGGTCGAGTACTGGCGAGGTCAGCTCGCTCTCGTACATGAGGTCGAGCAGAAAGGGGTTGGTTTCGGCAAAGCGGATGAACAGCAGGCCCATGCGGCTGAGCTTTTCCGCAGGGGTGACGGTGCTGCGGCGGACTTGCTCCGCGCCGTCAAGCATTTCCTCAAAGCCTTCGATGGCCAATGCCAGCAGAAGTGAGCGGCGGTCAGGAAAATGGTGGTAGGGTGCGCCCGGCGAGACACCGACCTGCTGCGCCAAGGTGCGGATCGATAACCCGTGGTGCCCATGCTGCCGCACGTATTCGCGGCCGGCATCGAGCAGATCGCGGCGCAGGTTTTCGCGGTGATAGGGCTTCTTGGCGGGCATCAATCTCTCGGGCCACCGGGAAAATGGTGGATTATCGCATTGCTTCCCTAACAGCAAACCACCTTCTTGCCAGACCGAAACCGACCGCCATCGCGCAATAGGGTTGGTGGACCGCAGGCCTTTCAACAGATTGTGTCGACCGGCTTGCCAGCCAATCTGATCAATGATCAAAATGTTGTCATGGATAAATACGGTCTGCTGACGCTTGCGACGTCGAATTACGAAGTGACGATTGCGCCGCAGGTCGGCGGTTCGCTGCGCAGTCTGGACTGGAGGGGGCTGCCAGTCTTCCGCAAAGCGCGGACCGGGCACATTCTGGACGCGGCGTGCTTTCCCATCGTTCCGTTCTGCAATCGCATCGCGCTGGGGCGCTTCGCGGTAGATGGGGTCGAGCATAGGCTGCCGTCCAACTTTCCGGATACCTGGCATCCGCACGCGTTGCACGGCTATGGCTGGGTGCGGCCGTGGCAGGTGATGGCGCTTGATGGCGCGTCAATCCGGCTGGTCCACGATTACGACGAAGGGGTGTGGCCGTGGCGCTATCGGGCTGAGCAGCAAGTGACGGTGGCGGCCGACGGCGTGCGGATTCGCATGAGCGTGACCAACCTCAGCAGCAGCCCCATGCCGGCGGGACTGGGCTTTCATCCGTATTTTCCAGGCGATGACAGCGCCGTGTACCATGGCCTGCATCGCGGTGAGTGGGAAACTTCGCCTGATGGGCTACCGCAGTCGCTGGTCGATGCGGGCAGGGCGGTGGACTGGTGGCAAGGTGCTCCGATGACGCGCCGCGTGGTCGACACGATTCAGGAAGGCCGCAAGGGGAAGCTGACAATCCAGAGACCTGCTGATGGCCTGCTGATCGAGATGGAACCGTCCGATGGACTGCCCTGTACCGGTGTCTATGTCGGGCGGGATGCAGATTTTTTCTGCGTCGAACCGCTCAGCCATCCGACTGATGCCATCAACCGTGCGCCCGAAAAGATGGCGATGCTGGCGGAGGGCGAAACGCTTAAGGCAAGTCTGCTCATCCGCGCCAGCCGCATCCGGACGCAGGACGATTGACTTCGTCGCAAGATAATCTAATCAACGATTAAATTGTGGCATAGGCGAAGCATGCCTGATGGCTGCCCGGGAGGATTGGATGGAGCCTGTCAGGATCGGTGTCGTCGGCGCGGGCGATATCAGCCCGGTCTATCTCAACGCGATTACGCGTTCGCCTGCGCTGGATCTGCGTGCAATAGCCACGCGTGATCCTCAGGCAATTGCCGAGAAGGCCACCGCTTTCGGAGCACGGGCCGTTTCGGTGGCGCAGCTGCTGGCCGACGAAGCGATCGAGCTTGTCGTCAATCTCACCCCGGGCGTGGCGCACGAGGAGATCAACGGCGCTGCGCTTGAGGCAGGCAAGCATGTCTATTCAGAAAAGCCCTTCGCCCTGTCGCTCGGCGCGGCGCGGCGGCTCGCGGACCTTGCCGAGCGCCGGGGCCTGCTGATCGGTTCGGCACCGGACACCTTCTATGGCAGCGCACATCAGGCAGCGCGCAAGGCGCTCGATGCGGGCGCGATTGGGAAGCCGGTGTTCGGCACCTCGTTCCTCGGGCTGCCAGGCCTTGAGTTGTTCCACCCGAGCCCGGAGGCATTCTACCGTCCGGGGGGTGAGCCGCCGTATGATGCCGGCCCCTATTACACCACGATGTGGATCAACCTGCTCGGCCCCGTGAAGCGCGTTTTCTCCGTTTCGGGCGCAGGCAAGTCAGAGCGTACCATCCTGCGTGGCCCTCGTCAGGGCACGCCTTTTCCGGTGACTGTCGACACAACGTTCAACACTGTGCTTGAATTTGCTGAAGCCTCGGTCAGCTTCATCATCTCGCTCGACGTTGTGGTGCCTACGCTGCGGCCAGGCGAACTATTCGGGTCAGACGGCATTTTGGCCATGGCCGACCCGATGTTCTTCGGGGGAGAGCCTGCGGTGATTGCGCCGCCTGAGCCGCGCATGGGCCTCGTTACCGCCGATCAGGGCTTTGCTACGCCCAACCGGCATGACCACACAGGGCGAGCGGTGGCCGATTATCGCGGCGCAGGGCTCGTCGATCTCGCACTCGCGATCCGCACCGGCAGCAGACACCGCACCGGGGCCGAGTTCATCGTCCACTCGGTTGAAGTGATGGAGGCCATCGTCAGGTCAGCCACGACGAATTCGGTGATTGACCTTGAATCCACCTGCGAGCGTCCCGCGACCATCGACCTCCAATCCGATGCCGCGCTGATTGCGCTGACGGCATCGCCATTCGATCTGGCCGCGAGTGCCTGGGCCCACTGATTTCTCGCTTTGATGGAGTTTCCCCAAATGTCCGCACGTCATTGCATTCTGGCTGCCAAATTTGCCTGCAGCCTTGTCCTGACTGCTCCTGCCGGCGCGATTGCTGCCGATGGCCCGCCTGATGGTTCGACGCCCGAACAGAAGGCGGCAATCGCCAAGGATCCGGCCTACCGCAAGCAGGATCTCATCCTCACGAACCTGCCTCGCAACAGGGCCGCGCCGAAAAAGCTTTTCAATGGTCGCGATCTGACCGGGTGGGATAGCTGGCTTGGTTACACCGTGCCAGCCACGACTTACGGGACGCCCAGCAGCGCGCCGATCGGGCTCAATCACGATACCTACGGCGTGTTCAAGGTCGTCCAGGAAGACGGTGCGGCGGCGATCTATTCCAGCGGCAAACTGTTCGGCGGGCTGATCACAAAGGAGGCCCACCGCAACTACCACCTCCACGTCGAATACAAGTGGGGCGCGAACACCTGGATGCCGATGCCGCGCAATAACGGCGTGCTCTATCACTCGCACGGGGCCTATGGCGCGTTCTTCGGCACGTGGATGAGCGCGATCGAGTTCGAGGTGGTGCCGCACTCGGTCGGCATGCTGCTGACGGTCGGCGATTCGAAGGGCAAGCCCTCGTTCGAGACAGTGGACTGGCGCGTGGGGGCGACGGTGCAAGTCGCCAATGATCCGTCGATCCCCTATCCGAGCCGCCGCTACTTCCATGGTGGCCTGCCCGCGCAGCTGGTGTTCCCGACGTGGAACGTCGATGCCGGAGTGGATGCCGAAAAGCCGCTCGGCGAGTGGAACTCGCTCGACCTCTATGTCTTCGGTGACAGGTCGATCCACGTCGTCAACGGCGTACCGGTGATGGCGGCGACCAACCTTACCACCAAGGACGCCAAGGGCCGGACGATCCCGCTGACGGCAGGCAAGATCCAGCTGCAGTCGGAGGGGGCAGAGACGTACTTCCGCGCGATCACGATCGAGCCGATCCGCCGCCTGCCGACCATCGCCGAGCGCAAGCCGGGCTGACAGAAAAGGAGCGGGCATCATGGCAAAGACTGTCTTCGAGCAGGTGACGCAGCAGGAGGACCTTCTCGACGTGGCCGAGTTTCGCGCGGCGGCAGAGCCGCTGATGCCCGAGGCCTACCGCGACTTCGTCAATAACGTCGGCATGGAGCGCACGCTGTACGACGACATGGCAGCATGGCAGGCGCTGCACCTGCGGCCGCGGGCGCTGGTCGACGTCTCGCACATCGATACCACTGCCACGGTGCTGGCACAGAAGATCGCGATGCCGATCATGACCGCGCCGTTCGTCGGCTCGACGCTGGTGGATCCTGAAGGGGAGGTGGCAACCGCGCGGGGGGCAGTGGCGGCCGGTACGATCACCACGCTCAGCATGATGGGCACGCGTCCACCAGAGGCCGTGGGGGCGGTAGCAAGCGGGCGATACTGGCAGCAGGTTTACTTCATGCGCGATCGCGGCGTGGTAAAGCACGTGATTGATCGGGCCGTAGCCGCAGGGGCTTCGGCTTTGTGCTTCACGGTAGATCTTCCGGTGATGCCGGCATTCCCCAGGCCCATGCGCCTTGCCGCGCAAGCGCTGTTCCAGCGATGGCAGGAACCGGAGCACAAGATGTACGCCGTTCGCGACTACGCAGATCGGCCGATGGGGGCAACTTTTCCCGATGCTGCTGCAACCTGGGCAGATGTGGAATGGATGCGCGGACTTTCGGACCTGCCGCTGGTCCTCAAGGGCGTGATCCGGCCCGACGATGCCTTGCGCGCTCGTGATCATGGTGCAAGCGCGCTGATCGTTTCCAATCACGCTGGCCAGGGCCTGCGCCATTCACAACCGGTGGCCCACGCGCTACCGGCAATCGTTGACGCCGTTGGGCGGGACATTGAAGTCTATGCAGACAGCGGCATTCGTACAGGCGCCGACGTTCTGCGGGCTTTGGCACTTGGCGCACGTGCCGTTCTTGTCGGCCGGCCTGTGCTTTGGGGCTTGACCAAGGGGGGCTCTCAGGGGGTGGAGCGTGTGCTGAAGTTGCTGCAGGCCGAACTCGCCGAGATTATGGCAATTACCGGCACGTCGAGCATTGATAAGATCGATCTGTCTGTTCTGGGTGCAGGCGGAATCTCACCACATTCGCGGTAGGCCGCGCTCAGCTTTGGACCTTTCCCACAATTGCGCCGAGCGCATTGCTGGCTTGTAACGATAGGATGCTCCAGTCGTGCAGGGTACCAGTGTATGTGCAGAAGACCTGTTCGTCGGTCAGTGCTTCGATGATCTCCCATTCTATGACCCAAGTGTACGGCTTTCGGGTCCGCCGCACCCGTAATCGTTACGTCGACTCTTTCTGCTGCTAAAAAATTTTTCTTGGCGGAAGGATTAGGCGATCCGGTGACTCTTATTTGATGCAAGGTCGAAAATCGGCCGCACAGGAGGATGCTACGAGAGGCGAGGCGAACACGGAGCTGGCGAAACGTCGCCAGAGGGCAACGTGGGTTGCGCAACACCTGCTGCCGCATGAGCGGCGGGTTCGGGGGTGGCTTGCGCGGTCCCGCTTGCCCGGCGAGGAGATCGACGAGGTCATGCAAGAAGCCTACTGCAGAATTGCAATGCTCCCGGCGGTCGATCACATCGAGCATCCGGTAGCGTACCTTTACTCCGTAGCCAGAAACCTGGTGCTGCGCCGCATCAAGCGACAGCAGATCGTCGCGCTGGACGTCGTCGCAGACATCGAATGCGTCAGCGACGATTCCCTGCAGTCTCCGGAACGTCAGACCGAGAGCCGCCTGGATTATCAACGCGTCCTCGCCATTATCGCGGGCCTCCCTGAACGTTGCCGGCAAGTGGTTGAACTGCGCAAGCTGCAGGGCTGGTCGCAGAAGGAAATCGCCGCGCATCTCGGCATTACGGAAAAAGCCGTAGAGAAACAGATCTGGACTGGGGTTCGGGCAGTCCGTCAGGCATGGCAGCAGACCGAGGCGGAAGTCGATGCGCTGATAAGCGGAACGGCACGGCCCACCGCACGGCGTGGAGGTCGGACATGACTTCGCCCGTCAACAGCACCCGATCCTCGGACGAGGACTTCATCGCGGGGCAGATAGCGCGAATGGACTCCGGCGCCTGGACGGCAACGGACGAGGCAACGCTGCAGACCTGGCTCGATGAGGTCCCCGCCCGTCGTGGCCTGTTGCTGCGCATGGAAGCCGAATGGGTTGCACTCGACCCAGCTTCGGCCGCGACAGACTCCAAGAATGAAGAGCCATCAGCACCGCTTGCGATTTCATCCGCCGGTCGCTGGACTCGCCGTGGGTTGATGGGCGCTGCTGCCGCTTCGGTGGTTGGTGGTTACCTTGCTTTCCGGCTGGGAGACGGTGCCACTGATTTCGAGACGCGGGTGGGCGAGATCCGGCGGTTGCCACTGGCTGACGGTTCGGTGATGACGATGAACTCTGCCAGCCAGATCAAGGTGAACCTTGCACAGGACGTTCGCCAGATCGCCCTGCTGCAGGGCGAGGCTTGGTTTGAGGTCGCCAAGGATGCCAAGCGGCCGTTCATTGTCCAGGTCGGCGACGTCCAGGTTCGCGCGGTCGGCACGGCGTTCTCGGTCAGGACCCGGGGAACGGCGGTGGAAGTGCTCGTGACAGAAGGCGTGGTCGAGACTTCCGCAAGGCACGACAGCAACCTGAAGCTGACCTTGAAGGGCGGGGACCGGGCGATCGTCGGCGCCAGTGCGCTGGTCGATTTCGAAACCGGTCAGTCTACCGACGTCGACCGCGCGCTGGCGTGGCGCAGCGGAATGATCGATCTGAACGGCACGCCTCTTTCCAGCGCTGCCGAGGAGTTCAACCGCTATAACCGGCGCCAGATCGTCATCGCCGATCCGGCGATCGCAGCCGAACAATTCGACGGTCTGTTTCGTGT
The DNA here is from genome assembly GCF_015169775.1 of Novosphingobium sp. ES2-1. NCBI lineage: Bacteria > Pseudomonadati > Pseudomonadota > Alphaproteobacteria > Sphingomonadales > Sphingomonadaceae > Novosphingobium > Novosphingobium sp. ES2-1. The sequence goes on from NZ_CP063446.1 coordinate 126,226, forward strand.
AAACGATCCGGATGGTTTCGCAGAAGCGGTCAAAGCAAGCCTTGGGGTCCGCATAAATACTGCCGAGCCGGGAATTATCAGAATAGAGTAGGCGACCTGAAAAAAGATCGGAAGCAAATCTTTTTTGGAAGGATTTTTGTTTCTGGGAGCTCTTGTTTGCACAGGCACAATCAAAAGCCTGGCAAGCCTGAATATGGGAGGGATTGATGTCGGTTTCGAGAAATATACTGCTAGCTTCGTCAGCTATTGTTTGTGCGGTTTCCTCACAAGCTGAAGCCGCTGCGCAGACCCGGCAGTTCTCCATCGATGCGCAACCCGCCGAAACGGCGATCAGCATCCTTGGCCGACAGGGCGATGTTCAGGTCATTGCCGCCAGAAAGGTAACGCGTTCGATCCGCACCAACGCCGTTCGGGGCGAAATGAGCGTTGGCGAGGCGCTTGACCGGCTGCTTTCAGGGACGGGTCTTGCCGCGCGCCAGCTCGGCAACGGATCTTATGCCATCGTCACGAGAAGTCCGTCGACCACGGTGACGTCTCGGCCAGTGGCCCTGACACGCGCGTCCGCGTTGACCCCAGTTAGCGAAATGACACCGGTGGCGGCCGCCACCGCTCCTGCTGCTGCGCCCGAGGAAGCCATGCAGGACGCTCCTGCGCAGCAGCTGGAAATCGTCGTGAGCGGCTTTCGCGGCAGCCTGGTTCGCGCCCAGGACATCAAGCGCAAGTCAATCAACCTGACCGAGAGCATTCTGGCCGAGGACATGGCCAAGATGCCGGACCTCAACCTTTCGGAGTCCATTCAGCGCCTGCCGGGCGTCGCGATCTCCCGCGAAGGTGGCGAAGGTCGCAACATCACCCTGCGTGGCTTTGCCCCGGATTTCACGCGCACGACACTCAACGGAATGGAGGTTCCTGCCAGCAGCGACGGTCTGGACTCGGGCGGTTTCACCATCAATGCCGGCCGTGCGTTCGACTTCCATATCTTTGCATCGGAGCTGTTCAACCGGGTCGATGTCCAGAAGACGCAGCGAGCATCGATCGAAGAGGGCGGCATCGCCGGTACAGTCGATCTCTATTCGGCAAAGCCGTTCGATTTCAACAAGCCGCAAGCCGTGATCTCGGCGCAGGGCGGCTACAATTCGATTACCCGCAAGGTCGATCCCCGCGTCACCGCCATGCTTTCCGATCAGTTTGCCGATGGCAGGGTCGGCGTGCTGGTGTCTGCCGCCTACTCGGAACGCACCGTTTATCAGGAAGGCTTCGGCTCGGTCCGCTGGACATCGCCGTTCGTCAATGGCGACAGCTGGGCTGACACCAATCCCGTCGTGTCCGGGACGCCGGTGGACTGCCCGGCTGCCGACAATCTGGACTGCCTGTGGGCGCCGCGACTGCCTCGCGCCGATTTCTTCGGCAACAACCAGAAGCGTCTCGGCCTGACCGGCTCGCTGCAGTTCCGTCCGACGGACACCTTGGAAGTCAGCTTCGACGGGCTCTTCTCGCGCCTGGAGAACGACCGTCTCAGCTACAACTCGATGGAGTGGCTGCTGACACATGGTCCGGCCGGCAATTTCGTCGGACAGACGCCCCGTTCGTTCACGATCGCTCCAGACGGCAAGCAATTGATTGCCGCGTCGTTTGACGATGTCACTTCGTGGTACGAAAGTCGTCACCAGACTTCGGTTTCGAAGTTCCAGCAGTATGTGGCTTCGGCCAAGTGGCAGGCGTCGGACAACCTCAAGCTTGATGTCATGGCTGGCAAGGCGCGCGACGCGGCCGACCGCGAGGAGCTGCGCTTCTATGCACGATCAGTCCCGCACTTCTACTCGTATGACTTCACCAAGAACCAGGACGTGCCGGTCCTGAACTATGGCAACTACGATCCGAACAACGCTGCAAACTTCATCAATGCGCTGACAGCGGCCAACCGCCTGAACAAGGTGATCAAGGACAACTTTACCACCAAGGGCAACCTGGTTCTCGAGGCTGGCAACATAACCGCTCGCACCGGCGTGGCCTACAGCCGCAGGTCGGTGGCCTATTCCGAAGCGCAGGGCAACTTGCCCAGCTTTGCGCCGCAGACTTACCTGCAACCGTTCCCCATCTCCAACTTCGGCAAGGGCGTCGTCTCGGGTGGCCTGCCGACATTCGCCGTCTTCGATTTCGACAAGGTTGGCGCGTCCAACCTGATCTCCGATACTTATACGCCCAATACGGCTGCGGGCTGGGAAGTGATCGAGAAGACACTGGGCGGCTACGGCGAAGTTACCGGGGAGTTCGACCTCGGCGGGATGGTTCTGCGCGCAAACGGTGGCGTCCGCTACGTGAAGACCAACATCGATTCTCGGGCAACCATTGCCGGTTCTGCGGTTTCGGTGAAGCGCAGCTATGACAATTTCCTGCCTTCGCTCAATCTGGCGCTGAACATCACTCCCGACATCGTGGCGCGAGCCGCATATGCCCGATCGATGACGCGGCCGGGGCTGGGCTCGCTCAACATCGCCGCCCCGACCTTCGAATACACCACAAGGACCGTCGGCAATCTCGGCAATCCAGACCTCAAGCCGTACCTTTCCAACGATTACGACGTCGGGCTGGAGTGGTACTTCAGCAAGGGCGGACTGATCGCTGCCGGTCTGTTCAAGAAGGATATCATCAGCTCGCTCAGCACTGCTGTGGTGACCAAGCCGGTGCCGCAGGAATACTGGCAGGCGATCTACGCCGATCCCCGCTATGACGCATCCTACAATGCCGATCCGGCCAAGGTGCCCTACACCTTCTTCCAGGCGGTCAATACCCCTGGCGGCAACAGCGTGAAGGGTGTCGAAGTCACGCTCAACGCGCCGTTCACGTTCCTGCCGGGCGTCCTGTCCTACTTTGGCGTGGCATCGAACTACACCCATGTATCGGCGCGTGACTCAACGGGCCTTTCGCCCAATTCGTACAATTTCACCGGCTATTTTGACACCGGTAGCATGGGCATTCGCGTTTCGGTGAACAAGCGCGATGACTATCTGTTGAGTGAACCGGGCGGAAACGGCCACGTTCAGGAGCGCAAGTACGGTCCGACCCATGTCGACCTGTCGGCTTATTACAACATCACGCCAAAGTTGACCCTGACGGTACAGGGCATCAACATCACGAACGAGAAGGAGCGGATATACGGCACCGGCGACGGCAGCCAGTATCTGGGCCGCGAGTTCTCGCGGACGGGGGCGCAGTGGTTCGTCGGAGCGCGCTACCAGTTCTGACGATGACTGGGCCGTCCGCAAATCCCCTCGCGGGCGGCCCCCTTGCATGAAAGCGGCCGGTTAATGACGCTGTTGAGGATGGCACTTGCGGCTGCAGCTGCCTGCGGGCTGACCGGTTCGTTGCCGGCAACCGCAAGAGAGGTGGACGACAGCTATACCGTCGCCCAGCGCTTCGAGCGGTACAAAGGTCAGTACAGCGGGATCACCTGGCCGGCAGTGACCCTTGCCGAGGGACAGGAGATCCTGTTCGACCGTTCCTACAAGCGCCTGTCTGATCGCAGCCTTGGCCTTGATGTATTCCTGCCGTCGCAGAAACGACGGCTGGGCACTGCACTGGTGCTGGTTCACGGAGGTGCCTGGCGATCGGGCGACAAGAGCCACTTTTACCCACTGGCCAGCCGCCTCGCCGGACTGGGCCATACCGTAATTCTTCCCGAGTATCGTCTGGCGCCCGAAGCCGGGTATCCTTCGGGAATGACCGATGCGGCAGACGCCCTGCGCTGGGTGCACGACAATGCGGCTCACTTTGGCATCAAGCCCGGTTGGATAGCTGTAGGCGGAGCGTCATCCGGCGGGCAGATGGCGGCTTTGCTCGCATATGACGCAAGGTTACGCACCGACGAGGCGGGCCGCATGGTACCAGTCGCTGCCCTGATCGATCTCGACGGGGTGCTCGACATGACCGATCCGTTGGCGTTGCAGTTCGAGAATGCGGCGGGCGACAAGTCGCCGTTTGCGCAATGGGTCGGTGGATCTTTCGAAAGCGCCCCGCAGACCTGGATCGACGCAAGTGCCGCGCATCATGTTTCGCCGAGGTCTCCGCCGACCCTGATCCTCGGGAGCGGCATCCCGCGTTTTACCGCAGGGAGAGTGGCTGTGCTGGCGGCGCTGAAAAGCCATGGAACGCGGACCGAAGTATATGATCTGGTCGATGCCCCACACGATTTCTGGCTTTTTGAGCCGTGGCTGACACCTACCGCGCGCAGGATCGACCGGTTTCTGCGTGCCCTTCTGAGTTCCAGCCAGACTGGGGATGGGCGATGAAGTTCTGCTTGGGAGTCCTCGCCGCAGCACTGCTCGGCGGAGCGTCCGCTGTGGCCAGTCCTGCCGCCGATACATACGCTGTTGCACGGGACTGCACTCGGTCTGCCTTGCCTTGCTACACCTCGGTGCAGCTCGCCTTGAATGCGGCCGAGCGGGATCAGTCGGAACGATGGATCGAGATCCGCGTCATGCCGGGCGATTACGAAGAGAAGCCCGTGATCCGGCGCAACCGCATCAAGATCGTTGGGGCGGGGCGGAACGTCAGCCGCCTCCACTTCGGCGCCGTGGCACAGACATCGGGCCGTTATCACCGCGCCAACTGGGGAACGCCGGGATCCGCCACGCTCACGATCAATGCAGCCGAGGTGCGCATTTCGGACATCGCGATCGAGAACACCTTTGACTATCTGGCCAACGATGCGCTCGCAGGCAGCGATGAAGGCAAGATTGCCAACCCGCAAGCCGTTGCGCTTCTCCTCGATGTGGCCAGCGACAGCGTGGCGATCAGCGATGCAGCGATACTCGGCTATCAGGATACCCTTTTCACGAATGGCGGCCGGGCCTGGATCGCGCGCTCGCTGATTTCCGGCAATATCGACTTCATCTTCGGTAACGGACAGCTGCTGATCGAAGACAGCGAAATCCGGACGAGGAAGAGGGCCGCGGAAATCGCACCGGGCGAGTTTCATTCCTTCATTGCGGCGCCTTCCACCCCTCTATCCCAGTCTACAGGCCTCGTGATCTATCGCAGCCGCCTGACGCGCGAGCCGGGCGTGCCGGACGCTTCGGTCGCGCTCGCCCGACCATGGCATCCGACAAAGCGCTTTGCCGATGGCCGCTACGCCGATCCTGAAGCTGTCGGACATGCGCTTTTCATCGAATGCCACATGGACGCGCATATCCATCCCGACCGTTGGGCGCCGATGAATGGAACGTCGAGGGACGGCACCATGGGTACCGTCTTCCACCCGCAAGACGCGCGCTTTGCCGAACGGGGATCCACCGGCCCCGGCGCGGCATTGAAGTCAATCGGGATGACTTGGCGCGACGCACGTTCCCTGCAGGAGATCAGGCAGGAATTCGCCAGTATCCCGCTCGGCCGGTAGCGGATCTCACCAGACCTGCCCCAAAACTTGCGAGCCGACGGCTACAGGATGGGGCCATTCAGGCTATTGCGGCCGCCAACTGCTGGTAAGCAGCCCGCCTTCACCGAACAGCGCGGTCATGGGATCGGCGCTTTTGGCGGCGCGGGAGAGTTTGTCGGCGAGGGGGTCGTCGACGGGTCCGTTGTGGCCTTGCAGGTGGTGGATCCAGGCGGTCAGGCCTTCGCGTATGGCGGGGCAGGTGCGGCCATGTTTCTCGTTGTGCGCCAGCGTCTCGAGCCAGCGCTGCGGGATCTTCTGCGAACCGTCCATGGCGATCTGGATCAGGCGGTGGTTGAGGCTGGGATTGGCGAAGCGGGCGATGAGGGCGTCGGCATAGGCGGCAAGGTCCTGCCCCGGTGCGGTCGCGATCGTCGGTGCGGCTTCGTTGCGCATCAACTGCTCGGCAAGGCTGCGCAAGGCAGGATCGGCAATGGCTTCGTGGACATATTCATGGCCCGCCCTGAGCCCGCAGTATGCCAGCAGCGAGTGCGCGCCGTTGAGCATGCGCAGCTTGGCCGTCTCGTAAGGGGCAACCTCGGAGACGATCTGCGCGCCGACAGCTTCCCAGCGCGGACGCGGGGACGCAAAGCGGTCCTCGATCACCCACTGGCTGAACGGTTCGGTGACGACACAAGCTTCATCCTGGCAGGCTTCATCCTGGCAGGCCTCGTCTTCAGGACCGCCCAGCGCTGCTGCCACCGCCGCGCGGTCCTCGTCGGTCGTGGCGGGCACGATGCGGTCGATCATCGTCGCGGGGCAGGTGCAGTTCCGATCGAACCAGTCCACCAGATCAGGCTCGTGCCGGGCAAGGTACTGGCGCATCAGGCGCTCGAGTATCGCGCCGTTCTCGGCCAGGTTGTCGCACGACAGCAGCGTCACGCCGGGCAGTCCCGCCTTGGCCCGCGCCAGCAGGCCTTGCGTGACGAAGTAGTAGAAGCTCAAGGAATGCGCGAGATCGAAGTCAAGGCTGCCATCGCCCTGCCGGCAGTAGCCCTTCTCGGTCACCGTCAGGCTGACGATGCGGGTGGCAGGCGCAGCCACGGCGGCAATCACCGCATCGGGTTCCTCGCTCGCCACCAGCACGTTACGGACCGATCCCACGATCCTCGCGCGCATCCCGTCGTCCGATTGCTCGACCACCGTATAGAGCCCGCCTTGCGGGTTCATCTGCCGCGCAACGCCCGCCGAGCGTAGCGAGACACCGGTGATCATCCAGTCACGGTCACCAGCATTCATCGCCGCATCGGTGTACCAGGCCTGATGCGCGCGGTGGAATGCGCCGATGCCGAAGTGGACGATGCCAACCTCTTGGCTTTCGCGATCGTAGAGCGGGCGAGCAACCTCTGCGGGCAGGGCTGCCAGCGTGTCCGGGGACAGGCGCTTCACAGGTTATAGGCCTTCTTCGCCAGATTGTACGACAGGTCCTGCGCAAGCTCTGCCGCTTCCCAGTCCTCGATGCGGTGCTCGGCCACCAGCTGCGCCAGGAAGCCGCAATCGATGCGCCGGGCAACGTCGTGCCGTGCCGGGATCGAAAGGAAGGCGCGGGTATCGTCGTTGAAGCCGACGGTGTTGTAGAAGCCCGCCGTCTCGGTCGTCATCTGGCGGAAGCGCTTCATGCCTTCCGGGCTGTCGTGGAACCACCAGGCCGGGCCGAGCTTGAGGCAGGGGTAGTGCCCGGCCAGCGGCGCGAGTTCGCGGGCATAGGCGCTCTCGTCCAGCGTGAAGAGGATGATCGAGAGGTCCTTCTCGTTGCCGAACCGGTCGAGGAGGGGCTTCAGGGCATGGACGAAGTCGGTGCGGGTCGGGATGTCGGCGCCCTTGTCGCGCCCGAAGCGTTCGAACAGCGCGGCATTGTGGTTGCGGAAGGACCCGGGGTGGATCTGCATGACAAGGCCATCGTCCAGGCTCATCGCCGCCATCTCGGTCAGCATCTGGGCGCGGAACAGCTCGGCGTCCGAGGAATGGAACTCGCCCGAAACCACCCGCTCGAACAGCGCAGCCGCTTCGGATGCGGAAAGGTTGGCAGTTGCTGCCGTGGGATGGCCATGGTCGGTGCTGGTCGCGCCCATGTCCTTGAAGAAGGCGCGGCGCTGGCGGTGGGCGGCAAGGTAGCCGGTCCACGTGCGGCAGTCCTCGCCGGTCAGCCCCGAGAACAGGTCGAGGTTCGCTGAAAAACCCTCGAACTCCGGGTCGATCACCGGATCGGGACGATAGGCGGTGATGACGCGGCCCTGCCATCCGCCGGCGCGCGCGTTCTCGGCGCGGATCGCGGCGTGGTGCTCCAGAGTGTCGAGCGGGCTCTCGGTCGTGGCGATGACCTCGATGTTGTAGCGATCGAACAGCGCGCGCGGGCGGAAGCTGTCGCTGGCCAGCATCTCGGTGATCGTGTCGAAATAGAGGTCGGCAGTCTCCGCGCCCAGCTGCACGCCCATGCCGAAGGCCTCGGCGAAGACCCAGTCGAGCCACATCCGCGAAGGCGTGCCGCGAAACAGCCAGTAGCGTTCGGCGAACAGCCGCCATGCCGCGCGCGGATCGACCGCCTTGTTGCGCACGCCAAGGTCTTCCAGCGCCACCCCTTGCGAATAGAGCATGCGGAAGACGTAGTGGTCGGGCACCAGCAACAGGTCGGTGGCATTGCCGAAGGTCTCGTTGCCCGCAAACCAGCGCGGATCGGTATGACCATGCGGGCTGACGATCGGCAAACCCGCAACGCTTGCATGAAGCTCGCGCGCAATCGCGCGCACCGATGGATCGGCCGGCAAAAGCCGGTCCGGATGAAGCTCAAGTATGCGGGGCATCAGTCGTCCAGTGCGGTGAAAATGAAGCTGCGGAATTTCGTTTCGCCCGGTCCTGCGGCATAAAGGCCGGGACGCAGCATCAGGAAACCGCCACGGACGTTGTGGTGATAGCCTGAGACTTCCATTCCGCGGTCGAACTTGCGCCAGGTGCGTCCGCCATCACCCGAGGTGTGATAGCTGACGATGTGGCGACGATTGGTCACGCGGATCCGCATGGCCGAACCGTGCGGGTTCGCTGGCCGGCCGCGCTCCATCCCGTACTGATGCGTGACGAAACGCTCCCTGTCGAAGCCTAGACCGGCATAAAGCTTGTCGTCGTAGAACAGCACAAGTCCAGCAGTGGCGCCCTCGGCCAGCTCGATGTCGCACTCGAACTGATAGGACGTATCTCCCGCGATCTGCAGCAGGGGCGAACCGGACGATGGTGCCAGACCCTTGCCCTTGAAGAACAGGGTCCTGTCGGAAACGCGCACGCGGTCCGCTTCATCGGGCGCCGGGCGGAAGAACGACCATTTTGTTCCGAGTTGCAGCGTGCTGAAATTGTCGCTCAGCGGCATGCCGTGGGGAAGCGCCTCGCCCCCGCTCGGTTTGGCCAGGGGCTTGGAGAGATCGCCGCCTTGCATGTGAAACCAGCCATCTGCAGTCCAGGCGACTGGATCAAGCAAGCACTGGCGTCCAAGCGTCCAGAAGCTGTTCTCGAAACCATGATAAAGGCTCCACCACGATCCGTCAGGAGCTTCGACCAAGCTGGCGTGGCCACGTGACCACCATGCCTCGCGCACGTCCTTGGTTCGGACGAGTGGATTGCCGGGATGCTGCTCCCAGGGTCCGTGGATCGACTTCGACCGTGCGGCAATGACCATGTGGCCTGTGGGCGGGCCGGCAGTGCCACCGACGGCGGTGAGCATGTAGAACCATTTGCCGATGCGATGGATCTTGGGACCTTCGGGCGAGAAGCCTTCGACGTCCAATTCATCGGGATATCGCCATGGGTCGTAGACATGTTCGACCGGGCCTGCGATCTTCAGGCCATCGTCCGAAAGACGTACGCGATCGCCGCCCGACAGGAACAGCCAACGCGAACCATCTTCGCCGACCGCATGGCACGGATCGATATGGTCGTGCAGTCCAAGTGGGACCGGATCGCTCCACGGCCCGTCGATATGATCGGCATGGATCACGTAGATCTCGTTGCGTGGGAGAGCCTTCACCGGGATGTAAAGGAAGTAGCGTCCGGCGTGTTTCTCAAGGCTGACTGCCCAGACGGATCCGATGTTCCTGTGTAGCGCAGGCTTGCGCGGCTGCCAGTTCACCAGATCGCGTGAGTGCCAGATCAGCAGCCCGGGATAGCTCTCGAAGCTGGAGAAGGTGAGGTAATAGTCCTTGCCGTCCTTGAGGATCGCCGGATCCGGACGGTCGCCCGAAAGGATCGGGTTTAGAAACATGCCGTTGCCCAGATCGGCAACGCGCTGGTTGTCGAAGCCCCGGTGCCGCGAGGGGACCTCGCGCGGCGCAGGTGCTGCGTTTGCTCCGAGAGGCGCGGCAAGACCGAAAGAGACGAGGGCGGCAGATTTCAGCGCATCACGGCGATTCACAGTCATAGCGCCAGTCCCGTGGTTCGCGCCCACGCGCGCCAAAGATCCGGCCAGACCTCGGCCGGCTTGCCGATTGCCTTGCGCAGGCCAAAGCCATGGCCGCCGAACTCGAACAGGTGGGTCTCGACGCGCACGCCTTGTGCCTTGGCGGCGGCACGAAGCAGCAGTGTATTGTTCACCGGTACCGCGTCATCGTCCTCGGCATGAAGCAGGAACAGTGGCGGGGCATCGCGCGGCATGTTGCGGTGAGGGGAATGCGCAGCTTCCATCTCCGGCGCAGCGGCCTTGCCGACCAGGAGTTCGCGCGAACCGGGATGGGCATCGGGTGCGGACATCGAGACCACCGGATAGATCGGCGCGGCGCTGTGCGGTTTGGCCGATAGCGCGTCTGCCGCATCGACCGGGGCATAGGTCTTCACCGCAAAGCGCGTGGCAAGATCGGCGCAGACATGACCGCCGGCTGAGAAACCCATTGCAGACACGCGTTCCGGATCAATTGCGAAATACCTGGCGCGCTGGCGAATGAGGCGCATGGCGCGCTGCGCATCGGATAGTGCGACATCCGGACCCGCTGCCCAGCCTTCCCCGGGCAGGCGATAGAACAGGACGAAGGCGGTGAAGCCACGGGCCGCGAGCCAGCGGCCCATCTCGTACCCTTCCTTGTCGACCACAACCCAGCGATAGCCCCCGCCCGGCGTTATCAGGACCGCAGCGCCGTTCGGGCGGTCAGGCCGGAACACAGCCATGCGCGGGCGGGATATCCCGAAGACGGCACGATCGGTGACGAGGCGGTCAGTCGAGCGCTCCTGCACGGTTTCGACCAGTGCTTTGGCCGGTTGGCCGGGCGCGCCGCCTGGCCAAAGATCGATCGTTTCGGATGGCTGTGGCAGGCCAGGGGGCAGGGGGCCACCGGACACGGCGGGCGGCGGCGTCTGGCCACTCGCTGCTGCACCAAGGCCGAGTGACAAAAGAGAAGCTGCCATGAAAAATCGACGATCCAGTGATCCTGCGACAGTCATGGCAGCTCCTTCTGAGGTACCGGGCGCGGGAGGGATGCGCCCGGCAGGTTGGTCGTCAGTACTTGAAGCGGGCACCCACCAGGATGTTGCGCCCATAATGATTGTTCTCGTAGTTCCGGTTCGCGTCGATGTCGGTGTAGCGATAGCGGTAGGTATCGAGCAGGTTGTTGCCCTCGACCGAGAGTTCGACCCAATCGGTCAGCTTGAACCGCATCGAGGCGTCGAGGTTGAACATCGACCCATAGCCTTCGAGGACGTTGCCGGTGCCGCTCGCACCCTCGTGATAGCGGCCGCGATAGGTGCCCATTACGCGGGCCGAGAAGCGGCCGTCGTCATAATACAGCGTGCCGTTGAAGGCCTGCTTTGAGACGTTGGCAAGAGCCGCGGTCCTGTCGACGTTGACCAACGCGCCACCTGGCGTAGTCGCCGGACCCTGCAGCGTGTAGGTTGCATCGCTGTCGATGAAGGTTGCGTTGGCGATGATGCCGAAGTTGCCGAGGAAGCCTTCGGTAAAGATCTTGAACGGGATCTGCGCTGCCAGTTCGATACCCTTGAGCTTTGCACCGGTGCCGTTGACGGTGGTGGTCAGCGTCCAGATCGGCTGGTTGAGGAGGGCTGGGTTCAGCGCAGCTGGCGAAGAGGGGTTCAGCACCGAGGCCGGAAGGCCGGTCTGCGCGAAGGTCGCCTCGGTGATGGCTGCGCTCTGGGTGAAGCTGGCCACATCCTTGATGAAGCCCGCCACAGAGATCAGCGCCTGCGGAGCGAAATACCATTCGATCGACAGGTCATAGTTAGTGGCCTGGAAGGGCTTGAGGAACGGGTTGCCGCTGTTCACCCGGAAGTTGAACCCGTCCGCCGAACCGCCCGGCGTCAGGGAGCCTAGCGTTGGACGCGTGATTACTTCGGCAACTGCGCCGCGAACGATCAGGTCTTCGGTCGGGTAGAACGCCACGTTCGCCGAGGGAAGCCAGTTGTCGTACGACCGCTCGACCGTGGCCTGGGTCCCACTGACAAGACCATAGGAGGACTGTTCGGTCTTCACATAGCGGATGCCTGCGTTGAGCGCATAGCGCAGTCCCAGTAGTTCGCCCTTGCCGTCAAACTGCAGGTAACCGCCCTTGGTGGTTTCCTGGACACCGCGAATGTTGCCAGCATCGGGAACGAGCGCGCGGTCGTAGAGCTTCGTCAGCGCCGTGGTGGTTTCGAGATTCGGAACCAGCCAGGCGTTGGTGTTGCCTGCTGGCTGCCCGGCATTGCCGAGGTTGAACACCTGCGCCAGTTGCGCCGTCACCGGGATGCCGTAAACGGCCGTCGGGCCAAAGACTGACGAGGCCGAACACGTGATCGTGCCAAGCACGCGGTCAAGCCCACCATTGCCGCACACAGCGGTGTCGCGGGTGTAGGATTCGGTGTCGAAATTGAAGCGGCGCCACATCGCACCGGCCTTCACGGTGAAGCCCTCCGCAACGTCCCATTCCGTGCGGAACTGCACGGTCTTGAACTTGTTCACCACGGTCGATGGGCGGTCGCGGATTTCGGCGAGCTGGAAGTTGGCCGGGTCGGTCACGCTGGTGCCGAAGGTCAGCTTCGGGCTCTTCATGTCGGTGTAGTCGAAGCTGTACCCCTGCGCGTCACGATCATCGAAGATCATCGTGGTTTCGACCGGGATGTCGGCATCCGATTTCGAGAAACCGCCGAGCACCGTAAAGCGCAAGGTATCCGACAGGTCCTGGTCCCAGGTGCCGCCGACCTGATAGAACTCGGTCTTGCTCTTGCGAAGGTAATGCTCCGTGCGGACCCATGCATCGTTGAGCGTCGCCGAGATCATGTTGTTGTTGCTGTCGTAGACCGGGTTCACGACGTCGATCGAACGCTCGTTGCTGCGCAGCAGGACTTCGCCCCACTGCTCTTCGCGATCGGCGTTGAAGCGGGAAAAGAGCCCATCGATCGAGAACTTGGTGGCATCGGTCGGCGCGAACTGGACCGAGCCGGTCAGGCCCAGGCGTTCGCGGTCATGCTTGACCTCGCCGTAGCGCGGAATGCGGGGGTGGAAGGCAAGCGCGGCCTTGTCGCACGCGGCGTTGCGACCGACGGTGTAGGTCCCGCCGGAGTTCTGGCGGCCGGTCAGGTCGGTGGCGCTCTGCGTGAAGCATGGCGCGCCATTGACGGAGTCAAAGCGGGCCTGTGACCAGCGCACCGTATTGTTGCCAAGCTCAAGGACCTTGGTTTTCTGGTACGCGGCAGAAAGAGACACACCGAAGGTGCCGGAATCGTTGCGCCAGCTGAGCAGGCCGGCGAGACGCGGGCCGACATAATCCGACAGGTCGTTGTAGGTGCCGACGACCGAGGCGACGCCGGTGAAACCGGCCTTGCCGGCCAGCGGGTTGCCGGTGTTGAGATCGACCACGGCGCCCAGCGAACCTTCATCGAGGCTTGCTTCGGCGGTCTTGTGGACGACGATCGAACTGAAGAGCTCGGAAGCGAAGACGTTGAAGTCGAATGCGCGGTCGCGGTTCGCCGATGCGCCGTCGGTCGAAGTCGCCACGGTTTCAAGACCGTTGACGCGGACGCGGGTGAACTGGCTCGACAGACCGCGCACGGTAATGGCGCGGCCTTCACCGGCATCGCGGGAGATCGAGATGCCGGGGATGCGCTGCAGCGATTCGGCAAGGTTCTGGTCTGGGAACTTGGCGATGTCCTCGGCGACGATGGCATCCACTGCGCCGACGGCGTTCTTCTTGACGTTGATGGCCGCCTGGAGTGACTGGCGGAATCCGGTCACGACGATCGCATCATCAATAGCCGCATCGTCTGCGCCGACTTGTGCTTCGGGAGCTGCGACCGCTTCCTGCGCCTGGGCAAGACCGCTTGCCGCGAGCCCGCCGCCCGCCAGCAACGCCATCCTGAACAGCGATATGCGCGAAACTGAAGTAAGCATGATGAATCCCCTCATTGCCCTTGTCGAGCCCATTGATACCGGTGTCAAAGAGGGATGACGCGAAGCGACAACCTTTCTGTGCACCACTGCTCCCGCAAGCCGGCCCTGCTACCAACATGGTACCGGCTATCGATCCGATCCCGCAGCGATCATGCCCGCAAAGGCTTGGCATGTCATTTAGGTAACCGGTGTCATTATTTATTGCCCTTGCATCGCGCCTCTGTCAATAACCATGCCAATGGGAGAGTCTGCGATGCATCAGAGACTGCAAAAGTTCACGATTTCCGCCATTTTCGCCAGTCTGCTGGCAACGACCGCCTGGGCCGGGCCGCACCCCGCCGATCCGACCAAGGGCGGGGCCAACGGGCGAATCATCCGCGTTACCACGCTGGCAAAAGCTGGCCCTGGATCACTTGCCGAGGCGCTTGCCGCAAAGGGTCCGCGCACCGTCGTGTTCGAGGTCGGCGGCACGATCGACATGGGCCGCGACACGCTGGAGATCACCGAGCCGTTCCTTACGGTAGCGGGACAGACTGCGCCGTCGCCGGGAATCACGATCGTCAAGGGTGGCATCGATCTGAAGACGCACGACGTCATCCTTTCCCACTTGCGCGTGATGACCGGTGCTGATGGTCAGGCCAAGCTTTCAGGCTGGGAGGCTGACGCCTTCTCGACCGTGGCGGCGCGCAATGTCGTGGTCGAACATTGTAGCTTCCTGTGGGCGCTCGATGAGAACATGTCCGCGTCGGGACCGCGCTTCACCGGCAATTCCGTGGCCGAATGGCGCGCTGGTACCAGCCACGACATCGTCTTCCGCGAGAACATCGCTGCGGAAGGACTTGCCAATGCCAGCCACCCCAAGGGTGAGCATTCCAAGGGTTCGCTCATCCATGACAATGCGACGAACATCACCTTCTACCGCAACGTCTGGGCGCATAATGTCGAGCGTTCGCCACTGGTGAAGGGCGGCGCGCAGGTCACCATGATCAACAATGTGATCTACAATCCCGGCCACCGCGCGGTGCATTACAACCTGATGAACCTCGAATGGGGCGGCCACGACTATGTGACTGGCGAGATCACTGCAGTCGGCAACGTCATGCGTGGCGGCAACGATACCGATCCGGGCCTGCCGTTCCTGATGCTGGGCGGCGATGGCGATCTCAAGTACTTCGGCAAGGACAACCGCGCGGTCGACCGCCACGGCAACCCCCTTCCGCAGTTCGGCCGCTATGGCGAGACGCGGGCCAGGTTGATCACCGCGAAAGCGCCCCTGACCGACATCTCTCGCTACAGCACCCTGCCTTCGGGTGAGGTAGAGACGTCCGTGCTGCAGACAGTCGGTGCGCGTCCGTGGGATCGTGCGCCCGATGATATCCGGGTGCTGTTCTTCGTCGCCGAAGGACGTGGCGACATCATCGACGACGAGAAAGAAGTCGGCGGCTATCCGCACACCGTGGCCACATTCGCGCCCTTCGTCGAGGCCGACTGGAACCTCGATACGATGACGCCGAAGTCGGGCCGGTATCCGGGCCAGAAGGCGGGACCGCAGGAGAAACTCTCCTCCCGCGACGCGACGATGCGCCAGCCATGAACGCGGTCTTCGCCCTGTTGCTTGCCGCAGCGCCGCCCATGGCGGTCATCGATGAGGTGGACACCATGCGGCGTGAACCCCCGCCGCATGGCGGCATCGGCATGAGCACTGCATGGCGGATCAGTGACGCGGTGCCTCAGCCGCGCCGCATGGAGTTCCGCCGCCGCACTCTGGATGTCGGCGCGGCAATCGGCGAACATCCCATCGCGCACGATGAGGTCTACTACGTGCTCGAAGGCGAAGGCGAAGTCGTGTCTGACGGGCAGCGTGCCGTGCTGAGGAAGGGCATGACCGCCTACCTCTACGAAGGCGCGGTCGTCGGCATCACGCAGCGCGGGGACGCGCCTCTGGCACTGATCATCAGCTACCCGGTTGAACGTAAGGTGCCGTAGCCCAGAGTTCGCGCTCCCACCGGCGTGGATCGTTGACGGTCTGGACCCGGCCGTCCGAAACCACCAGCGTCTCCCGGTCTGGAAGGGTGTACGGCATCCATTCCGCCAGCCCGGGCTGGCCGGTCTTGGCAAGGCCGGTGAATGCTTGCATCAGCAGGCTGCTGGTGGTCCGAGCGCCTGCATCCGTCCCGCTCATGCTGCCGGGCGCATCCAGCGTCCCGAAGACGTGAGGGATGTCATCGGTATGTGCGGCACCGCGCAAGGGATCGCTGGGAGAAGCGCGGTCCAGCTGATAGACCCAGGTGGCTTTGGCACCAGCCTTCGCCCGCTCGTCTGCCTCGATCACTTGCCCGGGCCACGAGCGGCCCGCCGTGGTCGCGGAGTAAAACACCTGCTCTGGCGTCCATTGCGGGTATTGCGCGCGGTACTGCGCGACGACCCAATCGACGTCGAGATCGATCTTGATCTCTGGCGCTATGCGGGCCGCGAGGTTGTCCCAGGCCAGCCCCTGTAGCTTTGGCCCACGCGGATCGATGAAGGCCCGGGTCTCTTCGCGCACATTGCCCAGGATCATCGGTATTCCCAGTGACTGGGGCGCCGCATCCGGCCAGAACGGGTGGCGGGGCAGATTGGTCATGTCCAGCACCGGGCCCATGTAAAGGTTGCCACCCATGATCGGGTCGGGTGCGGCAAGGCCTTCGACGAGTCGCTGCACAGGCATCGTCTGAAGTGTTTCCACGTCATCGGGGCGCAGCTTCAGCGCTGCTAGCAGGGCAAGCGTCCGCTTCCATGCGTTCCCGGGTCCGCTCGCCACGACTTGCTGGCCGCTCATCGTTGCCGCCGCATGGAACAGGCCGTCAGCCGCCGGCATCGCCATCAGTGTCGCAATCTTGGCGCCGCCTCCCGATTGGCCGAAGACCATGACCCGCGCCGGATCTCCACCGAACGCGGCTATGTGGTCGCGCACCCATTGAAGGGCAAGGATCAGGTCCAGCTGCCCAAGATTACCGCTGTCCGCAAACTGCGGCCCGAAAGGCTTGAGCCAAGCATAGCCGAGTGCATTCAGCCGGTGGTTGACTGTGACGACGACGACGTCGCCCTGCGCCGCCAGCGTCCCGCCGCGCGTCAGCGGATCGGTGACCGTGCCGTTGGAATAGGCCCCGCCATGGAAATAGACCATGACCGCACGCCGCGCTCGCGGATTGGCATCCGGCGTCCATACGTTGAGGAACAGGCAGTCCTCGCTCTGCGCCAAGTCGGGATTGCCGCGTTGAGGAGCGATCGGGGCGAAGCTCTGCGCCCTTCGCGGCGGGCCTTGCCACGGCTCCGGCACGGCCCGTGCGAACCGCTCTGCACGGCCATAGCGAATGCCCTTGAAGGCCAGCACGCCATCCTCGCGCAGTCCGGTAAAGCGTCCCGCTTGCGGGTCTCGGGCTCTGCCCAGAACCGGCGATGCCGCGAGTGCCGCACTGGCGCCAAGCAACGCGCGCCGGGTCAGTTCACCGCCTGACATCGCCGCCTTCGGCGCTGAACGCAGCGAGTTCGCTCTGCCTTATTAAACAGAAGTCGCCGGGGACAGAGTGTTTGAGCGCAGCAAGCGCAAGGCCGCATTCGGCCATGGCCTGTGCATCGCCGCCTTGCAGGTAACGGTGCAGCACTCCGGCCGCCAAGGCGTCCCCGGTCCCGATCCGATCGATGATGCCGGTAACGTCGATCTCGGATGTCTGATGCTTTGACTCGCGCGCGTCGACGCGCGCCGCGATGCGATGGTGGTCGCTGCTGACCACCTGGCGTGCAGTCGAGGCGATCAGTTGCAGGTTGGGGAACGCGGCGAAGGCCGCTTCCACCGCCTCGCGCCGCCGTTCGGCGCCATCGCCCGAGAACGTCTTGCCGAGCAGCAGTGATATGTCGCGGTGGTTGCCGATGAGCACGGTCGCTGCACCCACCAGTTCGGTCAGCACGGCGCGCGGATCGCTGTTCCAGCTTTCCCAGAGCTGAGCCCGGTAGTTTCCGTCGAGGCAGATAGGTACGCCCGCGCTCTGCGCTGCAGCCACGGCGGCTCGGGCAAGCGCGACGCCATTGGGCCCGAGCGCAGGGGTTATGCCCGACAAGTGCAGCAGGCTCGCCCCTTCAAGCGCTCCTGCAAAGTCGAACGCCGAAGCGTCAGCATGCGCAAATGCGGACCCGGCGCGATCGTATGTGATCGATGAGGGCCTGAGCCCAGCGCCGGGCTCCATGAAATAGAGCCCCATGCGCCCGGCACCACGGGCGACGAAGCGGGTATCGACTCCGCCCGCGCCGAGTTCGGCCCGCGCCTTGTCGCCAAGGGGATTGTCGGGCAGCAGCGTCACCATGCGGGTGGCGTGGCCCAGCGAGGCGAGCGCGACGGCCACATTGGCTTCCGCCCCGCCGACAACCATCTCGAGGCTCTGCGCCTGGACCATCAGACGCGCGCCGGGTGGCGAGAGCCGCAAGAGCAATTCGCCAAAGCATACGAGGTGACCGGCCATCAGGGCGCCAGGGGTCACCGGGCCAGCCAGCCGCCGTCGACGGCCAGCACGTGTCCCTGCACGTAATCTGCCGCGCCGCTGGCAAGGAACACCGCTGCACCGCCGATGTCCGCCGGATCACCCCAGCGTCCTTCCGGTATACGCTCCATGATCTGGCGATTGCGCGTCTCGTCCGCTTGCAAAGCGGCGGTATTGTTCGTGGCGATATAGCCCGGTGCAATCGCGTTGACGTTCACACCCTTGGCCGCCCACTCGCAGGCAAGCAGTTTGGTGAGGCCGGCGACGCCGCTCTTGCTTGCGGTGTAGCTCGGCACCCGGATGCCGCCCTGGAAGCTCAGCATCGACGCAATGTTGATGATCTTGCCGCGCCGCCCGGTGGCCTCGCGGTTGGCGATCATGTGGCGGCCCGCCGCCTGCGAGAGGAAGAACACGGACTTGAGGTTGGTATCGACCACCGCGTCCCAGTCCTCCTCTGTGAAGTCCACCGCATCGGCCCGGCGGATGATGCCCGCGTTGTTGACCAGCACGTCGAGCCCGCCGAGCGAAGAGATCACCTGTTCGACCACAGACTGCACCGGTTCGATCGTCGAAAGATCGGCACCAACCACTTCGCAATTGCGCCCCAGTGCGCGAACTTTGGCTGCGGTTTCCTCGGCAGGCGTGCGGCCGACTGCGGCAATGTCTGCCCCCGCCTGTGCCAGCGCCACGGCAATGCCTTGGCCAATACCGGTGTTGGCACCAGTGACGACCGCAACGCGGCCCGATAGGTCGAACAGGTTCATCGTTATCCTCTCCCCTGGATCAGGGGTCAGGCCGAAAGGCCGCGCAGGTAGTCGGAGATCGCTTCGTCCTTGCAGTTGGCATAGAACAGGTCGGCAAACTTCTCGCCAGCGATGGCGGCCTTGAGCAGGTCCTGGTCAACGGTCTTGAGGACGGTCAGCATATCACGGCAGGAAGCTTCCTTGAGGCTCTTGAGGATGCCACGATTGGTCTTCATGATCGCCGCGCGTTCCTTGGGATAGCCAAGGCCGCGTTCGCCATCGAACAGTTTGCGGTACACGTCCTGCAGGTTCAGTTCGGCTGCCCAGCCGAAGCCCTTGGAGTAGGGCATCGAGATCGCGTTGCCATCGTTGATCTGGCCGAACAGGAACGCGTCGGTCGGGTCGATCACCAGTCCGCAGAACACGCCCGGCATGCTGTTTGCAGCAAGCATCGAACCCATCCCGGTGCCACAGCCAGTAACCACGAAGTCGGCAGCCCCGGAGTTGAGCAGGATGCCGGTAAGCAGGCCGTTCATCACGTAGGTCAGCGAGGCTTTGTCCTCGGGCGTGTACATGCCGTAATGATGAACCTCGTGGCCAAGCGGCTCTGCCACGGCGGCCAGCGATTCGTGGACGAGGCTGGCCTTTGCGGCCTGGCTGTTCTCGATGATCAATGCGATTTTCATGGGAATTCCTCTCGCTTCGGCTTGCTTGACCGAGCAGTTTGACGCGAATTTGACCCTTAGGTAACCGGTGTCATTAGTCGAAGCAAGCCCATTCGTGCGCCATTTTTGCAGGTATCAGCAGGTGGCGACCGACGCCCGCTCGATCAGGTCGGAAAGGAAGTGCGAGGGCTGCTTGCGCGCCTCTGCCGGGTCGATCAGCTTGAGCGCCGCGGCTCTGGCCATGGCCTGGATCGGCCAGCGCACGGTGGTGAGTGGGGGCCAGATATGGGCGGCGATGGCAGTGTCGTCAAAGCCGACGATCGAAAGGTCCTCCGGTACTGAAAGGCCGAGCGTCCGCGCTGCGTGCAGAACGCCTGCGGCCATCTCGTCGTTGCTCGCAAAGATCGCGCCGGGGCGGGGCGTTGCGGCGAGCAGCTTCCTGCCTGCGGCAATTCCCGTCTCGAACGTGTAGTTGCCCTCGGCCATGATGGCATCGTCCAAGGGGATCCCCGCCATCTCCAGCGCATCGCGATAGCCCAGCGACCGCTCGGCAGCGGAGCGGAAACCTTCGGGACCGGCGACGAAGCCGATGCGGCGGTGGCCCCGACGGATCAGGTAGTCTATCGCTTGCGAAACCGCCTCGCGGTCGTTTGACGCCACCATGTGCTCGTCTTCGTCAAGCTTGACCGAGCCCATGCGCACGTAGGTGACGCCAAGTTCGTCGCACAGTTCGGCAAGCGCATCATTCTCGGAAATTGGCGGCAGAAGCATGACGCCGAACAGCCTTTGCTGTTCGAGAAAGGCCCGCACGTCGTCAAGCATGTCAGGCGAGCGGCGATTGACAGGACGAACGACAAGCGCAAACTCGGTATCGCGGATTGCGGAAAGGATCCCTTCCTGCACGCCCAGCACCATCTGCGCGTTGGGGTTATCGTGGATCAGGCCGATGAGGAAATTGCGGCGCAGGGCCAGGGCCCGGGCTTGAGGGTTGGGGACATAGCCCAGCTCCGCGATCACCGCCTCGACCTTCTCGCGCGTTGCATCGTTGAGCAGCGGCGAGCGGTTGATTACCCGGCTGACGGTTTTCTTCGAGACGCCCGAAAGGCGCGCCACGTCGTTGATTGTCGGCTTGCCGTCCTTCGACTTCTTCACACGTCGTCCCGTCGATCCCAGCCCGGTTCACGGTGACTTACACCGGTGTCAAGGCGTTGCAGCGTTACTAGCCGGTTCTTGTCAGACTTTGCAATGGGCCGCGAGTCTTGGCCATTGACACCGGTTACCTAGAAGCTATCCAAAGACGGTGCCCTGCCGGGCGTATTTTTGGGAGAGTCGCGGATTGTCGGTCGTCGTTGCCATGCCGGACGTGCTGCGCGTTCACGCGATGGACAGCGTTGCGGTGGCGCTGCGTCCGCTTTCCCGCGAGGCGGCGGTCACAGTCGGCGGCGTCGCCCTTGCGATCATGGAAGACATTCCGCAGGGGCACAAGTTCGCCACGCGCGCCCACGCCGTCGGTGATCGGGTCGTGAAGTACGGATTGCCGATCGGCGTTGCCACCCAGGACATCCAGGTTGGCGAACACGTCCACGTCCACAACGTGAAGACCGCGCTTGACGGCGAACAGGTCTACTCTGCCGAAGTCGCACGCGGCGGATTGGCCACGGCGACCAGCGCTTCACGGACCTGGCAGGGCTACCGACGCCCCGATGGTCGTGCCGCGACGCGCAATGAAATCTGGATCCTGCCAACAGTGGGCTGCGTCGGTCGCACTGCGGAGCAGGTCGCCCGTGCTGCACAAGCACGCCATGCCGCCTTGATTGCGGAGGGCCGAATCGACGGTGTTCACGCGTTCAATCATCCTCACGGTTGTTCGCAATTGGGAGACGATCTCGACGCGACCCGCGCGTTGCTGGCTGGGCTGGCCGCCAATCCCAATGCGGCTGGCGTCTTGCTGCTCGGTCTGGGGTGTGAATCCAACCAGTTGAGCGCTTTGCTGGCCGCGCTGCCGCAAACGGCGCGGTCCAAGGTACGGACGCTGTCCTCGCAATCCGCTGGCGACGAATTGGTGGAAGCGGCAACGCTGGTAGACGAACTGGTCGAACTCGCAGTCTCCGCGCAGCGCGAGGACCTGCCGCTCTCCGCGCTGATCGTGGGGCTGAAGTGCGGTGGGTCCGATGGCTTGTCAGGTCTTACCGCCAATCCGATGCTCGGCCGCTTCAGCGAACGCCTGGCCGCATCCGGGGGCACGCCGATCCTCACCGAGATTCCGGAAATCTTCGGCGCGGAGCAGGCGCTGCTGGATCGCGCCGTCGATGCTCGGACGTTCGCGTCTGCCGCTGCGCTGGTGAACCGCTTCAAGCGTTACTACCTCGATCAGGGCCTGCCGGTGTCGGAAAATCCGTCGCCCGGCAACATCGCCGGCGGGATTACCACGCTCGAGGAAAAGTCTGCCGGCGCCGTGCAGAAGGCCGGGACCGCGCCGCTCGCTTCGGTGCTGGATTACGGGGGTCAGGCGGTCGAACCCGGCCTCGCCTTGCTCGAAGCGCCCGGAAACGATGCGGTTTCTTCCACGGCCCTTGCCGCAGCAGGTGCAACGCTCTTGCTGTTCACCACCGGGCGCGGCACGCCGTTGGGATTTCCGGTGCCTACGGTCAAGGTCGCCTCGAACCGGGCCCTGGCGCTGGCCAAGCCCCACTGGATCGATTTCGACGCCTCGCGCGTGCTCTATGAAGGCGAGCAGGCGGCAGATGCGGCTTTTCTCGAGACGCTGGTCGCTATCGCCAGCGGTCGCCGAACGGCCGCAGAACGCAGCGACCAGCGCGAAATGGCAATCTGGAAGAAGGGCGTAACGCTCTAATTGTATAACGCGACCGGATGGCTGAGACTTGTGATTGACACCGGTTTCCTATAGGCAGCCGGACGAATGAAGGACCAAGGGATGGGGACCGAATTGAACGAGAATGCGGATCAGGTTGCAGCGGCCTTCGTCAGCGCCCGCCGCGAGGCCTGCGTCCTCGAAACCTACCCCGGCACCGCGCCGCAGGGTCTCGACGATGCCTATGGCATACAGGGTCGCGCCATTTCGATCGACGGGCGTGAGGTCGTCGGCTGGAAAGTCGGGCGCATCAATCCCCCTCTCGACGCGTCGCTTGGCGCCAACCGCCTTGCGGGCCCGATCTTTGCGGACAGCGTCGTCGACGCCAATGTCGGCGATACTCCAACGATGCCGGTCTATGCAGGAGGCTTCGCCGCCGGCGAGGCCGAGTTCCTTGTCCACGTCGCGCCGGGCTTCAAGGGTCCGGTTCCTGCTGACGACGCCGGCACGATCGCGATAGTTGATGATGTCCGCATCGGGATCGAGATCGCAAGTTCGCCCTACCCGGGCATCAATGCCGATGGTCCGGCGGTTACCGTGTCCGACTTCGGGAACAACACTGGCCTGGTGCGTGGCGCCGCTCTGCCCAACTGGCAGTCGACCGACCTCTGCTCAATCAGGGTCAGGAGCGAGATTGACGGCGTCGAAGTCGGGTCGGCAACCGCTGCCGCGATGCTCGACGGGCCCTACGGTGCGGTGCGCTTCTTGCTTGGCAATCTGCTGGCTCGAGGCTTCGATGTGTCGCAGGGCCTATGGGTCTCCACCGGTGCCGTGACCGGCGTGCACGAGATCGCCGTCGGCCAGGAATTTCGTGCGATCTTCGAGGGCCACGGCGAATTGACCTGCTCGATCATCGCGGCGGGCCCCCGCTGAATTGCACTTGGCGGCACAGCCCGTAACGGGTTGGCCGCTTCGGGAGAGAAGCAATGGACCAGAACTTCAACCCGGCTGCAGCCGCCTCTGCCAAGGCCGGGCGCTACCGCTGGGTCATCGTTGCCCTGCTGTTTGCGGCCACGGCAGTCAACTACATCGACCGCCAGATGATCGGCGTGCTCAAGCCGACGCTGGTGGCCGAGTTCGGCTGGAGCGAGACCGATTTCGCCCAGATCGTGTTCTGGTTCCAGGTCGCATATGCCATCGGCTACATTGGCTTTGGCCGCATCGTTGATGTGGTCGGCGCGAAGCTTGGCTATACCATCGCAATCGTGATCTGGACTGCCGGGCACGTGGCGCACGGCTTCGCAACCGGTCTTGTCAGCTTTGCCGCCGCGCGCTTCGGTCTCGGCGTCGGGGAAAGCGGGAACTTCCCGGCTGGCATTCGCGCCGTCACCGACTGGTTCCCCCAGCGCGAGCGCGCCTATGCGATCGGCCTGTTCAACGCCGGTGCCAATGTGGGCGCGATCATCACGCCACTGCTGGTCCCGGCGCTTGTGCTGTGGTTCGATTGGCGCGCCGCATTCTTCATCACCGGCATCTTCGGTGTGGCATGGCTCGTCGCATGGTGGCTGATCTATCGCCATCCTGCCGAACACCCGCGCGTCTCGCCGGCCGAACTTGCCTGGATACAGCAGGACCCGGCAGACCCGGTGGAGCAGATCGGCTGGGCAAAGCTCCTGACCGTGCGCGAGACCTGGGCCTATGCGCTTGGCAAGTTCCTGATCGACCCGGTCTGGTGGTTCTTCCTGTTCTGGCTGCCCGGCTACCTGTTCGAGCGCTATGACATGGACCTCAAGACATTCGGTCTGCCGCTCGCGGCGATCTACCTGATTTCCGATGGTGGTTCGATCTTCGGCGGATGGATGTCCTCCCGCCTGATCAAGGCTGGCCGCACTCCGAACTTCGCGCGCAAGGCCACGATGTTTCTGTGCGCCGTGGCGGTACTGCCGATCTGGTTCGCGCAGAGCCTCGACAGCGTGTGGGCTGCCGTATTCATCATCGGGCTTGCCACTGCGGCGCATCAGGCCTTCTCGGCGAACCTCTACACGCTGCCTTCAGACGTGTTCCCCCGTGGGGCGGTAGGCTCGGTGGTCGGCATTGGCGGCACGGTCGGGGCTCTCGGCGGGATGGGCATGGCCCTGTTCACCGGCTACATCCTCGACAAGACCGGCGGCTCGTACGAGGTTCTTTTCGCCATCTGCGCCAGCAGCTACCTGCTTGCCCTGGCTGTCGTGCATATACTCAGCCCGCGGCTCGCTCCAGCAGCCGTTTGAGGCGCGTTGGCAAGCGAGGCGCTGCACGAGAGCGTCATTGAAAGGGGCACTCCCTACCCGTTGCTTCGACCATCATCCGAGTGACGCCAGGGACCAATGCAGGGACTGGCTCCTTTCGGTCATCGGCGCAGCCCAAGCTCGAGACCAAGTTGCACAATGGTCGGAAATCTCTCGAGCCTCAAAGATGCCCCAATTCTGATCCGTGTCCTTCCATTGTTCGTAGGTCCGCTCATAACACCTGCTAGCCGATGCACTGGTCAGGTGCCGGTCGAGCGTCGGGAGCCTCAACGCTTGCGCAGCGTCTATCTTCCTCGAGAGACTGGCACGCGCCGGACTGGAAGAGTCAGGCAGTGTATGCCGCCGCCGCAGCGGGTGAACTGCGAAACGTCAACTGTTTCAACGTGATAGTCGTGGGCGCGGAGTCGTGAAACGGCCTCGTCGTCCTCACTGGCGATGATCTTCTTGCCACCCAGTGCAAGGATGTTGCAGCCGAGCTGCGGCACGCTGGCGGCTGGCATGTCGATAAGCGCAATGCCAAGCTCGCGAAGCCGCGCAACAAAGCTTGCATCGAGCAGTTCGACACAGGCCAAGGCTTCGTCCGGGCTGACCATGCAGAACAGGGTGTCGAGATGGAGGTGGTCTGCATGGAACGGGCAGACCAGCACTTCCCAGCCGGCATCGTGGAACGGCGCGGCGAACTCCTCGAGCCCTTCGCGCGAAGTCCGCTCGCCCGAACTCCCGATCAGGAGGAGGCCCTCACGGGCAATGCAGATGTCTCCACCCTCGATCGTGCCCGTGGTGACGCGCGGCCAGTTAAGCCCCCAGGCTCTGACGTGGCGCGCCAAAGCCTCGGTTTCGCCACGACGATGCGGCATGGCAGGGGCCGTCAGCATCGGTCCGAAAGGGGTCGCTACGGCGATGTCCCGGGTGAAGCACATATCCGGAAGGTCCGGTTCTGGCGTCACTAAGTGGCAGGTTACGCCGTTGCGGCGCAGGGCTGCACACAGTGCCTCATGCTGCCGCTTGGCCGCCGGCATATCGACCGCAAAGCCCTGCTCGAGATTGTCGCGTGTAACGGTGCAGCAAGGTACCGGCGCCAGATAGTCCGGCGGGCACAGGACGACGTCGGTAAGCAGGTCGGTCTCGCCACTGATGCGCCAGTCGAGAATGGTCGGCACGCTGTCGATTGCAGAGGTATATCGCGAAAGAAGATCGAGTTTCATATGTTCTCCTGGCTGGGAGAACGGTGGCCCTTGCCCGGTCGTTCCACTGTCTACCGCACGGATGGGCGCGGTCGGGCTATCTCGGCGGCCTTTTATCTGCCCACCGTTGCCAATTCACCGCTCATCGACGGCGCGCCATGTTGGAATGTTTCCCCGGGGAAACACTCCAAATAGGATGCACGGTCACCCCCTTCGGCGTCAGCCGGCCGGCCATTCGTCTGCATGGGCCTGGCTTGCGTGCAGGAAGGCATCGAGCGCGATCTCGGCAATCTCGGCACGATCGTCCTGATAGGGTTTCCCATACCCGGCAAAGATGCTCATGCCTTCCATCGCCGAAGTGATGAAGATGCTGGTCAGGTCCACGCTTCGTTCGTGGGCGGCAGGGTAAGCGCAGCGGACGGCGGATACGATGGCGGCGCGGGCCCTGTCGTACATCTCGTACATGCGGTCTGCCACGAACGGATCGTGGTTGGACAGCGCCCAGAGCTCCGGAAACAGCCGCGTGGTGCGCCGCGTGCCGATATCGTCCATGATGAGCTGGCACACGTCCATCAGGCGCGCAACAGGAGGGAGCTTCTGGTCGGCCATGATCTCGGCGAAGGCGTCCTCGTATCCACGGATGATCGCGTCGAACAAGGCAGAGACGAGGCTTTCGCGCGAGGGGAAGTGATAGGTCAGGTTACCCATGCGCAAGTTGCAGGCCGTGGCTACGCCGCGCAGCGTCAGGGCGGCGTAGCCATGCTCGAGCAAAAGATCATGCGCCGCCTGCAGGATTACGCGGCGCGTCCGGTCTCCCTTGGCGTAGCCGCCCATCCTGTCGGGCAGGGTCAACTGGGCGACGTGCAAGGGAGGGCCGGACCTTCGCGTCATGTGCGCGGCAGAAATGGCGGGTCCGACGAGCGGAACGCATCGAGCACGTTCGTCATGATGCGCGCGACGTTGTTCCGGCCGCCGTTGCATGGCAATGCCTGGCTCCACGCGATCGACCCGGCGGCAAACACTGCGCCGCCCTTGGCGTTGGCATAAAATGCAATATCGCCACGCACTTGCGGGTCCTGCGTGCCGCCCCTGCCGGGGAAGGCATAGGTGATGTCTTCGGACACCAGCGGGTAGTTGTCCGAGTGATTGAACGAGGACGCGACCAACAGGGTGTGCGGTGGCGTGCCCAGCGTGAGGTCGTAGCGGTCCATCTCGAGCCCGGAGGCGCCGCCGAGACCCAGCCCGAAGTTGCCGATCAGTTCATCGTGGCCCACACCTTCGAACAGCCATGCCGCCTCGGGTTCGAAGGAGTCGGGCATGCGCTCGAACGGCTGGCTTTCGTCCATACCTTCGGTGGTAAAGCCCAGCGCGACGAGCTTCTGCGGCGGCCTTCCCCGCGCCCGCCACAGACCCGACCGGTCCCCCGTCGTCGCGAGATAGCCTTCGCCCGGCGCGGCCTGCCACGCACGGGAGCCGGTATCGAGCTTGCGGACCTCGATGCACCACGGCTCCTCGTCACGCACTTCGGTGACCCAGTAGAGGCCGTTGCCGCCGAGGTATCCGACGCGACCGCCACCGGCCACGTAGTCCTCGAGCGCATCGAGCATGCCCAGCGAGTAGTACTCGGGGTGAGTCCCGGTCAGCACCGCGCGGTAGGGTGCGATCAGCTCCAGGCCCTCGGCGGCGAGATCATGGTCGGTCACCACGTCGACTTCATAGCCCGCCGCGTCCAGCCACCAGATCAGCGAAAGGTCTGCCGGGAAAGCCCACGGCGCACCGATTGCCGGCATCCGGTACTTCGGGCGCATGTTCTGTATCGGCCTGCGCCACGAGGAGTAGCACACGCCCGCGTAGTCCGAATGGACATCGTAAGTGGACAGACCGAAGGCTTCCTGCTGCTTCCAGGTGAGATCCGCTTCACTCACCACCGGCGTATTGGCGCAGATGAGCACTTCCACGCGATCGATGTCGAACAGGAGGAGACCGCTCATGAAGGTCTTGGCGAGGTATCCCTCGTCGACGTTGATCGCGACCGGTGAATCGAGGTTGGCGGAGAATTCGTTGGTCCCGATCCCGCGGACGTTGAACGCAACCTGCCCGGCGCCGTAGTTCGCCTGGATATTGGGAACCAGCGAGGTCAGGTCGGTGACGGAGCTGGCGCCGGCCTGGGCCAGGCTGTCGCCACTGACGACCGAAAGGGTGATCCCGACGTCCTGCACAGACTGCCTGCGCTTCTGAGCAGTGACGGTGATTTCCTGGATCGTGCCGGAAGCTGCCTGGTCTTCAGCCTCCTCGGCATGAACAGGAGCAACCAGCATCGACGATGCAAGCGCTGCCAGCGACAGTCCCCACCTGCCAGCCACAGTTGTACCAACCATCTCATTCCCCCCTTGTGCCGAACCCGTCCCAAAGCTTGGCTCTGGAGGCAATGTTCTCACTTGGGCTGGATGTAACAATTCACCCGAAGCGGGGACAGCTGGGCGCTCATACTGCCTGTTGAGGTGATTAGTCTGTCAAGCGAAAGCGCTCCGCAAAGCAGCTACTTTCGACGCATGGAAGTTCTTCGCCACCT
The DNA here is from genome assembly GCF_015169775.1 of Novosphingobium sp. ES2-1. NCBI lineage: Bacteria > Pseudomonadati > Pseudomonadota > Alphaproteobacteria > Sphingomonadales > Sphingomonadaceae > Novosphingobium > Novosphingobium sp. ES2-1. The sequence goes on from NZ_CP063446.1 coordinate 154,788, forward strand.
GGGTTGAAGCAGCGATCCCGTCAAATCCATGGAACGCCCCAGGCACGACTTCCAGCCGGGTCGGAACGCCGGCAGCGATCAGACGCTTGGCGTACATTATGTCCTCATCGACAAAAAGGTCGATAGCTCCGACGCCGATGAAGGTTGGCGGCAGGCCAGCCAGATCCGATCGGCGTGCTGGCACTGCCGCCACAGGAGCAGCATCCATGCCTGGCTCCATCCCCAGAAACGCACCCCACCCGAACCGGTTCTTGGCAGCAGTCCAGACAATCGTGCCGATCGGAGCCTTTGGCGTCTCCACGGTTCCGGTGCGGTCATCCAGCATCGGGTATATCAAAACCTGTGCGACGATCGGGACCTTGCCGACATCACGCGCTTTGAGGGCCAACAGCGCTGCGTGCCCGCCGCCTGCGCTCTCGCCCATAACGGCGATCCTGCCTGCATCGACGCCAAGGGATGTCGCATTGTCGTAAAGCCATTCGAGAGCTGCATAGTTGTCTGCAATGGATCCCTGATATCGTGTTTCCGGCGCGAGACGATAATCGACTGTGACGATCGTGCAGTCCAATTCCAAAGCCAGACGCTGCAGGTCAGCAACCATGCTGATAGCTGTGCCGCTGACAAAGCCTCCGCCGTGCGTGTGAAGGATTGCCGGACGGCGTTTCGACGCGTCGCTGTTGACGACGTACACGGTGACCGCCGGGTGGCCCGTCAAACCAGGTACAGATTGTCTGGTCCAGGCGGGGGCTTGGAGGGGAGGCTGCGCCCATCCGCCCATTGCCTTCCGGGTGAATGACAAGCTTTTTTCGGAAAGCTCGGGCATGGGTTCAAGCATAGCCATGAGTTGCTTGGCAAAGGGGCGCAGTTCAGGGTGAACGTAGGCGAATTCCTCTGGCTCGCTGGCACGCGCCAGTTCGCCCAGCCCGCCCAGAAGGCAGCCCGCAGTTCCGATGGCAGCCAGCTTGAAGGACTCTCGCCGTGAAACTCGCTTCACGATACTTCTCCCATACGTCGATCAGAATCTTACGAGTTTGCCCAAATTCGATACCAAGCCGAGTTCTGTCTGGCTTAGCCTCCAGTGCCTTAGCAGTTGCAAGGCGTCCCGCCTCGCTAACCTAGAAAGCGAGGCAGCAAGGCGGGACCTGTAGCCTGTCAGAACTTAGCTTCCAGGCTTGCCCCCAAGGTGCGACGCCCTTCACGCGTCAACCAGTTCACGGCGCCGCCTGCATCTGCAAAGGGCAATCCGATCACTGATGCATGGAAGCGCTTGTCCAGCAGGTTGCGGGCAAACACGCCGAGGCGCCAATTCCCGTCCGGGTGACCGATGCCGGCATTGAGACCGATGGTCACGAATCCTGGCTGGGAAGCAATCGCGCTTGCCACGTCATATTGAACCCTGCTTCGATAGTACCCGTTTGCTGCCCAATCGAACTGCAGGCTATCGCTGATTGGCAGGGTGACATTTGCCCCCAACGTAGCGCTGTATTTCGGTGCTCCGGAAAGGGGCTCGCCTTTCGCCTGGATCAGACTGGTTCCGTTCTGGGTGAAGCACGTGTAGCCGGCCCTGACGACACTTGGGCAGGCCGTGACGTAATCGGTAAACTTGGTGTCCGAATAAGTGAAGCCTCCATTCAGGCTGAACTCGGGGCTGACGCGCCAAGCTGCATCCACTTCAAAGCCATTCGCGCGGAAACCACCGGCGTTCTCCGTCAGGAACTCGGTTCCGTTGAAGACCGAGGTTTGGAGGTTCTTGTATTGATCGAAGAACATGTTGGCATTGAAGGTGACTGTCCGATTGAACAGCTGGCTCTTGAGCCCAACTGTCACGTCGCGGACCGTCTGGGGATTGACGCTGGACTTTGCACCCGTGAGCCCGGAGAACGTCACGGTTGGTCCCAGGTAACCACGGGCAACGGTCGCGAACACCATGACATCAGGCGCCAGCTTGTATTCGGCACCGACTCGCCCTGACCATCCTGTCTTCGACACGCTGCCCGTTTGCAGTGCACGGGGTGCATAGGGGACAACGAATCCTGGCGGCGTTGTCGAGAAATCGACCGTTGCGGGTGCGACGGCCGGGTCGACGATCGAGAACGACGACGATTTGACCTTGTCATTCTGGACGCGGAAACCGCCGAGAAGGGCGAACTGCTCGCTCACGTGGAACTTGCCGTCAATAAATCCGGCGTAAGAATCAGACTTTGTCTGGGTGTTACTCTGCCCTGCCGAGATATTGATGATCGGTGTGGCACTCAGCGTCGGTCCAAGAGCAATCGGTGTGAACGGGAAGGCCGGGCGCAACTGGGCGCGATTGAAGTCGTTAGCGTCGCCTACCTTGCGAACCGATGCGTAGAAGCCACCGGTAAACTCGAGCTGCGAGCCCTTGGGCGAGGACAGGCGCAGTTCCTGGCTGAAGAAAGTCTGATCGACACCGGTTGGCTGGGCCCTGAAGATCGGCAAGCTGCTGCCATCGATGGCAAATGCCTGCGGACCTTCGTTGAGACCACGGTAGGCGGTGACGGACGTAAGGTTATAGCCGCTCCCCAGCTCCTTGTTGATTTCGATCGAGGCTCCGAAGTTCTGCTCCGAGCTGTACCCTGGATAGTCTTCAACCGATTTGCCGTTCTCGAAGCCCGGCGTGACGCCCAAGGCTGACAGATTGGCGAAGCGTAATGCCATCAGCGGATTAAAGCCGGTTCCCGGCTTGGCGCTGTTTGGCAGGGAGTTAAGCGTCCAGAGTTGCCCCGGCCCTGTACGATTGATTTTGGAATAGTCGCCGATCACGTAGACGCTGAGATCTTCGGACGGCTCCCAAAGCAGCTTGGCGCGCGCGCCATAGCTGCGTTCACCACCCCACATTTCATCGCGCAGGACGTTCTCGAGGAAGCCATCATTCCGACGGTAGAAGCCGAACACCGACATAGCGGCATTGCTCGACAATGGCAGGTTGACCGAGGCGTTGGCGTTGACCTCGTTCAATTCACCGTACGATGCGTACGCCTTGCCCGAGACCTTGTCGAACCGGGGCTTGGCCGTCGTGATGTTGATGACGCCGGAAGAAGCGTTCTTGCCGAACTGGGTACCCTGCGGGCCCTTGAGCACTTCCACCCGCTCGAGATCCCCCAGGCTGTTGAGCGGATTGCCGAAGGGGATCACGACGTTGTCGACGACGGTGCCGACATTCTGTTCGGACGACGAGGCGAAACCGCCTGCCGAGCCAACGCCACGCAGACGGAAACCACTGTCGTTCGGGGAACTGCCAAACTGAAGGCCAGAAACCTGATACTGCAAGTCGGGCAGGCGCTGGAATCCTCCCTTGGCGATCTGTTCAGCTCCCAGTGCTGACACGGCCAACGGCACTTCCTGCAAGCGCTCTGCCCGGCGCGAGGCTGTCACGACGATGTCCCCGAACACGTCGGCATTCGCATCGGTGCCAGCGCCTTCAGTTGTATCCTGGGCATTCGCTGACCATGAATATGAAGCAATCGCAGTCGACGCCGCCAGTGCCATCAATCTGTATCTATTCATCTTTATCTCCCTGAAACTGAATTATCGGAATAATGTCTCTCGATTGTCGAAATTATGAAGAAGAGACGCCTATTTTCTTCGAGTTCCATGCCTATTCGCACGTGGTATTCATCGTGAATGGCGAGTATTCTCGGATGAAGACGTCTGGTGCTGCCAATTCGGCCCAACGTTGAGCTGTGGTCCAATCGGGGCCGAAACTATCGCTGCGCCAGAAGGACACCTCTCGTGTCGAACTCGTGGACACGGCCTGAGACCTTCCCGTCGAGCGATCGTTTTTTCCGGCACATCGCTGCGGTTCTCCCACCTGACCCAGTCAAGGCGCGGAGATGCCGAAAGTTATCCCTCAAAAAAAGAAATGATTCCCTATGCGGGTATAGATCTGGGCTATGCTTGCGCGGCAGGAGACGCTCGAGCCTTGCCAAGCTTCATCCAGCGAATGTCAGCAGGCGATGATCCGACATCCGAAAAAGTAAGGACCTCATCAAAAAGGACCGGAGGGTGTCACAAGATCAACGTTGCCCGCCGAAGTCAGCATGATGAGGCGAATGTCCGGCGAAACCGTTTTCAGACAGTACGAAGTTGCCAGAGCGGTCCTTGCCGAGACGCTGGAGATCACTGCCGTTTGGCGCCGAACCAATTATTCTGGCTGAAGACCTCGCCACCAGAAACGCGGTCCTGAACAGCGGAACGTAGACCGTCCGCTGGGGGCGGCACTTTGCGTTTGCTGCCGCGTTTTGGCTGTGATGCTGAGATCGATCCTCGTTGCCGCCTTCGCTTTGCTCCTCACCTGCGCAAGCGCGCTGATCCATCCCGCGTCCGACGAACGGGCGATGTATGGGTTCGAGGGGCCGCTCGAGCAGAACTGGTTGCCGCGCGAGGTGGCGGGGTGGCCCGCGCCGTTTCTGGCGGACAGCACGGCCACTTCCGTGCCGCACCAGATCGGGCCGGAGGATGACTTCCGGCCCGGCCCGTTCCTTGCGGATCTTGGCTTCTGGGCGCTGGTGGTGCTGGGCGTGATGCGGGTCTGGCGCCTTGTGCGGCGCCGAGCCTAGCGGTCGAGCGCCGCTTCGGCCCAGTCGACCGCCACATTTTGCATCTCCGGGTGATTTCCTTCGGCGACCAGTTCCACGATCTTCGCGCCCTTGACCGGCACGGCAATGGCGGCAGGCGCGTCGCCGGGCTTCATCCACCCGGTCTGCTTCAGCAGCTTGCCATCGGCGTGGACCGAGAAGCGGACGCGAGCGGTGGGGTCGGCGACGGAGTCGTCTATCCCGGCGAGGGTGGTGAAGGTCGAGAAGCCGGTGTTGCGGACTTCGAGGCGAGAGTTGGCGAGGGTGCCGATGGCGTTGTGATAGGTCTTGCCCGCGATCTTCGGAGTCTGGGCGAAGGGGGTCGCATCTGCCCGCGCACCGCCCCAACCGCCATAAACGGGATGTTCGCCATCGGCCTTGGTCGAGCGCCAGGGCAGAAGGCCGCGATAGACCATCGGGTCGGCCATGGGATGCACGATACCGTCGACCGCCGGGTTCACGTTGCCGGGTTGCTCGGACAGGTAAAGGCCTTGCGCGTGCTCGCGCGTGCCGCTGGCCTTGAACAGCAGGGTCTGGTGGCGTTCGAGATGGACCGGCATTTCATTGGCGAAGGATTTCGTGTCGCCGTCCCACAGGTCAGTCAGGGTAATCGGTTGATCGGCGCGGTATTTGAGGTGCGACGCGATGAGCTTCACGTCGATCGGGCTGCCGGTGCGGTTGAACAGGGCGACAGCCTTGGTGCCGTCGGCCAGCGTCTTGGTGAAGATCTGAACGCTGTCGCCATCATAGGCCAGCACGGCCTGATGCGCGGCCGCGTCCTGATTGAGCGCGATGACCTGCGCATTGCCGAGCACGCCCATCATTGCGGGCGAGGCCTTGCGCAGATCGAAGCCGATGATCAGAGGTGCGTTGAGCATCGCCCACAGCGACATGTGCGAACGCGCCTCGGTGAGGTGCGCATCGTCGAACTCGCCGCTGCCGATGAACAGCATGTCGGGATCGTTCCAGCTGTTGGGCTTGGCGTAAAGTTCACGCCGGGAGGCGGAATCGAGATTGTGCAGCATCCGCTCCCAATTGGGGGAGATGTCCTCGCTGGTGCGCGAAAGGTTGCCGAGGGTACGCGCCCATGAGCGGACGTCGGCCGAACCCCACAGGCAGATCGACAGGACGAAATCGTTGCCAGGCTTGTTGCGCGACAGCGCCTGGCCCACCTGATCGAACAGGCCCTTCACTGCGGGGATATTGGTGCGCGGGATCGTGTCGTAGTCGATCAGCGGATCCAGCGCGCGCAGGCGGCCGGATTTGACCTGCGGGCTATCCGCCGCGAGCGCCCGGATGCCGCAGCCGTCGACCTTGATATAGTCGAAGTTCCATTCGCCGAAATAGAGCGCGATGTCCTGATCGATGTGGCCGTAGAGGCCGATCTCGCGTTCGGCCATGGTGCCCGCGGGCTGGCCGGGGCCGGCGGGATCGCCGTAGATCTGGCCGCAGCTGTTTCGGCCGATCTCGCTGTAGATGCCGGCTTTCAGGCCCATGGCGTGAAGCCGGTCGGTGAAAGGGCGGAAGCTGGTGTTGCCATCAGCCGTTCGGGCCGAAGGGAAGTTGTCGGTGCGGATCAGCACACGGCCATCAGCCTGCCGCCGCTTCGCCCACCAGCCATCGTCGATGTTGACGTAGCGGTAGCCCTTGGCGGCGAGCCCGGAATCAACGATCAGTTGCGCCGAGGCGATGACCTTTTCCTCGTCGATGTCGGTGCCGAAGGCGTTCCAGCTGTTCCAGCCCATCGGCGGCAGCGGGGCGGAGCCACGCGTCGTTACGCTCCAGGTGCCACGGGCCTCGAGCGGCTTGTCGGCGGCGTTGGCCGAGGATGCGAGGGTGGTTGCTGCGAGCAGGGCGGCGACAGTGAGGCGCTTCACTTCGTTGCTCCGAACGCGAGGTGCTTGCTGAAGAACGGCACGACCTGTTCCTGGAAGCGGAAGGCGACGCGATTGGTGTGATCGCCTTCGTACAGCGTGAAGCTGTTGGCGATGCCGTAGGTTTCGAGGACCTTGTGCAGGGTTTCGGTATCGGTCTTGAGGCCGTCCTTGTCGCCCACGTCCATGGCAATCGCAGCGTAGCGGCGCATGTTCGGGATGTACTGGTCTACGAAGGAGAGCGGGGCGTTGGCGGCCCATTTCGCCATGACGTCATCGCGGGTCTTGCCGTCGGCGGTCAACGGCAGGTCGAGATAGAGCGGCGGGTTCTTCGGGTTGGGTGACCAGGCGGCGGCAGCCGCCAGGGTGCCGCGCTGTGCCCATTGCAGGCTGGCCGAGTCGGCCGGGCTCTTCATCGCGGCATAGGCCTTCATCGTCTCGGGCGTGACGCCAAACAGGCCGCGCGCGGAGAGGCAGCACGGGCTCATCAGGTAGAGCGCGCCGAACACGTCGGCATGCTTCATGCCGATGCGCGTGGCGCCGTAACCGCCCATCGAATGGCCGACGAGACCGCGGCTTTCGCGCGTGGGCAGGGTGCGAAAGTGGCTGTCGATGTAGGTCACAAGATCGCGGGCGATGAAGGTTTCGAAATCGCCGGTGGTGACAGACGAGGAATACATCGAGCCGTTGTGCGCGGTCTTGCTGTCGGGGAAGACGTAGATCATCTCGCGCGCACCTTGGGCCATGCCGCCTTCGATCACCTGCGGCACGTGGATCTCGCCCATCCATTGCTGCGCGCCGATGGAATAGCCGTGGAGCGCATAGACCACCGGATAACGGCCTTTCGGATTCTTCGCGTAGCTGGGCGGCAGGACGACGAAGACGTCACGATCGGCGCTATCGCCTTCAAGCGCGCCTTCGAGGGCCGTGGCGTGAACAGAGATCTTCTGGACCGTGGTCTTGGGTGCGCCAGCAATGGCAGCGGGTGCAGGCGTCTGCACTTGCGCGTATGCGCTTGAAGGTAGCGCTCCCATCGTAAGGGCTGAGAGGGCCAGCATAGGCAAAAGGCGCATTGGTCAATCTCCCGAGGTTGGTTCTGGTTGTTGTCAGCTGCCGCGCAGTGCGCGGAGGAGCATGGCGCGGATCTGGCCGTAGTTGGCCTTGAGATTGCCGAGGACGCCGCGCTGGTCTTCGGGCAAATGGGCAAGGGGGTGGCCTTCGGTGCGGAAGACGTAGTGATCAAAGAAGGCGCGGAAGGCCATGCGCTCTGCCTCTGGGCGTTCGGCTATGGCGATCATGGCGTGGAGCATAGACAGCGAGGGCGCGTCAGGCCCGGTGGCAGTGGCGTCCCACCAGTAGTTGAGCATGACGTTGATCGGGGCCTTGGCTTCAACCTGGTGCCACCACAACTTGGGCAGGAAGAGGGCATCGCCCGGCTGCAGGGTAACGGCGATGGCACGGGCGCGGGCCTTTTCGAAGCGGGGGAAGCGCGCTGGGTCCGGATTGCCGGCGGCGAGGCTCGCGGGTTGGCCGGCCATCGTATTGTCGATCGGACCAACGTAGAGATCGCCAATGGCATCAGGCGGGTAGAGCGTGAACGTGCGCTCTCCGGCGATCACGCAGGCCAGATTTTCATAAGCATCGTAGTGAGCCGCAGCGGTGGACGGATTGCCGATCCACAGGCGTGGTTCGACAGATCGGGGCACGATGGCAACATGATTGGGCTCGGCAAAGCCGGGAAGATAGGCGTGCGCGACAAGCGAACCGACATAGGTCGTCGGCGCCGAGGGATCGGCCGCGTGGGCCAGCATCGCGTGGAAGGCATCTCTGAGCGCCATTTCGCTGCGCGTGAAGTTGAAGCCGGAAAGATCGTCCGAATAGAAATAGTGGCCCGCGTTGATCGGATCGCTCTGGAAGACTTGTGGTCGGCGTTCGTTCGCAAATCCAAGCATATAGTCCAGCACTGCGCCTGGCTCTGCGCTTGCGGCCCGTGTCGCTGGCAAAGCCGCGCCGAGGCCTCTGATGACCGCGGGCCGACCCGTTTCAATAACTTGAACGCGAAACGCCTCCGCGCTGACCAGCGCGGTGTGGTCTTTCGAGATTTCTGTCAGTTCTGGCCGGGCCTGTCCGGTCATGTCATGCCCAGCCGCTGGCAGGCATGGCGAGACGTTCATTCCGCCTGCGGGCAAGCTGGCCGATCTGGCGCAGCGACGCGCGGATTGCCAATGCAGCAGCCAGGGAGCCGTCTCTAAATAGTCTGATGATTCTAGTATCATCGAGATCTGCAAGCGCATCGCCGCTGACCGTGTAGAGGCCATTCAGGGCGACGGTCTGGCCATCGTCGAACTTCAGGGAAATGTCGACCGGCTCGACCAGCCGCGCCTCGACGATATCGGCAATGAATCTTTCCGTCCTTGCCGCGTTGCCCATCAAGGTGCCGATGGCGCGCTGGACGAGACGCATCTCGTCGGTCGGGCCGCCCATGGCATCGAACAGGGGAATTGTGCCTCCGGGCGCGAAGCGGGGATGAGCAAGATCGACGGCAATGTTCTCGTCAGAGGCAAAAAATCCCTGCCGTTGCAGGTCGAGCGGAAGAAACGCAGCGTTTCCAGTGCCCGCACCCTCCACGAGGACTTCTTCGGGCGAGAATCCGAACAACGCGACGATGGCGAATCGCCCTGTTTCGGGGGACTTGGCCAGCATGACCGGACAGCAGGATGCGGCCGCTTCGACTTCGGGCAGCGAGATCTGCACCATGTGCGGATGCGCGCCAGCAAGAGGGTGCATGGCCAGGTTGCGATGGACCTCGCTGTTCAGGATCTCGAGTTGCTCAGCCATTCGTCCTCTCCCGTCTTTCCCTGTTTTTCAGGCAGCTTATCGCGGTTATGCCCGGTACTTCATGTGCGCGCTAACATGGCTGATCTAACGCCATCCGCCGCCTTGTTGCAACACTATCCAACCAAGGTGCCATTGCGCAGACAATTTGGTATTGATAGCGCTACCTAGATCAGTTACACCGGTCTCGCAAGGTGACGCTGACAGAGCGCCTGCAGGGTTGAGAGGCTGAAGGGAAATCGCAGTTCGCCTGCGCGATGCTTCTCCGATTGCGCGTGCTTCGTCATGGCTGCCGGTCCTGTCGTGTGGGGCAGCCGGATGCAGATCACCTTCCCGGGCGGGGGGGCCGTCAGAGTAGCAGTGGAGAGGGTATGAGGACGTCCATCAATTCACGCTTCCTTATCGGAAGTGCAGCAGGCGCGATCGCGCTTGCCATGGCGATGCCGGTTGCGGCGCAGGAAGCGCAAAGCTCGGTCATGAACGACGAGCCGAGCAACGCCGAAATCATCGTCACCGGCATTCGTGGCTCGCTCCAGCGCAACATGGAGATCAAGCGCACGGCTTCGGGCGTGGTCGATGCGATTTCGGCCGAAGACATCGGCAAGTTCCCCGATGCCAACGTGGCTGACGCACTGCAGCGCCTGCCCGGCATCTCGATCCAGCGTTCTGGCGCTCGCGGCGAAGCCAATGGCGTGACCGTGCGCGGCTTTGGCGGTGACTTCAACGACACGCAGTTCGATGGGCGTCGCCTTTCGACCGCTTCGGGCAGCCGTGCGGTCGACTTCACGACGATCGGCTCGGACTTCGTCTCGAACATCTCGGTCTTCAAGACTCCCGACGTCGAACTGGGCGCCAGCGCCATCGGTGCGACGATCAATGTTGCCCTGCCCAAGCCCTTCGACAGCGCAGACAGCAAGTTTGCGGTAAAGGCTTCCGGTGCCGTTCAGGACCGCAGCGGCAAGGTTACGCCTTCGGGTGCGGCCCTCGCGAGCACGCGTTTTGCCGACGACACCATGGGCATCCTGGCCTACGCCGCCTATCGCCGCGTCGATACCGAAACCAACCAGGTCTTCATCCCGGGGTGGATCGGCAACTACTTCTATCAGTGCCAGGCGCAGGCGGCCTGTCAGACCAACGACTTCACGCCTGCCAAGAAGAACGTGCTGGGCTGGTTCCCGCAGCAGGTTGGCGCCAACCAGATTACCACGAAGGACGAGCGCATCGACGGCCGTCTTGCCTATCAGTGGCAGGCCGGTGACGATGTGCTGCTGACGCTGGACGGCAACTTCACCCGCCAGACGCTGAACACCGCGACCTATGGCTACGGCGCATGGTTCAACGGTGACGACTTGCGCAATGTGAAGCAGGACAGCAACGGCACGGTGGTTGATTTCAACCAGTTCGGCACGCCGATGGACTTCAACGCCAGCCTGGCGCGGACGATCAACCAGACCTACATGTTCGGCGGCAACCTGAAGTGGGATGCGACCGACGAGCTCAGCTTCGACTTCGACGCATCGCTCTCGCGCTCGGTCCTCAATCCCGGCCGCAACGGCTACCAGAACGCGATGGACATCGGTTACGGCGGCACCAATGCCGATCCGAACGGGCCGTTCCTGTCGACGGGTTGCACGTATCCCGCCGGTGCGGGCCCGACGACCGCGCCGACTTCGTGCAGCCGCTATTCGACGATCCTTGGCGCCAATACCGGCGTGAAGATCGGCGGGCCGAGCAACAACTTCCTGCCCAGCATCCACGACGTGGGGCCGGGTGGCGACGTTTCGCGCTTTACCGACAAGTCGCTGATCGGCAGCCACGTGATTGCCGGCTTCCCCAACTACTTCACCAACCTCGTCAAGCAGGTGAAGATCGGCGGCAAGTGGGACGGCGACAACCTGAAGGTCCACTTCGGCGGCAGCTTCCAGGAAAACAAGTATCATCAGGAAGGCGAAAGCCCGTTCGTGAACGGCACGTTCTTCCGCTACGGTGGTTACGGCGCTCCGTCTGGCCGTACCGGCGCAGTCGCACCGCTGCCAGACAGTGTCTATCAGGGCATCATCAGCACCAACAACTTCATTCCGGGTTACGAAGGCAACCTCGCCCCTGCGATCATCAAGTACGATCCGGTGGCGGTGTACCGGGTGCTCGAGGCGACCGGACGCGGCACGACTGCGCCTGCGTTCAACCCGGACAGCGTGCTCAACGTCAAGGAGCAGACGTTTGCGGCCTATCTGCGCATCAACTTCGAGAGCGAGATCGGCGATATGCCGTTCAAGGTCAGCGCCGGCGTACGCGACGAGTACACCAAGCTGACTTCGGGCGCGCTTGGCCGCAATCCGGTGAAGTTGATCACCGTGCCGACCGACCCGACGCTGATCCAGGTCGATACCTTCACGCCGCAGCAGCTGATCGAGCGCAGCATTTCCTACAACTACGTCCTGCCCAGCCTTGACGTGAAGCTGGAGGTGAAGCCGAACCTGATCCTGCGGTTCGATGCATCGCGCACGCTGACCCGCCCGGCGCTGGGTGATCTGCGCCCGACGATCAACCTTGGTACGCTGCGCAGGGGCAGCCTTGCGGCATCGGGCGGCAACGCCAGCCTCAAGCCCTACCTTGCCGACAACCTCGATCTCGGTGTCGAATGGTACTACGGTTCCAACTCGTACTTCGCGGTCAACGGCTTCATGAAGTTCATCTCGAACTTCATCGTCGGCGGCGTGAGCACCCAGACGATCAACGGCGTGGTCGATCCGTTCACGAACCAGCCCGCGCAGTTCCAGGTGAACAGCAAGGTCAACGGTCCGGACGGCGTGGTGCGCGGCGTCGAAATCGCCTGGCAGCAGGTCTTCGGCGATAGCGGTTTCGGGTTCAACGCCAATGCCACGCTGGTCAATACCAACCGAACCTTCAACACGGCGGACATCTCGGGTTCGGCCTTTGCCATCACCGGCCTTGCCAACTCCGCGAACCTCGTGGCGTTCTATGACAAGAACGGTCTGGAAGTGCGCGTTGCCGGTAACTGGCGCGACAAGTACCTGCTTGGCCTTGGCCAGCAGCAGGGCGGCACCTTCGGTGCGGAACCGGTCAACGTGAACCGTCAGTTCCAGATCGATGCCAGCGCAAGCTACCAGGTGACCAAGGAGCTGTCGGTCTTTGTCGAGGGCACCAACCTCAACAACTCGAACTACAGCACTTATGGTCGCTTTTCGAACATGTCGCTCGACACGTTCAACTACGGTCGCCGCTTTGTCTTCGGCGCACGTTTCAACTACTGACAAGACGTGATGGTGGTGCCGGAGCTTCGTGCCCCGGCACTGCTGCAAAAGCAGGACGGAGAGGTGCGCGGATGGTTCGTGCAGTGCGCGATGTCGTGATTGTCGGTGGCGGAACGGCCGGGTGGCTGACCGCAGCGATCATTGCCGCAAAGCACAAGGCCCGGATCGGACACGACTTCTCCGTCACCTTGGTTGAAAGCCCCAACGTGCCGATCATAGGCGTGGGCGAAGGGACCTGGCCTACGCTGCGCTCGACGCTCAAGAGCGTGGGCATTTCCGAAACCGATTTTTTCCGCGAATGCGATGCCGCCTTCAAGCAAGGCGCGCTGTTTGCGAAGTGGACCACGGGCGCCGAGGATGACGCCTATTATCATCCGCTGGTCCTGCCGCAGCGCTTCGGGCAGCTGAACCTTGCGCCGCATTGGCTGGCGGGCACGCTGAACGAGGGTGGCGACAACGGCGAGACCTTCTGCGACGCGGTATGTCCGCAAGGGCGGCTCTGCGACGAGAACCTGGCGCCCAAGTCGATGGTCAATGCCGAGTACGAGGGGCAGGCGAATTACGCCTACCATCTCGATGCCGGCAAGTTCGCGCCGTTCATGCAGCGGCATTGCACCGAAAAGCTGGGCGTGCGCCACGTGCTGGCAGACATGCGCCAAGTGCTTCAGGACGAAAGCGGCGACATTCGCGCGATCGCGACCGAGCAGGCAGGCGAAATCAGCGGCGATCTGTTCATCGACTGCACCGGCATGCGCAGCCTGCTGCTGGGGCAGACGCTCGGCGTCGGCTTCAAGGACTGCAACGACGTGCTCTTCTGCGACACCGCGCTCGCCATGCAGGTGCCATATCCCGCCCCCGATGCGCCGGTGGCAACGCACACGATCTCGACCGCGCAATCGGCGGGGTGGATCTGGGACATCGGTTTGCCGACGCGACGGGGTGTTGGGCACGTCTATTCAAGCCGCCATATCAGCCGCGAGGATGCCGAGGCGGAACTGCGCGCTTATGTGGGTCCGGCGGCGGAAGGTCTTGCGGTGCGCAAGATCGATATCCGTTCGGGCCACCGCGAACTGTTCTGGAAGAACAATTGCGTTGCCGTGGGGCTGGCGGCAGGGTTCCTCGAGCCACTGGAAGCCTCCGCCATCGTGCTGATCGAGCTTTCGGCCAAGATGATCGCAGACCAGATGCCCCCGGTGCGCGAGGTTATGGACGTGGTGGCGCGGCGCTACAACGAGAAGACGCTGTACCGCTGGGGCCGGATCATCGACTTTCTCAAGCTGCATTACGTCTTGAGCCAGCGACGCGATACGGCGTTCTGGCGGGACAACATGGACCCGGCCTCCATTCCCGAGAGGCTGCAGGAGCTGATGGCGCTGTGGCAGTATCAGGGCCCCTATATGCACGAGGAGTTCGACCGGGTGGACGAGGTGTTCCCTTCGGCATCCTATCAGTACGTGCTCTATGGAATGGGTTTCCGAACCGAGGTTTCCGCGCGCACGCTCGAACCGGAAGTGCGTGAGGCGCGGCGTGCGCGGGCAGAGAATGCTGACGTCACTGCGCGAATGCTGAGTGGACTGCCCAGGCATCGCGACCTGATCGACCGCATCGTGAAATACGGATTGCAGCCAGTCTGATCCGCAACGACCAGCCCTGCCGGGTCGCATCGGCACGGGATACTTGAGAGGAAAATCGTGATCGCCAGTTCATTGCCAACGCGCGGCCTCGCGCGACTGCTGCTTGGGTCCGTCAGCGTGGTAACGCTAACTCTGTCCACCGCCAACGCGCAGGAGGTTGATCCGCGGGCCGAGGCGGACCGCCTAGCTTCAGCGCTGGTGGCGAAGATGACCACCGACGAGAAGGTGGAGCAATTGCTGAATGTCGCTCCGGCTATCCCGCGCCTTGGCGTGCCGGCCTACAACTGGTGGACAGAGAGCCTGCATGGCGCGGGCGGTGCAGTGCCGACCACGAACTTCCCTCAATCCATCGGGCTTGCTGCCACGTTCGACCCGCCATTGATCCATGACGTGGCACGGGTGATCAGCACCGAACTGCAGGGCCTGCACACGCTGGCTCGACAGACCGGACATCTCGGCAAGATCGGCACCGGGCTCGACACCTGGGCGCCCAATATCAACATCTTCCGCGATCCGCGCTGGGGGCGGGGGCAGGAGACCTATGGCGAGGACCCGTACCTTACGGCGCAACTGGGCGTCGCCTATGTGAAGGGCATTCAAGGGCCGAACCCGGACCTGCCCGACGTGATCGCCAGCCCCAAGCACTTTGCGGTGCATTCAGGGCCCGAACCGACCCGCCACACCGACAACATCATGGTTTCGCGCCACGATCTTGAGGACACCTACCTGCCCGCGTTCCGCGCGGCGATCGTCGAAGGGAAGGCCGGGTCGATCATGTGCGCCTATAACCGCGTCGATGGTCAGCCGGCATGTGCCAGCGACCTGCTGCTCAAGGACCGGCTGCGCGGAGCTTGGGGCTTCAAGGGCTATGTCGTTTCGGACTGCGATGCAGTGGTCGATATCTATGATCGCCACAAATATGCGCCCGATGCTGCCTCGGGCGTGGCGGTAGGCCTGCTGGCGGGCGTCGACAACGAATGCCACACCGGCACCATCGGTGAGGCCAAGGGGCTGGCCGACCGCTACAAGGCGGCACTGAAGGCGGGCTACCTGACCGAAGGCGACCTTGACCGCGTTTTGGTGCGGCTGTTCTCGGCACGCTATCGCAATGGCGACCTGGGCGGGATGAGCGCGCGCAAGCCCAATGCCACGCCAGTGAGCGCAGTGGGCACGCAGGCAGGTTGGGACCTTTCGCTCAAGTCTGCCGAGAAGAGCCTGGTCCTGCTCAAGAACACGGGCGTGCTGCCGCTGAAGGCCGGCGCGCGGGTGGCGGTGATCGGACCCTTGGGCGATGCGACGCGGGTGCTGCGGGGCAATTACTCGTCGGCCAACTCCGCCCCGCCGGTCTCGGTGGTCGAGGGCTTGCGCCGCGCGATGCCGGGAGCGCAGGTCAACTATGTGCCGTTCTCTCCTTCGATCGTCGACGGCGATCTGGTGACGGATGGCAACTTCCTGACGCCTGACGGAAAGCCGGGGCTGAAGGCAGTCTATTATAACGCGGTGGATCCCGACAAGCCGCGCGGCGAACGGACGTTCACGGCAAAGCCGGTGGTCACGCGGATCGAGACCAACCTGAAAAGCAGCGCGATGCAGCTGAAAGAGGTGAGCCCGGCGTACAAGGTGGTGTGGGACGGCTTCTTCGTGGCGCCGGAAAGCGGCCTGTACAAGATGGGCGTGACCGCGGTGAAGGGCGCAATCGAGATCGGCGGGAAGCCCGTGATCACCTCCGATCACTACTCGCTGTGGGGTGAGCCGCCAAAGTACGTCGAGGTCGAACTGAAGAAGGGCGAGCGCTATCCGCTGCACTTCGATATCGAAGGAGGCGGCGCGGCGGGGCCGGGCTTGTTCTGGAAGCGCATCAGCAAGGACCCCTGGGGCGATCTGGCGCGCGGCGCGGCCGAGGCCGATGTGCTGGTCGCCGTGGTCGGCCTGACGGCGGACCTTGAAGGCGAGGAAATGCCGCTCAAGATCGAGGGCTTCGACGGCGGTGACAAGACCAGTCTGGAACTGCCGATGGATCAGCGCGAACTGCTGATCCGGGCGCGCACGCTCGGCAAGCCGCTCGTCGTCGTGGCGATGAACGGCAGCCCGATCAACCTGTCATGGGCGAGGGACAATGCCGATGCACTGGTAGAGGCGTGGTATCCAGGTCAGGCCGGGGGGCTTGCCGTGGCCAATGTGCTGACAGGCAAGACCAATCCGTCCGGACGTCTGCCGCTGACGTTCTACAAGGACACGGCGGACCTGCCGGCATTCACCGATTATTCGATGAAGGGGCGGACTTATCGCTACTTCACCGGCAAGCCGGTTTATGGCTTTGGCTATGGCCTGAGCTACACGACATTCGGCTATGGCCCTGCGAAGGTCGATCCGGTTGGCGGCAGCACGGCCAATGGCATTCGCGTGACGACGCAGGTGACCAACACCGGCGCGCGCGAAGGCGAGGAAGTGGTGCAGGCCTACCTGCGCTTCCCCGATCAGCCCGGTGCCCCGCGCGTGGCGCTGCGCGGGATTCAGCGGGTTTCCCTGAAGCCGGGCGAGAGCAAGGCGGTGACGCTGGAGCTTTCGCCGCGTGACCTTTCGGCCGTGCGGCCGGACGGAGTGAGGCAGGTTTTTGCGGGGACTTATCGCCTCAACCTGGGCGGGGGCCAGCCCGACAGCGGACTGCCGGGGACCGAGACGACCTTCAGCGTAGACCGCGTGGTCGATCTGCCGAAGTGAAGATCACGGCGCTTCGCCTTGTCTCTCGGCAGGGTGAAGCGCCAGTCTTTGTTCGGTCAGGATCTGCCAGCCGGTGAGGAACAGGGCCCCGACCACCGGGCCGACAACGATGCCGGAAAGGCCTAGCAACTCGATCCCGCCCAGCGTTGTCACCAAAACCAGCCAGTCGGGGATGCCGGTATCGCGGCCGACCAGCATCGGACGCAGGACGTTGTCGGCAAGGCCGATGACCATGACGCCCGATCCGATCACGACTGCGCCCTGCCAGATCGCACCCGTGGCGAAGAGGTAGATCGCGACCGGGCCCCAGACGATGGCAGGGCCGATCGCGGGTAGCAGTGCGGCAATGGCCATGAGCGCACCCCAGAGCAGTGAGGCGGGCAGACCGACTATTGCGAAAGTGATCGCGCCAAGTGCGCCCTGTGCCAGGGCAACAAGCACCGACCCCTTGATCGTGGCACGTACCACGGCGACGAACCGCTCGACGATCTGGGCGGCGATCGAATCCGCAAGAGGCAGGGCGCGGACAATCTGCGGACCCAGCACATATCCATCACGCAGCATGAAGAACGTGACGTAAAGGCCTACAGCAAAAGCAAGAAGGAAGGATGCCGCATTTGCGCCAAAGGCCAGTGCGCGCTGCGTGATTGCGCTGGCGCTGTTGCCGAGGGCTTCGGAAATGCGGCTCTGCGCGGTCTCGAACGTACCAAAACCGGCATTGCCGAGCAGGTCCTGAAGCCGAACCGGAAGAGCGTCGTGTACTTGTTTGAAATAGGCGGAGAAATTCAGCTCACCGGTGCGCAGTTGCGCGAATACGCCGGAAGCTTGTTCCACCACCATCGTTCCGATCAGCATGGCAGGGATAATCACCGCGAAGGTGATGATCAGCAGCGTCATGGCAGCGGCGCGGCTGCGCCTTTCCGGCCACCGTTCGAGCAGGCGCTCGTTCAGCGAATGAAACATGATCGCGGCCAGCGCGGCCCACAGCATCGCGCCAAGAAAATGCGATACGACAAGCGTCAACCCGACGGTGACAAGTACCAGAAACAGGACGAATCCGCCCTTTTCGATCTTGCTACGCTCCAGCATCATTCCCCCATCCTGCGGCCGAGCCCGCATGCACCCAAGTGCCAGCGCAACGCATGGGTTCGCAAGCGGTTTCAGCTTATCGCCAGTGTGGAGCCTTTCAGCGTCACAAGACGCCCGGCAGAGAGAGTGAAGGTGCGGCGGATTTCGCCCAGGCGCACCTCGACCGTGCCACTTTCCATCGGTTGCAGCACGGCCTGAACGAGTTGTCCTTCCGTCCACTTAAGATCGACTGCCACCCCGCCTCGCGCAATCAGCCCTCGGGCACTGCCAGAAGGCCAGGCCCGGGGAAGCGCCGGAAGGAGATGAAGCGAACTGCCCCGGCTTTGCATCAGCATTTCGATGATTGCGGTGCTGCCACCGAAGTTGCCGTCGATCTGGAAGGGCGGATGCGCGTCGAACATGTTGGGATAAGTGCGCGCGGGCGACAGCAGGCTGCGCAGGATCTTGTGCGCCCGCTCGCCATCCCGCAGCCGCGCCCACAGGGCGATCCGCCAGGCGGTGGCCCATCCGGTTGATTCATCACCGCGTCGGTCGAGGGAGACGCGCGCTGCCCTCGCCAGTTCTGGCGTGCCGTCCGGGTTGATCTGGTGGCCGGGATAGAGCGCATAGAGGTGCGAGACGTGGCGATGGTCCTGTTCGGGCGCAGCTTCGTCCCAGTCTTCGAGCCATTCCTGCAGCTGCCCGGCTTTGCCGATGCGGTCAGGCGCGAGGGCGGAGCGGGCGTGACGCAGCTGCTCGGCGAAATCGGCGTCGTGGTCCAGAACGGTGGCGGCAGCTGCGGTGCGATCGAACAGGTCTCGCAGGATCTGGCGGTCCATCGCTGGGCCGGCGCAGACCGAAGCGCCAAACGGGTGGCGATTCTCGGGCGAGATCGAGGGGGAGGTGATCAGGCCCTGGGACGAGGGCTGCAGGGTCTCGAGAAAGAACTCTGCCGCGCCGCGCATGAGGGGGTAGATTGCGGCCAGCCATGCCCGGTCACGGCCATAGTCCCAGCGGTCCCACAGCGCGTTGCAGAGCCATGCGCCGCCCATCGGCCACATGCCCCATGCGGCACCATCGATCGGGCTGGAGGCGCGCCACAGATCGGTGTTGTGGTGGGCAACCCAGCCCCTTGCCCCATAAATGGCGCGGGCGGTCTTCGCCCCGCTGACCGCAAGTTCGCGGACCATGCGCAGCAGCGGCTCGGCGCATTCGCCGAGGTTTGCAGGGTCCGCCAGCCAGTAGTTCATCTGGGTGTTGATGTTGATCGTGTACTTCGATCCCCAAGGTGGCTTGGTGCTCTCGTTCCAGATGCCCTGCAGGTTCGCGGGCTGTGTGCCGGGGCGCGAGGAGCAGATCATCAGGTAACGGGCATAAGCGAAATAGAGCGCGGCGAGGGCGGGTTCGTCGCTTTCGACATTGGCTTTGATGCGCTCGTCGGTAGGCAGGGTGCTGGCCGGGCCGAGGTGAAGCGCTGCGCGGCGATAGAGGCGGCGATGCTCGGCGATGTGAGCATCGCGCAAGGCCACCCATGGCCGGGCGCTGGCATTGGCGATCTGGCGGGCGACGGTGGCGACAGGATCGCCTGCGTGGCTGGTCGCGAGCGCGACGAGGATGGTCGCGTGCGAGGCCCCACTGACGACCAACGTGGCGCCTTCCGTCCGGACGCTTCCGCCTTGTGCGCTGGCGGTGATCCTTGCGGCGAGGCCCAGGCCGGCGGGGATGCCGTGATCTGCCCGATTGCGGCCCTCTGCGTGGATTGCATTGCCGGCGGCGCGGACCGTCGCGTCTTGCGGCGTGTCAAAACGAACGGCCAAATTCAGCGTGACGCCGTGACTGGCCGAGAGGTGGATGGCGATGACCTGATCGACGGGGCTTGCCAGTGCCGCGCGCGTTATGGTGCCGGTGGAGGTGGCGAAGTGGGTTGTGGCGATGGCTTTGTCGAGATCAAGTTCGCGGCGATAGGTCCTTGGCGTGCCGGGAAGGTCCATGTCGATGAAGAGATCGCCGAAGGTCTGATAGGACATCTGCGAGACAGGCCGTGCGATTAGGCAGTCGTTGGCGAGGGCTTCCGCTTCGGCAAAGCGGCGCTGCGCGATCAGCTTGCGGATGTGCTCCACCGCTTGAGGACCAGCCTTCGGGTTCAACGGATCATAAGGGCCGCCGCTCCACAGCGTGTCTTCGTTCAGCTGGATCCGTTCTGACGTGGTGCCGCCGAAGACCATTGCTCCGAGCCTGCCGTTGCCAACCGGAAGGGCTTCGGTCCAGATCGAGGCAGGCTGGCGATACCACAGCACATCCTGCCGGGGCGCGGGGGGCGCAGCCTTGGCAGGAAGTCCGACAATTCCCTGTCCAGCAACAGCAGCACCCGCTGCGATTGCCTGCCTGCGTGTGATTGGCATCCCGCTTCCCGTAGTCCGATGACCATCGTACGATGGTGTTTTCTGGATCGCGGATCGGCGTGCAAGAGCCATATCCGGCATCGTAAGGCCGCCGGATAATAAGTATGACTAAATACTGGGCTGTCCAGCGAAAAGCTGCAGACGGCTATACCTCAGGCGCGCGCCGGCGGATCGATATCGGCAAGTGCCAGTTCGATCAGTTTCTGCATGGCAGCACGGGCGGCAGGGCCGTCGCCATCGGCCACGGCATCGAACAGCACGCGGTGATCTGGCAAGGGATCCCGCGGCAGCTTGCGCTTGCGCTGCTTGTAGATCGTGGTCCATCGCACCGCAGCCGAGATGGTGCTGGCCAATGAGATCAGCGCCATGTTGCCAGTCGCCTTCAGCAGCGTGGTGTGGAACGACTGGTCCGCGGCCTGACCGAGCGGCGAAGCCAGCGTGTGCTTGGCCATTTCCTCAAGCGCGTGGCCCATCTGCGCCAGTTGCGCACCGGTCCGGCGGGTGGCAGCAATTTCGGCGGCCGCCGGTTCGATGATCAGTCGCAGCTCGAACAGGTCGTCAATCGCGGCCTGGCTGGGTTCGCCCTCGAAGGTCCAGGCAAGAACGTCGGGATCGAGGATGTGCCAGCGCGACGGATCGGTGATCTTGGTGCCTGCCTTCGGGCGGCTTTCGACCAGGCCCTTGGCGGCGAGGATACGGATTGCCTCGCGATAGGCGGTGCGCGAAATGTGGTTGCGCTCGGCAAAATCGACCTCGCTCGTCAGCACGTGGCCGGGGGCGTATTTACCGGTGACAATGGCAATACCTAGATCGCGTGCGATGCTGCCGTGTAGGCGTAAAGATTTGTCAGACCTGTCGATCGCGTCCCCGCCCTGTTCCTTGCTTCGCGACACTTTCAGCTCCTTGCGCCCCTGTGCCCTATTTGGGCGCAATTTCGGCAAAGTCCAGCAGTTCGATGGTCGGGGGTCACCCTTATCGAACTGTCAGTCCTTTGCCGTCATGGCCTACGGAAGGTCCATTTGCCGGCCTCGGACGCCGTGTCGAAGCGGACGAGCCGCGGCGTGCTGGCCCCGACAGCGGCCAAGGCCAGGGGCTTCATGGGATCGGGCGTGGTCTTCGGGACGATTCGATAGGTGCCATCCGGCAGCATGTCGATCCGCCAGAGCTGTTCGGGTGCGCCGGTGTATTCCGGCACTGTCACGACATCGCCCGACGGCGTGGCGGCAAGAGCGCGGTTCGTTCCGGCGATGACGATCTTCATATACGGCGCGCCAAACCAGCCCCCGGCACCGGTCGCAGGTTCGACAGTCCAATGCTGGTTGGGACGGACCTGGTACGTACCCATGTCGACCGCGATCGTGCCCTTGGACCACACGGCCTGGTTCTGCTCCAGAGTCTGATCCGGCACGGGCTTGACCGGCTCCTTGGGCGGGCCGAAACCGGTCCACGACCAGGGCAAGCGCACTTCGTCCACCGCCAATTGCAGCGCGCCGCCGCGCTCGGACTGGATCTCGTAAGTGCCGGGGCGCAGGTTTTCCTGTCCCACTGGCCAACCGTTCTTCCAGGTCAGCGGCAGGATTGCGAGAACGCTGCGCGCGGAGCGGTCCATATCGGCTTCGTAGTGGAACGAGAACTTTTCCACGCCATCGCCGAGCTCAACCAGGCCGAAATGTCCGGCGCCGCGACCACGGCCGTTCGATCCCCAGACCAGCTTGCCGCCACCCTTGAGCAGGGGCACGCCGAAGTTGTCGACATAAGGGCCTAGCGGGCTCCTCGAACGGCCGACGCGGATATTGTAGGTCGAGTTGGGCCCGTCGCAGCAGGTGCCATGGGTGCCGAGCAGATAGTACCAGCCATCCCGATGGAGCAGTGCGGTTGCCTCCATGTCGATCGCGATATCGACGGGCTGGTTGCCGGGCAGGCGTTCGGCAGTTTTTGGATCAAGTTCGACCATCCGGATCGCGCCGAAGTAGGTGCCGTAGCTGAGCCAAAGGCGCCCTTCGGCGAGCAGGAAGGCCGGGTCGATTGCATCGTTGTTCTCGAAGCCATCGCTCGAAGCCACGGTGCCGACCTCGTGGAAACCGAAATCCCTGGACGCGGGATCGAGCGACTTCGTCCACATGATCTTCACGTCGCTCTTGTGGCCGCCATTCATGCCGCCGCCGCCGACCGCCCAGGCCACGTAGTAGCGATCCCCCAGCTTGATCACGTCGGGCGCTACGCCGCCGCCGGGGCGAACCGGTCCGCTTTTCCAGGTCCAGCCGTCAGACGACACCAGGCCGCCCTTGCCGGTGCCGAAGGTGTAGAAGCGACCATCTGAATGCGCAATTGTCGAGGGATCATGGATGTAAGGCTCGCCCTCCATCTGCGCGACGGGGTTGCTCTGCGCGAGAAGCGGGGCGGCAATGCCGGCGAGAGCTGCGGCGGCGAGGAGCTTGGTGTTCATCACAGGCCTTTCAGCGCAGGGTAACTTTGAGATCGCGGATCGGCTGTCCATTGTCGTCGACGAAGCGGACCGCGAAATCGGACAGGCCGGGGCCGTTGATGACCGCGCCGTGCAGCACGTTACGACCCTTTTTCAAACCGAGCGCGGGCGAGACGACATCGTCCATGACCATGCGACGGTCGCCGAACAAGGCCGCGGCTTCCTTCCCGTTCAGCCACCACATCGATGCGGAGTTGGAGCCGACTGCGAGACGAGCTTGGGGCATATCGCGTGGCGCGTCGATCACCGTCGTTGCCCAGAAGATTACGCCGTAAGTCGGCTTGCCGTAGGCGGCCGCGAAGTAGAACAGCTTGGCGTCCCATTGCGTGGCGTCGAGCGCATGCCAGGTGAGGGCAGCGCCCTTGTGCGAAACGGTCTGGCCTTCACTGGGCAGCTTGCGGTCGAGACCTGCGGGTCGGTCTTCAGCAAAGGCCTTGCGCACGTAGTCGCTGGTAAAGAGCTGGTTGGTGCGATTGGGCTTTGTGATCGGCTCAAGCAGCAGCCAGCGACGAATGAAGCCATCTTCGTCAACCGAGGTGCTGCCGGTTGTGGCTGGCACGAAGTATGGGGCGAGCGAAGGGGCCGGTTGTGAAATCGCGGGTGTGGCAGGCGCGCAAAGCGCTGCGCCCACCGCGGCAAGAAGGGCCGAGGTCCGAATCATGTCATCCTCTCATATTTTCTAATTGTATGAGTTAAAGAGGGTGAGGTTTCAACGATAATTATCAACGTCGAAGACGTAAAAAAGCCCGCGGCACTCGCATTCGTGCCGCGGGCTTCTGCTTTTACTCAGACCAGTTTGATCAGAACCGGTTGAGCATGTTCTCCAGCCATTCCTGACGGCCCGAGACCGGGGCCGGCTTGAGATCCTGCGCCACGGCGAGGTCCGCGATTTCGGCGAGGCTCGACTTGCGGATGGTTGCCCCCAGTTCTCCGTTCCAACCGGCGTAGCGTTCGGCGCGGAAGGCATCGATGCGACCATCGGCGATGATCGCCTCGGCACGCAGCAGGGCCTTTGCGATGACATCGACGCCGCCGATGTGGCCGTGGAAAAGGTCAGCTGCGTCAACCGATTGGCGGCGGACCTTGGCATCGAAGTTGAAGCCGCCGTCGGTGAAACCACCAGCGCGCTCGATCTCGATGCAGGCCAGAGTCAGTTCCTCGACCGAGTTGGGGAACTGGTCGGTATCCCATCCATTCTGCGGGTCCCCGCGGTTGGCGTCGATCGAACCGAACACCCCGAGCGCGCCGGCCATGGCGATTTCATGTTCGAAGGTATGGCCCGAAAGCGTTGCGTGGTTGGCCTCGATGTTGACCTTGACTTCGTTCTCCAGCCCGAAGCGCTTGAGGAAGCCGTACACGGTCTGGGTGTCGAAGTCGTACTGGTGCTTGGTTGGCTCGTGCGGCTTGGGTTCGATCAGGATCGTGCCCTTGAAGCCGATCTTGTGCTTGTGTTCGACCACGAGGCTGAGGAAGCGACCGAAGTTTTCCTGCTCGATCTTGAGATCGGTGTTGAGGATCGTGTCATAACCTTCACGCCCGCCCCACAAAACATAGTTCGAGCCGCCGAGACGATGGGTCGCTTCAAGAGCATCCCGCACCTGGCTGGCACCCCACGCATAGACTTCCGGGCGAGGGCTGGTGGCGGCGCCGGCAAGGTAGCGTGGGTGGCCGAACAGGTTGGCCGTTCCCCACAGCAGCTTGCGGCCGTGCCTGGCCTGCAGCTCTTCGAGGTGATCGACGGCGCGAGCGAAGCTGGCGCGGAATTCGCCGATGCTCTCGGCCGGTGCCATCACGTCGACATCGTGGAAGCAGTAAAACGGCAGGTCGAGCTTCTCGACAAAGGTGAGAGCGGCTTCACGCTTGGCGCGGGCGGCGCTTTCGTCCTGCGGACCGTTGAGCCAGGGGCGATCGAACGTGCCAGCGCCAAACACGTCGCTGCCGGGCCAGCAGAAGGTGTGCCACATGCAGACGGCAAAGCGCAGGTAGTCTTCCATGCGCTTGCCGAAGACCATGCGGTCCTTGTCGTAGAAGCGATAGGCAAGATCACTGGTGCTGTCAGGACCCTCGTAGCGGACGGTCGCGAATTCGTCGAAATAGGCTGCGGACATACAAGTTACTCCTTGATCGGGGCGAGCGCGGCATAGGCTGCGCGGAAACGGGCGCGCTTGGGCGCTAATGATGCGGCGAGGGCGAGATCAGGCTCGATCACGGCACGAACCGGCGGGCGGGTGCAGACTTCGGCGGCGGAAGCCTTGGTCACGGCGATCTGCGCGAGACGGGCGCCGCCCAGCGCCGGGCCGACTTCGCCACCGTGGAGATAGACGAGCCGCACGCCGAGGACGCTCGACAGGATGCGCCCCCAGTGCGCCGAGCGGGAGCCGCCGCCGATCACGCACAACTCGTCGATCTGCGTACCGGCGTTGCGCAGGGCATCGATCCCGTCGGCATGGGCAAAGGCCACGCCCTCAAGCACGGCGGCGGCCATGTGTCCGGTGGTGCTTTCGTTACCGAGGCCGAGGAACGCCGCGCGAATGTGCGGATCGTTGTGCGGAGTGCGCTCGCCGGAGAGGTATGGCAGGAATAGCTCAGGCCCGCAGGCGGCGCCGGACTGTTCGGCAAGGGCGAAGAACTCCGCAGGGCCCGGCACGTTGCAGGCCTTGGCTGCCCAGTCGATGCACGAGGCGGCGGACAGGTGCACGCTCATCTGGTGCCACACGCCCGGCAAGGCGTGGCAGAAGGCGTGGACGGCCTCGGCCGGGTTGGGCCGGAATGCCGCATTGGCCACGAAGATCACGCCCGATGTACCCAGCGAAAGCATGCCTTGCCCGTCTGACAGCACGCCGACGCCCAATGCGCCCGCGGCATTGTCTCCAGCGCCTGCGACCACCGGCACGCGGTCCATTCCCCAGGCCCTGGCAACATCTTCGCGCAGCACGCCCGTCACGTCAGGCCCTTCATGAAGGCGCGGCATGTGGCTTTCGTCAAGGCCAGTGGCGGCGAGCATTTCCGGAGACCAGGCGCGCTTGGCGACGTCGAGCCAGAGAGTGCCGGCGCTGTCGGACATGTCGCTTGCCTTTTCACCGGTCAAGGCGAGCCGGACGTAGTCCTTGGGCAGCAGGACCGTCCGCGTGGCGGCGAAAACGTCCGGTTCGTGATTGCGGACCCACGCCAGCTTGGGAGCCGTGAAACCAGGCATGGCGATGTTGCCGGTGATCTCGCGAGCGCGAGGTTCGGCGGCCTCGATCTCCGCACATTCGGCAAAGCTGCGGCCGTCGTTCCACAGGATGGCAGGGCGCAGCGGCTTGTCGTCCGAGCCCAGCAGGGTTGCGCCGTGCATCTGCCCCGCAAGGCCGATGCCGCGCACGCCCTTGCGCAAGGCGGCATCGAGGCCAAGCACCGCCTTGTGCGCTGCGTCCACCCAGTCAGCAGGGGCCTGTTCGGACCACAACGGGTGAGGCCGGGAAACGGTAAGGTCCGAGCTGCTCTGCGCCAGGACCTCCCCGGTTTCGGCGGTGACGACCGCCTTTACGCAACTGGTGCCGACATCGATGCCGAGGAACATTGGGGTTTACTTCGCTTTCATGGGATCGATCGTCTGGATCGAGCCATCGGGGTTGAAGGTCAGCTCGGTCACCTTGACGTTGCGCAGGTGGTTCTTGTTGGAGAGCTGCGTGTCGGCGTAGAACAGCCACCACTTGCCATCGTGCTGGATGATCGAGTGGTGCGTGGTCCAGCCCTGCACGGGCTTGAGGATGTGGCCGGCGTACTTGAACGGTCCATACGGACTGGTGCCGATGGCGTAGTTGAGGAAGTGCGTGTCGCCGGTCGAGTAGGTGTAGTAGTATTTGCCGTCCTTCTTGAAGACCCAGGAGGCTTCGAAGAAGCGGCGCTCGTGGTCGCCTCCCAGTACCGGCTTGCCATCTTCGCTCAGGATCACCGCGTCGCGAGGGCTCTCCGCGAAAGTCTTCATGTCGGGGTTCATCTTGACGACCTTGCCGGACAGCGCGGGCTGGTCATCCTTCATGAGATCGGTGTCGGAGCCGTTTGGATCATACTTGCCCGTGGCCCAACGCTGAAGCTGCCCACCCCAGATGCCGCCGAAGTACATGTAGGCAGTGCCGTCGTCGTCGGTGAACACCGCGGGGTCCATCGAGAACGATCCGGGAATGGGGTCCTTTTCGGCCACGAATGGGCCCATCGGGCTCTTCGACGTGGCGACGCCGATGCGGAACGCGCCGAGTCCGTTCTTGTCCTTCGATTTGTCGCGCGCCGGGAAGTACAGGTAGTAGGTGCCGTCCTTGTAGGCCGCATCGGGCGCCCACATCTGCTGTGAGGCCCAAGGCACGTCCTTTACGTCAAGCGCGACAGGACCGACGGTGACCTTGCCGCCAACCTTGTCCATGCTCAAGACGCGGTAGTCGCGCATGGCGTACTGGTTGCCCAGATCGTCGTCCGGCGTCGGCGTTTCGATGTCGTGCGAGGGGTAGATGTAGATCTTGCCGTCAAAGACGTGGGCGGAAGGGTCAGCGGTGTAGATCTCGTTGACCAGAGGTTGATCACGGAAGGCGCTTGCAGGTGCCCCACCATTTGCGGGCTCCGCTTCGTTCGCGGCCTTCGAGCAGGCGACGAGCGCAAGCGCGCTGGTCAGGCACAGGGCAGCAGTGGTGATTCTCGCCTTCATCATGACATCCCCTTGCAGGCCGGTTTTCCAGCCTTTCGCGTAATTGCTGCGGCGATGATAGCGCTACCTAAACCTGACGGCAATCTGAAATATGCATTCTAATTAGCGTCGGGGTGAACGCTTGGCAAGCACTGCTTCAAGCAGAAATCAGGAAGCTGCCTTCCAGCCCGCCACAAGGGACGCTGCGCGCGCAGCCACGGTCGCCGCATCGTCGCCGGGCCGGTAGAGGCTGCCCCCGACACCGATCCCGTACACCCCGGCCGCGCGGAACTCTGCGACATTGGCCACGCCGACGCCACCGACCGCCCATATGCGCGCTTCTGCCGGCAGGACCTCCCGAATGGCCTTGATATAGCTGCTGCCCAGGACGGAGCCGGGAAAGAGCTTGAGGTCCCGCGCGCCTGCGCCAAGTGCCGCGAAGGCTTCGGTGGGCGTCAGGAACCCTGGAAGGACGTCCATGCCGAGTTCGAGCGACCGGGCAATGACCGCGGCGTTCGTATTGGGCGAGACCATGAACGTGCCGCCGGCCGCCGCGAGCTGTTCGGCAAGATCCGTGCTGGTTACCGTGCCGCCGCCAAAGGACGCGCGGTCACCCAGCGCTTTCACCATGGCCCTGATCGACCCGCACGGATCGGGGGAGTTGAAGGGCACTTCGATCAGGCGCACACCCGCCTCGACCAGGGAAGCGGCGATGTCCACCGCTTCCTCGGTGCGTATGCCGCGCAGGATGGCGACGATGGGCGGAACGCCTTCGGCGAGGACTTCTTCGACCTTCACGGGCGCAGACTTTCAGCAAGTGTTATGGCTTGGGCAAGTCCGGCCACGACGGCGCGTTCGCCGTCGACCAGTTGCGATGAACCGCCGTGGTGTGCAAGCGCGGTCGCATAAAGCGCGGCAAGTGCGGGATCGCCGATCAATGTCACGTTCCGCGCGCCTCTGCCGAACTGCGCCACCTCTGCCCCAATCAGCACGCCCGAGAGATAGCCCTTGGCCCAATCGCGCGAGCGGCCATCGAGCAGGCGCGCCGCGCGAGCTTCGAACAGAGCACCCGGCAATGCTTCGGCCGAACGGGAAAGCCCGCGTCCGAAGCCATCCTCAAAGCTGCCCTCGCCGGGCGCGTCCGGGCCGGTCAGGGAGGTGTGGCCCGTAATCGCGGCAAAAACCTCGCCGGTGGGAGCCGTACGGAAGCCGGTGATGGTGCCGTCGCTGGTGCTGACCCATTTGCCGTGGGTGCCGGGAAGGGCGAAGAGATGATCGCCATCGCGCAGGACAGGATTCAGCGCCATTGCGCCGAAGACCTGCGTTTCCTCGCCGCGCATCACCTCGGGCACGCCATCGCCGGTCCGGCAGGAGAGACCGGGCAGGATCTCGACATCGTGGCCCAGCACGCGCAGCCGGGTGCGGGCATGGTGCCAGCCCTCCGCATCGACCGGGCAGGGCGCATAAGGAGCAACGGCGAGGCCTGCGGGAGACCCGACCATGCCGCACAGCGTGATCGCCTTGATCGGACCGTCTGCCAGCCAGACCGAGAGCAGGCGAGCCAGCGTTCGCTCCGCCGGTTCCACCAGCTGGGTCACGCCGGGGCCATCCAAGCGTGCGGTCGTCTCGCCGTCCTCCACGAGGAACAGGCGCAAGCGGGTGCTGCCCCAGTCGCCGATAACGCGTCGCACCGGGCCAGGCATGGTCAATCCTCGAACGGTTCGACGCTGACCCGCGTCGCGCGCAGGAAGGCGTCGGCAACGAGGCGCAGCGGGGTTACATCGACGTCGCTGCGGCCGGTGCGGATCAGCGTGGCGAAGCGGGCGTAGAGGCCGGGATACTCGTGATCCTCGTCATGGCTCGTGCCCGAAGGTAGCGTCAGTACCGCGCCGCCGCTTGACAGCTTGAGCGTGCCGGCATTGGTTTCCACCACGATGTCCCAGCTTTGCGGGCCGGTCTGCCGCCAGTCGAGGTCCATGTGGACTGACGCGCCGGTGCTATCGCGCAAGCTCAGGTCGGCAGCGATGGGGGCGGCGCGGTTGGAGGGGATTTCGAGTGTCCCGGACTGCAGGAAGATCGGCCGGGGCAGGATGCGGGTTGCGATCGACAATGCGTTGATTCCGGGGTCGAAGACACCCAGGCCGCCCGGCTCCCAGATCCACGCCTGTCCCGGATGCCACACCCGCACGTCCTCACGCCAAATGATCTCGACATTGTCGATGCGCCGTTCGGCCAGCCAGGCTCGGGCTGGAGCAACCCCGGCGGCAAAGCGCGAATGCCAGGCAGCGAACAGCGTGGCGCCGACCTTGTCTGCCTGCGTTTCCAGCGCGGCGACTTCAGCCAGCGTCGCGCCCGGTGGCTTTTCGAGAAAGACGTGGACGCCGCGCGCAAGCGCGGTGCTGGCCAGATCGTAGCGTACCTGTGGCGGGGTGCACAGCGCGACGGCGTCGACGGCCGGACCGCTCGCAAGCAACTCGTCCAGACTGGCGAAATGGGGCACGCCATCTACGCCGGGGTCATGCGGGCTGACCGTCGCGGCAAGTCCGAACGCGCCATTGCCAGCGATAGCGGGCAAGTGCTGGTCGCGGGCGATCTTGCCCACGCCGATAACGGCGATCCTGATCGGGTCCATGCCTTTAGAGTACCTGCACCTTGAGCGGCGCGGAAGCATCGCCTGCCGTCTGCGTCAGCGGATTGCGGCACGGCAGTGCAAACGGCGCCGCCTCGATCTCGAACACGTCGCCCACTTGCGTGCGTACTGCATCGCTGAATGAGAGTGTAGCGGTGCCAAAGAAGTGGACATGCACATCGCCGGGGCGCCGGAACAACTCGTACTTGAAGTGGTGGTGCTCCAGGTTGGCGAGGCTGTGGCTCATGTTGTCCTCGCCGGTGAGGAAGGGCTTTTCCCACTGCACCACGCCATCGCGCAGTATGCGGCTGGTGCCGCGAATGTCGGTGGGGGCCTCGCCGATCAGCAGTTCAGGGCCCAGTGCGGCCCGGCGCAGCTTGGAATGCGCCAGCCACAGGTAATTGTGGCGTTCGGTGACGTGGTCCGAAAACTCGTTGGCAAGCGCGAAGCCGAGCCTGAACGGTGTGCCGTCCGGGCCGATCAGGTAGATGCCAGCCAGTTCCGGTTCCTCGCCGCCGTCCTGCGCGAATGCCGGCATCTCCAGCGGTTCGCCGGGTCCGACCAGCTGGCTGCCATCACCCTTGTAGAACCATTCGGGCTGCTGGCCGACCCGGCCATCGCTCGGCTTGCCGCCCTCGAGCCCTTCGAGGAACATGCGCATGGAATCGGTCTGATGGGCAGCCGCTGCAGCCTCCCGATGCATCTTGTCGCGCCCTTCGGCCGAGCCGAGGTGGGTAAGGCCTGTGCCGGTCAGGGCCAGATGCGCCGGATCTTCGTGGTCGATCGGCGCGAGGAAGCGGCCTGCTTCGAACTCTGCCGCAAGATCTATTGACGGGCCAACCGGACAGGCTTTCGCCTCCTGCACCAGCGACGTTCCGGCGGCGATGGCGCGGCGGGCGAGGTCCGTGGTGCGGGCAACTCCTTCGAGGACATGCGCGGCCGCGCCATTGGCCAGGATGACACTGCGCGTTCCATTGCTGGCACGGTGCTGCAGGAGGCGGAGGGACATGATGCGGTCTCCTGTCAGGCGCTCAGAGCGTCAACGTGCCGTCAATCAGGCGCGGCGCACCATCGCCACGCGCATCATCGCGAAGTTCGGGCGGCAACAGATCGGCGGCCAGGTTCTGGTAGCTGACGGGGCGCAGGAAGCGGTCGATCGCGAGGCTTCCGACCGAGGTCGTGCGCGGGTCGGAGGTTGCCGGGAAGGGGCCGCCATGGACCATGGCATGGCATACTTCGACGCCGGTCGGCCAGCCATTGGCAAGGATGCGCCCGGCCTTCAGTTCAAGCACCGGCATCAACCGCGCGGCGAGCGCTTCATCAGCGGCGTCCATGTGCAGGGTGGCCGTCAGCTGGCCTTCGAGCCCGGCAAGGACTGTGGCCAGTTCTGCCTCGTCCTTGCACACGACGACAACCGAAGAGGCGCCGAACACCTCGTGGCCCAAGGCCTTGTCGGTGAGGAATGCCTGTGCAGTGGTGCGGAACAGCGCGGCGTGGCCCTGCATTGCGTCGCCGGCAACGCCCTCGGCCAGCTTTTCTACGCCGGGTGCGGCTTCAAGCGCGGCGACGCCCGACTGATACGCCTTGCAGATGCCGCCCGTCAGCATCGTCTGGGCAGTCGCGGCCCTGACGGCTTCGGTGGCAGCGGCAATAAACGCTTCGAGGCCTTCGCCTTCGATGGCCAGTACAAGGCCCGGGTTGGTGCAGAACTGGCCCGCACCCATGGTGAGCGAGCCGACGAACGCCGTGCCGAGCGCCCCCCCCGCGCCTTCAGCGCTTCGGGCAGGAGTAGCACCGGGTTGATGCTCGACATCTCGGCGTAGACCGGGATCGGCACGTCACGGCCTTGGGCAAGCCGGACGAGCGCAAGGCCGCCGCTTCGCGAGCCGGTGAAGCCGACTGCGGCAATGCGCGGATCCTGCACAAGCGCCGCGCCAAGTTCGTTCGACGGACCCACGAGATGGCCGAACACGCCGGCCGGCAGGTCACAGGCAGCAACTGCACGGGCTATCGCCCCCGCAACCAGTTCGCCAGTGCGGGGATGGGCAGGGTGTCCCTTGACCACGACCGGGCAGCCTGCCGCCAGCGCCGAGGCGGTGTCCCCTCCGGCCGTCGAAAAGGCGAGCGGGAAGTTTGATGCGCCGAACACGGCCACCGGCCCCACCGGGATCATGCGCAGGCGGATGTCCGGACGGGGCAGGGGCTGACGATCGGGCAGGGCCGGATCGATGCGCAACTGCTGCCAGGCGCCCTTGCGGACAACGTCTGCAAACAGGCGCAGCTGGCCCACGGTGCGGCCCCGTTCGCCTTCGAGGCGCGCACGGGGAAGGCCGGACTCGCTCATTGCTGCTTCGATCAGATCATCGCCGATGGCGAGGATCTCTGATGCAATGGATTCGAGGAAGGCAGCGCGCTCTTCGCGGCTGGTGGCGCGGTAGACGTCGAACGCGGCGGCAGCTGCGGCGCAGGCGGCATCGACTTCAGCGGGGCCATGCACCGCAAAGGCAGGACCGGTCGGCTCACCCGTGGCGGCGACCACGGAGCGGAATTCTGTCATCGAAAATCTCCTGATTTAGTCTGACATATTATCAGAATGGCCGGAGCGCAACCATGTGCGATCCGGCCGAAGGGCGTTCATAGCTATGCGTCAGGCAGGATCGGCAGTGGTCTTTGAACCCCACAGTGCATAGAACAGCACATACAATTCACACGCAGCCGTCAGCAGGAAAGAGGTCTGCAGACCATAGGCATCGGCTAGCCACCCCTGCACGACGACCAGTGCGCCACCGGCGATGGCCATGATCAGCAGGCCTGAACCCTCCTCGGTCAAGGGCCCCAGGCCCTTGATGCCGAGCGTGAAGATCGTCGGGAACATGATCGAGTGGAACAGGCCGACAAGGATCAGCGCCCACATCGCGGCAGGGCCAGTGGTGAAGACGGTGACGAGCATGACCACGAAGGCGCCAACCGAGAATGCGGCAAGCACCAGGCCTGCGTCCACCTTCTGCATGATGGCCGAGCCCAAGAAGCGCCCGACCATCATGCCGCCCCACAGGAAGGTGAGATACTGGCCGGCCTTCTCATGCGTCAGGTTGGCGATCTCCGGCTGGCTGACGAAGTTCACGAAGAGGTTCGCCACACCGATTTCGGCGATCAGGTAGATGAAGATTGCCGGAATGCCGAAGACGAGATTGCGGTGCTTCCACAGCGAAAGCTTTGCCCGTTCCTCGGGCGCAAGTCGCTGGGTTGCGCTGCCCATGGCTGGGAGCGGGAACCGGCCAATGATCGCGGCAAGAACGATGAGAACGACGGCAACGAGGCCATAAGGCAGGATCACCGATTGCGCATCGGCCAGCCGCTCGGCCTGTGTCAGTACGACATCGGACGTGGCCGTGCCGCCCTTTGAGCGACCGAGGATCAGGTATGCGCCGAACATCGGCGCAAGCATCGTTCCGGCAGAATTCATTGCCTGCACCAGGTTCAGGCGCGAGGACGCGGTCTCCGGCTTGCCGACCACGGCGACATAGGGATTGGCGGCAACCTGCAGCAGCGTAATGCCGCTGGCGATCACGAACAGCATCGCCAGGGTAACCCCATAGGACGGGATCGACGCCGCCAGCATCATGCCCAGCGCGCCTGCTGCCATCACCAGCAGCCCGATCACCAGCGACTTCTGGTAACCGATCTTCTCGATCAGCTTTGCCGAGGGAATCGAGGCAACGAAGTACGCGATGAACCACACCGATTCGATCAATGTTGTCTGCGTATAGTTCAGGTCGAACACGCTGCGCAGGTGTGGCAGCAGCGTGTTGTTGATGACCGTAATGAACCCCCACATGAAGAACAGGCTGGCCAGAAGGGTCAGCGCAGGGCCGTAGCGCACGTTGGAATCGCCTTCGATCGCGGTATTTCCCTGGGGTGAAGCCACTGGCGGCATGGACTTGCGCTTCCTCTCTCTTGCCCGGTGCGCGATGCGGTACGCTTACCGTCTTGCGCAAATTCTATTTGTCGGACTATATCCGCGAACGCTTGCCGTCAATGGCGCAAGGACAATGCACGTCTCCGAAAGGATCGAGAGGATGAGGATTGCGGGAAAGCCGAACAACGGCACCCTGCTGATGCTGGCACTGGCAGCACCGGTTGCCCTGCTGGCCCAGTCGGTCAGCGCGGCCGAAGCGAAGCAGGAAAGCGCAGGCAGGCTGGCCGACGGCACCGAGGCTTTCGCAATCACGTTGAAGGCTGCCAATGGCGTTTCCGCCCGCGTGCTGACCTATGGCGCCACGCTGCAGTCGCTGATGGCGCCCTCGCGCGATGGCAAGGTGGCCGACATCGTGCTGGGTTATGATGATGTGCAGACCTATGAGGCCAAGCCCAATTTCTTCGGCGTGACGGTGGGCCGCTATGCCAACCGCATCGCCAAGGGGCGTTTCACGCTTGATGGCAAGGCTTATCAGCTCGCCCAGAACAACCTCGGCAATTCGCTGCACGGCGGCGTGAAGGGCTTTGACAAGCGCAACTGGAAGGTGGTCTCGATCAAGTCGGGCCCGGTGGCGAGCGTGGTGCTCTCCTACGTCAGCGCCGATGGCGAGGAAGGCTATCCCGGCAAGCTCGATACCAAGGTGACCTATACGCTGGACGAGCGCGGGAATCTTGGCATCACCTTCGAAGCGGCGACCGACAAGCCGACGATCGTCAACATGACGAACCACGCGCTGTTCAACATGGCCGGGGAGGGGGCGCCGATGGGTGCCATGGGCAACCGGCTGATGATCCCGGCGTCAAGCTACACCCCTGTCGATGCCACCCTGATCCCCACCGGCGAGCTTCGCAAGGTGGCGGGCACGGTGTTCGACTTCAGTCGGCCCAAGCGCATTGCCAACGGCTTGCGCGATGGGCGGGACGACCAGATCGCCATCGGTCGCGGCTATGACCACAACTTCGCGCTCGACAAGGGCGTTACCGCGACGCCGCAGCTTGCCGCACGGCTGGAAGACCCTGCTTCTGGCCGCGTGCTCGAAGTGCTGACGACCGAACCCGGCGTGCAGTTCTACACCGGTAATTTCCTTGATGGGACGGTGCTCGGCAAGCAGGGCCATGTCTACCGCATGGGAGACGGGATCGCGCTTGAACCGCAGAAGTTTCCGGATGCCCCCAACCAGGCCAAGTTCGTGTCCACACGTGTCGATCCGGGCAAGCCCTATCGCCACGCCATGATCTACCGCGTCAGCGTCGCGCCGAAGCGGCGCTGAACTCCACTCGAATAGCTGAAAGCTGCAATGACCGAATCCTCTCCAAAGGCCCCGAAGCTCCGCTCGCGCGCGTGGTTCGACAATCCCGACAATATCGACATGACCTCGCTCTACCTTGAGCGCTATCTCAACTTCGGGTTGAGCCTTGAGGAGCTGCGTTCGGGCAAGCCGATCATCGGGATTGCGCAGACGGGCAGCGATCTTTCGCCATGCAACCGTCACCATATCGTGCTGGCAGAGCGTGTGCGCGAGGGCATTCGCGAGGCGGGCGGGATCGCGCTGGAAATCCCGGTGCATCCCATCCAGGAGACCGGCAAGCGCCCCACCGCAGGGCTTGACCGAAACCTTGCCTACATCGGCCTGGTCGAAGCGCTCTACGGCTATCCGATCGACGGCGTGGTACTGACCACTGGCTGCGACAAGACCACGCCCGCGCTGCTGATGGCGGCGGCCACAGTGAACATTCCGGCCATCGCGCTGTCGGTCGGCCCGATGCTCAACGGCTGGTTCAAGGGCGAGCGTACTGGATCGGGCACGATCGTTTGGAAGGGCCGTGAACTGATGGCCAAGGGCGAACTCGACGAGGAGGGCTTCATCAAGCTCGTCGCCAGTTCGGCACCGTCGACCGGCTATTGCAACACGATGGGCACGGCTACGACCATGAACAGCCTTGCCGAAGCGCTGGGCATGATGCTGCCGGGGTCGGCCGCCATTCCTGCGCCTTATCGTGACCGGCAGGAGTGCGCCTGGCGCACCGGCAAGCGCATCGTCGACATGGTGCACGAGGACCTCAAGCCTTCGGACATCATGACGCTCGATGCATTTCACAACGCCATCGTCGTCAATTCGGCGATCGGCGGGTCGACCAATGCACCGATCCATCTGGCCGCCATAGCGCGCCACGTCGGTGTGGACCTGCCGCTGACCGACTGGCAGCGCCTCGGCCATAAGGTGCCGTTGCTGGTCAACCTGCAGCCTGCCGGCGAGTACCTTGGCGAGGACTACTATCGCGCTGGTGGCGTGCCGGCGGTGGTGGGCCAGCTCATCGCACAGGGCCTCATCGCCGAAAATGCGATGACCGTGAACGGCAAGACCATGGGCGAGAATTGCCGTAATGCGGTGATCGAGGACGAGAAGGTGATCCGTCCGTACGACCAGCCTCTGGTCAAGGATGCCGGCTTCATCGTGCTCTCGGGGAACCTCTTCGATTCCGCGATCATGAAGACCAGCGTGATCAGCAACGAATTCCGGGAGCGCTACCTGTCGAACCCGGACGATCCCGATGCCTTCGAAGGCCCGGCGGTCGTGTTCGATGGCCCGGAAGACTATCACGCGCGCATCGATGATCCTGCGACGGGTATCACGTCTGAAACGCTGCTGTTCATGCGCGGGGCCGGGCCGATTGGCTATCCTGGCGCGGCCGAAGTGGTCAACATGCGGGCCCCTTCCTACCTCATAAGCGCAGGTGTTACCGCGCTGCCCTGCATCGGCGATGGCCGCCAGTCAGGCACCAGCGGCAGCCCTTCGATCCTCAACGCCAGCCCGGAAGCGGCGGCAATGGGTGGCCTTGCCATACTCAAGACCGGCGATCGCGTGCGGATCGACTTGCGCAAGGGCACCGCCAACATGCTAGTTTCCGATGAAGAACTGGCAGCGCGCCGAGCAGCCCTTGAGGCGGCAGGAGGCTATGCCTATCCGCCTTCGCAAACGCCGTGGCAGGAAATCCAGCGCGAACGCGTTGGTCAGCTTTCCTCAGGCGCCATTCTCGAAGGCGCAGAGAAGTACCAGCGCATTGCCCAGACGATGGGCTTGCCTCGGGATAACCATTGAGTGAATGGCCGGGGGCAATGTCCCCCGGCTGTGAACAGTTCAGGCCCGGGGTCTGGCCGCGCTGAAAGCTTGGGCCAAGGCAGCATGCACCGGTTTTGGCTTGAACGCGGAATCAAACAGGCACCCGCGCGCCTCGGCCTTGTCCGCACGCGGCTCGAAGCCCTGCAGCCATGAGTAGGCATCGACCAGGCCCCACGCGAGCACGTCCTTCAGCTGCGGATAATCGAGCATCATCTCGAAATAGGCTTTGGTCGTGTCGGCCACTGTGCGGTCCCGGCTGGGGATGTCGACAGGCAGGTCGCGATCGCGCACGTCGAACTCGGTTATGACGAGCTTGTAGTCCATCGCCACCACGTCATCCACGAAACGCTGCCATTCCCGGCGGTGGGCGGCATCCGGCAAGGGCGCGATGAGATGCGATTGCACCCCCAGCGCATCGACCGGGGTGCCGCGTCTGCGAAAGCCTTCCAGCAATCGTAGCACACCCTTGCGGTGGAGGGCGTTGCCAGGCTCCCAGCTCATGTAATCGTTATAGACCAGCTCGACGCCCGGAGCAGCCTTGCGCGCCGTGCGAAACGCAAGGTCGACCAGCGCCTCGGTCCCGCCCATGGCCTTCGAAAGCGCTGTCTCGGCCAGCGATCCATCCTCGGGCAGCACGGTTTCATTGACCACGTCGTAGGATACGATCCGGCCCTGATAGCGGGCGCAGACAGTCTCGACGTGATTGGTCATCATTGCCGCTGCGGCGGTTGCGGGCCGCGAACCGAAATCATGGCTTTCCAGCCAGCGCGGCATCCACTTCGGTCGATGCCAAAGCAGCGTGTGGCCGCGCAACTTCATCTGGTTCTGCGTAGCGAAGGCCGCAATCCCGTCAAAAGCCGCAAAGTCGAATGAAGTGGGTGAGGGTCTGATGGCCTGCCACTTCATCTCATTTTCGGCGACCACAATCGCGCATTCGCGCCTGAGCAAATCAGCAAGCGCGGGATTTCTCCAGGATCCGCCACCACCACCGGCGACGGCCGAGCCAAACCGCATGCCCTTTGCGGCGGCCAGAGCGGACAGGGGTAGCGGTGGCGTCGCCGCCAAGCCGACCACCGGCCGTGAGAGCATGGCAACGCCGCCAGCAATGATGCCAAGGCCTTGCCTTCGAGTCATGGTGCTCGATCTTTTCACGTATTTCCTTTCCCGGTTGCTCCAGACTCTTCCGCCTGATTACTCAGACGATAGCGCTACCACAAATGGTTGGAAAGGATTTGTGTATCAGCCGCCGGGGGCGGGGGAGACATGCCTCTGCCCCGCCCCCTCACAACGATCAGCCCATCGTCTCGCCATTGTCGATGACGATGTTGGTGCCGGTGATGTGGCGGCCATCGTCGCACGCCAGATACAGCACCATGTTGGCAATATCGATGGGCTGCCCCATGCCATGGTTGTTTGCCTGTTCCAGACCGGCGTTGTCGGCCGGGAGTTCGGCCAGTGCCTGTGCGGTCATCGGCGTGACGATGCCGCCCGGCGCGATCGAGTTGCAGCGGATGCGATAGCCCTGCTCGCGGCAGTGGACCGCGATCGAGCGGGTCATGCCGATGATCCCGGCCTTTGCTCCGGCGTAGGCGGGGATGGCGCTGATGCCCTTGATCCCGCCGATCGAGGCCATGTTGATGATGGAACCGGCACCGTCCTTGCTCATGTGCGGGATCGCCGCCTGGCATCCCAGGAATGTGCCTCCCAGCATGACCTCGGTCTGGAGACGGAAATCCGGGTAGGGCAGGTCCTCGATCGTACCGAACCGCACGAGCCCTGCATTGTTGACCAGCGTATCGAGCCTGCCGAACAGGCGCAGGGTTTCAGCGATGACCTCGTGCCATCGGCCTTCGTCGCGCACGTCATGCTGCATGAAGACACAACCCGGGATTTCCGCGGCGGTTGCCCGGCCCAGGTCTTCCTGCATGTCGGTGATGACAACCCTTGCGCCTTCGCGGGCGAGCAGGCGGGCATCTTCCGCGCCGAGCCCCGATGCGCCGCCCGTGATGATCGCTACGCGGCCTTCCATCTTGCCATTGGCCATTGTCTGTCCTTCGTGTCTGCAAACAAAAAGTGCCCCGGTCGTCTGTGTGGAACGACCGGGGCCAGGGAGGATTCCGTCAGGTCAGAAGTTGTAGCCGACCGTCACGCCAAATTGGCGGGGCGGGGCATAGCCAACGAGACCCATGTATCCGGGGCTGTCGTAGACCGTGGAGATATAGCGCTTGTCGAAAAGGTTCTTGCCCCACAGGCCGATCGAGTAGCGCTTGTCCGGGCCGTAATAGGTCAGCAGTGCGTCTACGTAATAGGTCGGCTGGATCGAGGAGCGGGGGGTGTTGACCACGGCGGTATAGAACTTCTGCCCGGTATACATCCAGCTGACGTCGGCCATGACGCTCGACCCGCCGGCAAACTCGTGGGTGAAATTGGCGCCCAGGGTCGAGGCCCACTTCGGCGCATTCTGCAGCGCAAAGCCCTTGAGGTCGATGAACTTCGCCGCCACCGGATCATAGTACAGGAAGCTCTTGTACTTGGTGTCAAGGTAGGCGAGCGAGCCGCGCAGGGTCAGGCCCTCGACCGGGATGGCCTGGACTTCGAGTTCGAAGCCCTTGATCTCGGACTTGGCCGCATTGAGGATGCGGTTGCCCTGCACGTTGGTCGCCGGATCGAAGTAGATCTGCGCCACCTGCATGTCGCGATAGTTGGTATAGAACGCCGCGAAGTTGGTGCGGAGGCGACGGTCGAGGAAGTCGGCCTTGAGGCCCACTTCAAAGGTGTCCACCTTCTCCGGGTTGTACGGCGTGTCACCGTCAGCGGCCACGCCGATGCGGCCGGTGAACCCGCCCGATTTGAAGCCGCGCGCCCAGCTCGCGTAGATCAGCTGGTTCTGGCCGACTTCATAATCCAGACCGATCTTCCAGCCGACGTTGCTCCAACCCTTCTTGCCGCCAACGTCGATGTCGTGCGGATCGTTGCGCAGGTCGCGGCCCTGCTGCACGGTCTGCCCGCCGACAACGATGGTGGGAATCACGGCAAAGTTGTCCGAGGTCAGCGCCGGAGCGCCGACGCCGTAATCGAGGGTGGAGCGCGCATCGACCTCGTCGTGGGTGTAGCGGATACCTGCCGAAAACTTCAGCTGATCGGTAATCTGGGTGTAGGTTTGCAGGAAGGCCGAGAAGGATTCGGTGCCTTGGAACTGCTGATTGAACTGAACGAGGCCGGGCAGGGCGAAGTCCAGATGATACATCTGGTAGTGGTTGTAGTGAGTCTTCAGGTAGAACAGACCCGCCACAGCGTTGAAGCTGTCACCAGCCGAGAACGCGCTGCGCAGTTCCTGGCTGAACTGCCAGCCACGGGTGCGGCGGCGCGTGGCGTTGTTGGTCTTCGCCGTGCCGTCCTGGTCGGTGTACTCGAACAGGGTGAAGTTCTTGTAGCCGGTGATCGCCGTGATATCGCCCAGCGGCGTATTGTCGTACTGGATCGTGCCGATGAAGAACTTCGTCGTCATGTCCGACTGATCGGGCACTTCGTTGTTGCCCGAGAAGTACTTGTCCGGCGCCTTGCAGGGCTGGTTGGGGACCGCGCAGGGGCTGCGGTACATGGGCAGCTTGGCGCCGTTCCAGAACGTGCCTTCGGGTACGTAGTTGCCTTCTCCCGGCAGACCGCCATTCACGACGATCGGCGCGCCGTTGCGGGCTTCCACATATTCCCCCTGCAGCGTGATCTTCAGGTCCGGGCTGGGCGTGATATAGAGCTGGCCGCGCACCGCATCGACATTCTTGCGGCCCATGTCCTCGCCGTTCCAGACGTTGGTGGTCCAGCCATCGCGCTGGGTGTGGATGCCCGAAACCTTGACGCTGACGAGATCCTTGGCGAGCGGTGCCTCGACCGAAGCGTTGATGTCGAAGCGGTTCCAGTTGCCATAAGTGCCGCGAACATAGCCGCCGAATTCACCGGTAGGCTGGTTGGTCACCACGTTGACGACGCCGCCGGTGGTGTTGGCGCCGAACAGCGTGCCCTGCGGCCCACACAGGATCTCGACGCGGTTGGTGTCGTAGGTATCGAGGAGCGCGCCCATGGAGAAGAACTGCGGCACGCCGTCGACCACGATGGACACAGTGTTGCCGGCATAGGGGTCGGGCTCGATCACGCCGATGCCGCGGATGGTGAACACCGCATTGTTGGGGGTATTGGCGAAGTTGTCGATCTGGACGTTGGGGACCGAGCCCTGAAGTGCCTGCAGCGTCGTGACATTGTAGGCCGCGAGCGTCTCGCTGCCGACAGCAGCAATGGAAATCGGCACGGACTGGATGCTCTCGGCCTTCTTCTGGGCAGTGACGACGATTTCGCCGAGGCCTCCTGCCGGGGCTTCATCGGCTTGCGCCTGAGGCGACTGTGCGTCCTGTGCCTGGACTGCGGCGGGCAGCGTGGCAATGGCGAGAGCCGCAAGGCTGCTCGTCATGAAAGGCCTGTTCCGTGTTGTCATGATCTCGATCCCTCCCAAAGGCGCCGGCATGGCCGTGTCGCCGCTCCTGTCAGCGCGATTCGGTATAACCGGCGCGTCTGCCGGTTTTATGCTCTCCGTCGCCCGTCGGATTAAACTGGCCGTTTTGTCAGGCGGTCTTGCGCGGCAAACCCGGGCATGACAGGACAATGACGATGGCTGGCTCCACGATGCAGAAGCGCATGCTTGCCGCGATGCGGCCGACCTCGCTGGGCGAGGGCGAGCCGGTGCGCTGGCAGCAACGCAAGTCGGCGCAGACGCGACTGAAGATGCTCGAGGCGGCCGTCGATTGCCTGGTCGAAGGTGGCTATCAGGGCCTGACCACCGCCCAGGTGGCGGAGCGCGCGCAGGTTTCGCGCGGGGCGATGCATCATCACTTCGCCACGCGCATGGATCTCGTCGCGGCGGTGGTCGAACACATCTTCTACCAGCGCATGCGCCTGTTCTTGGATGATTATATTGCCGCCATGGCCCAAAGCCGCGATGCGCTTCTGATCGATCTTGCCACCGAAGCACACTGGCGCAGCGTGCAGACGCGCGAATATGCAGCCTATCTCGAACTGGCCGTTGCCGCCCGCACGGATGCCGAGCTCAATGCCGCGTTCGCTCCTGCGGCGCAGCGTTACGATGAAGTATGGATCGCCGAGATGATCGAATCGTTCCCGCAGTGGCAGGACCAGTGGGAAGCGATGAAGCTGGGCAGCGATTTCGCCATCGCCGTCCATTCCGGCCTGCTGTTGCAGCGACCGGTCATGGGGCCTGAGCGGATCGAGAAGGTGCTGAAGCTGACCATCGCCAGCATCCGCAGCCTGTATGACCCGCTGAACTGATTCGAAATCCGGCATGACTGCCGGATTCGGCCGCAACAAGACTGTAGTGGGAGACGAAAGCATGACGACCGTGGCAATAACAGGTGCCGGGCGCGGAATCGGCCTGGAACTGACTCGCCAGCATGTTGCGGCGGGCGACCGGGTGATCGCGCTTGTGCGCAACCCTGAAAGCGCAGGCGCGCTCGCCGATCTCGTCGCAGGATCGGACGGACGCCTGACCGTCCACCGTTTCGACGTGGCTGATGATGCCTCGGTCAAGGCTGGCGCCGCCGAAACGGCAGGCGAGGCGATTGACGTGCTCTACAACGTTGCCGGCGTCAGCGGTTCGGGGCCTGCGGAACTGGAAAGCTCGGACTGGGCCGAATGGGACGAGGTCTTCCGCATCATGGTGCAGGGCCCGCTGCGCGTGTTGCAGGCGTTTCTCCCCCGTATGGGCGAGGGCGCGAAAGTCATCAACTTCTCCAGCCAGCTGGCCGCATCGACCTGGCCCTATGGCGGCTACTATTCCTATGTCGCGGCCAAGGCAGGGCTTAATCGTCTGATGCGATCAGTCGCCATCGACCTCAAGGATCGTGGCGTGATCGTCGGCATCATTCATCCGGGCTGGGTGCAGACGGACATGGGCGGGGAAGGCGCAGACATCACCCCGGTCGAGAGTGCCGAGGGCATCCGCAAGATCACCCGCGAATGGACGCTCGAGCGTTCGGGCGATTTCCTCAAGTGGAACGGTGAGACCCACCCCTGGTAAGGAGCAGGAAGATGCCTTTTTCAGGACCGCTTGAAGATCGCGTGGCGATCCGTGAATTGATGGACACCCATGCCCACGGGGTAATGACGCTCGACCCCGAATTGTGGGGCTCGATCTGGGCCGAGGACGCCTATTGGGAACTGCCCGAATATCCCGACCTCGGCGGTTTTTCGGGCAAGGCCGCCATCGTTGCCGGATGGACGGAATCGATGAAGCACTATGGTCTCGACAACTGCTCGAAGCCGATGGTCTACTTCATGCAGCCCGGTTCCATCGAGGTTGATGGCGATGCGGCGCGGGCAGTGGCCTACACCATCGAGATTTTCGACGATCCGGCCTCCGGCAAGCGCGTCCGCGCAACCGGGCGCTACGATGACGAGTTGAAGCGGATCGACGGGCTCTGGAAGTTTACGCGCCGATCTTATCGCACGGTCTTTGCCGATTGACTGCGCTTTTTCGGAACCGCCCGGCCCTGACGGGTTTGGGCGGGGATGAACACTCCAGCACTTGATTGCCTGATTGTCGGTGCAGGGCCTGCGGGCCTTACTGCCGCGATCTATCTCTCCCGGTTCCACTTGCGCGTGGCGTTGGTCGATGCCGGCCACAGCCGTGCCGCGCTGATCCCTCGCACGCACAATCACGCTGGATACCCCGGCGGGATCGAAGGCAAGGCGTTGCTCGGGCTGATGCGGGATCAGGCGGCCGAGTTCGGCGTCGCGGTCGAAACCGCGCTGGTCGAAAGACTGGCGCGCGCCGATGCGCTGTTCGTGGCGACGGCGGGCGAACGGGATCTGAAGGCGCGCACGGTTCTGCTGGCGACAGGCGTCGTGAACAATCAGCCGCCAATGGCACCGGAGGTTCATGACGAGGCACTGCAGCGCGGGCTTTTGCGCTATTGCCCCATATGCGACGGATACGAGGCGAGCGACAAGCGCATCGGCGTGATCGGCACGGGCGAACATGGCCACAACGAAGCGCTGTTCCTGCGGGGCTTTTCGCGGAACGTGACGCTGATCGCGCCCGAAGGTGAGCATGGCATCGAAGAGAGCCACCGTAGAGCGCTTGAAGGCGCCGGGGTGAAGCTGGTCAATGGACCATGCCACCCCTTGCGCATCACCGGCGAAACGATCGTCGTGCCAACGCCCGATGGAGAA
Organism: Novosphingobium sp. ES2-1; assembly: GCF_015169775.1. Lineage (NCBI taxonomy): Bacteria > Pseudomonadati > Pseudomonadota > Alphaproteobacteria > Sphingomonadales > Sphingomonadaceae > Novosphingobium > Novosphingobium sp. ES2-1. The sequence goes on from NZ_CP063446.1 coordinate 199,305, forward strand.
CTGGCGTTTGACACCGTCTATCCGGCGCTGGGTTCGCTGATCCGCTCAGACCTCGCCCTTGATCTTGGGGCAAAGGCAAACGCGGAAGGATGCATCGAAATCGATGCGCACCAGCGCACCAGCGTTGAGGGCCTCTATGCGGCCGGGGACGTGACGCGTGGCTTGGACCAGATCAGCCATGCGATGGGGCAGGCGGGCGTTGCCGCCACCACCATCCGCAACGACCTTGCCCGGTTGAAACCGATCCTGCGTTGATCAGAGCGAGGACGCGCGGACCTCGACGCGATAGGTCCGCATGCGGCTGCGGTCGAACAGACGTTCCTCGTCCGCGACGATTTCGCCCATGATCGCGGGATCGGCCATTGCGGCGAAGCAGGCGTCGCAAGTCTGCTGGTCCGGGAAGTCGATTTCCAGCACGACGTCGAAATCATGGGGTTGGTCCAAGCCGTCGAGCGGGTGAAGATGGTTGCGCTGGTAGCGCGTGGCCCACCCTTGCAGCACCTTTTCGCCGATCAGGCGGTGGCGGCTTTCGTAATAGGCGATGAAGTCGGCCTTGCTCATGCCTTCGCGGCGCTTGAGCAAGGTGAGCACAGTGACGGTCACGCTTGGGCCTCCAGCCAGCTCCGGGTAGCTTCGGCCACGGCTGCCGCACGCAGGGCAGGGTGCGGGAAGGCATCTCGCAAGGCTTCGGAGCGCAGTTCAACGGCAAGCGGAATGCCAGGTGGCAGCGCGTGATAGAGCGCAGCAAGTGGCAAGGCGCCTTCGCCGCACTGTTCGCGCAGGTCGATCGCATCGCGGATGACGGCGCCGAAGTCCGAGGGATCGGGGCGCTCGGCAGGCGCATCGCAGAACTGCGCATAGGGCAGCAGGACGGGATCAACCTTGGCGATTTCAGTGATCGAGGAGCCCGAGCGATCGACGTGGATCGGGTCGATCAGAAGTGCCTTGAGGGGATGGTCGATCCGGTCAAGAATGCCGAGCGCGTCCTGCAAATTCTTGACTTCGGTAAAAATCCCGAACTCCAATGCAACGCGAATGCCGGAGCCCTCGGCATGGCGGCACAGATCGAACAGGCGCGCGGCGGTACGGCCATGGTCCGGGTCGGACGAGACGCACAGGACGTTGCGCGCGCCCAGTTCCGCGCCGACGTCGATCACCTTGCGGTGATCGTCCATCGCTGAATCTGGCTTGAGCCAGATCACTTCCACATCGAGCAGCGGAAGGCCGGAAGCCGCGAGCGCGGCGCGTGCATCGCGGGTGTGTGCCGGTGTCCACTCTCCTGGGTCCACCCAGAGCCCGACCATATCGAAACCGCCGGCCCGGGCCGCTTCGATGGTGTCCACAGGGCCGAATTCGGGCACGACACCGGACGCCAGGGAGATCGGGTTCATGGGCCCGCACCCCCTCACATCTGCGGTTCGGGGAGGTCCGGATCGTCCTGCAGATACCAGTCCAGCCATTCGTGGAAGTACTGGTTGCCGCGCTCGTTGCGACCGAACACCAGCTCGTCATGCGCGCCGGTTTCGAGGCCCTTCTGGATCTCGAGGCCGATGAGGTAGTCTTCCGTATAGGTGACGTCGCGGAAGAAGTTCATCGCCGCTTCGACGTTTGCGCGGTCCTCCTCGTCGCGGATCGGTTCGCGGCGCAGGTAGTTGAGCACGGTGCGGTTCTCGCCCGGCGTCGGTCCGGGGAAGAGCTGGGCGACCTGGGTGATCTCTGGCGCGATGAAGGCCGAGACGTTGGGGAACATGATACGGACGAAATCGAAACCGTTGTTCTCCTGCGTGCCCCACTCCTCGCGCGGGATGTCCTTCAGGGCATCAGCGATCTTGTGGTGCGGGAAGCCGATGCGCTGGTGCGGGCCGAAGCCTTCGTAGTGCATGCAGTTCGATGGCGTGCGCGGGAAGATCGTTTCGGGGTGGAGCGAGGCAAAGTGATACCCTTCAAGATAGCCGTCATAGGCGATCTTCCAGTTGGCGCCCTCGATCACGCGGCTGCCCATGTAGGTCCACTTGTCGAACTCGAGCGCTTCGAAATCCTCGAGGAAACCACGATAGAACGCATCAACATCGATCGGTGCGTTGGGGGTGAGCACGACAAAGATCATGCCCGCCTTTTCCTGACACGGCAGCTCGCGCAGGCCCAGTTCCGACTTGCGGACCTCGCCGAACTTCGATGCTTCGGAAATGCCGATCAGCTTGCCGTCCTGGCCGAAGGTCCAGCCGTGGTACTTGCAGGTGAAGCGCGGACAATTGCCGTGGCCTTCGTTCGCCACCGGAGCGCCGCGATGCGAGCAGACATTCAGGAAGGCGCGGACCTTGCCGGTCTTGTCGCGATTGATCAGCACCGGCATGCCGACGGCATCCATCGCCTTGTAATCGCCGGGGTTGGGCATTTCGGCGGTGAAGGCAAGCATCAGCGGCACGCGCTTAAAGATCAGCTCCATTTCCGCCTTCCACTGGTCCGGATCAGTGTAGCTGCGCACCGGCACGCGCTTGGTGCTGTCGGTCAGGAAGGTCTTCTTGTTCTCGACATAGTCGCGCATGATTTCAGCGACTTGTCCGATGCGCTCGATACGGTCCATCTGGGTATTGCCTCTCCGTGGCCTTGTAGCCAATGTTGCTTGCGACCATGCCGTGCACCGGTGCGGTGCGAAAGCTGTGACAGGGGCTAGGTTACTCACCTTTTCGCCAATTGCTGAAGCGCTCGGGCGCTTGGAACAAGCAGGGCATGAACGAGAACACTGCAAAACCCTGGGACTGGTTGCCGATTCCTGCACCGCATCAGCGCGAATTTGCGCAAGGGCAGGCATGGCAGCGCAGGACGCTGGCAGACCTCGCCCGTGAGCGGGCCGCGGCGACGCCGGACTTCGTGTGCTTCATCGATGGGGAAGGGCAGTACACCTTCGCCCAGGTGCTGGCCGAGGCCGAGGCACTGTCTGCCTCGATGCAGGATCGCGGGCTGCGCAGCGGAGACGTGGTGGCATTTCAGGTGCCCAACTGGCGCGAGGCAGCCGTGATCAATCTGGCGGCGGCGCTTTCGGGCCTTGTCGTCAATCCGATCGTGCCGATCTACCGCGACGCCGAAGTGACGATGATGCTCGGCGATTGCCGTGCCCGCGCGATCTTCGTGCCGGAGGTGTGGCGCAAGGTCGACTATGCGGCGATGGCGCGACGCTGCCAGGAATCTCTCCCCGATCTTGCGCATGTCTTCACAGTACGCGGTGACGGGCCTGACGATTTTGCGGCGCTGGTGGCCGCCGGGCGCGGCGTGCCCTTCGATGCCCCTGAGGTTGACCCGCTGGGCGTGAAGATGGTGCTCTATACATCGGGCACCACCGGGCGCCCCAAGGGCGTGTTGCATAGCCACTGCACGCTGGCCCATATCGTCGCTGCCAGCGGGCGGCATTGGGGCCTGGCGGAAGGTGAGGCGACGCTGATGCCCTCGCCGGTCACGCATGTATCCGGTTACGCCAACGGCCTCGAAGCGCCATTCATCTGCGGAATTCGCTCCGTCCTGATGGAAGCCTGGAACGCCGACGAGGCGCTTGCCCTGATAGAGCAGCACGATCTTGTCGGCACAGTGGCGGCGACACCGTTTTTGGTGGAACTGGCGGCGGCCGCGCGGGCTGCGGGCACGGGCCTGCCGAGCTTTCGCTTTTTCGCATGCGGCGGCGCGGCCGTGCCGGCAGACCTCATCCCGGCGGCCAATGCGGCCTTCGAGAACTGCAGGGCATTCCGCGTTTTCGGTGCTTCCGAAGTGCCGCTGGTGACATTCGGTTGGCCCCGCGACGAAAGTCTCGCCGCCACGACCGACGGTGAAGTGGTGGACTACGAAGTCCGCATTGTCGATCACGAGGACCACGCCTTGCCGCGCGGAGTAGAAGGCGAGATCCTTGCACGTGGCCCTGGCATGATGATGGGATACGCCGACGCAGCACAGACCGCCGAGGCGATCACGCCGGACGGCTTCTTCCGCACCGGCGACCTTGGCGTGCTGGACGATTCCGGCGCAGTCACGATCACGGGTCGCAAGAAGGACCTCATCATTCGCGGTGGCGAGAACATCTCGGCCAAGGAAATCGAGGACGTGCTGCACACGCACCCTGCGGTGAAGGAAGCGGCGATCGTTGCCATGCCGCACGAGCGCCTTGGCGAAGGCGTTTGCGCCTATGTCATCCTTGCAGGCGAGGCCGGCAGCGGGGACCTGGTGGCACACGTTTCCGCATCGGGCCTTGCCCGTCAGAAGATCCCCGAGCGGTTCGAATTCGTCAGCGATTTCCCGCGTACGGCCAGCGGCAAGGTACGCAAGGACATGCTGCGGGCGATGGTGCGAGCAGCCTTATTGGAGGGCTGATCGACCAGCTTCTCACCTACATCGAAGAACCACTTCAGCGTGTTTCCCCGGGGAAACAATCGCCAAATCGGTTCTTGATGTCGTGAGCGCTGCGGCTCTCAATCGTCGTCGGGGACCACTTCCGGCTTGGTGATCTTGGCCATGCGGGCGTTGTACTTGACCGTCTTGACCGCAATCGAGGTTTCCACGTGGTGGACGCCGTCGATGGACAAGATCTTGTCGGAGGCCAGTTCGACCAGTTCGTCCAATTCGTCGATCAGGCTCATCGCAGTGATGTTGAACTGGCCCATGGTGATCAGCACGGCGTTGACGCCCGGCACCTCGGCGATGATCTGTGCCACTTCGCGGACACGGTCGACATCGGCCTGGACGTTGATGAAAGCGAGACGGGCGAGCTTGCCCATTTCGAACCCGGTGATCGCGGTAAAGGCGATCAGGCCGTCCTGCTGCAGCCGCTTGATGCGCCCGCGCACGGTGCCTTCGGTAACGCCGAGTTCTGCCGCGATCTTGCGGTTGGAGATGCGTGCGTCGAGCGCCAGCATGTCGACCAGCTGGCGGTCAAGTGCGTCAAGCTGAACCGCGGCCATCAGGCATTCCCTCCATTGCCGCGGCTCTCGCCGGGGCGGCCCTCGATCGGAGCGACGTCGAACTGGTACTTGATGATGTCGACCACGATGTGTGGCGTCAGCGTGCGGATGCCGCGCACGGTGGAAAGCTTGTCGAGCAGGAATTCCGAAAGGTCGTCGAAATCGTGCAGGGCGACGAGCATGTCGATGTCGTAGCGACCGGTCACCATGTGCGCAGCGACCACTTCGGGCAGGGCGCCCAGCTCCTGCGCGACCTCTGACGCCGGGCGGCCGTCAACCTCGACCGAGATGCGCAGCAGGACGTTGAAACCGTGGGCGGTGAAGTCCGACACAGCGACAACGCGCAATTGGTTGGCATCTTCCATGCGGCGGATGCGGGTTGACACCGTCGTCGCCGTAAGCCCCAGGACTTCGGCGATCTGCTGGTTGTTGGCCCGCCCGTTCGCCCGCAATTCGCGGATGATCGCCTGGTCGGTCGCGTCGAAACTGAAAATCTGGCTCATCGGTCCCCGTGCCATGGTGCCGTGACGGCAGACCTTGCGGTTTGCGCAGCAACACCACGACCGTCAACCTCAAACTGCTGGTCAAGCGCGCAGTTAACGCACTTTTCCGTAAGTTGTCAGCCTGACGTCCCGCTTTCGACAGACGCAAGTCAAAACGGTGAAACGAAAATCTGACTAATTCTGCTTCATTCCTGTTCGTTCCGTTCGTGGCTGCAATCGAGCCAGAGATGATGGGCATCGATGCGCAATTTTGTCTCGGCCCGCAGCGCTGCGGCCCGTGCCTGGGTTTCGGCCAGAGCTGCATCCTTTGCCTGACGCTCGGCGAGAAGCAGATCGGCGAGATCGACGTGACCGAGGCGATTGCCGGCCTCCAGCCGGTCGGCTGCACGCCTGCTGCTGGCCGCGGCGGCGGCTGTCGCCTTCCATGCCTGCACTGTCCCGAGCGCTGCCGAGTAGTCCGTCGTGGCCATCTCGATCACGTCGAAACGGGCGCTGGCGGCTTCGGCAACAGCGACTTGCGCCTCGGCTGCGGCTTGATCGGAGAGCGCCGCGCGGTAGCGGCCGCCGATCGGCATCGAAAACACGATCCCGGCGCCACGCTCCAGTCCGCCCCGCTCGCTGAAGAACTGCGCTCCGATAGTCGGATCGGCGATGCGGTTGCGACGGCTGCGCTCAGCCAGGGCGGCGAGCCGCTCGGATTCGGCCAATGCCGCGGGGAGTTCATGATTGCAGGTCATGACGGCTTCGCGCAGGCGGGCAAGTTCCTCAGGTGGCAGTCCCGGCTTGGACAACGGTGGCGCTTCGGCAGGCAAAGCCAGTTGCGGGAACTGGGCGACCAGCCTTTCGCGCGCAATTCCTGCCCCGGAAAGCGCCGCATCCAGCCCGGCGCGGTTCATGGCGGCTTCGGCCATGGCACGGTCGGCATCCACTTGCGCTGCATCCTGCACGCGAACCTGGCTGACCACTGCCCGATAGGCTCGCTCCAGCGTCTGTTGCGTCTGGGCCAGCGTGCTGGCCTCGGCAGCTGCCGCGACCCAATCCCACCACAGCTCGTTCAGTTGCAGCGCCAGCTGGTGGCGGGCGTCTTCGGCGCGCAGTTCGGCAACGCGGACACCCAGCACGCCGGCCTTGCGGTCAAGCGCGGACTTGCCCGGCAGGCGGATGGGACGCTCCAGCGAGACGGTGTATTCAGCGTAGCGCCCTTCGTCCTGGATAGTGCGCCGGCTGACATCGCCGGACACCGTGAACTCGTTCTGGGTGGCACGCAGCGCGTTCGCCTCCTGCCGTGCAGCTTCAACCCTGGCATCGGCCGCGCGAGAGCGGGGGTGGGCCTCGATCGCCTCCACGACGGCGGCATCGGAGAGGCCGGGGAGCGACTGGTCGCTGGTCTGGGCAAGGAGCGGGGCCGCCATCAGCAGCGGCCATGCAAGAACAAGATTGTACTTCATGCTGAAGCGCCTTCCATCCCGCCATCGAGCGCAGCGCGCTCGGCGGAATTTTCGCCGAACCGCTCATAGAGCATCGGCAGGAGGAACAGGGTGAGCAGCGTCGAGGTGACGAGGCCGCCGATCACGACAATCGCCAACGGCCGCTGGATCTCCGAGCCCGGACCACTGGCAAACAGCAGCGGCACGAGGCCGAAGGCGGTGATCGCGGCGGTCATCAGCACCGGGCGGAGACGACGCTCTGCACCCTGGCGGACGGCTCGCTCCAGGGTCAGTCCCTGATCGCGCAACTGGCGGAAATACGTGACCATGACGAGCCCGTTGAGCACGGCGATGCCGAGCAGGGCGATGAACCCGACCGAGGCGGGCACCGAGAGATACTCGCCCGAGACCGCCAGCGTCACGATCCCGCCGACGACTGCGAAGGGAATCATCGCGATGATCAGCAGCGAGGCCCTGATCGAGCGCAACGTCCAGAACAACACGCCGAAGATCAGCAGCAAGGCAATCGGCAGGACTACGCCGAGCCGGGCCGAGGCGCGCTGCTGGTTCTCGAACTGACCGCCCCATTCCAGGCGATATCCGGGCGGCAGCTGGATATTGGCGGCAATGTCGGCCTTGGCCTCGTCGACGAAACCGACGAGATCCCGCCCCGAAACGAAAGCCTGCACCACCGCAAAGCGCGATCCGTTCTCGTGGTCGAGCTTGACCGGGCCTTCGACCTGATGGACGCGGGCCACATCACCTACGCGCAGCAGCGTGCCGTCGGGACTGCGGATCAACTGGTTTGCGAAGACATCGAGGCTCCCGGCATTGGCCGGATCGCCCTTTATCACGATGGGCACGCGCCGATGGCTTTGCGCAACCACGCCAGCGTCGGTCCCTTCGAGCTGGGCGCGCAGCACGTCCTGCAGTTCGGCTACCGGCATTCCGGCACGGCCCGCAGCCAGGCGGTCAATATCGATCTGGAGGTAATCGACCTTGTCGTCCGCCAGGGTCTTGACCTCGGTAACGCCACCGATCCTGCGCAGCCGATCCTGTGCCTTGGCGGCAATCTGACCGAGGGTTTCAAGGTCGGGCCCGAAGATCTTGAGCGCCAGATCGCCCCGCACGCCGGTAAGCATTTCCGAAACGCGCATCTCGATGGGCTGGGTGAACGATGCTTCGACGCCGGGCATTTCCTCCATGGCGAGGCGAATCTGCTCGATCAGCCATTCCTTGTCCTGCTCGCGCCATTCCTCGCGCGGCTTCAGGCGCATGAAGGTATCGGTATCGTTGAGCGACATCGGGTCCAGGCCGAGTTCATCAGCACCGACACGGGCGATGATGTCCTGCACCTCGGGCACCTTCGACATGATCAGCTTCTGGGCCTTGAGGTCTCCCGCGATGGTGTGGTCCAGCCCGATGCTCGGCTGCTTTTCGAGCTGCATCAGCACAGCGCCTTCGTCCATCGTCGGCATGAAGGTCTTGCCGATGAAGCCATAGGCAACCGCCGCTGCCAGCAGCGACCCGCCGGCCATGCCGTAGACGCGCGTCCGGTTTTCGAACGCCCATTGCAGGGCTGAATGATAGCGGGGATTCAACTGGCGCATCAGCCATGGGTCGTCGTGGCCTCCATCCTGCTTCAGGCCGAAGTAGGACAGGACCGGGATCAGCGTGAGCGACAGGACCAGGGCGCCGGCCAGTGCCAGCACGATCGTCATCGCCACCGGGCCGAACAGCTTGCCCTCCAATCCTTGCAGCGTGAGCAGCGGCAGGAACACCAGCGCAATGATCGCCATGCCCGAGGCAACCGGGGTTGCCACTTCGCTGGTGGCGACAAGAACCTGATGGAGCTTGCTGGTCGAGCCGTGGTGCGGATGGGCAAAGCGATCGACCACGTTTTCGACCACGACCACCGCGCCATCGACCAGCATGCCGATGGCAATGGCAAGGCCGCCAAGGCTCATCAGGTTGGCCGACATGCCCAGCCAGCGCATCAGGATGAAGGTGATCAGCGTTGCCATGGGCAGGGCTGCCGCCACGATCAGCGAGGCGCGGACGTTGCCGAGAAACAGGAACAGCAGCAGGACGACAAGCACGCTCGCCTCGATCAGGGCCTTCTCCACGGTCGAGACAGCGTGGCCGACCAGTTCGGACCGATCGTAGAACACGTCGATCGTCATGCCCTGGGGCAGACCGCTTTCGATTTCGGTCATGCGCGTCTTGACGTTTTCGACGACCTTGCTGGCATCGGCGCCGCGCAGGGCGATGACGAGCCCTTGGACCGCCTCGCCCGTGCCGTTCTTGGTCACGGCGCCATAGCGGGTCAGGCTTCCGGTGGTTACCGTCGCCACGTCGCCAAGGCGCAGGACAGTACCGGCCTGGCTGCGGATGACGATGGCGCGAAGGTCATCGGCGGTCTGGATGGCGCCCACCGAGCGCACGATCAGCGTGCTTTCGCCATTGGCCAGCCTGCCGGCGCCATCGTTGCGATTGCCGCTTTCGATGGCGGTCTGGAGATCGTGATAGGTCAGGCCTGCCGCCGCGAGGGCGCCGGGATCGGGCCGAACCTCGAACGTCTCGGCATGGCCACCGAGCGAGTTCACGTCAGCCACGCCGGGCACCGTGCGCAGGGCAGGGCGGATGACCCAATCGAGCACGCGGCGCTTTTCCGCCAGCGATTGCGGACCTTCGATGGTGAACATGTAGACATCGGAGAGCGGCGTCGAGATCGGCGCGAGGCCGCCTTCCACCGACGAGGGCAGATCGGCCATGACGTTGTTGAGACGTTCGGCGACCTGGGTGCGCGCCCAGTAGATGTCGGTACTGTCGGAGAAGTCGATGGTGATGTCGGCAATGCCGTACTTGGCGGCCGAGCGCAGGATCTCCTGGTTGGGGATGCCCAGCATCTCCATCTCGATAGGGGTGATGACGCGGCTTTCGACCTCCTCCGGCGTCATCCCCGGAGCCTTCATGATGATCTTGACCTGCGTGGTCGAGATATCGGGGAATGCGTCAATCGGCAGGTTCTGGAACGACCAGCCTCCGAAAATCGCCAGCGCCAGCGCGAGGCCAAGCACGGCAAGCCGTGCCCCCAGCGACCATTCAACAAGGCGTCTCAGCATCACTCACCCCCGCCGCCCAGCAGCATCTTGAGTTCGGGGATTGCGCTGGTTGCCACCACCTCGCCGGGCTTCAGGCCCGCCAGGATCGCAGTCTCGCCATTGCCGCTGCCGCCAAGGCGAACCTCGCGCAGCGCGAAGCGATTGCCGGAGCGGACGAAGACCACGTCCTTTTCGGCAATGCGGGTCAATGCAGCGGAAGGGACGCTCACCACTTCGCCGCTGCTGCCCGCACCGATGGTGACCATTACCGACTTGCCGGCGATCAGCCCTTGCGCGCCGCCAATGGTTGCCTTGGCAACCACGCTTCGCGTTGCGGGATCGATGCTGGAGCCGACCGACAGAATGCGGCCTGTGGCGATGCCGGGCAGGGCTACGGTCATGCCGGGGCGGACATTCGCGGCCAGCCTCTCTGGCAACTGCAGATCGAGCCGGTAGGCATTTGCCGCGTCGATCACGAAAGGCGCGGTCATGCCGTCGACCGGCCCACCGGTCTGCACGCCGACCTTGGACACGCGGCCTGAAATCGGCGCGCGCAAGGTTACCATGCCGCTGCCGCTGGCGCCGGAGGCTGCCAGGATACGCGAGGCCTCACCCGCTTCCGACTGCGCCTGAGCAAGTTCGGCCCGCGCTTCCTGCACGCGCGCGCCGGCAATCACGCCTTCCTTGAAGAGCGCTTCGGTGCGGGCGAGGTTCGCCCTTGCCAGCGATACGCGCGACGATGCGCGGCTGCGCGACCCGCCCAGTTCCATCGCGTCGCGGCTGACCATTGTTGCCAGCGGCTGTCCGCGGCGCACTTCCTGTCCCTCGATCACGAAGACCTGCCGGATCGCGCCGGGCAGGGCGGCTGTCACGGCCACCCGGCTTCCGGGGGGAAGCGTGATGACGCCAGGAACTGCACCCAGGGGCACTTCTCCGCTCAGGCGCGCGGCAGCCGTCTTGATGCCGAGCCGGGCGAACTGGGCGTCGGTCAGTTCCATCGGCGCTACGGGCGCGGAAGCCTGCTCGGCTTGAGGCGCCGGTGCGGTGCCGTTTTTGACCAGCGCGTAACCGCCTGCAGCAGCCACGAGGACGGCCAAGGTGCCGCCCACAACCAAATTGCGGGTATTCATTGCAATGCCTTTCCTGAACGCAAGTTCGTGGCGGCTCGCGAACGAACCGCCCTGCACAAGGGATCAGGTCAATGGCGGCTCAAGCGGAGGGACTGTCTTGCGCGAAGTCAACGCTGTTGCCCTGGCCGGGAAGTGCAATGATGGCGTTGGAGCAAGGTCGTTTGCCCCGGCTTTCAGGTCCATGCCGATGACCATCGGGCTGTGATGATGGTGGGCCGCTTCCCCTGCCTGATCATCGGGCTGGGCGGAATGCTTGACAGCAGTGTCGCCTTCACCATGCTCAATGCAGGTATATGCCTCGACTTCGCCATCGATAGCATTCTGCGCGGCATGGGCAGGGAAGTGCATTCCGGCCAGAAGGACCGAGAAAACGATCGCAAGTCTAATCAGCAGTTCCCGCATTGCGCAGCCCATAGCAACGACCGAATGATTGGGCAATTCGCGGGTCACTAGCGGCTCCTCCCGTATGCACTGGAGACCTTATATTGGCCGTTGGCGAACGGATTGAGCGGAAAGCAAAGCGCTTTCAGCAGAAATCACCGATTGGGGGCGCCGGCGCAGCGGAGAATGCCCCGCACGACGAAAGGGCGCGCTGCGCGGGCCTTGCGTCGACTGGAAACGGGCACGACGGCACAAAGACTCCGGTGTCATCCCTTTTTCACAATAATCGTTCGTCGCCGCGCACCCTTTCGACGGAAGATTCGTCTGCGGACCCATAAGCTCGAGGAATAAGAACAAAGACGCAGGACGGTTCAAACCGACGGTTTCGCTTGAAGGTAATGTAACAATGTTACATGGTCGGGGCGGGATCGGAGACACGCATCACAGACGAGGGGTGAAGTTGCGATGAAGAAAATGTCCGCAGTAAAGGGCGCGCTGATTGCCGGCGTTGCCATGGGAGCGATGCCGATCACTGCCTGGGCGCAAAGCGCAGCCCCCGCAGAGGAAGAGGCGGCACCTGCCGAGGAAATGGTCGTCATCGGCCAGCGGCAGCAGTACCGCGGCGACGTACCGCTCGCCTCCATTCCGCAGAGCGTGCAGGTGATCGACGCCAAGACGCTGCAGAACCTCAACATCACCCGCTTCGATGCCGCGCTCGACCTGTCGAGCGGCGTTTCGCGCCAGAACAACTTCGGCGGTCTGTTCGACGGCTTTGCCATTCGCGGCTTTGCGGGTGACGAGAACTTCGCAGGCGGCGTGCTCGTCAACGGCTTCAATGGCGGCCGCGGTTATGGCGGCCCGCGCGATGCATCGAACATCGAGAAGATCGAAATCCTGAAGGGTCCCAACGGTGCCGTCTTCGGCCGCGGCGAACCCGGTGGCACGATCAGCATCACCACCAAGAAGGCCAAGGTCGGCGACACGTTCGGCACCTTTGCCGTTCAGGGTGGCAGCTGGAACACCTACCGTGTCGAGGCGGACTACAATCTTTCGCTCAGCGATACCGTGGCGATCCGCCTGAATGGCGCGGCGCAGGACGGCGACAGCTTCCGCGATACCATTCACCAGACGCTCTACACAGCCAATCCTTCGATCCTGTTCGCGCCGAGCAAGGACACCAGCATCTCCTACGAGCTGGAATTCATGCACAACCGGGTGCCGTTCGATCGCGGCACGATCGCGGTGAACAACAAGCTTGGCGTGGTTGACCGCTCGACCTTCTTCGGTGAGCCGGGCGATGGTGACATGCGGGTCGATGTGCTGGGGCATCAGGTGCAGTTCCAGCAGAAGCTGGGGGGCGACTGGTACTTCCTCGCCGGTTTCGGTTACCGCGAGACGGAGTTCAAGGGCTTCTCGAGCGAGGCAGAACTCGATCCGCTCGGCACCAACCGCCGCCAGACGCTGGGCAAGCCCGGCAATTTCCTCGCCCGCCAGCGCCGTTCGCGCGATTACAGCACCGACAATCTTGTCGTGCGCGGCGAAATCTCGGGCAAGTTCTACACCGGCGGGATCACACACCACGTATTGCTGGGCGCGGACTGGGATCGCTTCCGGATCGACCTGCTTCAGCTGCGCGGTCGCCCTGCAAACTATACCGCGGGTACACCGGTTACCGCCGCAAACTACGCGGTTGATATCTTCAACCCCGTCTATGGCCAGACGCTGGCTCTCGGCGCGACGCCGCTGACCAATACCTATGAGACGCAGAAGGCCTGGGGCGTCTATTTCCAGGACCAGATCGACCTTGGTGAAAGGCTGAAGGTGCGCGTTGGCGGTCGTTACGACAACTATCGCCAGACCGTGCTGAACCGGAACAACAACCGGACAACCAACGTCCACATCAAGCAGTTCAGCCCGACGGCCGGTGCGCTTTACGAGATCAACGACGATCTCTCGATCTTCGCGGGCTATGGCGAAGGCTTCCGTCCGAACAGCGGGGTCGACGCAGCCAGCCGACCGTTCCCGGCGGAAATGAGCAAGTCCTATGAAGTGGGCTTGCGACTGGGTGAACCCGGCGGTGCGCTGAGCGGCTCGATCGCCGCGTTCACGATGAAAAAGAACAACATCCTGACCGCCGATACGAACCCTGCAAATGCCGGCTTCTCCATTGCCGGCGGTGCGGCCCGCTCGCGCGGTGTCGAGGTGGACTTCAATGCCAATCTTCCGGGCGATATCTCGATCATCGCCACATATGCCTTCCTCGATGCCGAATGGACCACGGCGGCGGGAGACAAGGACTTCGGACTGGCCATCAATCCGGGCGACCGGCTGATCAACATTCCCAAGCATGCGGCGAACCTGATCGTGAACAAGGGTTTCACACTGGGTGAGCAGCGCTTCACGCTGGGGGCGGGCGTAAACTATGTCGGCAAGCGGCTGGGCGAGACCGGCACGACGTTTGAACTGCCCGGCTACATCATCGCACGCGCAATGGCGAGCTATGAACCGGCTGACAACATCAAGCTCACGGCAGACGTGACCAACCTGTTCGACAAGGAGTTCTATACCGCATCCTACTCGCGGTTCTGGATTGCGCCGGGTGCGCCGCGGGCGTTCAACGTGCGCGCTACCTTCACGTTCTGATGAACCGGGTTGCCGGAGCCCCCGCTCCGGCAACCCGACTTTTTCGGCAAAGCTCCCATGGCGCGTAGCGGCTTTCTGACTTGGCATCGCCGTATGGCCCTGCTGTTCGCGCCGCTGATTTTCCTGCAGGCGCTGACGGGCACAATCCTGCTGCTGCGGGAGCCGCTTGCCTACGTTCTGGAACCGCAAGGGTCCGATGGACCGGCTCTGGGGGTTCCGATGCTTGCAGCGGCGGCGACCCGTACCGGCATGCATCTTACGCGGCTATACCTGCCAGCATATCCTGGCGGGCCGGTAATGGCGCAATTGGCCAGAGCCGACGGTAGCATGCACTATGCGGCAATCGAGCCAGCATCGGGCGTTATCCTGCGCGAAGGTGGAATCTGGGCTTTTCCGCTGGAGGCTGCCCTGCAGTGGCATTACCGGTTGATGTCCGGCACGGTCGGCCTTGTCGTTGTCGCGCTGAATGGCATCGTACTGCTGCTGCTCTCCGGGACCGGGCTAGGGTTCTGGTGGCCTGCGGCCGGGCGCTGGAAGACATCGCTGAAGATCAATCCGAAGATGCCCGCGCGCGTGCGGTTGCGGCAATGGCATCGCAGCGGGGGCGTGTTGGCATCGCTGCTGGTGCTGTTCAGCGCGGTGACTGGCGTGCTGCTTGCCGCTCCCGATTTGGCACCCGCCGCGCCGATGGCAACCACGGCCTTTGTGGCAAGTCCGATGCAACTCGATGGGGCGATGGGATCGGCAACGCGAGCCTATCCTGCCGCGGCAATACGGGACGTGCGCTTTCCGGCCGCTGACCGGATCGACGTGAACTTCCTCGCGCCGGAAGAAGGGCCATTGGCAGTTCATGCCGTCTCGGTCAGGCTTTCGGACGCAAGGCTGCTGCACGTCGTTCCGGCCGCGCAAAGTCCGGCCCTGTGGATGAAGGTCCTGCCTTTGCATACTGGCGACAGCGGGGGAATTTTCGGAATGCTCATGCTTCTTCTGGAAGCACTGGCAATCATGGCTCTTTCGATCACCGGCCCCATGATGTGGTGGCGGCAAAGGAAAATGCGCAAGTGACACTGCTCTATCACGGTCTGGAACAACGCGGTCGGGTGTGGCGCGAGATCGTTGCCTCGCGCGTTCCGCAAATGCCCTTTCTGCACTGGGGCAAGGACAGCGTCGATCCGCAGGTCGTCCGGTATATTGCCACTTGGAATGCACCCCCGGACTTTATTGCGCAGTTTCCCAACCTCGAGATCCTGTTCAGCGTGGGTGCTGGTATCGACCAGTTGCCTATCGGCGCGCTGCCACCACAGGTGCGGGTGGTGCGAATGGTGGAGCAGGGCATCATTACCGGCATGGCAGAATACGTGGCGATGGCTTGCCTTGCCCTGCATCGCGACCTGCCGTTCTTCATTTCGGAACAGCGGGCCGGGCGCTGGACCTATCGGCACACGCGGCTGGCGTCGGAAAGCCGGATCGGCGTGATGGGCCTGGGTGAACTCGGGCGAGCGGCGTTGGACGTGCTCAAGCCGCTGGGCTTTCCGTTGTCGGGCTGGAGCAGGACCCGGCGGGAGATCGCGGGCGTGGAGTGCTTTGCCGGCACGGAGCAACTGGATGCATTTCTGATGCAGGCGGACATTCTCGTTTGCCTGCTACCACTGACGGACGAGACTCGCGGAATTCTGTGCCGTGAGACCTTTGCCAAGATGCCGGTCGGTAGTGCCGTCATCAATGCCGGGCGGGGCGGTCATCTGGTTGCCGAAGACCTGATCGAAGCCCTGGACCAAGGGCAGTTGCGCGCAGCCATGCTTGACGTGACCTGCCCGGAGCCACTGCCCGAGGGCCATGCATTCTATCGCCATCCCGCCATTTTCCTGACGCCGCACGTGGCAGCGGAGACGCGCCACGAGACGGCGGGTAACGTCCTGGCCGACAATCTTGAGCGGTTGCTGGCGGGTGATGCGCTGCTGGGCGAAGTCGACCGCAAGCGGGGCTATTGAAGTGCGGCATGACGTGCTGCGGAATCCCATCAGAACAGTGCAGTGCGCCTTGCCCGGCTTGAACGAACGGGTGCAAGTTCTGCCTGATCGGTGGTCATCTTTCCCGGTCACAAGGCCCTCGAGAATTCAAGAGTCAACGGGGCCAGAAACAGGAAACGAGTTTCGATCATGACCACAGCTGTTTTCACGCCCAAGTTCATCAGCTTCGATTGCTACGGCACGCTGACCCGCTTCCGCATGACGGAGATGGCGACGGCACTCTATGCTGACCGCATTGCCGCCGAGGCTCTGCCGGAATTCTGCAATGACTGGGCAGCCTATCGGCTCGATGAGGTGCTGGGTCCTTGGAAGCCCTATAGCGAAGTCCTAGCCAATTCGCTGGAGCGCTGTTCGAAGAAGTGGGGTGTGGAGTTCCGCCTGGCCGAGGCGACCGCGATTTATGAAGCGGTGCCGACCTGGGGGCCGCACGATGACGTGCCTGGTGGCCTTTCGAAGATCTGCGACAAGATCCCGCTGGTGATCCTTTCCAACGCGATGAACAGCCAGATCATGTCGAACGTCGAAAAGCTCGGCGCGACATTCTACAAGGTCTACACCGCCGAGAGCGCGCAGGCCTACAAGCCGCGCATGCAGGCATTCGAGTACATGTTCGACCAGCTCGGCATGGGACCGGAAGTGGGCATGCATGTCTCGTCGAGCTTCCGCTATGACCAGAATACCGCGACCGACCTCGGCTTTGGCTGCCGGGTGTTTATCGGCCGCGGACATGAGCCTTCGAACGCCAACTATCGCGATGTGGAAATTCCGCACATCGGCGCGCTTCCCGCGGTCGTCGGCCTCTGATGCTTTCGCGCCGTCTCTTGCTGGGAAGCCTTGCTGCGGGGGTCGCGCTGGCCCCTGCCGACAGGCTGATCGGGAAACCCCGCAGGGGCGGCCGGATTCGCGTCGCCGGAATCGTCGCATCGACTTCCGATACCCTGGACCCGGCGCGTGCGGGCAATTCCAGCGACTACATGCGCATGTTCCTGCTCTATAGCGGACTGACGCAATACGATCGCGGGCTGGCGGTGAAGCCGGGTCTGGCGGAAACGATCGAATCCACCGACAATGTGACATGGACCATCCGCCTGCGCCGCGGCGTGCAGTTCCACAACGGCAAGTCGCTCGATGCTGGCGATGTTGTCCATTCGCTGCTGCGTCACCGTGATCCGGCGGTGGGATCGAAGGTCAAGGCAGTGGCGGAGCAGTTCGCCAGTGCGCGCCGGGTGAATGCGCACGAAGTGGAATTGCGCCTGATCGGCCCAAATCCCGACCTTCCCATCATTCTGGCGCAGCCTCAGTTCGTGATCGTGGAGAACGGCCGGCGGGAATTCAGCAAGGCAAATGGTACCGGGCCGTTCGCGCTCAAGGCTTTCGCGCCGGGCATCCGCACGATCGTGCAGCGCAATCCCAACTACTGGAAGCCGGGGCAGCCCTATCTCGACGAGATCGAGCTGATCGCGATTCCGGACGAGCTTTCACGGGTAAACGCGCTGCTTTCGGGCGACGTGCAGATGTGCATCTCTGTCAGTCCGGGATCGGTGAAGCGGGTGCGGGCATCGTCATCGCATCTGGTGATGGAGACCAAGTCAGGGCTCTATACCGATCTGGTCATGCGGCAGGACAATCCAGTGACCGGCCATCCCGATTTCGTGCTGGCGATGAAGCACCTGATGGACCGGGACCTGATCAAGCGGGCGCTGTTCCGGGGTTTTGCGACGATTGCCAACGACCAGCCAATCTCGCCGCTGGATCCCTATTTCAACGCCGACATTCCGCAGCGCGCGTTCGACCCGCACAAGGCGAAGTTCCTGCTCAAGCGGTCTGGCCTCTTGGGCACTCGTCTGCCGGTCTATGTCTCGCCGGCGGCAACGCAATCCGTGGACATGGGGTCGATCCTTCAGGAGCACGCCGCGCAGATCGGGCTCAATCTGGCGATCAATCGCGTGCCAAGTGACGGGTATTGGTCAACCCACTGGATGAAACACCCTTTGACCTTCGGGAACATCAACCAGCGGCCAACGACCGACCTCCAGTTCAGCCTGTTCTTCCAGTCCAAGGCGACGGAGAACGAGGCGGGGTGGAAGAATGCGAAGTTCGACAAGTTGTTGATCGAGGCGCGGCAATCGCGCGACCCGGCACTGCGCAAGGCGATCTATGGCGAGATGCAATGGATGATCCATCGCACCGGGGGGCTGGGCATTCCGGTGTTCATAAGCCTGCTCGACGGCTATGACCGACGCATTCGCGGGCTTCAACCAATCCCGCTGGGTGGCCTGATGGGCTATTCTTTCGGCGAACACGTGTGGCTTGAAGCATGAGCGGCGCAGCTTCTGGTTCGCCTTGGCGCGGTCCGGCCCGCTTGGTGGCCAAGCGCATCGGCCTTGCATTCATCACCCTGCTGCTGGTTTCGGCGGTGGTCTTCACGATCAGCGGCCTGCTGCCGGGCGATGCGGCGCAGGAATTGCTGGGGCAAGGCGCAACGCCCGAACAGATTGCGGCCTTGCGGCATGAGATGGGCCTCGATCGGCCGGCCGTGGTCCGCTACTTCGAATGGCTGCGGGCCATCGCCGTGGGCGATCCGGGCAATAGCATCGTTGCCAACAAGCCAGTTGCCGAGATCATCTCCGAAAGGCTGCCCAACACGTTGACTTTGGCGGGCTTGACGACCGTGTTTTCGGTGCCGTTCGCCTTTCTGATCGGCATCTGGTCCGCCGTTACGCGGGGAAGGTCTACGGATCGCGCGCTCAACATCATGACGCTGGCAATGGTGGCCCTGCCGGAGTTCCTGGTGGCGACGATTGCCGTGCTGGTGTTTTCGGTAAAGCTGCTGTGGCTCCCGTCGATCACCATTGTGCCGCAGGACCCGACACTGGGCGAGTTCCTGCGTGCCTATGCCATGCCGGTGATGGTTCTGGGCGTGGGTGTGATTGCTCAGCTGGGGCGAATGATCCGGGCGGCAATCATTGCCGAACTGGACCGACCCTATGTGGAAATGGCGCGCTTGAAGGGCGTTTCGCAAGCGCGCCTGATCGTGCGTCATGTCCTGCCCAATGCAGTGGGGCCGATTGCCAATGCGATGGCGCTGAGCCTTTCCTACCTTTTCGGCGGGGCGATCATCGTGGAGACGATCTTCAGCTATCCGGGGCTGGCCAGCCTGATGGTCAATGCGGTGACATCGCGCGACATGCCGCTGCTGCAGGCCTGCGCCATGATCTTCTGCGCAGCATACCTGCTGCTGGTGCTGATCGCCGACACGGTTGCCATCCTCGCCAATCCACGTTTGCGACAGGGATGACCATGGCCAATCTCATTCGCCGTGCAGGGCGCCTGCCGCTATCGGGCAAGATCGGTCTTGCACTGGTGCTGTTCTGGATCGTGGTTGCTGTGATCGGGCCATGGATTGCGCCCTATCCGCCGGGCTCCTTCATAAATCAGGAAGTCTTTGCCGGGTCGAGCAGTGCCCACTGGCTGGGCAGCGATTTCCTCGGGCGCGACGTCCTGAGCCGCCTGCTTTCCGGCGCGCGCTTTACTGTCGGGCTTTCTGCGATCGCGGTTGCGATTGCCGCCAGTATCGGCACCGGCTTGGCCTTGACCGCAGCAGTGGGGCCACGCTGGCTGGACGAACTGCTTTCGCGCGCCATGGACACGCTGATCTCGATCCCCAGCAAGATCTTTGCGCTGGTGCTGGTGGCGGCGTTCGGATCCTCGCTGGTGCTGCTGACGACAATCATTGCCATCACTTACGTGCCCGGCAATTTCCGTATTGCCCGCTCACTGGCGGTGGGGCTGGCCAAACTGGACTATGTGGAAGTGGCGCGGGCGCGGGGCGAAGGGCGGCTGCACCTGGCGCTGGTGGAAGTCTTGCCGAACATGATCAAGCCGCTGTTTGCCGATATCGGCCTGCGCTTCGTGTTCATCGTGCTGCTGCTGTCTGGCCTCAGCTTCCTGGGCCTCGGGCTGCAGCCGCCTGATGCAGATCTGGGGTCTTTGGTGCGCGAGAACACTTCTGGCCTTGCCGAAGGAGCGCTGGCGATCATTGCGCCGGCCGTAGCGATTGCCAGTCTGACGGTTGGGGTAAACCTGCTGATCGATGCCGCCACGCAGGGGAAGGCCGAATGACGATGCAGCCCCATGTGAAGGTGGAAGGCCTGTGCGTGACTGTCCGTGCGGCAGACGGCTATCCTTTGCGCATCGTCGATGACGTCTCGTTTGCCATCCAACGCGGCGAGGTGCTGGCGCTGATCGGGGAATCGGGTTCGGGCAAGACAACGATTGCGCTTTCGCTGATGGGCTATGCCCGCGGCGGGGCGAGGATTTCCGGCCAGATCAAGGTTGGCGATGCCGCGCTCGATGGTGCAGGCGCCAGCAGTCTGGCCGCGCAGCGCGGGCATCGCATTACCTATGTTGCGCAAAGCGCGGCGGCTGCGTTCAATCCTTCGTGCCGGGTGATCGAGCAGGTGATCGAGCCTGCGCTGATCCATGGCACTGCATCGGACGCCGATGCGCGCAGGCACGCGGTCGAATTGTTCGAGGCGCTGGCGCTGCCCAATCCGCAGACCATCGGCAGCCGCTACCCTCATGAGCTTTCAGGCGGGCAGCTGCAGCGCCTGATGGCGGCGATGGCGCTGATCACGCGGCCCGATCTGGTGATCTTTGACGAGCCGACGACGGCGCTGGACGTTACCACGCAGGTGGAAGTGCTGCAGGCCTTCCGCAAGGTGGTGCGCGAACAGGGCGCGACCGGGGTGTATGTTTCGCATGACCTGGCGGTGGTGGCGCAGATGGCGGACCGCGTGCTGGTGCTCAATCGCGGGACGGTGCGTGAGCAGAACACCGTGGAAGCAGTGCTTGAGACGCCTGCCGACGATTATACTCGCACACTGCTGGCAGCGGCCAAACCCGTGGTCAAAGCCTCCGTAACCAGTGCGGTCGGGGCTGCCCCATTGCTATCGATCAACGGCATTCATGCAGGATACGGCCCGGTCGACCGACAGGGACGCCCCGCGCATCCTGTGCTCAGCGATGTCAGCCTGACCGTACCGCTCGGCGGCGCCGTGGGAGTGATTGGGGAATCAGGCTCGGGCAAATCGACGGTTGCGCGCGTAGTGGCGGGGCTTCTGGCTCCTACGGCGGGCGAGGTCGTGCTGGATGGTCAGCCGCTGGCGGCCTCGCTCGGCGCGCGAAGCCGCGAGGAATTGCGCCGCATCCAGATCGTGTTTCAGAATGCGGACGTTGCGCTGAACCCGGCGCATTCAGTTGGCGACATCCTCGGACGCGTGCTGCGTTTCTATCATGGCATGAGCGGCCTTGCTGCCAAGGCACGCGTGGCCGAACTGCTCGATCTGATCAAGCTTCCGGCCGGGGTGGCGGAGCGGCGTTGTGACGAGCTTTCGGGCGGTCAGAAGCAGCGTGTGAACCTGGCGCGCGCGCTGGCGGCCCATCCGGACGTGATTCTATGCGACGAGGTGACCTCGGCACTGGATACCGTGGTGCGCGAGGCGATCCTTGAACTTCTGGCAGAATTGCGCCGCGATCTTGGCGTGGCCTATCTGTTCATCAGCCACGATATTGCGACGGTGAAGGCACTGTGTGACGAGATCGTCGTGCTCTACAAGGGCACACGCGTGGAAAGCGGCCAGAGCGCAACCTACGATGCGCCGCCCTATCATCCCTATACCGACCTGCTGATTTCCTCGGTGCCCGAACTGCGGACGGATTGGCTTTCGGGCGTAGGGCAAAAGGGCAAGGCACAGTTGAGCCTGGCGGAAGGCGATGCCGGGCTTTGCCGGTTCCTGCCGCGCTGCCCGGTAGCGATTGCGGGGCGGTGCGATACCAGTCCGCCGCCCCTGCGGGTGATGGATGCAGGCAATGTGGTGCTGTGTCACCGGACAGAGCCCGATCTGGCAGGCCGCGAGCTGCAAATGGACGGGAACCAGTCTTGAAGTTCATCACAGAAGAAGAGTCTGCTGCGCTCGTAACGCACGAGATGGCCTATGCCGCGGCGAGAGAAGCGCTGTGTGCGGTCGTCGAAGACGCGGTTCTCTTTCCAGCGGTGTTTGCCCATGGCACTGCCCCAACCAACCGCTTTTCGATCAAGTCGGCCTCGACCGGGAGCTTTGCGGGGCTGAAGGTCGGCTCGTTCTGGCCTGGTAACCCCGAGATCGGATTGCCCCGGCATAACTCCGTGATCCTGCTGTTCGACCAGAGTATCGGGCGGGTCGAGTGGGTCATCGAGGCGGGCAAGGTCAATGCCTATCGCACGGCAGCGGCCGATGCAGTTGCCGCCGATGTGCTGGCACGGCCGGATGCTTCGGTGCTGGCCGTATTTGGCGCTGGCAATCAGGCGCTGTTCGAATGCCTGGCCATTTCCCGCATCCGTCCGATCACGCAAGTTCTGGTCGTGGCGAGAGATGAGGCCAAGGGGCGCGAATTCGTGGCGTCGCTCGAGGCTGAGGGCCTCAAGGCAACGCTTGCCGATGCCCAGGGCGCCTGCGAGCGGGCCGATATCATCGTGACGGCAACGCCCGCCCGTGCGCCACTGTTCGAGGCGGAATGGGTCCGACCAGGTACGCACATTGCCAGCATGGGATCGGATGCGGCGGGCAAGCAGGAGCTGCCACCCGCGCTCTTCGAACGCGCTGCGCTGTTCTGCGATTATCCAGCGCAGGCGGTGGTGATGGGCGACCTGCAGCACTTCACCGGCGATCGCAGCCGGATCACCGCGCTGGGCGATGTACTGCTGGGGCGCGCCGAGGGGCGAACGTCGCCTGATCAGATCACGGTGTTCGACAGTTCGGGCATTGCCCTGCAGGACCTGACCATTGCCCGCAGCCTGATTACCGCATGGGAAAGAGAAAACGCATGACGACAATGGAAGCCGGACAGACCGCAGTAGGTGCGGTGATGGATATTCGCGCCTATGCGCCCGTGGCCAAACCGTCGGCTGACTGGCTTGAAGGCCGTGCCGCTCCGGCCTTTGCCGATGACAAGGCGGTGGTTTCTGCCTTCGCACTGCGGGGCAAGGGGCAGGTTTCAACGCTGCCGGCCGATGAGTTCGTGCTGGTGCTGCAAGGCTCGCTTGAGGTTGCCGCTGAGGACGCGACGCTGTCACTAGGAGCAGACGACTGCTGCGCGCTGCCGTTCGGCTGCGGCTTTGGCTGGACCGCGTCGGACGATATGCTTGCGGTGGTCTATTCGGCGCCGACGGACCGTGCGGGCAACCGCACCACGCCGGTGATGATCGACAAGAACGCGCCGCTCAACCCCTCCAATCCGCCTGCAATCGAAAACCTGCTGGGCGAGGTGCCGACCTGCCGGGGCTTTTCGGACTACGTTTCGGCCAATGCCGAATTCTGCGCCGGGACTTGGGATTCCACGCCCTATCACCGCCGTCAGATCCCCTATCGTCAGGTGGAGCTGATGCTGCTGTTGGAAGGGGCGGTGACATTCACTGACGGGAATGGCAGCGTATCGTTCGGCAAGGACGACGTGTGCCTCTTCGTGCGCGGTGATGGCTGTGCATGGTTGAGCGAGGAATACGTGAAGAAGGTCTTTGCGACGCAACGCCCGCTTGGCTGACTTTGGAGCCGTCAGGGGCGGCATATTATACCGCGCCTGACGGCATCTTGCGCATGACCGCCGTGAAGATTTCCGGCTTTCGGAACATTTTGCCAGCGCGAATCCGCTTTAACCTTGGCCAGCGCGCCGTAGGTTGAATTTCTGCCGGCGGTTGGTGTGGAGGAGTATCTTGCAGATGTCGGGGGCCAGGGTCGGGAGCGACAGCAACGGCGTGACTGCGCTGCGATCGGACCATCTCGTACAGGCGCAGGGCCTCTCGCAGGCGCTCAAGTGGCCGTACCGGCTAGAAGACTGGCAATTTGCCTTCGAGCTGGGGCGTGGCTATGCGGTCGAAGCTGAGGGCAAGTTGCTGGGAACCGCGCTGTGGTGGCCCTATGGCGATGATTTCGCCACGATCGGCATGATCATCGTCTCACCCGATGCGCAGCGGCAGGGGATTGGCGGGAGGCTGATGGCGGCACTGCTGGCCGATGCGGCGGGACGGCGGATTACGCTGATCACCACCAAGGATGGCGAACCGCTCTACACCAAGCTGGGCTTTGCCCGTTGCGGCTTCATTACCCAGCACCAGGCTGTGCTGGACAAGGTTCCTGCGATCGACACCGCGGTACCGGTGCGGGCAGCAACGCCAAGTGACCGCGAGGCGCTTGGTGCGGTCGATGCAGCGGCATCGGGCATGGACCGACGCGTCCTGCTCGACGCCCTGCTTGAGGTGGCAGACGCGGTGGTCGTCGAGCGCGCGGGCGTGATCTCGGGCTATGGCTGCGTCAGGCGCTGGGGACGCGGGGTGGTGATTGGTCCGGTGGTTGCTGCCAGTGCCGAGGATGCCAAGGCCATGGTTGCCGTACTCGCTTCGGCTTATGAAGGCGTTTTCGTGCGGATCGACGTGACCGATGTGAGCGGCCTTGCACCGTGGCTGGTTAAGATCGGCCTGCCACAGGTGGACCGGGCGCCGATCATGGCGCTGGGCGCACCGCCGGTTTCTGCACCGGGGACAATGCTGGTGGCGCTTTCGAACCAGTCGCTTGGCTGAAGCCATTCTTACAGGCAGGATGTTGATGACCGAAGCTGCAGCCCTCGACGCCGAATTGGCAACTCCGGTTTCGCTGGAAACAGTGGCGACGCCGGCGTTGATCCTCGACGTAACCAAGGTTGATCGCAATATCGCGCGTCTGCGCGCGCATCTTGCAAAGCTTGGAACCGGGTTTCGACCGCACGTGAAAACGAGCAAGTCGATCGAGGTCGCGCGCAGGCTATTTCCGGAAGGAACAGGGCCGATCACCGTTTCGACGTTGGCCGAGGCGGAGTATTTTGCAGAAGGTGGGTTTGAGGACATCACTTATGCCGTCGGCCTGAGCCTTGACCGAATTGCGCGGGCTCGCAAGCTGGTCACGAAAGGCGTGCGGCTTTCGGTGCTGGTCGATACGCTGGAGCAGGCTCAAGCCCTGGTTGCTGCGGCGGGAGATGGCGGGCCGATGCCGGCCGTGCTGATCGAGATCGATTGCGACGGACATCGCGGGGGAGTTCTGCCGGACGACCCTGATCTTGTCGCTATTGCCGACGTACTGCGGAACGGCCGGGTGGAACTGGCAGGCGTGCTGACACACGCGGGAGAATCCTACAATGCGCGCGGCGGCGCCGGTTTGCCGGAAGCTGCCGAGGGCGAGCGGGCGGCAGCAGTGGCCGCGGCGGAAGCGCTGCGGGCTGCCGGGCATGCCTCGCCCGTGGTCAGCGTCGGCTCCACGCCGACGGCGCATTTTGCGCAGGATCTTACGGGCGTGACCGAGGTGCGCGCGGGCGTGTTCAGCTTCTTCGATCTGGTAATGCACGGGATCGGCGTCTGTTCGCTGGACGACATTGCGGCATCGGTGCTGCTGACGGTGATCGGCCATCGCCAGGAAAAGGGTTGGATCCTGACTGACGGGGGCTGGATGGCCCTTTCGCGCGACAGGGGGACGCAGCGCCATCCGGTGGACCAGGGTTATGGCCTGGTCTGCGATATCGACGGCAATCCGTTTTCTGACGTGATCGTGGAGGACGCCAGCCAGGAGCACGGCATCATCAAGGTGCGCCCGGGCAGCGGTGGCGTTCTGCCGAAACTGGCCATCGGTTCGCGCGTGCGGGTGCTGCCCAACCACGCCTGCGCCACTTGCGCGCAGCACGAGGCCTACAACGTGGTCGATGGCACGGGTCGCGCAATCATCGGCAATTGGCCACGCATGCGGGGTTGGTGACGCCGCCTTCCTTTCCGGAGCCCGCGAGGGTGGAGAACGACATGAAGATGACCTCCTACTGGCTCGATAGCGCGAAGCCCTTTGCCTCGGGCGCGTCGGGCGGGCCAAGTGGCACTGCCGATGTTGCCGTGATTGGCGCAGGTTTCACGGGTCTTTCCGCCGCGCTTGCGCTGGCCAGGAAGGGGGCGAAAGTCGTCGTCCTCGAGGCGGACCGCGTGGCGGGGGCAGCCTCCGGCCGGAACGGTGGCATGTGCAACAACGGTTTTGCGCAGGACTATGGCGGCATGGTCGAGAAGTTCGGGCTGGATCGCGCGAACATGCTTTACCGTGCCTTCGATGCCGGGGTGGATCTGGTGGAGCAGATCGTGGCCGAGGAAGGCATCGAGTGCCATTTCGGACGCGTCGGCAAGCTGAAGCTGGCGGCAAAGCCCGAGCATTTCGAGAAGATCAAGCGGTCGCAGGATCTGTTGGCGCGTAATGTCGATCCCGAGACGAGCCTGGTCATGCCGCAGGACCTGCCAACGGAAATCGGTTCGGACATCTTTTACGGAGGCATGCTCTACGGCAAGAGCGCCAACATGCACATGGGCGAGTACGGGCAGGGCCTGGCCGAAGCAGTCGTGCGGCGGGGCGGTACGATCTTCGAGCATAACCCCTTGCTCAAGATGCGCCGCGTTTCAGGCACAAGCCATGAACTCACCACGCCGCATGGCAGCCTGATTGCCAATCAGGTGTTGTTGGCTACTGGCACGTCACGTGTTGGGCCGCTGGGTTGGTTTCGCCGTCGCCTGGTGCCGGTCGGAGCCTATCTGATCGCGACAGAGCCTTTGCCGGTGGATCTGCTTGACCGACTGACGCCGCGTCGGCGCAACACGGTCGATACGCGCAACTTCGTCAGCTATTTCCGCACGACCCCGGACAACCGCATCCTCTTCGGCGGACGGGCGCGCTTTTCGAGCCGCAGCGATCCGGCGGCTGATGCCAAGAGCGGAATGATCCTGCGGCGGTCCATGGCGAACTTCTTCCCCGAGCTGGCCGATGCGCGCATCGATTACTGCTGGGGCGGGATGGTGGACATGACCAGCGACCGCCTGCCGCGTGCCGGGGAGCGGGACGGCCTGTTCTATTCAATGGGGTACAGCGGCCACGGCACGCACATGGCGACGTACATGGGCAAGATCATGGCCGAGGTGCTGGACGGCAAGGCCGATGCGAACCCGTGGCGCGATTTCGATTGGCCAGCGATCCCGGGATACTTCGGGACGCCATGGTT
The DNA here is from genome assembly GCF_015169775.1 of Novosphingobium sp. ES2-1. Classification (NCBI taxonomy): domain Bacteria; kingdom Pseudomonadati; phylum Pseudomonadota; class Alphaproteobacteria; order Sphingomonadales; family Sphingomonadaceae; genus Novosphingobium; species Novosphingobium sp. ES2-1. The sequence continues at coordinate 226,554 of NZ_CP063446.1, forward strand.
CCTGCCGTTCGTCGGCGCCTACTACCGCTACAAGGACATGGTAGGATGAGCGATCCAGCGCAGGACGCACTGCAGGCGGTGCTTCCGCTCACGGGCAAGGCCTATATCGACGGCGAGTGGATCGACCTGCCCGGCACAGAACGGCTGCCGGTAATCAATCCCGCCAATCGCAACTGTATCGCGCAAGTCGCGGCGGGCACGGCGGCGGATCTTGACCGGGCGGTGGCGGCGGCGCGGGGGGCCTTTGCCGCATTCTCGCAAAGCCCCGTGGCAGCACGAATCGCGCTACTGGAACGCGTCCACGCGCTGATGGCCGAACGGGCCGAAGAGCTGGCACAGGTGCTGGTGACGGAGATGGGCGCGGCGATCAGCTTTGCCCGCGCATCGCATGTACCGTTCGCGCTGGGCCATGTGCAGGCCGCGATCGAGGTGCTGAGGGACTACGAGTTCCTGACGATGCGCGGCACGACGGCCATCGTGCGCGAACCCATCGGCGTTGCCGCGCTGATCACGCCGTGGAACTGGCCGCTCTACCAGATCACCGCAAAGGTTGCCCCAGCGCTGGCTGCGGGATGCACGGTGGTGCTGAAACCCAGCGAGCTTTCGCCGTTGAGCGCGATCATGTTTGCGCAGATCGTGCATGATGCCGGCGCGCCTGCAGGTGTCTTCAACCTTCTTAACGGAACCGGCAGCGAAGTGGGCGCGGGCATGGCAGCGCACCCGGATGTCGACATGATCTCGATTACCGGATCGAACCGCGCTGGCGTATTGGTGGCACAAGGTGCGGCCCCCACGGTCAAGCGAGTGACGCAGGAGCTTGGCGGCAAATCTCCCAACGTGCTGATGCCCGATGCCGATTTCGAGCGCGTCGTGCCGTTGGGTGTGATGGCCGCATTCCGCAACGTCGGCCAATCGTGCAGCGCGCCAACGCGGATGATCGTGCCGCGCTCAGCCCTGGCACAAGTCGAAGCAATTGCGCGCAGAACGGTCGAAGGCATCATCGTGGGCGATCCGACCGAGGATGCAACGACGCTTGGTCCTATCGCTAATGCAGCGCAGCATCGTCGCGTTCAGACGATGATCGCGGTGGGCATCGAGGAGGGCGCGAGGCTGGTATGCGGAGGTCTTGGCAGTCCGGAAGGGCTCGATCACGGCCTCTTCGCCCAGCCGACAATCTTCTCCGACGTTTCCAGTGGGATGCGCATCGCGCAGGAGGAAATCTTCGGGCCGGTGCTGGTCATCATCCCTTACGACAACATCGACGAGGCGGTCGCGATCGCCAATGACACCGACTACGGCCTTGGCGGCCATGTCCACGGTGCCGACCTTGATCAGGCCCGCAGCGTGGCTCTGCGCATCCGCACGGGGCAAGTCCACATCAACTCGCCGGCGTGGGATCCTCACGCTCCATTCGGCGGCTACAAGCGGTCCGGCAACGGCCGCGAATACGGGCTCTTCGGCTTCGAGGAATATCTCGAGGTAAAGGCCATTCTTGGTTTCGCATGAAGTCCGCGATCATCGGAGAAGCATGACATGCCCGCGCCCTTGAGGTTCATCGAATCCACTCCGGAACTGCCCAGTCAGGCCGACGTCGTTGTCATTGGAGCTGGCGTGATCGGTAGCTTTACCGCCTATTACCTGGCCAAGCGTGGCCTCAAGGTCGCGCTTATCGAAAAGGGGGTCGTCGGCGGGGAACAATCGAGCCGCAACTGGGGCTGGTGTCGCCAACAGAACCGCGACGAGAGAGAGTTACCGCTGGCGACCAAGGCGCTTGACCTGTGGGAGCAGTTCGGGATCGAGAGCGGCGAGGAAACGGGTTTTCGGCGCTGCGGCCTGTTCTATGTCAGCAATGACGAGTCTGAAATTGCGACGTGGGCGAAGTGGGGCGATTATGCCCGGTCCATCGGCGTGAAGACGCGCATGTTGAACAGCCAGGAGGCGACCGAGAAGGGGAGCTTCACCAAGCAGGTCTGGAAGGGCGGCGTGCATTCGCAGATGGACGGCATTGCGGACCCCGGTCTTGCGGTCCCTGCTGTGGCGCGGGCCATCATGGCGCTTGGCGGCACGGTGCATCAGGCCTGCGCGGCGCGCGGGATCGAGACGACCGGCGGGGCCGTGAGCGGCGTGGTGACCGAGCGTGGCACGATCGCCACGAAGCTGGTCATCCATGCCGGCGGTGCGTGGGCATCATCGTTCATGCGCCAATTGGGCGTGCGCTTCCCGCAGGCGACGGTGCGCCAGTCGATCCTTGCCGTTGGCACAGGCCACATGAGCCTGCCGGATGCATTCTACGGGGACTCAATGTCGATCACACGGCGCGGTGATGGCGCTCATGCGCTGGCCTACAGCGGACGGGCAAAGGTCGATCCGACGATGCAATTCCTGCAGTTCCAGAAGCAGTTCATTCCGATGTTCAAGCAGCGCTGGAAAAAGGTTTCCCCGGGGGGGCTGCAAGGCCTGCGCGCCGGACACGAGACACTTTCACGGTGGGCGCTGGATCGGCCGACGCCGATGGAAGCGCGCCGTATCCTCGACCCCTCTCCGGATGCAAAGACGATCCGCCTGACAGTGGAGCGCGTGTCGCGCCTCATCCCGGAAGTCGCACGGGCGCCCATCGTTGGAACATGGGCGGGCTTTGTCGACAGCACCCCTGATGGCGTGCCGGTCATCGGTGAGATACCGGCGGTTCCAGGCTTCATCCTCGCCGCCGGCTTCAGTGGACATGGCTTTGGGATCGGGCCGGGGGCGGGGCATCTGGTGGCAGACATCGCGACGGGGCAAGAGCCTATCGTCGACCCGCGGCCTTATCGGCTTTCACGCTTCGATCCCGGTGCAGAGATTGACGTTTCGGAATTCTAGCCGCGGCCAGCTTTCCGGATTTCGCAATAAAATTCCAAATACCCGTCAAATGCGGCAGCTAGTTTTGATAACTGCCAGATAGAACGGGCGATGATCGGCGGCCCAGGTCGAACTGATGTGGTGATTTTCGCGGGAGTATCGGATGAAAGTTCAGGACGCGACGCAGATCGTGCTGCGAGACATGACCACAGACGATATTCACGATGTCGCCGATTTGTGCTTCGAGCAACAATGGCCGCACCGTGAAGAAGACCTCGAGAAACTGCTGGCTATTGGCAGCGGACTGGTTGCCGAGGTGGATGGGAAGCCGTGTGGCACGATAATGGCGTGGCGATTTGGGGAAAGCTTTGCGATGATCGGCGTGATCATCGTGGCGAGGGCGCAGCAGGGACGTGGGCTTGGCCGCGAACTGGCAAGTGCCATGCTGAAGCGGCTGGACGGCGTTACGGTGATCCTGAATGCCACTGACGAAGGCTTGCCGCTTTACTCGAAGCTCGGTTTCGTCGCGATGGGCAAGGTCCATCAGCATCAGGGCATCGCGCCGGTACAGCCTCTCGTCCAGCTCCGCCCCGGCGAACGGGTGAGACCGATGGGAGTTGCCGATGCACAGGTGCTTGACGCGCTCTACTCCTCGGCCACGGGCATGGACCGCAAGGCCGTGCTCGACGCCCTTCTTGCCGACGGCAGCGCGGTGGTGCTGTGCCGTGAACACGAGCAGACCGGTTTTGCCGTGATGCGAAGGTTTGGCCGCGGCTGGCTCATCGGTCCGGTGATTGCGCCGGATACCACCGGCGCAAAGGCCCTGATTGCCCACTGGCTCGGGACACAGACGGGCAGTTTCTGTCGAATCGACGTGCCGGAGGTGACTGGGCTTGGCCCCTGGCTTGAAGAAGTCGGTCTGCCAGAGGTGGGCCATGTTACGCGAATGGCACTCGGTCCCGCGCCGGTTCCCGGCGACAATGTCGCTATCTTTGGTCTTGCTGCACAGGCGCTTGGTTGAACATGCTGAACTTGAAGGATCCCACCCTGCTGCGGCAGGCTGCTCTCGTCGATGGTGCCTGGATCTCCGCTGGTCTTCCCGCGCTTGAGGTGACCAATCCGGCCACTGGCGAAGTAATCGGCACCGTGCCCGATTGTGGTGCTGCCGAGGCGAATGCGGCAATCGATGCAGCGCAGGCCTCCTGGGCCGACTGGCGGCGGCGCACGGCGGGCGAACGTGCCGCGCTGCTGGAGGCGTGGCACGGCCTGGTCCTTGCAAATCTGGATGACCTTGCCCGGATCATGACGGCCGAGCAGGGCAAGCCCTTGGCCGAGGCGCAGGGCGAAATCCGCTATGCCGCAACCTTCATCAAGTGGTTCGCCGAAGAAGGCCGTCGCGTGGGCGGGCGCAACATCGCCTCGCCCGAACGGGATCGCCGGATCATCGTGCTGAGCGAGCCGGTGGGTGTTTCAGCTGCCATCACGCCATGGAACTTCCCGGCAGCGATGATTACCCGCAAGTGCGCACCGGCGCTGGCCGCAGGGTGCCCGGTGGTGATCAAGCCATCGGAAATGACGCCGTTCACCGCGCTTGCCCTGATCGAACTGGCAATCCGGGCAGGCTTCCCCAAGGGTACGATCAACCTGCTGACCGGAATGCCGCGCGCGATCGGCGAGGCGATCACGGCAAGCCCGGTAGTGCGCAAGCTGTCCTTTACCGGATCGACGCGCGTCGGTTCGCTGTTGATGCGGCAGAGTGCGGACACGATCAAACGGCTGAGCCTTGAGCTGGGTGGCAATGCGCCGCTGATCGTGTTCGATGATGCCGACCTTGATCTGGCGGTCAAGGCCACGATGGCAAGCAAGTTCCGCAACGCCGGTCAGACCTGTGTCTGTGCCAACCGCATTCTCGTTCACGCACCGATCTATGATGAATTTGCCGCGCGCTTGGGCGCTGCCGTCGAGGCGCTCAATGTCGGCAACGGCATGGATGCCGATGCGACAACCGGCCCCCTGATCAATCGTGCGGCGACCGATAAGGTGTCGGCGCATGTCGAAGATGCGCTGGGCAAGGGCGGGAAGATCCTGTTCTCGGGCAAGGGCGCACAAGGCGGCAACTTTGCCCGCCCGGTGATCATCGGCGAGGCAAATACCGGAATGCGACTGGCACGCGAAGAGACCTTCGGCCCGGTGGCTCCATTGTTCCGCTTCGAAACCGAGGACGAGGCAATCCTGCTGGCCAACGACACCGAATACGGCCTTGCCAGCTATTTCTACACATCCGGTCTTGATCGCGCATTCCGAGTAGCTGAAGCGCTGGAGGCGGGTATGATCGCGCTGAACACCGGATCCATAGCAATGGAAATGGCTCCCTTTGGCGGTGTCAAGCAATCGGGTCTTGGGCGCGAGGGCGGAACACTGGGCATCGAGGAATATCTGGAAACCAAGGCCTTCCACATTGGTGGCCTGAAGATCTGAATCTGCGCGGCCTCAAGGGGGACTACATGAGCAGCAATACACGCAAGCACACCATCGCGTTGATCCCCGGTGACGGTATCGGCAACGAGGTAATGCCCGAAGGCATGCGCGTGCTGGAAAAGGCTGCGTCGCTATACGGCTTCGAGCTGGAGCAGAAGTGGCACGACTTTTCCTCGTGCGACTATTACGCGCGCCATGGCCGGATGATGCCGGAAAACTGGAAGGAAGAAATCGGCCGGCCCGACGCGATCTTCTTCGGCGCAGTCGGCTGGCCTGATACCGTGCCCGATCACATTTCGCTCTGGGGCTCGATCATCCAGTTTCGCCGCGAATACGACCAGTACATCAACCTTCGGCCGGTGCGGCTGATGCCGGGCGTGCCCTGCCCGCTGGCCGGGCGCGAACCGGGCGACATCGACTTCTGGGTTGTGCGCGAGAACACCGAGGGCGAGTATTCCTCTGTCGGAGGGATCATGTTCCCCGGCACCGAGCGCGAGTTAGTGATTCAGGACACCGTCATGACGCGCGTCGGCGTGGATCGCGTGCTTCGCTATGCCTTCGATCTGGCCCAAACGCGTGAGCGCAAGCACCTGACCAGCGCGACCAAGTCCAACGGCATTGCCATTACCATGCCCTATTGGGATCAGCGCGTGGAAGCGATCGCAACCGAGTATCCCGACGTTTCTCACGACAAGTACCATATCGACATCCTGACCGCGCAGTTCGTGATGAACCCGGACCGCTTCGACGTGGTGGTCGGCTCCAACCTGTTTGGCGACATCCTTTCCGATCTCGGCCCGGCCTGCACGGGCACGATCGGGGTGGCGCCTTCGGCCAACATCAATCCCGAGGGCAAGCACCCTTCGCTGTTCGAACCGGTACACGGCTCTGCGCCGGACATTGCCGGGCAGGGCATAGCCAACCCGGTTGGCCAGATCTGGTCCGCCGCGATGATGCTGGAGCATCTGGGTGAGACCGATGCCGCCACCGCGATAATGCGGGCGATCGAACAGGTTCTGGCAACGCCTGCGGCACGCACGCGAGACCTCAAGGGAGCGGCAGGCACGGAAGAATGCGGCAAGGCAATCGCCGAGGCACTTCAATAAGGGACAGGGTGTGGATGGTTTTGCGGCAGGCGACAAGTTCTGCCGCAGAGCTGCAAGATCACGGGCCATCATGTCGACAGCCATGGCCTTTCGGGCAAAAATGCCGACAGCGAGTCATAAGCTTGTCTTGCCGGAAACGCCCGGCCAGTCAGTCCGGAGGCCACCATCGTGCGCAGGATTTCTCCTTACATTTCAGCCGCCATCGCAGTAGCGACAGTGGGTGCGGCTTTCGCCTCGAGCACCGCAAGCGCCCACGCGATCTGGTTCGCTCAGCGGGCCAAGCAGCTCGCCATGGTCTACGGCGTCGGATCGGACGATCTTGATGCGGTAAAGCGCATGCCCCTGGTCACGTCGGTCACCGGCTATGATGCCGACGGCCTGCCGGTAACGGCATCGCTGCGCGCGGCGGGGGCGATCCCGGTGGTCGACAGTGATGAGCCGATGGCGGTGGTCGCAGCCGTGATGGACTACGGCGTGTGGTCCAAAGATGCCGCCGGCACCTGGCACAACAAGGGCCTCGACGAGGTCAAGGATGCCACGGTGAGCGAGCATAATTTCAAGTATGCCGTCCACATCAACCAGTTGCCATCGAAGCCCATGCCGCTGATCCCCGGCCACAAGCTGCAACTGATTCCGGCGGACAATTCCATTCCACAAGCGATGGGCCAGCCGATCCGCCTCCGGGCGATGTTCGAAGGCAAGCCTGCGGCAAACGTGGCGATCCTGCACGATTACGTGAATGACCCCGACCAGAAGCCGTCGATGACCGACGCGCAGGGCTATGTCACGTTGCCGGTGCGAAATCAGGGGTTGAACGTGGTCGTCGGTATCCTCGTCGCACCTTCGGACAATCCGGCCAAGTACAAGCAAATGGAGCACCGCGCCTCGCTCACGTTCGTGTTGCCACACCTGCCGGAATGACCGCTGCCTCGGGGAGAATTGCAATGAACATGAAAAGAATCACCGCCGCCCTTGCCGGGCTTTCGCTGATCGCTTTCGCGGTATCCGCCAAGGCCCACGGTTCCATGAAGCCGCTGCATGGCGGGGTTGTGACAATGGTCGGTGAGACCGTTGTCGAACTGGTCCGCGCACCCAAGGGCGTCGATATCTACATCACCGAAGAGGACGAGCCGCTGGCGGCCACGGGCTTTTCGGGCAAGTTGATTGTCACGGCAGCGGGGGCCAAGGCGGAAACGCCGCTTGCGGCGCAAGCCGGCAACCGCATGTCGGCACCGGGGCTCAAGATCCCGGCTGGTGCCAAGGTGGTGGTCGCACTCACGGCCAAGGGCAGCGGAGCCAAGACGCTCGCTTCCTTCACGGTAAAGTGAAGCAGTGATGGTCCGCCCGACTGCCCTTTCGCTTCCGCAAGGACTGCTGCGATGGGCCGGGTGGGCCATCGCCCTCTTCATCGTTCTTGCCCTGAAGTCGGCAGCGCATGCCCATGGCGTGGGCGAGGACGACCGTGCCTTCATAGAAGGCGCATCGGGGATGGCCATCGGCCCCTACATGTACCTCGGCGCCAAGCATATGGTGACGGGATACGATCACTTGCTGTTCCTGGTCGGCGTTATCTTCTTCCTCTACCGGCTGAAGGACGTGGGCACTTATGTGACGCTGTTTGCCATCGGCCACAGCAGCACGCTGCTGCTGGGCGTCCTGTTCGACATCCGCGCCAACCCCTACATCGTCGATGCGATCATCGGGCTTTCGGTGGTCTACAAGGCGCTGGACAACCTCGACGGGTTCCGGACACTGTTCGGGCGGGCGCCCAATCCCAAGGCGGCAGTGCTGATCTTCGGGTTTTTCCACGGCTTCGGCCTCGCCACGAAGCTGCAGGACCTGACCCTCTCCGCCGATGGGCTTGTGCCGAACCTGATCAGCTTCAACATCGGCGTTGAGCTGGGCCAGTTCACCGCACTCGGAGCAATCCTGATCGCGGTGAACCTGTGGCGGTCCACCAGCAGCTTTCGCCGCAGTGCCATTGCCGCCAATGCCGCGCTGATGTGCGCGGGCTTCGTGCTGGTGGGCTTCCAGCTCACCGGCTTTTTCACGCAAGGCTCGACTGGAGCGATGTGATGCAGACCGATATCGCAAATCCGGTGAATTCGATCCAGGTTCCGCCATCGACGCTTGCCAAGGCAACCGGCGGGGCATTGCTGGCTGCAGCTGCCATATTGGTTCTGTTCGTGATGCCGGCGGAATACGGCATCGACCCGACCGGCGTTGGTCGGCTGACCGGAATCGTCGGCATGGGGGCGGGCGGCGAGGAGGCGACACCCGCCCCGGCTGAGGCTCCGGTCGAGTCTCGTGTTTCTGGGCCGGCGACCCCAACCAAGGCCGCGATCGTCCGCGAGGGCGACATGCGCAGCGACGAAATGACGCTGACGCTTGCGCCGCACAGTGGACAGGAAGTGAAAGCCCACATGCAGGCTGGGCAAAGCTATGTCTTCGAATGGTCGGCCAAGGGCGGACCGGTGAAGGCCGATATGCATGGCGAAAAGATCAACGCCGCCGAGGGCGAGTTCACCAGCTATTGGGAAGAGAAGCAGATGACCGGCGGCAAGGGCAGCTTTACCGCGCCGTTCGACGGCACGCATGGCTGGTACTTCCGCAACAAGGGCGAAACGCCGGTCACGGTCACGGTAAGGACCACCGGCTTCTACAAGGATCTGTTCCTGCCAGAGGGCTGATGCAAGATGCGGCAGGGCAAGGTATTCAAGAAGGAAAGAGGGCAGGGATCATGGCCACCAGTATGACATTGCCTCCCGGGGGCATAAATCTTGCAGCAGGAGGGACAAAGGCCACGGCCCATGCCCGTCTGGCCAATATCGACGCGCTGCGCGGTTTCGTGATGGTGCTGATGCTGCTCGATCACCTGCGTGAGACGTGGTTCGTCAACTATCCGGTGACCGACCCGATCAATGCACTGACCATCATCCCTGCCGTCGGTTTTGCCCGGTTCGCGGTGAGCTTCTGTGCGCCGATCTTCGTCGCGCTGACCGGGCTTGGCGTCTACCTTTTCAGCGTCAATCACACGGTTGAGGAGACCACTGAATACCTTCTCAAGCGTGGCCTTCTGCTGATCGTGATCGAGCTGGTCTATCTCTCGCCGCTCTATTGGGGGATCGTGCCGCAGCCGACGTTCTGGCTTCAGGTGATCTGGGCAATCGGCATATGCATGATCCTGCTGGCGGCCTTCATGCGCCTGCCACGGCCGGCGATCATTGCGCTGGGCCTTGGCATCGTATGCTTCCACAACCTGCTTGATCCGATCGTGATGACCAAGGACGATGCCCTGTTCCCGGTCTGGGCCCTGCTGCACCAGCGTGACGCGTTCGACTTGCCGCTCGGCTTCGTGGCCAAGACAACCTATCCGATCCTCGCATGGCTCGGCGTGATCCTGCTCGGCTTCGGCATCGGGCCCTGGTTCACCGGAGAGGTCGCGCCCGCAGTCCGGCAAAAGCGCCTGCTCATGCTGGGCTTCGGCATGATCGCCGCGTTTGTGCTGCTGCGCCTGCTCAACGTCTATGGCGACAAGCCGTGGTTCGTGGTCGAAGGCGATCCGGTTCGCACGGTCATCAGCTTCATCTCGATGACGAAGTATCCGCCGTCGCTGCTGTTCCTGCTGCCGACGCTGGGGGGCGGGGCACTGCTGCTCGTGCTGTTCGAGAAGATCAATGACTCGCGCCTGGTCGCGGCATTGGCGATCTTCGGCGGCGCACCGATGTTCTTCTATCTGCTGCACCTCACGGTTCTTCGCATCCTCTACCACAGTGCTCTTGCCATCTGGGGTCCGAACAACGGCACGGCCTACATGTTCGACAACTACAACTGGGTGCTGCTGTGGTTCTTGGCGATGATCGTGCCGCTCTATCTGCCGACGGTCTGGTATGCGCGCCTGAAGCGCCGCCGCCGTGACATCACCTGGCTCAAGTACTTCTGAGCTTTGCGACATGCCGGGCCTGCAAGGCCGGGGCAAAGGAGGCGTGCGGCAGAATATGCCGCGCGCCTTCATGTCAAAAGGACGCCGATAATCATTTGCTTGCTCATTCGGCGAAACCCGCTTGGGGCGCTGACATAGCCTTCAGCGAATGCTACGGAATGGACGAAACGCGATGACCAACCCAACAAACCGTTCCCTCATCGATATCGACCGCGATCATCTGATCCACTCGGTCACGTCGTTCAGGGGGCACGAGCAGCATGGCGCCATCGTGCTGGAAACCGGCAAGGGCATGTGGTTGACCGATGCGGACGGCAACCAGTTGCTCGATGCCTTTGCCGGGTTGTGGTGCGTCAATGTCGGCTATGGTCAGGATTCGATCGTCGAGGTTGCGGCAGAGCAGATGCGCCGCCTGCCTTATGCCACGGGCTATTTCCATTTTGCCAGTGAACCGGCCATCCGCCTTGCGGGGGAATTGACTGCCGCCGCGCCCGATGGCTTGGACCATGTGTTCTTCACCCAGGGCGGCTCTGACGCGGTGGACAGCGCGATCCGCTACATCGTCCATTACTGGAATGCCGCCGGGAAGCCCGACAAGAAACATTTCATCGCGCTGGAATGGGGATATCATGGATCTAGTAGCCTTGGCGCCGGGCTAACCGCGCTGGGCAACTTCCACCGCAATTTCGATCTGCCACGGCCATGGCAGCACCATATCGCCTCGCCATATCAGTATCGTCATCCTCAAGGGGACGATGACGCGGCCGTGATCGCTTCCACAGTCGCAGCGCTTGAGGCCAAGGTGGCAGAACTCGGGGCGGACAACGTGGCGGCATTTTGCTGCGAACCGATCCAGGGTTCGGGCGGGGTGATCGTGCCCCCGAAGGGCTGGCTCAAGGCTCTTCGCGAAGCATGTACCCGACTTGGCATCCTGATGGTGGTGGACGAGGTCATCACCGGCTTTGGCCGCACCGGGCCGTTGTTTGCCTGTCTGGATGAAGATGTCTCTCCAGATTTCATGACCACGGCCAAGGGCTTGACGTCTGGATACATACCGATGGGCGCCATGTTCATGGCCGACCACGTCTACCAGACCATCGCCGACGCAGCGCCTGCCGCGCTGCCGATCGGCCATGGCCAGACGTATTCTGGCCACCCCGTGGCCGCTGCGGTGGGCCTGGAAGTGCTGCGCCTTTATCGTGAGGGCGGCCTGCTGGAAAATGGCCGCGTGACGGGTGAGCGGTTCGCGCAACACATGGAACGGATCAGGTCACATCCACTGGTTGGCGACGTACGCTATCGCGGGATGTTAGGTGCGATCGAACTGACCCCGAACAAGGCGACGAAGGCAATTTTCGATCCATCGCTCGACATTGGCGGAAGGCTGTCGAAACTGACCTATGGCAATGGGGTGATCGTGCGCTGTTTTGCCAATGCAGTCATTGGTTTTGCACCGGCGCTATGCTGCTCGCTCGACGAAATGGATATGATCTTCGAACGGGTAGAACGGTCGCTTGACCAACTGCTTGAGCAGCCCGACATTCGCGCGGTCGTCGCGCTGCAAGACGCCTGACGGGGGAACAAACCATGCTGCCCGGACCCAAGCTCGACAGGATAGACCTCAAGATCCTTGCCAAGCTCCAGCAGGAGGGCCGGATCACCAACGTGGAACTGGCCGATGCGGTCGGCCTTTCGCCGAGCCCCTGCCTGACGCGGGTCAAGCGCCTGGAAAAGGCCGGATATATCACGGGCTATGGCGCACACGTGAATTTCAGCAAGCTGGGTGAATACCTCACGGTATTTACCGAAGTCACGCTCAGCGAACATCGCCAGGGCGATTTCAGCCGTTTCGAAAGCCGCATTGCCAAGCTCGACGAGATCGTCGAATGCCACCTCGTTTCAGGCGGCTATGATTATCTGCTCAAGTTCGTGGCGCGCGGTGTTTCACACTATCAATCGATCATGGAAGGCATGCTCGAAAGTGATTACGGCATCGAGAAGTACTTCAGCTACATCGTGATCAAATCACCCTTCATCAAGCACAGACTCCCGATCCAGAACCTGTTTGGACAGACGCATGGCTGACCAGGTTCAGTTGCAAGCGGATCTTTTGAATGATCTCGTCGCACTGCGTCGGGATATCCATGCCAATCCGGAACTCGGGTTTTGCGAGCAGCGGACAGCAGGCCGCATTGCTGATGAGCTGCGCGCACTTGGCATCGAAGTGCATGAAGGCATCGGCACGACCGGAGTTGTCGGGGTCCTGAAGGGCAGGCGCGAAGGATCGCGCACACTTGGCCTGCGGGCAGACATGGACGCCCTGCCGATTCAGGAAATGACCAACTTGCCCTGGGCCAGCAAGACGCCCGGCTCCTTCCACGGCTGCGGGCATGACGGCCATGTCGCCATGCTGTTGGGCGCTGCCCGGGTTCTGGCTGCCGATCCCGATTTTGCCGGTACGCTCCACCTCATCTTCCAACCTGCCGAGGAAGGGCTTGGCGGCGCGCGAGTGATGATCGAGGAAGGGCTGTTTGACCGCTTTCCTTGCGATCGGGTCTATGCCTTGCACAACTGGCCCGGTCTTCCTGCCGGGACGATCAGCACGCGCCCCGGCGCAATCATGGGCGCGGCAGACAAGTTCCGGATCACGCTGACCGGCAAGGGCGGACACGCAGCGATACCGCAGGACAGTCCTGATGCGATCCTTGCTGCGGCCAGCCTTGTCCAGCAACTCAACACCATCGTCAGTCGCGCCGTGCCGCCTTATGCGTCAGCCGTCCTTTCAATTACGCAAATTCACGGCGGCCACGCGCACAACGTCACACCGGCAGAAGTCATGGTCGGCGGTACTGTCCGCACATTCGACCCGGTCGTTCAGGATCGGATCGAGGAGCGGATGCGCGCAATACTGAAAGGCATTGCGACGTCGTTCGAGGTTGAATGCATGCTGGATTACGACCGCTACTATCCAGCCACGATCAACGATCCCCAAGCTGCCGCCGATGTGCTCGAAGTGGCTGCTACCTTGGGAACGGCGGAGCTTGCTCCCGAACCTGCCCCGACCTCGGAAGACTTCTCCTTCATGCTGCAACAGCGCCCCGGAGCGTATATCTGGCTGGGGCAAGGCAGCCACACCCATGGTGCTCCGCTCCATAATCCGCAGTATGATTTCAACGATAACGTGCTTGAAACCGGCGTCCGGTTGCATGTGGCACTGGCGCGGCACTGGCTGAAGTAAGTCAACGCGCGCTTCGGAAGTGCCGCTGTGCCAGGATCTGTCGAAATGGCATTCGAGCCAAAAAAAAGGCCGACCCGAAGGCCAGCCTTGAAAAGTTTGGGAGAGGATGCCTGAAAGGCAGTTCGCATATGCGGTAGCTTTCATTCTTTGGCAAATGCGAACGGCTACTTCATGGTTGCAGTTTCTGCATCCGCCTCTCGGTCACGGGTATCGGTTCAAGGAGTGATCCCGACCGCGTCCTTCACACGTTGCAGGGCCGCATCGACCGGCGATGGCTCGGCAAGTATCGTGAAGGTTCCGTTCATGGCAAAGACGCAATGTCCATGGACAGTCGCCAGCAGCGAGCGCGTGAGGTGTTCCGCCAGATCCTTCCTGTCGGGAGTCAATGCGGCGCGCACTTCCTGAACGACGACGTCGAAAATAGCGCGCACTTCGGCTTGGTATTCTGGAGGAGGCGTGCAGTCTTCCGGCAGCCGGAAATCATAGATCGCCGCCCAAGCGTGTCGGTGGCCTGTTGCAAATTCGAAATAGGCCGTAATAGCTGCCGCGAGCCTTTCGTGAGGCGGGCTCGGTTCTCCCACGGCTGCCAGACGCCGCCGAAGGTGGTCGCGCCACAGCGCCAAGGTTCGCCCGTTGATGGCAAGGATCAGGGCGTCGTAGCTGCCGAAGACGTTGTAGATCGTGCCGATCGAATAGCCGATGCGTTTGGCTACTTCGCGCGCCGAGAAGTGTGCAAATCCCACTTCCTCCATGTGCCTATGGCCAGCGGCAACGATGATTTCGCGCAACTCGTCGCGGCTATGATCCGATCTGCGTCCCATGGCGTATGGCTAAGGCATAAATTGAACACTGTCCATTATTTTAATTGAACAATGTATAATTGTCGGCTAGTCCTGCGAGTCGTGAAGGGGAGAGGGTCTGGATTGGCCTGGCTTTCTGCCCTTAACCCGACCGGAACACTTGTTCCGGTAATGGCAGCTTTGAATTGCAAAGGGTTCCAGATGTCCGCCCCCGATTTCAGCCTGCTTGCCAAGCGCCGCTTCGGCCCGATCTTCTCGGTCCAGTTCCTCGGCGCCTTCAACGACAACCTCCTGAAGTTCGCGCTGCTGTTCCTCGCCAATTTCGGCATCCTTTCGACCGATCCCGAAAAGGCAAAGTTGCTGGCAGCAGTGGCTACGGGCCTGTTCATCCTGCCCTACTTCCTGTTCTCCTCGCTCGCCGGACAGCTTGCCGATGCGATCGACAAGGCACGCCTCATCCGTTGGATCAAGGCTGCCGAAGTGGCAATCATGGCCATAGCCCTGGCGGGCTTCTGGTACCTGTCCCTTCCACTGCTCCTTGTCAGCCTGTTCCTCATGGGAGTGCACTCGACGCTGTTCGGGCCGGTCAAGTATTCGATCCTGCCCCAGCACCTTCATGCTGGCGAAGTGATGGGCGGCACCGGATTGATCGAAGGAGGCACTTTCCTTGCAATTCTTGGCGGACAGTTGCTGGCGGGCGTCATCCCTCCTTGGGAAGCGGGGCTTGCCGCCTTTGGATTTGCGCTGCTTGGCTTTGTGATGAGCCTTGCCGTGCCCGCTGCCCCGCCAAGCGGCAACGGGCACGCGATCGATCGCAACCTGTGGCGTGGAACCCGGGCCATTCTCGCCACAGCCCGTGAAGGTCGCGGTGTGTGGCTTTCGATTCTCGGGATCAGTTGGTTCTTCGCTGCGGGCGCGGTCCTGGTGAGCGAGTTCGCGCCGCTCGTCTCGGGTACGCTGGCGGCACGGCAGGAAGTGGCGACGCTGTTTCTGGTGGTTTTCTCGGTTGCCATTGCGGTCGGCTCCCTGATCGTGAATCGTTTGCTGAAGGGTGAGGTCTCGGCCCGCTACGTGCCGATCTCGGCCCTTGTCCTTGCCGCGGGTCTGATCGATCTGTGGATCGCCACAAGCGGGTTTGAGGTGCGGACCGCCGGAGCATCGGTGCCGCAATTCCTCGGCACGCCGGGCGCCTGGCATATTCTTTTTGATCTTGCAGTGATCGCAGTCTCCGGCGGAATGTTCATCGTTCCGCTCTATGCCATCCTTCAGGTAGCCAGCCCCGAGGACAAGCGCTCGCAGATCATCGCTGCCAACAATGTCGTGAATGCCGGACTCACGGTACTCGCGGTGCTTGCCATCACGGGCTTGCTGGCCGCCGGTGTGGACATACCTGGTCTGATCGGCGCTCTCGGCTTTGCCACGTTGTTCGTCGCGCTTGCCTCTGTCTGGCTGCTGCCAGAGACGCTGTTCAAGGACGTGATCCGTCTCACCTTGCGCGTACTCTATCGCGTGGAGGTTTCTGGCATGGAACACATGCCCCGGGCGGGCGAACGTGCTGTAGTGGTCGTAAACCACGTGAGCTTCCTTGATGGGGTGTTGCTGGGGGCATTTCTGCCCGGAAAGCCCACTTTCGCGGTCAATACCCAGATAGCGCGATCGGTCTGGATCAAGCCTTTCCTGAAGCTGTTCCGGGCCTTTCCGGTCGATCCCACCAACCCGATGGCGGCCAAGGCCATGGTCAAGGCGGTGAAGGAGGGACGAACCCTGGTGATCTTTCCGGAGGGTCGGATCACCCGCACCGGCGCGCTGATGAAAGTGTTCGATGGCCCTGGCATGGTTGCCGACAAGGCCGAAGCGCCAATCATTCCGGTGCGCCTCGACGGACCACAATATACGCGGTTCTCGAGGATGCAGGGCAAGGTGCGCCTGCGTTGGTTTCCGAAGATCACGCTTACGGTCCTGCCGCCGCGCCACTTCGCCATCGAAGGAGAAATGACCGCGCGCCAGCGTCGCGCGATTGCTGGACGACGGCTTTACGACGAGATGAGCGCGATGATGTTCGCGACCTCGGACACCGATCGCACCTTGTTCAGCGCTCTGGCCGAGGCTCGCGCCATCCATGGCGGCAAGGCACTTGTCGTGGAGGACGTGAAGCGCGAACCGATGAGCTACGACAAGCTCTTCGCCGCAACTACCCTTCTCGGCAAACGACTGGCCCGCGATACGGCGCTGGGCGAGGCGGTTGGCCTGCTGATGCCCAATGTGAATGGCGCGATAGCAGCCTTCTTCGCATTGCAAGCTACTGGTCGCGTTCCGGCCATGCTCAATTTCACCGTCGGCGCGGCCAACATGCGTTCGGCATGTGCCACCGCGGCCATCCGTACTGTTGTCACCGCCCGTGCCTTTGTCGATCAGGCCAAATTGCATGACATGGTTGCAGCGCTCGAGGCTGACGGGCTGCGCATCGTGTGGCTCGAAGACATCGGCGCAACCATCAAGACATTCGAAAAGCTGCGCGCCCTGCTGGGTGCGAGCAGTGCCGAACACCGGCATCTCAAGTTGGGAATCTCGCCCGATGCACCTGCGGTCATTCTCTTCACAAGCGGCTCGGAGGGCGTACCGAAAGGCGTCGTGCTGACGCACCGCAACCTCCTGTCGAACTGCGGACAGCTTGCTGCCCGCATCGATTTCAACGCCTCGGACATCGTGCTGAATGCGCTGCCAGTGTTCCACTCCTTCGGCCTGACCGGGGGCACGTTGCTGCCTCTGTTGAGCGGGATCCGGGTGGTCCTCTATCCCAGCCCGCTGCACTATCGCATCGTGCCGGCGCTGGCTTATGACGCCAATGCCACCATCATGTTCGGCACCGATACCTTTCTGTCAGGCTATGCCCGCATGGCCCATAGCTACGATTTCTATTCACTGCGCTATATCTTTGCCGGGGCCGAGAAAGTGCGTGACGAGACGCGAAGGACCTATGCCGACAAGTTCGGCCTGCGCATCTTCGAGGGCTATGGCGCGACTGAGGCGGCGCCTGTCATCGCGGTCAACACGCCGATGCATTTCATGGCGGGCAGTGTCGGCCGCGCCTTGCCCGCAATCGAAACCCGCCTGGAAACCGTGCCCGGGATCGAGGAAGGCGGACGCCTTTACATTCGCGGCCCCAACGTCATGGCGGGATACTATCTCGCCTCCGATCCGGGCAAGCTCCAGCCGCCACTGGAAGGCTGGCACGATACCGGCGATATCGTCACCATTGACGAGGCAGGCTTCATAACCATTCGTGGCCGGGCCAAGCGTTTCGCCAAGATCGGCGGCGAGATGGTCTCGCTCCCTGCCGTCGAGGGCTACGCAGCCAGGTGCTGGCCCGGTTTCGACCATGCCGTTGTGACCCGGCCAGATCCGAAGAAGGGTGAACAACTCGTGCTCTTCACCACTGCAACTGCGGCAGAGCACAAGGCGCTGCAAGGCTGGGCCAAGGCCAATGGCGTGACCGAACTGATGGTGCCACGTGACATCCGTGTGGTGGAAGCACTGCCCGTGCTGGGGACCGGCAAGCTCGACTACGTTACCATGAGCGACATGGCCCTGCTTGTGCCTGGTAACCCTGTGGCGAACGAGCCGGACGATATGACAGAAGGATTCGCGACCGCGGACGACGCCTGATCGCAAGGCGTATGTCGGCCGAATTTCATGTGCTTGAGGCCGGTGCAGGGAGTGCTGCGCTGTTGCGGGGCACTCCGGCCAGCTCAGCGCAACTGTATCAGTGCTGCGACTGCACATCCGCGGGTTGCATCGCCGCCCTTTATTTTGGTGCGATCCGGCGGACGCCTAGGGCAGGGCCTATCCAGCAGGGAAACTTGGAAGCGCAAAACTGCCTAACCCTATTGGGTTATGCGCGATGGTGTCAGGTGCGATAGTTTTCGGTCCGGAACGTCAACACGCCCAGGAACAGGCCAAAGAGCCGCGGGCTGCCCGGAGAGATGCCCCATGAAATTCTCGATCATCTATGAAGCGCAGATGGTGGATGCCAGTCGCGAAAACGAGCGCGCGGTGTTCCTCCAGATCGTCGAGCAGGCCAAGTTCGCCGAGGAGATGGGCTTCGACTGCATCTGGTGCGTTGAGCATACCGCGCTGACGCAGTACGCGCACATGTCTGCTCCCGAGACGGTGCTGGCGTTCATCGCCGGGGCGACGAGCCGCATCCACATCGGGCACGGCGTTGTCTGCCTACCGCCGGCGATGAACCATCCGGTCAAGGTGGCCGAGCGCATCGCCACGCTCGACATTCTTTCGAAAGGGCGCCTGCACTTCGGCGTGGGCAAGGGCGGCACGCAGCAGGAGGCCGGGACCTTCGGTTATGACCTGAACGAACTGCAGCCGATGATCGATGAATCGATGTACCTGATCCCCAAGATCATGGTGCAGGACGAGATCGAGCACGACGGCACCTACATCAAGATCCCCAAGCGTCCGATCCACCCGAGCCCGTGGCAGGACCCTCATCCGCCGATGTACATGGCCTGCACGCGCGAGAACACGCTGGTGGCGGCCGGCAGCCGCGGCATCGGCGCGCTGGTGCTGGGCTTTTCCGGGCCGGACGAGATTGCCAAGAAGAACGCGATCTATCGCGAGGCTTTCCGCACCCGCAAGGCCGAGGATCAGGTGGGCTTCCGCCCGACCGAACACCTTGCCGCGCTCTGCGCCGCGACCGTGCTGGATGACCGCGAGAAGGCGCGCAAGATCGGCCTGCGCGGCCAGCGCTTCTTCGCCGAGTCCATCGCCTACTGGTATCAAGGCGGAGCCAAGCCCTCCGTCGACGAGGACCTCGACGCCGAGGATCACGCCAAGGTGCTGGAGCAGGGCAAGCAGGCGACCATCGCCTACCTGTCCGAAGAGGCGATCCCGGTGGGGGACGAGCACCTTTCCAACTACACCGTGGCGCAGGACGCCTATGGCACGCCCGACGATTGCATCCGCTATGTCCAGCGGCTGAAGGACGCCGGCGCCAATGAGATCCTCTTCATCTTCCAGATGGGCGGCATCCCGCACGAGGTGATCATGGAAACCATCCGCAACATCGGCGAAAAGGTGATCCCGCACTTCAGGGCGCTCGAAGTGGCCGAAGCGGGAGAGATGGAAGCGGCGGAATAAGCCCTGTCAGTCCGCGCGCGCGCCGCCTATGCTGTGTAGATGGGCGGCGCTGTCGATGAAGGGTTTTCGGATCTGCTGGCCCGGCTTTATGCCGGGGTTGGCCCGGTGGGGGACGGGGAGGCGGAGCCGTGGCGCGGGTTTCTGGAAGCGCTGGCGCGGTGGATGCAGGCGAGCTTTGCCACGCTGATCATCACCGCGCCCGGCAAGCGCCAGCCCGCGACGTTTCTCACGCCGGGATCGGATGCGGAGTTCGATGCCGCCTATACCGAGACGCTGTTTGCCGAGGACCCGTTCCAGGGACTGAGCGACGGGGTGGTGACATCCTATGCGGAGTTCATGGCGCAGCTTCCGGACAGCGCATTTGCTACCTATCGCCAGGCGATGGCGAGCAGCGGGTTCGACCAGGTGCTGGGGATCGACCTGCACTTTGGCGGCGGCCATTCGGCCGGAAGCAGGGGAGGGCGGCCGGACGAGGGCCGCTATGAAGCGCGCTTCCGCGTCAGCCGGCACAATTCGCTGCCCGATTTCACGCGGGAGGAGCGGGCGCGGCTGCAGGCGCTGGCGCAGCATTTGCGTATTGCCGTTTCGCTGTTCGAGAAGCTGCAGTTCGCCGGGGCCGAACACGGCATGTTCCACGCCACCGCGCAAGGACTGGGCCTTGCGCTGCTGGTGCTGGATCGCAACCGGCGCATCGTCAGCAGCAACGCCTTGGCCGAGGCGCTGTTGGCAGAGGACGAAGGCTTGCGCCGGAGGGGCGACGAGCTGGTCCTTGCCGATGCGGCGCAGCACAAGCTGGTGGGCGAGCTGCTGGCGCAAGGGGGCGAGCGCGGACTTACCCGCTTCCGCATCGAGCGGCCAGGGCGGGGCGATCTGGTGGTAACGGCGCGGCCGGTAGAGCTGAACGCGATCCACGGCGGGGCCGGGGCGCTGGCGCTGTTCCTTGCCCGCCCGCACCGGCAGGCGGGGCCGGAAAAGGGCCTGGAGAACGGCAATGATCCTCAGGTGCTGCGCGACCTGCTTGGCCTGACCATGGCCGAGGCGCGTCTCGCCGCAGTGCTGGGCGAGGGGCTGAGCCTGGTCGAGGCGGCGCGGCGACTGGGAATCGCCCACAACACGGCGAAAGTGCAGCTGCGATCGGTCTTTGCCAAGACCGGGGTGCATCGCCAGGCGCAGCTAGTCGCGCTGCTGGCCTCCATCGGCGGATAGGCGACTCGCGCAATTCCGCCAGTTTGCGCGGGGCGGCTCTTATGTGTGGGCTTGAAAGGCATATGCGCAAATAAAAGACGCTTGAAATACGCAAATTGCGCGATACATAGGAGACAGGCAAGGCGATACGAGGTTTGGGAGAGCGATGTCCGACATGTTGCGCGATAACACTCGCCCGCAGGTGGTCGCCTCTCCCGATGCCGTGCTGGCGCCCGTGACCGGGCCGGGATCGCCGTTCGAGATCGGCGAGCGTGACGGCTTGCGCCAGTTCGTTGCCGCGCCGCCCGATCTCAACCTTCTGATCGAATCCGCGCGTCGGTTTGGAGACCGCACTTGCGTGGTCGATTTCGACAGTGCGGGCGCCGAACGGCGCATGTCCTACGATCAGGTATTTTCCTGGCGCGACCAGCTGGTGCCGATCCTGCACATCGCCCGCGGGGACCGCGTGGCCATTGCCATGCGCAACCGCGCCGAATGGCTAGTGGCGTTCCTTGCCGTGATGAAGGCGGGCGGGGTGGCGGTACTGGTCAACAGCCGTGGCTCCGGTCCGGAAGTGCTGGCGATGCTCGAAGATGTCGACCCGGCAGTGGTGCTGGCCGACAGCGAGCGCACTGCCGCGATCCGCGAGGCCGGGTTCAAGGGCCGGGTGCTCGACCTGACCAAGCCATTCAACGCCGACGAGCTGGCGCGCCGCACTGCCGATACCAGTCCTGATGCCAGTGTGGCAAAGGCTACCGACCCCTGCGCGATCCTGTTCACCTCGGGCACCACGGGCCGGGTCAAGGGCGCGGTGCTTTCGCATCGTAATGTCATCACCGGGCTGATGTCGACGCAGATGTCGGGCATGATCGTGCTGGGAAACATGGCGGCGCAGATGGGCACCACGCCCGAGGCGCTGATTGCGCAGATGCCGCAGCAGGCCTCGCTGCTGGTCTATCCGCTGTTCCACGTTTCGGGGCTCGGCTCGGGCTTCCTTTCGCCGTTCCTGGGCGGGGGCAAGGTGGTGATCATGCGCCGCTGGGATGCCGAGGAAGCGGCGCGGCTGATTGCTGCTGAACAGATCAGCATGTTCAGCGCCGTGCCGACGATGCTGTGGGACATCCTCCACCGCGCGCGGATCGACGGGACCAGCCTTTCATCCTTGCGCAACATCGGCTGTGGCGGACAGGCGCTGCCGGTCAACCTCGTCGAGGAAGTCCACGCGCTGTGCCCGCATGCGCAGATCGGCACCGGCTATGGCATGACCGAGTGCTCGGGCGCGATCGCGCAGGCTGTGGGGCCGGAGTTCATGGCGCGACCGGCGGCGGCCGGGCGCAAGCTCGCCATGGTGGAAGTGCGCATCGAAGGGCCGGACGGGCAGGTGCTGGGCGAAGGTGAGACCGGCGAGATCGTGGTGCGCGGCGCGCAGGTCATGCAGGGCTACTGGAACCGCCCGGAGGAGACCGCTGCCGTGCTGACCGAGGACGGCTGGCTGCGCACCGGCGATGTCGGGATGGTCGATAGCGATGGCTATGTCTTCATCGTCGACCGCAAGAAGGACATGGTCATCTCGGGCGGCGAGAACATCTACTGCGCCGAGGTCGAGCGCGTGCTGGGCACGATCCCCGGCCTGACCGAGTGCGCTGCCTTCGGCCTGCCTGACGAGCGGCTGGGCGAGCGGCTGGTCGCCGTGGTCATCGCGCCGAACATAGACGAGGCAGGGGTGATCGCATGGGTCGCCAGCCGCCTTGCCCGCTACAAGGCGCCCACCCGGGTCGCCGTCACTACCACGCCACTGCCGCGCAATGCGCTGGGCAAGGTCGACAAGATCGCCTTGCGCAAGCTGTGGCCGGAACTCTCTGGAGAATAACGAAATGGCCATGCCCACCAACATCGGCATCATCGACTGCATGCTCGGCATTCCCGATGCCGAGGACCGCGCCGAGTGGTTCGCGCCGTTCCGCCCGCTGATCAAGGACAAGCAGACGCTGGGCCAGTTCGCCATGCCCGCGCAATACATGTTCAAGGACATTCCGCAGTCGGGCAAGCAGGACGATTACCTCGCCTGGACCGTGGCGCAGATGGACAAGCACAACGTCGAGAAGGCGCTCGTCGGCTGGAACGAGAACGAAACCTCGTACCGCGCCAAGGAGCTCTACCCCGACCGCTTCTTCTTCGACCTGCCGGTCAACCCGAACAACGGCACCGAGGAAGTCCGCCGGATCAAGCGCATCCACGCCGAAGTCGGCCTCTCCGCCGTCTCGGTGTTCCCCTCGGGCACGCTCCCGCAGGTGGCGATCAACCACAAGTATATGTGGCCGATCTATTCCGCGTGCGAGGAACTGGGCCTGCCGATCCTGTTGAACGTCGGCATTCCCGGCCCGCGCATCCCGATGGAGACGCAGAAGGTCGAGCACCTCGACGAGGTCTGCTGGTTCTTCCCCGAACTGAAGGTGGTCATGCGCCACGGGGCCGAGCCGTGGGAGGCGCTGGCGGTGAAGCTGATGCTGAAATGGCCGAACCTCTATTATTCGACCAGCGCCTTTGCGCCCAAGCACTACCCCAAGGCGATCATCGACTATGCCAACACGCGTGGCGCCGACAAGGTGATCTACGCCGGCTACTTCCCGATGGGCCTCAGCCTCGATCGCATCATGTCCGACATGCAGAACGTGCCATTCAAGGACGAGGTGTGGCCCAAGTTCCTGCGCGAAAACGCGATGAAGGTGTTCGGGCTCTAAGCAATCCCAGGGAGCCGGGAAGTCTGCTCCCCCCAGTGATCGCCGGCATGCGGAGACAACCCCCGCCCCGGCAATTCAGGAGTGAAACCATGGCGGATCCAGTGGCAACAGATGCCCGCACCGCTCCAGTGGCGGTGTGGCAGATCCTCGAGAAGCTGAAAGGCAAGGACCTGACCGACTGGCGCACCGCGCCGGTACCGGGCCGTGCTTCGGTGGCAGAACGCAATCTCGACATCGGCTTCCCGCTCGGCTGGTATCCCATCGACCTTTCGGCAAACCTTGCCGTGGGGGAGGTTAAGCCGCTGCGCTATTTTTCGCAGGACCTGGCGATGTGGCGTGGCGAGGACGGCAAGGTCCGCGTCCTCGATGCCTACTGCAAGCATCTCGGCGCGCACATGGGCCATGGCGGCAAGGTTCATGGCAACCTGCTCGAGTGCCCGTTCCATGCATGGCGCTATGACGGGGAAGAGGGGACCGTGAAGGAAATCCCCTATTCGAAGTCGATCCCGCCGCAGGTGAAGCGCAAGTGTACGCGGACCTGGCATGTCACCGAGGCGAACCGCTGGATCTGGGTGTGGTATCATCCCGAGGACGCCGCGCCGCTTTTCGACGTGGTCCACCTGCCCGAGGCAACCGATCCTGAGTGGACCGACTACGACATCTACGAATGGAACGTCTACGGTTCGATCCAGAACATGGCCGAGAACGGCGTGGACGTGGCCCACTTCAAGTACATCCACGGCACCGCCAACGTGCCGCTGGGCGATCTGCGCTGGGGCGAATGGGGCCGCGGGGCCGACGTCAAGGCCAAGATGGGCACGCCGTGGGGCGAGGTCGACGGCCAGATCAGCTATGACACAATGGGTCCGGGGCAAAGCTGGACGCGCTTTACCGGCATTTCCGAGACGCTGCTGGTGGCCTGCATCACCCCGGTCGAACTGGACCATGTCCACGTGCGCTTCTGCTTTACCCAGCCCCGGGCTCAAGCCGAGGGTGAGCGGGCCGGCGTTGCCCGCGCCATCATCCGCGACATCTGCAAGCAGTTCGATCAGGACAAGGTGATCTGGGATCGCCAGAAGTTTGAGCCCAATGCCCTGATCTGCGAAGGCGACGGCCCGATCGCGCAATTCCGCAAGTACTATTCGCGGTACTACGTGAAGTGAAGACGACCAGACGGGAAGCCCTTGCCGGCGGAATTGCGCTTGCCGCAACCGCCGGCCTGCCGGGGAATGCGCACGCGATGAACGACGTCCTCGATACCCACGATTCTCTCGGGCTTGCCGAGCTGGTGAGAATGCGCAAGGTTTCGGCCAGCGAGCTGCTCGAAGCGGCGATTGCGCGGGCCGAGGCCCTGAACCCGCAGCTGAACTTCATGGCGCAGAAGCACTACGACTACGCGCGCAAGGCGATTGCGGCAGGCCTGCCGCAAGGGCCGTTCAGCGGGGTGCCGTGGCTGCTGAAAGACCTCAACACTTATATTGCCGGCGAAGTCACCGAGAACGGCAGCCGCCTCTACAAGGGCCAGCGCGCCAGCGTGACCTCCGAACTGGTGCGCCGCATCGAGCGCGCCGGATTCGTGATTTTCGGCAAGACGACCACGCCCGAGTTCGGCCTGACCGGCACGACCGAAAGCGTGCTCACGGGGCCGACGCGCAATCCCTGGAATCGGGAGCGGATCGCGGGCGGATCGTCGGGCGGCGCGGCGGCAGCGGTGGCGGCGGGTGTGATTCCGGCGGCGCACGCCACCGACGGCGGCGGTTCTATCCGCATTCCGGCTTCGGCCTGCGGGCTGTTCGGCCTCAAGCCCTCGCGCGGCCGGGTGCCGATGGGGCCGCTCAGGACCGAAGGCTGGGGCGGCATGTCGGTCCACCACGCAGTCAGCCGCACGGTGCGCGATTCCGCCGCGATCCTTGATGCGACGCACGGGGTGGAGCCGGGCTCGCGCTATAGCGCACCGACGCCGGAACGGCCGTTCCTTCGGGAGGTCGGGCGCGATCCGGGCAAGTTACGCATCGCGCTGATGCTCAGCCCGTATTCTGGCGCGCCGGTCGATCCGCAAGTGGTGGAGGCCACGAAGGCGGCAGCCAGGCTGCTCGAAAGCCTTGGCCACCATGTCGAGGAGGCAGCGCCGAAGATCGACATGGCGGCGATCGGGGCGAGCAGCTTTGCGCTGATGGCGTCGTCGGTCGCTGCCGATTGCGTGGACCGGGCCAAGGCGCTGGGCATTGAACTGGGCCCCGACGTGCTGGAGCGCACGACGCTCGATTTCGTGGCGATGGGCAAGAGCTACACCGGCATGGACTTTGCGCGCGGGAACAACGCCTACCAGGCGGCTGCCGTGACGATCGCGCAGTTCATGGAACGCTGGGACGTGATTCTTTCGCCTACGCTATCGGCGCCGCCGCTGCCGCTGGGCCGGATCGGCCTGGATACCGGCCGTTCGATGATGGACTGGGGCCGCGAGGTCGGCACGTTCACCGCGTTTACCGGCATCTATAACGGCACCGGGCAGCCGAGCATGTCACTGCCACTGGCAATGTCGCAAGATGGGCTGCCTATCGGCATCATGGTAACTGGCCGCTTTGGCGAAGAAGGGTTGCTCTTCCAGCTGGCTGGGCAGGTGGAACGCGCCGCGCCGTGGGCAGGGCGGCGAGCGAAGGTCTGAAGATGTAAGCCATTTTTCTGACCCCCCAGGTCAAGGCCGGGGGACGAAGAATCAAGGCTGGTCTTCGGCACTCGCATCCATTCCGCGCAAGTCCTCCACTGTGGCGATGGGTCCGATGGCGGCATTGTATTTTACCGTCTGGAGAACCAGCTCGGTTTCGGCTTCGCGGATGCCTTCCAGCGCCAGCACCCGGTTGGTGACGGCAGCTGCGTCTTCAAGGCTGGGCAGGACGCAGATGGCGATCAGCCGCAGCGCGGCGTTGGCGTCGTAGAGCGCGCGGACCTCGGGCAGGGCGAGCAGGCCTTCGCGCACGGCATCGAGCTTGCCGCTGGCGCATTTCACCGTCACGAACATCATATGTTGGCCGGCGTTGGTAGCGTCCAGTCCGCGCGCGATATCGACGATGGGGACGAGCTTGAGCAGCCCCGCGGTCTGCAGCCGCTTGACCCGCCCGCGCACCGTCCCTTCGGTGACGCCGAGGTCTGCGGCAATCTTGCGGAAAGAAAGACGCGCATCGTCGGCCAAGGCTTCGGCGATCTGTCGGTCTAGCTCGTCGGTCTGCGGGAACTGGTCGATCATGCGGCGATGGGGCCAACGGCGGTGTTGTAGCGGTAGACGGTGTTAAGCAGTTCGACGTCGACGTCCTCAACGCCTGCGATCCCGGCCGAAACGTCGCGCGCGGCCTCGATCATCTCGCGCGCGGCGTGGAAGGCATAGAGGCAGCTGACCGGGTAACGGCCCGAGGTAAGGTGTACTGACAGCACATGTTCGCGCTGTGCCAGTTCATGCGCAACCTCGAGCGGGGCGCGGCCGCTCACCTGAAGGCGGATGCGGGCAAGCAGACGATAGCCGTGGACGCGAAAGTCCGCCAGGGCAACGACGCGCATCAGCCCGGCGGCATCCATCGCCCGGATGCGGTTCGCTACCAGATTACCGGTCAGCCCCAGTTCCTCGCCGATCACCGTGGATTGCGCGCGTCCATCTCGCTGCAGCACTTCGATGATGCGCAGGTCGATATCGTCAAGCGTTGCACCTTTGGCGCGGCGTGTCGGCTTTTCTTCAGACAAGGCGTTCCCCCCGTTTGCGTAAGGTAGCCTAGAGCGCGCTACGCAGCGGGGCAAGGGCAAGCGGGCGGGCCGTGGCGATCAGCCGCGCGGTTCGCGAGGAAGACCAAGGCCGCGTTCGGCAATCAGGTTGCGCTGGATCTGGTTGGTGCCGCCGTAGATCGTGTCGGCGCGGCTGAACAGGAACAGGTTGGGCAGGACGTCCCATTCGTAAGATCCGCCGGCGGCCACTTCGCCCGCCTGGCCCAGTACGTCCATCGCCAGTTCGCCAAGGCGGCGGCGCCATGATGCCCACTGGATCTTATAGGTGAGGGCAGCGCCGTCGATGCTGGAATGATCGCTGTTCGAAAGCATCCGCAGCGCGCCGTAGCGCATCAGCCGCAGGCCGATTTCGGCGCTGGCGATGCGCTGGCGGATTACCGGATCGCGGTCCTTGCCGGTGGCCTTGGCCGCGGCGATGATTTCGTCCAGTTCGTTGCGGAAGCCCATCTGCTGGCCAAGCGTGGACACGCCACGCTCGAACGCAAGCAGGCCCATGGCGATCTTCCAGCCATCTCCTGGTGCGCCGATCAGGCTGTCGGCAGGGCAGCGCGCTTCGGTGAAGAAGGTCTCGTTGAACTCGGCATCGCCATTGATCTGGCGGATTGGACGGACCTCGATGCCCGGCTGATCCAGCGGCATCATCAGGAAGGTCAGGCCCTTTGGCCCTTGCGATCCTTCTTGGGTGCGGGTGACGACGAAGATCCAGTCGGAGATATGGGCGAGGCTGGTCCATATCTTCTGGCCATCCACGATCCATTCGCCATCTTCCAGGCGCCCCTTGGTGCGCACGCTGCCAAGGTCCGACCCGGCATTTGGTTCGGAAAAGCCCTGGCAGAAGATGGTCTTGCCGGCGGCGATATCCGGAAGAAAGCGGCGCTTCTGCTCGTCGGTCCCGAATGTGAGGATGGTGGGGCCGGCAAGCTCCACTCCGATGTGGTTGATGCGTCCCGGAACCCCGGCCCGGGCATATTCCTCGGCGAAGATCACCTGCTGCGCCAGCGTAGCATCGCGCCCGCCCCATTGCGTCGGCCAGCCGATGCAGCCCCAGCGGTGTTCGCCGAGCTGCTGCTCCCATTCGCGCCGCCGTTCGGGCATGGCGGTAAGCTGGGTCACGCCCCTGATATCGCGGAATTCGCCTGCCATCTGGCCCTGCAGCCACTCGGCGCATTCGGCGCGGAAGTCTTCGTCGGCGGCGGAAAATCCAAGCTTCATGTCGCTGCGCCTCAACCCGGCATGTAGAGCTGTGCGGCTTTGCCGCCATCGACGGGCAGGGCAGTGCCGGTGATGTAGCTGGCTGCGCTGGAGAGCATGAACACGATCGCCTCGGCCAGTTCGTCGGGTTCGCCGCCGCGCTGCATCGGGATGGCGCGGGTGGTTGCGGCCGCAAAATCAGGCGCGCGGCTTTCATAGTCCTGCGTCGCGGCGGTCTGCACCTGCCCCGGCACGATGGCGTTGATCCGGATGCCGAGCGGGGCACCTTCCATCGCCGCAGCTGCGGTGAAGTGGACCAGTGCGGCCTTCGAGGCCGAATAGCTTGCCATGTTGGCCAACGCCTTGATCCCGCAGGTGGAGGCGATGTTGACGATAGAGCCGCGCTGGCGACCATCAATATCCTGCTTCGCCATCACCGCCATTGCCGCCTTGGTGCCGACGAACACGGCATCGGCATTGACTGCGAAATCCTTGCGCCAGTGTTCCAGCGTCAGCTTTGAAATCGGCGCATAGTGGACCGACATGGCGTTGTTCACCAGCATGTCGAGCCGTCCATGCCGCGCGGCGACGTCTTCGATCACCGCAGTAAAGGCGGCATCATCGGAAACGTCGAGACGGACTGCTTCGACCTTCCCGACTTGCGCGATCTCGGCCCGGGCCGCTTCAAGCTTGTCCTCGCGGCGGGCGCAGATCACGACCGTGGCCCCGCGCGCTGCCAGCAGCTTGGCGGTTGCAAGGCCAATGCCGTCACTACCGCCGGTGACCACGGCCACCTGGCCGGTCATGTCATGAGCCATTGCTTTGCTTCTCCCGATTCCTTGATCTCAACGCAAATGCACCTGTTGCCACGCCAATGTCAACCTAATGCGCAAAATAACAGCTTTGCAATTTCGTATATCGGCCTTTCTAGGCGCAACCCACCGCTTTTTGCGGCATTTTGGTCAATTTTGACCATGCAGAGGAGGCGACACAAGCCGAGACGCATCCCGTCAGTTAAAATCTTCCTTGGAAACCAATGGCTTCTTGCGTAGAATGGCGCTCCTGATGTCTCTAATCGTGTAGGTGGCTCATGGTCCTGAAGCGAAAGACGCGGAGCCCCGAGGCGGTCGGCCCGACTGGCTTTACCGCCGCGGATGAGCGGTTACTGATCGCATTCGAACTGGCCGTCGTGATCAACGTCCTGGCCTGCATCGTCATCCTGCCAACCGTTGTCATGGAAAATGTGGCGCATAGCGCCGAAAGATCCGCGTCTTATCGCTGAATTTCATCAATGGCGCGGCTGCACGTTGACCAGGTTCGAAGGCGTCGGCAGCCCTCGCTTAGCTGAACCAGGCGCCACCGTTGACATTTATCGTGCTGCCGGTGGCAAAGCTGGCATCCTCGCTGGCGAGATAAGCCACTGCGCCTGCGACTTCCTCTGGCCGCGCAAGGCGCTTCATTACGCTATCCGCGGCGACGGCGGCTTTCACCTCTTCGGGCAGGGGCGCGTAGATCGGAGTCTCGGTCGCACCGGGGTTGACCGCGTTGACGCGAACTCCGCGCGGGGCAAGCTCGCGCGCCATGGCGCGTGTCATGCCGAGGACGGCGGCCTTGGCGGTGACATAGGGCACCGGGCCATTGCCGGCGAGCGCAGCGGTTGAGCCGATGTTGATGATCGAACCGCCTGCGCCTTGTGAAGCCATCATCCGCACTGCGGCGCGGCTGCAGCGGAAGGCGCCGTCGAGCGTGATGGACAGGACCTTTGACCAGCCTTCGTCAGCACAGTGGATGGTCTGGTCGGCAAAGGCAGTTTCATCGCCTCCCGCGCGGGCAGCCTGGCCTGCATAGAATTCGGCCATGCCATCGCCCGGCGCGCTTCCGATCCCGGCGTTGTTGACGAGAATGTCGATCCCGCCAAGCTGGTCAGCCACTTGCGCAAAGGCGGCGTCCACCGAGGCGGTGTCCGACACGTCGCAGGCCACGCCGATATGGGGCGCGGGCAGGACTGCGCCAGCCTTCTGCGCCGAAAGGTCCAGAATGGCGACCGTCGCGCCTTCATCCGCCAGCCGCCGGGCGATGGCTGCGCCGATGCCCTGCGCTCCGCCGGTAACGACGGCGCGTTTGCCTTGAAGTCTGTTCATGGTGTCCTCGCTCAACCCGCGCGCGGGTAGTCAGTGTAGCCGCGCGCATCGTCGCCGTGGCCGGTGTAGAATGTGGCGCGGTCCCCCTTCGCGAGCGGGGCGCCGGAACGGAAGCGCTCCACCAGATCGGGGTTGGCGATATAGGCGTAGCCGAATGAAACGGCCTCGGCCTTGCCTTGCGCAATCACCGCGTTGGCCTTGTCGAGCGTGAGCCCGCAGTTCTCGATCACCGCGCCCCGCCAGTTGGCGCGGACGAGTTCGAGGCTGTCGAACCCGGCATTGGGAATGTGGATCAGGTGGCAATATGCGAGGCCCATGCCGTCCACAGCCTTCAGCAGGGTCGTATAGGTCTCGGCTGGATCGGCGTCGGCCATGCCGTTGAAGGTAACGCCTGGGCAGATGCGGAAGCCGACGCGGCCCGCGCCAATGGCGGCGGCAATTGCGGAGAGGGTTTCCACCACGAAGCGGACGCGGCTCTCTGCGTTGCCGCCATAGGCGTCGCTGCGCTGGTTTGAATTGGACGAGAGGAACTGCATCGGCAGGTAGCCGGAGGCACAGTGCAGTTCGACCGCGTCGATGCCGGCGGCGCGGGCGTTGCGCGCAGCTGCGACATATTCGGCGATCACGCCGGGAATCTCGTGCGCTGCCAATGCGCGAGGCATTTCGGTGGCGACGGGGATGCCATCGGGGCCGGGGATCGGATCGGGGCAGGGGATCGCGCTGGGGGCGACGGTTTTTGCCTCCGGGTCCTTGTTGGCGCGAACGGCGGCGCGGCCAACGTGCATCAGTTGCATCGCAATGAGGCCACCTTCGGCATGAACCGCATCGGCCACCTTGCGCCAGCCGGCGACCTGTTCCGGCGAA
Organism: Novosphingobium sp. ES2-1; assembly: GCF_015169775.1. Lineage (NCBI taxonomy): Bacteria > Pseudomonadati > Pseudomonadota > Alphaproteobacteria > Sphingomonadales > Sphingomonadaceae > Novosphingobium > Novosphingobium sp. ES2-1. Next base: position 258,004 of record NZ_CP063446.1, read on the forward strand.
TGAATGCCTGGCGTGCGCCAGTAGCCCTTGCCGGTTGGCGACGGCTGAGTGCCTTCGGTGACGATCAGCCCGGCCGAGGCGCGCTGGCGGTAATATTCGACCATGAGTTCGGTAGGTTCGTCGCACGGTCCGGCGCGGTCGCGGGTCATCGGTGCCATGACTACGCGGTTGCGCAAGGCAAGATCGCCGATTTTCACGGGCGAGAATACATCGGCCATGGCGCTTAGCTCCGCACGCGAGGCTTGGGCAGTGGCGCGCCACGCCGCATCGTCTCGATGAACTTCTCGAGCGGAGCGGGCGGCTCTACAGGTCCATCGTGCGGCTGTCCCTGTCGGGCCCAGTAGGTCTTCCAGCTCGGGAACAGATCATGAAAGCTGCCGTGATAGGGTGGCACTCCGGGCCAGCGCATCTTGCGATCACCCACCGGTGCCTTGTTGATGTCGCTGGCGTACCAATAGAGCGGCAGGCGGCGGCGGAAGTACCAGCGGCCGTCGATGCGTTCATACTGGTCGAAGTACATCATCTGCATCAGCACCCACTCGGCGCCGCATTCGTGCTCGTTCTTGGAATAGACCACGCCTTGCGCATGATCGGGATCGTCGAAGTCTATGATGTGACCGCCGATATGGTGGCTGGTACCGTCGAACTGCATAGAGTGCGTTTCGTCGAACCAATCGCGCAGGGCTTTGCGTCCGGTCTTGCCGCCGCCGACACGCACGTCTTCGGGGAATAGGTTTACCCAGGCATCGCCGTCGCGCATGTCCAGAGCGAGCGAATACTTGGCAGGCAACTGGCGGATCGCGTCGAGGGACTCCAGCCGATCGATGCGGGCGAGGAGGGATGCTTCTGTCATGATGGTCGTGCCTTCAGCAAATGGGAGTGGGCCGATAGAGCGAGCCGTTGGCCCAACCGACGATATCGTCACTGCCCGAAGTGATTAGATCGTCGACCTCGCCGACCAGCAGGTCGTGCGTGCCAAATCTGACATTCTCGCGGATTGTGCAGAAGATCGCGGCGGGAGCTTTGTCGATGTACCAGAGGCCCTCATGCGCATGGTGGACGTGTTGGCGCCAATCATCCTGGCGAAACCGCATTTCGCGCGCAGCGGGATCGGCGAAGGGGCGGACGTGGCCGTCCTGCCCAGCCTGCAGCAGGTTGATGCAGAACCGTCCGGCCCGCATCATTGCATCGTGCGCCGAACCCGAGCGGTTCACACAGATCGCCATTGCTGGAGGATCCAGGCATACCGGCATCAATGCCGACATGGCGAGGCCCACCGGCGCGCCATTTTCGGGATCGAAGCTCGTAACAATTCCCAGGGGCGCTGGCATGAAGCGCAGTACGCGCTTTAGGCGGGCATCGAGCGCAGTTTGTTCGTTCGGCATCAGGGCCTTGCCTCCTGACTCCGGCTTTCGATCGGGGCCTCGTCAAACTTGTACTTGATGATGTCGACCACGATGGCCGGTGTCAGGGTACGGATGCCGCGGACCGTGGAGAGCTTGTCCAGCAGGAAATCGGACAGGCTGTCGAAATCGCGCAGGGCGACGAGCATGTCGATGTCGTAGCGCCCGGTGACCATATGCGCGGCGAAGACTTCGGGCAGGGCGCCAAGCTCCGCCGCGACTTCCGAGGCTGGGCGGCCGTCCACCTCGACCGAGATGCGCAGCAGGACGTTGAAGCCGTGGGCGGAGAAATCGGACACCGCGACGACGCGCAACTGGTTCGCGTCTTCCATCCGGCGGATGCGGGTGGAGACTGTCGTCGCTGTAAGGCCGAGGCGTTCGGCGATCTGCTGGTTGTTGGCGCGGCCGTTGCTGCGCAACTCGCGGATGATCGCCTGATCGGTAGCGTCAAAGCTGAACACGCGGGCGGCGAGGCTGCTGGCGCTTCGCGTTCCGTTTGCCGGACGCGCCATCAGGCCACCTCGCAGATGGCGCGCACCGCTGCTCGCGCGCCGTGCATTGCGCCCTCGATATAGCTAACACCGTTGGCATCGCCGATGGCGTGGACATCGAAACCGGCGATACGGAGGGAATTCGCCAGCGTCAGGTCGCCTCGCGCGCCCTTGGCGACGATGACGTTGCCGGCGGGAACGGTCTGCGGCTGGCCCGCAGCGTCGGTGAAGGTCACGCTGTCCTTGCCGATGGCGATGGTGGTTGCGCCCGCGTGGAGGCCGACGCCATGTTCGGCGAGTTCGGCCATCAGGCGCATGCGGCGCACCAGAGTGAGGCCCTTGCCCATGCGCGGGGCTTCCTCGATCACGTTGACGATGCGGCCACGCTCGCTGAGGAATTCGGCAAGTTCGAGGCCGACGAGTTCGCCGCCGATGATGGTGACGGTATCCGCAAGCGGCATCCAGGCGTGGGTGGCCTTGCGCACCAGCGCGAGATTGGCAGTGGCACCCGTCGCCGCGCCGACCTTGGTGGCGAGACGGGTGAACAGGCCGGTCTTGCGCTTCAGATCGTCAGAGCTTTCGCCCAGCATCATGCGGCGCATATCATCGCCCGAGTAGACGTGGTCCTGATCGTTGCCGGGGATGGGCGGCATGTCGCGGATCGCGCCAGTGGCTACAATGACGGTCTGTACGCCGAGTTCGCGCAGCAGTTCGGGGGTTGCGACGGTCGAGAGGCGGACGTCAATGTCGGCCTCCTTCACCTCACGGCGCAGCCATTCGAGCAGGCGCTCGTTCGGTTCATAGGCGAGGCTGGCAAAGCGCAGGGTGCCGCCCAGGCGGTCCGACTTCTCGATCAGCGTGACCTTGTGGCCGAGGGCCGAAAGCCTGCGGGCCGATTCCATGCCGCCGGGTCCACCACCGATCACGGCGACGTGACTAGCATTGCCGTTTGCGGCAGGCGCATCGCCTTCGAACTCGTGAGCAAGGTTGGCGTTGACCGCGCAGCGCGTGGGCTGGCCCATGTAGATCGCCGAGACGCAAGTGTAGCAATAGACGCAGGGGCGGACCTTTTCGGTCTCGCCCGTTGTCAGCTTGCGCGGCAGGTGCGGGTCGGCCAGCAGCTTGCGGCCCATCGCGACGAAATCGGTCTCGCCCTTGGCGATGGCGCTTTCGGCGCTGTCCACCTCGATCCGGCCTGAGCCGATCACCGGGATCGACACGACTTTGCGGATTTCGGCCGTGGCGGGGAGGTTCCAGTTTTCCAGATGCGGAATGTTAGACTGCGAGTGCAGCTTTCCGACAGAGGTATCGTGGTACGAGGTGATGGTGATCGCATCGACGCCGGCGGCTTCGACAAGGCGGGCGTGCTCCTTGGCCATTTCCAGCGTGATGCCGCCGGGCTTGCCCACTTCCTGTGAATCGAGCTTGATCCACAGCGGATAATCGCGGCCGACTTCGGCGCGGATCGCGGCGATGACCTCAAGCGTCAGGCGCAGGCGGTTCTCCACGCTGCCGCCGTACTGGTCGGTGCGGGTGTTGGTATACGGCGAGGTGAACGAGGACAGGAGGTAGCCGTGGCCGCCGTGGATCTCGATCCCGTCGAATCCGGCTTCCTTGGCGCGGCGCGCGCCTTGTGCGAACTGCTGCACGGCAAGGTCGATGTCGGCCTGTTCGAGCACCTTGAGCTCGGGCATCTTCATGCCGGCCAGCGCCTGCAGTTCCTCCATGAGGAAGTAGTCGATGAAGCTGCCCTTGGGCGCGGGCGGAACGGCCGGTCCCCACAGTTTATGGCCCCAGCGGTTGAAGCTGTATCCGGCAACGAATCCGCCGTGGTGCAATTGCGTGGCGATCTTCGCACCGTGAGCATGGACACGGTCCGTCAGTGCCCTGAGGCCGGGGATGAAACGATCGTCCGAGATCGCGGTCTGCTGCATTGCCACTGCGCCGACCGGCCAAGCAACGCCGGCCACGCCACAGATGATCAGACCAGCCCCACCGCGCGCCTGCTCTTCATGGTAGGCGATCAGTTGTTCGCCTACCGTGCCGTCATCTTCCGACAAGCTTACACCCATCGCGGTGACGGCAATGCGGTTCTTGGTCTCCATAGTGCCGATGCGGCCCGGCGAGAGCAGGTGGGGGTAGAGGTTGGAAGACAACTTTGCGGTTCCTCGTCCGAGCGGCTACGACGTGCAGGATTCTGCCTTGCAGCGTCATATTGTCCATTATTGCGTAATCCATGGCTGATTGCCCTACGATAATCAAGGTGGAAAGCGGAGGCTTTTGGCATCTTGCGGAATATCTGGGCCAAATTTCCCCATGGAGACGCGCATTTCTCGCGTTTCTCTCGAATATTCGTAAAAACATGTCTTCACGGCTACGCATGGTGTTGACATTGGGAGATCTGTGGCGGCATCTGCGTTACCTGATAGCAAGGGCTTCCGCCAAGGAATCCGGGACAGGATCGAGATGGGCATGGAGTGGCAGAGCGAGGTCGACGTTGTCGTCGTCGGATCGGGCGCAGGCGGGATGCTCGCCGCGCTGGTGGCGGCAAAGAACCGTGCGGAAGTCGTGGTGGTTGAGAAGGACAAGCTGTGGGGTGGAACAAGCGCCACCTCTGGCGGCGGCATCTGGATTCCGGGCAGCGACCAGGCCAAGGCAATGGGCTTTGAGGACAATCTGGACGATGCTTTCAAATATGTCCGCGCGCTTTCGGCTGACAACGTGCCCGACGAGAACATCCGCGCTTATGTCGAGAACGCCGCGCCGATGCTGCGCTGGGTGACGGCAAACACCGGCGTCGTCTACACCTCGCAGCCCTATCCCGATTATCATGCCGAGAACCCCGGGGGATCGGTCACCGGATACCGCACCCACCTGCCCGAGATGTTCGACGGCACGCTGCTGGGCGAGGACCTCAAGACGCAGCGGTTGCCATCGCCTGCGGCGAGCCTCTTCGGCTATCTCAACTGGACCTTCGCCGAGACCTACCAGTTGCTCTATCGCGGTCCCGGCTGGCTGACGGGGCTGGCGAAGAACATGGCGAAGTACTGGTTCGACTGGCCGCTGCGCTTCACTTCGCGCAAAGATCGGCGGCTGACGCTGGGCAATGCGCTGACCGGCGCCTTGCGGGTCGCGCTGAACGAGGCAGGCGTGCCGGTGTGGCTCAAGACGCCGATGAAGGAGCTGGTGACCGAGAACGGGCGTGTCGCCGGGCTGGTGGTGGAAAAGGACGGCAAGCCTTTTGCCATCCGCGCGCGCAAGGGCGTTGTGCTGGCGGCGGGCGGGTTCGACAAGAACCAGCAGATGCGTGATGCGAACGCGCCGCTCTACAACAAGGCCTGGGCATCGGGCGGGGTGACCAGCAACACAGGCGATGCGATCCGGGCAGGGCAGGCCGTAGGCGCGGGCACGATGAACATGCATTCGGCCTGGGCCGCGCCGGTGTTTCATGTTCCCGGCGAGGACCGCGGGCGGCTGTGCACGATCGAACGCGCTCTGCCGGGGTGCATCATGGTCAACCAGAAGGGCCAGCGTTACCTCAACGAGGCCGCTTCGTACCACATCGTCGGCCAGCAGATGGCCCGGCGGCAGCGCGAATTCGCCGATGCCAGCCCCAGCTGGATGGTGTTCGACCACAAGTATCGCCACCAGTTCCCGATGGGGCCGCTGCTGCCACTGGTGCCGGACTGGCTGCAATCGGGTGCAGTCAAGTCGATCCTCAAGAAGGGGCGCACGATTGCTGAACTGGCGCGGGACATGGGCGTCGATCCGGCAGCGCTGGAGCTGCAGATCGCACGGTTCAATGCAGGCGCGACCAAGGGCGAGGATCCCGAATTTCATCGCGGCGAGGCGGCCTATGACAAGATGTATGGCGACTATCGCCACCAGCCCAATCCCTGCCTGAGACCGCTGACCGAGGGGCCGTTCTACGCCATGCCGATCTATCCCGGCGACATCGGCACCAACGGAGGCTTGCGCACCAATGCCAAGGCGCAGGTGGTGGACGATGCCGGACAGCCGATTGCCGGGCTCTATGCCGTTGGCAACAACGCGGCATCGGCGATGGGCGAAAGCTATCCGGGTGCGGGCGTGACCATCGGGCCGGCAATGACCTTCGGCTATGTCGCGGCGCGGGACCTGACCGGGGCCAATGACTGAAGCGGGCAAGGTCGTCCGCATCGGCGGGGCGAGCGGGGCGCTGAATGACAGCGCGATTGCCGTGCCGGGGCTGCTCAAGGTCGAGGGGCTGAACTACCTTGCCTTCGACTACCTGGGCGAAGGGGCGATGGGCATCTTCCGGCGGATGAAGCAGGCCGATCCGCGCTCAGGCTTCCTACCGGATTTCGTCGACATCCACATCGGGCCATATCTCACGGAACTGAAGGCGCGCGGCATCCGCGTTACCGCCAACGCCGGGGGCATGAACCCGGAAGGCCTGGCCGAGATGATCCGCCAACGTGGGCGCGAGCAGGGGCTGACCTTGCGCGTGGCGACAGTGACTGGCGACGACGTCGAACATCTAGTGCCGCAGCTGCGCGCCGAGGGTTTGCGCGATATGTACAGCGGCGCATCCCTGCCCGAGGGCGAGATCGGAATGCACGCCTATATCGGCGCGTTCGGGATCGCGCGTGCGTTGGATGCCGGGGCAGACGTGGTGATTACCGGGCGCGTGGTCGATTCCGCGCTGATCCTCGGGCCCTTGATCCATGAGTTTGGCTGGGGACCGGACGATCTGGATCTGCTCGCAGCGGGCACGGTGGCGGGGCACCTGCTGGAATGCGGCGCGCAGGCGACGGGCGGGACCTTCACCGACTGGCAGGATGTTCCGGACTGGGCGAACATCGGCTTTCCGGTTGGCGAATGCCATGCCGATGGCAGCGTTGTGATGACCAAGACCGATGGCACGGGCGGCCTCGTTTCAGTGGGCACGATTGCCGAGCAGCTGCTTTATGAAGTGGGCGATCCGCGCGCCTACATCGTGCCCGATGTGGTGTGCGACTTTACCGGGATCATGCTGGAGCAAGTGGGGCCGGACCGGGTGCTCGTGCGCGGTGCCAAGGGCTATCCAGCGCCCGAAACGCTCAAGCTGTGCGGGACTCATGAAGATGGCTGGCGCTCGGTTGCGCTCATTCCGGTCAGCGGGATTGATGCTGTGGCCAAGGCGCGGCGGACGGCAGAGGCCTTGCTCGAGAGGGTTTCCGCCATGCTGGAGGAGCGCGGCTGGGGGCCGTGGCGGCAGAGCCATGTCGAGGTGATCGGCACGGAGACGGCGTGGGGACCGAGGGCGCAGGCGCTGGAGCCCCGCGAGGTGCTGCTCAAGATCGTGGTCGATCATGCTAATCCGGCAGCCTGCATTCTGTTCGGGCGCGAACAGACCACAGCGATCATGAACATGGCGGTCGGCACCTCGATCGCGCCGATCATCGCCGCACCGCGCGCCTTTCCGCTGACGGGCATGTTCTTCGGCCTGATCGACCGGCGCCGCGTGACGCAAGCGGTGGCGCTTGATGGAGTGGCGCTGGACTTTGCCGACCCGGTGGTGCCGGGGTTCGATCCGGCGGCATTGCCGCAGATCGAGGGCGAAGCGGCAGTGATCGATGGCGAACTCGTCGAAGTGCCGCTGATCCGGCTGGCGTGGGCACGCAGTGGCGACAAGGGGCGGCTGTTCAACGTCGCGGTCATTGCCCGCGATCCGGCATTTCTGCCGTGGATCCGGGCGAGCCTGACCGTGGCAGCAGTGACGGACTGGTATCGCCACCTCTTCGACACTCCCGCGCATGCGCGGGTCGAGCGGTTCGAAGTGCCGGGCGTCCATGCGATCAACTTCCTGGCGCATGACGCACAAGGCGGCGGGATCAACCTATCGCCGCGCTTCGATGCCGCGGCCAAGAGCATGGCGCAGCACCTGCTGGAGATGCCGGTGCGCGTGCCGGCGTCGCTGATCTGAAAGAGGACAAGCTGATGGCCGACGACCTGCCCTACCTTGCGCGCGGTGCGAAGCCTGTGGCGACCGACAGCACCGTGCTGGTCAGCAATTCCGATTACCTCAACGAGCCGCGCCTGCGCGACTGGCTGGCCACGGCCTATTTGCGCAAGAGCGGCAAGGATTCGCCCACAACGCTTGATGCGCACAAGCTCTATGGCATCCTTGCTGACATTTTCGACGTGCCGCGCATCGAGGAACTGTTCACCGCCGAGCGCAAACGCTGGCCTGAGCTTGATGCGTGGTTCGCGGCGGGCTTTTCGTCGAACTTCACCGTGGAGGAGCTGCTGGCCAATCCGGATGGCTCGCTTGGCCACACCTTCGGGCGCTACTTGCGCGACAACGGTTTCGAGATCGACATCGTGCCGCGCTTCACTCCCCGCAACCAGTTCGAGTATTTCTCGCTCCGCAGCGGCCAGACGCATGACCTAGAGCATATCGTCTGCGGCGGCGGGTTCGATATCATCGGCGAGCTGGTGCCCTACTTCGCTCGGCTGTCGAACCTGCCGCGTTTCCTCGATCCTGAACTGGTCGGCCTTATCAATGCCGGGCAGTTGCTGGGCGCATTGAGGCTCGTTTCGCGCACCGGGCTGCATTACCAGGCCGCGTTCCCGACCGCGCTCAAGGCCATGCGCCGCGGCATGGACGTGGGCGAGCAGTCCGGCCCCTACTGGATGGCGAAGTACGAGGACGTATTCCACTTGCCGATCGAAGAGGCGCGAGCAGCGTTGGGCATTGTCGGCGCGGTCGATCTGGACAGCCGTGAGGCCTCGCTGCTGTGGCCTGAATACAGCTGAGCCCCGAGACAACCGAGGGGCTGGCGCTTTCGCGCCGGCCCCTCTCCCCTGTTGCAATGCGATCAGACTTTGGCAGATCAGAAGTTGACGCCCAGCTCCACGCCATACGTGCGTCCGCGTTCGTAGCTGCCGGTGAACAGCAGTACCGGGGCGCCGAAGCTGATGTAGCGCTTGTTGAAGATGTTGTCCCCGAACACCGAGAGCGAGACCTTGGCGCCGCCGAGGCCCACGTCGGCAACGCCCAAGCGACCGTTGACCAGCCAGTAGGCGGGTTGGCGGTTGCGGTCCTCCAGTACTGGCTGGTTGGTGAGAAGATCACGCAGCGGAGTGGAGGTGAGGTAGTATGTGCTGCGGTAACGGCCCTCGATCAGCGCAGTGACATGACCGCCGCTGCTGGAAAAATCGGGTGAGTTGTAGCTGGCGGCGGCGCGGCCGGTCCACTTCGAGAAGTATGTCGGGCGTGCGAAGGCAGCGACGTCCTGCCCGTTCAGGATGAACTGCTTGTAGTCGAAGTCGGTGTAGGACACGCTGCCTGAAAGGTTCAGGCCCGCGACCGGCACGACATCCAGTTCGGCTTCGAAGCCCTTGATCTTCGCCTTGCCTGCGTTGTCGAAGAACTGTCGCCCGTTGATGAAATTCTGGGTCTGCAGGTCCTTGTAGTCGTTGTAGTAGGCCGCCACGTTCAGCCGCACCTTGTTGTCGAGGAACTGGGTCTTGGCGCCCAGTTCATAGCTGGTCAGGTTTTCCGGACGATAGGGGATGCCCGAAAGGATGCCGCCGGAAACGTAGCCGGTGGCGACTTTCGCAAAGAGTGTGGTCTGTTCGGTCGGGCGCCAGGTCGCGATGCCGGTCCAGGTCAGCTTCTTGTAGGTTGCCTTGTAGTCACCAACGCCCAGCGAGCCACCTTGCGCGCCCGAGATCACGAAGATCTTTAGTTCGCGGTCGTCGATCGTGCCGCGGAGGCCGCCGGTCAGGTCGAAGGTATCGGAGAGGTGCCAGGTCAGCTGGGCATAGCCGGCCATGGAGTCGTTGATGCCTTCGGTGCGGGTGATGCCGCTGCCGAAGATGTTGTCGAGCGGGCTTGGCACGATGGTGGCAGACGGCGTGGGCGAAAGGATGCCGAGCACTTCGGTGCCGGGCGACTTTTCGTGGAAATAGAACAGGCCAGCGGTCAACTGGTAACTGTCGTTGGAAAGCTGGAACTGCAGCTCCTGGCTGAACTGCTCTTGACGAGTGGCTCGGGCCGAAAGCAGCGGGAAAAAGTAGTCGTTAGGTCCGGGTGCATTGGCCGGGTTGAACAGGATCGCCTGGATCTGCTGCGGGGTCAGCCCGGGGGTAAGGAATGCACCCAACTGCTGGAAAGTGAAGCGCATGCCGCCGGCCGAGCCGAGATCGAAGATCACCGGGTCCTGCCGGAACTTGCGGTAGGCGCTGATCGACTTGACGGTGAAGTTGTCGCTGGCCTCGAGCGTCAACGTCAGGCTGTGGCCCTGGGTGACGACATGCTCCTCGCTGGTGGCAGCTGCGACCGAGGACAAGGGACCATTCAGCCCCTCGTTGGTAGTGCCGCCAAAGAACGGCTGAAGCGCCACGATGGGGCCGAGCAACTGCCCCGAGGCGTCGGGGATCACGCCAAGGCTCTGCATCGCGCGGCCCGAGGCACGGGTGTCGGTATAGTCGAAGCGGTAATCGGCGATAAGCGCGCCGAACTCGCCGCGCACCGCGATTTGCCCGCCATCGACGTTGCGATAGCCGAGCTTGTTGACGAAGCGCTGCGTGCCGAATTCGGGCGCGCGCAGGGCGATATTGAGACCCTTGCCGCCCATCGTGTTGGTCACGTCCCCATCGATCTGGTCATGCAGGTAGGACAGGCGGATCGAAAACGGGCCAATCTGCGGCAGGTCGAGCGAGACCTTGCCGCGGAAGGCATCGTAGTTGCCATAGGAGCCGGTGGCGCGCACGCCCCACTCGCCCTTGGGGGCGGCGGTGACGATGCTGATTGCGCCGGATGTGGCATTCCGGCCGAACAGCGTGCCCTGCGGCCCGCGCAGCACCTCGACCCGCTGGATGTCGGAGAAGTCGAGCAGCGATCCCACGGCACGGCCGATGTACACGCCATCGATATACATGCCGACCTTGGGATCGACCGAGTTCGACGAGGTTCCGGAAGCGACGCCGCGAATGATGATGGTGGGGTTGGATTGCTGGCCCTGCGCGTTGAACTGCAGGCTGGGCGCGAGGCCGGCGAGGTTGCGCACGCTGGTGACGCGCAACGCTTCCAGTTGTTCGGTGCCAATCGCAGTAACTGCCACGGGAACCTTCTGCAGGCTTTCCTCGCGGCGCTGGGCAGTGACGATGATTTCCTGGACCGAGGCTGACTGGCCGGTGGTTTCGGCCTGCTCTTCAGCTGCGTTTTCCTCGGCGTGGGCCAGAGGTGCGAAGGCCAGCGCGCCAGCCGCAAGTATCGTGCCGCGCAGGAGCATGCTGTGGGTATGCCGTGCTTTCATGATGTCTCTCCCTCCGTTGTTTTCTGACGCCAGAGCTTGTTGCCGGGCGCGATGCAAAAGGAGCGGCAAAGCGCGCTGCGCTCGCCGCCCCTGTCATTCAGCAAGGTGGTCCGGTGATGATCGGACTGGCCTTCATTCGGCAGCTTCCATCATCGGGACGCCATAGTTGGGGTCGTCCTCGTTGCAGAGGCGGTTGGTATCGTCCCAGCGGCTGTCGATCACGGGCGTGATGTTCAGTTCGCGACGGATGTCCTCGATCTGGACGTCGGCATATTCGCGCCAGTCGACCAGCATCAGCGGGTACTTCCAGTTGCGGCCCTGCTGCGCGCCGATGAACTCCGCTTCGAGATTCACGACCATCGCTTCGGGATAGAACAGCGCGTCCTTCATCGTCGTCTTGGCCTTGAGGTAATAGGCGATGCGGCTGAAGAAGTTGCTGAGCTCGGGGTGGAAGTAGAGCGCCTTGGCGTGCATGTTGGCTGAAAGCAGCGCTATTTCGCCGCCATGGTTCGGGCCGAAGCCGGTGATCATGTGCTCGATATCGTGCGAAAGCGCGGTCTGGCGCAGGTAATAGGTGAAGTCGTTGACGACCTGAATTTCCTGGAAGAACAGATCGAGCTGGTAGCCCGAATTGACCATGAAATCGTGGATCTTCGCGCCCAGCGTGCCGGGGGCGCAGTCCTTGGTCTCGTCGATCGTGAAGTTGGACAGGCTCTTGCGCTCGAGCCAGCGCTTGAACAGCGGCAGGCGGGCCTTTTCCGTCTCGAACAGTTCAATGATGCGGGGCATGTCTTCCAGATCGTGGAGGATCTGCGCCACTTCCGGGATGTATGCCGTGTTGGGAAGGTCAGGCCCGTTGCGGCGCAGCATCTCCTGCGAGATCAGTGCGCGCAGGCCCGCATGGTTGAGGTACTTGGAAGAGCTTACGAGGACCGAGCTTTCAGTCTCGATCTTCTGGATCCGGCCGTTGAAGTAGGCCCGGTCGGCATCGCCGATCTTTGCTTCGCTCATGTCGGCATCCTTTCCTGATATTCTGCAAAGGGTTAGGGGGCGTCCGGGAGGGAGTGGACGCCCCCAGTGCGAGGGTTCATCTTGGGGATTTGGCCCTCGCTAAGACGGTCACTCCGCAGCCTCTGCCAGCGCAGCATCGTCGTTGGCGGGGGACAGGAACTCACCCGGCATCGCGCCGGTGAATGCGCCGTTCTCGAAAGTCGGAACGCCGTTCACAAGGGTGAGGCGGGTGGGCATCGCGGCGCGGGTGAAACGCCAGGTGGTGCCGCCCTTGCCGTCGGGCACGTCGTGCGCCTTGACCATTTCGCGGCGCTGGATCTCGTCCATGTTGAACACGGCAATGTCGGCGCGCTTGCCTACCGCGATCACCCCACGATCGTGCAGGTTGAAGTGGCCGGCGAGCTTGCCGGTCATGATGTGGATGGCCTGCTCCAGCGTCAGCTTCTTCTGTTCGCGGACATACTGGGTGAGCAGGAGCGCGTTCTCGCCCCCACCGCACAGCATCTGCAGGTGGGCGCCAGCGTCGGAGATGTTGCCGACGGTCTTGGGGTCCTTCATCAGCTCCAGCGTCAGGTCCTCGTCCTTGGGGAAGGGGGCCATGTGGACGGTGGAGCGGGTGCCGTTCTTGAGGATCCAGTCGGCCATAGCGTCGGAGCGGTGCAGGCCCAGGCTGTCGGCGTATTCCTTCAGCGTGATGTTCAAGGGCCCGGTACCGTTCTCGCTGTCGAGCAGGAACAGTTCCTGAGGGTTCTTGAGCGGCGAATGATCCCAGGCCTGCGTGTCCCAGCTTTCACGGGCACGGGCACGCCAAGCCGGATCGGCGAGAAGCTGCGCCTTCTTGTGGTGGTCGTCCTCAAGCACGACTTCATGCCAGACATAATCGTTCGACTGCGCGAAGATCAGCGACTTCACCAGGCTGAGGGTCGAGGTGGGCGAGACGTGGGCATAGCCCGGCCACACGTCGACACCGGCTTCGCGCATCTTGCGCACCGATTCCTGCATGGCGGGCAGGATGCCCTTCTGGAATTCGAGCGTCGGGATGGCCCCTGCAATCTGGCACTTGATGTTGCGGCCGCCGAGAAGCTTCGCGAGACGCTCCAGATTGGCCGGGCCGGTCATGCGCATGAAGGTGTCGACAATGACCTGGTAGCAGCAGCCGGGATAGCGCTCCATCACGTCGAACAGGGCTTCGAACTCGGCGTCGTTCGCCATCAGTGTCGGGACGGGGCGGTTCTGACCGTCATGGTCGTGCATGTTGTCTGACATGCCGAGCGCACCCGCGGCGAGCGCGTCGTCGAGGAGTTCGGCCATCTTCGCGATTTCTTCAGGGGTTGCCTCACGCTCCCAGGCCTCGACGCCCATTGCTGCCAGGCGGATGGCGATGTGGCCGACATAGGCGGCGTAGTTCAGCGGTGCCTTGACGTTGCGTTCGACCGATGCGCGGTACTCGCTCCACTTGTTCCAGTCCCACGGCAGGTTCTGCATGAACGGGCCTTCGGGAATGTCCTCGAAGAACGAGAAGATGCCGATCATCTCGCGCTGGGCGGGCATGTATTTATGCAGCGGTGCTGCGGAAAAGCCGCAGTTGCCAAGGATCATCGTCGTTGCGCCATAGCCCGGCAGGGGATCGAGATCGGGCTGCCACCACATCGTCCCGTCGTAGTGGGTATGGCTCTCGATGAAGCCGGGGGTGACGTGGCAACCGCTGGCGTCAAACACGCGTTCTCCAGCCGGTGCGAGGCCTTCACCGACCTCGGCAATCACGCCGTTCTTCACGCGCACGTCAGCCTTGAAGGCGGGTGCACCGGTGCCGTCCACGACGGTGCCGTTCTTGATGAGGATATCGGTCATTTCATTCTCCCGTTGGGTTCGCGAGATCGCTGCATGTTGCGCAGCATCGTCCGCAGAATCTTGTTCGTTGGGTGCAGCATATGCATGGGTGCGGTTGTGCGAAGACGGGCTCTTGCCAAACGGATCATCCTGTTATCTAATTCGGATCATGACGCGATACGAACCTACGGCATCAGCGATGATTTCTGCTCTGCGCCGTCATTTGCGCAAAGATGGATGGACAGTTCTACGACTTTCGCGGGAGCTGGGCGTCGGTGAGGCCACCGTGAAGCGGTGGCTGGCGGGCAAGGGACTTACGATCGACCGGCTTGAGCGCATGGCGCAGTTGTGCGGGCTGGTGCTGGGTGACCTGGCGAGGGAAGCAGAAGAGTGCCCGGGCGATCTCGCGCATGAGCTGACGCTGGCGCAGGAGAAAGCCTTGTCGACCAACATCTTCCTCTCGTTCCTGTTCATGGCCCTGCTGGGCGGAGTGCCGGCAGAGGAAGTGGCGGCTGACTTCAATGTGCCCGCTGCGGCAATGGATGCTGCGCTCGAACGGCTTGAACGTCTGGCGCTGATTGACCGGTTGCGCAGCGGGCGCGTGCGGCCGCTGGTAGACCGCGCTTTGGTCTTTCGGAAGCAACCCTTGCGCGCCCTGTTCGAGGTTCACATGAAGCGCACGTTGTTCGAACTTGATTATTCTCAGCCTGAGACCGTCTACAGTGCAGAGACCGTCAAGCTCTCACCTGCCGGTGCTGCGCAATTGGCCGAACTCATCGAGCGCCATCACGTGGAAGTGCAGGTGCTTGCCGAACGTGACCGCGAGTCTCATGCGGGTGTGGCAGGTAGCGGTTGGTACGGCATGCTGAGCGTGATGCGCCCCCTCGACATGGAACCAATGCGTGTGGACGGGATCACGGCATGGACGGATGCACTAGGTGCGGGTGGTGCAAAGGGGCCGGTGTGAACGTCTTTGCGCAACCAGCACCTGCTCTTGGCATCAGGCAGAAACCTGAAAAATGTAACGCTAGCGTCCAGACTTGCTCAGGGTCATAAGGCTATGGCTGCTTCGAGGCGAGCGGCTGGCAGGCGGTTTACGACTTGGCGGACGGGCGATGAGCCTCGACATCACAGACTTCGCATGGGGCTGCCGCGACTTCATCAGTCAGGAAGTGGTTGCAGGTGCCTTTACGCAGACACCGTGCGATCTTCCGCAGATCTCGCGGCCCCCTGCACGGCACGAAGAGAATGCGGCCGCTAGCTCGAGGCCTCCACCAGGGCCTTCCGAAGGGATCGCAGAAAGAGATCCACATGCTCCTCTTGGCAAACCAGAGGCGGCCTGATTTTCAGGGTATCCTCGTTTGCGGAGGTCGTGCTGATCAGAACGCCGTCATCCCGCATGAGATTGACCACGTCCAGCGCCCGACCACGCCGCTGGTGGGTCGAGTCCGAATCCAGACCGATATCGACGCCGAAGAAGAGCCCCGCATTGCGGATGGCACGGATTCCGGGGGTTTCGCTCGCAATCTGTTCGAGCCCGGCATGCAGTCGTGCGGAAGCGGCCAGTACGCTTTCCATTATGCAGTCCCGCTGCAAAATGGTTAGCACTGCATCGGCAGCAGCGATGCCGACCGTATTGCCGGCAAAGGTGTTCGAATAGCGTGCTGTGTTGCCAAACTTCTCCATCGGAGACCGTCGACCGACCACGCCGCCGATCGGAAAGCCGTTACCCATCGGCTTGCCCAAGGTGACCAGATCAGGAACGATGCCGTGGCGTTCGAAGCCCCACATATGGGCGCCGGTGCGGCCAAAGCCGGGTTGCACTTCGTCCGATATGACCAACCCGCCAACCTCGCGCACTGCCTCGACCGCGCCCGCAATGAAGCCCGGGGGATCGATCCAGACGCCGTCGCTGGAAAAAATGCTGTCGAACAGCAGCGCGGCGACGCCGATGCCACGACGCTGCAAGTCGGCGATCGCCGCACGAACTTCAGCTTCGAAGAAGCCGGAGGCGTCTGCATCGGACACACCCGCAGGGCCGGGAAGGCGCGCGATTCTTGCGTAGGGACTCAGGTTCACAGCAGCGCCCAGGTTCGGAGAGACCGCGGCTACAGCAGCACTGGTGCCGTGATAGGCGTAAGACGTAACGATGACCCCTTCGCCACCGCTCGCGAGACGCGCGATGCGCAGGGCAAGGTCGTTGGATTCGCTGCCGGTGCAGGTGAAGACCACGCGGTCCAGCTCGGGCGGAAATGTTGATGTGAGCCGCTCGGCATATTCCACCAGCCTCGGCTCGAGATATCGCGTGTTGGCATTGAGCCGCGCGGCCTGCTCGGCCATCGCCGCATTTACTTCCGGGTGGCAGTGGCCGAGCGAAGGCACATTGTTGTAGAAATCAAGGTAGGGCCGATCGTCCGGATCGTAGAGCCACATGCCTTCGCCCCGGACAAAGTGTACAGGCTTGCGGTATTGTAGCCGATAGGATGCGCCGAGCACAGCATCCCGCCGTGCGATCAACTCGGCCTCGCGCTCCGACAGTTCCGCATCGCCGGGGCGGTAACGATTGGGCATGAGATCTACAGACATCAATTCTCGCCTCATGTTCGGGTATCAGGTGTCGTCAGGAACGTGACTTTTGCGCCTCAGGCTGCTGCAGTTTCGCTTCGGCTCAGGAGCGCCAACCCTCTCTCGGCCCTGTGGACGTTCTTCATGATGTAGCCAGCTGCATCGGGGAAAAGATGCGCTCGCCAATGATTGATAAGGATGAGCGCACCTTGGCGCGCACGCATCAGGCCAGGCAGCAACTCGACCTCGAGCGCCGAGAGGGGCAGGATGGAGGCATAGCCTGCGATCAGATGCTCGGCTCCCCCCAATGGCAATGCAGGATCGCTAACGAAGTGTCCCGCAGCAATGGCGAGGTCCTGCAAGCGCGGGTTCCAGCCGCCGTCGCCGAAGTCGATGAAGGCCACGCCTTGCGGCGTTGCGATCATGTTGAAAGGGCTCGGATCGTTGTGAGTGGCCTGCCAGTCCAGTTCGCCAAGTCGGGGCGCGATGGCTTCGGAATAGTCCGCCATAGCCTGCCGCACATGGCAGGCGGTGGGTCCTTCGGGGACGTAACGCTGCAGGCGGGCCAAGCCATTCCAGCATTGGAGGTTCCACAGGACCGGCCGCCGGGCGCCGGGCAGTTCAAGGGTGGCCATGGCACGGTTTAGCCGCGCCAACCCCGCGCCTACATCGTGCAGCAAGGCGGGTGAATGCACGAGCGTGTGCAGGGCTGGCCCATCGACACACGTCTGGAGGTATCCGCCCGTATCCTCATGCTCGAATAGCAAGCCGCCTTGATCTGTGCGGATCACACGCGGGACAATGACGTCGGCGGCATTCTCGAGTTCGGCGAGAACGGCGCTTTGGAAGCGAAAGCTATCACACGCGGACAGCCGGTTTGAGGTCTTGAGGATCAGGCGTTGGCCATCGGCAAGCGTCGCCACACAAGTGCGCTCGACCTCGGACGACAGCGTTGTGAGGGCAGCCTTGATCCCGTAGTATGCATGCAGCAGGAACTCGCCGGTTTCTGGCTCGGCAATGTCCGGAAGCTGCGCGAGGCTTTCGGCGGCAGCGCGCAGGAACGCGGGGCCATCGCCAAAATGTGCTGCAATGGGTGCGGTGGGCGCCATGGCATTCACCTCGGCGAACCGAGACTCACAGCCCGAATACTGCGGGCAGGCGTGTGATGTCTGGAATTTCGCTATATTCGTAGAATGGATTGGCTGGCTCGTGGCCGCGGTTGACCCAGACCTTGCTTTTGATGCCGATGTCATAGGCCGACATCAGATCGTGTCGGAACGAGGAGGAGACGTGAGTGATGTCCTCCGGTCCGCATCCAAGTGTGTCGAACATGTACTCGAACGCCTGCAGATGCGGTTTGTAGGCTCCGGCATCCTCAGCGGTCAGAACGGCGTGGAAGGGTGCGCCCAGCTTCGCCACATTCTTCGGTATCTGTGCGTTCATCGAATTGGTCAGGATTACCAGGGGGATATGCCGTGCCAGTTTTGCGAGACCCTCTGGTACATCTGCATGGGGCCCCCAACTGGGCACCCGGTTGTAGATTTCCTCGGCCTGTTCCGGCCTGAACGAGACGTTGTTGCGCTTGCAGGTGCGTTCCAGGGCCTTGTACACCACTTCGCTATACGGCTTCCAATCGCGCAGCACTTCATCGAGACGATATGCCTGGAAGTTGCGGATGAACTCGACCATGCGCGGCTCGTCTAGCAAATGACCAAAATGATCGCGTGCGGCATCTGCCATCTGGAAATTGATCAGCGTACCGTGACAATCGAAAGTCACGTACTTGGGGCGAAAGTGGCTCATGGCGGCTTCCTCATCCTTGCGGTGCCGCCGTTAGTAATCGCCGCGATGAAATGGGTTTTGCCGAATGTGTGAGGCTTTCGGCAGAATTTGCCGAGATTTAGGTTCCCGGCCGCTCAAGACCAACGATTGCGCGCGTATATGAGTATTTCCTCAAATGAATAAGCTTGTAGATTTACATATATCAACACCAATTCGTGTCTTGTGTCCTAGTTTCAATGGTTTGCAGGCGATAAACCTGTCCATTGTGTTTCGCTCATAATTTGGACGATCAAGGGAGTTGGAAGTGCAAGACGCCGTAGGCGGCTCACTTCCTACTCGCTTGATCGTAACCCGATCGCAGCGTGACGGTTCAGTCTTCAGAGGAGGGCAGCGGCTCGGGCGACTGTCCCGGTGATACGCGAGCTAGGACAGCCGTGTAGAGCTGACGCCAGTGTTCCGCCTTACCGCGCTCACGCTCGGCCGTTCGGTCCGCCTTAGCCCTTTCGGCACGGGCATCCCGGAGCTCGGTCTCAAGGCGCTCGATCTTGTTGCGGAGTGCCGCTTCGATGTGCCGATATTCCTCGGGCGTTCGCAGCGGGACCTTCTTGCCGTCTATCACCTCGGTTTCCGCGCGGGTTTCGACGCGTTCCTCGCCGATCTCGTCGGCGAAGTTGTTGTAGAGGTACTGGCGGCTGACCTTTGCTTCACGTGCCACCGAGACGAACGTCACAGCCTGCCTGGTGTCGCGCAGCCGCATGATCGCATCCTCGACTGCAGCGCGCTTCTCTGCGCTACGACGGCTGCGGGCATCGTTGAGTGTTGCGATCCGCAGATCCGGTCCCATGGTCATGACGTCGCTTCCTCTCGAGCAGTGGCCGGCCTGTAGCGCTGCTTTTCACCCTTGTAGAGGCCGTGCTCCTCGATGGAGCGGATGATGGTGTCGGTGTTGTGGACCGCATCCTTATTGCGTTGCAGGCGCTTGCGCGTGATGTCGGCCATGCGGGTCTGTCCGCCTTCCTCGTAGTTCTGCGCTTCCTGCTCGAGCCCTTCGATCGCGGCGTAAAGTCCGGCCCGTTCACAGCGGAAGTGCTCCACGTCGCCGCCATCGGCGCGGAAGAACCGGCAGGTCAGGCAGGCGTGGGCGTGCTCGCACCATTCGCCGAGTTGCCCTGGCAGCGTGCAGGCGCCGCCGCAGACCCGCGTGGCCAGCATGGTTTCCTTGCGCAGCAGGAGATCGCCGACCGCTTCGTCGACCTTGCCCGCGATTGTGAAGAACTGGCCGCCACCCTTTCGCAGCAAGGCGTTCTTCTTGAGATCGAGACGCTTGTTGACGTACATCGACGCCATATCCGGCGAGGCATGGCCGAGCTCGAACATGATGCTCAGGATGTCGTGGCCTTCGGCCGCCATTTGTGTCCCTCGATGGTGGCGCAACGGATGCCATGAGAAGTCGAACGGCTTGCCTTCGCCATCGACGATCCCGTGCCTGAGGCACAGCATCCTGAGCTCCTGCAAGGTCCAGTTGTAGCCGAGGAACGATTCCCGCTTGCCGTAAAAGACGGGGAACAGGTATTTCGTGGCGCGCCCGTAACGCTGCCGGACGCGATCCTGCTGGGCTTCGATCAACTCGATCATGGCCCGGTGCGCGGGATCGGTCGCCAGCAAGGGCTTGGTGTTCCAGCGGCTGACCTTGTTCTGCCAGAACGTGAACAGCATGAACCGCTTGTCGTGCGGATCGGGCCGCAGGCAGTCGAAGAGCAAGGCATGCAGGTCTTCGGCTCGCGCACCGGTGGTGATCCCGATCATGAAGATTACCGGGATAGGGGCAGGCAGTTCATCGAGCCTGGCCATCATCGCGGCCAAGGCCTCAGGAGGCGCCGCCCGGTTGGCGCCCTCTCGCGAAGCGTAGAGCCGGTTGCGCGGGTCATCCGGTGCCTGCTTGTAACGGATGCGCCGCGCCGCGCGCTTGTCGAGCGCGATCCGCGGCCATTCCCCCGGCAGTAGCACCGGTGCTGCCCGCATCAGTTGGACGATGTCGGTGTACCAGTTCTTGCCGGCGGCATTGCGCGCGTTTCCCCATGCAAGATAGCGCTCCATCGTTAGTTCGTTGATCTTCGCAGGACCAGCGACGGATTCTTCGTGGAGGAACTGCGCAAACAGCCGTAACCGAGATCGCATCGCGATCACCGTTCTTGGCGCAAATTCCCCATGTGCGACCTTGTCGAGCAGGAAGCCGCGCATCAGCGGGCGCAGCCACGGCTCGAAGTTCAGGAAGTTGATATAGGTGTCGCTTCGCCGTTGCCGATCGCGGAAGCGTGTGTCCTCCTCGCTGTAGAGATCGTTGAGCAGGATGATGTCGCGGTCATGCATCGGTGCCATCTGCGCCCGGTTGATGATCGCGAAGCGATGGATATCACCGAACAGCTGCACTTCCGGTGAGCGGAACTCGCTGGTGACGATCTTGCCGCCCCGGATCCACTGGCGGGTCTGGCTTTGCCTGCGCCGTCCATAATTCGCGCCATACCAGGCGGCGTAGCACTCCAGCACTGCATCGTTGTGGTGGTTCCGTTTGCGCGCACCCTCGTCATCTGATGGCGCGAAGCCGGGGTGAGGGATGTCGGCAAGGCAGCCCGCCTCAAAGTGACCAAGCAGGTCCGCGCCTTCCTCTACCAGATAGCGGATCACCGGGATCCGGCGCTGGAACCAGTGGGCGTCCGCCTTGCGATCGTCGAGAACGGATACCGCCAGGTAAGCCTTGATCTCGTTGGTGAGTACCGGAACCGCAGCCTGAAGCGGCAAGCTTGCGTATGTCTGGCTCAGCCAGGGATGGCCGAACACCTCACCCATCATGGCGTCCGACCAAATGGGATTGGCGACGAGGAGGGGGGATATCTCCGCGAGGCGCCCCTCAAGCCAGTTGTTGTAGCGATCGGTATCGTGCGGCGTGCCGCCGACGAGCGCCAGCGGCGTCAGGCCCATCGCAGATCCTTTCCGAGCAGCTCAGCCTCGCGAAGTTTCTCAAGCCTTTCATGCACCTCGTCGGGTCCTGTGAGGTAAAGCCTGCGGATTTCCGAGGCGAACAGGTGCTGATAGAACGCCGCTGTCGTTTGCGGGCTGGCATGCCCGAGCCGGTCGGCCACTTCGAGCAGGCTGTATCCCGCCGCGATCGCCTCGGATGCATGGCTGTGGCGGAACATGTGCCAGCTGAAGGCGATATGGGTGCGCTGCTCCAGCAGGCCCGCGAGCTTCTGCGCGTAGGACAGGCTCATGGCGTGCCCGATGACGCCGGCTTTGACATTGGTGAAGACGTACTCGGCGCCGGACTCGAAGGCTGGCAGATATTCGTCGCTGGTGATGTAATCGACGTACATGTTGAGCACGTAGTCGTGCACCGGCACACCGCGCGTCCGGCCCGATTTCGCACGGGCCTCATTGGCATTGTCTTCGCGCGGAACGACCCAGATGACCTTTTCGGCGAGATCGATATCGACATGGCGCAGGCCCAGCGCTTCACCGATCCTAAGGCCGGTGTTGTAGAGCAGCACGACCAGGAAGGCGTCGCGCGCGAGCCCGCAGGCCTCGATCAGCCGCAGAACCTCGCTCGGCGTCAGCCGCTTCTTGAGCACCTGCTGCTGGACCCGGCCGGGATCGCCCGAGAGATAACGGTCTTTGCGCCGTGTCGTCCGTCGCTGGCTGATATGCTCAAGGAACGGCTTGTAGATCCGATGGCCGTCATAGGCCTTTGTGACCTCGGTCGTATCGACCGCGAAGTCGTCAGTGCCGTTGTAAAAGCGGTAGAACGATTTGACCGCGAGCTGGATCTGGTTGCGCGTCGATGGTGCCAGAATCCGCGTTTCCTGCTTGCGTAGCAGGATCAGCCGAGGACTTGGCAGCGCATCCTTTCGGCGGGCAAGCCGCCAGGCAAGGAAGCTGTCATACAGCGCAACCGTGGCTTCATGGATGCCGGCGCCGTTTGCGCCGAGGAAGCTAGCGAAGTCCACAACGTGGCGAACATAAGCGCGGATCGTGTTTGGTGACGCATGGGTCTGTTCGAGATGGACGATCCAGTGACGAAGGCACTCGACGACATCGCCGTCATCATCCAATACCGTCCACGACCGGCGACCGCCGGGCATTTCGATGCGCGCAGCCTGCCAGGGCGTCGTAGCGAACGGAGTGGACACGGTCGCTGATACTGTTGAAAGACCCCCGTGACTGCAAGCCTTTCGCCATCACACTGGACACAGTTTACATGGACAGTTATGGTATCGGTATTTACATAATGTAAATTATCAGTTTTGCGCATAAGGAGTTGCGCAAGTTATGATATGCTTCTTCTGCCGTGCAGAAGCGCTGGCAATGGGGCCTTGCTTCGGTTGCGTTCCCAAGCGACGGGCGACGTCGCGCTCGTGGCGCCAGAGTCTGGACATTGCTGGACTATCGGCCCGGACCGAGGAAATCGAATTAGCTCGATTTCAATTCCGTCCGCCACCGGCCGAGCCGGTCCACCGCTTCGTCGAGCATCGCGGCGTTCTTGCAATGGCACAGCCTGACGATGTGATCGGGACGTCCTTCCCCTTCCCACAGCGCCGAGATGGGGATCGAGGCAACGCCCGCTTCGCGCACGGCCCTCTCGCTGAACGTCCGGTCGTCCAGCGCAATGCCGGAAGCAGGCAGGTCGATGCAGGTGAACCACGTCGCCACGTTGTCCAACACGCAAAAGCCCTGCTGCTTCAGCCTGGCAATCAGCCGCTCGCGCGTGACAGACCATTGCGCATGGCAGCCTGGTGCAATCGCCGGATCGTCAAGCGCTTCGGCCACGGCCCATTGTAGCATCGGCGGGGTGGTGAAGGTGAGGAACTGATGCGCTCGGCCAACCACCGCGGCCACTTCTGGGGCGCCTACGATCCAGCCAACCTTCCACCCGGTTGCGCCAAAGATCTTGCCCGCAGAGCCGATCTTGACCGCCCGCTGCGCCATCCCCGGCTGCGCCAGCAGCGATGCATGCGCCCGGCCGTCGAAGCGCACGTTTTCCCAAACTTCATCACAGATCGCGAAAAGATCATGCGCAACGCACAGTCCCGCCAGCATGGCGAGGTCGGCTGGCGACGCTACCGTCCCTGTGGGATTGAGCGGATCGTTGAGGACAAGTGCCCGCGTCCGGGGCGTGATCGCCCCGGCGATGGTGGCGGCGTCGAACGCCCACACTGGCGGCTTGAGCGCGACGAACACCGGCTTGCCGCCTGCACGGCGGACCAGCGGCGCATAGGCATCATAGGCAGGCGCGAACAGCAGGACTTCGTCACCCGGCGCAACCACCGCCAGGATGGCCGAAGCCACCGCCTCGGTCGCGCCCGATGTCACCACGACGCTTTCCGGCGCAAGATCGAGACCTTGGATGCGAGCGTAGAAGCCTGCGACAGCCCTTCGCAGTTCGGGCAATCCGGCCATCGGCGGATACTGGTGCGATTGCTCCATCGCGGCGCGGGTCAATGCGCGCAGCAATTCGGTAGGAGGAGGACCATCTGGGAACCCCTGTCCCAGATTGATCGCGCCCAGATCGCGGGCAAGGCCGGACATGTGCTCGAAGATTGTCACCGGCATTTCGGCATAGATCGGGTGCAGGTGCGAGTGCGGCATGGTCATCACTTGCCAACCTAGCCAGCAGCGGGGCCTGCTTGCAATGTTTCCCCACAATCAGATGCGCGTGGCCATTTGGGTGGTTGAAGTGAACTGATTTCAGGTGCAATCACCCGCCGCACAGGGAGCGCATTCGGAGAGCACGCAATGGCAGGCATGGTACCGTTCGATTGGGAAGACGCACTGGGGCTGGACGGCCTGCTTACCGATGATGAACGGATGATCCGTGATGCCGCACGCAGCTTCGCGCAGGATCGCCTTGCCCCCCGCGTGATCGATGCTTTCGCCAACGAGCATACCGACCCTGAAATCTTCCGCGAGATGGGCAGCCAGGGCCTGCTTGGCGTGACGTTGCCCGAGGACTACGGCTGCGCCAACGCCGGTTACGTATCCTACGGCCTTGTCGCCCGCGAGGTGGAGCGGATCGATTCCGGTTACCGCTCGATGATGAGCGTGCAGTCCAGCCTCGTGATGTTCCCGATCTTCGAGTACGGATCGGAAGAGCAACGGCGCAAGTATCTGCCCAGGCTGGCCACCGGCGAATGGATCGGCTGCTTCGGCCTGACCGAGCCTGACGCGGGGTCGGACCCGGGCGGGATGCGCACGGTGGCCCGGAAGGTCGATAGCGGTTATGTGCTCAACGGCGCCAAGACCTGGATTTCCAACGCACCGATTGCCGATGTCTTCGTCGTCTGGGCCAAGAGCGAGGCGCATGGCGGCGGCATTCGCGGCTTCGTGCTGGAAAAGGGCATGAAAGGCCTGTCCGCGCCCAAGATCGAGAACAAGGTCAGCCTGCGCGCCTCGATCACGGGCATGATCGTGATGGACGATGTCTTCGTTCCGGACGATGCGTTGCTGCCGAACGTGCAGGGCCTGAAAGGTCCGTTCGGCTGCCTCAACCGCGCGCGCTACGGCATCTCATGGGGCGCACTGGGAGCGGCGGAGTTCTGCTACCACGCGGCGCGGCAATATGGTCTGGATCGTCATCAGTTCGGCCGCCCGCTGGCAAGCACGCAGCTTTACCAGAAGAAGCTCACCGACATGCTGACCGAAATCACGCTGGGCCTGCACGCCTCACTGCAAGTCGGCCGCCTGATGGACGCCGGCAGGTTCGCGCCCGAAATGATCTCCATCGTCAAGCGCAACAACGTCGGCAAGGCGCTCGACATTGCTCGCATGGCGCGTGACATGCACGGCGGCAACGGCATCTCCGGCGAATATCAGGTGATCCGCCACATGGTGAACCTCGAGACGGTCAATACCTACGAGGGCACGCACGATGTCCACGCGCTGATCCTCGGCCGCGCCATCACCGGCATCGCTGCGTTCTGATCAGGAGTTGACCATGAACGCGGCGCTGCTTGTGGCGGTCACGCCATCGCGCCGCGCCATGGCCTGACCGATCAGCAACAGCGCCGGGCCATCGCCCAGCGCCGTGCGCGCGACAAGCGGCAGCAGGTCGAGGCGCGTATGGAACTGGCGCTCTTCCGGAAGGCTCGCCGCCTCGACCAGGGCAACCGGCGTGTCGGCGGGCAGCCCGGCCTCGATCAGCCCGCGTGACACCGCGCCCGCCGACGACTTGCCCATGTAGACGGCCAGCGTCGCTTCGGGATCGGCCAGCGATGCCCAATCGAGCGAGAGCGTTTCGCCCGCACGGACATGCGCCGTCACGAAGGTCAGCTTGCGAGCGAGGCCGCGCAGGGTGAGCGAGGCGCCGAGGCTGGCTGCGGCGCCGCTGGCGGCTGTCACGCCGGGACAGATCCGCACCGCCACGCCTGCCCCGCGGCAGGCGTCCAGCTCTTCGGTGGCGCGGCCGAAGATCGCAGGGTCTCCACCCTTTAGACGCACCACGCGATGCCCCGCCAGCGCAGCTTCAACAATCAGGCTGTCGATCGTCTCCTGCGCCTTGGAATGCCGCCCGGAACGCTTGCCAACATGGACCAGCCTTGCACTCGGCACGGCCAGCGCCAGAACGCCGGGGGCAACCAGCGCATCGTGGAAGATCACACTGGCCGATGCAATCAGCCGCTCCGCCTTGCGGGTCAGCAATTCCGGATCACCCGGCCCCGCCCCGACCAGCCAGACCATGCCCTGCGGAAAGTCGTTCATTGCGCAGCCTCTTCGCATGTCTCGTTCCATTCGCGCAGCAGCCGGGCAATCGCCGGGCGGCACGAACCGCAATTGGTCCCCGCGCCACACGCCCTGCCCACTTCCGCCACGGTCCCCGCGCCCTGCTCGGCATGGGCAAGAATCTGGTTGGTGCCGATGCCGTGGCAGACGCAGACCACTGGCCCGCGATGCGGCGCAGGAGCGCTGGGCCGCGCGGCCAGCAATTCGGGAAGGTGCGCGCCACTCGCCCCCAGTTGCGCCGCGATCCACTCACGCGGTGGCAATTGCCCGATGCGGGTGATGAATAGCGCTCCGGCCATCGCGCCGCTGCCATCGCTCACGGCGAGACGGCGCATGCCACGCGCCAGATCGACCGCCTCGCTGCGATTGCCTGCGGGCAGCAAGGCATCGGCATCGACAGCGCCGTTGCCAGCGAGCTCATAAAGCCAACCGCCAGCTATCGCGGATCGGCTCCACCAGACAAGGCCCTGCGGGCTGATCGGTTCACGGCGGACAAGGAAGCCGCGCCATTCGCTGCCGACCGGCTCGATCCGGCAGGCGTTGTTCTTGAAGCCGGGCTGGCCGGACACGGGATCGACCGACTGATCGGGCAGAAGGTTGCCGCGCCCGCCACTCGCCATAACATCAGTCCAGTGCATCGGCACGAAGACCTGGCCGCGGCCTTGCGCATCGGTCACGCTCGCGCGGAACACCGAACTGCCCGCTGCCGAAACGACGCGGGCAAGCGCGCCATCGGCAATGCCTGCCTCAGCGGCATCGGCAGGATGCACCTCGAGCAGCGGTTCGCGCCGGTGCTGGGCAAGCGTGGGCGAAAGGCCGGTGCGCGTCATCGTGTGCCATTGATCGCGGTAACGGCCGGTGTTGAGGCGCAAGGGAAAATCCGGGTCGACCGGGCGGGTGCGGGGCTCGACGGGCACGATCTTCATCTCGCGGCCCTGCAGCGGATGGCGTCCTCCCCAAACGAACGGGTCAAGCGCTTCGTAATCCGCGTCGGAAATCCCGGCATGGGCGGTCAGGTCAAGAACCTTGCCGTGCTTTACCGAAAGCGCGGTCATTGCCGCATATTCGCGGAACACGGCGGCGGCGTTGGGCCAATCGAACCCTGCAAAGCCCATCGCCTTTGCAACGTCAGCGATGATTGCCCAATCCGCCCTTGCCTCTCCCGGCGCAGCAAACAGAGCGCGCTGGCGGCTCACGCGGCGTTCGGAGTTGGTGACGGTGCCGTCTTTCTCGCCCCAAGCCAGCGCGGGCAGGCGGATGTGGGCGAGCCGTGCGGTGTCTGTATCGGCGATCACGTCCGACACGACCAGCGTTTCGCACTTGGCCAGGGCCTCGCGCACGAAACCGGCATCGGGCATCGAAACGGCGGGGTTGGTGGCCATCACCCACAGGAACTTGACGCGGCCATCGTGCACGGCGCGGAACAGGTCCACCGCCTTGAGGCCGGGGGCGCTGCACATGCGCGGGGCCTGCCAGTACGCGGCGACATCGGACAGTTCGCTTTCGGAAAAGCCGAGATGGCAGGCCAGCATATTGGCAAGCCCGCCGACTTCGCGCCCGCCCATGGCGTTGGGCTGTCCGGTCATCGAAAACGGCCCCATGCCCGGCGCGTTGATGCGGCCCATGGCAAGGTGCAGGTTCATGATCGCGTTGCCCTTGTCCGTTCCCGCAATCGACTGGTTCGCGCCCATCGAGAACACGGTGACCATGCGCGGGTGCGTGGCGACGAGATCGGCCAGCGCGGCAAAGGTATCGGGCGAAAGGCCGTGTTCGCCCATCGCCGGGACCGTATCGGCAAGCCCCCGCCGGACCATCTCTGCCAGCAGCGTATTGAACAGCGCCACATCTCCATCTGGCTGGACGGGCACGTGAAGGTCAGCCTGTTCCGCCGTTTCGGTGCGGCGCGGATCGATCACCACGATCTTCGTACCCCGCGCCTCGCGCGCCGCCTCGATCCGCTGCCAGATCACCGGGTGGCACCAAGCCGTGTTCGAGCCGACAAGCAGGATCAGGTCCGCCTCGTCGAGATCATCGTAGGTGACCGGCACTACGTCCTCGCCGAACGCCCGATTGTGCGCGGCGACGGCGCTGGCCATGCACAGGCGCGAATTGGTGTCGATGTTGGCGCTGCCGACAAAGCCCTTCATCAGCTTGTTGGCGGCATAGTAGTCCTCGGTCAGAAGCTGGCCCGAGACATAGAGCGCAACACTGTCCGGACCGTGCCGTTCAACGCAGTCGCGCATCTTGCCAGCAACGAGGTGGAGCGCCTCGTCCCACCCGGCGCGGGCGTTGCCGATCATGGGGTGGAGCAGGCGGCCTTCCAGCCCCACCGTTTCGCCCAGATGCGTGCCCTTCGAGCACAGCTTGCCCAAGTTCGCCGGGTGCTGCGCATCGCCCCGGATGACGACCGCGCGCTCTCCCGTCACCTCGGCGCGAATGCCGCAACCGACGCCGCAATAGGCGCACGTGGTGCGAACCGCCCTCAAGCAGCACGCCTCCCGACAACGGCCGAGCGCAAAAGGTACATGCGGCCTGCGTCAACCTTCATCGGGACGGTAGGGACGCACCCATTGTCCTCCCCCAGCGCCTCGCCCGTCTTGAGCGAGATGTTCCAGTTGTGCAGCGGGCATGTGACGACATTGCCGTGAACGATGCCCTGCGAAAGCGGCCCCTGCTTGTGCGGGCACTTGTTCACAAGCGCATAGAACTCGTTCTTGAGCGTGCGGAACACCGCAATCTCGTCCGATCCCACGACCGGGAGCGTACGCGCAGTGCCGGGGGTGATCTGGTCTACGTGACCGATGTCGAGCCAGTCTCCGATCATTACAGGGCCTCCAGCTGAAGGGGACGCACCTCGGCAAGGTGCTGGTGCAGGTCCGCGTCCTTGCCGGCCACGCGCTCGGCCCAGGGATCGTCCTGACAGAAGGTCTGGGAATAGCGGAACCGCGCGGCGAGGCGGCGCACGCTGTCGGGATCGTCGAACAGGCCTGCCTTCACGTGATCGAGACCCACCCGTTCGATCCACGGCGCGGTGCGTTCGAGGTAGTGCGCCTGTTCGCGATAAAGCTGGATGAAGGCCGCGCAGACGTCCATCGCCTCTGCCTCGGTCGCAACCTTGCACAAGAGGTCAGTGGCGCGGACCTTGATCCCGCCATTGCCGCCGACGTGGAGTTCGTACCCGCTATCGACGCAGACCACGCCGAAGTCCTTGATCGTCGCCTCGGCACAGTTTCTCGGGCAGCCCGACACCGCGATCTTGAACTTGTGGGGCATCCACGAACCCCAGGTCATCCGCTCCAGCTTCACGCCGAGGCCGGTCGAATCCTGCGTGCCGAAGCGGCACCATTCGGACCCGACGCAGGTCTTCACGGTGCGCAGGCTCTTGCCATAGGCATGGCCCGAAACCATCCCTGCGGCATTGAGGTCGGCCCAGACAGCAGGCAGGTCCTCCTTCCTGATCCCGAAGATGTCCAGCCTCTGGCCGCCGGTCACCTTGACCATTGGCGCGTTGTACTTCTCGACCACATCGGCAATCGCGCGCAGCTCGCGCGGGTTGGTAAGCCCGCCCCACATGCGCGGCACCACCGAATAGGTGCCGTCCTTCTGGATATTGGCGTGGAGACGTTCGTTGACGAAGCGGCTCTTCTGATCGTCCTCGTACTCGCCCGGCCAGGCGCAGAGCAGATAGTAGTTCAGCGCCGGGCGGCATGACGAGCAACCATCAGGCGTGGTCCAGTGCAGTTCCTGCATCACCTGCGGGATGGCCTTGAGGCTCTTGTCGGCAATCAGGCGGCGAACATCGTCGTGGCTGAAGCTGGTGCACTTGCACAGCGTCTTCGGACCCGACTGCACCTCGCCGCCCAATGTGAGCGAAAGCAGGCTTTCGACCAGACCGGTGCACGATCCGCAGGAGGCCGAAGCCTTGCAGGTGCTGCGCACAGCATCGAGGCTGCAGGCACCGGCATTGATCGTCTCGATCACCTTGCCTTTGGAAACGCCGTTGCAGCCGCAGATTTCTGCGTCCTCTGAAAGAGCTGCAACGGCGGCATTAGGGTCCAGCAGGGCGCCTCCGCTGGCGAAGGCCTGGCCGAAAATCAGCGCCTCCCGGATGTCGGAGACATCCTCGCCCTTCTTCAGCAGGTCGAAGTACCAGTTGCCATCGGCGGTATCGCCATAGAGCACCGCGCCGACGAGCTTGTTGTCCCTTACGACAACGCGCTTGTAGAGCCCGCGCGCGGCATCGCGCATGACAATGTCCTCCGCGCCGTCGCCGCCCGAGAAATCGCCTGCCGAGAAAAGGTCGATGCCCGAGACCTTGAGCTTGGTCGAGGTGACTGAGCCTTGATAACCGCTGGGAGTCTCGCAGGCCGCATCGGCCAGCGCACGGCACATGTCCCACAAGGGGGCAACCAGACCGTAGCAGGCACCGCGGTGTTGCACGCATTCACCCACCGCCATGATCGCCGGGTCGCTGGTGACCATGTGGTCGTCAACGACAACACCGCGCTCGACTGCGAGGCCTGCCGCCTTGGCAAGGCCGGTGGCCGGGCGGATGCCGACGGCCATGACCACGATGTCGGCTGCAAATTCGCGCCCGTCCTTAAGCCTTACACCGGCCACGTGGCCATCCCGACCGATGATTTCGGCGGTGTCGGCACCGGTCACGATGGTCTGGCCGCGGCGTTCGAGTTCGGTCTTGAGCAGGTATCCCGCCGCCTCGTCGAGCTGGCGCTCCATCAGCGTCGGCATCAGATGAACGACGGTGACCTTCATGCCGCGAAGCGAAAGGCCATGCGCTGCCTCCAGCCCGAGCAGGCCACCGCCGACCACCACAGCGCAGCCGCCCTTTTCGGCGGCGCTCAGCATCTTGTCGACGTCATCCAGATCGCGGAAAGTGACCACGCCCGCCAGGTCCTTGCCGGGCACGGGGATGATGAACGGATCGGAGCCGGTGGCGATCAGCAGCCGGTCATACGGTTCGACCCGGCCCGACTTGGCCAGCACCGTCTGCGTTTCTCGGTCGATCGCCACCACCGGATCGCCGGAAACCAGCGTAATGTCGTTGTCGGCGTACCAGTCCTCGCCATTGATGACGATGTCCTCGAACGCCTTTTCGCCCGCGAGCACTGGCGAAAGCATGATGCGGTTGTAATTCACCCGCGGTTCCGCGCCGAAGATCGTCACGTCGAAACGCGCAGGATCGCGGGCAAGGATTTCCTCGACGGCGCGACACCCGGCCATGCCGTTGCCGATCACCACCAACCGCTCCTTCACGGGCGCGGTCCGGTCCTTTTCCATCAGGGTAGCAGGGGCGTTCACGCAAACGTTCCTTCGCAGACGCGTGAACACAAAAAGCCGCCCGAACGCATCCCGATTGGGAAGGTCTGGGCGGCGACGTTGCCACGCGATGTTGATCTTTCAGGCCTTGCGATTGATCCACCCGACTTTGGGCGGCGCTTGGCCTTCGTTCACTTGGCTAACCGATTCGGGGGCTGCACTGCAAGGGTTATTTTGCAGTGCAGCACGTCACTATCAGAACGCCACCTCGGCCTGCAACCACAGGATCTGGCGATCGACGCCAAACTTGTCGGCGTTGTAGTTGGCGTACTTGACCAGCCAGCCCACCTTCTTCGTCTTGAAGCCAAGGCTGGCATCCCATTCCGTGCCGAATTTCACGTTGCCCACATCGCTGCGGAATTCGTGATAGGTGACGTTCGCGTTGAGGCCCTGCACCGCCTTCACCTTCGGGAAGACCTTGGCCAGCGTGACGTAATAGTCCTCAATCCCATTGCCGGGCGTCGTCAGGAACAGGTCGGCCCAGCCGTTGAACTTGTGCAGCGTTGCCAGCGGCGTCTGGAACGACTTGCCCGCAGCCTTGTCCGCGCCCAGCTTTTCATAGCCGCCGGTCAGGGTGAAGCCCTGGTACGCCATGCCAAGCTCGCCCACCACGAAATCTGCCTCGTAGTTCACCGGGTTGCGGCCGATGTCCATCTGCCGCGCATAGCTGGCCAGCACATTGAGCTTCACCGCCTTCGACAGCGGGATGCTGCCCGACACGCGCCCGCCATAGGTCTGCGAGGAATTTGCGAACGCGAAGGCCTCGTCATAGTCGATGATGTAGGAAAAGCCCTTCACCTGCAGGGGACCAGCCTTTACCGCAGCCTGCACGAAGACGAAGTCCCCGTCCATCGCGCGGCGCGGCCCGGCTTCCGATCCGAAGATCGAATCCTGCTGGATCGCATAAG
This sequence comes from Novosphingobium sp. ES2-1, assembly GCF_015169775.1. Lineage (NCBI taxonomy): Bacteria > Pseudomonadati > Pseudomonadota > Alphaproteobacteria > Sphingomonadales > Sphingomonadaceae > Novosphingobium > Novosphingobium sp. ES2-1. The sequence continues at coordinate 290,388 of NZ_CP063446.1, forward strand.
TGGCATCAATGCTGACAGGCCCGACCGTCGCTTCGGCGCGCACTGCATCGAAGGTCTGCTCGTTCTGACGCCAGCCGACCGAGCCAACGAAGCGCTGATCGTCAAGGTTGATCCGCTGCCGCCCGACGGTCAGGGCGAAGTCCTCCACCTTGTACATGATCTGCGCGCGGTTGAGGTCGATGCTCTCGCCATCGGCGACCACTGCGTACTGTGGGCGGCGCTGCGAGCTGCCGGGCAGCGCGAAGGGAAAGGCGTTGTAGTCGTTGACGAGGCCCAGTGTGCCTTCGGCCTCGACCAGCACCGAGAGGTGCGACAGCGCGTGCTTCAGTTCAACGCCTGTGCGCAGCCGCACGGTCAGCGCATCGGCATCGACCGTTGGCTGGTCCACGCCTTCATAGCGAATGCGCGCATCGATGATCGGATCGAGCGTCAGCCCCTCCTCAGCCGGTATGGGATCGCCAAACGCCGGCTTGCCAGCGGCAAACGCCGGATGTGCGAAGGCGATCGACGACGCGAGCAGCGTCGCCGTGATTGCAGTCTTTTTCATGTTTCCCTCCTGAACCCCTCAAAGAAGGCCGTTCAGGCATCCCCTCAATTTCAAGTCACCGCTCAGGCGGCGTGGGCCTTCGGCCCGTGATCGTATTCGGCCAGGAAGCGCAGGACTTCCTGACGGTAGGCGTAGAAATCCGGGTGCTTGAGCAGCGTCTTGCGATCGCGCGGGCGCGGCAGGTCGACCTTCAACACCTTGCCGATGGTGGCATTGGGGCCGTTGGTCATCATCACCACGCGGTCAGCCAGCAGGATCGCCTCGTCAACGTCATGCGTCACCATGATCGCGGTCACCTTGGTGCGGTTCCAAACCTCGACCAGCACGTCCTGCAAGTCCCAGCGCGTCAGGCTGTCGAGCATGCCGAAGGGCTCGTCCAACAGCAGCAGGCGCGGGGAGAGCGCGAAGGCGCGGGCGATGCCGACACGCTGGCGCATGCCGTTCGACATTTCCGCCGCCATCTTGTCCTTGGCATCGGCCAGGCCCACGCGGTCGAGGTAATAATCAATGATCTCGCGCCGTTCCGATCGGGTCGCGTGCGGATAGACCCGCTCAACCCCCAGTGCCACATTCTGCCGCGCGGTCAGCCACGGCATCAGGCTGGGCGCCTGGAACACCACCGCCTTGTCCGGTCCCGCCACGTCGATCTCGCGGTTGTCGAGGATGATGCCGCCCTTGCTGATCTCGTTGAGGCCTGCCGCCATCGTCAGCACGGTAGACTTGCCGCAACCGGAATGGCCGATCAGCGAGATGAACTCGCCCTTGTCCATCATCAGGTTGAAATCCTCGACCACGGTCAGCGGACCCGTAGGCGTGGGGTAGACTTTGTGGAGCTTCCAGAACTCCATGTAGCGCCGCGTCGCGCCCTTCCTCGCCGCGTCCTGATAAGCCTTGGGCGGAGGCGCGAGGTCGAGCGGGGTGACCTTGGGCAGATGCCCATAATCGCTGCCCTGCGCGGCTTTCTCGCCAGCCAGCTCGCCAAGGTAATTGACGATCTCGGTGCGCAGCTTCTGGAATTCGACGCTGTCGTTCACCGCCTCGCGATCGCGTGGTCGCGGCAGGGTCACCGGAAATATCCGGCCGATCCTTGCCGCCGGAGCTGGCGTCAGCACCGCTACCCGATCGGCGAGCAGCAGCGCCTCGTCCACGTCATTGGTGACCAGAATGATCGTCCGCTTCTCCTCTTCGCGAATACGGTCGATCTCGTCCTGCAGCTTGGCGCGGGTCAGGGCGTCGAGGGCCGAAAGCGGCTCGTCCAGCAGCAGGATCTCGGGCTCCATCGCCAGCGCGCGCGCCACCGAAACCCGCTGGCGCATCCCGCCGGAAAGCTGCGCGGGCTTGCGCTCCATCGCGTGGCCCAGGCCGACCAGTTCGACCTTCTGGCGGACCAGCGCGGCGCGCGCTTCCCTGGTGCGATCCTTGTGAACCGAGTCCACGGCGAGCGCCACGTTCTGTTCGACCGTCAGCCACGGGAACAGCGAGTAGGACTGGAACACCAGCCCGCGATCCTTGTCCGGCCCGTCAATCGCCTTGCCGCGAAGCAGGATCTCTCCGGCATCGGGTTCGACCAGACCGGCGATGGCCGAGATCAGCGTGGTCTTGCCCGCTCCGGAGAAGCCGAGGATCGCAGTGAACTCGCCTTCCTCGACATCGAGGTCGATGCCGCCAAGGACTTCGGTCACGCCACCGGACTTGCCCTCGTAGGACTTGCGGAGATCTTTCAGGGAAAGGATCGTAGCCATCGGACAATCTCCTCAGACGGTGCGGTTGCGGCTGACGAAGGACTGCAGCGCCATCATCACCCGGTCGAGGCCGAAGCCGATCAGGCCAATCACCACCACGGCAACCATGATGCGAGCGAGCGACTTTTCCGAACCATTCTGGAATTCGTCCCACACGAACTTGCCGAGGCCCGGATTCTGCGCGAGCATTTCCGCCGCGATCAGCACCATCCAGCCGGTGCCGAGCGAAAGGCGCATGCCCGTGAAGATATAGGGCAGCGAGGAAGGCAGGACGAGCCGGGTCAGCTTGGCGAACCAGCCAAGGCGCAGCACGCGGCCCACCGCGATTAAGTCCTTGTCGATGCTGGCCGTGCCGATCGCGGTGTTAATCAGCGTCGGCCAGAGCGAGCAGAGCATAACGACAACGGCAGAGATCACGAAGCTCTTGGGCAGGGTCGGATCATCGCTGCTGACCGAGGCGGAAACCACCATCGTCACGATCGGCAGCCAGGCCAGCGGGCTGACCGGGCGCATCACCTGCACCAGCGGATTGATCGCGGCATTGACGCGCTTCGACATGCCGGCAACCAGACCGAGCGGCACAGCGAACATTGTCGCCAGCACAAAGCCTGCCGCTACCGTCTCGAGGCTGGTGAAGATCTGGTCGATGAAGGTTGGCGGGCCGGTGTAGGCGTAGCCTGCGGCCACCGCTTCGGCCGCGGCAACGCGCGAGGCGGCGGCTTCGTCGAGCAGGCCCCCGAAAGCCGACCAGACATCGCCCGGCCCAGGGAGCGTACCGAGCGATGTCTGTACCAGCGGCGCCAGCAGCGCCCACAGCGCCAGGAACCCGCCGATCCCTGCCAGCGGTGGCCAGAGCGCGTCGGACGCGGCGCGGCCCGTGGGCAGCTTGATGCCGAACGGCAGCGCTCTTTCGGGTTTCGCAGCGTTCTCCGCGTTCGTCTCCGCCTCTGTTTCGGGGAGGAGGGACCCGCCCCCCTCCATGACGTCCGCTTCGGTGCCGACGAATTCGTCCTTGCGCAATGCAACCGCGTTCATCGTAATCGCTCCTGTCTTACTTCACGCCTGCCGGTGTCACCTTCTGGCCGGCCTTCAGACCGATCGAGAAGCTGGCGACATAGGCAGCGGGTTTCTTGGCATCGAAGGGCACGCCGTCGATCGCCTTGCGGGCATAGACGCGGAAGCCGTCGGTGGCGGGGAACTGGTCGGCACTGGCCTTGCCATCGGCGACGAGCGACTTGGCCGCTTCCTCATAGATGTCCGGACGATAGACCGACTTGACCGTGTCGAGATACCACTGATCACCCTTGTCCTCGGCGATCTGCCCCCAGCGACGCATCTGCGTGAGGTACCAGATGCCATCCGAATAGAACGGGTAGCTGGCCTGTTGATCGAAGAAGAGGTTGAATTCGGGCGTATCCCGTGTGTCGCCCGCGCCGAAGGTGAACTTGCCGGTCATCGACGCCATCAGCACCTTTTCATCGGCGCCGACGTACTTCGGGCTGGCGAGCATCTTGACCGCTTCGGGCCGGTTCTTGCCGCCTTCGGCATCAAGCCACATCGAAGCGCGGATCAGCGCGCGGGTCAGCGCCTTGACCGTGTTGGGATTCTTCTTCGCGAAGTCTGCCGTCAGGCCGAAAACCTTGTCGCCCGTGGTGCCCGCAATATCGGGATCGACAATGATCGGCACGCCGATCTTCTTAGCGACCGATGCCTGGTTCCACGGCTCGCCCACCGAATAGCCGTTGATCGTGCCGGCTTCCATCGTGGCGGGCATCTGTGGCGGCGGGGTGACCGAAAGCTGCACGTCGGCTCCTGTCACGCCAGCGGTATCGCCCGGCAGGTAGAAGCCGGGGTTCAGACCGCCTGCCGCCAGCCAGTAGCGCAGGATGTAGTTGTGGGTCGAGACCGGGAAGACCATGCCCATCTTGAAAGGCTTGCCCTCGGCCTTGAACTTGGCAACGACCGGGGCGAGCGCCGAGGCCGAGATCGGCATCTGCACCTTGCCATCCGGCCCCTTGGGCAGGCTGGGCGCGATCATGTCCCACACCTGGTTGGAAACCGTCACGCCCTTGCCATTGATGTCCAGCGAGAACGGCGTGACCAGCGGCACCTTGCTGCCGATCCCTGCGCCCGAGGCCAGCACCTGTCCAGCCAGCATGTGTGCGCCATCCAGCTGCCCGCCGGTCACCCCATCGAGCAGGACCTTCCAGTTCGCCTGGGGCTCGAGCGTCACGGTCAGCCCTTCCTCACGGAAGAAGCCTTTCTCTTGGGCCACGACCAGAGGGGCGATGTCGGTCAGCTTGATGAAGCCGAGCTTCAGCACCGGCTTCTCAATGCCATTGGCCGAAGCAGCAGGCTTTTCTGGCGCATCCCCGCCTTTGCCGCAGCTTGCCACGGCCACGCCCGCCAACAATGCCGCAATCATGCCCCGCCGATTGAAACCGCCCAGTCCGACCATACTCGACCACCCCTCGAATGCGGCGTGGCAAACACGAAAAAGCCGCCCGAACGCATCCCGATGAGGGAGGTCTGGGCGGCGACGTTGCCACGCGATGTAAACCTGAGACCTTCCGGATCACCGCCGCCCGTCCTTGGGTGGCACCGTGTCGGCCTGAATGCAAAGCTATGTGATTCGCCTGCTATTCGGCAAGCTTTTTTTGCACCGCAGCGAAACTTTAGCTCCGACGCTGACTTTCGATGTAGGATTCGAGCAGTTCGGGATCGAACGGCCGACAATCAAAGAAACTGTTGTTTTCCAATGTTATGACGCCCTGCTGCATGCTGACTGAAGTGGGCTTGTGCAGGCTGCCTTCGACCTTGGAACTGGCCCCCGGCAAGGGTTCGCCGGTGCCCAATAGTGCGCTGCGATAAACATCCGGGCGGAATACGCGCGCCGCCTTGGCCGCGTCAGCCGGATCGAAGGTCAGTCCATCCCACCGCACCATCTGGCTGTAGAGCCATTCGGCCTGGCTCACCCACGGGAAGTTCGCCGCCTCGCGATGCTGGAACATGAAGTCGGGGTAGTGCAGCACCTGCCCCCCTTGCGCAAGGAGCAGCCGATCGGAGATCGCGCGGCCGATCAGCGTGGCATCGCCATCGAGGTACTCTGGCCGTGCCAGAATCGCCGCATTGGCTCCAAGGTTCGCCGGATCCACGAAGTGCTCGCCCGCCTTGCGCAAGGCTCGTACCAGTGCCTCCGCCTGGCCACGGCGCTCCTCCATGACCCGCTCACGGAAAGCCAGAACCTTCTCCACACCGCGCCGCCAGATCTGCGCCGTGACCAGCACGATCTCGCCGGCGCCGCGTTCCACGGCGACGCTGTTCCATGGCTCGCCCACGCAGATCGCGTCGACCTCGCCATGCTCCAGCGCGTCCGCGCAGAACGGGGGGGCGACGGTGGTGATTTCAACATCCAAGTCGGGCTGTACACCGCAGGCCGCCAGCCAGTACCGTAGCATGTAATTGTGGCTGGAATAGCGGTGCACCACGCCAAAACGCAGCTTGCGCCCCGCCTCCTCGACATGCGCTTTCAATGCCGCGCCCACGGTTGCCGGGTCACCCAATCCTCCGCCGGGGTTCACTGCTTTGGCAAGATCGGGCCGCATCGTGATGGCGTTGCCGTTCAGCCCCAGCACGAAGGGCACCGACAGCGGCTGCGCCGGCCGGCCCCGTCCGAGCGTGGTGGCGATTGCCAGCGGGGCGACCATGTGCGCAGCATCGCTGTGGCCATAGAGCAGCCGATCGAGCACCGTGGCCCAGCTCATGTCCCGCACCAGGCGTAGCGACAGGCCTTCCTCCTCGGCAAAGCCATGCTCGCGCGCAAGGATCGGCAGGCACGCGTCCACCAGCGGCAGGAAGCCGATGGTCAGTTCGCCCGATGCGGCTTCCTCCGATGCGGCTTCGCCTGCCATCACTTCCCTCCCATCAGCTGGTGCGCCGTGACCACGGCTTCGGCAATGTCGGCAATGCGCTTGCCCTGGTTCATCGCCGTCTTGCGCAACTCGCTATAGGCCTGCGGTTCGGAAAAGCCGCGGCTGTCCATCAGGATGCGCTTGGCCTTGTCGACCAGTTCGCGTTCGGCCAGCTTGCCCTTGGCTTCGGCAAGGTCAGCCTCCAGCCGCGCGAAGGCGTTGAAGCGGCGCACGGCAAGATCGAGGATCGGCCTGATGCGGTGCGCCGAAAGGCCGTCAACGACATAGGACGAAACCCCGGCATCGACCGAGGCAGCGATCGATTCCTCGTCGCTTTCATCGACAAACATCGCGATTGGGCGGCCAAGCACCCGGCTGACGGCGAAGTATTCCTCCAGCACGTCGCGCGAGGGGTTTCCAAGGTCCATCAGCACGATGTCGGGCGCGATCTCGCCGATGCTGGCTACCAGCCCTCGCCTTTCGGTGACCACGAAGATCTCGCAGTCTTCCAGCGTCGCAAGCCCTTCGCGGATCACCGCGGCACGGCTGGCGCTTTCATCGACGATGGCAATCCGCATGGGCACGCCTAGTGCGCGGAGGACAGTCGAGTTTCAAGGCATTTCTGGAACGGCGTGAACCTCGTCCGCGCAAGGCCGATCTCCGAATCGAGCGCGGACACGCCGTGCATGATCGCTCTGAAGGTTCCTCAGATGCACCCTTGCGGGCTATATCTTTTGACACGATCCGTCGCCTATGTTGCACCGCACAACGCTGGAGGAATGCCGACGCGAACCCACGGCGCGACGAGGTGAAAGGTTCGTAAAAACAATTAATTAGGCATTAATCGCCAAGGCTCGACCGTTCCCTCGCCCCATGCAGAAACGCTGCCAGGGCGAGCGAGAGTCATCACTACAGGACACGCATCGTCCGGTTGCCGCAAGTGTCGCGGCCGCCGTCGGCTCTCGCTGTCCCAAGTCCACGCAAGGACGGAAGTCCAAGGAGGTCGACATGCGAAAGACCGGAACGATATCCACGATCCTGACCGCTGGCGCAGGAGCATTGCTGCTGGCGGCGCCGGCATTTGCCGGCACACGGCCAGACAACGGCAAGGCTTACGCCAGCACCGCCGCCAAGCCGCAATTGAGAACCGACGTCGGCCCGAAAAAGGGTTTCCCCGACACGCCCGGCCTCTCCCGCGCCCGTGACCGGGCAAGCGAGAATGCTGCCTTCAACCGCTACAAAAGCGGAGGCGCTGCCTGAACACCACCAACCGAAGCCGAAAAGAGGCCCCCGCCCCATCTGGCGGGGGCCTTATCGAGCTATAATGGCCAGAACCACAGGATCAGTGGCGTGCCGATCAGCACCACCAGCAGCGATAGCGGCGCGCCAAGCCGGGCATAATCGCCAAACCGGTATCCCCCCGGCCCCAGCACAAGCGTATTGCACTGGTGTCCGATAGGGGTGAGGAAATCACAGCCCGCGCCCACCGCAGTCGCGATCAGGAAGGCCTCGGGGCGGTAGTGGAGCTGCTGGGCGAATACCCCGGCAATCGGGGCCATGACCAGCACGGTCGCCGCGTTGTTGAGGAACGGGGTCACCGCCATGGCTGCGACAAGGATCAGCGCAACCGCCCCCCATGCAGGAAGCTTCACGGCGAAATCGGCAAGCAACGTGGCGATAACGTCGGAGGCCCCGGTCGTCTGCAATGACGCGCTGACGGGAATCAATGCGGCCAGCATGATGAGGATCGGCCATTCGATGGCCTTGTACGCCTCATCCGCAGGAAGCGCGCCGGTGATCACGGTCAGCCCCGCAGCGGCAAAGAACGCCAATGCAGCGGGCATGAAGCCGGTCCCCGCTGCCACCATCGCGGCGGCCAGGATCGCGAGTGACAACCACCGGGTCCGCTTCGAGCCCAGCCCGATCTTGCGTTCGGCCAGCGGCAGCGCCCCCATTTCGGCAAGCCGCGCCGGCAGGGTATCGAGCGGGCCTTGCAGAACGATCACATCGCCTGCCTGCAGCACCGTGTTGCCGGGCTTGTTGGCGATCGTCTCGCCCTCGCGCGAAATGGCAAGAAGGTTGATGCCAAGCCGCTCGCGCATCTGCAAACGCCCGGCAGTGCGCCCGATCAGCCCGGAATCGGCATGTACCACGGCTTCGATAACGCCGATACCGTCGGGCTTGTGGCCACTGCCATCTTCGTCGTCACCTGCCAGCGCCAGCCGGTCGGCGCCGATAACCTGTTCGAGCAGGTTGGGCTCGCCGCTCAGGATCAGGACATCGCCTTCGCCGATATGGGTTTCCGGCGTAACCTCGCCGCGCATGTCGCCGCGCAGCAGGCCTGCAACCTCCACCTCACCCTCATGCCGTTCGACAAACTCGGCAACGCTCAAGCCTGCGATGGGCGATCCCGTCGTCACGGTAGCCTCGATCACATAGGCAGAGATGTTGATCGCTTCGGACATGCCCTGTGCTGCATGCCGATCGGTGGGCAGCAGGCGCCAGCCCACCGAAAGGAACACCAGGCCGACCGCCAGCAACGCCAGGCCCGTTGGCAAGTAGTCGAACATGCGAAACGGCTCGCCCGTCATCTCCTCGCGCACGCGGCTGACGATGATGTTTGGCGAGGTGCCGATAAGAGTGGTCAGCCCGCCCAGAAGCGACGCAAACGCCATCGGCATGAGATAGAGCGACGGCGATGCCTTGTTGCGACGCGCCATCTGCACGGCTCCCGGCATCAACATGGCCAGCGCACCGACGTTTTTAATAAAGCCCGATGACAGTCCCACCGCCGCCGAAAGCACCAGCATTTGCCGCTGCGGCTTGCGGATGCGCTGGGCCAGGGATTGCAGCAACCGCTCGATCATGCCCGATCGTTGTACTGCGGCGGAAAGAACCAGCGCCGAGCCGACGATCACCACGATGTCATCGGAAAAACCGGTGAACGCGGCATCGGGCGAGACCACGCCGATCGCCACAGCGAACAACAGCGCGATGACGGTGGTCACGTCGTATCGGAAGCGCCCCCACAAAAACAGGGCCATCATCCCGCCAAGGGTGGCCAGTGAAAGCCATTGGGGCTGCGTCATTGCAGCACCTAACGCTTAACCGATATTCAGGTTCCGGCTCGGGCCTAGAACCGCAGTTCGCCCTGCACCGCCACGCCGCGCCGCGGGGCCTGCACAGGGCGGACTTGCGGCAGCAGGCAACGCGCTTTCCCCTGCAGGACATAGACCGCGTGGCGCTGTCCGCCGCGATTTTCGTGGTCGATGGCATAGCCCTTGTAATAGCGGCGCAGCAGGCCCGCCCCGACGAGTTCCGAAACCGCGCGGCTGAGGTTGCTCTTGCCCGAAGCCCGCACACGCGCGCGGACTTCATCCTCGATCACTTGCGCCGCTTCTCCCGGGTCTTCGGGCATGCGGCCTTCAAGGATCAGGTCAGAGCGTACCCGTTCGGTCAGGGCCACACGCCGAGGATCGCGCCCGCCCATCGGGGCAAGGCTGTCACACAGCCAGTCCCGCAAGGTGAAGGCCTGCCTCCCGCGCCGGACGAATGGCCCCGCCTCACCCTTCTCGTCGGCAACCTCGGCGATCAGGCTCAGCACCATGAACGCATAGCGCGGCCTGGAACTCGCCTGCGAAAGGCAGTTCAGCAAGGAGGACATCGCGCCATGGGAAGACGGGCCGGAAAGAATGGCAGTTTGGAACATTCAGGGATTCAACAAAGCACATAAGGTGACTCCTGTGAATCCCCGGCGAGTCGGGGCGACGTTGAAATCCAACTTTTGTCCCCTGTGACACTTTGCCCGAAGGCAAAGTGTCACAAGCTAACCTTTAATGACCGGCGGTGACGTCTTCTGGCTTGTTTTCGCTCAGCGCGGTTCCGTTATGCACATAGGCCGGTGCTTCGATCAGAATGAACGCGATCCGGCAGATCTCATCAGTGGTGTTCCGCCACAGATGGACAGTGCCACGCTGGACGATGACCCCGCCTTCTCGGATGGTCTTCTTCACGCCATTTTCCAGCTCCAGCTCCACTTCGCCCTTCATGACGATCCCATAGTCAATGGAATTGGTGCGGTGCATCGGACTTTCCTGGTGCGGCAGCATGTCGCAGATGCGGATGACCGACCCGCCGTTTAGCGTAAGGCCGGTCTCGCGATCCCGGCCATCGGTCTCGTCGTTGTTGTCTGCCGGAACCGTGGCTGTCGACCAGATGGTCAGCATGGCAGCATCGCCCGTGGGAATCAGCTCCAGTGGCGTGACGTCCTCGGACTTGAATATCGCGCGACCATCGCTGTCATGCCCCGTCACCACCCGCTGAACAGGCGGCAAGCCGAAATCGTAAACTCTGCTGGTCATGCTCTCGTCACCTTCTGCTCAAGCTCGCCAAACGGCGCGCGCCCATTTTCATCTGTCGCATACATGCGAACGCGGTCGCCAAACTTCATGAACTCCGTCTTCGGCTGCCCGAGGTCGATCACCTCGATCCCGCGACGTTCTGCAATGCACGACGAGCCGATATCGCGGAAGTTGGCATTAGACACCGTGCCCGATCCGATCACCGTGCCGGCGACAAGATCGCGGGTCCTCGCCGCGTGGGCAACCAGTTCGTGGAAGCCATAGCCCATGGGCTCTCCCTGCGCGGCCCCGAACTGCTTGCCGTTCCATTCCACGTTCAGGGTCAGGCAGACCCGGCCATGCCGCCAAGCATCACCGAGCTCGTCGGGAGTGACAGCGAACGGTGCCATACCGCACGGCGGCTTTGCCTGAATCCAACCGAAGCCGGTCTTCATTTCAGGTCCTGCGAGAGTGCGCAACGACCAGTCGTTGATCTGCACGATCAGCCGGATATGCTTAAAGGCATCGGCCGGAGTCGTGCCCATGGGCACGGCGTCAACAACCACCCCGAATTCGCCTTCAAAGTCGATGCCCAGCGATTCGTCGGAAAACGGCACGTTGTCATACGGCCCGTAGAACCTGTCTGAGACACCTTGGTACATCAGCGGCAGATCGGTCTTCGGTTTTGAAATGCCCAGCACGGCATCCATCAGGTCGCCGTGGCTTTGATAGGCAGATCCGTCGAGCCACTGCCAGGCACGAGGCAACGGGGCACAAAGATCGGTCTTGGCGAGCTCGTCCGGGAATTCCCCGACACCAGCGAGCAACTTCAGGGCAAGATCCCAGTTCTCGAGCGCATCCTGCAAGGTCGGAATGGGCGCGAATGCATATCGCAATCCGTCCGGAGATATGACGACGAGCCGCCCGTCCTTCGATCCATCTCGCAATGTTGCCAACCGCATTGGCATCCCTTCCCTTTATCTTCCCTACGCTCACGTCGTCTATTTCCTGGCAAATCCCGAAGCAAAGGCGTTGGATCGATATGATGGCATCGAAAGAATGCGATGGTGTGGGTCTGGCGGGTCCTGCAGTTGGTGCGCGTTGGAAGCACTTGAGGGGAGATTCATGGCCATATGGCTGAAGCGCGGCGCTGCTGCGGAGAGCAAGGCGGAGGCGGATCGCAAGGTTCGTGACGTTGTCGAGGCGGCGCTGGCGGACATCGAGAAGCGTGGTGATGCTGCGGTTCGCGAGATGAGCGTGAAGTTCGATGGCTGGGACCGTGACGACTATCGCCTGAGCCAGGCGGAGATCGATGCGGCGGTGGACAGCCTGTCGCCGCAGGAGCGCAAGGACATCGAGTTTGCGCAGGCCCAGGTGCGCAATTTCGCGCAGATCCAGCGCGAGAGCATGAAGGACGTCGAGGTCGAGACGATGCCTGGCGTCGTGCTTGGCCACAGAAACGTCCCGATCCAGGCGGCCGGCTGCTATGTGCCGGGCGGCAAGTATCCCGCTGCTGGCCTCGGCGCACATGTCGGTGATCACGGCCAAGGTGGCCGGCGTCCCGCGCGTCGTGACCTGCGCGCCTCCGTTCCAGGGCAAGCCCGCGCGCGCCATCGTTGCAGCGCAGGCCCTGGCCGGGGCGGACACCATCTATGCGCTGGGCGGCATCCAGGCGATCGGGGCCATGGCCATCGGCACCGAGACGATCGACCCGGTCGACATCCTTGTCGGGCCCGGCAACGCTTTCGTCGCCGAAGCCAAGCGCCAGCTGTTCGGCCGCGTCGGCATCGACCTCTTCGCCGGCCCGACCGAGACCCTGATCATTGCCGACGAGATCGGCTGCGATCCGGAGATGGCCGCGACCGACATTCTCGGCCAGATCGAGCACGGACCGGACAGCCCCGGCGTGCTGCTGACCAATTCGGAGAGCTTTGCGCGGGCGACGATGGCCGAGATCGACCGTCTGCTCGAGATCCTGCCGACCGCCGATCACGCGCGCAAGGCGTGGGAAGCGTTCGGTGAAGTCATCGTCGCCGACAGTTACGAGATGATGGTGCGCATTGCCGACGACATCGCCAGCGAGCACGTGCAGGTGATGACCGCCGACCCTGACTACTTCCTGCAGAACATGACCAACTACGGCGCGCTGTTCCTGGGCAATCGCACCAACGTCTCGTTCGGCGACAAGGTCATCGGCACCAACCACACCCTGCCCACGAAGAAGGCCGCGCGCTATACCGGTGGCCTGTGGGTGGGCAAGTTCCTCAAGACCTGCACCTACCAGAAGGTCCTGACCGACGAGGCTTCGGCGCTGGTGGGCGAATACTGCAGCCGCCTCTGCGCGCTGGAAGGCTTTGCCGGCCACGGCGAGCAGGCCAACATCCGCGTGCGCCGCTTCGGCGGGCGCGATGTGCCTTACGCCGGGCAGGCCGCGCCGAGTGAACTGACCAAAGCATGAGGGGCGTGGCATGACTCCCCTGCCCCGCACCCCCTCGCTGCGTCTTGATGGCAAGCGGGCGGTCGTGACAGGCGCAGGGCGAGGCATCGGTCTGGCCGCCGCCGCTGCCCTTGCCCAGGCGGGCGCGGCGGTCACTCTCGTCGCCCGCTCGTCCGGCGAGATCGCGCAAGCGGCAGCCGCGATCGGCAACGGCGCGCAAGGCGCCACGCTCGACGTCGCCGACCTCGACGCCGTGGCTGCGTTCTTTGCCGAGCGCGAGCCGTTTCACGTGCTGGTCAACAACGCCGGCACCAACCGGCCCATGCCGATGTGGGACGTCGGCCCGGCGGACTACGATGCCGTCCTGGGCCTCAACCTGCGCGCGGCCTTCTTTGTCGCGCAGGCCTGCGCCCGCCGGATGATCGAGACCGGCACGCCAGGCTCCCTCATCCACATGGGCTCGCAGATGGGCCATGTCGGCGGACCCAACCGCTCGCTCTATTGCGCAAGCAAATGGGCGATCGAAGGCATGAACAAGTCCTTTGCGCTCGACCTGGCGCAGCATGGCATCCGATCGAACACGATCGCGCCGACCTTCATCGAAACCCCGCTGACCGAGCCGATGTTCGCCGACCCGGCCTTCCGGGCCAGCGTGCTGGCCAGGATCAAGCTGGGACGGATCGGCAAGGTCGAGGACCTGATGGGCGCCGTGCTGTTCCTTGCAACCGACGCCTCCGCGCTGATGACCGGAACCAGCCTCGTCGTCGATGGCGGCTGGACCGCAGAATAGGATTGCACGATGTTCGAACCCTTTCCCGGTAACTATGTCTGGAACCTGGGCATCAACCTTGCCCTGATCGCAGGCGGCAACCACGGCGAACTGGACGAGGTCTGCCGGCCCGTCCGGGAGGCGGCAAAGGCCGGCGCCGATGCCGGGTCCGCACAACTGTTCGACAGCTGGATTGCCGTGGCCGATCAGGTGACCCGCAATGCCGAACGCGACGAGGCCGATGGCTATCTCCTCTCGGCCGGCGCCAAGTACCTGCGCGCTTCGGGATACTACCTCGGGGCCGAGCGCCTGCAGAGCCGCGACTACGCGCCGCGCTGGGCGGCCTATGACAAGGGCCTCGAACTCTACCACAAGGGCAGCGCGCTTAGCGGCCTCCATGTCGAGAAGGTGGAGATCCCCTACGAGGGAGCGAGCTATCCGGCGATCTTCGTCCACGATGGCAGCGGCACGCCGCGGCCCACGCTGGTCTCGGTCAATGGCCTCGATTCCATGAAGGAGCAGGTGTGCATGGCAGGCCATGGCGCGGTGAACCTGGCCCGCGGCATGAACACGCTCTTCCTCGACCAGCCCGGCACCGGCGAAGCGATCCGCAAGCGCAATCTCCCCGCCGTCCACGACGCCGAACGCTGGGGCAGCCCGGCCTTCGACTATCTCCTGACGCGCAGCGATGTGATTCACTCGAAGATCGGCATCTTCGGCCTGTCCTTCGGTGGCTACCACGCCCCGCGCATCGCCGCGAACGATCCCCGTTACGCACTGTGTGCCGTCATGGGCGCAAACCACGTCTGGGGCCAGCGCCAGCGCGAACGCGTCGCCAACGAGGGCGAGAACCCCGTCCCGCACTACTGGGACCACGTCATGTGGGTCTTCGGCATCGACGATCGCGAGGCCTTCCTCGCCTACGCCGACCAGATCACCCTCGACGGACAGGTCGACAAGATCCGCGTGCCATTCCTCGTCACCCACGGCGAAAACGACCGCCAGATCCCCGTCTACAACGCCCGCATGAGCTACGATCAGGCCACCAACAGCCCAAAACGCTCCCTGCGCATCTTCACAAAGGCCGACTTCGAAGTCGAACACTGCGGCGCCGACAACGGCACCGCCATGCGCGACTACATCGCAGACTGGTGCGCCCAAACATTCAACGAAATGGTGTAGACCTCATGGCTGACTTTACTTTCCATCACGGCGGCGTGTCGGTCCCCTCGCTCGAACAGGCGATCGAATGGTATGGCACGATCCTCGGCTTCACTGTGGAACACCGCTTCTACATCGAGGCCGCGAGGAGCCACACGGCCATGCTGCGCAAGGGGCCTCTCCGGTTCGAAATCTTTGAGGTCGAGGGGGCAGCCCCCCTGCCGGACGAACGCCGCTACCCACCGCGCGACGTTCAGACTCACGGGAACAAGCATGTCGCTTTTCAGGTCGCCGACCTGGATTCCTTTTTGGCGGAAATGGAACAGAAAGGTGCTGACATCGCGATGGTCGTGCGCGAAAGCTTCGGCAGGGGATGCTTTATACGTGACTGCGCGGGCAATCTGATCGAATTCGTGGAGGGCGTGGCCTGAACCCGCGACGATATCTACATCGTCAACGAAGCCCCGAATCCACCGACGCAGGTCAGATGGGGGATCCTCTGCGCAAAGCTGAACTCCGGCCCTCTTCTCATCCCATGCAATAAGACGAATAGGGGCGCCTCTCTGTCGGGGCGCCCCTTTCTGCAATCTCAGATGGCGTGCTCGTCCTCTTCGGTCAGATTTGCCAGATCGCCCTCGATCGGACGTTTCCCGGGCTTGGAGCGACGATAGGGATCAAAACTTTTACGGTCTTGGTCGAAGGTCATCTCCCAAGGGATGTCGTCGCCCCGGAAGATCTTGGGAGCGTTGTGCGACCAGAGCAGCGAGCCGAACTTGAAGTCCCACGCACGCGGCACCCACCCATCGTCGACATAATCCGTGTCGGCATGATATTCGGCCTCGCCGGCATGCCCGGGAATCTCGCAATAATAATAGATTGCACTCGAGATACGGTGCCGGGAGATACCGCCACTCGTGTTCATGGTGGTATTTTTCCAGCCCTTGTTGTCCATGATGTTGGCGCCGAGCATGACCTCGTCGATGTCATCGCAGCCGAATGCGATGTGCATGAACTTGAAGTGATCCGGAGCGATGGGAAGATCGCAGTTCACCCAGAAGATCGAATGATGCTCGAACGTACCCCCCGCCCGGGCGAAGATACCGGTCCCCTTCGAATGATCGACATAGCGGAAGCCGAGGTGCCGTTCGTAGAACTCGAAGCTGCCGACATAGTCGGTGCTGAAAAAGACGACGTGGTTGATCGTCTTCGGCCGTGCCCGCTTCCGCCAGATGCGGTGCTGGTTGAAGCGCGGCCAGCTTGACGGCGTGTTGACCGGACTGGCTTCCGAAACCACCGGCTTCTTCTGCCAGACACGCAGGGCAATGGGCTGACCATCCGGGCAAACGCAATGCACGGTTCCATCCGCGTCCCGGGCGACCGGCACTTCGCCGGCCAGGCTCGCGGCGAGCAACTCGAGATTTTCGGTCGTGTCTACCCCCCAGACAGTCTCCTTGATCCCGTCGCCGACATAGGGATCAGGTGAAGGCAGCCTGGCATCCCCATGCGGCAGAAGCACGAGGCGACTACCGGATGGCAGGAGAAAGGTTGCTTCCTCTTCGCTGGCGTGTTCGATCTGCAGGCCGAAATCGACCCAGAAGCGGGTATGCTCAGCGATGTCGGTCACGCCGAAAATGACACGTTCGATACCGATGACGGCTGTAGAATCCTTGGGTGGCATGATTACTCCGGAAGTCCCCTTAGCCGGACTGTCATGCCTAATAACCGCAAGGTCCGGAAACCAAAGTTTCCGGACCCGTGATATCGATACCGCAAATGGATCAGACGGGTTCGGCAAGTTTCTTCCGAATCTGATCGGTCAGCTGCATCGGATCGCCGGCGCTTTCCGGATGCATTTCCCACTCGCCAAGCCGGATCGAACTCAGGCCAACCAGCTTTGCGCGTTCGAACCGCCGTTCCATGAACGCCGCCAGAGCGCTGTCTACTTCGCGCTCCGCGACTTCCTCGGCCAGCACAACCGCATCCTCGACGGCCATGGCCGCGCCTTGGCCCAAGTGTGGTGTGGCGGAATGCGCAGCATCGCCAATGAGAACGATCCGCCCTTGATACCAAGGAGCCGGCATGATGCAGGCTTCCAACGGGCGATAGACCACGAGCGAAGGGTCGGTGACATGCCGCGCCGCCTCAGCCAGGATGCCGCCGTATCCCTCGAGGCGGCGACGCATCTCGGCCGCGAGCGTTTCGGCAGGGAACCGGGGATTGCCAGGTTCTTCGAAGACCGCAAAGATGTACATCTCTTCAGGCGTCAGAGGGCAATACCCGGCCTTGCCCTTGTCCTTGCCGATGTAGATGTCTGCCCACTCCAGCTCTTGCGGCCGGGGCACGTTGTAGCGCCATACGCCCTGCCCTGTGTATTGGGGCTTCGCTTCGGGCCAGAGCGCCTTGCGGACGGCGGAGTAGTTGCCATCCGCACCGATCACCAGATCATACCTGCCGCAGGTTCCGTCGGTGAACTTGACATCGACACCGTCGCCATCGTCATCGAGACTATCGAACGACACGCCAAGCCGGACCGGAATGCCAAGCGCACGGACCTTCTCGGTCAGCACCTTGTGCAGGGCCGGACGGGTAAGGCCGAGGTCCGAGGGCAGGCCGTCGACTGCCGTGTCACCGGGCAATTCCTTCAGGACGTTCCCGTCGATGTCGAGGAATCGCGCGCCGCGGTAGGCGTAGCCCGCCGCGACAGCGCGGTCCCCCAAGCCCAGCATGTTGAGCGCGCGGACGAAATTGGCCTGCACGATGATGCCGACGTGATAGACCTTCCAGTCCTTGTCGCGCTCGACGACTTCAACCGCTATGCCGCGCTGGTGCAGGCCGATTGCTGCCGCGAGGCCGCCCACGCCGCCGCCGATGATGAGAACTCGGTTTGCCTTTGACATCGTATCGCCTTCCTTATTCGGCTGCTTCGGCCAGCGGGGCCGGGTCTGCGGGGTGGTAATGGAGCTGATCCGGCCGGGCATAGGTCACGTCCCAGTCCGGTTCGCTCTTCATGAAATCGGGGAGGTTCGTCATGTAGATCGCCGTGCCGAAGGCGCCGTCCCAGATGCGCGGCTTCCAGCTGTCGTCGACGCAATCGCAATCAGCGCCATACTCGGCCTCGCCACCGGCGGGACAGGGAACGTAGAAGAACGCCGCAGATGTCAGGCGATGGCGGCCGAAGCCCCAGTTCCAGTCGCCATAGGTATACCCGCGCCGATCCAGGTAGTTCTTGGCGACCATCAGCTCGTCGATGTCCTCGACTTCCCAGTTGGCGTGATGGAACTTCAGCGTGCCATTGAAGCCCGGCATCGGTGCGTGGGCATCGGCGAGGAAGATGTTGTGGTGCTCGTACGCGCCATCGGCCCGCATATAGACCCCGAACCCCTTCTGCATGTCGGTGATGCGGAAGCCGAGCATGTCGCGGTAGAAGTCGACAGCTTCCTGCACGTCGGGAAAGGTCCAGACGCAATGGTGCGTGCGCTTGGGCACAGCGCGATCGATCCATTTGCGCGGCTGGTTGAGGCGGGCAATGCGGCCCACCGTGTTCTGCGGCGTTGGCGCGCCGAACACCTGTCGCGGCTGCCAGACCTGCAGACCGATCGCCTGGCCGAAAGCGGTGACGAAGTGCACCACTCCTTCGTCATCGGTCGAGATCGGCACGCTACGCTCAAGACGCGCGACGAGACGCGCTAGAGCCTGCTCGCTGTCAACCGCCCAGATGCACTCGTGCACGCCTCGCGCGGTCTGCGCCGTGCCCTTGGGCAAACGCTCGTGCCCGCGGGCGAGGAAGAGCGATTGCGAACCGTCCGCTGCTTCGAACATTGCCGAAGCGCCATCCTGTTCGACCAGCGTCAGTCCGAAGTCAGTGAAGAAACGAACGCAGGCGCCGACATCGTCCACCAACCATGTCAGCCGCCTGATTCCAATAATCGCCATCGCTGGTCTCCCGAAACTACGGGAAGAGTCATGACGGCGCGCAGACCTTGGATTGTTGATCTATCGCAATTCGACGAGATGCATTGTTTCGCTGCGATCCAATCCAGAAAACCGAAATCAGTTCTTGCGGAACAGGAACGTCAGCAGGAACAGCACGGTGCGCAGATCGAGCAGCTTCAGCGCCGCGCGCGCTTCGGCAGGCGTGAGCTTCGCCACCATCGGCATGGCCCCGAAGATCTTGCCGCGAATGACCAGAGTGTTGCCATCCGGCTCGATCTTGCGGATCGCCATCAGTTCCTTGTCGTTGGCATCGAGAATCGTCGCCACCGGCACCTTCTTGCGTGCGTTGCTCATTACACCGGCCCCCCGCATACCTTGTCGTAGTCAATCCCCATGTCGTCCATCATCTGGATCGCGGTGGCGCGCCCGGCGCCGAACACGCCGCCACCCGGGTGCATGAACGGGCCGACCAGATACAGCCCCTCGATCCCCGGCACGCGCAGGTTGCCGAGGTCAGGCGTCGGGCGGTGCCCTGCCGACTGGTAGAAGAACGGCGCGCAGCCATGGATGTCGCCGCGCACGAAGCTGGCCGGGCTGTCGCGTTCGTGGTCCACCGGCGAACGCACGAGGCGGCCGGTGATGTTGTCGTCGGTGAGGTTCGAATAGAACTTGCGGTACTGGGCCAGTGCCTTGTCCGCCACTTCCATCTTGCGCTCCTCCCACGATGCGGGGCCACCGGGGTACAGGTCATAGGGCGCGAAGTTCACGCCATAGAACACGCCTGCCCCTTCGGGCGCGCGGCTGGGATCGAAGATGGTGTTGTCGCCGCCTGCGATCAGCCGCTCGCTGACTTCGCCGCGCCGCAGCTTGTCATACTCCAGGCACATGTCGCGCACGGTGTAGAAGTCCATCAGCTCGGTCATCATGGCATTGCAATCGTTGCCGACCTTCAGCTTCAGGCGCTCCTTCAACGTCATGTGGGTGAGGTTGATGGAGAACGTGGACTGCGTCACGCGCTCGGCGCGGGCCAGCACCGGCTCGGGCGTTTCGGCCACGAACTTGCGCAGCACGTGCGGGTGGATCGCGCCGATCACACCGTCGCGAGCCATGAAGGTTTCGCCGTCGACCAGCTCCAGCCCCGTCGCCTTGCCGCCCGAAACGATCACGCGCTTCACTTCGGCATTGCAGCGCACTTCGCCGCCGAAATGCTCGATGGCGCGGACCAGCGCGTGGGAAAGCTGGCCCGATCCGCCCTTGGGCATGGAACAGCCATAGGTGTGGACGATGCCGGGCATCACGAACGCGCCCATGCCGGTGCCCAGTTCATCGGGCATCTGCAGGTTTTCGGTGACCATGCGCACGATGTGCAGCTTCAGCAGCTCGCTGTCGAAATAGGCGTCCACGATGTCGAGCGCGGTGCGCTGCATCAGGTCGAGCAGGAAGCGCCCTTCGTCCGACTGATCCATCATCGCCACGAACGCGCCCATCGGAAACGGCGGGCTGTACAGACCGCTGACCAGCATCGGCAGCGCCGTCTGGCTCATCTCCACGAACCGGCGATAGGCGTCGGCATCCTTGGGGCTGCAGACGCGGGCCAGTTCCTCGCAGGTCTTGTCCAGGTCCTTGTAGCTGCGGATGACGGTGCCGTCGTCCCAGATCGAGACGTGGATCAGGTCGGGGTAGATGTACTCCAGTCCGAATTTGGAAAGCAGGCCCAGCTCGTCCTCGCGCAGCATGGGGTTGCCCTGGATCATGATGTGCACGTTGGAGTGCTCGTCATGCCAGAAGCCGGGGTGCAGCAATTCACGCGTGGAAACGCCGCCGCCATAGTGAGGCTTGCGTTCCAAGACGAGCACCTTCTTGCCCGCCTTGGCCATGTAGGCCGCCGCGACCAGCCCGTTGTGGCCGGCGCCCATCACGACAATGTCGTACTGGCTCATCTCAATGTTCTCCCGAAAAGAAGCTGCGGAAGCCGGCAAGGCCGGGCACGTGGCTGGCGCCGCCGCCGTCG
This sequence comes from Novosphingobium sp. ES2-1, assembly GCF_015169775.1. Taxonomy (NCBI): domain Bacteria; kingdom Pseudomonadati; phylum Pseudomonadota; class Alphaproteobacteria; order Sphingomonadales; family Sphingomonadaceae; genus Novosphingobium; species Novosphingobium sp. ES2-1. The sequence continues at coordinate 311,239 of NZ_CP063446.1, forward strand.
CAGACAAGCACCTGGCCGGTCACGTTGCGGGCCGCGTCGCTGGCAAGGAAAGCCGCCGCCTCGGCGATGTCTTCCGGATCGCCCAGCTGTTCGCGCAGGGTTTCATCCTCCACCACCTTGCGCAGCGCGGGCGGAAAGGCTTCGCGCAGCGCCGGCGTCATGGTCATGCCCGGCGCCACCGCGTTGCAGCGCACGCCCAGCTTGCCGTGGCTGGCGGCAATGGCCCGCGTCATCTGGATGATGGCGGCCTTGCTGCTGGAATAGGCGGCCTGAATCAGGTGGCCCTGCAGCGCAAGGTTGCTCACCGTGTTGACGATGTTGCCGCGCACCTCGCGCAAGTGGGGCAGGGCGGCCCGGCACGCGATCATCGTGCCGCGCACGTTGACGGCATAGGTCCGGTCCCACAGCGCGGTGGCCATGTGTTCCACGTCGCCATCCTGCTGCGCAATATCGGGGCCCAGCAGCGCCGCGTTGTTGTGCAGCACGTCCAGCCGGCCGAAATGCTGCACCGTGGTGGCGATCATCGCCTCGGTCGATGCTTCGCTTTCCAGGTCCAGGTGGATGGCAATGGCGCCGGGCAGTTCGGCAGCCAGTTCCTCGGCCCGGTCGATCATGATATCGGCCACGGCCACCTTGCCGCCCCGCGCGGTAATCAGTCGTGCGGTGGCTGCGCCAATACCCCCGGCGCCGCCGGTGATGATGGCCACCTTGCCGTCAAAGCGGGTTGCGTCTGCGCTCATGCAAGTTTCTTCCTTTCAGTTCCAAGTCTGGCGTCCAGCTTGATGGGCCATGACCGCACCGTAGCCCGGCAGGCGCATGGCGTGCCGCTGCGCCCGAAGATCGTTACCAACCGCTGATCGAGATCTGCGCCGCCGGCAGTCTGCGTAGGTCTTAAGACAGCTTCCAGCTGCTCTGTCGCTGCGACCTGCTCTCCCATGCAATTGGCCCGATGCTCCGCGAAGGGTCGGCGATTGTCATTGCTCTTGGAAAGTTGGCTTAAACGGTTCGCGCGAGAGCGGAAGAAGGCACTTTTTTGTGCCTTGGGGAATGCCAGTGAAAGGCGCACGCGCGTCTTCCGAGAAGATCAGATCGCATGCAAAATCGTCCGCCAGCGCAGCACGACCGTGATTTTCAAGAGATCAGGTGCCTTGTCGGACGGGGAGGGACCAAACCGTTTCAGCAGTATGAGGGGGCGTGACCACATCTGCGCCGAAGGGGTCAACGCTGGGGATGGTTCATCCGGTACTCGACCTCGATCTGGTTGCGGTCGATCGAGCCACCTGAAAGGGCCAGAACATTGGCATCCGGTTTCGGAGTATCCTTGCTCGCCGCAAACATCAGCCGTTCGACCACCCAGCGCAGTGCACGGTCATTGTTGTTCGCGATGTTCCACTGCACCGCTTCCCGGATCGGGGGGATGTCGAATGGAATTTCGCGCATGACAAGCGGCATCGATCGCACCACGATCTCTGCCATGCGTCGATGCATGGTTGCAATGCGCTTCGTGCCAAGGATCAGACCGGGCAGCGACAGGAAGGAGGGAGCCACGACTTCGACCCGGCGCTGCTGCTTTTGCCGCCTGACAAACCAGTCCTCGAAGGCTGGCACGCGCGCCTTGCCGAAACGCGGACTGACGTGTCCCAGTGCGAAGTACAATTCCTTGGTCATCGGGCCTGCCAATGCCGGATTATTCTGATCGCCAACCACGACGTAGTCATCCTCAAACAGCAGCTGGCTCGGGTGGTCGGCGGAGATGGCGTAGTCGATGGTCAGAAGCAGATCGATATTGCCGCGCTCGATCGCTTCGATCGGGGTGTCGTTCATCGGCTGAATTTCGAACCGCATGCCGGGCGCGTCCCGCTCCATTCCAGCCAGAACCCCAGCCAACAGGACTTCGGTTGAATAGTCGGAAGCCATAAGCCGGATCGCGCGATCCGCAGTTGCCGGATCGAATGGCGGCGCGACGGCAACCGTGGTGCGGATCTGCTCGAGCACCGCGCGTACGGGCTCGATGAGCTCTTCAGCCCGAGCGGTCAGGATCATGGTTCTTCCCTTGACCACGAGCAACTCGTCGCCAAAGTACTCGCGCAAGCGACCAAGCGCGCTAGACGTGGCAGATTGCGAAAGGCACAACCTGTCGGATGCAAGGCTTACGCTCCGCTCTGTCAGGAGCGCGTCGAGAGCCACCAGCAGATTTAGATCGAGACGCCCGAACCGCATTGCCATCTCCCGTGCTCCCGTCAGATCGCAGCGAGAGCGTTGGAGACCAGTCTAGCAAGATCTCCGTCATGCGCAAAACCTGCCCGCATGGCTGCCGCAGTCTGGAGAGGCGGCTGCGCAGCAAAGGCAGCTTCAAGTGCCTCGTCATTGCCATAACTCACCAGCGCTTCAGACACGCCGCATTGTCGCGCGATCTCCGCCGCGAGGTCGCCCATGGAGACGCGCAGTGCTGGAAGGGTCACGGCCCGAGTGGTGGGCAAGCTGGATGTATTCAACCCGACTGCATGGCGGAAGTTCTCGGCGCACTGCCGGACGGACTGTGCCCAGATCGTTCCCCCGGCGGAAACCGGGCAGAAGAACTGCTCGCCAGCCTTCAGCGCGTGGAACAGATCGGACATGAACGCCGACTTCATGCCGGACGGTCCCTTCGGCCGGGCGAGAATACCTGGCAGTCTGACAGTCACCCCGTCAATCAGGCCGCGGTTGGAGAACATGGCCACGGCATGCTCCATCATCGCCTTGTGCCCGCCATAGATCATTTTCGGGCTCAGCGGCGTCGCGTCATCCACGACAGGTGGCAGAGGATCGCCGAACACGGCAATGGAACTGGCATAGACCACCTTCACACCATTGTTTGCAGCCGAAGCCTCGAGCAATAGATCATACATGGCATCGACATTGATGCGTCGTGACGCTGCCGGGTCCGTCTCAGCGGCTCCCCCCGGAACGGTGGCAAGGTGGACAAGGGCATCACATCCTGATCCGATCGCGCGTCTCCGGACCTCCGCATCTCCGAGATCGCCGGCAATTGCCTTGGCACCTTCAGGGATGGCATCGGCAGAAAAGTCCATGCCCGTCACCTGATGGCCGGCATGGAGAAGCAGGCGGACAAGCTCGCGTCCAACGAAGCCACCAGCGCCGGTCACCAGGATATTCATCTTCAAGTCCTCAGAAGTTGGCCGAGAAGCGCAGCCCATAAGTACGCGGTGCGCTGTAATGCGCGACGGCAACGCCCATCGGCGAGGACTGCGGCGTAAGATTGCGACGCTCGTTCTCGATGTTCTGGACATATGCCGTCAGGCCCCAGGCGCCCTCGGGCGCACGCAGGCTGACAGAGGCACCAGTCGTCCAGTAGGCAGGGACGCGCTCGAAATCGAGAAACTCGAACGCTGCCCACTGGCTGTCGCGCCACGCGGTATCGACGTTGGCAACCAGTTCGAGATCATTGCCAAGCGGTACAACCTGTTCGGCCGAAAGGTTCACCGTCCACTTCGGGCTGAACAGGAGTTGCTTGCCAGAGCAGTCGTAGCTGATGATCGGCGAACCGTTGCTTGTCGTTCCGGCCGAACCTGAAACCGGGCAATTGAAATTGTCGAACGGTATGGCCGAGGTCAGGGTCAATTCCTCGTACTTGCTGTCAAGATACTGCACCTTGGCACCAAGCGTCGTGCCGCTCGCCGGCTTCACGATCACGTCCACATCGAAGCCCTTGATGGTCGATCGACCCGCATTCTCGTTCGAACTGATCAGGGTGCCGTTTGAATCCACTGTGAAATACGTGATCTGCTGATCGCGGTACTTCCAGATGAAGCCTTCAAGGTTCACCTGCAGCTTGTTGTTCAGGAAACGGTTCTTCGAGCCGATGGTGTATGCGGTGATGAACTCGGGCTTGTACTTTTCCTTCAAAGGGGAATCGACCATCTGGATGCCGCCTGCGCGATAGCCGGATTCCACCGTGGCATAGACAAGGCTGGTTGGCGTCACATCGAATTCGGCAGAGGCCTTCCACGTCACTCTCGAGAAGGTGTCGGTGTCGTTGATGTTGTTGTACGTCTTCAGGATGATCCCGTTGGCACCGTTCACCATGGGATAGATGATCTGGCCCGACTTTGTCGTATTGCTGGGCGGGCTGATCGCGACATTGGTGTTGATGAAGCCTTTGCTGCCCAGCCAGCCAATGGCATCGTCGGCGTTGAAGAAGTTGGGCAGGTGGGGCATCTGGCCAATGCAGAACGGCGGCGCACTCTCGTTGCAGACGGCAATGATGTTGTTGATCAGGCCGTTCACCGTCTTCTTGTCATGCGTATAGCGCGCGCCGCCGACAAGGCGAACGCGGTCCGAAACATGAGCAGTCAGTTGGCCGAACGCGGCAAGGCTCTCGGTCTTTGCCGTGTAGGTCTGGATCGGGAGCACGAACTCCTGATTGTAGATGTTGTTGGCGTCGATCGTCTCGTTGAAATAGAAACCGCCGACGACGTAGTCGAACATCCCTGCCTTGCCCGCCAGGCGCGCTTCGAGGCTGCTCTGCTTGGTATCTTCGCGCACGTCGCCGGTATTGAAGGCCGGCCCGTAGAATTCCGAACGCTCGCGGGTCTTGCGATAGGCTGGTATCACGGTGAGCTTGCCAATGCCGGTCTGCAGGTTGAATTCGGCGTTCACGCCCCAGTAAGTGATGTCCTGGCTGGGGTCGCTCTGCATCGGGCGGCGGAAATCCAGGCCGGGCCCGCCCAGCTGCGTCGAAATCCATGCGCGCGAGGCTTCGCTGTTGAAGCCCTCCGACTGCGCGAGGCCCGACGAGACGAAGGTATAGCCGCTCCCTGTAGGAACGAAGGCACCAAGATAATTGCCGCCCACGCCCTTGCCGCCGACGTGGCTGTAGTCCGCACCGAGACGCACCGACAGGTCCGTCGAAGGCTCATAGAGGAACTGCGCACGCAGCGAACCGCGCTTGGCGTCGTCCGTGCCGTCCTTGTTGTAGCCATCGTGCGTCATGTAGGCGCCGGCAATGCGCAACGCGGTGTTCTCGCCGGTGGCGATGTTCGCGCGGGCGTCCACGTCGATCTGGTCGTAATTTCCGTAGGCGAGGTTGAAGCCCATGGAGTTTACGCCCAGTTCCGGGCGCGCCGGCAGCACGTTGATGGCGCCACCGGTGGCATTGCGCCCATACAGGATGCCTTGAGGGCCCTTGAGCACTTCAAACGCGCTGCAGATCGTAGAATGCCGCGCCGAAGACGCCGCCGCTGCGGCCGAGCACGACACCGTCATAGCTGGGCGTAACGGCCGGGTCGTTGTAGCTGCTCGTCGTGATGTTACCCACGCCGCGGATGAATACCGAGGCGACACCAGCGCCAGGCGCGGGAATGCTGAGCGAGGGCACCGCACGGGTCAGGTCTGCAGCGTTTCCGATGCCGCGCTGCAGCAGATCGTCGCCCTTCACCGCGTCGATTGGAATGGCAGCTTTCTGGATGCTTTCGGTCCGGCGCTGCGCGGTCACGACGATCTCGCCGATGCCGCTGTCGTCCAATACCTCGGCGGATTGCGGCGCAGCGTCCTGCGCGATGGCTGGCGTCGCGATCGCGAACGTCGAGATTGCAGTCGAGACTAGAAGCAGATTGCGCATTGTTCCCTCCCCAGGGCTGTTGTCGCGTGAATTTCTGCCGGGTCGATAGCCCGCATCCGCGCCAATATCCCACCGATTGTATCAATGGCTTTCCATCCATCGTTCGGATTTGAACACATCGCGGCGTTCGCTAGGTCATGGCATCATGACTGGGAAAGCTATCAGCAGCATCGCCACGGCGCTCGTCGTCGGCGGGGGAATTGGCGGTATGGCGTGCGCGATCAGCCTCGCCGAAAGGGGGGTGGCGGTCGAGTTGATCGACCTTGATCCGGATTGGCGCGTATACGGCGCCGGGATCACCATTACGGGCCCCACTCTCAGGGCCTATCGCGAACTGGGCTTGCTCGACGAGATCAAACAGTTCGGCGCGGTAACGAACAGGACCCGCTTGTTCAAATGCGATGGCAGCCACATGCTGGACTTGGATGAACCTGCTCTGGAAGAGGGGATTCCGGCGAACGGCGGCATCATGCGCCCCGTGCTGCACCGGCTCATGCAGAGCAAGGTCAGGGCGCTGAACATTCCGGTACGGCTCGGGATCACCGTTTCAGCGCTTGATGACAACGGAACCGGCGTAGACGTTCGCTTCTCGGACGATTCAACAGGCAGGTTCGATCTGGTTGTCGGTGCTGACAGTGTTTTCTCGGGGGTAAGGGACCTGGCTTTTCCGCACATGAAGCCCGCTGAACCGACCGGCCAGGGGTGCTGGCGAATCTCTATCCGCAAGCCTCCCGAAACTTGATTCCGCGGAGTTCTTTCTCGGCCATGCCCATCCTTGCGGCATAACCGTGTGCGCACCGGACATGATCTACATGTGGATGCTGACCCCGCACGTGGAGCGCGAGAGCTTCATGTCGGATGAGGAAATGTTCGAGACGCTCAAGGAGCTTCTGGCCGATTTCGGGGGCAGCGCCGGATGGATACGCGACAACATGTCCAAAGACGACTGGATCAACTATCGGCCGCTTTCGGCGGCCCTGCAGCCACGCGACTGGTTCAACGGACGGGTTGTCCTGCTTGGCGATGCCGTACATGCCACGACGCCGCACCTTGCATCCGGGGCTGGCATGGCGGTGGAAAGCGCGATCGTCCTCGCGCAGGAGCTGGCCAGCACCGATGACGTACGGGCCGCACTTCTGGCCTACCAGGAGCGCCGTTTCGACCGCTGCCGCGACGTGATCGAGACAAGCGTTGCGGTGGGAGCGCTGCAGTTGCAGAACGGGGACCCGAGCATTCACGCAACGATGCTGGGAGACGCCCTGCACCGCCTGAGCAATCCATTCTAGGATTACCTGGCACGCAAAAAGATACAGCGCGAGACTCCGCTCTCGCGCTGTTTTTTATGGACAATCTTCGTCCGGCAAAAAGAAAGGGCACCGCAGCCATGCCGCGGTGCCCCTGAATGTCGTTTGCTTTTGGCTATCTCGTGGTCACCACGATCGCGCCCTTGATCTTTCCGGGCTTGAGCGCGACGGGACGGCCGTTTAGCGTTATGCCAAGCGTGCCGGTGGCAGCCTCGATCTGCGCGCCGGGGTTCGGTCTCGAGCGCATTGAGATAGCTCGTGCCGGTGACAACCCAGCGGGATGACTTGTCCAGCGAGACCGTCAGGCCACCCTTTTCGCCCTTTACGGGAATCGCCGTGTTCGTGACGTGGCCAATCTCCTGAAAGGTTTCCTTCACCGGATCCTTGCCGCTCGCCGGGGCAACCGAAGACGTCGAGATGGTTCCAATGACCTCGGCATTCTCAAAGCGCAGCGCCATGGCGCCCTGCTTCGGCCGACCGTTCCAGAAGTTGCCAACCAGCTTCGTGTTGCGGAACGTGCCGATGATGTTCGGGTCCTTCGGCTTCTCGTCCGGACGCCCTCCCGTCGGGCCCATGCCGGGCGGTGGCGCCGAAGCCCCTGCCGGCGCATTCCCGCTCATCATTGCCTTGAGGAACGGATCGTCGTTCTCCATGCCCTGCAGGATGGTGCCTCCTGCCGCAGTGACCTTGGCCGAGTCCACGACGATCGTCGTGCCGATCCCCTTCACTTCGATGGCGACAAGCCCGGCGTGGAGTTCGCTGCCCTTGTCGATGGTTAGAACGCCGCCGCCGACGCCGGAATGCATCATCACGCCATAGCGCCCCGCCTCGACGAGGGTGCGGTCGGTCAGGGTGACCGACCCTTCCGCCGCCATGATCGCTCCGACATCTGCAGCACGGATCACGCTGCGGCGGAAGATGTTGTGCGAATCCCCGATGGAGTACGTGCCGTAGCCAGACTTCACCGCTTCGACGAGGCTGTCGGTGACCGTCATGCGCACGCGCTGGTTGTCATCGGTCGACAGGACGCCCCATCCCTCCGAGCGAATGTGCGAGTTGTTGATGAACATCGTGGCGCGGTCGACCAGGTTGCTTGACCGGACATTGCCCGAAAGGCCCAGCATCCATGGCACTTCCATCATCTTGCCGACGTCGACCGTGAACTGGTAGTCAGCCGGCAGCGTACCGTTGTAGGTCTCGATCTCGGCATTGTTGATGTGCATGACGCTGTCACCGCCCGCGAACAGCGCAGTGCGGATGGCGCCGCGGGTCCGGATGATCGGGCGATTGAGCGTTACTTCGGCCTTGCCCGTCGACATGACGGCTGCCCCGAACCCGGCAAAGTCATTGCCGCCGTTGCCGATGAAGTCGATCACCGGATGATCGATCGTGTACTTGCCTTCTCCGGTAACGATGATGCCGTTGAAGCGATCGCCTTCCGAGGCGATCCGGGCATCGGAAACGGTGCCCGCGCCGAACGATGCGGCACGAACCGCTGCACTTACCGATTTCGCCGCGACCGGCGCACCGTTCTCGACATAGAGCGCCGTGCGGAAGTGATGCAGCGGAAGCTCATGATACTTGACGGGAATGTCGTCCGTCACCGTGAGCACGACGTCGCCCGAATAGCGTCCCGGCGCAATTGCGCGTTCAACACCGTTGACAGTCAAGGTGAGAAGCTTGCCATCCGGTGCCGTCGGCAGGTTGCCCGCCACCAGAGTCAGTTCGGGCAAGGCCACGGTCTGGCCAACAACACCGCCAACTTCCTTGGCCGATGCCGCCGGTGCGCAAACTGAAACCGCAAGAATGATCGGAGCAAACACTGCCCCAATCATTCCGCTCGATGCCATATAACGTCTTTTCATCAGCAAAGCCTCTCCACTGGTTCAGACACCCGGATTAACCTTGTGCAATCGCTCCCACAATCGCCTACGAATGATCCTGACCATCCTGTTCCGGCGATACGTTTCAATCTGTATCAGAGTGGCGCGCGAACTCGAATTCCCGATACAATTGATACCTCCCACTCTGTATTCTACGATATATTCTCGCCATCTCATCAGCACCCCGCCCGGCCCGGCAAGATCTCCTGCCAAGGCAATCCGCCCGAAATGACGGAACGCTCCCCCATAGGAAGTCGATATCTGTGACCGGTTTCAGAACTTGGTTGCCCGAGAATGATCTGCATTCTCGGATCTGTGGCGCAGGATTTTGTTGGCCGAGAATGGCCCGGCCGAACAGCAGTGTTTCATCGACACCAACAGCGGCCAGATTTTTTCCCGCGCACCGTCTGGGAAGGAACGGTCCCCTTCCTGCGCTAGGGCCGTATCAGGATCGAAGACGCGAAGATCTCCGAGCGGGAACTTTCCCACTCCGGCGCGTGGCGATGCCGGCTGCCTGCACCCAGACCATTGACAAGAGCCGGTTGCCCAGCCGCGAGGAACTGCTGCGCGTTGGCCAGGCCATGTTCGACAGCGCGATCGCGCTCTCGGATCAATGCCCCTGATGGAGACGGCTGTCTCCCCGTCGAAGGAGCCGAATGAAGGAAGTACAACGGCCAGCCCGCCGACAGGGGCGCGCAATCGGCCCGGCGCCCTGCTTGTTCAAGTCAGTGTCATCACCGGATATTCCCGATGTCATCCTCGCCCCGCCGCTATTTCCAGAAAAATTCCCTGTTCTTTCGGCGCTTGCGCAGGTCCCACCAGATCTGAAATCCAGTCACGCTGAGGACCAGCAGCGCAATCCCGCATAACAGGCTGACGATCCGCCCCCCAGCCAAACGTGTAACCCGCGTGAAGGTCCTGCAGCACTATATGGAAATCAGCCGGGCGCGGCGGTTCGATAATGCGCTTGCCGGTTGTCGCGTCGATCTTGATCTGCTGCTGCCGGGGGCAAGTCCATCTGCCGCGACCAGCGTCACGTGCGTGGCATCCAGATTGATCTGGAGGGACCTCACCGGAAAGTCGGTCTCGGAACGTGCCGTTGCCGCCAGCGTGCCGACCATGGCCTCAAGCTCGGCATCGGATGGCAAATTTCGTGGCGGCGCCTGGATGCTATGATCCGAACCCGGCGGCTTTTGCCCGAGACGGATCATGTCGACATGCAGCAGCGTTCCGGTCAGCGCGACGAAGCCCAGCAGAAGGGCAGAGGGCAAGCCGAACCATCTGTGCCAGCGGCGCATCTTCATGACTGCATCCCGCCCCACCCTCAGCCGGAGAAGACCAGGCTTCCGCCCGAGGGCAGCTTGCGCGTCGCGGAGACGCCAGCCCCGCGAACCTGAACCGTCACGCCTGCCGTCGCGTCGATCGCGCCCAGCGTGGCGCTGTCAGCAGCAGTGACAACGGAGTTTTCGTTCGCAGTCCATTTGCCGCCGCCCTTGATGGCCAAAGTGACGTCCTTGAGCGCGCCCGTAAGGGAAGCATGGTCGAGCACGACCATCGTCGTGCGATCCGGGTCGGTATCGATGATGCCGCCCTCCAGTTCCGAGTTGGTGACGGTCAGGAGAACGCCGGGCACCGGCTTGCCATTGGTCTTCGTCGCGTTGGCGTCATCGTTCTTGCGGACTTCGAGCAGGACGTTCTTGGCGCTTGCGACCTTGCTCGAGGCGATGGCGATATTGGCGTTGGCGCTCTTTACCAGCAGCGCGCTGCCCCGGGCCACGACGTTCGAATTTGCGATCTCGAAGGTTGCTTGCTCGGTGATGTCGAAGGCCATGACCGAATGGATCATCATCACGTTATCGGCCGCCGTGCCGGTCACGCCGTCGTAGCGCGTCCGTGCCTTGCCAGCGATGATTCCCATCATCCCTCCGCTATCGATGCTCGAGCGGTTGACGACCACGTTCGCCCCAAAATCGGCGTAGGTGCCATAGCCGGCGCGACGCACCCTGATCACGCAATCGTTGGCTTCAAGATACAGGGCATCGCCCGCAGCATCGGTCGAAAGCGCGCCCCAACCGTCGGCTTCGATCGTCGAATTGTAAACGTAGGTCCGCGAGTTGCTCATCGCCAGCAGGGTGCGCGCGGTGCCGACGAGGCCGAGCGGCGCAGGCGGCTCCATCATGCCGGGACCGATGCGCGGCTTGTAGTCGGCCGGCAGCGGGCCGCCGTTGGCAACGAGCTTGCTGCCATAGATCTTCACGGTCGCATTCTCGGCCGCGACCAGCGCAGACGAGATCGGCCCGTTGGTCTCGATGGTGGAATCGGTCAGGACGAGCGCCGCGCCGTCGCGCGCCAGAATCCCGGCGCCAGTACCAAGAAAGTCGTTGGTACCGGTGCCCGAAAGACGGATTTTCGTGCGCTTGATTGTGATAGCCGTCTTCCCGCCTTCAGCCAGGATCGGGTTGAAGGCGTTCTGTGCTGATGTGATTGTGGCACTTTCGACCAGCGTCGCGGTCGCGGTTGCCAAGGCAGCGTCCTTCGGCGACGCGGCATTGAAGGCACCGTCGGTAATACGCAGGCCGGTGGTGTACTTGGTTGCGGCCATGGTAGGCATTGCCGGCATGCCGCCCGGAGGGGGGGCGCCAGCGCCAGGGCCATTTCCCGGGGGCGGAGCTGGTTGGGCGTGGGAGGTAACTGAAAATAGTGCTGCTGTAGTAGCCAGCATGACCGCAAGACGCATGCGTAACCTCTTCCCGATTTCGACAGGTGGCAAGCCGACCTGCGCTTTGAACTTTGGTTTTTCCCGAGATCTGAAGGCAGTGCCGTTCACGCGAACATGAACGGCACTGCCGCGGCGCCCCCCAGCGTCGCAGATCAGAACTTGTAGTTGGCGGTAAGGCCGTAGGTCCTCGGAGCGGCAAGCTGCGCGTATCCGAAGAAGTGCGACTGCTTGATTGCCTGATCGTTCACGTTCTTGATGTAGCCTGTGAATGTCAGGCTGTCCGAGAATGCAACCTGGACCGAAACGTCACCTGTGGCATAGTCGTTCTGCACCGAAGGATGCGTATCGGCCACCACGGTGGTTTCCGGATATACGTTCGATGCGGACGAGAACCGGAGGTCGGCGCGCGGGGTGATCCTCAGGTTCCCGAACTCGAAGGCATGCTCGTAACCGGCCTTGACCGACCACTTCGGGCTGTTGGGGAACGGCACGCCCACGTAGAAGCCGTCGAGACCGTCCAGACGCGAGTCAAGATAGGTGACCGAAGCATTGAAGCGCCCGCGTCCACCCACGGCGATCACCGTCTCGGCTTCAACACCGTACTCGCGGCCCGGCATCGTCGGTACGAACAATTGCGGCGGGAACACCGTGAAGTTCGCGATCACCAGCTGGAAGGCCGAGTAGTCGTAGTAGAAGCCGGTAAGGTTGAAGAGCATATCGCCGCCGGCGAGCTTGTTCTTCAATCCGATCTCATAGGACGTCATCGTTTCCGGTTCGAACGTGCCGAGCCCGAAGCTGTACCCGCCCTGGCGATAGCCCGAGGCGATGGTGCCATAGAGCTTGGACTTGCCCCCGAACAGGTCGGCTTCCAGGCCGGCACGATAGTCGAAATGCTCGTCATTGAGTGGCGTCAGCGCTCCGGTCAGGTCGAGGCTGTCGACGTTCTCGCCGCTCACCTTTTCCCAAGTGTAGCGAACCCCGCCGATGGCGCGGACCGTATCGGTGATCGGAACGGTGATCTGACCGAAGATGCCATCGGTCTGCGACCGGCGTATTTCGGGCTCGTACGATTCAGCGCGCGCCTGATCTGCCGAGAGGCAGGTGCCCGAGGCAACCGGGCCCGGAGGTGAGCCGACCGGAAGCGCACTGAAGCCCGCCGCCGGGATGACGTAGTTGCCATCGACGTCCTGGCACGGCGTCGACACGGCCTGGGTGATGTTGCGGCTCTTATAGTGGTAGAAACCCACACCCCAGTCGAACGGCGAGCCCGGCTGCGAAGCGTAGCGGACCTCGATCTGCTCCTGACGCGTGAGCTTGGGATCCAGCGAGTCCGCAAGTGAACCACCGAAGGCACCGATGGTGCGTCCCTTGGTGATCTGCAGCGACGGCAGGATGCTCAGGGTGCCCGGCCCGATGTCCGCGCGCAGTTCACCCCAGTACTTGTAGGAATTGACGCGCTGGAAGCCGACCGACACGTCGGTCGTCTCACGCGTACCGGCAAGGATGCTGGCGATCGGCACGGCACCCGGACCCTGGCCACGCAGCGCCGAATGCTCGACGCCGAGCAGCAGGCTGACATCGTCCGAAGGCTTGAACAGCAGCTTCGCACGGCCGGCATACGACTTGTTGTCGTCATGGCCATTGCTCATGTAGCCATCGCGCGAGATCCCGGCACCCGAGACACGGATCGCAACCTTGTCGCCAAGGGGCACGTTCAGCGCACCCTCGCCGTGGATCAGCGAATAGTTGCCGCCCTCGAGGCCAACATAGCCCTCGACCTTGTCGAGAACCGGGTTCTTCGAAACGACGTTTACGATGCCGCCTACCGAGTTGCGGCCATAGAGTGTGCCTTGCGGACCACGCAGGACCTCGACCCGATCAAGGTCGTAGAAGCCGACCGAGGCGTTTTCGGCACGGCTTGAGTAGGCACCGTCGAAGTTTGTGCCTACCGCGCCCTGCCCCATCTGCGGCGGCAGCGACAGACCGAGGCCGCGGATAGAGACCAGGAAGCCGCGTGCGGCACCCTGCACGACGACCGCCGGCTCGTTCTTGAGCACGTCATCGATCTTCGTGGCGCCAGACTTGGCGATCGCATCACCCGTCACGACGGTCAGCGCGATTGGCGTGTCCTGAATCGAACGCGAGAACTTGTCGGCAGTAACGACAATCTCGGGAAGGCGGCCGTTGTCGTCTCCAGCCGCAGACTGGTCAGCCGACGACTGGGCGAGCGCCGGAATGGACAGCGCGGCAAGGCCCGCGGCTGCGCAAGACGCCAAAAGGCGCGGTGTGATCTGTGACAAAATCCCCTCCTCTTAGACACAATTCTTATGTGCAGCTTCTGGTTGAACGTATGGGACCGGTTGCACAAACTGAAGGATTCGGACGATACCTATCCATCCGACCGATAGGTCGTCGGGTCGCCCGTCAAACTCCGACGAAGCGGATTATCTGGCTATCTGGTCTGCTGATCCCCGATTGCGATCAGTCGCGCGCAGCGCGCCCGACAGTGCTGCTGCGGATCACCAGTTCGCCCTGAACCCGCAGAACTTCCTTCGGCACTTCCGAACCGCGTATTGCGGAGATGAGGCGTTGCCAGGCAGTGTCGACGATTTCTGGGACAGGCACGGCATAAGTCGTGAGGTCGAAGGCAGGCCACGCGGCAATCGGAACATTGTCGAAGCCGGCGATCGCGACATCCTCACCGGGCACAAGCCCGCAACCGACAACCGCCTGCAGACAGGACAGGGCCATGAGATCGGTTACGCAGAAGATGCCGGTGGGACGGTCGGGCAACCGCAACAGTTCCGCTGTCACGCGGGCCGTGGTCTCGAAATCGTATTTTCCGCAAGCGACGATCGGCTCAGGCAACCCTGCTCTCAGCATGGCATCCCTGAAGAACGCCGTTCTCTCAACGCTGGCCGAACTTTCGGCAAGGCCATTGATGACAGCCGTCCGGGTAATTCCCAAAGACTGAAAATGCTGCGCAACCGCCTCCCCGCCATGCCTGTTGTCCGCAGAAACCCCGCCAACCTGTGCCGTCAGATCGACATTGTTCAGCATGATGACCGGGACGCCGGCATCCTCGCATTCGCTGGCTACCCGGGTGGCAAAGGAGGTTGAAGCCATGATCACGCCATCAAGCCTGAAGCCGAGAAGTTCATCGAGAACTGGCTCGAGCCCGGCCTCGCCGCGCGTTTCGAAGAGCACGCAGCGGTAGCCATCCAGACTGAGGCGGTCGTTCAACCTGTCGACCAGCTCGGGATAGAACTGGTTATCGAGTGCCGTGATGGCGAGGCCAATCAGGTTCGAACGATTGGTCGAGAGGGCGCGGGCGGCATTGCTGGGTCGGTAGCGGAGCTTGCGCGCAGCCTCGAAGATCCGCTCGCGCACCTCGGGCGCCACATACCCACCGTTGTAGGCACGCGAAACTGCCGACTTGGATACGCGAGCCAACCGGGCAACATCCGTCCCGGTGGGCACCTTGCTCTTGCTCATCACCACGAGTTTTGGCGCACTGCACAACCCGCTGCAACCGGAATAATGCAGATCGGGTACCGCGACCATGTCTTTCCGGAAAAGGGGGCGGGCGCGAACCGAACATGGTCCGCGCCCCCCCTCACCTCAGAACGAACGGCGGACCGAAACCGACCAGGTCCGCGGGCGGCCCGGCTGTCCCGATGCAGTGCCTGCACCGAACGCTTCCTGCAGCAGGGTCAGGAAGTAGTACTTGTTCGTCAGGTTCTGCACTTCGAGCGTGACGCCCCAGTCCTTGGCATCCGATTGCCAGCCGAGACGGGCATTGGCGAGGAAATAGCCGTCAATCCGGTTGGACAGGCGCAGCGTGGTGATCGGCCCGCCGCCACCGGCATTGCTGAACGGCGAAGGCGTTACCGGGCTGTTGGCCGGAACCGTGCTGCTTACCGCCAGGCTGTCGATATTGGCGGCCTCGGTGTAGATCTTCGATTGATAGGCACCATCGAGGCGGACCGTGACCATGCCCTTGAGCACGTCCGGAATGTCATACTGCACGCCGATCGCCGCCTTCCACTTCGGCGTATAGGGCGTCACGTCGTTCAGCGTCACCCCGGTCGAGAGCGTATCGACCTTCTGGTACTTGAAATCGAGGTAGCTGAGCGAACCGTCGATCGTGAAGTTGTCGACCGGACGGATCAGCGTCTCCACTTCGAAACCCTTCACGTGGGCCGATCCGACGTTCGACGGCCGCAGGCACGGGGTGGCCTGCGAAGACCCGCCCGGACCCGCCGTGGCAAGGTCAAGGCAGTTCACGCTCGACAGGATGATGTTCTTGTAATCGTTGAAGAACGCCGAGACGTTGAGGCGCAGCTTGCGATCGAACAGGTCAGACTTGAACCCGGCTTCGTAGGCAGTGATCGTCTCGGGCCGGAAGGCCGTGGCCTGGCTCGGGAAGAACGGGCGCGGATTGACGCCGCCGGCGCGATAGCCGGTCGATACCTGTGCGTAGAACAGGAACTCGGGGCTGAAGCGATAGTCCGCCGCCACGCGCCAGTCGACGCGGTTGTCGCGGAACTTCGCGGTCAGGCCGTCAAGCCCGAAAAGCAGGCAGTTGGGCTGGTTGCCGATGCCGGTCGGACCTGCAGTGGGCGCGCCGAGGAAGAAGTTGCACGGACCCTGGATGTTGGTTCCATCCGGATTCTTGCGGACGTAGCCATAGTCCTTCTCGTCCCATGACTGGCGGATGCCGCCGGTCAGGTTGGCCGCATCGCTCAATGCATAAGTGAAGTTGGCGAAGATCGCCTTGTTCTTGGCCGGCGTCGGATCGGGCCCGTGGCGGAAGTCGATCCCGGCATAGTTCAGGTTGATGCGGCCGGTGAAGGTGCCGCGCGTATCGAAGTAGAAGCCGCCCACGGTGAAATCGAGCTTGTCGTCGAGCACCTTGCCCGACAGACGCAGTTCCTGGCTCCACTGACGGTTCTTCTGGGTCTGGTTGAGGTTGTTGTTGGCGATCGGCGAACCGTCGGAATCGTAGGACCAGTCTGCCGTGTACTGGCGCCATGACGTGATCGACTTGAGCTTGAGCTGGTCCGAAACGTCAACGTCGATGGTCAGCGCCGCGCCGTAGTTGTCCAGATCCGAATGCGGATCGGTGAACGTCGGCTTGTAGGGCATCTGGCTGTCGGGCCGGGCCGGGTCCGCATAAGTCGCATAGGAGATATAGCGGCGATCGTATCCGGTGATCGTGTCGCAGCTGTTCACCCCGTTGGGCACGAACATGCAGTTGAGCGGAATGCCCGCGCCGTTGGTACCTTGCAGGAACGGACGGCCACCGGTGAAGGTCGCATTCGGGCCGTCGAACACTGCAGAGGTATTTGCATAGAGCAGCACGTTTGCGCCCGGCTCGTTGCGCTCGCGCGTGTAGTCGCCAGAAAGGTTGATATCCACCGTCTCGGTCGGCTGCCAGCGCAGCGAGACCTTGCCCGCCACCGACGACGTGCCGCCGACATTGCCCAGCACCGGGTTCGCGCCCTTGGCAAACGTCGGGACATTCGTGCCCGGATGGGTCAGGTTGTAATCGAGCCGCTTGACGTAGCCATCGATATTCTTGGTCACGCCCGCCACGCGCATGAACAGGTTTTCCGACAGCTTGAGGTCGAACAGCCCGCGCACGTCGATGCGGTTGTAGCGGCCATAGGTCGCCTCCATCGAACCGCTGTTGCTGCCTTCCGGTTTCTTGGAATAGAGCTTGATCGAACCGCCCAGCGAGTTGCGCCCAGCCAGCGTGCCCTGCGGCCCGCGCAGCACTTCCACGCGGTCAAGATCGGTCAGGTCCAGCAGCGAACCGGTCAGCGTCGGCAGGTATACGTCATCGATGTACATGCCCACGCCCGGCTCGAGCGCAAAGTTGGGGTCGGTCTGGCCGACGCCGCGGATGAAGGCGATGATGCCGGGGCCGAGTTCTTGGCCCTGCGGTTTGAGCGTTACGTTGGGCGCCTGCGCGGCGATTTCCGACACGTTGGTCTGCCCGCGCTGCTGCAACAGCTCGCCGCTCACAGCCGTGATCGCCAGCGGGGTATCCTGAAGGTTCTGGGCGCGGAACTGCGCGGTGACGACGATCTCGTCGGTCGTTGGCACCTTTTCCTCGGCAGCATCCTGCGCCAGGGCGGTTCCGGTCATCGACAGGGCAAGCAGGCTCGCGCCCGCGCGAAGCAGTTTCATCATCCTCTCCTCCCACGCCGTGCCCGGTTGCAACCTAGAGGCTTTTCACCTGTCGGCACGCTCCGATTTTTTCGGATCGCGGCCTTTCGGTCGAAGCATCGGCGATATCGGGAGTATGCCCGATTTCATGTTATGGTCAATAGCAACTTTTGGTAGAATTGGCGTGACTGGTTGGTGATGCAAAACCGCCCCGGCGATGATAGGCAGCAGGCATGAAACATCCGCTCGATCCCATGCTGGGCTTTCATCTGGTGCGGACCGCGAACCTTGCCCTGCGCGCCGTCAACGCCTCCTATGGCGATCTTGGCCTGCGCCATCCCGACGCTGCGGTCCTGCTGGTCATCGAGGCCAATCCGGGCATCACGCAAAGCGCCATCGGCAAGATGCTCAAGATCCAGCGCTCCAACATCGCGACTATGGTCTCGCGGCTGGTGGATCGCGGCCTGCTCGAACGCCGGCCGGGCAAGGGCAAGACCATCGGCATGTTCCTGTCCAGCCAGGGCCAATCGGTCATGCCTCGCATTCACGCCGCCTCGCACGAGGGTGAGGCCCTGCTCACCGATGCCATCGGCGAGGACGCCTACCGCGCCGTTCTCGAAACGCTCCGGAAGATTCGCTAGGCTACCCGCCGCAACTCGGGCACCTGGTGGCTGTGGTGTCCCGAGAAGACCGCCACCGCCGTGGCAAGCCTGCCCGATGTCGTGGCCATGCTGCGCGTT
Source organism: Novosphingobium sp. ES2-1 (assembly GCF_015169775.1). Classification (NCBI taxonomy): domain Bacteria; kingdom Pseudomonadati; phylum Pseudomonadota; class Alphaproteobacteria; order Sphingomonadales; family Sphingomonadaceae; genus Novosphingobium; species Novosphingobium sp. ES2-1. The sequence continues at coordinate 329,679 of NZ_CP063446.1, forward strand.
GCCGCCGCGCTCTGTTCCACCATGGCCGCGTTCTGCTGCGTTGCGAGGTCAATCTCGCTGATTGCCTGGTTGACCTTCAGGGCATAGGCCGCCTGTTCTTCGGTCAGTTGCGCGGCTTCGACCACGCCCGTGCTGATCTCGGTCACCTTGCCGATGATCGCATGGAGCATCACGCCCGTGCCTTTGACCAGTTCGGCGCCCCGATCCACCTGCTCCCGGCTTGCCGAAAGCAGCTTCTTGATATTGTCGGCCGCTTCCGACGATCGCTGCGCCAGCGCCCGCACCTCATTCGCCACAACGGCAAAGCCGCGCCCCATCTCGCCCACGCGCGCAGCCTCGACTCCCGCGTTCAGCGCCAGCAGGTTGGTCTGGAAGGCGATGCCGTCGATGATCTCGGCGATCTGGACCACCTCCTGAGCGCTCTGCTGGGCATCGTCCATTGCGCTGATCGCCTCGCGCACCGCCTCGCGGCCCTGCGTCGCCTCGCTCTCGGTATCGTGCGCCGATACCCTCAGGTCTGCCATCGACCGTGATGTCTTGTTGAGACCACTGCTCAGTTCATCGATGGCGCGCGCGCAATCCTGCACATTGTTGGCCTGCCGCTCGGTGCGCGAAGCCAGGTTCTCGGTTGCTGCACGAATTTCGTCGGTCGAGGTGGCAATGTGGCTGCTGCTGTCGGCCACGAGGCCGATCGTCGCGGAAGGCCGTTCCAGCGCCTTGTTGAAATCGTCCTCGACCTGTCGGAAGCTTTCCGGCAGGTCGCTCATCCGCGTCGAAAGATCGCCTTCGGCCAGCGCACGCAACGATACGCCCATCTTGCCCAGCACGATGTCGCGCGTGGTCTTCTCGGCCATTTCGAAGTAGGTCGAAAGGGCGATGTCCATGTCGATCATCGACACCTTGACCAAGGCCACCAGATCCTTGGCCATCCGCCGCCTTGCCGGCGAAAAGCGCCCTGCCCCGCGCAGCACCATCGCCTCGATCATGTGCTCGAGGATCAGCGCATAGCCGCCGATGTACCACTTGGGCTCGAGACCGATGCGGGCATGGGTATTCCCGATCGTCAGTGCGCGCTCGTGATAGGCCTGGTCGAGCCCGTCCTCGAACACCCTGATCCAGTGGTCGGCTTGCGCATTGCGGGCGTGGCGCACCCGGTCCGACGAGGAGAAGAACTTGCCCAGCGCAGGAGTGGCGCCGAGCTTGTCGTAGAACTTCTCCAGCCCGCCATCCACCGTCCGCGCCACGAAGCGCGCCAGCCGATTGAAGCTGCCCTCGTTCCTGCCCAGTTCGTAGAAGCCAATGCGTTCCTGCAGATCCCGTGCGACGACCATGTACAATCCTTTCCGGTACAGGCCGCAAGCTAGTTAACCGGACTGAATTGGTCGGAAATGGGGCGTTATGGGAATCCGTCTATGCACGAAGGGACAGGGTCAGGTTTGGCGAATCAGCTGACTGCGGCGCCCTTCGCCTTCACCTCCGCCGCAGCCCGAAAGACGGCATGGTCGAAATAGAAGGGTTTGATTTCGCAGCATTTCCCGTCGCGGAAGCGGAACATTTCGCACAGTTCTGCCGGCGCAAGCGAAGGGTCGGCGAACTGGAACGATAGTATCGTCACCGCGTGATCCTTGCCCGCCGTGGTCTCGACACGGTTAAGACCAGCAACATCCACCAGCCCCATGACCTTGATGTAGAGTTCCTTCAGCGCATTCTTGCCGCGATAGACACCTTCCATCGGCAGGCCCGGCGCTTCGCTGACGATGAAGTCGTCGGTCAGCATGGAGGCTGCCTTGTCCCAATCGCCCGTGCCGGTTGCGGCATAGAGGTCGTCAACAAACTGGATCATCTCTTGTGCGGTCATGGTCATGGCGTTGTCCTCTCTCGTTCTTGACCACAGGATCAACCATGCGCTGCTTCGCGGAAACCTAGCGATATGGCTAGCGATGCGTTTGCGCAGGGCGCCGCTAAGGTCCGCTCATGGAGAGGACACGCCAGATCACGCTCGCCCGCCGCCCCGTCGGCATCCCGGTCCCCGAGGACTTCTCGCTGGTCGAGGTTGACCGGCCTGTGCCCGGCCCGGGGGAAATCCTCGTGCGCATGCGGGTAGGCTCGTGCGATCCGGCCATTCGCGGTTTTCTTGACGACCGCCCGAGCTACTTGCCGCCCGTTGCGCTCGGCGCACCGATCAACGGCATGTCGCTTGGCGAAGTGGTGGAATCGAACAACCCGGACTGGCCCGTCGGCACGCTTGTGCGCACGTTCGCGGTCTGGTCGGAATACTACGTCGTCGGCGCAGATGCGCTCGGGATCGAGAAAGTGGAGCAGGCGCCGGGCGTGCCGCTCCAGCATTACATGGGCGCACTCGGGCCGGTCGGCCTCACTGCGTGGGTCGGCCTGTTCGAGATCGGCAAGGCAAAGGCTGGCGAAACCGTGGTCGTCAGTGCCGCGGCAGGCGCGACCGGCAGCACCGTGGTCCAGCTTGCCAAGGCGGCAGGGTGCCGCGTGATCGGCCTTGCCGGTGGCCCGGCGAAGGCACAGATCGTCAAGGAACTCGGCGCGGATGTTGCCATCGACTACCGCTCCGTGAGCAATCTGGCCGAAGCGATCAAGGCAGCAGCGCCAGACGGGGTCGATGTCTATTTCGACAACGTCGGCGGTGAAACGCTCGACGCCATCCTGCCGCTGATGCGCCTGCACGGCCGCATCGCCGTCTGCGGCATGATCGCGCAATACAACGATGCCGATAATCCCCACGGCAACCGCAACCTGTGGCAACTGGTGGTCAATCGCCTGACCATGCGCGGCTTCATCACTTATGACCACCCCGAGGTTCTGGGCGAAGCGCAGGCCATGCTCGATCGCCTCTTCGCCGAAGGGAAGCTCAAGCCGCTGGAGAACGTGCGTTCGGGCATCGAGAAGCTGCCCGAAGCCTTCATCGAACTGATGAGTGGCAAGACCACCGGCAAGACACTGGTGCTGATCTGATGGCGGTGCTGGCCGGAAAGATCGCGTTCGTAACCGGCGGTGCATCGGGCCTCGGCGAAGCCATCGCCCGCGCCTATGCCAGCGAAGGCGCGTCGGTCATCATCGCCGACATCGATACCGCCAATGGCGAAGTTCTCGCCACGGCACTCGGCGCGCGCTTCGTCCATCTCGACGTGACGCAGGAAGCCTCCTGGGCCAAGGCGCTCGCCCCGTTTGAGCGCATCGACGTGCTGGTCAACAATGCCGGGATCACCACCCTCGGCTCGATCGAGGAGATCACGCTCGACCAGTTCCGCCATGAACTCGATATCGACGTGCTCGGCGTGTTCATGGGCACGCAGGCCGTCCTGCCGAAGATGAAGGCCCATGGCGGGTCGATCATCAACATGTCCTCGCTGTCGGGAGTGAAAGCCTCGGCCAACCTCGTCGCCTACAACGCGGCCAAGGCGGCGGTGACGCTGATGACCAAGTCCTGCGCCCTGCACTTTGCCGAAAAGGGCTATGGCATCCGCTGCAACTCGATCCACCCCGGCGCCATCCACACGCCGATCATCGACAAGGTGCTGGCGCAGAGTGACGATCCGGACGCGCTTTACCAGAGCTTCGTCGATGTCCACCCGGTCAAGCGCCTCGGCAAGCCTGAGGAAATCGCGGCCATGGCCGTGTTCCTTGCCAGCGATGCCAGCGCCTTTGCCACCGGCGCCGAATTCCGCGTCGACGGCGGCGCCTCGATCTGATGAGCGGGCTTCCGATCCGGCAGGTGGCGTTCTTCGTCGAAGACGTGCGCGCGGCCGCCCGGGCACACCATGAAGCCTTCGGCTCCGGCCCGTTCTTCGTGGCCGACAACATTCCGCTGGCCCGCGCCGTCCATCGCGGGGTGGAGCGCGAGCTGGATCACAGCTCTGCCTATGGCCAGTGGGGCGATGTGATGGTGGAGTTCGTCGCCCAGAACAATCCCGGCCCCTCCCCCTTCCGCGATCTCTATCCCGAAGGCTCGGGCCGCTGGGGAATGCATCATGTCGCGGTCTTCGTGGACGATGTCGATACGGAGCTTGCCCGCTTTGCCGCACGTGGCGCACCTTGCGCCCTGCGCGCCGAGATGACCGACGGGTTCGTCTTCGCCTTTGCCGACACCACCGCCACGCTGGGCCTGTTCACCGAACTCTACGCCCCCACAAAAACGCTGGTTGATTTCTACGCCATGGTCGCGCAGGCGGCTAAGGATTATCGGGGATCCGACCCGATCCAGACCATCCGAATGACTTGAGGACCGAGACGTTGAGCGAGACCTGGCACAGCCTGATTGCCGAAACCGAATTCCCTGCCGAGGGCAAGGTCGCCACGAAGATCGCCGGCTGGCACGTTCTTGTCGCAAAGACCGAAGACGGCCTGTTTGCCGTCAACGATCGCTGCACCCATCAGGCCGCGCTCATCTCTACCGGCCGCATCCGGCGCGGCGCGGTGATGTGCCCGCTGCACGGCGCGCGGTTCGAAATGGCCTCTGGCCGCTGCATCGGCGGTGCCTACAAGGACCTGCGCACCTTCCCCGTCCGCGTCGAAGGCGGACAGATCGAGGTGTGCATTCCCGATGATGCCCCCGGCATGGACGAGTTGCCGGTCGTTCTCTGAACTCGCTGAAAGCGCAGGTTCACCCTGCCCGCAGGCGCGTTAGTCTCCCCACAGCCAAACCAACGGGAGAGACAGGACCATGCCCTTCACCGGCCCCGCCGAAGACCGCCTCGCCATCCGCGAGCTGCTCGAAACCTATGCCGACGCCGTCACCCGCGTCGATGCCGACGACTGGGCCGCGACCTGGGCCGAGGACGCCGAATGGTCCCTGCCCGATTACCCCGAACTCGGCACCACCCGTGGCCGCGCGGCGATCAAGGCGATGTGGATCGAGGCGATGAAGAACTACCCCGGCATCATGTTCGAAGCCTGGCCGGGGTCGATCGAAGTCAATGGCGATACCGCCACCATGCGCAGCTACACCAGCGAGGTCTACGACCAGAACGGCACGACCATGCGCGATCGCGGCGTCTATGAAGACACTTGCGTCAAGATCGATGGCAAATGGCTGTTCAAGAGCCGCTCATTCCGCAACATCCACCGCCAGCACGCCCCCAAGGGCTGCTGAGCGGCAGCACGGTTCAGGGTGCGCGGAACCACGCACCCTTGAACCACAGCGCCAGATTGACCAGCGCGATCAGCACCGGCACCTCCACCAGCGGCCCGATCACCGCGGCAAAGGCCACGGGCGAGGCAAGGCCGAACGCCGCAATCGCCACGGCAATCGCCAGCTCGAAGTTGTTCGATGCCGCCGTGAATGCCAACGAAGCCGTGCGCTCATAACCTGCGCCAATCGCCCTGCCCGCAGCGAACGCGGCGACGAACATCACCACGAAGAACACCACCAGCGGCAGACCCACCTTCAGCGCATCGAACGGCAGGGCAAGGATTTCGCCACCCTTGAGGCTGAACATCGCCACGATGGTGAACAGCAACGCCGCCAGCGTCAGCGGGCTGATCGCCGGCACGAACTGCGTTTCGTACCAGTCGCGCCCCCGCGCGCCGACCAGCGCCTTGCGCACCAGAAATCCGGCGAGGAACGGCACTCCAAGATATGTCAGCACCGCCTTGGCGATCATCGCGAAGTCGATGTCCACCACCTGCCCTTCCAGACCGAAAACCGGCGGCAGGAAGGTCAGGTAGAACCAGGCATAGGGCACATAGAACAGGATCTGGAACAACGAATTGAAGGCGACCAGCCCAGTCACGTACTCGGGGCTTCCCCCCGCCAGCTGGTTCCACACCAGCACCATGGCAATGCACGGCGCAATGCCGATCAGGATCAGCCCGGTCATGTATTCCGGATTGTTCGGCAGCAGCAGCGCGGCCAGTGCGAACATGAACGCGGGCGCAACGATCCAGCACAGCCCGAACGAAACCGCCAAGATCCTGCGATCGCGGAACACCTCTCCCAGTTCCTCGTAGCGCACCTTTGCAAGCGGCGGGAACATCATCAGGATCAGGCCGATGGCAATCGGGATGCTGGTCGAACCGACCGTCATCGCCCCCAGCGCCTGCGGCACCGCCGGCACGAAACTGCCGAGCGCAATGCCCAGCGCCATCGCGGCAAAGATCCACAGCGTAAGCCAGCGATCGAGGAACGAAAGGCGCGGACGTTCAGGCGCCAGTGCTGCAATCGTCGCCATCAGGCAGCTCCTTCCATCTGCGCGATCCGGGCAAGTTCGCGCGTCAGTTCGGCGCGCTCCATGGTTTCAAACGGCAGGGCGAGCAGCGCGGCCACGCGCATTTCCAGCCAGGCCCAGGTCTGCTCGAACGCGGCATCGACCGCGGCGTCATCACCTTCGACATCGGCAGGATCGGGCAGGCCCCAATGCGCCTTCAGCGGCGCCCCCATGAACACCGGGCAGGCCTCGCCCGCGGCATTCCCGCAGACCGTGATGGCCAGATCGATCGGCGGCGCGTCAGGCCCGGTAAACTCGTTCCAGCTCTTTGACCGGAACGGCGCCACGTCGATCCCCTTGCGCGCTATCAGCCGCAGCGCGCCGGGATGCGGCACACCCTTGGGCTTGCTGCCGGCACTGTACGAAACGATCCGCCCCGCCCCCATGGTGCCAAGCAGCGCTTCGCCAAGGATCGAGCGTGCCGAATTGCCGGTGCACAGCACCAGTATCGAGAACGGACGATCGCTCATCAGCAGCATCCCGCCTTCGCTGCCGGGGCGGCAACCTTGGGGGCGCAGCACGCCGTGTCCGAGGCATGGGCCGAAGCGAGCGGCGCAAAGTCCGGGCTCTCGCCATAGACCGTGCTTTCACCCTCGGTCAGGAAGGCCTCCCAGATCACGCCATCCGGATCGGCGATCCAGCTCTTCTCCGACTTGGCGTAGCAGCAGGTCGTCGCGCCTTCCGCGATGACCGGTCCCTTGGTATTGGCCAGCCGGCCATAGACTTCGGCCAGGTCTCCGGCACTTTCCACCTGCAGGCCGATGTGTTCGATCCCCTTTGCCGCCCCGTCCTTGCACGAGATGGCAAAGTTGATGCGCGGGTCCTCCAGCATCCACTTGGCGTAATCGGCCTTGGTCACGGTCGGCTCGGCACCGAACAGGCCGGAATAGAAAGCGATCGAGGCATCGAGGTCGGCGACGCCGACGTGAACATGGAAGCGCTTCATGCGACGTCCTTTTCGGTTGAGCTTGAAGGATGGCAATCGATGGCGGGCACGCAGGCCGCGCCGCCACAGCAGTTCTCGGTCAGAAAGCCCATGACGGCTGCCATCGCCCCGTAATCGGCGGAGTAAAGGATCGACCGGCCCTGCCGCCGTTGCCCGACCAGCCCGGCATTGGCGAGCTGGGCGATATGGAAGCTGAGCGACGACGGCGCGATGTCCAGCGCTTCGGCCAGCGCGCCTGCGGCAATGCCCTCGGGCCCGGCCTGCACCAGCAGCCGGAATGCGGCAAGCCGATGTTCCTGCGCCAGCGCTGCCAGCGCGCGTACGACGAGTGCAGAATCCACGGACGACCCTTTCGATTCGATAATTCAAGAATAATTGAATTGATCGCCGATGCAAGGCGCAATCGTGCCCCCAAACGCAAAAGGGCGGAGCCGAAGCCCCGCCCTTTCAGTGTCGCTTGCGCCTGATGCGATCAGAAGCGCTTGATCACCGAGACCTGCACCGTGCGCGGCAGGTTGCCGAAGCCGAGCTGGTCGGCGCGGACGCCCGCCGCCGTGCCCGTGCCGCCACCGGTCGAAGGCCCATCGACCACGCCGCTGACGTAGAAGCGGTTGGTCAGGTTTTTGCCGATCACCGCGATTTGCCAGTTGTCGTCCTCCGCCCCGAAGCGGATACCGGCATCAAGCACGGCATACTTGCCCTGGCGCGAGAACGGATTGCCGAAGCCCGAGGCGAGGTAGCTCGAGGAATAGCGGGTATCGACGTTGAAGCCCAGCTTCAGGCCTTCGCCCGCAGCGGTCTCGTAGCCCACGCCAAAGGCCCCGGTCCATTCCGGCGCCACCGAAAGAGGCGCCCCGTTCAGGTTCTGGCGCGCATCCAGCCCGCCCACCAGCGTGCAACCCTGCCACGGAGTCTGCCCGGCATAGCACGGTGCCGAGGGGAAATCGGTGTAGCGTGCCTTGGTGTAGTTGATCGAACCGTGGACGTTCAGCCCGTCAATGCTGCGCGGGGCGTATTCGAACTCCAGCTCCACGCCCTTGGTCCGCGCATCCGCCGTCAGCGTCTGGAAGGCGAAGATCGGGGAGTTGAAGAAGTCGACCTGCAGATCGTTGTAGGCATAAGTGAACGCCACCAGGTTCAGGCGCAGCTGGTTGTCGGCCAGCGTCGTCTTGATACCGGCTTCAAAGCCACGCGCCTTTTCCGGATTGAAGGTGAGATCCGCCAGCGGATCGGACGAGAACTTCGAGTTGATGCCACCGTTCGAGAATCCGCCAGACTTGTAGGCCGTCTTGTAGGCGCCATAGACAAGGATGCCGTCCTGCGGCTTCCAGGTCAGCGTCACTTCCGGCGACCAGTCGTCGAACACCTGCTTTGCGGTCACTTCGCCCAGGCCGTCGGGATCGTTCTGGTCACGGAAGATCCCCTGCACGCCCAGGTTGTTGTAGGGCTGCGTGAAGAAGCTGTCCTTGGTCTCGTGGGTATAGCGCACGCCGCCTGCCAGCTCGAGCGTGTCGATCAGCTTCCACGTCACCTGCCCGAACAGGGCCGCAGTCTCGCCATCGGTAAAGCTGGTCTTCGACGAGGCGACAAAGCGGTTGGCTGCAGAGGCGGTATCGTCACGCAGCCCGGCGAACATGACGTACTGCGCAAAGTCGCGCTTGGTCTTCTGGTACAGCCCGCCCACCATCAGGTTGATCGGACCGTCGAACGAGGTCTGCGCACGCAGTTCCTGGCTGAACGCCTTCCAGGTGCTGTTCTCGGTAGCCCAGGTGCCGTTGTTGCTGCTCTGGAAGTCGCAGGCACAGGTCCAGCGGTTGTTGTTGGTGTTGTAGTTGGTGACCGAGCTGATCGTCACGTTGTCCAGCTCGTAAGAAACAGCGCCGTTGATCGCCCACGAGCGATAGCGGTTGTAAAGCTCGCCATTGTCCTTCGCGAAGGGGAAGTCCTTGGCAATATCGGCGGGCATGTTGTTCTGGTGCGTCACGAAATCGGTGCCGCAGCGATACCCGGTCAGCTGGCTCACGCCCGTGGCGAGGCCGCAATTGTAGGCCACGTAGTTCCACGAGGAATTGTTGACCTGATTGTAGTTGTACGAACCCTTGAGCGTCATCGTCAGACGGTCGGTCGGGGTGTACTTGAGCGTCACGCGGCCCAGGAACTCGTCTTCACCCGGCGCGCGCGATGCGGCAGGCTTGGCCACCGAACCGATCGGATTGCCGCTGCCGCCCGCCAGCAAGTTGCGGATGTCGACGGTGGTATAGGTGCGGTCGACCGAGACGTTGCGATAATAGCCGCCATCCATGATCGAACCGCGCGCGGCAAAGCGCACGCCCAGCGTATCGCTCAGCGGGATCGAGGCAATCAGCTCGCCCTGATACTGGCGCGAACGGAACTCGTAACCGGCGCGCGCAATGAATTCGCGGTCCTGGCCGGGATCGTTGGTGGCCAGGCTGATGACGCCTGCGGTCGCGTTCTTGCCGAAGAACAGCGCCTGCGGACCCTTGAGCACTTCCACGCGCTTCAGGTCGAAGAAGCCTTCCTGAATGATGCGGCCCTGCCCGTAATAGGCTCCATCGACCACAACGGCGACCGACTGCTCGATACCGATCGAGGTCGAGGACGAGCCGATGCCGCGCATCGTCAGCTGCGCGCCCGAACCGTTCGAGGCACGTCCGACGTTGAGGTTGGGCGTGGCCGCAGCGATCTTTTCGATCGAGGTGATGTCGCGCTGCTGGATGGTCTTTTCGGAGATGGCGGTTACCGCCACCGGAACCGTCTGCACCGATTCCTCGCGCTTGCGCGCGGTTACGATGATTTCCTCGAGGCCGCCTGCAGATGCGCCTTCCTGTGCTGCATCCTGCGCCATGACCGGTGCGCTGACGCCAAGTGCGCAAGTGGCGAGAAGAATTCCCTTGATGGTGCGCATGACCGCATCCTCCCTTTGTGATTAGTCTCGCGCGTTTACGCCTCCTGTAACGAACGCTCGCCTCGCCAATGCGTTAGCCTCTTCCTTTGGCTAGGTGCTGCGCTGCCGTAGCGTCGGCACCTCTGTGCCTTGAGAGGAATTCCCATGACCGAAAACCGCTTCTGGCGCCTTGATCGTCACCCTGAAGGCTCAAACTTCGAAGCCGCGCTCAGCCTGCAGACCGAAGCCCTGCCGCCGCTGGCCGATGGCGAAGTGCGGGTAAGGGTCGGCTACCTGTCGATGGACGCGGGCACCCGCATGTGGATGAGCCCGCGCACCGATGGTTATCAGCCGCCCCTGCCGCTGGGCGCGAAGATGGCGGGCCTCGTTCTCGGCCACGTTAGCGAAAGCCGTGATCCCGCCTATCCCGTTGGCGCACTGGTGCGCGGCTTCGGCCAGTGGGCGGAATATGCCACGATGGTCCCTGCCCTCGCAGGCCTCGAAATCGTCGATGATACCGTGACCGACATCCGCCACCACTTCGGCGCGCTCGGCATGAACGCCTGGACGGCCTATGTGGGCGTCAAGGAAGTGGCCGCGATCAAGGCGGGCGAATGGCTGGTGGTCTCGGCGGCTGCCGGAGCCACGGGGTCGATGGCCTGTCAGGTCGGGCGCAATCTCGGCGCGAAGGTCATCGGCATCGCAGGCGGACCGGAGAAGTGCCGCTACCTGGCCGAACAATTGGGCGTCGATATCGCCATCGACTACAAGAGCGATGATGTTGCCGCGCGCCTTTCCGGGATCGAAGGCGGCGTTCACGCCTATTTCGACAATGTCGGCGGGCCGCTGCTCGACGCAGTCCTGCCCAACATGGCGCATTATGGCCGCGTCGCCGTCTGCGGCATGGTTGCGGCTTATGACAACGATGCCCCCCTGCCCGGCCCCGCCCGCTTCGATCAGGTGCTGATGCGCCGCTTGCGCATCGAAGGCTTCTTCATCCCCGATTTCCTCCATCGCGGTGCGGAATTTCTGCCCGTCTTGCGCGAATGGGTCGATGCCGGGACGCTGACCGTCAATCTTGACGAGACACAGGGGCTGGAGAACACGCTCGTCGCCTATCGCCGCATGCTCTCGGGCCAGGCGATCGGCAAAGTCATCGTGAAAGTCGCCTGATGCCGATCATCAAGCACCGCGCCCCGCTCCAGTGCCTCGTCGCCGTGCGCGGCCATCCGTTCGATCGCACCGCCTTCGACGCCATGTTTCAGGCCATGGACGGCATCTCGGCCACCATGGTCGATCAGCCCGCCGCCGCGCTGCTGATGAACCCCGATGCCATGCGCGGGTTCGATGCGCTGGTACTCTACGACATGCCCGGCCTCGATTTCGAAGCCCCGGAAAATGCCCCGCTCTACCGCGAGCCCTCGGCCGAACTGCAGGCCGGATTCCGCGCCCTGCTCGAACAGGGCAAGGGCGTGGTCGCGCTGCATCACGCGCTGGCAGGCTGGCCGACCTGGGGCGAATATCACGATTGGCTGGGCGGGCAGTTCTTCTACCATCCCGGCCAATGGCGCGGGACCGCCGTGGCGGACAGCGGCTATTGCCACGATGTCACTCACGAGATTTCGGTCGTCGCCGATCATCCTGTCACCGCCGGCCTGCCCGAAAGCTTCACGCTGACCGACGAACTCTATCTCGGCCAGATCCATGAAGCAGGCGTGACCCCGCTCCTGCGCTCAAGCGCCGCTTTCGATCGCGATCACTTCTGGTCGGCAGACCGTGCAGTGAAGGGCGAAATGTTCAGCCGCGAAGGCTGGGATCACCCGCCCGGCTCCAATCTCGTCGGCTGGACCCGGCAGGCCCTCAACAGCCGCCTCGTCTATCTCCAGCCGGGCGATGGCCCCTCGGCCCACGACAACCCGCACTACCGCCGCCTGGTCGAGAACGCGATCCGCTGGGTGGCCTCGTCCTGAAACAATGCGTCCCCGCGCAGGCGGGAACCTCGGTGATGTGACGGAACTTCAGCTTAAGCCGACTGAGGTCCCCGCCTGCGCGGGGACGCATCGGCCCGGCAGAATCAAAGCGCCGTCATGCCTCCATCGACCACCAGCTCGGTCCCCGTAACATAGCGGCTCTCATCCGAGGCGAGGAACAGGTTCATGTTGGCGATATCGAGCGGCGCGCCCATGTAGCCCATCGGCACCAGCGCGAGCGTGGCGTCATAGTTCGCCGCATTGTCTTCCTGCGCCACACCCTGGATGTTGGTCAGGATCATGCCCGGATGGACCGAATTGACGCGGATGCCGTCCTTGGCGGTTTCCACCGCGATCGTCTTTGAAAACAGGCGCACGCCGCCCTTCGCCGCGGCATAGGCGCCGCAGGCGGGCACGCCGATCAGCCCCGCCACCGACGAGATGTTGATGATCGAGCCCTTCACCCCGGTCTTGCGCATCAGGATCACCGCGCGCTTGGTGCCCTGGAACACGCTGTCGAGGTTGACCGAGTTCTGCAGGGCCCAGTCGGCGCTGGTCATTTCCTCGATCGGGCGCAGCACCGCGATACCGGCATTGTTGACGCACACGTCCAGCTTGCCGTCCTCGGCCTCGATCGCGGCGAAGACTTCGTCCCACTGCGCCTCGTTGGTCACGTCATGCAGCAGGGCCCGGGCCTCACCGCCCGCCGCCCGGATACCTTCGGCCACCTTTTCGGCCCCTGCCAGATCGTGGTCCGTCAACCACACCTTGGCGCCTTCCTCGGCAAAGCGCTGCGCGGTGGCGCTGCCCAGACCCGGCACCGAAGCGCCACCGGTGATCAATGCGACTTTTCCGGCAAGACGGCCCATTAGAAACTCTCCCTATAAAAAACCGGAGGGACGGAAAGGAACGTCGCCTAAGCGACCCTCCCCCGCCCCCCGGCAAGGTGGATCAGGTTATATGCGCTGGCCTCAGAACTTGAAGCCCGCGGTCACGCCGTAGGTCCGCGGTTCAAGCGCCATGCCGAACGACCACAGGCCAGCCACGGTGAACGCGTGGGTCGTGGTCTTCTCGTTCAGCAAGTTGCGGGTGAACACGCGCAGGTAGGCCTTGCTGTCCTTCAGGTCGAAGTTGAAGGTCATCGACGCATCGACCAGATCCTGCGTGGTGGTGCGCACGCGCGGATCGTTGCCCCCCACCGTGATCAGCGTCGCCTGGCCCGAACCGTTCAGCGTCGGCGTCAGCGAAGCTGCCGAAAGCTGTTCATCATAGGGCGAGATGTGGCGCCAGCCGACATTGGTGGTGATGTCGCCAAAGCCGGTCGGTGCGACGTATTCCGCGCCCAGCGACGCGGTGAAGTCCGGCGCATAGATCAGGCGGTTGGCCGAGTAGTTGAACGGCACCAGCCCCGCACCGCAGGCATTGGTCGCCACCGGCCCTGCCGCATAGGCGCCGCAAGTCACGAAGTTGCGGAAGTGCGAATCCATGATCGCGATAGAGCCGGTGATGCGGAGGTTGTCGGTCACACGCAGCGTGCCGTCCGCCTCGATGCCCTTGATCAGCGCACCGCCCGGCACGTTGCCGGTGATCGTCTGGTTGCCGGTGGGGCCGCCCGGAACGGTCAGGTTCTGCTGCATGTCCTTGTAGTCCGACACGAAGCCGGCAAGGTTCAGCTCGAGCTTGCGGTCGAACGCCGAAAGCTTCACGCCCACTTCATAGGCGTCGACCGTTTCAGGCTGGAACGGCGTGCTGGCGGTGGCAGCCGTTGCCGCGCGCGGGCTGAACCCGCCCGAACGGTAACCGCGCGACCACGAGGCATAGACCATCACGTCCTGGTTCGGGCGCCAGTCGATGCCGACCTTGGGCGTGAACTTGTTGAAGCTCGCCTTGCCCTTGCCGACCAGTGCGATCTTACTCAGGTCGATGTTGTCGGGGTCAAGCAGCGTGTTGGCGGCAAAGCCGTTGCTCAGCTCCTTCTTGTCGTGGCTGTAACGGCCACCGAATGAAAGGCGGAAGCCTTCGGCAAAGGCCCAGTTGAAATCGCCGAACACGGCGTAGCTCTCGGTCTTGCCTTCCACGCGCTGGGCGTTGCGGTCAAACAGGGTCGGCGGGGTGTTCGGGCTGAAACCGAACACGCGCGACCACTGCGTCAGGTCGTATTCCGACTTGAAGTAGAAACCGCCGACCACGTAGTCGAACCCGTCGAACATCTCGCCCGCGGCGCGCAGCTCTTGGCTCCACTGTTCGTAGTGCTGGCGGCGATCGACATAGTAGAGGTCGGTCGAAGAACCGTCGAAGTCCTGCGTCTGCGCTTCCGTGCTCTTGCGCCAGCCGGTGATCGAGGTCAGCTTCACGCCGCCCGCGTCATAGTTCATTTCCAGCGTCGCTTCGGGCGCCTTGTAGTTGCTCGAAGCGGCGTCGCCGAAAGTGGTGTAGAGATCGGTGGTGGTGTTGCGGTTGCATTCGCGCGCCGGGATGAACGCGCAGAACACTTCGCTGCTGTTGGTGATGTTGCTGACCACGGGGTCGAACACCTGCTCGACCTGGGCCACGGTCAGCTGCGCATCGAAGCCCGAACCGGTCGGTTTGAACAGCAGGCTGGCGCCGTAGTTCTCGCCATTGCTCCAGCCCGCGTCGACATTGCGCACGACATTCTTGTAGAAACCGTCAGTCTCGTTGTGGAAGTACCACGCCTTGACACCCCAGCTCTCCTCGTTGCCGTAGTTGGCCAGGATCTTGGTCGAGAACGTGCCAAACTTGGCAAAGGTCGCCTCGGCCTTGAGGCCGGGCTTCATCGTCGGCTTGGTGCGCTGGATGTTGATCACGCCGCCGATGGTGTTGGCGCCGAACAGCGTGCCCTGCGGTCCGCGCAGCACTTCGAGCTGGGCGATGTCGAACGCATCCTGCAGCTGGCCGGTGTTGGTGCCGATCACCACGCCATCGACCAGCACGCCCACGGTCGGCGTCTGCGACTTTTCGATGTCGGCATAGGTCAGGCCGCGGATCGAGATGTTGGCCGCCTGCGCGCCCGAATTCTGCTGGGTGATGAGCAGGCCCGGAGCCGCGCCCTGCAGGTCGCCGATGTTCACGGCGGCCTTGCTTTCAAGGAAGGCGGTGTTGACCGCGGTGATCGCCACCGGCGTGCTCTGCAGCGTTTCCGAACGGCGGCGTGCGGTCACGATGATCGCGCCGGTATCGCCTGCATCGGCTGCTGTGGTCTCGTCGGCCTGGACCGCCTGCGGCTCGTCTGCTTCGGTGGCAAATGCCGGCAGCGCAAGGCCAAGCGCGGTCGTGGTCATGGCAACGGCAAGCATGCGCCGTGCAGCAGTGGTTCTCATGTCTATCCTCCCTCCAAGGGTAACCTCGTCCGCTCAGGGACGATGGCTCGCCTCCTTCATCCACCGCTGCGGGCATCGAACCAACTGCGACTTGTTACAGGTGCATGTGCCAGTGCATCATCCATCCTTGCCGTAGCGTTCGGACAAGAATCCGGGAGAGATCACAATGACCGTCAATCGCCGCTTCCTGCTGGCTCGCCGCCCTGTCGGCACACCGGTGCCAGAGGACTTTTCCCTTGTCGAACAAGCCGTTCCCTCCGCGCCCGAAGGCGGCTTCGTGGTGCGCAACTGCTATGCCTCGCTCGACCCCGCACAGCGCGGGTGGATGGACGATGCGCCCAGCTACATGCCGCCGATCCCGCTGGGCGATCCGGTCAGGGCGACGACGGTTGGCGTCGTCGCCGCCTCGAACTCCCCCGACTTCGCCGTCGGAGACTGGGTTCTGGGCATGAATGGCCTGGAAGACTATTCGGTCAACGGCGCAGGCGGATTCACCATGAAGGTTGATGTCGCCCAGGTCGATTCGCCATCGCGGTTCCTGTCGGCAATGGGCGCAGTCGGCCTCACCGCCTATTTCGGCCTGATCGACGTCGCAAAGCCAAAGCCGGGCGAAACGCTGCTGGTTTCGGGCGCCGCAGGGGCGGTTGGCTCCGCGGTCGGTCAGATCGGCAAGATTCTCGGCTGCCGGGTGATCGGCATTGCCGGGGGTGCCGAAAAGTGCCGCCGCCTGATCGAGGACTACGGCTTCGACGTCGCCATCGACTACAAGAACAAGTCGGTCGAACAGCTCGCCGCCGAAATCGGCGCCGCCGCGCCGAACGGGGCTGACGTGGTGTTTGAGAACGTCGGCGGCGACGTGTTCGATGCCGAACTGCTCAACCTCGCCAAGCACGCCCGCATCGTGCTGTGCGGGTTGATCAGCGAATACAATTCGCCCGCCAAGGTCGGCGCGCGCAACCTCTGGTCGATTCTCACCAACCAGGCCACGCTCTATGGCTACCTCATCATGGACTACGCCCCGCGCTTTGCCGAAGGCGGCGCGGTCATGGCGCAGTGGATGGCCGAAGGGCGCCTGCGCATCGACGAGGACGTGCAGGTGGGCCTCGAAAACGCCTACGATGCCTTCATGCGCCTGTTCACGGGCGCCAATACCGGCAAGCTGGTGCTGAAGATCGCCGATGGCCTCTGATCGCCTTACGGGCCGCAGGGCCATCGTCACCGGCGCAGCCTCGGGCATTGGCGCGGCCACCGCTGCGCGCCTCCGCGCCGACGGGGCGCAAGTCTTCACCGCAGACGTGCAGGGCGATGTCGATTTCTCAGGCGATCTCACCGCCCCCGATGCCAATGCCCGGCTTGTTGAACAGGCCGTGGCGGTGATGGGCGGGCTCGATACGCTTGTCCCCTGCGCCGGGATCAGCGCGTTTCACCCCCTCGAAGGCCATGACGACGCCTATTTCCTGCGCGTGATGGAGGTGAACCTCGTCGCCGTCTTCCGCCTCGTGCGCGATGCCACGCCGCACCTCAAGGCCGCTGGCAACGGCCGCATCGTCACCATCGGCTCCACCACGTCGAGCCACGGCGACGAGGGCCTCAGCGCCTATTCCGCCTCGAAGCACGCGGTGCTCGGCTTCACCAAGTCGGTCGCGGCGGAACTCGGCCCGTTCGGGGTGACGGTGAGCTGCGTCCAGCCCGGCGCCATCGCCACGCCGATGACCGCGCCGGCCTTTACCCAGATGCCCGAATTCCGCACCTTCTGGGAGAACAAGGCCCCCTTGCGCCGCCTCGGACAGCCCGAAGACATCGCCGACGTCATCGCCTTCCTGTGCAGCGACGATGCCCGCTTCATGTCCGGCCATGGCGTGTGGGTCGATGGCGGGGCCATGGTGCGGCACTAAAACCCGTTCAGGCCGTTCCTTTTCCAAAGCCGGTCAAGGGCTTGGGCGAGGGGCAGGAACGCCAGTTGATGAAGGTCGCGGCATTCGATGAAGGCAGCGCGCGGGCCGATCCGCCGGCGGCCATGCGCATGGATTACTGGAAGCCCTCCCCCCGGCTCGAAGGGCTGGTCAGCGGCTACCATCTTTACGCCGTCGCGCCGCCGCAAGGGCAGGTCCACAGCGATGTGTTCCAGCCGGCCTGGTTCAACTTGCGCGTGCTGCTCGATCCGCAGACCCGCTGGCAGGTCCGCTGCGGCTCGCCCGAAGCCGTGCGCGTGCCCGATGTCGGGCTGTTCGGCCCCTCGTCCACGGCCTGCTGGTCGCAAAGCGATGCCGGCACCGTCATCGGCGCAGGGATCACCCCGCTGGGGTGGGCGCGCCTCGGCAGCTGCTCCGCTGCCAAGATCGCCGATCGCGTCGTCCCTGCGCGCGACGTGCTGGGCGAAGATGTCGAAGCTCTGGCCCGGCACCTGCGCAACGCGGCGCCCGGCGCGGTCCCTGCAATCTTCGATGCCTGGCTGATCGACCGGATGGGCACGCCTCACCGCGACGAGGACACCATTGCCCGGATCTTCTCGGCCCTGCTCGATCCCAATCTGCGCACGGTCGGCCAGCTCTCGCACAGTCTCGGCATTGCCTTGCGCCAGCTGGAGCGCCTTTGCCTGCGCTCGTTCGGTTTTGCGCCCAAGCTGCTGCTGCGCCGCGCCCGCTTCCTGCGCTCGCTCCATGCGCTGATCCGGGGCGGGCCGGGCCGACGCGCGCTCGCCATCGACGCCGGCTACACCGATTACTCGCACTTCATCCGCGAGGCGCACGAGTTCCTCGGCATGAAGCCCACGCAGTTCCTTGAAGCCTGCGGACCAATGTTCACCCGCTCGCTCCAGTTGCGCCAGGTCGTGCTCGGCGCGCCGGCCCAAGCGCTCACCCGCCCGGTCGATTAGGCCTTCATCACCGGCATCGGCGTGGTTCTGCTTTCGTCGAGGTAATAGGCGATCCACTTGTGGAAGAACTGGTTGCCCGGCTCGTTCCGGCCAAACGTCTGGTGCGTCATCGCCCCGGATTCCAGCCCGTTCTGCACTTTCAGGCCAAGGAAGTAGTCTTCCTCCTCCACCACATCGAAGAAGAAATCGCACATCTGGTCAAGCGCGGCGAGGCCTTCCTCGGTCTCGGGCTTCACCGGGAAGATGTAGTTCATCACGGTGGTGTTCTGGTTTGCCTTCGGCCCGGGGAACAGCTGCGCCAGCTGGCCCATCTCGGGGGCGAGGAAGAAGCTCATGTTCGGAAAGAGCATGCGGATGAAATCATAACCGTTGTTCTCCTGTCGCCCCCACTCCTCGCGCGGCAGGTCGGCCAGGCGGGTGATCGAGTTCTGCGGGAAGCCCAGCCGGATATGCGGCCCGAAGCCCTCGTAGTGGGCGCGGTTCGAAGGGCTGCGCGTGGCCACCGTGTTGGTGTGCGCGGCCTGGAAGTGATAGCCTTCGAGGTAGCCGTCATAGGCGACCTTCCAGTTGGCCCCCTTCATCGTGCGCGCCTTGTGGAAGTACCAGGTCTCGAGGCGCAGCGCGGCGAAGTCCTCATACATCCCGCCCATCCATTCGATGGCGTTGATCGGCAAGTCAGGTGTCAGGATCACGAAGATCAGACCCGCCGCCTCGTCACAGGGCAGCTCGGTCATGTTGAGGGTGGAGCGATCCACCTCGCCGAAGGTGCTCGCCTCGGCAATGCCGATCAGCTTGCCCTCGTTGGAATAGGTCCAGCCGTGGTACTGGCAGGCAAAGGCCTTGCAATTGCCCTTGCCCTCTTTGGCCAGATGCATCGCGCGATGCTTGCACACGTTGAGGAACGCGCGCGCCTTGCCATCCTTTCCGCGGGTGATCAGCACCGGCAGGCCCATCACTTCCATCGCCTTGTAGTCGTTCACCTGCGGCAGCTCGATGGTCAGCGCCAGCATCAGCGGCAACCGCTTGAATATCCGCGCGATCTCCGCCTCGAAGCGCTCCTCGCTGAGGTAGTCCGCCACGGGCACCCGCATCGTGCCGCTTGCCATGTCGGTCGTCCTGGTCTCGACGAAATGGAGCATCCGCTCGGCGGCGCGGGCATACTTGTCGTAAAGTTCGGTCATGTGGGTCAGCCTTTCAATTCAGATCCTTGTCGTAGCTTATGCCCACCCCCGCCCCCTCCCGCCTGCGGGAGGGGAGTTGCAGCGCCGCTCTTCGCCCTCCCGCAGGCGGGAGGGCCGCGAGACTTGGAGAGCGCAGCGAACCTAGTCGCAGCGGGTGGGCATCCAGCGTCAAGCGTTCAGATAGGAATCCAGCGTCTGGTGGATGTGGCGGATGCGCACTTCCTGATAGTCGGCAAGTTCGACGCGCCCGTTCTTCGAAACCTTCAGCCCCTCGTGGCACAGCGCCATGTTCTCGCTGTCCTGATCGAGCACCGCGCCCAGCACGCCAAGCTCGGGCGCGTCGGCCCAGATCTGGTCATCGCCGAGCAAGTGCATCGGCACGCCTGCAGGTCTAGGCTGTCCCTCCGGAACCCGGGCGATCACGCGCACTTCCATCAGGCACTTGTCCTGATCGGGCCAGGGCCGCCAGCGATAGACAATGTTGGGCATGAACCCGCCCCACGGCGCAAAGTTGGGGAACACGTTGTAGACCAGCGCATCAAGCAGTTCGCTTTCGGAAACGCCCGAATAGTCCCCGCCGAACTGCTTTTCCGAAACCTCGCGCATCTTCGCGCCCAGCGCGACGCGGGCGCTGCGCCCTTCCGGCACCGTGATCGCATAGTTGTCCTTGTCCGCATCGTAGTTGTCGGCGCTGCGGCCGTTGTACTTGCGGAATTCGTCGATGATGCGCTGCTGCGGCCAGTGTTCGGCCCTGGCCTGCGCCTCGATATGCGGGCTGACCACGCCGAACGGGGTGTAGTTCACGTTCACGTGCCGGCCCAGCACGTGATAGGCAGCATTGGCATCGCCGGTGAACGGCATCAGCTGCGGGTGGGTGACATAGGCGTGGTAGCTTTCCATGAAAGCCTCCATCGCGATCTTCCAGTTGGCCGGGATGACCTTGGCCACCCATGCCACCGTCACGCAATCCTCGTGCCGCCAGCGCTTGAAGAATTCGGGAAGCGGATCGAGATATTCCTCGATCGTCGGCCCTTCGGCATTTTCGCGGATGAAGATATAGCCGCCCCATTGCGCCACATGGCCTTCGGGCAGTTGCATCTTCCGGTCCGTCAGGTGGGCAAAGTCCCAGCGGCAGGGAATGTTGCGTAAGGACCCGTCCGGGTTCCACGAAAAGCCGTGGAACGGGCAGAGGAACTGTTCGGCGCTGCCGCTGTCGGTCTTGAGCTTGCGGCCGCGATGCAGGCAGACGTTGTGAAACGCCTTCACGCTGCCATCCTCCTGCCGCACGATCAGCCAGGACCGGCCCGCATTGTCATAGGTCACATAGTCGCCCGGCTCGGGCAGGTCCTCCTCGCGCGCGGCGAACTGCCACACCGCGGGCCACATCTTCTCGCACTCGGCGCGGAAGAATTCGGGGCTGTAATACCGCGCCGCATCGATCGGCTCGGAACCGAGATACTGCGAACGGTCTTCGCCCATGAAAGCGGGGGGCTGCACTTCGTCGGCAGCCAGAATGTCCTCCCAGCTGGTGCCGGGGCATCGGGCCTGTTCGAACGCGCCGGGATCGCGGTCTGCCATGTCTTTCCTCTCCATCCTGGTGATAGCGGGAAAATGTCATGCCAGAGGCGCCCGTCGTTTGACCAAGGTCAAGAATCCCCGCCAAGCCCCCCTGTGACTTAGGCTAGGCCGCCGGGAATATCCGCAGTGACGACCGCTATCATGACGCGCTGACGGGGCAGTGAAGGGCTGGAATGGGGTGGAAAAGGGTTGATTTCGGACTAGCATACGCGAATGGATCAAGCACTCGGGTCATGGCGGCAGGACGGGCGGGTTAGCCTTTGGCGTTACCGGAAAGCCCGCAGGATGTATGACGATTGGCACTTCACAGCAGATGCAATGGGCTGTGCCAGCCTGATCGAGTTGTGTTCTATTCTTTCCAGTGCGACAGAACCCGCTCATCGGACTATCAGGGTGACGGATCCCCGAGTGGTTGGGGCAGATAACATTTTCGGCGGTCACGACCTTCGCCTTGAAGTCCCCGCAAAACTCCGCCTTGGCAATGACCTAGAAGGAACCGGGTCGATCGGCCTTTCAGCCGAGATTTTTGCAATGCCCCTCAGACCGGAAGATATCTCCAATCTCTCGGAAGCTGTGAGAGATGTATCAGCCAATCGCGCTGACTTTGGAGTGAGCTTCGGCGCGAGCGACACTATCTTCAGGTTTTGGTGGTGGCCGAAAAACCGCTAGGGCTGAACGTCCGCAATGGCGTCGTGTCCTGACAGTCCGCTTTTGGTCGCAAATGCCCAAAAGCCGCCAGTCTGCACCAACGGCCAGTCCGCCAGCCTTCCCCTCCAATCAGCAGGAACGGGGCTCGGATGCAAAAATTGGCGCCATAACCGCTCAAGGCCCGTCACACCGGGCCTTACTATACAGCCTGCCCCGGGGCCCCGCTGCCCCTTCCCGCACCCCCAAGCAAACAAAAATCGGCCCGGAAAGCGCATTGCCTTCCGGGCCGTTCAGGTATTGCAGCAGCCTCAGGAGGGAGGATAGAGACCGCCGCAGGGCACTTCTTCAGATCACTTCGAAACCTTCACCACCGTTACCGAGCGCGGAGGCAGGGCGATCGTCACACCACCACCCGCTGCCTTGCCGCTGATCGCCTTTGGCGCGACGACCGATGGCGCGGCGAAGGTGTTGACGCTGTCCACCTTCGGCGCGGTCAGCACTTCGCCGCTGGCGCTGCGGAAGCCGGGGATCGTCACGCTCGTGCCCGCATCGGGATCGACGTTGACGAGCGAGACCCACACCTGCCCGCCCTTGTCCTTTGCCGCCATGGCATCGACGCGCGGCAGCTTGCGATCGCCCACCGTGTATTCGCCCGCTGCAAACTTCACCGGCGCGAACTGCGCGTCCTGGAACGGCACGTACATCTTGAACACGTGATAGGTCGGCGTCAGCACCATCTTGCTGCCGTCGGTCAGGATCATCGCCTGCAACACGTTGATCATCTGTGCGATGTTGGCGATCTTCACCCGGTCCGCATGGCGCGCAAAGATGTTGAGGTTGAGCGCCGCGATCACCCCATCACGCATCGAGTTCTGCTGCTGCAGGAAGCCAGGATTGCTGCCCGGGGTCGGTGCAAGCCACGCGCCCCACTCGTCCACCGCAATCAGCAGCTTCTTGGCTGGATCGTACTTGTCCATGATCGCCTTCTGCTTCTTGAGCAGGGTGTCCATGGTCAGCGTATCGGCAATCATCAGGGCGTATTCATCGTTGCCGAAGCCGGTTGCCGGACGCACCGGCGGCCAGCCACCGCCGACAGTGTACTTGTGCAGCGAGACGCCTTCGATATCCCAGGAATAGACGTGCGTGCTCCACGCCTTCATCACTTCCTCGGTATAGTCGAGCTTGTCGCTGTCCCAGCCCACGGCAATGCGCTTCATCCGTGCTGCGCCTTCACGCTGCGCCGGGTTGAAATTGCGCGTGAAGTTGGCGAAGCGCTTCATTTCCTCGACATAGTGGTCGGCCGACATCGCGCCGCCGCAACCCCAGTTCTCGTTGCCGAGACCAAGGATCGGCACCTTCCACGGCGCGGGATGCCCATTGGCGGCCCGCTCCTTGGCCAGCGTCGTGTCCTTCTCGGCGGTCATGTATTCGATCCAGGCCGAAGCTTCCGCCGCCGTGCCCGACCCGATGTTCACCGAGATATAGGCCTCCGACCCGATCTGCTCGGCAAAGTCCATGAACTCGTGGGTGCCGAAGGCATTGGATTCCGGCACGCCTCCCCAGTTGGTGTTGATCTGCACCCGGCGCTTGTCCGCCGGGCCGATGCCGTCGCGCCAATGATATTCATCGGCAAAGCACCCGCCCGGCCAGCGGACGTTGGGCACCTTGAGCGCCTTCAGGGCAGTGACCACATCAGTGCGGATGCCGCGCACGTTCGGGATGGGCGAATCCTTGCCGACCCAGACGCCGCCGTAGATCCCGGTGCCAAGGTGCTCTGCAAACTGGCCAAAGATATGCTTGTCGATCACCGGGCCGGTCGTGGCGGTATCAATCGCAACTTCGACCGAAGCATCCTTTGCCAAGGCAGGCACGCTTAACCCAGCTGCAAAGGTCGCCGCCAGCAGCACTGTCCGAAATTTCTTGGCAATCGGCTTCATCGAATTCGCTCTCCTTTGCGCCGGGGGCCGTTCATGCCCCCGGTCGTATTCTTCACCTGCGACGGATCAGTGCCCGCCCCAGCCTTCCATCTGCTCCAGTTCCTTGCCCTTGGTCTCGGGCAGGAAGGCCTTGACCAGCCAGAAGCTCACGGCCGCGCTCACGGTGTAGAGCACGTAAGTTTCGGCAAGGCCCAGACCGCTCGCCATCGCGGGGAAACTCTGCACCACCGCATAGTTCGCACCCCACTGCGCCAGACCGCAGACTGCCAGGGCCGATCCGCGCAGCTGGTTGGGGAACATCTCGCCCAGCATGACCCACATCACCGGGCCCCAGCTGACGTTGAAGAAGATCACGTAGATGTTGGCTGCAATCACCGCGATCATGCCCAGCGACGGGTCCATCTGCAGTGCCCCGGCCGCATCCAGCGTCCCTTGCGAGAACGCCCAGCTCATCGCGCCCAGCGCCAGCGTCATGCCGGCGGAACCGACCAGCAGGAGCGGCTTGCGCCCCACCTTGTCGACCAGCGCCATCGTGATGAAGCAAGCCGCGATCGAGACCACGCCCGAGATGATGTTGCGTTCGAGCGCGGCTTTTTCAGATACGCCCGCCAGCTTCCACAGCGTCTCGCCGTAATAGAAGATCACGTTGATGCCGACGAACTGCTGGAACACGGCAATGATCAGGCCAGCCCACACGATTGGGCGCAGCACCGTGCCGGGCGCAAGCACATCTGCAAGGCGCGGGCGGTGATCGGTCGCGAAGGAGGCGCGGATTTCCTCGACCTTGCGGCTCGCTTCGGTCTCGCCGAAAATGCGCGTCAGCACGGCCTTGGCGTCATCGGCGCGGCCACTGCTCACCAGATAGCGCGGGCTTTCCGGGATGAACTGCAAGGCCACAAGGAACACCACCGCCGGCACCGCCTGCGCCAGGTACATCCAGCGCCACGCCGGAACGCCCGCCAGCTTGCCGAGCGAATCCCCGGCCTGCTGCGCCAGCACATAGTTGACGACGAAGGCCGCGGTGAGGCCGGTGATTATCATCACCTGCTGCACACTCGTCAGTCGGCCGCGAATCGCAGCAGGGGCAACCTCGGAGATATAGGCCGGGGACAGCACGCTGGCCGCGCCCACCGCCATGCCGCCGAGGAAGCGGAACACCACGAACAGCGCGTGATTGCCCGTCAGCCCCTGCACCAGCGCACCGACCAGGAACAGGATCGCCGCCAGCACCATGATGCGCTTGCGCCCGAAGCGGTCGGCCAGACGGCCTGCCGTGAACGCGCCGGCAGCACAGCCGACGAGCAACGAGCCAACGGTAAAGCCAAGGCCATTGTCGTCGAGCGCGAAAGCCGCCTTGAGGCCGGCCTGCGTCCCGTTCACCGCGCCGCTGTCGTACCCGAACAGCAATCCGCCGATTGTCGCCACCGAGACGATTGCGCCGACAAGCGCCATGTTGACCCGGTCCTGCTGCACTGCAGCCATTTCCCTCTCCCAACTCGTTGAACTGGCCCGGACATTGCCATGCGCGATGCACAGCGTCGACGGCCCTGTTTACGTTCTCACCAGTTATCCCGGCCAGTCGCCTGGCGCGGCCACCGTTCATTTGATAGCGCTACCTTTGTATCCGAAGCCGAGCAGCATGCAAGCGCCAATTGCGTTTAAGTCTGCTTTATTCACAAACCCGCTTGCAAAGGGGATGTTGCAGCGTCAGGACTTCACGCAACGGGAGCCTGCAGAACATGAATGATACCAAGTCCCGCCGCAGCGCCGGACGTCCCACTGTCAACGATGTAGCGCGCCTCGCGCAATGCTCGCCGATGACGGTCAGCCGTGTCGTCAATGGCGGTTCCGGCGTGCGAGAGGAGACGCGTCTCGCGGTTGAAGCGGCAATAAAGCAGCTCAATTACGCTCCCAACCGCGCCGCGCGCAGTCTCGCCGGTGCCTCGCAATTGCGCATCGCCCTGCTCTACGCCAACCCTTCAGCCTCCTATCTGAGCGAGCTGCTGATCGGTTGCATGGACGCTGCAACCCGTCTCGATGCCCACCTCATGGTCGAACGCTGCGAGCCCGAGACCGATCAGTCGAAGATGATCGCGCGTCTTGTCGACAGTGCGGTCGATGGCTTCCTGCTGCCGCCGCCCTTGTGCGACGATACCGCCCTGCTGGCCCGTCTCCGCCGAGCGGGAACGCATGCGGTGCTGATCGGACCGGGGCAGGCCGAGGCGCACCACGGCGTCGTCATGATCGACGATTATCAGGCCGCCTACGACATGACGAAGCACATCCTCGGCCTCGGCCACAAGCGGATCGGCTTCATCATCGGCAACCCGCAGCAATCCGCCAGCGCCCTGCGCCTCGCCGGATTCCGCGATGCCATGGCCGAAAGCGGCGCCACTGTTGATCCGGCGCTCGTGCAGCAGGGTCACTTCACCTATCGTTCCGGCCTTGATGCGGCGATGAACATGCTCGCCCTGCCATCCCGCCCCACCGCAATCTTCGCCTCGAACGATGACATGGCCGCAGGCTGCGTCGCCGCTGCCCATCGCAACGATCTCGAAGTTCCGCACGACCTTACCGTCTGCGGATTCGACGATACCGCCTTTGCCTCGAACATCTGGCCGGAATTGACCACGATCCGCCAGCCGATCCGCCAGATGGCGGAAACTGCGCTTGATCTTCTGGCACAGGAAATCCGTGCCGAGCGGGCATCGGAAAAGATCAGGCCACGCCTGGCCACGCTCGACTACGAACTGGTCCGCCGCGAATCCGATGCGGCCCCGCCACAAGGCTGATCAGCGCACCACGTCCAGCGCAAACCCCGGCACGGCCTGCGCGCGCCCGTCGAACAGATTGACCACCGGGTTATCGGCCCAGCCGTAGCGAACTTTCGCCGCCGGCTTGCCATCGGTGGCCAGGACCACCGCATCGCCATCAACGCGGCCCGGTGCGAACCGGCAGGCGCCAGCGGCGTCGCACAGTTCGAACCCGATCGCGGTGTCGGAACTCCAGGCGTGAAGCCCGCCCTCGATGCCGCTGAAGGAAACCCGCACCGTGCTGCCTTCCGCCTTCGTCGCAAGTGGCATCGGCAAGGCCTTGCCTTGTGCGCCCATCGCCACCCGCTGCGCCACCAGCAGCTTGTTGGCCGGATGAATGTCGGTCCGCTCCCCAAGATCGATGGCCGTCACAAGGAACGCCTTCGGATCGTCGACAACGATCTGCCGCTGCACGTTGCGCGTTTGCGCCCAGCCGCTTTCGACCGGCTTGTCCGAAGCGGGACCATAATTGGCAAGCTGCACGATGCCGACCTTCAGCTCCGGTCCGAACTGCGCGCGCCATCCGGCAATCAGTCCCTTCATCCGGCGCGCGTAGTCCGCCGTGTCGACATCGCTCTCGCCCTGGTACCAGGCCGCGCCATCCATCGCGAAGTGTCCCAGCGGCGCGATCATGCGATTGTGCATCAGCCCGATGCCGGCATTGGCATCCCACGGTGCACGCGGCGGATAGGTCCTCGTCGGCGCGATGGCATAGCGCCAGCCCTCGCCCAGCGGCAGCTTCTCGCCCCCCGCCTGCGTCAGGAACAACCGGTCCGGGGCGCTGGCAAAGCCGCCGTTGCCATAAGTGTTGGTCACCGCGACCATGATCTCGTTCACGCCGGACTTCAGGAACCTAGGCGGCACCGCATAGGCGCGCTCCTCGTCCCAGCCGAAGGTATTGCCCACCGCATGGCCGTTGACGAAGGTCATGTCCATGTCATCGAGCACGCCCAGCGCCAGCGTAACGCCCGCCTTGGCTTGCGCTGCGGTCAGCGTCACTTGCCGCCGCATCCACACCGTGCCTGTCGGCTTGGCAGCAAGAGGCGTAGCGTCCCAGGCCAGCCAGCCCTTGATGGATGGAACCGGCTGCCACTGCAGGGCATCGGGCTTTGTCCACGGAGTGCTACCGCCGCTCTCGCCCCCGTACCATGCCGTCCAGCGCGGCGCGAACTGCGTGACGGCCGCCAGCTTGTCCTTGGCGAACAGACCAAGCAGCGCCATCTCCTGCGCGCCGCCGATCTCGGCCCCGGCTGCAGGGTCGAGCCATGGGGTCACCTTTGATCCACCCCAACTGGCGTGAATTGCGCCAATCGGCACGCCGCGCGCACGGTGCAATTCACGCGCCATGAACCAGCACACCGCAGAGAAGCCGCCGCTCGTCTCCGGCCCAGAAACCGCCC
This sequence comes from Novosphingobium sp. ES2-1, assembly GCF_015169775.1. Taxonomy (NCBI): domain Bacteria; kingdom Pseudomonadati; phylum Pseudomonadota; class Alphaproteobacteria; order Sphingomonadales; family Sphingomonadaceae; genus Novosphingobium; species Novosphingobium sp. ES2-1. Next base: position 357,503 of record NZ_CP063446.1, read on the forward strand.
AGCGCGTCACCTTGCCGAATTCGCGCTCGGGCAGGTAGGACATCGCCTTTGGCACCTGCAGCAGGCGCAGTGCAGGATCGGCCGACATCGCCACTTCCATGCCACCGTTCAGCGCGCGAGAAAGCTGGAACTCCATGTTGGACTGGCCCGAACACAGCCACACATCCCCGACGAGCAGGTCGGCAACAGTCACGGACTCGGAACCTGAAGTTACCTTGAGGTCGATCGATTCCGCCGAAGCCTTGCGCGCCGGGAAGTTCAGTGCAAAGGCACCGTCAGCCCCGGCCTTGGCTTCGGCCTGCTCGGAACCCAGAGTTCCCGATACGACCGCGCCTGCTGCTGCACGCCCTTCGACCACCACCGGCCGATCGCGCTGGATCACCGCATGATCGCTCCACACCGCGCCCAACTCCAGCGCGGGTGCGGCCATCGCTGGTGCGGAGACGCCCGCGGCCAGCACCACCAGCAATGGCCGCATCACGCCCTGAACTCCGCGAGCGGGGCGGCAAAGCCCGGCACTGCCACATCAAACGCGAACAGGTCGCCCGCCATGGGCTGCGCGGCCAGTGCCTCGCTGTCCAGACCTTTGCGCGCGGTCGTCACGAAGGCGGTCTTCAAGTCCGCGCCGCCGAATGCCAGCTTCGTCACATTGGCGACGGGCAGGTCAACCTTCTGCAGCAGCTTGCCCTCGGGCGAATAGCGCGCCACGCCCCAGCCGTTCCACAACCCGGTCCAGACACACCCTTCCGCATCGCACACCGGCCCATCGGCATAAGCCTCGGGAAAATCGTCGGACACTTGCGCAAAGACCCGCGCTGCCCCGACGCTGCCGTCTTGGGCCAGGTCCGCCACATGAATTGTCCGGGCAAGCGTATCGGTGAAATAGAGCTTCGTCCCGTCGGGCGATACCGCCGGACCATTGGTGATGCACACCCCGTCCGGCCCTTGCGCCACCACTTCGCGGACATGGGCGCGGTAAAAGCGGCCGCTCGGCGCTTCCTCGCCGTCATCCATCGAACCGAACCAGACGCGGCCCTGCAAGTCGACGCAGGCATCGTTGAGGCGGTTGCCCTCAGGCTCCCCCGGAACATCCGCCACGTGCACGCTCGTGCCCAGCGCCGGATCGAACAGGTGCAACCCGTCCTTCATCCCCGCCAGCAGCCTGCCACCGGTGGCAGGCACCACCCAGCCGACCTGCTCATGCACGCCGAAGCTTTCGTGCCGCCCGGTAGCAGGATCGAAGCTGTGGATGCGCCTGTTCTTGATGTCCACGAACCACAGGCACTCTCGCGCCGCGTCCCACACCGGCCCTTCGCCCAGCGTGCAGCCAAGCTCCAGAACCCGCCGCACAGCTGCCATCACCGCCATCCCCCGTCGACCCAGTATTCGTGCCCGGTGCAGAACCGCGCATCGTCAGAGGCAAGGAACAGGGCCATGGCGGCGATGTCAACCGGCTGGAGCCGGCCCTTGAGGCACTGCGCCGAAACGATTTCCGCTTCGCCTTCCGGCGTGTACCAGCGCATCTGCCGCTCGGTCTGCACGTTGCCGGGAATGATGGTGTTCACGCGGATGTTATAGGGCCCAAGCTCACGCGCCAGGCTGCGGGTCAAGCCTTCCACACCGGCCTTGGCAATCTGGTAGAGCGCCAGTTCATCCAGCCCTAGGTGCCACGAGATCGACCCGAGGTTGAGGATCACCCCCCCGCCATTGGCCTTCATGTCCGGCCACACTGCCTGCGAGGCAAAGAACTTGTGCTTCAGGTTCACCGCCAGCCGCTCGTCCCAATAGGCCGGGGTGATATCGTCGAGCACGTGCCGGTCGTCACTGGCGGCGTTGTTTACCAGAACGTCGCAACCGCCGAGTTCGTCAACCAGCGCTGTCATCGCCGCGCCCAGTCCTTCGACATCCGATACGTCCTGCACCTTCAGCACCGGAACGTGGTGCGCCGAGCCCAGCCGCGCGATGAGTTCCCTTGCGGGATCTTCCTGTATGTCGATGAAGCCCACTTGCGCGCCCTGCAGGGCAAAGGCCTCCACGATCCCCTCGCCGATGCCGCTCGCACCGCCGGTCACGATCACGCGCTTGTCGCGCAAGCTGGGGTACTGCGCCGCCATCAGCCGCGGCTCTGCCTGCTGGCCCGCAGCGTGATTGGCAAGGGTATGCGCGGCCATTCAGATCTTCTCCACCAGGCCGCGCGCGGCCAGATTGCGTATGAATGCGCCAATGCCCATCGTCCACTTGGGCGCATCGCGCGATGTCGTGACGGTGTTGCTCAGCGCGCCGAGCCGATCGGAACGGATCGTCACCACATCGCCCACCTTGTGGGTAAAGCCGCCGCCCGGCTCGTCGCGGTCCTGCACCGGGGCAAACAGCGTGCCGCAGAACAGCACGAAGCCATCGGGATAGCTGTGCTCGCTCATCGTCTGGCGGACCAGTTCCAGCGGATCGCGGCTGATCTCGGTCATGCGGTTGGTGCCTTCCATGCGGAAGTTGTCGGTGCCTTCAACCACCAGTTCCACTTCAGCGGCGCGCACGTCCTCGATGCCGAAGCCCTCGTCGAACAGGCGGATGAACGGCCCGATCGCGCAGGACGCCGTGTTGTCCTTCGCCTTCGACAGCAACAGCGCAGATCGCCCTTCGAAGTCGCGCAGGTTCACATCGTTGCCCAGCGTCGCGCCGACAACTTCACCAGCGCCATCGCACACCAGCACCACTTCAGGCTCAGGATTGTTCCAGCTCGAATCCGACCGCACGCCGATCAGCGCTCCGTGCCCAACGGTCGACAGCACCGGCGATTTCGAGAAGACTTCGGCATCCGGCCCGATCGCGACTTCGAGATATTGCGACCACATGCCCTGCGCAATCAGCGCCGCCTTGAGCGCCATCGCCTCCTCGCTGCCGGGCACGACGGCGCGGATTCCGGCACCCACCGTATCTTCCAGACCTTGGCGGATACTGGCCGCAGCGGCGGCATCGCCACGCGCACGCTCCTCGATCACCCTTTCGATAGCGCTAACAGCAAAGGTCACGCCACAGGCCTTGACGCACTGCAAGTCTATCGGCGAATGCAGGGACCACCCCTCGGGCAAGCCATCCTCAATGGCACCGAGATCGCTTCCCCCCGCGAAAGTGCGGCGCGCAATCGCGCCCGACACGGAACTGGCCGTCTGCGTGATGTCGAGGATGCGGCCATTGCGCAAAACGATGACATGCGGCCCGTCAGGCGCTTCGGCCCGACCGATGAAAACGCCATCTGCATAGTCGCGTGGCAGGCAAGCCGTGAGGCCCAAACCCATCAAAACATCCCCCGGCATCCCATTGTCTGATAGCGCTACCTTAGATGGTCGGCGACGCAAGATCAAGAGCGCCTGACCTGATTTTCAGCATTGCAGGTTTGGCAAGGGCGGCCCGGAGCCCCCAGGCATTTGCATCAGCTCCGACACACTGATACCGCTATCATAAATCGGGCCGGAAACCCCTGCAGAGAGGATCGGGAAATGACACGCCTGCGTGCAGCAATCGCCCTCGTGATGGCAACCTTGGCGTGCCTTGCAACGTGCCCGGCGCGGGCCGACGACGGCTACGGCCTCTGGCTCGGTCCCGTCGCAGCCAGAACGGCCGGGGCAGAAATCGAAGTCCCCCGCCGCTCCTCCACCATTGACCGCGCCGCTGCCGAATTGCGCCACAGCCTGCCTCACCTGCCAGCCGCCGTGATGCTGGCCACCAGCAACGCCTCGCATCTCGCCTTGCTTGATCTCGATACGCGGGCGCTCGGCCATGAAGGCTATCTGATTCGCGAAGTCAGGATCGGCAACCGCGCTGTCATCCTCGTCACCGGCAACAGCGATGTCGCCGTGCTCTACGGCGCTTTTGCCCTGCTGCGCCATGTTCGCGCGGGCGAATCGACCGCAGCCATCAACATCGCGTCTGCCCCCGCAATTCCGCTGCGCCTGCTCAACCACTGGGACAACCTCGATGGTTCGGTCGAACGCGGCTATGCCGGGCAATCCTTGTGGGACTGGTGGACCCTGCCTGACTTCAAGGACCCGCGCTATGATGATTACGCCCGCGCCAATGCCTCGATCGGCATCAACGGCACCGTGCTCAACAACGTCAATGCCAAGGCCGAAAGCCTCACCGCGCCCTATCTCGCCAAGGCCGCCGCGCTAGCTGACGTGTTCCGCCCATGGGGCATCCGGGTCTATCTCACGGCGCGCTTTTCCGCGCCGATCGAACTTGGCGGCCTCAAGACTGCCGATCCGCGCGATCCGGCGGTCGCTGCGTGGTGGCAGGCCAAGGCCGAGGAGATCTACCGCGTGATCCCCGATTTCGGTGGCTTTCTGGTCAAGGCCAACAGCGAAGGCCAGCCCGGCCCGCGTGATTATGGCGCCAGCCACGCCGATGGTGCCAACATGCTCGCCGCCGCGCTGCGTCCCCACGGCGGAACTGTCCTGTGGCGCGCCTTCGTCTATGCCGATACTGACCGGACCGACCGCGCCAAGCAGGCTTACAGCGAATTCCGACCGCTCGACGGCAAATTCGCGGATAACGTGATCGTTCAGGTCAAGAACGGCCCGATCGATTTCCAGCCGCGCGAACCTGTACACCCGCTGTTCGGCGCCATGCCGCGTACAAGACTGGCTGCGGAATTCCAGATCACCAAGGAATACCTCGGCTTTGCCACGCACCTCGCCTACCTCGGCCCCCTGTTCGAGGAAGCGCTCGATACGCAGACGGGCCAGGCCCCGGGTCAGACCGTGGCGGCAACGCTCGGCGCGATCTCGGGCGTGTCCAATATCGGCCGCGATCGCGACTGGGCAGGCAGCACCTTCAATCAGGCCAACTGGTATGCCTTCGGTCGTCTCGCCTGGGATCCGAAGCTTTCATCGCAGGCAATTGCGCACGAATGGTCGCGGCAGACCTTCGGCAATGATGCGCAAGTCACCGATACGGTCACAGCGATGATGCTGCGCTCGCGCGAGGCGGTCGTCGATTACACCGGCCCGTTCGGGCTTGCCCACCTGTTCGGCCCCGATCATCACTATGGCCCCGGCCCGTGGATTGCCGATCTCAAGCGGCCCGAATGGAATCCGGTCTACTATCACCGCGCCGACTCAGATGGCATCGGCTTTGACCGCACGGCTTCCGGCAGCAACGCCATTGGGCAATATGCCCCGACCATCGCCGCACGCCTCGCCCGCCCCGAAACCACGCCGCCGCAGTTCCTGCTGTGGTTCCACCACCTCCCATGGACCTATCCGATGCCCGGTGGAGAGACGCTGTGGTCGGCCATGGTCCGCCGCTATGATCATGGCGTTGCCGAAGTTGAAGCCATGCGCAAACAGTGGGCCACGCTGAAATCGCGCGTGGATGCCGAGCGTTGGGCCAAGACCGATGCCTATCTCGGCATTCAGGCCCGCGAGGCGCGCTGGTGGCGCGATGCCAGCCTCACCTACTGGATGTCGCTCAACCACCTGCCCCTGCCCGCCGGTTCGCCACCGCCTGCGCACGACCTTGCGTGGTACAAGCAGCAACGCTTCCCATACGCCCCCGGAGCACCACACTAGGCATCTCACCTATCCAAAACGCCAAGCGCGCCAGGGCCTGCTGTCCCGCATGATCATCGCAAAAGGATCAGGAGAGGATCAGGTCATGCAGCGCCCGTCGCACGTCCCCGCAGATCGGGTGGCCGATATCGACATCTATCTGCCGCCCGGGCTTGAAGCCCAAGGCTTCCATCGGGCCTGGTCTGCGCTTTCTGCCGACAATCCTGCCGTCGTCTGGACGCCGCGCAACGAAGGCCACTGGATTGCGCTGGGCGGTGAGGCCCTGCAGGAAGTCCAGTCCGATCCCGAACGCTTCTCCTCACGTGTGATCGTCCTGCCAAAGTCGGTGGGCGAGATGCACGGCCTCATTCCCACCACCATCGATCCGCCCGAACATCGTCCCTATCGCCAGCTGCTCAACGCCCATCTCAATCCCGGCGCCATTCGCGGCTTGTCCGAAAGCATCCGCCAGACCGCCATCGACCTGATCGAGGGTTTCGCGCACAAGGGCCACTGCAACTTCACCGCAGACTATGCCGAACAGTTCCCGATCCGGGTATTCATGGCACTGGTCGGCATCGATGCGGCAGAAGCTCCGAAGATCCGCCACTGGGCCGAATGCATGACAAGGCCGGGCATGGACATGACCTTTGACGAGGCCAAGGCGGTGTTCTTCGACTATGTCGGCCCTCTGGTGGATGCCCGGCGCGAACGTCCTGGCGAGGACATGATCAGCGCCATGCTCCATGCCGATCTTGGCGAAGGCCGCACGCTGAGCCGCGACGAGGCCCTGTCCATCGTCACGCAGGTGCTGATCGCGGGGCTCGACACTGTCGTCAACGTGCTCGGGTTCATCATGCGCGAGCTGGCGGAAAACCCGGCCCTGCGCGCCGATCTGAAGCAGCGCGGCAGCGATATCGCGCCGGTCGTCCACGAACTGTTCCGCCGCTTCGGCCTCGTCTCGATCGCCCGCGAAGTGCGCCATGACATCGCCGATTTCCATGGTGTCGCCCTGAAGGCGGGCGACATGATCGCCATCCCCACGCAAGTCCACGGGCTTGACCCGCGCGTCAATCCGGATCCCCTGGCCATCGACCCCGCCCGCAAGCGCGCCCGCCACTCAACCTTCGGCTCCGGCCCGCACATGTGCCCGGGGCAGGAACTCGCCCGCAAGGAAGTGGCGATCACGCTTGAGGAATGGCTGAAGCGCATCCCCGATTTTGCTCTGGGCGAAGGCTCCGACCTGTCCCCCGTCCCCGGCATCGTCGGCGCGCTGCGGCGGGTAGAGCTGGTCTGGACTCCTTGAACCGCAAGACCGTCCTGCGTTGATCGTCACCCCGGGCAACGACCCGGGGTCCCGCTTTCTGTGCATCCACGCCCGAACCTAGCGCAACCGCTAGGTTGAGCCGACTCGCGCCTGCGTCCATAAAACAGGCAACACTGCCGGTTTTAATGAAGGCAGTCCCGGAGAGCCTGATGCTGGACGCGATCAAACCCCACGGACTGCCCGAGCCCGCCGTTGCGGATGACCTCGCCGCAATCCGCTGCCCGGACGCCCCGAGCGTCCAGCAGATCGTTGCGGCCGATGCGCTTCCCCCGCCCGCCGTGCTGACCATGGAAGAGCCTGTCTATCTCGGCAGCGCGCCGGTCAGCGTGAACCGCTACTTCGACCAGTCGATCTTCGAGTCCGAGATCGAGCGCATCTGGAAGCGCACCTGGCAGTGGGTCTGCCGCGAGGACCACATCCCCGAGCCGGGCGACTACTACACCTACGAAGTCGCCCACCTCTCCTGGGTCGTCGTCCGGCAGGACGACATGTCGGTCCGCGCCTTCGTCAACTCCTGCCTCCACCGCTCGACCAAGTTCAAGCGTGGCGAAGGCGTCGGCTCGGGCGACAACTTGCGCTGCCCCTACCACGGCTGGACGTGGAACAACGACGGTACGCTCGCTTCCGTGCCCTGCGCCTGGGACTTCAGGCATATCGATCCGAAGACGGCCAACCTCCCCGAAGCGCGCGTCGGCCATTGGGGCGGGTTCATCTTCATCAACCCGAGCGCCGAGGGTCCCCAATTAGGCGGTGAGAGCCTCGAGGAATACCTCGCCCCCCTGCCCGAGCACTTCAAGGACTGGGACATCGCCGGGCGCCACGTCGCGGTTCACGTGGCGAAGGAACTGCCCTGCAACTGGAAGACCGCGCAGGAAGCCTTCCTCGAATCCTACCACGTGCTCGAAACCCATCCCCAGCTGCTGAAGGGCGTGGGCGATGCCAACGTGCAGTACGATTGCCATTCGGACCACGTGACCCGGTTCTATGCCGCCAGCGGCGTCAACTCCCCGCACCTCGCCACCCCCCTCAGCGAGGAAGAGCTCCTCGCCACGATGATCCTTGGCGACAAGGATTCGCGCGGGCAGGGCCTCACCGTCGGCCCCGGGGAAACCGCCCGAACCGTGATGGCCCGCCATCTGCGCAAGGTCATGGGCGAGGCCTATGGCTGCGATCTGTCGAAGGTCTCGGACAGCGAGATGATCGACACCATCGAATACCATGTCTTCCCCAACATGGTGCTGTTCCCCGGCCTGTCACTGCCGATGGTCTATCGCTTCCGCCCGATCGGAACCGACCCTAACCGCACCCTGTTCGAAATCCTGTTCCTGCGCCCCAATCCCGAAGGTGGGCCGGCGCCGGAACCGGCCGAGCCCTTCCACGTCGCCGAGGACCAGAGCTACGCCACCGCTCCCGGCTTCGATCCCGCCATGGGCCACGTCTACGATCAGGACACCGACAACCTGCGCGCCCAGCAGCAGGGCTTCCGCGCCAGCGCGACAGGCGTTCAGCAGCTCGGCAACTATCAGGAATCGCGCATCCGCCACTTCCAGATGGTCGTCGACAAGTATCTGGCGGGCGAAGCCTGATGGCCTTCGACATCGAAGCCGAGTTGCGCGACCTCTGCGCCCGCCGCGACATCCATGATGCGCTGTGCCGCTACATGCGCGGGCAGGACCGTTTGGACCCCGAACTGCACCGCAGCGCCTTCCATGATGACGCCTGGGTCGATTGCGGGCTCATGCAGGGCAGCGCCGACGAGTTTGTCAGCTTCGCGCAAGGGTTCCTCGCCGATCTCGATGGCAGCCAGCACATCATCGGGCAGGCACAGATCAGCGTGCGGGGCGACGAGGCCAGCGGCGAAGTCTACTTCTACGCCTGGCACCGCATCCGCGAGGACGGCGAGCCCAAGGACCTGGTCGTCGCCGGACGCTATGTCGACGAGTATACCTGCAAGAATGGGGAGTGGCGTATCAGTCGCCGCCGCGAAATAGTGGACTGGGCGCATACCGACCCGGCAGCCGACGGATTCCTTGAAGGCAATCCGCTGGTCCGGCCGGGACGGCGCGGAACGGACTTCAGCCAGACCCGAGACTGGCCGGTCTGAGACAGTATCAGAGGACGCCGAAATGACCGCTCAGGACAAGATTTCCCGCTATTCCCCGGAGTTCGACGTTGCCGTGCGCGGCGACACGATCACCGCCGACCGCTACATCACGCGCGAGTGGATGGAGCTGGAGAACAAGCACCTCTGGCCGAAGGTCTGGCACCTTGGCGGCGTGCTGGCCGATCTTGAGGAAGAGGGCGATTTCATCCGCCACAACTTCGGCAAGGAATCGGTCGTCATGGTCAAACAGGCCGACGGTTCCGTAAAGGCGTTCTACAACACCTGCCCCCATCGCGGAAATCGCCTCGTGCTGGGCGATGTCGGTTCCGCCCCGCGCCTGACCTGCGGCTATCACGGCTGGCAGTTCGATCCCGATGGCACGCTGGTCCACGTGCAGGATCCCGACGACTTTGCCGGCGGCAACCCTTGCGGCAAGGTTACCCTGTCCGAACTGCGCTGCGACACCTGGGGCCCGTTCGTGTTCTGGTGCATGGACGATGACGTCGCCCCCCTGCACGAATGGCTGTGGCCCTATACCGAGCGGCTCGCTGGCTACAAGCTCGACAACTGGGTGCGCGTGCTCAATGTCTCGGCGGACTGCGACTTCAACTGGAAGATCATCCGCGACAACTTCAACGAGAGCTACCACCTCCCGACGATCCACCCCGAACTTGCCACCTTCATCAACGATGGCCTGCCGACCACCGTGTTCGAGATGTACGAGAACGGCCACAACGCGATGTGGATGATCGGCCACCAGGCCACCAGCCGCAAGGACTACGTGAGCGGCGACGTGCCGCCGGGCCTCTACGAAGCCGCGGAAGCCTGGGGCATCGATCCCAAGGAATACCGTGGCCGCACCGCCGACATCCGCGAGGCCGTGATCAAGGCCAAGCGCGAGCGCGGGGCCGACGCGGGCTACGACTACTCGTCGATGACCGACCAGCAGCTGGTGGACTACTTCCACTGCACGCTGTTCCCCAACCTGACGATCACGATGTCGCCCGAACAGTGCCAGATCCTGCGCACCGAACCGCACCCGACGGACCCCGAAAAGTGCGTGTTCCAGCACTGGTGCCTCTATCCGCCGAACGCGAAGATGGCCGAAGTCGTCACGCCCGTCGGCCCGGCGCCCCTCCGGCACGACGCGATCGCGCGCCATTCGGTCTATGGCGACGGCGTTTCATTGGGCTTTGTTGCGGATCAGGACCTGTCGATCGGCACCACGCAGCAGCAGGGCCTCAATTCGCGCGGCTTCAAGGGCTGCCTGCTGCCGGGCCAGGAAAAGCGCGTCCAGCGGTTCCATGAAAAGCTGAACGACATGGTGCTGGGGCATCCGACGGCAGCGCGGGAGTGATCTGATCACTGGCGCCCCCGCGCAGGCGGGGGCCTCGGTGTTGCTACGGAACGACAGCGTAAAACGACTGAGGCCCCCCGCCTGCGCGGGGGAGCAGGAAGGTTTTGCGCCTTGGAGAGGGACAAGGAATGAGCAACATCACCATCACCCCCGGCCAAACCGGCCCGCACGTCATGCAGGCAGCCTTCATCGTCGAGGACGTGGAAGAGGCGGCAAAGGCGTGGATCGCGGCAACCGGAATCGGGCCGTTCTTCATGGTCCCGCACATCGAACTGGCCGAGGCGACCTATCGGGGCGAACCTTCCGAAGGCATCGACTTCTCCGTTGCCCTCGCCCAGTCCGGCGGCGTGCAGATCGAACTGATCCAGCAGCACTGCGACCGCCCCAGCGCCTATCGCGATACCATCGCCAAGGGCCAGACCGGCTTCCACCATTTCTGCATCTACACCGCCGACTACGATGCCTGCCGCCAGCGCTATGTCGACCAGGGCTTTGCCGTGGCCATCGACGGCAAGTTCGGCGCGATGCGCTTCTGCTACGTCGACACGGCACCGGCGCTCGGCTGCATGATCGAGATTGTCGAAGAGGACGATAACCAGACCTCCGCCTTCACCCGCATCGCGCAGGGCGCCGCCGATTGGGACGGCGTGACCGACCCGATACGGCCCCTGTTCGATTAATATGTTCACGTAATGTTCCAAGCGATGTTTCCCCGGGGAAACATCCAACAAAGATAATAAGTATCTGAAAGGACACGATAATGAATTGCCCTATCGAGGATCGCCTGGCGATTCAGGACCTGATGATCGCCTATGCCCATGCGGTCGATACCGTCAGCGACATCGACGCGGTGCTCGACATCTTCACCGAGGACGCGGTGTTCGATCTCTCGGGCATTGGCCTGACCCCGCAGGTCGGCCACGCCGGCATCCGCGAGTTCTTCACCAACGTCTTCGCCAACATGGAGCACCACGCCCACTACCTGACCAACTTCGCGCTGACCGGCTACGAAGGCGATACCGCTTCGATGCGCGCCTATGTGATCGGCATGGGCGTGGGCAAGGACGGCCGCGCCGTGACCGTCAACGGTCGCTACTATTTCGAAGTCCGTCGCACCGGAGCAGGCTGGAAGGCCACGCGCTACACCATGGACTTCCTGATGCCGCTCTCGGGCACGCTCGATAACGCGAAGTAACTTAGAAAAAGCAAGAAAACCAACCCCATCCGGCGCTCGGGGAGATCGCCGGTTACAGGAGCGCTTTACCATGGCCACCTATATCCAGGTCCCCGAAGTCGATGCCCCCTACCCCACCCACGCCAGCGCGCAGTTCCCCGAACCGCGCGGCGATGCCATCACCGGTGACCGCTACTGGTCGAAGGACTTCGCCGCGCTGGAATGGGAGCACATGTGGAAGCGCGTGTGGCACGTCGGCGGGCGTGAGAGCCAGCTCGAGGAAGCGGGCGATTTCATCACCCACAACTTCATGCGCCAGTCGGTCGTCATGGTGCGCCAGAAGGACGGCGGCATCCGCGCCTTCCACAATGTCTGCCGCCACCGTGGCAACCGCCTCGTCACCGTGGAAGAGGGCGGCGTGGGCGAGCATTTCACTTGCCCCTACCACGGCTGGAAGTGGAACATAGACGGCGCGCTGGACTGGGTGCAGGACGAAGAGGATTTCCCGCAGGGCTCCCCCTGCGGCAAGTTGCGCATGAAGGAAGTGCCCTGCGAGACCTGGGGCGGCTTCATCTTCTACAGCTTCGATCCCAATGCCGTGCCGCTGATGGAATACCTCGATCCCATCCCCGCGCTGCTCGGAAATCGCGATCTCGCCAGCTGGAAGCGCGTGGTGTGGCGCACGCTGCGGGTCAACACAAACTGGAAGTTCGCTTCCGACAACTTCAACGAAGCCTACCACATCCCCGCGGTCCACCCGCAGTTCGAGGGCATGATCGACGATCACTACTCGACCACCGTGTTCGAAATGTACCCGACCGGGCACAATCGCATGATCGAGAAGCTGCAGCCTTCGAGCCGCTATCAGGACGCGCAGCAGATGAAACCGCTGTGGGCGCAAGTGCTCAAGGAGTGGGACCTCGATCCCTCAGACTTCGAAGGACGCGCACAGGAAGGCCGCCTCGCGCTGCAGCAGGCGCGGCGCAAGCTCGGGCCGGAGCGGGGCTACAAGCACTTCGAAAAGCTGGCCGATGACGAGCTGACCGACCAGTTCCACCACACTTGCTTCCCGAACCTGACGCTGACCGGCACGCCCGAAGGACTCCACGTATTCCGCACCGAACCGGACATGGAAGATCCCAACTGGTCAACCTTCGACTACTGGTATCTTGCGCCGGAAGTGGCCGGGGGCGCGGATGTGCCGACGCTTTATGGACTGCGCCCGTGGAAGGAAGCCGAGCATCAGAGCGGCGACTTTGACGCCTACAGCGCAGAGATCCCGCAGGGCGACTTCCTCATCCAGGATCTCGATGTGGCCGTGACGCAGCAGCAGGGCCTGCACTCACTCGGGCACGATGACGCCTATCTGGCACGGCAGGAAAACCGGGTGCGGCGGTTCCACGAGGTGATCAACGATTACATCGCGGGGCGGCGGTGAGCGCCCCGCAACCATGGCAAGAGACGACGGGAGAAACGTGACATGACCCAGCAAAAGGGGATCGACCGGCGCCAGCTGCTCGCCGGTGCAGGCGTTGCAGCGGCGGCGGCAGCAACCGGCGGCATCGCCACCGCCGCACAGGCCGCAGACGCGCCCGCTTCGGGCTGGGACCATGAATGCGACGTGCTGTGCGTCGGCTCTGGCGCGGCGGCGGGGACGGCGGCGGTTACCGCCCTTGCGGCAGGCGCGAAGGTGATGATGCTCGAGAAGATGCCGATCCTTGGCGGCACCACCGCCAAATCAGGCGGCGTCACCTGGATCTTCAATCACTTCATCTTTCGCGAACAGGGCATCGAGGACCCCAAGGCCGATGCGCTGCGCTACGTCGTGCGCTATGGCTATCCGCGCCAGTACAACCCTAACAGCCCGACGCTGGGCCTTGATGAAAACCGTTACCGCGTGGTCGAGGCGTTCTATGACCATGGCTCGGCCGCGGTCGATCATCTGCGTGAGCTGGGCGCGGTGCAGTTCAAGCAGTTCCGCCTGTTCCAGGTGGACAAGCCCGCCCCGGACTATGCCGACCATCTGCCCGAGAACAAGGTGCCGACCGGCCGCGCGCTGGAACCGGCGGTGGGTTCGGGCTCGACCCAGGGCGGCGGCAGCCTTGCCTCGCAGATGCATGCATATCTGAAGGCCAAGGGCGTGCCGATCCTCACGCGGACCCGCGTTACCCGGCTGGTCAAGGATGGATCGGGCCGGGTGATCGGGGCCGAGGCCAAGCAGGGTGACAAGACCATCCGTATCAAGGCGAACAAGGGCGTGGTCTTTGGCACCGGTGGTTACAGCCACAACGTGCAGTTGTGCGATGTCCACCAGCCCGCCGTCTACGGCTCATGCTCTCTGCCGGGTTCGACCGGAGACTTCATTCCGATCGCGCAGGAAGCGGGCGCGATGATGGGCAACATGGGGCTTGGCTGGCGGACGCAGGTCGTGCTGGGCGAGGCGCTCAAGACGCGAGGCATCGGCCTTGGCGCGTTCGTTCTGCCGGGGGATTCGATGATCCTCGTCAACAAATACGGCAAGCGCGTGGTCAACGAGAAGCGCGATTACAACGACCGCACGCAGGCGCACTTCTGGTATGACCCGGCGCACGAGGAATACCCCAACCATCTGATGTTCATGCTGTTCGACCAGCGCAGCATCGATGCCTTCGGTGGGGCCTTCCCCTTCCCGGTGAACAAAGCAGAGCAGCCACATCTGGTCGAAGGACAGACGTGGGACGAGGTCTTCGCCGGTATCGACGCACAGCTGGCAGCGTGGCAGGATCGGACTGGCGGCGCCCGCCTGGCGCCGAATTTCTCAAGCAATGCAAAGCAGTCGATCACGAACTTCAATGCTTACGCCAAGAAGGGCGTCGATCCCGAATTCGGGCGGGGGAAGTACCTGTACGACCGCGAATGGCACTTGTTGTTCTCGGCGCGTCGGCAAGGCACCAGCCAACCTGAAAACCCGTTCCCGAACAATACGATGCACCCGTTTTCTGCAAAAGGACCTTATTACGCGATCGTGCTCGCACCCGGCACGCTCGATACGGCTGGCGGGCCGCAGATCAATGCCGATGCGCAAGTGCTGGCTGCAAACGGGCAACCCATCCCGGGCCTCTATGCTGCCGGCAACTGCATCGCCGCGCCGACGGGCCAGGCCTATCTCGGCGCTGGCGGCACGATCGGTCCTGCGGTGACATTCGGCTACATCGCCGGACGGCACGCGGTGTCGGCATGAAACAGCTTGCCCTGGGCGCTGCCCTGCTCGCCCTCGCCTTCTCGGCACGTGCTGAACAACCTGCGCCAACCGTCTCGTATCAAACGGATATTGTGCCGATCCTGGAGCAGAACTGTGCAACCTGCCATCTGACCGGCGAAGAGGCAGGGGGCATGTCGCTGGTTGGCGATGCGGCGATCGGCTTCCTTGTCGGCAAGCCTTCGGAAGGGGCGCCTGCGATCATGCGGGTGGCACCGGGCGCCCCGGACAAGTCCTATCTGGTGATGAAGCTGGAAGGTACGCATAACGATCATGGCGGACAGGGCGCGCGCATGCCCTTCGGCGGAGCGCCCTTGAACGAAACCGACATGGCCAAGATCCGCACGTGGATCGCACAGGGAGCTACATCGTGAATCCGAACCTCGTATCGCTTGAAGGCAAGGTCGCCATCGTTACCGGCGCGGGCGTGGGGATGGGCGCGGCAACCGCGCGCCTCCTCGCCGCGCGTGGGGCAAAGGTCATCGTCTCGGACATCAACGCAGACACCGCTGCCGCCACTGTCGCCGCGATCCGCGAGGCTGGAGGCAGCGCCCATGCCGTGCGCACGGATGTGGCCGACGAAGCCCAGGTCGAGGCGCTGGTGGCGGAAACGGTCGCCACGTTCGGCAGGCTCGATTGCGCGGTGAACAACGCCGCGATCACACCAGATGTCCTGCCGATCCACGAAGCCGACATGGCAGTGTTCGACAAGGTCCTGAGCGTCGACCTGCGCTCGGTCATGCTCTGCATGAAATACGAGATTCGCCAGTTGCTTGCGCAGGGTTCTTCAGGCTCGATCGTCAATATCGGGTCGGTCAGCTCGTTTCGTCCGCAGCCCAACAACGCGGCCTATGTTGCGGCCAAGCATGGCGTGATCGGCCTGACCAAGACCGGCAGTCTTGAATATGCCGGCAAGGGCATCCGCGTGAACGCGGTCCTGCCCGGCGCGATCGACACGCCGATGCTGCGCGGTGCGCTGGAGACGACCGGCTTCACCGAGGAAGAGTTCGCCCCCGCGCTCAGCCTGTTCGGTCGCTTCGGCAAACCGGAAGAGGTGGCAGAGGCCAGCGCATGGCTGTGTTCGGACGCGGCGAGCTATGTCACCGGGCACAGCCTTGCAGTGGAAGGCGGCTACCTTACGCGCTAGGCGCTTTCGCGGGCGACGAGGCGGAAGCCGACATCGACCCAGCGCTCGGCCGGGGGCTGGTTCGGGCGGTGCTTGCGGATTGCGGCGATGGCCTCGCGCGCGATCCGGGCACCGTCCACCTCGACCGAGGTGATCGTGGGGCGCATCTCCCCGGCAATCGAGCTGTTGCCAAAGCCGACCACGGCAATGTCTTCAGGCACGCGAAGCCCGGCGGCCAGCGCCTCGACGATGACCCCTTGCGCGAGATAGTCCGAGCCGCAGACCACAACGTCGGGCATCTCGGGCAAACGGCGGACCTCGGCAAAGATGCGGCGGGCGTGCCCAAAGCTCGAGGGCACCTGCACGGAAGATTCACTGGGCGGTTCGTGCCCGGTTGCCTGCCATTCCTCGACGAAACCGGCGCGTCGCATATTGGCGCGTGCACCTTCGGCGGTGACGACATGCGGACGGCGATAGCCGCGCGACATCAGGAAGCGTGCGATGTCACGCCCGGCGGCATGGTGCGAAAAGCCGACTGCCATGCCGATCGGGTCTTCGGGCAGATCCCACATCTGGATGAACAACGCGGGGCTGCGCCGCACCATGGCATCGACCTGCGGTGTGACCGGCCCGGTGAAGATGATCGCGTCGACGCGCCGGCTCAGGGCTGCGCGGATCAGGTCCTCGGTGCGCTTCTCCGAAACGCCGGTCAGGCCGAGCATGACCGTTGTCCCTGCTGCCGAAAGTTCTTCGACCATGGCCTGGATCGTATCGTTGAAGATCGAGTCGGTGAGATACGGAATCAGCACCGCGACCATCTTCGACCGGCTCGAGGCCAGGCCGCCCGCCAGCAGATTGGGAATGTAACCGGTTGCAGCGATCGCGGCACGGATGCGCTCTGCCGTACCCTTTGCCACGACCTCGGGATTATTGACGAAACGGCTTACGGTGGCGGTGGACACCCCAGCCATCGCCGCCACGTCGTCCAGTGTTGGCGTCTTGTCGATCGATGCGCTCATCCTGTCGACGCTAGCGCGACCGAGGGCGATGATGCAATCGCTCTCTTTTGCCGGATCAGGCGAACCGCAACGGTACCGAGAGCGCGCCGATCTCTGGCCAGCGGCTGACCGTGACCGGCCCGGAAAGCTCGAACTCGCTGGTTGCAGCCAGGATTTCCTCGAGCGCGACGCGCAGCTGCATGCGGCCGAGGTGGATGCCCGGGCAGTTGTGCGGGCCGCGCCCGAAGGCAAGGTGCTGCGCGATGTTGGGCCGATCCAGAATGAACTCGTCAGGGTTGGGGAACACGGCCTCATCCCGATTGGCAGAGGCATAGATCAGCGCAATCGCCTCGCCCGGTTCGATGGTGCGACCGCCGAGGTCCACCGGGCAGACAGCGGTTCGCGCAAAGCCGCGATAAGGCGTGTAGAGCCGGAGAAACTCTTCTATTGCCGCGGGAATGAGCGAAGGGTCACACCGCAGTTTCTGCTGCAGCGCCTTGTCACGCGAGAGATGCACGCAGATGTTGCCGATCATCACCATGGGCGCGACCATGCCGACGACAAGGACCTGCCGGACAGTGCCGACCAGCAATTCGTCGGGCAATGGCTCGCCTTCGTGCCGCGCCTGCAGCAGCGCGCTGGTGGGATCGAGCGCCGGATCCTGCGGGTGTTCGTGGCGCAGCGCGATCAGGGCGCGGGCCATGTCATAGAGGCGGAGCGAAGTCTCCTTCATCACCTCGGGCTTGTTGGAATGCACGGCAAGGATGAAGGCGCGGCCATTGTCATGGAGCGTATCGAGCCAGTCCTCGGGAATGCGCATCCATTCGCCGAACACGTGGACCGGAAGATAGCTGGACAGTTCGACGCAGATATCTCCGCCTCCCCGGGACACCATCGGCGCCAGCAGGGCACGGGTCAGTTCGCGGGCACGCGGGGCGAAGGTTTCGGCCCGATCGAGCGAGAGCAGGGGATTGAGCGCCTTGCGATAAGGAGTGTGCTCGGGCGGATCGAGGTGCAACGGCGGCCGGCGCCCGGTATAGGCGACTTTCGGAATCACATTCTGGACCGAGGTGATGAAGGTGGCAGAATCCGACGCCACACGCTTTACGTCTTCGTACCGCGTCACTGCCCAGAAGCTGCCGAGGCCTTCTGTCCAGGCAACCGGGCACTGCTGGCGCAGGCGCGCATATTCGGCGTGGGGGCTGTCAAAGTCTTCCGGAAGTTCCGGATCGAAATCCTGCAGGCGATCGGTCATGATCGGTTGCATAAGCACGCATTCAAGCGCATGCAAGCGCTATCATTCGTTTTGGCGCGGCATATGGACCAAGGGACGTGAGAGCGTGAAGTGTTGAGCGCGAGACGAGACTACTGGGCAATTATCGTGACCCTGGCGGCGCTTGCGGCCACCGGATCGATCGCCATCCACATGCTGGTGCCGGCGCTGCCCCTGATCGCAGCCGATCTGGCAATCGGCGAAGCCAAGGCGCAGCAAGTGGTGAGCATCTACCTTGCCGGGCTGGGATCGGGCCAATTGCTGGCCGGCCCCATGATCGACCGCCTTGGACGACGACCGGTCATGCTGGCGGGCCTGATGCTGTTCATTGCCGGGGCACTGGCGGGGGCGCTGGCAACGACCACTGGCCTGCTGCTTGCCGCACGCGCCATGCAAGCGGCAGGCGGGGCCTTCGGCGTCGTGACTGCCCGGGTCATGGTCGGTGACTTGTTCGGCAAGGACCGCGCAGCCGGCGCGCAGGCGACCTTGATGACCATTGTGCTGATATCTCCCGCGGTTGCCCCCGTGATCGGCGGAAGCCTGGCCGATCTTGCCGGGTGGCGCGCCGTCTTCGCCCTGCTTGCGCTGAGCGGAGCGGCCACGCTGGCAGCGGCCTTCTGGCGCCTGCCGGAAACGGTTCAGGCCGGAGTGGCAAGCGCGCGCAGCGGACTGATCGCTTCCTACGCCAAGCTGGCAAGAAACCGGCAATTCGTGCTCACGGCGGCTACCTTGGGCGCCGCCAGTAGCGGATTGTTCATGTTCCTTGGTGCCGCCCCCTTCCTGCTGGTCCACCGTTTCGGCCTGTCCTCGGGCGAAGCCGGCACCGCGCTGCTGTGGGTGGCCGCCGCAAGCATCGTCGGAACGCGTCTGGTCGTGCCGGTGGAGCGGCGTTCGAGTGCTCTGATCATCGGCACGGGCAGTTCTGCTCTGGGCGCGGGGATTGCGCTGGTGCTGGCGCTGGTGGGGATCGAAGGTGTCTGGCCTCTGATCGCGCCGATCATGCTGCTGGGTCTTGGAGCGGGCCTTGCAGGACCTGTTGCCTTCAACGCAGTGGGCTTTGCCGAACCCGGCCTTGCCGCCACGGCAACCAGCCTCGCAGGCGCGCTGCAGATGCTGGCAAGCGGCTCGGCGATGAACGTGCTGGGGCTGTTTGCGCCCATAGATCCGCTGCGGTTGGCTGTGGCGCTGGTTATCACGACATCGACGGCATTGTGCTGCGCACTGGCGCGTTCACGGCTGGCGTCGGCGCGAGGCTAGGCCGCGCTGATATCGGCGACGACCGCGTCCAGCAAGCGCGCCGCGTCCGTTCCGGCCAGATGCACCTGCAGGCCGCGCTGGCCACCGTTGATGAAGATCGCGTCCCATAGAAGCGCGGTCTCGTCGATCACCACGGCCACGCGTTTCATCTGGCCGAACGGGCTGATCCCGCCGACCTTGTAGCCGGTGAGGCGTTCGGCATCGCCGGGACGCATCATCGTTGCGGACTTTGCCCCCAGCGCTGCCGCGACGCGCTTCATGGAAACCTCGCCGTCACTGGGCGCGATGGCACAGGCGGGCTTGCCGTCGATCAGCACCATCAGCGTCTTGAACACCTGCGCCGGTTCCACGCCCAGCGCGGACGCGGCGGCTTGCCCGATGGAGTCCGCATCGGGATCATATTCGTAGCTGCGCAGTTCGAACCGGATACCGGCCTGTTCGAGCGCTTTCGTTGCCCGGGTTGCCTGTGCCATAGGCGGTCCTTTGGCAGGACCGCCAATCGGAAGCCAGCCTGTTTGGAGTTTTGTGCATGAGCGTCGCGTTTCGCCGGGAAAGTGATGACGAACATCTTGAACCGGTGTTCGAACTGCCGATCCCGCCGGGGCCGAATCTGGTGACCGAGCGGGGACTGGCGTTGATCCGGACGCAGGTGGAGGCTTGCGAAGACAAGGTGCAGGCTCTGGTAGCCGAGGGCGCGGATGAGGCAGTGATCAAGAAGGCGCGGCGCGAACAGCGCTACTGGAGCACGCGCGCAGCAACGGCCGAGCTGTTGCCCGCTCCCGATGGCGACACCGTGGCATTCGGCTGCTCGGTCCAGTATCGTCTCAACGGCAAGGCGCGGTGGATCACCATCGTCGGCGATGACGAGGCCGATCCCGCCGCCGGGCTGATCGCATGGTCCGCGCCGCTGGCACGGGCGATGATGGAGGCCGAGGAAGGCGAGCTTGTCGACTTCGGTGGCAAGGCCGAGGCGATCGAGGTTCTGGCTATCCGACCGGCGTATCTCGCCGCCGAGGGCACTTACTCCGTCGGCTGAAACAGCGCGCCAACGTCAGCCAGAGTATCTAGCCCGAGGATCGCATCGGCAAGGCGGCTGGCGGCCTCGGGCATGACGGGGACGGCTGCACGCCCGACGCAATCGATGAACTTGGCGCGTTGAGCTGCCGGGGAGAGTGGCCGCGCAGGGCAGCCCAGCGCGTTCTCGAGCCAGGCGTGATGGCTTTCGCCATCGTCCGTCACGATCCGCATCGCGCCGCCCACGCCGGGTTGCCATTCTGGCCGATGCTCCACCGTGGCCTGGACGCGGGCGGCCATGGCCAGAACTTCGGGATCGGTGAGGCTGGCGGCGTCGAAATCGTCAAGCCGCACCGCGCCGCGCACCAGGGCCAGCGCGGTGGTGAAGGGAACCGAGAACTTGGCGTCAATCGCCGTCTCGGGCGCCTGCTTGCGGGCCAGCGGCTCTACGAGCATTGACTGGATGGCATCGACGCTGACTTCGACGCATTCGATGCTGGACTGCCTGATGCCGTGGCGCGCGGATAGGTCCAGCGCCATTTCGATGAACGGGTGCGTGCCGCGGCAGGACGGCCACGGCTTGAAGGTCAACTCGCTGCCCCAGTAATGGGTGCCGAGGCGGTCCGTCAGGTCAGCCGGATCGAACTGTCGGCCAGCGTAGAGTGCGAAAAAGGCGGACTTGCCCTCGAGCGGCTCTTCGAAGCCGGGGACGCCTTCGCGCGCCAGCAATGCGGCGGTCAGCGCGGCCTGGGCCGGAAAGGCTTCGCGCACCGCGCGCAAGGTGGTGCGGCGGCTGTGCTTGATCTCGCCCGGCATCGTCACCTGGCACAAGGTCAGCGAAAGGGCATCCTTGGTCTGCTGAGGGGACAGGCCCAGCAGATTGGCCGCCCCCGCCACCGCGCCGAATGCCGCAACGATCGGCGGGGGGTACCAGCCACCCTGCTCCATCGGCTGGCGTAGCGAAAGCGCAATCCGGCAGGCCACATCGCCACCGACGGCCAGCGCGGTGAGGAAGCGGCGGCCATCGACCAGGCCTTCTGATTGGGCGAGCGCGAGCAGGACGGGGACGAGCGAGGCGTTGGGGTGTGCCGGGGCGCGATCGAAGGCGTCCTCATAATCGACCGCGTGGGCCAGCGCGCCATTGGCAAGCGCTGCGCCAAGCGGCTGGACACGATGCGGCGTCCCGATGATCGAGCACGGCCCTGCCCCGTTGGCACGGGCCAGCGCGATGAACGGTGCGGCCTCGGGCGCCAAGCCACTGGCCGCGTGCATCACGCCGATGGCGTCGAGCGCGACGCTGCGTGCGCCGTCCCGGGCACGATCGGGCAGGCTTTCCCATCGGGCCGTGGCGATGTGGCGGCAGAGCAGGTCGCTGAGAGTTTCAGTCATCGTTTCAGCCGGGCAGAGGGCCATGCCAGCAGGGCGGGATCGTGGCGGCAGGTCCACTGGCCACGCTCAAGCCGGGCCGATGCGGGGAAAGCGCAGATCGGGCGCGTGAAGCTTGTGCCATCGGCAATCTTGCGCGCCTCGATGCGCGCGGGGGCGATGCCTTCCTCGACCCAGCGGATCAGCGCCCAAAGCATGTCGCTGGCCGGATCTTCGCTGAACGGCGCATGACCGGAAGCGCCAAATGTGTCCGCTCCCGGACCACCACGGCAATGGTACATGCCGGGGACCATGAAGAGGCGCACGGCTTCGGACAGCTTCGCCAGACCGCCGTTATCGCGGGCCAGCGCGCCGTAATATTCGAGCGTCGGCCCGGCGTTGGTCGATGGGTCCTGCCAGCCCTGATAAATGATCGCGCGGTGCCCGGCTGAGAGGAAAGGGCTGATCGCCGTGCTGTCAGCCCGCAACTGCGGCATCAGGCGGTTGATCGTGGCAAGATCACCGGTGCGGCTGAAGGTCAGCGCATCCCATTCGGGATCATCGTGCGCGGCGTCGGCCCACATCGCGCGCAACAGCGGCGACGGCGGGCCGGGGCGCGTGCGGACAGCGGGGAACAGGCCCCGGTCCATCGCCCTGCCCCGTTCGTCGCGCAATGGTGCAATGACGGCCTTGAGCATAGCAAGCTTGGGCGCGGTCAGGCAGCCTTCGGCCTGCCCCGGCTTGCACAGGAGCGTCGCCGTGCGGAAGCGGCATTGCAAGGGGTTAGTGATGATCCCGTCGACCTTGCCGTCCAGCGGATCGCAGGCGCGGGTCACCGCGTTCTCGTAGAGCGACCAATCAGCGTCACTGAGCGCGGCCGCCGGCTTGCGCTGTGCTTCGAGCGCGAACCACATCATCCGCACCGATTGCAGCGGCATGTTAGGCCCCGGCGCACCTGCAATCACGCCGTCATAATCGAGCGGGTGAACCTGCATTTCCTTGAGCGCCTGTCGGCCGCCGCCCGAGCAGCCGGTGAAGTAGCTGCGTTCGACTGGCCTTGCATAGAACCGGGCAGCGAGCGCCTTTGCGGCCTGTGCCGTCAGGTGAACCGCGCGATGTTCGTAATCGGTTCGGGCCTTGGGCGCACGCATCCAGTGGGCCTCGGTCACCTTGTGGCCACTGTCGGTTGTGACGGTGGCGAAGCCCTGGGCGACGCGCAGGCTCATGTCCAGGTAGTTGAACACCCCGGCATCACCGCCGACGCCCGCACCGAGCAACCGCCCGTTCCACGCCATCGGCAGCCAAAGTTCAAAGCCGATGGTGCCCTCGATCCGGCCCTCGACCCGGCAGAACGGCGTATCGACCGGAACGGACTTGTAGAAGGTGGTCTTGTCATCGGGCCTGAAGGCAATGCCTGCGGGGATCGCGGTGGCCTTTTCGACCACCACGTCCCCGCTGGCGCCCTCAAGCGCGCTGCAATCGCCGGGGCTGGCGCTGGCAGCCGTGGCCGCCGCCAGAAGCGATAGCAGCGCCGCCATCAGAACTTCACGCCTGCCGTCATCGAGAACATGCGCGGGATCGGGTTGGCGGACTGCGGATCGTAGCCGCGCGAGGTATCGACGAACGGCGGGTCTTCGTTCAGAAGGTTACGCACGTCAAAGCCGATGCGCAGATGCTCGTTCACCTCGACATTGAGGCCAAGGTCGAAGGTATCGTAGTTCGAGACCTTCTGGACCGGCGTGACCGTGGTGTTGGTGTAGGCAGCCAGGTGATTCCAGGTCAGGCGGCCGGAGAAGATGCCGAGCTTCGCGCCGATATCAGCCTGCGAGCGGAACTTCTGCGGGAAGTTGATCAGGCCGATCACGTTGGACACCGCAGCGCCGGGCAGCGGCTGGAACAGGTACTTGGTATAGTAGGTGCCCGAAACGCCCGCATCGAACTTCACCGCGCCCATTTCCCAGTTGGCGTAGGCCGCGAAATCGATGCCACGCACGCGCGAACGGCCAAGGTTCTGGCGGCGGCCATCGACGATGAACTGCACCGCATTGGCATTGATCGGCTGGTTGATCGGCAGGCCCGATGCGATCAGTGCGTTCACTTCGGTCTGCGACGGGTTCAGCTTCACGAACGAGGCATAGAGTGGGTTGGTGAGGATGCCCGGGGTGCCGCGCAGAGCCTGGATCTGGTCCTTGTAGTCGATATCGAAATAGGTCAGCGACAGGCGCAGCGCGCTGATCGGGCGGAACTCCGCGCCGACCGACCAGGTCGTTGCAGTTTCAGGCTTCAGCCCCGGATTGCCCCCGGCAATGCCGATGCCGGTGAGGTTGCCCGAGGCACCCGGCAGCGTATCGTAGTAAAGGCCCGCTCCGCCCGCGATGGTCGAGACTTCGGTAAATGTCGGCGCGCGGAAGGAGGTGCCATAGCTGCCACGCAGGGTGAGCGATTCCACCGGCTTCCACGTCAGGCCGATCTTGGGATTGGTGGTGCTGCCGAAATCGCTGTACTTTTCGTAGCGGCCCGCGATCGACAACGAGAGCTGCTCGATCCCCGGCATGGCATTGCCGCTGCCGACGATCGGCACGAACAGTTCCCCAAACACCGCCTTGACATTGCGCGTGCCGGAATCGGCGGTGGTACGCGGGGTTGCCGCCTGCCCGGTCTTGAGATCGGTGTAGGTATACTCTTCGCGATATTCGCCGCCCAGCGCGACGCGGACGGCGCCACCGGGAAGGTCGAACAGCGAGCCATCAAGCTGGACGTTGGCGACGTCGAGCTTCGTGCGGCCGGTGATGATGAACAGGTTGTCGCGGATCTTCGCCAGCGTTGCCGGGTTGTTTGGCCCACCGAACACGTTGAGCGCGGTGGCCGGGTTCGTATCGGCAAGCGCGGCGTTGAGTGCGGCGGTGTTCACGCCGAGGCGGCGATCGGCCACGTCCTCGGACTCGCCGTGGGCGTAATAAGCGGTCGCCTTGAAATCGCCGACCAGCTTGGCCTCGATCCCGCCGACGACGTTCCAGGATTCACCGTGGTAGGGGTTGAAGTCAGGCCCCAGCGTGGGGACCATCGACCACAGGACCGTCTGCTGCGTGGTCCCCGGAACAGGGGTAACGAAGAACGGGTTGGTGTTGCGCACCGTGGCGCTGATGTTGTTGATGCCGGCAATGGTACCATTGCGATAGGAATAGAACCCGTCGGCGAACAGGCGCACGCTCTCGCCCACGTCCTGCGACACGGCAGCCGTGACGTTGTAGCGCTTCTGTTCGGGAATTACGGTATCCAGCGCGTTGTAGAAGCAGCGGTTGGCAGTGCCAGCGACGAGCGAGCCGACATTGGCCGCTGTTACCCCGCCCTGCGGAATCGCGTAAGTCTTGCCGCCAAGGCTGATCGTGCCGGGATTGCAGTTCTGCACGCGCAGATCGCGTCCACCCCGGTTGCGGTTATCGTCCTGGTAGAAATCGAGATCGTAGCCGCGCAGGTGGGTGTTGTCGGTGTATTCGGCGGCGATCATGGCCGAACCGCCATCCCACTTCTTGCCGAAGATTCCAGCGAACTGCTTTTCGGTGTATCCGCCCTCGGCGATCCCGGCGCGGGCGCGCACCTCTACGCCATCGAAGTTGCGGCGCAGAATGAAGTTGACGACGCCGGCAATGGCATCGGAGCCATAGACCGCCGAGGCACCATCGGCGACAACCTCGACCCGCTCGAGCGCGATGGCCGGCAGGACCGAGGGATCGGTGTACTGGCCTTGCGTGCCCTGCGGCGGGAAGCGGCGGCCATCATACAGCAGCAGCGTGGCGTTGGTGGAGATGCCGCGCAGGTTGATACCGGCACCGCGCGTGGCGTTGGCCGCACCATTCTGGGCCGAGCCGCCGTTGCGGTTGGCGCCGAGCGACACGACTTGCGGCACGCGGCGGAGCAAGTCATTCGTCGAGGTGACCGGCTCCTGCGCGATGTCGTCCGCGCCGATGGCGATGACGTTCGAACCGACCGGGGCTATGCCGCGGATGCGGCTGCCGGTGACGATAATGGACTGGTCTTCGGGCGCGTCCGCAGCTGAATTCTGCGTCTCCTGCGCATTAGCAGATGCGATGCAAGCGATTGCAGATGTTGCGGCAAGCAACACCTTGAAAGAGTTCCGGTTCCCCATCTTCAGTCTCCCATTTGTATCTTCACGGCCCGACGCACTCCGCCGGGCAAATCGTTCAATTCAGGCAGTTTCGCTTCGCGCTTGCCGATGCGCGGAAAGGCGCGGGGCGAGCGAGAGCAGGACAATCGCGCCGACCAGCACGCCCGCGCCGATCAATTCGGCATCGCGCGGCATCTTCAGGCCCCAGAACCATGCGAGCAGGACCGAACCGCCGATCCCGGCGACAAGACTCGCCGCGCGCTCCAAAGGCACGCAGTAGGCGTTCTCGCGCGGGTCGAGCAGGATGATGATGGCCAGCACGGAAATCACGGTGAGCGTTGCGCCGATCCAGAAGAGGTCGAGCAGCACCGGATCGCTCCACACGCCGATGAAGCCCCAGGCAAGCTCGCCCGATTGGCCGCCGATGCCGCTGGCCGAGATGACACCCAGAATCACGACCGACATCGGCAGCGCGATCATCTTTTCCTCAACGAAATAGCGCCTTACCGAGGCCGGGTCACCGCTCTTGGAGATCTTCGTCATTACGAACAGGCGCAGGAAATATCCCAGCGTGTAGAGCACGACGGTGAGGATCGCGATTGGCGGGAGTTTGAGGCCACCCCGGTCGGACAGGGTTATGACCAGCGCGAACAGGACCATTGCCAGCGCAGTCCAGCTCCACCAGCGCACGCGACGACCGAACATCACGTCGACCAGCGGCGCGATGATCAGGATGTCGCCGCGCATGACCAGCTGGATGAACGGGATGCTGACATTGGGGATGGTGAAGCTGAGCGGCACGGTGAACAGCACCAGCGAAGTGCCGAGGCCGGAAAGGAAGGTGTAGAATGTCGGGAACGGCAGGCGGACCGGCCCCAACGAGACTTTGTTGGCATCACGGTGCCAGCCCGACAGCCAGATGAAGGCCCAGGTCAGCACCATGTTGATGATCAGCGACGCGGGCAGGGTTTCGAGGCCGGTGAGCGGACGGCCAAGCCCGGCGTGCGGCTGCGAGGTGACCAGCTTGGTCACGATCACGTTCGGCAGGTACGCCAGCAGGTAAAGCAGGACGTAGCCCTCGAGGGGAAACGCGGCGGCGCGCGGCTTCATGCTGCCTGCTCCAGCACGACCATGCCTGCCTCTTCGCGGTACGCGGCGTTGAGCCCGGCTTCCCGCGTGACAGCTGCCAGATAGTCAACCACCGCGGCATGGTCTTCGCTGCCCGGCTCGGCCAGGCGCGGCACGGCATCGCGGCCGATGACAAGCGGCAGCAGGCCCGCGCGCAGCACCTTGCCACCGGCGATTTCGAGCCGCGCGATCATGGACAGGCGCGCGGCCTTCGGGAAGTTGTAGAGACTTTCGAAATCCGGCTCCCACTCTTCGGCAAGGACGCGGATCTCGTTGAAACTCTTCGAATTGGCGTGGGCCTCGTCCATCGCAAGATCGGTGGCGAAATTGCAAAGCGAATAGAACACCGGCTTGCCGTCGATCAGCTCGCAGCCCTTGAGGATGTGGGCATGGCCGCCGAAGATCGCATCGGCCCCGGCGGCAATCGCGGCGCGGGCAACATCGCGCTGGTAATCGGCAATCACTGCACGGACGAAGTGGATGCCCCAGTGGTGCGAGACGAGGACGACGTCGGCCTGCTGTTTCGCGGCGCGGATGTCTGCCTCCATTGCGGCGAGGTCTTCGCGGTGGGGATAGGTGTGGACTCGCGCCGGGGTGCCTGGCTGGTCGTGCTCGATCTGCTCATAGACGGTGAAGGCGCGCATCGGGGCGCAACCGGGCCGACGTTCGTCAGCCCAGTAGGAATGCGGGAGAATGCTGGAATAGGCGAGGAAGGCCACGCGCGTTCCATCGCCCAGCGTGCGGATCACCGGGCGGCGAGCCTCGGCAATGTTGGCCCCGGCCCCGACCACGCTCATTCCCGCCTTTTCAAGATGCCCGCGCGTTTCGAAGAAGGCTTCGTGACCCCAGTCCATGACGTGGTTGCCGGCCATGGAGATCACATCGAACCCGGCGCGACCCAGAGCGGCTGCACCTTCGGGCCTGGCGAGCACGGCATGGCGCGCCTGGGGCAGACGGACACCCTTTTCGGCAAAGCTGGTCTCGAGCTGGCCGAACACTACGTCCGCAGCGCGCAGGACAGCCGCCGTCCCGGCAAAGCAGGCGTCGTAATCATCGCGGTCCATCGCGAGATCGCCAGTGGCCAGAACAGTGTGAATCACGTCTCTCCCTTCATTGTTATGGTCCATTGCTTAAAGGCGGCAAACGTTTTACGCAAGCGCTTGCATTGCAGAACCTGTCAGACAAATGTGCGGTGCAAGAGAAGGAGGATCGCTTGAGCAGACATCACATCGTGGGCGCAGCGCTCGGCATGGCCATGATGGCAGCGCCGCTGGCCGCGCAAGACCAGCCCAACAGCTTCGACACGATGCCGAATGGCCCCGGCACCGGGCCGTATCCGGCAGTGATGACGCAAGATCCGGCCCTGCCCGCGCATGTGATCTATCGACCGGCGGATCTTGCGAAAGCCAAGGCGCTGGGGGTGCTTGTCTGGGGCAATGGCGGATGCAGCGCCGATGGCGCCAGTGCGCGGCAGCACCTGATCGAAATTGCCAGCCATGGCTATGTAGTGATTGCGCCCGGCGACATCATGAGCGGCCCGGGCGCGACAAAAAAGCGCGAACCGCGGGCGCCGGATAAATCCGGCCAGTTGCCGCCAGTTGCAACAACCAGTGCCGACGTGAAGGCGGGCCTCGACTGGGCACTGGCCGAGAACGCCAAGGCTGGAAGCGCGCTCTACGGCAGGATCGACGATAAGGCGCTGGCCGTGGCCGGGCACAGCTGCGGCGGCCTGCAGGCGCTCGAAGTGGCGCCCGATCCGCGCATCCGCACCGTACTGGTCCACAACAGCGGCGTGTTTACCGACGGCACCAACCCGATCCGCGGCATCACCGTGAACAAGGCGATGCTCGAGAAACTGCACACGCCGGTGCTTTATGTCCTGGGCGGGCCGGACGACATCGCCTTTCCCAACGGCACCGATGATTTCAAGCGGATCGACAAGGTGCCGGCTGCCCTGGTTCAACTGCCCGTGGGCCACGGTGGCACCTTCCGCACCCTGAACGGCGGTGCGGTGGCGGCGCTTTCGGTGGATTGGCTGGAGTGGCAGCTGCGTGGCAACAAGACGGCGGCGCGCACCTTCACCGGCAGCAACTGCCGCTTGTGCGTCGTGCCCGGCTGGACGATCGAGAAGAAAGGGATCGACTGACACGGGCGCGCCTGGAGCCTAGCGGCAGCGCGGGCCGGATGGGCCCTCCTGCCGCAGGCACGGACGCAACATCGGTGGCGGCGTGTGATCGACGAACTGGGTCGGACGCGCTGGCCACTTGCCCGAAGCGACGCGCTGTTCAAGATGCGCAATCGCCGCAAGGACCTGTTCGGGCGGCAAGCGGCAGTGCCCCGCTCCCCTGTGCCAGAGCGGCTGCATCATCGCAGGCGGCGCAGCGTCGGCATAGGCGCGCTGCAGCGAAGGTGAGGTCAGCCCATCGCCCACAGCCTGCAGCGACACCAGTGGCACGCGCGGGCGGGCTGATGGCGTATAGTTATCAAGCATGTAGCGCACGGCTGATGGCTTGGCGCTGACCCTTGGGGCGCGGGCAAGCGTGGCGAGATCGCGGCTCAGGCTCAGCCCGGCCTTGCGATACATCGCCTCCACGAAGGGCCGACGTCCCGAACGATCCAATTGCCGGGCGTAGTTCACGCCGGTGTTCCACGAGAAGACGCCGCCCGCGCGGCTCTCCTGATCATTGCGCGGCATGAAGGTGCCCATGACCAGCGTCGCGGCGATCTCGTCAACCTGCGCTTCGCCATCGTCGTCGGCCGGCTCGGGACGCTCGGGCCGGGTCCAGCCGGGAATGCCGCCGAGCACACCCGCCAGTGCGATCCGCGCCCTGCCTTCGCGGGTCTGACGGGCAGCATCGATTGCCGCCATGGCCTTGCGGCCATTGGCCATGTCGTCAGCGACGTTGACCAGCGACAGCCCGGAATTGGGCGCGATCAGGGCGGCGGTGGCAAAAGCCCCGTCCAGCCCCATGTTCATCATACCGACCGCACCGCCGATTGACGGACACATCGCCAGTGCGCCGTCGATCACTGGCCTGTCCTGCTCGGCCAGCGCGGTGGAAATGAGGCCGCCCATTGACGACCCCCAGGCTAGCACGCGTGCCGGGCGCCCTTCGCGCGCGACAAAGGCCTCGACGGTGGCGCGCTGCGCGGGCACAGCCTGTTCGAGCGACCACCCGCCCGCGCCATAGTCTGACGCCACCAGCGCATAACCCTTGGCGAGCAGCAGATCACGGTACTGCGCAGGCGCGGGTTCGGCCGGGTCGATGCGAGGGGAGTAGCCGTGGCTCCACAACAGCAGGCTGCCGTTGAAGTTTGCCGGAACCAGTGCCTGCCATTTCGCCCCGCTGGCAAGTGTGCCATCGATCATGCGCGAAACGGGCGCTGCATCCTGCGCGACGAGCGGAGCGGCAAGCATCGCCAGAGGGGCGAGCAGCAGACGCAGCTTCACGCCACTGGCTCCTGCGCCAGCCACGCGAGAATATCGGCACGGTCTGCATCTAGACGGGGCGGTGCGGCAAGCGTCGGACCCGCCTGCCCCGCCACACGGTAGCCGGGGCCGGGAATTTGAACGCATTCCTGAGGGAGACCGGGAATCTGAAGATCCACCAGTGCGCCCTTGCCTGCAAGCGCCCCGGCCTCGTCCACGCGACGCACCATGCCGCAGGGAATGCCTGCATTGCTCAGGCGCTGCTCCCAATCCGCCGCATCGCCCGTGGCGAACACGGCCGAGAGAGCGGCGTGCATGGCATCGAAATTGGCGCGGCGGGCATCGGGCGTGGCAAAGCGTTCATCGCCCAACCAGTCCTCGTGTCCGAGTTCGCGCGCGAGTGCAGCGAACTGCGGCGGCTGGACTACGCCGAGCGAGATCTGCCGCCCATCGCGCGTGGTGAACAGCGACGCCGTCGGCAATCCGCTATAGCCGGTGTTGCCCATGCGGCTCATCGGCTTGCCGGTCACGAGGAACGGAGTCAGCGCCGAGGTCATGAAGGCGAGGCTGGCATCAAACATCGATACATCGAGCTTGCTGCCCCCACCGCCACGCTCGCGCTGCATGAGCGCGCCGAGGATCGCCATGGCGGCGGTCTGTCCGGTCAGCGTATCAACGATGGGGAAGCCCACGCGCACCGGCGGGTCACCCTCGTCGCCACTCAGCATCATCATGCCACTGGTGGCCTGCACGATATTGTCGATGGCCGGCCAATCGCGATGCGGGCCTTCCTGGCCATAGCCGGAAACCGAGCAGTATATCAGGTCGGGACGCAGATCGCACGCAGCCTCGTAGCCAAGACCGAGCCGCGCCATGACGCCGGGCCGGAAGTTTTCGAGCAACACGTCAGACCGGGCGATCACGCCCCGGGCAATGGCAAGATCGGCCTCGTCCTTGAGATCGAGCGCGATCGACTTCTTGCCGGCATTGGCAGCGATGAACGCGGGCGACATCCCGTCGTAGCGCCGGTCAGCGCCATAGTTGCGGAAGCCATCTCCGCCCTTGGGCTCGATCTTGATGACCTCGGCCCCCATCATCCGCAGCAGGTGCGAAGCGTAAGGCCCAGCCATGACGTGGCTGAAGTCGGCAATCCGGATGCCGGAGAGCGGGCCGGTGGCTGGAGGCGAAATCATGGCTTCTCCGGAAATTGCTTGCGGACCACGGTCCATTGCTTGTCCTTGCACAGCCCGCAGTCGGGGCCGGTAAACATCGCGCCCGCCTTGGCCTTGCGTTTCAATTGCCAATCGAGCCAGGCCGCGCCGATGCGGCCATAATCGCCACCATTGGCAAGGCCGAAGGTGCCGCCATGGCCGATGGCCGAGTTGGCGAAGAACACCGGCACATGGGCAATGCGCGACACATCGTCAGACCCGTTGGGGTAGGCAATGTCGTCAGGCCCGCCGAGGATGTAGGCAACGGGCGTGTGCAGCCTGGCGAGATCGTCCTTGGTAATGCCGACGCCGCTCAGGCCCGAGCCTGCGCGCACATAGACTCCGCTGTTGAAGGTGACGACCGCGCCGATGCGTGGATCGGCACCGGCTGCAAGGGCTTGCAGGCCGCCGCAGGAGTGCCCCATGACGGCAATGCGTGAAAGATCGGCATGGGGCGCGAGATCGCTGCCCCTGACCCAGTCGATCGCGCCGAGCAACTGGCTCACCTGCGTTTCGTCCGGCGTTGCGCGGGCCGGCGGAGCCCCTGTCGGGCGCGGGCCGTTTGCGGGAGGAAGTGCGGCAAGCACCGGCCGCTCCTCGCGCGGGGTGCCATTGGCAACGACCAGATAGCCGTGGCTGGCTATCTCACGCAGGAAATGGCTGGCCGACAGGCCGTTGTCGCGGCAGCCGCCATTGCCCCACAGCACCAGTGGCAAGCGCTTGCTCGGCCACTTTGCGGGGCGGTAGATGGTGTAACCCGGCGCATCGGCGCGGCCTTGCGCAATGGCAGGCATTCCGCCGGAACCAGCAGGACCCCCGATTGTCCGGGCACTCTGCGCCTCTGCTGTGAGCGGGGCGATGCCGAGCGCGAGGCCCAGCAGGAAGGATGTCATCTTCTTCATGTGCCACTCCCGCAGGTAATCCGGTCCCGTCCCTTCACCGCTGCGCGGGCGGAACGGAATGCAGCCTCGCCATCGATGCCATAGGCGGCAAGGCCGCGCGCATTGGCTTCTGAATCGCGCAGGTAGATTGCGTCGAAGCGCTGCTGGTCTGCCACGCTGGCAGGGTTGAAGGTGACCTTGGCCGCCACGGCTTCGGCCTTGCCCTTCTCGACCGCGGCGCGAACCTGGCGAGCCAGCGCCGCTTCCCACACCACGATGCCATCGGTCAGGACCTGACGATCAGCCTCGGACAAGGCGTTCCAGCGCTTCTCGCTCATCGCGCGCGCTGGATAGGCACCTCGGGGCACGGCGATCTGGTAGAAGTGCTTCGAGATTTCGGCAAAGTGCAGCGACTTGAAGGTGTCTTCCGGCGCGATCACGCCGTCGATCACGCCCTTGGCCATGGCAGAGTAGACTTCGCCCATCGGCATGTTGACGGGGTCCGCACCGAGGGAGTCCAGCACGCTTAGGAGTTCGGTCGGCGCACGGATGCGCAGGCCCTTGATGTCTTCCAGACTGCGCACCTGCCGGTTGGCCGTAACGAGACCGGGCAGCGTGCCGCCCTGCACCGCCAGCACCTTGAGCCCAGCCAGTTCATGCCCGACCTGCGGATTGGCGCTGGCGATGCACCCATAGAGCGCAACCTGCGATTCCACGCTGTCTGCGCCCTGATAGAAGCCCGACTGGATGCGGATGAGGTGCGTGCCGCCGCGCACGTAGATCGGCGTGATCAGGCCGATATCGGCCACGCCGTGGCGCAGTTCCTCCATCGACATGTCCGATGAAAGCAGCGCGCCCGACCATACCGGCCTGATCCGGATGCGCCCGTCCGAGCGCTTTTCGACAAAGGCCATCCATTCCTGGTCGGCCTTGGAAAACGGATGGTTGGGGCTGTAGGGCGAGGCATAAGTCAGTTCGGTCACGCCCGGATCGACCGGGCGCGCGCAGGCCGCCAGGAGCAGGATCAGCAGGGCGGCGAAGAGCCTCACGCGAGCCCTCGCTTCTGCAGGAACTCCGCCACCATGCCGACCATCCTGTCATGATCCCAATTGGCGGCATCGACCATGTCGGCGTCGATCATCAGCACCGGCACGCCTGCCTTTTCCAGCGCCTCGGCGGTGATCTTGGTGCCGGATTGCGACAGGCGGTTCTCCGGTGGCAGCAGGACAACGCAAGCATCGATGCCGCAGCGCTCTGCTTCGCTGGTCATCCAGCCGTTCATCCATGGCGGCAGGTGCAGCACCTCGTTCATCGAGCAGATGCGGCTGGCCAGCGCCTCCATCGGACGGCCCTGCACTTCGCGGATGTACTGCGGACCTGCAAAGGGCATGTACATCGACCAGACGAAGACCGCGCCCATGCGCTCTTCCAGCGCCTGATAGAAGCCGGGATCGTGCCACACGCCTGCGCCGATCCACATCAGGCGAATCTTCTCGTTCGCAGCGGTGCCCTCGCCCGCGGCGATGCGGTTCATCACCTCGTCGCGAAAGCGCCTGGCATGCCCCACCGCCCAGTCGGAGCCGCGATGCCACTGCGGAATCATCGTGTTGGGCATCTGCTCTGCGATCGAGACCGGGCACGGCCGTGCCTTGCCGATGGCCTGCGCCGCTTCCCAGATATAGCCTTCCTGCTCGTTGATGCGCTCCATCAGGTAGTGGAGCTTTTCCTCATCGAACTTGCGACCGGTGCGGTTCTCCAGCAGCGCGATCAGGTCGCGCATTTCCGAAACGGCCAGCGCGATGCGATCCGCGTCATAGACCTGTTCCCACTGGTCCTTCGAATGGGCGAACCAGCGGGGATCCTTGTGCTCCCACGCAGGCGCTTCCATCGGGAAGAATTCGCTGCCCAGCGCATCGGCCCACTGCCCGAACACGTGCTGGATGCAATCGCAGGTCATCCGCGCGACAAGCACCGTGGGCTTTGGCAAGCCGCCCCATGGCGCGGTCCTGGGGTCGTTGGCCAGCGTGCAGGCAAGGCCGAGCGAGCAGTACTTGCAGCTGTTCTTGGGGTAACCGGCCTGCGCCATCACCTCGAAATAATGGTTCGAGAGCTGCTTGGCCGAAATATAGGCCGACCACCACTGATTGGTGATGATCGGTATGTCCATCACGTGGAATATTTCGTGCGGCGTATCGGCCTGGACGATGGCAAAAGGCTCGCCCTCGTCGACGACGCGGCGCCTGAGGTCTGCTCCGAACTGCTTCTGGTAGGCGCTCGCAGCGGCGGTGCAGGCAAGGTCCTTGCGGCTGCGCTGGCCCGAGGGTTTTGTGATGGGTTCGGCGCTCACTGGAAGACTCCTGCCTGTTCGAGTTCGGCAATCCGGGCCTCTGACAGGCCGCACAGATCGCGCGCGATTTCATGGACATGCTCGCCCATGCCGGGCGCGCGGAAGGGCTGGAACCGATCGCGCGAGAAGCGCAGCGGCGTGGCGATGTGGCCGAAGGGGCCGAGCAGGGGATGGTCGAGCGTGACCAGCGCGCCGCGCCCGATCAACTGGGCGTCGCGCTCGATCATGTCCTCGCAATCCTGCACCACGCCGCAGGCGATGCCGTGGGCCTGAAGCTCGGCGGCGATGGCGTGGTCCCCGCGCAATGCCGTCCATGCGGCGGGATCGGCGCCAGTGATCGCCAGAAGCTTCGCATGGTCAGCCGCGGTCGGGCAGGAGACCGCCACCCAGCGGTCCTCGCCCGCCGCGGGGAGCACGTCCTGCCAGAACACCCGCGCATCGGCATTGCCCATGCGCTGCGGCCGCTCGCCCCGCTTGGCCTGCTCAAGATAATCGCGCATCTGCTGGACGCAGATCTCGTACATCGAAGCATCGATATGGCAGCCGCGCCCGGTCTCGCGCCGATATTGCAGCGCGCCGGCGACCCCTGCCGCCATGACATAGGGCACGATCACGTCGCCGAACGGGACCGCGCCGGGGATAACCGGATCGCGATCCGGCCAGCCGGTCAGGTAAGTGCGGCCCGAGAGCGCCCCGCCGGTGCCATCGACGCCCCATTCCTGCGCCATCGGCCCGGTCTGGCCGAACACGCTGCCCGAGACCATCACGATCCCGGGGTTGCGCGCCGCAAGGCTGTCGTAATCCAGACCCAGCTTGGCCATCGTGCCGGGCGAGAAGTTCTCGACCACCACGTCGGCCCAGTCGATCAGGGGATCGATCAGCTCGCGGGCCTCGGCCTTCTTCATGTTGAGCGAAAGGCTGCGCTTGGAGGTGTTGAGGTGCGAAAACCACGGCTTGTCGTCCCAGTTGCCGGGCTTCGAGGCCGAGACTTGCACGTCCAGACGGGCCAGATCGGGCCTGGTCCGCGTCTCGATCTTGACGATTTCCGCGCCAAGGTCGCCCAGTGTCTTGGTGGTGATCGAACCGACCAGCGCCCACGCGAAATCGAGCACCTTCACGCCCGAAAGCGGCCCCGGACGGGTGCCGGTGTGGATGGCGGGCGCGGCAACTTGCGCGCTGCCTTCACGGAACGCAGCGAAGCGTTCGGGCAGGCCATCCGCCGTGTCGAAGAAGCCCCGCGCGGCAAGATGCGGGTCCGCCAGCACGTCTGCCGGTTCGTTGGCAACGCAGGCGTTGATCCCGCGCCGCAAGCCTTCGGTCGCGATCTCGTGCTTGGTGCGCGAGAGGAAAAATGCGGCGATGGCCGCTTCCCACAGGCTGCGGGTTTCAGCAGGGAGAGTGGAGCGGTTGTAGGAAAGCCAGTCCGTCCCAGCCATGGGATTGGGCATGCCCGCTTCGTCGATCCAGTCTGACAGCGCCTGGTTGGCGGGCGCGCCGAGGCGCCCGGTCATCAGCGAATGGAAGCACCAGCCATCGGCGAGCCGCCAGATCGCCCGCACCGTCGCCTTGCCATAGGCGAGTGCGCCGCCAACGCGGACCAGCTTGCGCTCGTCAAACTGCCAGACCAGTACGCCGTTGAAATTGCGGCTGAAGGCGACTTGCTGGATCGAAACATCGACGTGCTGGCCCTTCCCGTGGCTTCCACGTGCATAGTGCGCCGCCAACGCGCCCGAGGCGGCCACCATGTCGGCGTGGAAGGTGCAGGCGTCGCCCGCCTCCTTGACCGGGGGCAGGCCGGGTTCGCCTGTGACCCGCAAGGCCCCGCCCATCGCCGAGGCGACCAGTTCGCCGCCCTTCCAGGCCGAGCGTGGCCCGCCCGAACCGAACGGCGTGACCGAAACATGCACCACCGTCTCCGGAATGCTGACGCCCTCAAGCCCTTCCAGTCCAAGGTCATCGATCACGAACGACGCGCCTTCGACCGGCCCGCCCAGTTCCGCACCAAGCGATGCCAGGAAGCGTGCGAGCGCGCGATCCGCCATGCCGCCGAGTACGGCAACGCGGTGTCCGCTGAGCAGCTTCATGCGGCCACTCCTGCGAGAAAGGCAGTGATTTCGGCATCGATCCCGTCACGGCACGACCAGTCGCGCCGGGTGGCGACCATGACTGGCAGGCCCTGCGCCGCCAGCGCTGCGCGCATCGCAGGCAGGTGCCACACGGTCGTGTCGTCCTCCTCGATCAGCCACAGCACAGCCGCTTTTGCGCCAACCGCCAGAGCCCTTTCGGTGAGCGCACCGGAGCGATCGAAAAAGCCGCGCGTGTCGAGGCGAAGGGCATGAAGCTGGCGGGCAACCGCGGCAAAGGGATTTCCGATCTCTTCCACCAGCAGCCCTGCGTCCTGCCACTCGTCGGCCAGCGTGCGACCGGTTGCGGTCCAGCCCTCGCGCTCGATCATGCGATGCATGCGCTCATCGGGTAGCGGACTCCCGGCAATCAGGCATACCTTGCCCTCGGCGGACGGAATGCCCGGCTTTGCGCGGGCTGCGTTGCCGGCAACGATGGCCGCAGACAGCGCCGCCTCGCCCACGCCCAGCCGCTCCGCCAGCTTGCGCAGCGCCACCTCGTCGCGGGCGATACTGCTAGGCCTCTGGCTCTTGGCAATATCCAGCACCAGCGGTTCCGGGCCCTTGATCGCGCCGGATCGTCGCAACTCGCACAGGTAGTAGTAAAGGCGCTGCGCACTATCGTCGGCGCGCGAGAACACGACCGCCTCGACATGGTCGAGCGCGCCGTCGGCCCAGTCCTGCAGCACCGAGCGGGTCCACGGCGCGAACTTGCTTTCCAGCCAGCGGTCCGCCGCGGGCATGGCGCGATCCACGTTCCACGTCAGCGGTCCGGCATTGCGCCCGGTCGCCTCCAACAGGTCATGCGGCAAGTTTGGTCCGGCATAAGCAAACATCGTCAGTTTCCAAGCAATTCGGGCAGCCCCAGCGCCAACGCGGGGAACAGGATCAGGATGAGCAGGTGCAAAAGGTCGCTCGCCAGGAACGGCAGCACGCCCTTGAAAATGCGGTTGATGGAAACGTCCTTGGCCACGCCCTGGATTACGAACAGGTTCATGCCCAGGGGCGGATGGACGAAGCCGATTTCCATTGCGCGGCACAGGAAGATGCCGAACCAGATGGCAGACATGCCCACGCCTTCGACCACCGGCAGCAGGATCGGCGTGGTCAGAAGCATCAGCGCAAGGCCATCAAGCACCGAACCCAGCAGCAGCAGGATCACCGCAACAAGGATCAGCGTGGGTATCGTGCCGAGGCCAAGGCCGGTGACCCAGGCGCCGATGGCGTCGGTCAACCCTGTAACCGAAACGAAGACCGAGAAGACCAGGGCGCCAATGATGACCATGAGGATCAGCCCGCTCGTGCGCAGCGTTTCCTCGAAGGCCTGCATCAGCATGGCGCGATTGAGGCGCTTGCGCCACGCCGCGATGGCGAGCGCGCCCGCTGCACCGATCGACGCGGCCTCGGACGGGCTGAACCAGCCAAGCGCAATGCCGCCGATGACCAGCGCGATCAGCAAGATCATGTCGGCGATCCTGCCGATGGCCTGCCACCGCTCTGCCCACGAGGCGCGGTCGCTGGCCGGGGCAATATGCGGGCGCAGGCGCACGGCGATCCAGATGACCGCGCAATAGAGCAGCGCCTGCGTCAGCCCCGGCACGATTGCTGCGGTAAACAGTTTGCCGATGGACTGTTCGGCAATGATCCCGAACACGATCAGCGCGCCCGAAGGCGGGATCATCTGGCCCAGCGTGCCGCCCGCCGCGACAGTCCCGGTCGCCAGTGCGTCCGAATAGCCGCGCTTGCGCATTTCCGGCAGGGCAACAAGGCCGATGGTCGCTGCCGTGGCCAGGCTCGATCCGTTGATCGCACCGAAGCCTGCGCACCCGCCGACCGAGGCATAGGCCAGCCCGCCGCGCCGATGGCCGACCAGCTTCGCCGCCGCATCGAACAGATCGCGGCTGGCGTTGGAAGAGAAGAACAGGTGCGCCATGAACATGAACAGCGGCAGCGTGCCCAGTTCATAACGGGTCAGCGTATCGACCAGCACTACCCCGCCCTTGATCAGTGCGGGTTCGAGGCCGAGCACAAGGCACAGCCCGCCAAGCCCGACGAGGCCCAGCGCCACGCCGATCGGCAGGCCCGACAACAGCAGCGCAAAGAGGATCACGACACCGATCACGCCGGTCGCGGGCGTCGCAAACATCACTTGCGCCCCCTGACGGCTTGCGCGAGCAGCACTGCGGTCGTCGCCAGCAGTGCCAGGTTGGCGAATAGCCGCATCCAGCGCCACGAGATGCCGAGCAGTTCGCTCTCCTCGTGCCCGCTCCACAGATCGGCCATGAGCCACAGCGACCCGGCGAGAAGCCCGGCAAAGAACACCGCGCCCAGCAGGCCCGAAAGCCGCGCCATGGCGGCCTTCCCGGCATCGCCCATGCGGTCCACCACCAGATGCACCTTGGCGTGCGCCCGCTCCGCAGTTGCCACCAGCAAGGCCAGCGATCCGGCAACGAGGACAAAGAGCTGCACCAGTTCGATGGAGCCCCGCAGCGGCAGGCCGACATGGCGGCCGATCACCGCAACAGTATCCGTTGCTGTTGCTCCCAGCAGCGCGACCCCGCCGAGCAGGGTGATGGCGTTGCGCACCCCGATCATGCGCGCACCGTGCCGTCAGCGGCGATGGTGATCGGCGGCAGTCCGGCCTTCCGCGTGATGTCTTCGATATAGCGGGCGATCTCGGATTTCCTCTCGCCTTCGGCCAGAACCGGCCTTCCGGGTGCCAGAACGTCCACCGGGATGATCCCGGCTTCGATCCGGCCATCTTCATGGACTGTCAGTCGCCCGAGCATGGCATTGACGGCTTCCGGATGAAACGGCGCGAGGGTAAAGGCCGGGTCCGGTTCGAACCCGAACAGTGCCTTGCGCCTCTCGGCCCACTCGCGCCGCGCCGGGTGGTCCTGCGCCGGGCTAAGCGCACTCGTCACGACGCAACCATTGCCGAGGCCATGGAAGATCGGCTTGCGCTGATGGAATTCGATCCCGCGAACGATATGCGCGTGATGCCCGATGACCACGTCCGCCCCGGCCTCGATGGCTGCGTGGCTGATCGCACGCTCGTAGGGGGCCAGGCAGGCGGGCGTGTGGACCACCCCCTTGTGTAGCGCGACCATGATCACGTCCGCGCTTTCGCGCACCGCCGCGATATCCTTGCGGAGCACTTCGAGCGCCTGATCCGTCACAACGACAAGATCGGCGGCAGGGGCGATCGGTCCACCATCTGCAGTTTCGATCCGCAGATAGGCACACCCGGCCTGCGCTTCGCCGGCCCAGCTCATTTCCGGTCCGACACAGTTGTAGCTGAGCAGGGCAATGCGCATGCCGCAGCGCTCGACCATCGCCGGCTTGCGCGCCTCGACCAGCGACAGTCCTGCGCCCGATCCGACGAGACCTGCCTCGGCCATGAGGGACAGCGTGTCAGCGATTCCTTCTGCCCCGCAATCGGCAATGTGGTTTCCGGCAAGGCTCAGCATGTGAAACCCCGCCGCAGCGATGGCGGCAACATTCGAAGGCGGCGCGCCCGGCGCGGGAACGTCGCCTTGCAGCTCCTGTCCCTGCCCGGTGTGCGGCACCTCGAGGTGGCCCACCGCAAGGTCGGCCTCCTTCAGCGCCGGGGCAATTCCCGCCAGCCAGTAGGGGGCATCGGGCTCGTCGAGCACGAGGTCCCCCGCCAGCACCATGGTAACCGCCTTGCGCACTTGCGACCCTTCAGTTCTCAGAACGACTTGCGCAGGCTTACCGCAAACAGCCGCCCGATGGGATCGCTGGCGGTGGCGTCATACCCACCGCTGCCGTTGCCGCTTGGCGCAAGGTTCACGTAAGGCGGATCGGTGTCGAACACGTTGCGCACTTCGAGGCCGAGCGTCATGCCCTTCTCGAAGAACCCGCTTGCCTGCTGGTCGCCGATGCGGAACGTGAGGTTGAGGTCAACCGGGGTGTAGCTCTTCACGTTCTGGCCGCCGACCGTCAGGTTGTTGAAGTAGCCACCGACATGGATCGCCTGCACACGCGCGCTGAACGGACCGTGATCCCAGGTCACGCTGCCCCGCGCCTTGAACTTCAGCGGGTTGAAGATGAAGTCCAGCCGATCGATCAGCGGCGCCTTGGGCGTCAGCGCCACGCGGTACTTGGTGAGGTAAGTGCCCGAAGCGTTGAAGGTCAGCGCATCCTCGCTGCCCAGTTCGGCGCGCCACGTGGCGGTGAAATCGATGCCACGGGTGATCGAGACGCCAAGGTTCTGGCTGCGCCCGTCAACGAACAGGGTCACGTTGGCCGGGTTGCCACCGGGGAACGACCCGCCCGCCAGCGTCACGCCCTGCGCCAGCAGCTGCTGCACGCGCGTCGCGGCATCGGTGCCGCGCAGGATGATGCCCGTTCCTGCATACTGCGCCTCGGTGCCAAGGATGGCGAGGTTGGAGAGGTTCGCCAGCACCTGGTTCTTGTAGTTCACGTCCCAGTAGGTGACCGAGAAGCGCAGGTTGCGGGTCGGTTCGAAGTCCGCGCCGACCGACCATGACGTCGCCGTCTCGGGCTTCAGATCGAGGTTCGGGCCCGAAAGGGCATAGCCCTGCAACGGCGCGCCGCCTGCCGGGTTCTGGTAGGACTGGCCGAACAGGTTGTTGGAATTGCCGTAGATCTCGGGGATCGTCGGCGCGCGGAACGATGTGCCATAGCTGCCGCGCAGCTTGATCCCGTCGACCGGCACCCAGTTCACGCCGAACTTGGGATTGGTCGTGCTGCCGACGTCGCTGTACTTGTCATGACGGACCGCGGCATTGATCTCGAGCCGCTGGAACCCGGGCATGGCATTGTCCGGCCCGAACACGGGAATGAACAGCTCGCCATAGAACGAATCAACCTTGCGGCCGAAGTTGCGGAAGGTGATCGGATTCGTCGGCGCGCCGCGTGCGGAGCCGAGCGCGACCTTGAAGTCCTGCCGCTCATACCCCGTCGCCAGCTTCAATTCGCCGCCCGGCAGCGCGAAGAGCCCGCCGTTGAGCCGCGCTTCGTAGGTGCGCAGGCGCCCGTTGGTGGGGGCAAGGAAGATCTGGTTGGCAATGCCATCGAGCACGGCCTGGCTGGTGCGACCGAGGCCATAGGGATCGAACGCCGTCGCCGGATTGCTGCTGGCG
The DNA here is from genome assembly GCF_015169775.1 of Novosphingobium sp. ES2-1. NCBI lineage: Bacteria > Pseudomonadati > Pseudomonadota > Alphaproteobacteria > Sphingomonadales > Sphingomonadaceae > Novosphingobium > Novosphingobium sp. ES2-1. Next base: position 399,657 of record NZ_CP063446.1, read on the forward strand.
AGCGCGGCGTTGAGAGCCGCATTGTTCACGCCGAAGTAGGAGCCCGAGAAATCGTTGGTCTTGCCATAACCGAACAGGGCCTCGGCTTCCCAGCCTCCGGGCAGCTTTGCCTTGATCCCCGGCGTGATCTGCCAAGAACGGGCGTAGCCATAGGAATCGTTGGTCGGCAGGTCGTTCCGGAAGTTGTAGTCGAGCGTGTAGCTCGAGCCGGTAAAGCCATCGGGCCGCACGAAGAAGGCATTGGTCTGCGGCACCGTCAGGCGCGCATTCGAATAGGCCGAGATGCGATAGAACGAGCGCTTGGAATAGAACCCGTCGTAGAACACGTCGAGCCAGTCGGTCAGTTCGTAGCGGCCAGTGCTGTTGACCGAGTCATACTTCTGGCGCGGGATCAGGTCCTGATTGTCGAGCTCGTCGCACTTGTTGAGCGAACCGGCAGTGAGGCTTCCTGCGGTGGCCTGCGTCACCCCGCTGGAGGGAATCGCATAAGTCGTGCCGTTGGCGTTGATATTGCCCGGCGCGCAGCGGACGATGCGATAATCGCCGCCGCCAAAGCGACGCTGGTCGCTGGTGAAGAAATCACGGTCGTCGCCCGAAAGGTTTGAGCGTTCGACATGCTCGTAGGCGACCATGATCTGGCCACGTTCGAACACTTTGCCCAGCGCTGCGCCCAAGGTATATTCATGGAAGTCGCCCCGGCTGGAGATGCCGGTGCGGGCAAACACTTCGCCACCATCGAGCGAGCGGCGCGGGATCAGGTTGACCACGCCCGCCACCGCGTCGGACCCGTAGATCGCCGAAGCGCCATCGGCGACCACTTCCACGCGCTCGATGCCCAGCGAAGGAATGACCGAAGGATCGATCGAGCGGCTGTTGTTGGTCACGCGGTGGCCATCGACCAGCACCAGCGTGGCATAAGGTCCGATGCCGCGCAGGTTGACCGAGTTGCCATAGGTGATGTTGCCGCTGCCGCCCGATTGTCCGCGCGAGTTCTCGGACACGCCGAGGTCGAAGACCTGCGGGATCTCCTTGATCATGCGGTCGACGGTGACCTGGCTCGAAGCCTCGATCTCCTTGCGACCCAGCGTCGTGACGGTGGAGCCGACCGGCGCCTCGCCGCGCACGCGGCTGCCGGTGACGATGATCTCGGCGTAGCTGGCCGCGCCCTCTTCAGGTGTATCCTGCGCCGCCTCCTGCGCGAAGGCCGCACCCGAAAGCGTGATCGCCAGCGCGCAGCACCCCAGCTTCAGCATGGCCCGCGAGGCCCCGATCCTCTTGCCCTTCATAATCCCCTACTCCTTCCCTGAGCCGTCGATGCGGCTTTGCATTTCAAAAAGAACTCAGTCGTTTACCGGCAGATCGAGCCGGGATGCATTGGCGCCGCCGCGATGCACGGTGATGACCGGCGCCGGGTTCTGGCGAATGTCCTTGAGATTGCGCTGGCGCGGATCGGCCCCCGCCACGGTCAGCCGCAGCCGCGCGCCTGCTGGCACCACGCGCGACACCGGCGTCATGTCGATGTTGACGCGCACGACCTGACCGGGCCGAACCGGCACGACATCGGCCATCATTCCCGAATGCCACGGCAAGCCCATCGTGTCGTAGGGGGCCTTGCCCTCCTTGCGGTGCGAAAGCGCGAGCCGCCCGAACGCCACGACCTCGGCCTTGCCGCTCGCATCGACCTGATCGAGGTAGACGAAGACGTTTGCGTCAGTCTTGTCGGTCGAAACCGCCAGCCGCGCCACGGGGAAGCCCACCAGCTTCACCGGCGCAGTCAGCGCGGGCGTGGTATAGGACAGGCCATTGGCGTCCATCGGCTGGGCCCAGAACGCGAAGTACTCGGGGTCCGGAAGATCGTAGTTGACCGTGAAGCGATCCGCGCCGCGTCCGCCCGCAGAGGCGCGGAGGAGACCATCATTCACCGATCGCGCCGTGCCGCTCTTCCCCTCTTCAAGGAACCATGACACCGGCTTGGCCCCCTCGCCCGGCAGCAGGTTGGAGCGAACATAACCGCCCTTCCCATCCATGCCTTCGAGCCAGTAGGTCGCGCGCGGGGCAGACTCCATGCCATTGGCCGCGCCTTTCAGAGCGTGGTCGAAATAGCGCGTGACCTCACCGGTAAAGTCGAACCCCGGCGGCGGCACGCAATGGCTTCCGGGCCCGGCAAGGAACCTTGAGCCCGGCATGTTGGCGGCGCTGATCAGGGCCTGCGCTGTCGGCTCGTCCTGCCAGTTGCTCCAGAAGTAGGTGGCGATGCCTGCAGCACGGATGCGGTCCAGGTAGTTGAACGTGCCGACCTCGTTCCAGAACTCGTTTCCGGTGAAGGCCGAAACGCTGTCGCGATAAGGCATGCCGTACCACAGCGGGGCCATCGGCGTGTTGGCGGCATGCTCGGCCACGGCGGCCTTCAGCATCGCCCCATCCGTGTCGGCGTCAACCGGGACGCTGGCGAGGTCGACTTCGGCAGGCTCGTCAGGCCGTGTGTTGAACTGCGCAGGGATGCCGCCGCGCCGCACGAAGGCATACTTGTCGAGGTCGGAAGCGCCGATGAACACGGCCTTGAGCGACGGCGGCGTTGTCGTGGCAGTATGGAACGTCGATCCGCCGAGGTAGGAGCATCCGATCATGCCCACCTTGCCGGTGGAGAACGGCTGGCGCGCCAGCCACTCGACCAGATCGTAACCGTCATAGGCCTCGGTACGATCCTGAAATCCCCGACGGTGTCCGAAGGAAGCGCCCTTGCCGCGAATGTCGGCGGTGGCCACAACGTAACCCGCCCGGATCAGCGAGCGCATGGCGAGGCGATCATCAAGCGCAAGTTCGACGACCTTGCCATCCTTGTCCCTGAAGCGCGCTCGATAGGGCGTGAACGAGAAGATCACCGGCAGGCGCTCAGGCGCAACCGTGGCACCACTGGCGGGCCGGTAGATGTTCACCGCCAGCCTCGTGCCATCGCGCACCGGCACGTAGATCGATTGGCGCACGACATCTGGATAGCCGTCCGCGGCGGCAGCAACGGGCCCAGCGACGAACGTGGCCACGCTCGCCAGCGCCACGATGGCGCCCGTAAGATTGCGGATTCCCTTCACGATGCTCTCCCGGACGGATCGATCCGCCGCTCTTGCAACCTTGTGATCACCTATCCCGCAAGCGCTTACAACTGAAAAATGGACAACGATATTGTTGACAATTTCGTCCATAACCAGCGATAAGGTTGCGCATGGTCCAGGATGCAGCCATTGATCGCGCCCCTACGGGGCAGGAAATCGCCGATTGGGTCCGTCAACGCATCCGGACCGGCCGCTTCGTGCCGGGCCAGCGACTGGTCGAAGTCGATATCATCCGCCAGACCGGGGCGAGCCGGTCAAAGGTGCGCGAGGCGCTCAAGCGGCTCGAAGGCGAAGGCCTTGTCGAGATCGAGGAATTTCGCGGCGCGTCGGTCCGCAGCTCCACGCTTGACGAGGTCCGCCAGATCTATCGGGCGCGCATGGCGCTCGAAGGCATGGCAGCGCACGATTTCACCGTGAATGCCGATGCCGTCATGCTGGGCCGGCTCAAGGCCTTGCAGGACCAGCTTGACGCCTGCGTGCGCGAACGCGCGCCGGACCGGTTCGGCAGGCTCAACAATGAATGGCATCGCCTGATCGTCGAAGGATCGGGCAACAAGGTCATCGCCGATCACCTCCAGCGGCTGAACGTGCCGATCCATCGCCTTCTTTTCGAAAGCTTCTACGACGAGGAGCGCCTGAAGACCGCCAACGCCGATCATCAGGCCATGCTCGCGCTGATTCTCGCCGGGGACGCCGATGGTGCCGAACGCGCCATGCGCCAGCACATCGGCGACGGGTTCGAAACCCTCGCCCGCATCGAGGACGAATTCTATCGCTGACCGGGTCCCGTCACGGCTTGAACGTCCAGACTCCCGCCATCGGCCCGCCTTCACCGAACAGCGCGGTCATGGGATCGGCGCTTTTGGCGGCGCGGGAGAGTTTGTCGGCGAGGGGGTCGTCGACGGGTCCGTTGTGGCCTTGCAGGTGGTGGATCCAGGCGGTCAGGCCTTCGCGTATGGCGGGGCAGGTGCGGCCATGTTTCTCGTTGTGCGCCAGCGTCTCGAGCCAGCGCTGCGGGATCTTCTGCGAACCGTCCATGGCGATCTGGATCAGGCGGTGGTTGAGGCTGGGATTGGCGAAGCGGGCGATGAGGGCGTCGGCATAGGCGGCAAGGTCCTGCCCCGGTGCGGTCGCGATCGTCGGTGCGGCTTCGTTGCGCATCAACTGCTCGGCAAGGCTGCGCAAGGCAGGATCGGCAATGGCTTCGTGGACATATTCATGGCCCGCCCTGAGCCCGCAGTATGCCAGCAGCGAGTGCGCGCCGTTGAGCATGCGCAGCTTGGCCGTCTCGTAAGGGGCAACCTCGGAGACGATCTGCGCGCCGACAGCTTCCCAGCGCGGACGCGGGGACGCAAAGCGGTCCTCGATCACCCACTGGCTGAACGGTTCGGTGACGACACAAGCTTCATCCTGGCAGGCTTCATCCTGGCAGGCCTCGTCTTCAGGACCGCCCAGCGCTGCTGCCACCGCCGCGCGGTCCTCGTCGGTCGTGGCGGGCACGATGCGGTCGATCATCGTCGCGGGGCAGGTGCAGTTCCGATCGAACCAGTCCACCAGATCAGGCTCGTGCCGGGCAAGGTACTGGCGCATCAGGCGCTCGAGTATCGCGCCGTTCTCGGCCAGGTTGTCGCACGACAGCAGCGTCACGCCGGGCAGTCCCGCCTTGGCCCGCGCCAGCAGGCCTTGCGTGACGAAGTAGTAGAAGCTCAAGGAATGCGCGAGATCGAAGTCAAGGCTGCCATCGCCCTGCCGGCAGTAGCCCTTCTCGGTCACCGTCAGGCTGACGATGCGGGTGGCAGGCGCAGCCACGGCGGCAATCACCGCATCGGGTTCCTCGCTCGCCACCAGCACGTTACGGACCGATCCCACGATCCTCGCGCGCATCCCGTCGTCCGATTGCTCGACCACCGTATAGAGCCCGCCTTGCGGGTTCATCTGCCGCGCAACGCCCGCCGAGCGTAGCGAGACACCGGTGATCATCCAGTCACGGTCACCAGCATTCATCGCCGCATCGGTGTACCAGGCCTGATGCGCGCGGTGGAATGCGCCGATGCCGAAGTGGACGATGCCAACCTCTTGGCTTTCGCGATCGTAGAGCGGGCGAGCAACCTCTGCGGGCAGGGCTGCCAGCGTGTCCGGGGACAGGCGCTTCACAGGTTATAGGCCTTCTTCGCCAGATTGTACGACAGGTCCTGCGCAAGCTCTGCCGCTTCCCAGTCCTCGATGCGGTGCTCGGCCACCAGCTGCGCCAGGAAGCCGCAATCGATGCGCCGGGCAACGTCGTGCCGTGCCGGGATCGAAAGGAAGGCGCGGGTATCGTCGTTGAAGCCGACGGTGTTGTAGAAGCCCGCCGTCTCGGTCGTCATCTGGCGGAAGCGCTTCATGCCTTCCGGGCTGTCGTGGAACCACCAGGCCGGGCCGAGCTTGAGGCAGGGGTAGTGCCCGGCCAGCGGCGCGAGTTCGCGGGCATAGGCGCTCTCGTCCAGCGTGAAGAGGATGATCGAGAGGTCCTTCTCGTTGCCGAACCGGTCGAGGAGGGGCTTCAGGGCATGGACGAAGTCGGTGCGGGTCGGGATGTCGGCGCCCTTGTCGCGCCCGAAGCGTTCGAACAGCGCGGCATTGTGGTTGCGGAAGGACCCGGGGTGGATCTGCATGACAAGGCCATCGTCCAGGCTCATCGCCGCCATCTCGGTCAGCATCTGGGCGCGGAACAGCTCGGCGTCCGAGGAATGGAACTCGCCCGAAACCACCCGCTCGAACAGCGCAGCCGCTTCGGATGCGGAAAGGTTGGCAGTTGCTGCCGTGGGATGGCCATGGTCGGTGCTGGTCGCGCCCATGTCCTTGAAGAAGGCGCGGCGCTGGCGGTGGGCGGCAAGGTAGCCGGTCCACGTGCGGCAGTCCTCGCCGGTCAGCCCCGAGAACAGGTCGAGGTTCGCTGAAAAACCCTCGAACTCCGGGTCGATCACCGGATCGGGACGATAGGCGGTGATGACGCGGCCCTGCCATCCGCCGGCGCGCGCGTTCTCGGCGCGGATCGCGGCGTGGTGCTCCAGAGTGTCGAGCGGGCTCTCGGTCGTGGCGATGACCTCGATGTTGTAGCGATCGAACAGCGCGCGCGGGCGGAAGCTGTCGCTGGCCAGCATCTCGGTGATCGTGTCGAAATAGAGGTCGGCAGTCTCCGCGCCCAGCTGCACGCCCATGCCGAAGGCCTCGGCGAAGACCCAGTCGAGCCACATCCGCGAAGGCGTGCCGCGAAACAGCCAGTAGCGTTCGGCGAACAGCCGCCATGCCGCGCGCGGATCGACCGCCTTGTTGCGCACGCCAAGGTCTTCCAGCGCCACCCCTTGCGAATAGAGCATGCGGAAGACGTAGTGGTCGGGCACCAGCAACAGGTCGGTGGCATTGCCGAAGGTCTCGTTGCCCGCAAACCAGCGCGGATCGGTATGACCATGCGGGCTGACGATCGGCAAACCCGCAACGCTTGCATGAAGCTCGCGCGCAATCGCGCGCACCGATGGATCGGCCGGCAAAAGCCGGTCCGGATGAAGCTCAAGTATGCGGGGCATTTCTACTCTTTCAGACCGTATTTGAAGTGATCCAGCGAAATTCACGCCGTGGCTTTGGCGTAGCGATCGCGTTTGGCTTGTGTTGCTCTTCGTGCTTCGGCGAGGAGTCGTTCTTCGGTGGCGAAGAGGAGGCCGTCGAGCACGGCGGAGAGGTGGGTGCGCATGGCGGTGCGGGCGGCGTTGGGGTCACGCGCGCGCAGGGCCTCGAGGATCGCGGTATGCTCCTCGACCACCGGCTTGATGTTGGCGTGGCGGGCCTTCTCGTGCAGGAGCGCGGCCTCGGGCGATGTGCCGCGCAGGTCCCACAGCTGCGCCACGGTGTTGTAGACCGCCACGTTGCGCGTGGCCTTGGCAATGGCGAGGTGGAACGCGCGGTCGGCGGTCTCGGTGCCGTTGGGGCTCCGGTTCTCCTCGGCGATCTGCTGGACCAGCACCTCGATCTCGGCAAGGTCCTCGTCGGTCATCTGCGTGGCGGCCAGTGCCGCGGCCTCACCCTCGAACAGCAGCCGCGCCTCGGTCAGTTCGAACGCGGTCACGTTGAAGCCGGGACGGTCGTTCTCGCCGGGCAGCCGCTTCACATAGGCGCCCGAGCCGACCCGCACCTCGACCAGCCCCTGCACTTCGAGCGCGATGATCGCCTCGCGCACCGTCGGCCGGCTCACCTCGTAGCGCAGCGCAAGGTCGCGCTCGGCCGGCAGGCGGCTGCCCACCGGATAGCGCCCGCTGGCCAGTTCATCGAGCAGCGAGCGGGCGAGATCCTGATAGAGCCGGTCGTGTGATTTGCCAGTTGTCATGGAAACTTTCTGGTATTACCAATTCAAGAAACTTGACAGACCGAAACCGGTCCGTCAATCGGTATTACCACAATCCGCCTGTCCTTAGCGAGTGTCCCCCCATGAAAATCACCGCCGCCCGCGTCATCGTCACCTGCCCGGGCCGCAACTTCGTGACGCTGAAGATCGAGACCGACCAGGGCGTCTACGGCATCGGCGATGGCACCCTCAACGGCCGCGAGCTCTCGGTCGTCGCCTATCTCGAGGAGCACGTCATCCCCTGCCTCATCGGCATGGACCCGCGCCGCATCGAGGATATCTGGCAGTATCTCTATCGCGGGGCCTACTGGCGCCGGGGGCCTGTCACCATGCGCGCGATCGCCGCGGTCGACATGGCGCTGTGGGACATCAAGGGCAAGATGGCCGGCATGCCGGTCTACCAGTTGCTCGGCGGCCGCAGCCGCGACGGGATCATGGTCTATGGCCATGCCAACGGCGCGGACATTGCCGAGACGGTGGAAGCGGTCGGCCACTACATCGACATGGGCTACAAGGCGATCCGCGCCCAGACCGGCGTGCCCGGCATCAAGGATGCCTATGGCGTGGGCCGCGGCAAGCTCTACTACGAACCGGCCGATGCCGCCCTGCCCTCGGTCACGGGGTGGGACACGCGCAAGGCGCTGAACTATGTGCCGAAGATGTTCGAGGAGCTGCGCAAGACCTACGGCTTCGACCATCACCTGCTGCATGACGGCCACCACCGCTACACCCCGCAGGAAGCGGCCAACCTTGGCAAGATGCTCGAGCCCTACCAGCTGTTCTGGCTGGAGGACTGCACGCCGGCCGAGAACCAGGAAGCCTTCAGGCTGGTGCGCCAGCACACCGTCACCCCGCTGGCCGTGGGCGAGATCTTCAACACCATCTGGGATGCCAAGGATCTCATCCAGAACCAGCTGATCGACTACATCCGCGCAACCGTCGTCGGTGCCGGCGGCCTCACCCACCTGCGCCGCATCGCCGATCTTGCCAGCCTCTACCAGATCCGCACCGGCTGCCACGGCGCCACCGACCTCTCGCCCGTCACCATGGGCTGCGCCCTCCACTTCGATACCTGGGTCCCCAACTTCGGCATCCAGGAATACATGCGCCACACCCCCGAAACCGACGAAGTCTTCCCCCACGACTACCACTTCGAAAAGGGCGAACTCTTCATCGGCGATACACCCGGACACGGCGTCGACATCGACGAGAAACTCGCCGCCAAATACCCATACAAACCAGCATACCTCCCCGTCGCACGGCTCGAGGACGGAACAATGTGGAACTGGTAGGACCAGGCGCGGGGAGAGGATCGCAAGGCATGAACTGGAAATCGGCGCGGCTGCGCATCCTGGTGCTGGTGATGGTGGGCACCATCCTCAACTACATCGCGCGCAATTCACTGGGTGCGCTGGCGCCGCAGCTCAAGCTCGATCTGCAGATCACCACAGAGCAGTATTCCTACATCGTCGGCGCCTTCCAGTTGGCCTACACGATCATGCAGCCGATCGGCGGCATGCTGATCGACCGGATCGGCCTGACCGCAGGCTTTGCCCTTTTCGCGGTGGCGTGGAGCGTCGCCAACATGGCGCATGGCTTTGCGCGGGGCTGGCTCTCGCTCGCGGCATTTCGTGGCCTGCTCGGCATGGCGGAAGCCGCGGTGATCCCCGCGGGCATGAAGACCATCGGCGAGTGGTTCCCTGACCGCGAGCGATCTGTGGCAACGGGTTGGTTCAACGCCGGCACGGCGCTGGGCGCTGTGATCGCGCCGGTGATGGCCGCGCTGCTGGCCAAGCACTATGGCTGGCAAGCCGCCTTCGTCGTCACCGGAGGCATCGGGCTGATCTTCGCCGTGGCGTGGTATCGCTGGTATCGCTCGCCGCAGAATGCGACTTATGTCAGTGCCGAGGAACTGGCCGAGATTCAGGAGGGCCAGCGCCCTGTCCCGGTATCCGCAACCACGATCCGTTCCATCGTCGGCTCGTGGCGCTACTGGGCCATCGCCGTCCCGCGCTTCCTTGCCGAACCGGCGTGGCAGACGTTCAGCTTCTGGGTGCCGCTCTATTTCGCCAAGGAGCGCGGCTGGGATCTTACCCAGATTGCCCTTTTCGCGTGGGTTCCGTTCCTTGCGGCTGACGCTGGCGGCATCCTTGGCGGCTATCTCGCGCCTTGGCTGCAGCGCTGGAAGGGTTTGTCGCTCGAAGGATCGCGGATTGCCGGCATCTGGATCGGTGCCGTGCTGATGGTCGCACCGGGTTGCGTCGGACTTGTCGCCAGCCCCTATGCGGCAATCGGGCTGCTCGCCATCGGCGGTTTTGCCCATCAGGTGATCTCGGTGCTGATCAATACCCTGTCCGCCGACGTCTTCCCCAAGTCCGACATCGCCAAGGCCAACGGCCTCGTCGGCATGGCGGGATGGACCGGCGGGCTGCTGTTCTCGCTCGCCATCGGCCAGTTCGCGGACAAGATCGGCTTTGCGCCACTGTTCGCCTGCCTTGGCCTGTTCGACCTGATCGGCGCGATCTGGCTCCTCGCCCTGCGCCGCCGCCTTGCCTTCGCGAAAGCCTGAGTTGATGAACGACCTCTCCCCTCCCCGCCGCGCCCGCCTCTCCGCACCGCCACGTTTCTCCGTATCCGATACCAGCGGACCGCGCGTTACGCTCGGCTCCGATACCGCCGCGGTGGCCCACGTCTTCGTTCTTGAAGACGACGTGATGCGGGTGCTCTTGCTGGCAAATGGCGAAGTCACGTCCCCGCCCAGCTGGACCATAGCGCCGGGCGCCGAAGACATTGCCGAACCGGGCCGCGACCGCATGGACACGAGCGGCTTTTCCGCCCCGGCCTTTACGCTGGAGGACACAGGCGGCCAGATCGTCATCGCTACGTCACGCCTGAAGCTTACCATCAGAACCGAAGGTCTGCTCTGCACCTGGCATCAGGCCACGGCGGATGGCTGGCAGCTCATTTCCGAAGACCGCCCTACCCAGGCCTACAACTTCGGCTGGTGGGACGAGGCAACCTACCACTACGTGAAGCGCCGCCCGGGCGAGCGCTATTACGGGCTCGGCGAGCGCAGCGGCGACATGGATCGCGCCGGACGCCGCCTGCGCCTGACCAATGTCGATTGCATGGGTTACGACGCGCAGAGCGACGATCCGCTCTACAAGTCCATCCCGTGGGTGCTGGTGGTCGACGGCGGGGGCGCGGCACATGGCGTGTTCTACGATACCCTGGCCGATCCGGTGTTCGATTTCGGGCACGAACATTCCAACTACCACCCGCACTATCGCTATATGCGCGCGGAGAGCGGCGATCTTGACTACTACATGATCGCCGGGCCGGATGCGGCCGCCGTGGCCCAGCGCTTTACCTGGCTGACCGGCCGCCCCGCCTTTATGCCGCGCTGGTCAGTCGGCTATTCGGGCTCGACCATGCTCTATACCGATGCCCCCAACGCGCAGGAGCAGATGGGCGAGTTTCTGGCAGGCCTCGAAAAGCACGGCGTCCCCTGCACCTCGTTCCACCTGTCATCGGGCTACACCTCGATCGGCGACAAGCGCTACGTGTTCAACTGGAACAGCGACAAGTTCCCGGACATCGAGGGCTTCGTCAAAAGCTATGCCGATGCGGGCGTCGAGCTGGTTCCCAACATCAAGCCAGCGCTGCTGCTGTCCCATCCCCGCTATGCCGAACTGGCGTCGAAAGGATGGTTCGTCAGCGACGCGAACGGCCAGCCGGTGGAGTGCCTGTTCTGGGATGAACTGGGCAGCTATCTCGATTTCACCAATCCGCAAGCTGCGGCATGGTGGCGCGAGCAGGTGACCGAACAGCTGCTCAGCTTCGGCATGCGCGCCACGTGGAACGACAACAACGAATACGAGATCTGGGACAAGAGCGCGCGCTTTGCCGGATTCGGGTCTCCCCGGCCCGCCGCTGCGGAGCGCCCGACCCAGACGCTGCTGATGATGCGCGCTTCCCGCGCCGCGCAGATCGCCTATCGCCCCAACGAGCGTCCCTATCTCGTCACCCGCAGCGGCATGGCCGGGATGCAGCGTTATGCGCAGACCTGGTCCGGCGACAACTTCACCGCATGGAAGACCCTGCGCTACAACCAGAAGATGGGGCTGGGCCTCGCCCTGTCCGGGGTCTCCAACACGGGGCACGACATCGGCGGCTTTGCCGGCCCCTCGCCCGAGCCGGAACTGCTGCTGCGCTGGGTACAGGCGGGCATCCTCATGCCACGCTTCTCGATCCACAGCTGGAACAGCGACGGCACGGTGAACGAGCCGTGGATGTATCCGAAAACCACCCCGGCGATTGTCGGCATGATGAACCTGCGCCGGGCGCTGGTGCCACTCCTGCACGATCTGCTGTGGCGGCATCACGCTCAGTACGATGTCGTGACGCGGCCGCTGTGGCTGGACTTTGCGGAAGACCCGCAGGCGTGGACCGACGCCGACGCCTATATGCTCGGGCCGAACCTGCTGGTCGCCCCGGCGCTCGACAAGGGCGTCGGCTCGGTTCAGGCCTACCTCCCCGGCCCCACCCGCTGGATCGACCTGCGCGACGACCGTCTTCTTGAAGGCGGCAAGGTGCATGATCTGCCCGCTCCGGTAGAAGGACTTCCACCTGTCCTCGCGCGTGAAGGCTCGGCCCACCTCGTTGACATCGCTCCGGGCGGCTTTGTTCCGCCAGTGCCGCAACCTGCCGTGCTGCTGATGCTAGCACCGGGCGACAGCCGCCTCGAGTGGACCGGCTATGACGAAGCTGGCGATGCGTGGCCGGATCCGGCGCAGCCGCCGATGTGGCAGACGACCATCCGCACCTCTGCGACCACCATCGACATTCAGGCAGCATGGCGCGGCCCCGGTTCCGAGCCCTCGCCGGTCCTGTCCTTTGCCGTGCCCGAGCGCGAGCAGCGCACTATCTCCGTGAACGGCAACGCGTTGCCGGTGCGTTCAGCGCAAGTCCTGGGGCTCACTCGCAAGGTCGTCGACTGGCAAGTCTGACCCCGACAAAAAACCGGCCCGAATGCGCTGTGCACTCGGGCCGGTAGTTGGAACTGCCATTGGCAGTGGTGGATCGGATAAGTCGGCGTCAGCGGCTGACGATACCGTTGGCCTTCAGCCAAAGGGCATACTGGTCGAACCAGGCATCGCTTGTCGTGCCGTTGGGCTGCGAGGCAAAGCCGTGGCCGCCCGCGCTGTAGAGGTGGAACTCCACCTTCGCGCCGGACTGGCGCCAGGCATGGAACAGCCCGAAATCCTGTTTGATGAAGAAGCGGTCGTCAGCGGCAATGGCGGCGAACAGCGGCGGGGCGTTGGCGGGAACCTCCGACTTCTCGGTCGGCCCATAGATCATGCCGACAAAGTCCGGCCGCGCGTCTGCGGCATTGGCCTGCGTCGTTGCCAGGGTCGTCATCGCCCCTGCCGAAAAGCCGAGGATACCCACCTTGGCGGCATTGACGTGCCAGCGCGCCGCATTCTTCCGCACCAGCCTGATCGCCGCCTGCGTATCGGCCACGGCATAGTCGCGGTTTGTCAGGTCAACCGGCGCGCCCTTCTGGAACAGGTTGCCAAGCGCTTCCTTGAACCCGTCGATGCTGTCAGGCACCGGCTGCGTGCGGTACTTCACGATGAACACGCGGACGCCCAAGCTGTCGAGCCGGCGCGCCACATCAAAGCCTTCGTTGTCCATGGCCAGGAACTGGAAGCCCCCGCCCGGCACCAGAAGCACCGCCGGAGCTTCGGCATCGGCCGGCAGGCTGCTCGGCCAGACGATCAGTTGCGGCTTGCTCACATTGTATACCAGCCACTGGTCGGGTGTCTGCTGGGCCCAGGCCTCATGCGCCGGGTTGGCGCGCAGGAGGGTCACCGGCAGATCGACGCTGGCCATTGCAGGAGGCGTTGCCACGGGCAGCACCCCTTTGACCCAGTCCCCCGGTGCGGCGAGCGCCGGGACGGCAACGAGGCTGAGTATCAGGGCAGAAAGACGCTTCACTTGCTGGGCTCTCCGGCTTTGCGGGCGAAGTATTCCGCAAGCACGCTGAACGCCTGCTTGCGCTGACCCGTCTCGGAAATCAGGCCCTTGCGGTTCCAGCCCATCTGGAAATCCGGGTTCTGCCTGCGCGGCGAGCGAAAGTCCTTCAGGATCCATGGTGAAATTCCGCGCAAGGTCGGCACGCGGTCGGCCATTTCCAGTGTCTTGCGATAGAACTCGGCCTGAAATTCTTCCGAGAACTTCTGCATGCCGTCCGGGCTGTGGAACCCGGCCTTGGCGTCGGCACCGAACTCCGAAAAGATCAGCGGCTTGTCGGCCGGCAGTTTCCACACGCTCCTGGGCAGATCGGCCAGACGGTCGGGCGTGTACCAGCCGTTGTAGGTGTTGATCGACACGATATCGAGATCGTCCGCCAGCGGATCGGCCATCGTCATGGTCGGCACCGTCGCGGCCTTGTCGCGCTCGACCAGCAGGGCCGCACTGACAAGGCGGCTGGGATCGAGGCGCCGCACGTCACCGATCAGCGTGCGAAGGAAGGCGTTGCGCGCATCGCTTACCGGCGTTTCATTGGCAACGCTCCAGATCACCACAGAGGAACGGTTGCGATCGCGCAGGATGTTCTCGGCCAGCATGTTGCGCGCCGTCGCCAGCGTGGACGGGTTGGACCATGCCACCATCCAGTAAACCGGCACCTCGCTCCACACCAGCAGCCCCATCTCGTCGGCGGTGCGGGTCATCACTTCGGAATGGGGATAGTGCGAAAGGCGCACGAAATTGCCGTGGAGGCCGTTCTTGATCTCGCCCAGCAGCGCCCGCGCATTGTCGGGCGTGATCACGCGGGCGGGGTTCGCCGCGATCTCTTCCTCGTGCATCGAGATGCCGCGCAGGAACACCGGCTTGCCATTGAGCAGGATGTCCGCACCCTTGCGCTCGATCGTCCGGAAACCGACCCGGTCGCGCCATGTGTCATCGCCCGCTGCCAGCGTAACGTCGTAAAGCTTCGGGTTCTCGGGCGTCCAGCGCATCAAGGCGCGCGGCGCAGCCGCCGTGGCGCGCCAGTTGCCCTGCGCGTCGGTTCGACCTTTCAGGTCAAACGGCAGCCCGGCGACCTTCAGCTGCACCGGCTGGTTCGCCGCCGCCGGTCCATCGAGATGCGCATCGACGGCGATCTTGCCCTCGCGCGTCAGCCGCACCCAGGCGCTGTCGACGTAAGTGTCGCTGGTGTGGACGAGCTTCACGTCGCGCGTGACGCCGCCATAGTTTTCCCAGTCGGTGACCGGCGGCGGCACGGTAGCGGCAGTGGCCGCCGAATCGACCCCGATGGTGATCTGGTTGTCGCCATCACGCAGCAGCCGGGTCACATCGAAGGCAAAGGGGGTGAAGCCGCCCTCGTGCCGACCGACCGGCTGACCGTTGACGAAGACGACCGTGGCATAGTTCGAAGCGCCAAAACGCAGGAAATAACGGCCCTTGCGCCCCGCCGGACTGTCGAAATGACGGCGATACCATACGAGGCCCTGATAATGCCGCATTTCCGGCGAGGCAGCGAGCCACGACCCCGGCAGCTTGACCTTGCGGTCATGGTCAAGATCGAACTCGAACAGCTCACGGTTGTCCTGCGCCAGCGTCTTGCGGACATCGATGTCGAGCCAACGCTGCTCGGTCCGGTTGGGCGCTTCACCGTGGAAGCCGGCAATTCCCGATCGGTAAGGATCGATCGACCAGTTCCATTCGCCCGAAAGATCCACGCCATCGCGCATGTCGGCCGATACTAGCAATGGCGCGGTATCGACAGTGGCAAGCGGCAGCGTCGTGAAGACGGACTCCGCGGCAAGGGCCTGCGTCGCGAATGCAAATGCGCCCGCCAGAAGCGGGCCGAGAAATGCTCGATCGAACCGTGCCACGCGCATGCTCTCTCCTGCCGTACTTATCCGGGCGCTTATCCGCCACCGGGCCTGCTCTTGCAGTGCTTGGCCGGTCGCAGTCCTTAAAGAAAATTGGCCGGGCGCTTATCGCGCCCGGCCATCCGTGATCAGAAGTTCAGGCTGGCCCGAACCCCGCCATAGCGGCGGAAATCACGAGGGAGAATTGCTGCGGTAGCGATATTGCTGCCGCCGCCCCACACGCCCGAGTTATTGATCAGCGAGGGGTAGTACTGCACGTCGAACAGGTTGTTGACGAATGCCGCCACTTCCCACTTGCGGCTTTCATCGCGCGCGCCGACCGAAAGGTTCACGATCGTGAACTCCTTCTGGAAGGTCTGCGGATCGCGCGCCACGTAGAACACGCTACCGGTGTACTGGACGTTTGCCTGGATCAACCCGCGGATGTTTTCCGTTAGCGAAGGCGTCACTTCGCCGGTCACGTTGAACTTCAGCCTCGGCGCCTGGACGGCGCGCTCGCCGGTCAGGTTCTGGAAGGCCGGAGACTTCGTGCGATCGCAACCCTGTGCCGCCGACTGGTTCGGGAAGCATGGCGACGACGGGAAGCTGATGTACTTGGCATCGAGCACCGCAATCGAGGTGTTCAGGTTGAACAGGTCGCTCGGACGGAAGCCCGCATCGATTTCCACGCCCTTCGTGCCCAGCTTGCCGACGTTGGTCAGGCGGAAGTTGGTGGTCAGGTCAGGCAGCACTTCCACAGCCTGCGCCTGCAGGTTCTTGTAGGTCGTGTCGAAGTAGGTGACGTTGAAGGTAAGCTTGCGATCGAAGAGCTGGGTGCGCAGACCGAATTCGATGTCGCGCGAGGTTTCAGGCTTGATCGGACCGGCATTGGCCCGGTTTGCATTGAAGCCGGTGGTCAGGTCGTAGGTCTGGCCCTTGTAGCCGGTCGAGTAGGTCGCAAATGCGCTGATCGTCGGCGTGAACTCATAGCGCAGGCTGGCACGATAGGTTGCAGCCGTGTCAGAGGCGTTGCCGGCGAACTGTGCGTTGCCGTTCTGGATATCCTTGAAGGTATAGCCAATGCGCTCGTTCTGGATGCGCGCGCCGCCGGTGAAGGTTGCATTGGGCATGAACTGCCAGTCAGCCTGCACGAAGGCAGCGATCTGGCTGGACTTCGAGGTGGCGAACCAGTTGGCCAGCGAGAAAGCCGGGCCGCGATAGAACGGGCGCTCGAAGTCCACGTTCGCATAGTAGGCGCCCACGGTGTAGCGGAACGGCTTCGAACCGTCCGAGAGCAGGCGCACTTCCTGGGTAAACAGGTTCGAGCGGAAGGTGCCGGTCTGGATGTTGTTTTCCGAGGCGAGGCTCGACGAGGTTTCATCCGAGTCGAAGTAATCGTTCAGCTCGAAGCTGTCGTACGAGGTGATCGAAACCAGCGTGTGATCGCCCAGCGTGAATTCGCCACGCAGGTTGCCGCCGCCACCTTCGTAGTTGGTACGGGCGTTGTAGTTGTTGCTGATGTTGGTGTTTTCCGGCCCCGGCTTGACGCCTGGCATGACGACTGTCGCCAGCTGGCCGGTGCCACGGAAGCGCAGGCCTTCGGTCATGCGGATATAGGGGCGGCCCACCGTGGTATTGCCGCTCATGTAGTTGAGCGACAGCGTCACGCTGGCATCGGAAGAAGGCTCCCAGCGCAGCTTGGTGCGAACGCTGCCGGATTCGCGGCCGTTGACCTTCTTACCGTTGAACAGGTTGCGGACGTTGCCATCCCACTTGGAATAGGCACCTGAAACCACGAAGCCGAGCGTGTCGCTGATCGGACCCGAAACGCTGAAGTTGGCGCCATATTCGCTGTCGGTGGTGGCCGTGGCGTTGGCGCGGATCTTCAGCTCGTCAGTGGGGTTGCGCGTGATCAGGTTGATCAGGCCGGCCGAAGCCGCCTTGCCGTAAAGTGTCGACTGCGGGCCACGCAGCACTTCGATGCGCTCGATATCGGGCAGGTCGCTGAACGCGCGAGCCTGGAAGGCCAGCGGCACTTCGTCGACCAGCACGGCAACGCTCGGCTCCACGCCGATGCCGAAAGCGAACGTGCCGACGCCGCGCAGCGAGACGTTGGCGTTGACCGGATGCTCGGCAGGGCGAATGGTCAGCGAGGGCGAGATCTTGCCGAGGTCGCCAAAGTCACGCACGCCGGCAGCAGCCAGCTGCGTCGGACCGACAACGGACACGGCCAGCGGCACATTCTGCACGTTTTCAGCGCGCTTCTGCGCAGTCACGATGATTTCGCCGGTGTCGGCAGGAGCGGCGTCTTCCGCTGCAGTCTGCGCCGATGCGGCCTGCGCGCCAAAGGCGATCGCCATGGCCATGGCGCTGACACCAAGTGAATTACGGATGCACTTCATGAAACCCCTCCTCATGCGCGGACTGTTATCCGCCTCGAACGCAGGTCTATTACCAAATGGCCTAGCCAGATGCAAGACTGGTTTTACAGGTAAGCCGGTATATTGGTCAGATGTTTCATTCAAAGTGGTATTCAATCGCGGTTTGTTGCCGGATTCCGCCCAAAAGCCGGCGCTGCAAACGCGAAACAGAGCAGCAATGGCAGGTTTGGTCAGGCCAGATTCCGGGATCCGCCACATCTCAAGTCAGCGTGGCACGGCGGATAGCAGCCCGCCATTCGCTCCTCAGACGCTCTCGCTGATTGCTTTCCATCGCCGGTTCGAATCTCGATAGACCCTCGACAGCCGCGGCCCCATCCAGCACGTCCGGCCAGCCACCACACCGATGCCCGGCCAGCATCGCTGCTCCCAGAGCCGTCGTCTCGAGATTGGCAGGACGCTCGACAACAATGTCGAGGATGTCCGCCAGGAACTGGCAGAACCAGTCGTTTGCCGCCATCCCGCCATCGACGCGCAGCGATGCCAGCGTCCCGGCCCCATCCTGTTCCATCGCGGCAACCAGATCGGCTGTCTGGAAGGCCACCGACTCGAGGGCCGCGCGGGCGATGTGCGCGGCGCTCGAATCAAAGGTCAGGCCGGCGAGCATGCCCCGGGCTTCAGTGCACCAGTGCGGCGCGCCCAGGCCGACGAAAGCTGGCACCATGTAAACGCCACCGTTGTCTGGCAGTCGCGCCGCCATCTCCTGCGTCTGCTTCGCCTCGACGATGATGCCCAGCCCGTCGCGAAGCCACTTGATCGCTGCGCCCGCCACGAAAAGCGAGCCTTCCACCGCATAGTGCGTTTCGCCATCGATCCGATACGCGATCGTGCTGAGCAGGCGGCTGCGCGAACGCGCCACGGTCGTGCCGGTATTCAGCAGCATGAAGCCGCCGGTGCCATATGTGATCTTGGCCTGACCCTGCGCAAAGCAGGACTGACCGACCAGGGCTGCCTGCTGATCTCCGGCAATGCCGCAGATGGGGATGCTGCCCCCAAGCAGGCTCGTCATGCCGAAGTCGGCGGCACTGGCGCAGACTTCGGGCAGCAGCGCAGCAGGCACCCGGAACAGTTCAAGCAGTTCGGGACACCAGCGCTGCTCCACGATATCGAACAGCAGCGTCCGGCTGGCATTGGTCACATCGGTCTTGTGGCTGCGCCCTTCGGTCAGCCGCCACAGCAGGAATGTGTCGATGGTGCCGACGGCCAGCTCTCCCTTCTCGGCACGCTCGCGCGCTCCGGGGATAGTATCGAGCAGCCAGGCAATCTTCGTCGCCGAGAAATACGGGTCGAGCAGCAGGCCAGTCTTTTCGTGAACGAACGCCTGATGGCCCTGCGCCTGCAATGCGGCACAAGTATCCGCGGTGCGCCGATCCTGCCAGACGATCACGTTGTGCAGCGCTTCGCCCGTCGCCCGGTCCCAGAGGACAACGCTTTCGCGCTGGTTGGTAATGCCGATCGCGGCAATATCGTCGGCGCTTGCACCGGCCTTGGCCAGGGCCTCGCGCGAGGTCTGCAGGGTATCGCGCCAGATCTCCTCCGGATCATGCTCGACCCAGCCATCGGCCGGATAGTGCTGTGCAAATTCGCGCTGCGCACTCGCCGCCACGCGCCGCGAGGCATCGAACACCAGGGCGCGTGTCGAGGTCGTGCCCTGGTCTATCGCCAGTACGAGATCACCCATTCCCATTTCCCCCAAGACCCTTGTCAGGCGTTCGCCTTGAACCAATACGCCAGCTTCTCGGCCACGTCTGCCGCAGCGGTGAGGCCGAGCTTGCTGCGCCGCCACAGCACGTCCTCCGCGCTGCGCGCCCACTCGTGGGTCTGCAGATAGCGCACCTCGGCTTCGGTCAGGCCTCCGCCGAAATCGGTGCCAAGGTCCTGCCAACCTTGCGCATCCCCGAGGATCATGGCGAGCCTCGTGCCATAGGCGTGCGCCATGCGCTTCATGGTTGCGGCTGGAACGAAGGGCCACCGCTCGCGGGCCTGTTTCAGAAACCCATCGAAACCGGCCGCGCCAAGCTCACCGCCCGGGAGCGGCGAAAGGTCCGTCCAGGCATCTCCCGATCCGGCCAGCCACGGCTTCAGATCATCGAGCGCATGTTCGGCAAGACGCCGATAGGTCGTCAGCTTGCCGCCGAAGACGCTCAACACCTGCGGTCCCTCCGAGCGTCCCAGCTTCAGCACGTAATCGCGGGTGACGGCCTTGGCATCCTCCTGCCCGTCGTCGAACAGCGGACGCACGCCCGAATAGGTCCAGACTACATCGGCAGGCGCAATCTGCCGCTCGAAGTACCTGTTCGAGGCCGCACACAGATATTCGACCTCTTCCGCACTGATTTTCGGCCGCGCCCGCTCGTCCTCGCCTACGGCAACGTCGGTCGTCCCGACGAGCGTGAACTGACCTTCATAGGGAATGGTGAAGACAATCCGGCCGTCGTCCTGCTGCAGGATGAAGGCATGGTCGCCCGGATAGATCTGCGGCACCACGATATGGCTGCCCTTGACCAGCTTGATCGCCCCATCGCGTTTCGCACCCGCGACCGAGCCCAGCATGCTCGCCACCCAGGGGCCGGCAGCATTGACGATCGTGCGGGCGCGCACCGTGCAGGGCGCCGCGATGGCTGGTTGCGGCGCATCGGCGTTGGGTTCAAGGGCCACCGTCCAGGCATCGCCCTGCTGCTCCGCCCCCGTGACTGCGGTCCCGGTCAGGATCGTCGCTCCGCGCTGCGCCGCGTCTATGGCATTGAGCACGACGAGGCGCGCATCATCGACCCATGCGTCGGAATAGACGAAGCCCCTGGACAGCCCCGGCTTCAGCCCCTTGCCCCATTGCGGTTCGCGCAGGTTCACCCCATGCGACTTGGGCAGGCTGTGCCGCCCGGCGATGTGGTCATAAAGGAACAGCCCGATCCGGATCATCCACCCCGGCCGCCCACCCTTGGGTTGCGGCAGCACGAAGCGCAGCGGCCAGCTGATGTGCGGAGCAATCCTGATCAGCCGCTCCCGCTCCTGCAGCGATTCCCGTACGAGCCGGAACTCGTAGTACTCAAGGTAGCGCAAGCCGCCGTGAATCAGCTTGGTGCTCGCCGATGATGTGTGCGCGGCAAGATCGTCGCGCTCGACCAGCAGAACGCGAAGACCGCGTCCCGAGGCATCGCGGGCAATGCCCACTCCATTGATGCCGCCGCCGATGACCAGCAGGTCATAGACCAGATCCGGATCAAGCTCCGGGTACGGTGCCGTCATTCCAAGGTCTCGCATTTCATCCGTTCAAAGCTGCGCAGTCTGCGCGCGCCTTCCACCGTCACGCCGTGGCTTTGGCGTAGCGATCGCGTTTGGCTTGTGTTGCTCTTCGTGCTTCGGCGAGGAGTCGTTCTTCGGTGGCGAAGAGGAGGCCGTCGAGCACGGCGGAGAGGTGGGTGCGCATGGCGGTGCGGGCGGCGTTGGGGTCACGCGCGCGCAGGGCCTCGAGGATCGCGGTATGCTCCTCGACCACCGGCTTGATGTTGGCGTGGCGGGCCTTCTCGTGCAGGAGCGCGGCCTCGGGCGATGTGCCGCGCAGGTCCCACAGCTGCGCCACGGTGTTGTAGACCGCCACGTTGCGCGTGGCCTTGGCAATGGCGAGGTGGAACGCGCGGTCGGCGGTCTCGGTGCCGTTGGGGCTCCGGTTCTCCTCGGCGATCTGCTGGACCAGCACCTCGATCTCGGCAAGGTCCTCGTCGGTCATCTGCGTGGCGGCCAGTGCCGCGGCCTCACCCTCGAACAGCAGCCGCGCCTCGGTCAGTTCGAACGCGGTCACGTTGAAGCCGGGACGGTCGTTCTCGCCGGGCAGCCGCTTCACATAGGCGCCCGAGCCGACCCGCACCTCGACCAGCCCCTGCACTTCGAGCGCGATGATCGCCTCGCGCACCGTCGGCCGGCTCACCTCGTAGCGCAGCGCAAGGTCGCGCTCGGCCGGCAGGCGGCTGCCCACCGGATAGCGCCCGCTGGCCAGTTCATCGAGCAGCGAGCGGGCGAGATCCTGATAGAGCCGGTCGTGTGATTTGCCAGTTGTCATGGAAACTTTCTGGTATTACCAATTCAAGAAACTTGACAGACCGAAACCGGTCCGTCAATCGGTATTACCACAATCCGCCTGTCCTTAGCGAGTGTCCCCCCATGAAAATCACCGCCGCCCGCGTCATCGTCACCTGCCCGGGCCGCAACTTCGTGACGCTGAAGATCGAGACCGACCAGGGCGTCTACGGCATCGGCGATGGCACCCTCAACGGCCGCGAGCTCTCGGTCGTCGCCTATCTCGAGGAGCACGTCATCCCCTGCCTCATCGGCATGGACCCGCGCCGCATCGAGGATATCTGGCAGTATCTCTATCGCGGGGCCTACTGGCGCCGGGGGCCTGTCACCATGCGCGCGATCGCCGCGGTCGACATGGCGCTGTGGGACATCAAGGGCAAGATGGCCGGCATGCCGGTCTACCAGTTGCTCGGCGGCCGCAGCCGCGACGGGATCATGGTCTATGGCCATGCCAACGGCGCGGACATTGCCGAGACGGTGGAAGCGGTCGGCCACTACATCGACATGGGCTACAAGGCGATCCGCGCCCAGACCGGCGTGCCCGGCATCAAGGATGCCTATGGCGTGGGCCGCGGCAAGCTCTACTACGAACCGGCCGATGCCGCCCTGCCCTCGGTCACGGGGTGGGACACGCGCAAGGCGCTGAACTATGTGCCGAAGATGTTCGAGGAGCTGCGCAAGACCTACGGCTTCGACCATCACCTGCTGCATGACGGCCACCACCGCTACACCCCGCAGGAAGCGGCCAACCTTGGCAAGATGCTCGAGCCCTACCAGCTGTTCTGGCTGGAGGACTGCACGCCGGCCGAGAACCAGGAAGCCTTCAGGCTGGTGCGCCAGCACACCGTCACCCCGCTGGCCGTGGGCGAGATCTTCAACACCATCTGGGATGCCAAGGATCTCATCCAGAACCAGCTGATCGACTACATCCGCGCAACCGTCGTCGGTGCCGGCGGCCTCACCCACCTGCGCCGCATCGCCGATCTTGCCAGCCTCTACCAGATCCGCACCGGCTGCCACGGCGCCACCGACCTCTCGCCCGTCACCATGGGCTGCGCCCTCCACTTCGATACCTGGGTCCCCAACTTCGGCATCCAGGAATACATGCGCCACACCCCCGAAACCGACGAAGTCTTCCCCCACGACTACCACTTCGAAAAGGGCGAACTCTTCATCGGCGATACACCCGGACACGGCGTCGACATCGACGAAAATCTCGCCGCCAAATACCCCTACAAACCAGCATACCTCCCCGTCGCACGGCTCGAGGACGGAACAATGTGGAACTGGTAGGACAACAACGACAACAGTGAGGATATCATGAAGAAGGCATTTCTTGCGGCGACCGCCATGGTTGCCTTGACCGGCGCAACGTCCGTTCCCGCCCCCTCGCTCCAGCTTGCCAGGCTTGCGAAGGTCGGTACCGTCAGCGATCGCTATCAGTCCTACAACATCGAGATGGTCGAAGTGACCGGCGGACGCTTCTGGGCGCCCTATGGCGGCCCGGCGGACGAACGCTATCGCCAGCGCCCGCCGATCGACCTGACCGATCCCAAGCTCGTCGCGCTGGCCAAGGCACTCGGCCCCAGCCTCGTGCGGGTCAGCGGCACCTGGGCCAATAACACCTACCTTGAAGCCGAAGGCGAACATCTCTCCGCCCCGCCCGCAGGCTTTGTGCAGGTGCTGACCCGCGATCAGTGGAAGAACGTGGTCGCCTTCTCCAAGGCCGTCGATGCCCCCATCGTCACCAGCTTCGCCGTCAGCAACGGCACGCGCGATGCCAATGGCGTGTGGACGCCAGCGCAAGCGCAGCGCCTGGTTGATCTTACCCGCGAGGCGGGCGGCTCGCTCTACGCCGCCGAGTTCTTCAACGAAGCCAACATGCCCAGCGCCGCGCCGCAGATGCCCAAGGGCTACACCGCTGCCAACTACGGCGCCGAATTCCGCCTGTTCCGCGATTGGGCGCGCAAGGCCGTGCCCGAGATGAAGATTCTGGGCGCCGGCGGTGTTGGTGAGGCTGGTCTGCTCAAGGACGTGCCCGTGCCCGCGGAAATGGGCACCCACGTCAGCAGCGAAGACATGATGCAGGCCAACCCGAACAGCGTGGACGGGGTCTCCTACCACTTCTACGGCAGCGTCTCGCAGCGCTGTGCGGGCCTTGGCATCGGCACTGCACAGAAGGCGGACGCGCTCACCGCCAAGTGGCTCGACATGACCGTGCGCGATTACCGCTATTACGCCGCGCTGCGCGACCGGTTCGAGCCCGGCAAGCCGATGTGGAACACCGAAACCGCTCAGGCCGCCTGTGGTGGCAGCCCGTGGGCCTCGACCTTCCTCGATACCTTCCGCTACCTCAACCAGAACGCCGCGCTGGCGCAGCAAGGGTTGCAGGTCGTCATGCACAATACTCTCGCCGCCAGCGACTATGCCCTGATCGACCGCGATACCCTGACCCCGCGTCCCAACTACTGGGCCGCCGTGCTGTGGAAGCGCACGATGGGCAGCACCGTGCTCGCCTCGCCGGCATCGCCCTCGCCCGCATTGCGGCTCTATGCCCACTGCATGCCCGGCCAGCCCGGTGGCGTGACTGTCATGGCGCTCAATACTGGCGAGGCCGCGCAGCGCGTCAACCTCGGCGGCAAGGGCATGGGCTGGACGATGACCGGGCAGCCGCTCGACACACGCGCAGTGCTGGTCAACGGCAAGGCCCCTGCCCTGTCTGCGGACTACAAGCTGACCGGCCTTGAAGGCACGGCGGTCAACGGCAAGGTCACCCTGCCCGGCCAGTCCATCGCCTTCTACGCCATGCCCGGCGCCGCCAACCCGGCCTGCCGCTGATGCGCGCAGTCCTTGTCGGCGAGGCGATGCTGGAGCTGTCGCAGGACGGCAGCCTCTGGCGCCTCGCCTATGGCGGCGATACGCTCAACACCGCGATCCACCTCGCCCGCAGCGGGGTGGAGACGGCCTATCTGACCGCGCTCGGCACCGATCCGTTCAGCGCGGATATCAAGGCGCAGTGGGCGGACGAAGGGCTGGACACCAGCCTTGTCCTCGCTCACCCTGCGCGCAATCCCGGCCTCTACGCGATCACCTGCGACGATGCGGGCGAGCGCAGCTTCACCTATTGGCGCGGCGAAAGCGCGGCGCGCGCGCTGTTCGATTGCAACGGCATCGAGGCCGCACTGGCCCATGCCGAAGCGGCGGACCTGCTTGCCTTCTCGCTGATATCGCTGGCCATCCTGCCCGAAAACGGCAGGGAGGCCCTGCTTGCCCTCGCCCGCAAGGTCCGCGCCAAGGGCGGCCTCGTCGCCTTCGACGGCAACTACCGCCCGCGCCTCTGGCCCGACCGGCAAACCGCCCAAGCCGCGCGCGATGCCGCCATCGCCGTCGCCAGCATCGGCCTGCCCACGCTCGAGGACGAAACCATGCTCTCGGGCGAAGCCGATGCCGCTGCCGTCGCCGCCCACTGGCAGGGCTTCGGCTGCAGCGAAACCATCGTCAAGCTCGGCGCCCAAGGCTGCCGCCTTCCCGATGGCCAGATCCTCGCTCCGACGCAAGTCCTGAAGCCCGTCGACACCAGCGGCGCCGGCGATGCCTTCAACGCGGGCTACCTTGGCGCGCGCCTTCGTGGCGAACCGGTTGCACAGGCTGCGAAAGTGGGGCACGCGCTGGCAGGCTGGACCATCATGCGAAGAGGCGCGATCCCGCCGCGGGACTGCTAGGGCGCGTGGACGAATGTCATCATAGCTGGAAACGTCAGCTATCCGCCGGTCTTCGCTAAAAGCGGACTGTCGGGACACGACGCCATTGCGGACGTCTGGATTCAGGCTAACATTGCTTGATGAGCGACAGATCCGACCGACTTTTCAGCCGCGCTGAAGCAATTTTGGCCGGCAAGTCAAATGGCTTTGGAATGCCGATTTTGCAAATGCTTGCTCACAAGCGATACGGTCCTGCAATGCTTAGCCTTGCGGCTCGCAAGACGGATACGGGAAAGAGAGCAGACCTTGGGCGCTTCAGCGACGCGACCAGTCCAGCCGGTTTGATGTATCGCGCTTTCCAACAGGGCGAAGTCAACGCTGCCCAAAATCTCGCTCTCACACTCTTCTATGCAGGTGACCTTCCTGGATACCGTAAATGGCTGCGACGTGCTGCAAGGGGCGGCGACAAGGATGCTGCTAAAGAATTGAGCAGGTTCGAGGTGCGGCAACCTTACCCACTTGCGCGGCGTATGAAGCGGATTCGCCCATTCCGGCGCGATGGCAGCTGACCACCCCTAAGCGGTCGTTGGGGCGACAAGGCGGGCGAGCCAATAGCTGCCGTTGGTTCAAGTCGGCGGCGAAGGGCAGCTTTCAGGCCTTTGCGACCAAATGTTGCCTGTCAGGACACGACCCCATTGCAGACAAAGGTTTAGCGTGAGAAGTGGTCGAATGCGTTGGCCATACCCTCGAATTCCTGAGCTTGGCCGCGATCTTCCGGGGGGCAGCGAGGGTGAGATAACCTTCACGGAACGCCTGCGAACACGGTTCCCTATCGGATCTGACGAAATTGCATGATTAAGGAGTTGAAGAGACAAGGCTTCATCGTCGATGAACGCCTATTCTATGACGGATGGCTAAGCGCTTCAGTCCGATGGGGCATAGTTATCCAAACACTTTGGTCTGTTCGTTGGCGATCAACCGAAGGGCAGATTGACGAAGTTTTTGGAGTATACGGAGCTGTTGCGCCTTGAAGTGCATGACCTCTTCCCACCCTTCCCGCCATTCAATGCTCCTGTTGACGACCTACAACAGCGGTCATCCCGCCTGTGCGGCATCCATGTGGGCCCCCTAAGGCCTCGCCCGCAACAGGCTCCACAGCACCACCGCCGCCAGCAGATCAAGCCCTGCCAGCGCCACGAACAGCGGGTTGTAACCGAACACGTCGGCGCTCTGGCCGATCAGCAGCGTGAACAGCATGCCGCCGACCCATGCCGAGGTCCCGGCCATGCCGCTGGCCGTACCCACGGTGCGGCTGTCGAACACGTCGGCGCACAGCGTGATCAGCGCGCCGTTGAGCAGCTGGTGCGCAAAGCCGCCGATGCAGAACAGGGCAATGGCCATCTCGGGCGAGGTGGCAAGGCCTATGCAGGCCGGCCCCACCATGCAAAGTGCGCCCAGCGTCATCGTGATCTTGCGCGATGACAGCATGGAAGAGCCGCGCTTCATCAGCCACGGCGGCAGCAGCCCCGCAGCCAGACTGCCGAAGTCGGCGGCCAGGAACGGCAACCACGCCCACAGCGCGATGGATTTGAGATCCAGCTTCCACACCGCCACGAGGTAGAGCGGGATGAAGAAGTTGAACGTCTGCCACGCCGGTTCGGCAAGAAAGCGCGGCACGGCAATCGCCCAGAACGAACGGCTGCGCAGCACCTGCCCCTTGGTTGCCGGCTTGGCCGCATCGGGCTGGTTCATCGCGGCAATCGCGTCGCGTTCCGCCTGCGAAAGGCGCGGGTGGACCGCAGGATCGCGGTAGCCGAACCACCACATCCCGGCCCAGACAAGGCTCAGCGCACCGGTTACCAGGAACGCCGCCTGCCAGTTCCAGGCAAGGATGCAGAACGCGACCAGCGGCGGGGCGATCATGTTGCCAACGCTGGTGCCCATCTGGAACAGGCTGGTGGCCAGCGGCCGCTCCTTCGCCGGAAACCATTGCGCCACGGTCTTGGTGCCCGCCGGGATTGCCGCTGCCTCGCTTGCGCCCAGCAGCGAGCGAAAGAAGGCAAGGCTCATCCACCCGGTCGAAAGCGCGTGGGCCATGTTGCTCAGCGCCCAGCCCACGGCGAAGAGGAAGAACCCCAGCCGCGTGCCGAGCGCATCCAGCACCGCGCCCGCAACCGTCTGCATCACCGTGTAGCTCGCCTGGAACGCCAGCACGACCCAGCTGTACTGCTCGGTCGTCATCGCAAACTCGGTCTTGAGCGTCGGCGCCGCCACCGACAGCGTCGAGCGCGCCAGGTAGTTCAATATCGTGCCGAGCGTGATCAGCGCGATGATCCACCAGCGCAGCGGAAGTTTCCTGAGCATAGCTTCTGTCCGTTGCCTTGAGGTCAGCGCAGCCGCTCGATCTCGATCATCGAGACCCGCGCATCGGTGGTGCCGCTGATGAAGTCGAGCGCGAGGCCGCCCTTTGCCTTGACCGTGAAGGTCCGCGCTTCAGCCACCGCCCCGCTCGCCGGAATGGCTGGCTGGAACTTGCGCAACAGCGTCTTCTTGCCGCTCTTCACCTCGAACGTGCCCGGCTTCTGCGTTGGCGCAGTGGCGAACCACAACGTCACCTTGTAGCGCCCGTCAGCCACCGGCACGCGGTAGGAGAAAGTGCCGCTGCGATAAGTCGCCAGCGCGGCCCGGTCGGTCGTTCCGGCAATCGCGGTGGGCACCGCGGGCTTGCCAAAGTCGGCCGGCTTGTCGAGCGAACCCGCCTGCCCGCCCTCGAACCAGTTGTCCGAACCCAGCACGCGCCCTTCGCTCTTCGCCGCCAGCAACGTTCCGGCATCGATCACGAAGCGCCGCGCAGTCTCCGGCGCCAGCATCCAGCGTGCGCTGTCCTCGACCGTGCCGCCGGCGTGGACGCCCCGCGCCACCAGCGCATTGCTGCCCTCGTCCAGGCGAACGCCGCCCCACACGCAGGCCTTCTGCGGGCAATCGCTCTTCACCCCCAGCGAGCGGCCATTGAGCAGCAGCTCGGTGCTCGCGGTGTTGCTGTAGACCTTCACGTCCGTCACCGGATAGGCGCGGTCGACATAGCGCTTCGAGGTGATGTGGACCATCGGCTCGGGGTTCCAGTTCGCCTTGTAGAACCAGAAGGCATCCTTGCGGGTCTTGTGGTCGTAGGCGATCAGGCCCTTGGTATTGATGTCCTGCGCATCGCCCTCGGTCCGCACCGTCGTGGCAAAGTCGAACGAGTTCCACAGCCATGTGGCATAGAGCCAGGGCCGCGCATCGAGCTGCGCCAGCGCGGTTTCGTGAATATGGCTCTCGTATTCCTCCGGCTGCGCCGCGCCGCGTGAATCGGCCGGCCCGCCCAGCACATTGTCGGTGTGCATGGTCAGCGCGCCGCCGGCGCCGTATTCGGTCACGGCCAGCGGCTGCTGCGGCCGCTTGGCGCGCAGTCCATCGAGATGCGGCCCGAGGTCGCCGGGCTTGCCGAAGTACCACCCGAAATAGCGGTTGGCCCCGCCAAGGTCCGCTGCCGCGGCCGTCGTGGGGATCTCGATATCATTGCCGAATGCCCGCGCCTCGCAGCACGTCGCCAGCGCCGTCGGCCGCGAAGAATCGAGCGCCTTGGCCGTCTTCTGCAACTCGTTCAGCAGCGGCATGGGATCGACCTCGCGCCCATCAGCCCCGCCAAACATGAAAGACGGGATCGAATTGCCGAAGTCCACCTCGTTGGCGATGCTCCAGATGGCCGAAGCGGCATGGTTCTGGTTCTGGCGCACCAATTCGGTCAGCTGCGATTTGGCATTGGCGACCAGCGCCGGATCGGGCACCTTGCTGCCGCCCAGCGTCCACACCGAAACCAGCGGGATCTCGTCCCACACCACCATTCCGGCGCGGTCGGCCAGATCGTGCACGTCCTGCCCGTGCTGGTAGTGGGTCAGGCGGATCGTGTTCGCGCCCATCTCGCGCAGGGTCGCAATATCCTCGGCCACATCCTCGCGCGAAATCGCCCAGCCCTTGCCGTCGCGGTCCTGATGATAGCCTGCGCCGCGCAGGCGATAGGGCTGGCCATTCAGGATGAAGCCGCGATCTGGATCGAACGCCATCGTGCGCAGACCATAGGGCTGGCGCACTTCGTCCGACACTGTGCCATCGGCGGCAACCACCTGCGTGACCAGATCGTAGAGATAGGGATCGGCAGTGCCGTGCCACAGGTGCGGACCCGCCACTGTCAGCCTAGCGGCAACCTCGCCGACCTTGCCCGGCGCAAGCGTCGCCGGAACGGTCGCGCTGGCCGCTTCGGCACCGTCTCGGTCGATCAGCCGCACCCTGACGCTGGCCTTGGAAGCCTTGGCCGTATCGTTCTGGACCCGCACCACCAGGTCGACCTGCGCCTGATCCTTGTCGGCCTTTACCGTGGTCGCGCGCACGCCTGGGCCGCCGGCATCGGCGAGATCGATATGCAACGGAGCGGTCGTCAGCAGCCGCACCGGCCGGTAGAGCCCGCCGTGCACGAAGAAGTCGCCCGAAAGCGGCAGGACGTCGGCGGTGGAGCCACCGGCCTTGGGCTGTGCATTGTCCACCCGGACAACCAGCACGTTCTGTCCAGAAGCCTTCATCGCCGCCGTGGCATCGAACCTGAAGCGCGAGAACCCGCCGCGATGTTCGCCAAGATAGGTGCCGTTAAGCCAGACCTTGGCCACGCGGCTCGCCGCATCGAACTCCAGCCAATGGCGCTTGCCCCTGGCGCCCGCCGGCGTCGCAAAATGCAGGCGATACCAACCGATGCCCTGCCGCTTGTCCACTGTCGCGGCCGTGTTCGTGCCGCCAAGGTCATGCTTGTAATAACCAACCCGGTTCCAGGTATGCGGAACCGAAATCTGCGTCCACGTCGCATCGGCAAAATCCGGGGCGCTCGCCTCCGCCACGTCTTCTGCCGAGAACCGCCAGCCCGCATCCAGAACCATCACGTCCCGCCGAGATTGCGCGAAGGCAGGCAACATGCCGGCGATGATCAGGCAAGCGACGGGAGCGGCAATGATTGCGCTCGCACGACCTGCTCGAAATGACCCCATTCAACCTCTCCAGGTAAGCTTCTGCTTATTGCGTTGCTGACCGGCAGCCCTTCGGAACTTGATCGAACCTGAGGCAAAGCGCCTGTCGATCCAATCCGGCGAAGGTTCACCGTCCAATCTTCATGACTTACGCAAAATTTGGCCTGACCACAAAGCACTTTTTGCCCTGTTCGACACTTGGGCCGGTCATTTGGGTCGGACATTTGGACATTCTGCATAACAATCAGAGGCTTCTGCAGAGCCAGTGGCACGATGGCGCCGCCAGCATAAAGCCGAGACTACGGGAATTGGCCAGTCCAAATTTGCTCACAGCGTCGTCACCCTGCCCTGAAACAAGGCGGCACTTGCAAAGCATCCACAACGCAAAAGGCCGGCCCCAGCGGGACCGGCCTTCGCAATCAGAGCTCTTGGGCGATCACATGGTCACGCGGGCACCTGCATAGAGGTAGCGGCCGACGAAGCTGATCGGATAGTTGCTGGAGAAGCGGTCCGGCTTCTGGTTCCAGATGTTGTTGCCGCCAATGTAGAAGCGGAACTTGTCGTCCACGTCGAACGCCACCTGCACGTCATGCTGCCAGCGTTCCTTGATCCACAAGTACTCGGGCGCGACGATGTCCGGGTTGGCGGCCAGTGTTTCCAGCTCGTAGCGACGCGTCTTGCTGAACCAGCTGATGCCGTAGTTCACCGTCACGCCATCCATCTTCCAGGTAATGTCGCCAGTGGCGTTCCACTTGGGGCTGTAGGTTTCCTCACGATCGATATCCACGTTCGCGCCCGGGGTCGGGATGAACTCGAGCCGGTCGAGATAGCCGCCGATCAGGCTGAGGCTGAACGAGCCGAGCTTGTCCGTCCGGAAGCTGTAGTTCAGGCGGAAGTCCGCACCTGCCGTGCGGAAGTTCGCCACGTTCACCGGCTGCACGAAGTAAGTGTTGATATAGCCGGTGCCGGTTGCGCGCCCCACGTTCTGGCAGAACACGTTGTCGAGGCTCGGCTGGTCGACGCAAAGTTCGGCAACGTCCTGGGCCGTCGGCGTGTTCACCGCGTTCTTCAGCTTGATGTCCCACCAGTCGAACGAGGCGACGAGGCCGGGGATGAAGCTGGGACGCAACACCACGCCAGCGGTCCACGTCCGCGCCGTCTCTTCGCGAAGGTTGCGGTTGCCACCGGAGAAGCCGGGGAGGCTGACCGTAGCGGTCGGATCGTTCTCGGGGTTGAAGGCTGCGATCTGCGCGGGCGTCAGGCCGGCTGCAGTCAGCACAGCGCGGCAGTTGGCCTCGCGGAACTGCGTGCCTTCGGTAATGAACACCGGATCGCACGGATCGCTGATGAACGAGAAGCCACCGTTGCGCGGCGCAAACAGTTCGGTGATGTTCGGAGCGCGCACTGCCTCAGACAGCGTGCCACGGAACGTCACGTCGGGGATCGGCGCATAAGTACCGTCAATCTTCCAGGTGGTCGTCTTGCCCACCGTGGAATAATCCGAAAGGCGGATCGCCGCGCCCAGCGTCAGGTTGTGCGCAAAAGGCATTTCTCGCAGGACCGGTACCGAAAGCTCGGCAAACGCTTCCTTGACGTCGAACGAGCCTTGCTCGGGCAGCTGCAGCGAAAAGTCGGCCAGCGCACCCTGCTGAAGCAGATCGTCGGGCACGAAACGGCTCGACTCCTTGCGGTATTCGCCGCCCAGCGCAAAGCCGACCGGGCCGCCCGGCAGTTCGAAGAACTGGCCGAAATCGCCCGAGATCGATCCCGAGATCACGTTCTGGCGAATGCGCGCCCGGTTCACGATGTCGGCGTTGACCCAATCCAGTGCGGCCTGGCTGCGCACGCCGTTGCCCAGCAGGTTCAGCGGAAGGCATCCGCTGTTCGCGCCTGGCGTGAAGGTCGTGGCCGGTGCATCGTAGTTGTTGGGATCGATGTTGCCAGTGGGGTCGATGGTCGAACGGCAGACGATATTGCCCGCTCCATCACGCACCGCATCCACGGCCGCGAAATAGCGATCGGCGATGCGGTAGTTGGTCAGGAGGATGTTCGACTTGGTCTGCCCGAAGACGTAGGACACGTCATAGCGTGCATGGTCCGAAATGCGGCCTTCGAAGCCGAGGACGGCGCGGATCGTCTCGCGATCGTTGCGTTCGCCGCGCACGCCAAGGTCGAAGTTGTCGCGCGACAGCAGCGCACCGCCGCTGGTGTCGGCGATGCCGGCGTAGCGATCCTGCAGGAACGGGTTGTCCGGCGTCAGGTACGTGAAGAAATCGAACGAGGGCTGATTCTGCGTGAAGGTCCGGTTCTTGACGTACTTGCCTTCGACATAGACCGACAGCGCATCGCTGAAATCATAGTGCGCCAGCAGATTGACGTTGTGGGTCCGGTTGTAGGCCTGCAAGTCGCCCTGGTAGCCGGCCAGCGGCGTGCTGTCGCCGCCTTGCGTCAGGCCGCCGGCGGAACTCAGCAAACGACCACGGTCATAGACCTTGCCGGAACCGGTGAAGTCGGGGATCCCGTCGAAGTCGAGGTCGATCGCACCATCGACCGAGCTGTCGGCGTAGCGCAGGTCGTTGGTCGGCACCCGGTCGGGCAAGTTCGGATTGTCCGGCAGGTCCGCCTGATTGCGGACCAGGCCAAAGCTGCGTCGCGGATCACCGGTAAAGTCGCGGCGGAAGCTGCTGACACGGTCGATCTCGCGGAATTCATAGGCCACCGCAATGTTGCCGCGGCCGTCCGCGAAGTTGCGCCCTGCAGTGACCGAGCCATAGCGTTGCCCGGCGTCGCCCTGATCCGAGATGCCGATCTGGCCGGAAGCGACCACTCCGTCGAAATTGCGCTTGAGCCGGAAGTTGACCACGCCCGAGACGCCGTCCGCACCATAGATCGCCGAAGCACCGCCGGTCAGGACGTCGACGCTTTCGATCAGGTCGGTCGGGATCGAGTTGATGTCCACAGCGGCGGTGCCGGCAAGGCTGGCGACGTGGCGCCGGCCATTTACCAGCGTCAGCGTACGGTTCTCGCCAAGATTGCGCAGGTCGAGCAACTGCACGCCGACCGCACCGAAGTCGGCGTTGGAGCCCGAGGTGCGCGCGCCGCTCAGCGAGTTCAGCAGCGCCGGGTTCTGGGCCAGCGTCTCGACGATCTGGACGTTGCCGGCCTGCTGCAAGGTTTCCGACGTTACCGACACGATCGGGTTGGGCGCATTGTAGTCGGCGCGCTGCTGGATGCGGCTGCCGGTCACGACAATGGTGCCGCTGTCTTCGGTCGCTTCTGCGCCCTGCTCGGCCACTTGCGGTTCGGCCGTCTGCGCATCCTGCGCAAGGGCAGGGAATGCCAGGGTGGCGATGCTGCTGGCAGAAACGAGCATGGCTGCCCGCAGGAGTGTCATTTTCGTCATGGAAATCCCCATTGATCGGTCGCGTCTGAGCGCTTGGCCGGGAATTCCACTCAAAGATTAACAGGGTCAACTGCCCGGAGGGTCATTTCCGGGCAGCCCCATAACTTTAGTTCAGGATGATGCATTTTCATCACAGAGTATGACGAATCTTTTCCCTAAACCCCTGAACTGTCTTTCTATTTTGTGACAAAAGATTGAACGAACGTTCATCAGACCTGGCTGAACCCACCATCCATCACGAACTCTGCGCACGTGACAAAGCTCGCCGCGTCAGAGCACAGATAGACCACACCGCCGCCCATTTCCTCAGGCCGACCCATGCGGCCGATCGGGTGGTTGGCCACGATGCCCTGCATCGCCACCTCGCGCGAGGGCACCGCGCCCAGCTCGACATAGCGGTCCATGATCGAGTTCAGCATGCCGGTGTCCACGCCGC
Organism: Novosphingobium sp. ES2-1; assembly: GCF_015169775.1. Taxonomy (NCBI): domain Bacteria; kingdom Pseudomonadati; phylum Pseudomonadota; class Alphaproteobacteria; order Sphingomonadales; family Sphingomonadaceae; genus Novosphingobium; species Novosphingobium sp. ES2-1. The sequence goes on from NZ_CP063446.1 coordinate 434,131, forward strand.
CCGGATGCACCGAGTTGACGCGGATGTTGTAGCCCAGCGCCGCAAATTCCGCACCGAGACACTTGCTCAGCATCTTCACCGCCGCCTTGCTGGTGCAATAGGCCGCGTTGAACGCCGCCCCGCGCAGGCCGCCAACGCTGGAGAAGTTGACCACCGAAGCACCGCCAGTGCGCGCCTTGCCGCCTTCCTTCAGCAGCGGCAGCAGAACTTGCGTACCGATGATGATCGAATCCACGTTGATCGCGTTGACGCGGTGGAAATCGGCCAGCGGAGTCTCTTCGAACTTGGTCACGATCGAATAGCCGGCATTATTCACCAGCGCATCGAGGCGCCCGTACTTGTCCTGCACCAGCGCCGCGACGACCTGCCAGTCGGCCTCGCTCGTGACATCATGCTTGAGGTAGTGGTCCGCCCCTTCGATCTGCGCCTCGGGCGCAAGGTCTGTGGCGATCACCGTGGCGTTCGCGGCCTTCAGCGCCTTGACCAGCTCACGCCCGATCCCGCCCGCTGCCCCTGTGACGACGGCGACCACATTGTTGAGAGCGATTGTCATTGCGCCGTCCATCCCCCGTCGATCACCAGCTCCGCGCCGGTCATGTAGCTTGAATCCTCGCTGGCCAGGAAGAACGCGGCCGAAGCCAGTTCCGAAGGCTGCGCCAGCCGCCCGATCGGCGTTGCGCCGACCACGCCTGCCACCAGATCGTCGGGCTTTTCGGCAAAGCCCTGATCGACCCAGCGCTGGAAGCCGGCCTTGAGCAGCGGCGTCTCTACAAAGCCGGGGTGCAGCGAATTGGCACGGATCGGCGTCTTCTTCTGCGCAAATTCGATGGCGATGCCCTTGGTGAACAGCCGCACGGCGCCCTTGCTGGCATTATAGGCCGAAACCTCGTTCATGCCGACGAGGCCCATGATCGAGCTGACGTTGATGATCGAGGCACCGCCGCGGAAATCCTTGCCGCTTTCTGCCATCAGCGGGACGAAATGCTTGGTGCCAAGGAACACGCCATCGACGTTGATCGACATGATCCGCCGCCAGCCTTCCATCGAAAGGCTCTCGACCGGCCCGGTCAGGTCGATCCCGGCGTTGTTGACCAGCACGTGGCACTTGCCGTGGCGCTCTTTCACGAGGGCAACCGCGCGCTCCCAGTCTTCTTCCTTGGCGACATTGGCGCTGATGTAGCTGGCCGCCTGCCCCAGCTTGCTCATCACTTCGCGCGCAGTATCGCTATCCTCGGCATCGAGGTCCGAGAGCACGACTTCGGCCCCCTCGGCCAGGAATCGCTCGGCGCAAGCCAGACCGATCCCGCGCAGGCCACCCGATACGAAGGCAACGCGCCCCTTCAGGCGCTGTGCAGACAATTCCATGTTCCTCAGACCCCCATCATGCCGGCGGTCGTCGCGCCGTCGATCGCGTATTCGGCGCCGGAGATGAACCCGGCCTCGTCGCTGGCAAGGTAGGCCACCAGCCCGGCCACCTCGTTCAACTGCGCCATGCGCTTCATCGGCGCCATGCCCTCATACATCGCGCGCGCAGCGGCAGGATCGGGCTGGCTGTTCATGATCTGCTGGATCAGCGGCGTTTCCACCACACCGGGCAGGATCGCGTTCACGCGGATGGCATAGCCCTTTTGCCCGCAGTGCACTGCGGCAGACTTGGCAAGCGCGCAGACAGCGGCCTTGGTCACGGAATAGGTTACGTAATTGCCCAATGGTCGCGTGGCGTTCATCGAGGAATTGATGATGATCGACCCGCGCGGACCTTCGGGATTGCGCTTCATGCCCTTTATGGCGTTCTGAACGGTCAGCATCACGCCGGTCTGGTTGACGGCGACGACATTGTCCCAGCCCTCGATCGAAACATCCTCGATGCTGGCATCGCCGCTTTCGGTGCCGGCATTAGCGAATACGATGTCGAGCCGGCCTTCGGCGGCGATGATCTCGTCGACCAGGCCCGGCCAGCCAGCGGCATCCTGCACGCGCAGCTTGCGGAACACCGCGCCCGTTTCGGCGCAAAGGGTGGCGGCCGCCTCTTCCTTCGATCCGGTGAACCAGACCTTGGCGCCTTCCTCGGTCAGTCGTGCCACGGTGGCCGCGCCGATGCCGGTGGTGCCACCGGTAATCAGGGCGACCTTGCCTTCAAGCCTCTTGGACAATTGCTCTCTCCCGCAAGAATCTGCGTCAGTTTATGATGTCAGTGGTTACGCGCAGGCGGCAGTCGTGCAACCTATGCTTTCAGCAAGGTGACGCGCGCGCGCATGGGCGGCAAAACCGGCACCAATACCGGAATCTGGGTGAGGAATCATAATGGCTGACAGTGACCCTAACATGGGCGGCGGAAAAGCCCGTTGCGAAGCGATCAGCTGGCAGGAACTGCTGGCCCAGGATTCGCGCCCCGCTCCGGCGATGCTCACCGAGGAAAGCTACCAGTACCGCGGCTCCGAACCGCTGGCGGCAGAGCGCTACACGTCTGAAGACTTCGCCCGTCTCGAGCGCGAGAAGATGTGGCCCCACGTCTGGCAATTCGCCGCGCGCGAAGAGGACATCCCCGAAGCGGGTGACTACACCGTGTTCGAAAACGCCGGGCGCTCCTGGCTGATCTCCCGCCAGGAAGACGGCAGCGTCAAGGCGATGCACAACGTCTGCCTCCATCGCGGACGCAAGCTGCGCACCGAAGACGGCACCGCCGACACCTTTACCTGCCCCTTCCACGGCTTTGCCTGGAACAAGGACGGCAGCTTTGCGGGCATGCCCTGTTCGTGGGACTTCAAGCATCTTTCGGCAGAAAAGATGCAGTTGCCCGAGGCGGAAGTGGGCCGCTGGGGCGGCTACATCTTCCTGCGCGAGGAGCCGGGCGGCCCCACTCTCGAGGAATACCTTGCCCCGCTGCCCGAATTCTTCAAGCGCTGGCGCCACGAGGAATGCACCACGGTGATCTGGGTGGCCAAGGAAGTCCCGGCCAACTGGAAGGTCACCGCCGAAGCCTTCATGGAAGCCTGGCACACGGTCGTCACCCACCCGCAGCTCCTGCCCTTCACCGGCGATGCAAACAGCGCCTACTGGACCTATGGCGACAACGTGAACGTCAATCACGTTCCGTTCGGCATCATGTCCCCGCACGTCGATCCGAACGGCAAGACCCAGCAGTGGATCGTCGACGAGTTCTGCAAGTACAACGGCCGCAGCGCCGACAACTACGATGCCTCGGGCGATCCCTTCGCGGTCAGCGTGCCCGAAGGCATGACCGCGCGCGCCGCATTGGGCGCCGCCATGCGCGCAGGCTACACCGCGCAGACCGGCTACGACCACGACCACGCCACCGACGCCGAGTTGCTCGATGGCCTCGTCTACAACGTCTTCCCCAATTTCGCACCGTGGGGCGGCTTCATGCCGAACATCGTCTATCGCTGGCGTCCCGGAAAGACGCCCGACACCTGCCTGATGGAAGTGCGCATCCTCGCCCGCGTCAAGAAGGGCGATCCCATGCCGCACGGTGTGCCGATGAAGCTGCTGTCGAACGACCAGAAGTGGACCGATGCGCCCGAACTCGGCGTGCTCGGCCACGTCTTCGAACAGGACATGGACAACCTGCCTTACGTGCAGGAGGGCCTCCATGCGTCGAAGACCGGCGAGGTCAATCTGGGCGACTATCAGGAAATCCGCATCCGCCAGTTCCACCAGACGCTCGACAAGTACTTGAACGCATGAGCGAAGTTGCCCACCCCCCACGCATCGATTGCGTGCTCATCTGCGGCGGCGTCTGGCATGACATGGACTTCGCCCGGCTGGAAATCCTCAAGCTGCTGGCCGAGGACCCTGCGATCCGCACCCGCGTGTTCGAGGATTACGAGAACATCGAGGCGATCAAGGCGGCAGACATCCTGATCACCTACACTTGCGACGTCACGCCCTCGTTGAAGGCGCAGGAAGCCTTGCGCGACTGGCTGCAGGCGGGCGGGCGCTGGTATGCGCTGCACGGCACCAACTCCGTCCTGCGCTTCCTCACCGAAGGCCCCAACAAGGACCTGTGGGACGCGCCGCGCTGGGCGCCGCTGATGATGGACCTGCTTGGCAGCCAGTTCCTCAGCCACCCGCCGATTGCGCCTTATACGGTCACGGTGGCGGACCCCGATCACCCGCTGGTGCAGGGTATCGAGCCGTTCGAGACCACGGACGAACTCTATCACATGGAGTACCACGGCAAGCTTCATGTACTGCTGGAAACCGATTGCACCGTGGAGGGCACCGGCTTTGTCGAGGCGGCAGACGCCATCGGCAAGCATGCGGTCATGTATCTGAAAGATCACGGAAAGGGCGGCGTGCTCTACAACACGCTCGGCCATTGCCGCGGGCACTATGACCTGCAACCCATGCTTGATTGGTGGCCGACGGTCGACCGCTGCGCCTGGGACCTGCCGGTGTTCTACGAGTTGCTGCGGCGCGGGATCGGCTGGCTCAAGGATCGCGCGCCCAAGTCTTGATCCTAAAGTCCAATTTTGGCGGCAAGGGGGTCATGTCACACCCTTCCGGGTAAACGAATCCGGGAGAGACGACATGACCATCCTCCGCACAGCGCTGATCGCCGGCGCCCTGCTGACCGCCAACGCCGCGCAAGCCGGCCCCGCCGCTCCGCCCTCAACCTGGGCGCGCTGCGCCGTCTGCCACAGCAACACCAAGGGCGCGCCCGACAAGATCGGTCCGAACCTCTACGGCGTCTATGGCCACAAGATGGGCGTCAAGGGCACCTACAAGTTCTCTGACGCGGTCAAGAAATCCGGCCTCAAGCTCGATGACGCCACGCTCGACAAGTGGCTGGAAAACCCGGCAAAACTCGTCCCCGGCAACCGCATGAGCTTCCCCGGCATCAAGGACAAGGCCAAGCGCGCCGAACTCATCGCGTACCTCAAGACGCTGAAGTAACGCCGGAAAATCCTCCCCGATAGTGCTGGGCTAAAACGGGGAGGGTCTCAGTGTGGCGCTATCGTCACCGGCTCCGCCTTGACCAGCGCCCGCCTGGCGTCATTCCAGCCCTCGATACCCTCGGCGAACCAGTAGACTTGCGCAAATCCCTCGCTGGCCAGGCGACGCGCGGCGTTCCAGCTCATCCAGCAATCGCTGCGGCAGAACACCACCACCGGAAGCGAAGGGTGCCTCGCCCGCTCGGCAGAAATCGCGGTGCGCAGCCCCTGCCAAAGCGCCGGATCGGGATGGCTGCGCCCTGTTTCGGGATGCCATGCTGCACCCGGGATCGTCTCATGCTGCGCAGCAAGCGTCCACCTTCCCGACAGCGGATCGCGCACGCCACCCTCTGCCGGAAGCACATCGATGAACAGGGCATCGACCCCCGGCCTCAGGTGGAGCGCCTCTTCCGCCGAGATGGCAACGGCCGGTGTCGGCGGGCGATCGACCGGAGCGCGATAGCGTGCCTTGCGATAGCCCGCAGCGTCGAACAGCTCGGGGGGAGTTGTGGCAGAGTTGGCGGTTTGCCCCCGAGAGTTGCCGGGGAGTTGGAAAGCGGCGAAGATCGCCAGGAAAAGCGCTACATGCCTTGTTTTCATGGCCTTTTCCGCCCCCTACTCCTTATTCCAAGGTCCAATATGATCGCTCTGGCAATGCGCGCATAGTGTGCTTTGGGAGAATGCGCATGATGGCCAGGATGACGATTGCTGCCCTCTTGATGCCGGGCTCGGCGCCCGCGCTGGCAGCGCCTGCCGATCCCCTGCACTCGCCAATGTGGGAGCATCACGCCGCGCGCCTGTTCGGCAAGGACTCTATCGTGTTCGATGACCGCGTTGCCGTCCACATTCCCGAAATTGCTGAAAATCAACGTGTTTTCCCTGTGACGGTGGACGCGCGCGCTTTGCCCAACGTGCGCCGCATCGTCCTCTTTGCCGATCTCAACCCCATCCCCGTCGCCGTCGACTACGCCCCCACGCAGGCCCAACCGTTCCTCGCCACGCGCATCAAGCTCGATCAGCGCACCCCGGTGCGCGCGGCGGTGCAGACGCAGGACGGAATCTGGCACGTCGGCGGATCCTGGATCGATGCCGCAGGCGGCGGCTGCTCCGCGCCGCCGGTCAGCCGCGTGAAGGGCGACTGGGCGGATCATCTGGGGGAGGTTCGGGGCGCGCAGTGGCTTGAAAAGGCTGGAGAAACCCGCCTGCGTCTGACCTTCCGGCACCCGATGGACACCGGGCTGGTGGAGAACATTCCCGCCTACAACATCGAGCGACTGACAGTCCGCGACGCCAGTGGCAAGTCCTTGGGCGAAATGCAGATTTTCGGCTCCGTCGCCGAAGACCCCGCGTTTACGGTGGTCGTCAAGGCAACGGGACCAATTGCCTTCGAGGCACGCGACAGCGCCGGCCTGGAGTTTCCCGGCAAGGTGGGTGCGTGAGGCTGGACCGCAGGGCGCTGTTGCTGGTCGGACTGTTCAGCCCCGCCGCCGCCTTCGCCGAGAAATTTGCGAGCAAATACAATCCTGTGGCCGAGCCGATCGCGGACGGCTTGTGGATAGTGCGCGGCGCCGACGAGGCCATTGCCTTTGCCAATGGCGGCGCCATTGCCAACAGCGCGATCATCGCGACAGAGGCGGGCGCAGTGCTGTTCGACCCCGGCGTCTCACGTGAACACGGCCTTGCGCTGGGAGCGCTGGCGCAAAGGCTGACCGGCAAGCCGGTGGGCCGCGTCTATATCAGCCACCTGCACCCCGACCATGCGATGGGCGCAGCGGCGGTCGACCCGGCAATCGTTCACGCCCTGCCCGCCACCCGCGCCGAACTGGAGCGCGATGGCGAGGGATTTTCGGACGCGATGTACCGCCTGCTGGCCGACTGGATGAAGGGCACGACAATCGTCCTCCCGCAGGGCGATGTGTCTGAAGGCGCAGTGGAATTTGGCAGACGCCAGTTCCGCCTGATGGCGCTCAAGGGCCACTCCGGCGGCGATCTGGCTCTGCTCGACGAGGCGACGGGCACGCTGATCGCCGGAGACCTCGTGTTCCACGACCGCGCACCTTCGACGCCGCATGCCAACCTGCCAGACTGGCGCGCTTCGCTGGATGTGCTTGCCGCCCTGCCGCACAAGCTGCTGGTGCCGGGGCACGGGCCGATTGACCGCAATCGAGCCGCGATTGCGCAGACCCGCGATTGGCTCGACTGGATCGAGGCGACGCTGCGCGATGCGGTGGCCCGGGGCCTCGACATGAGCGAGGCTGGGGACCTTCCGATTCCTCCCCGCTTTTCAACGCTCAAGGCCGCGCGGTATGAATTGCAGCGCAGCGTCTCGCACTTCTACGCAGCGCTCGAGGGTGAACTGCTGCCGCGGTTGTGATCAGAACTCCGCCCTGAGCGATACCGTCAGCCGGCGTGGGGCGCCGGGGGCGTAGGCGCGGGGGTCTTCGGCACCGGGCGCTTCGGCAAGATCGATTTCATCGACTTCGGAAAAGGTGCCGAAAGTGGCATAGCGCTTGTTCAGCACATTGCGGACCTGCGCGACAAGGCGGATGCCCGGCGCAAGGCGGACCGCGCCATCGAGATCGAACACGGCATAGGCAGGCGTGCGCGCATTGTCGTTGCCCTCGTCACCGGCGAGATACTGGCCGGAGCGGGCGCGCAACGTGACACCGGCAGACCAGTTCCGCTCCTCGCGCGCAAGGCGCAGGTTGAGGGCGTGGCGCGGCACGGCAGGCAACTGGTCACCGCGCGCGACCATGATCGTGCCCTCGTCATCGGCCGCCGGGTTCGACGGGCTTGAAAGGGTGAAGGCATCGCGAAAGCGCGCATCGGTGAAGGCAAAGCTGGCCGAGGAATACCAGCCATCGTGCCGCCACTCCGCCGAGGCTTCGATGCCCTGCCTGCGGGTGTGGCCGAGATTGGCGAAATAGGCCCGCCCGCGCACGCTGGAGGCAATCATGCGGATATCGTTGCTGGTCTCCGAGCGCCACAGGTTGACGCGCCAGGCCAGCCTTCGGCCGGTTGCACTCAGCCCACCATGCCAGTTGGTTGCCGTTACCTGCCTGAGCGGCGGATCGGCGATGAAGAAGTTCGCGAGGGTGCAAGGCGCTTCCGGATCGGCGCAGCTCAATTCCGCAGGGGTGGGATTGCGGCTGGTGAGCGAAAAACCGGCGGTGGCGTGAAGGCCCGGGGCCAGTGCATAGTCGAATTCGATCGAAGGATTGAAGCGATCGAAGGTGTGGCGTCCGTTCAGCGCGGTGCCCAACTGGTCCTCCATCACCACGCGGTTGTGCGAATAACGCGCCCCGGCCTCGACCGAGAGGGCCGTGGTAAGCGGCAGTTCGAGACTGGCAAAGAGGGCGAAATCGTCCAGTTTCGATACCAGCGACACCGGCTGGATCGCCCCTTCCGCCGAGACCAGCGGCAGGCTGAGATCCTCGACCGAGCGGTCTTCTTCCAGCTCGCCAAGGTCGGTCTGCGCGCCAAAGCGGGTGCGGGCGTGCTCCCATGTGCCGCCCAGTGCGATGCGGCGCGTGCCGAGGTCGGTTTCGACCGTGTCCTGCCATTGCAGGGTGGCGCCATAGGCCTGCGTGCGCTCCTTCCCGCGATTGAACACCGCGGGATCGTCGCCAGCTGCGTCGGCGGCAACGGGAACGCCATTGGCAAAGAGAGGATCGCTGTAGCCGTCGTCATTATCCTCGACGCAAAGTTGCGCCGGGTTGGCATCGCAGGCACCGAAATCGGCAAGATCGCCGTTGGCATTGCGACGATCGAGGTATTGCCAGTGGGCGCGCAGTTCGATGCGGGAGGTCTCGCCCATGGACAGCCACGGCGCGGCGACAACGCGGGCAAAGCGGGTGCGCGTGCTGTCGGGCCGGGTGAACACCGCATCGTACTTCGCATCGAGCAGCTCGACGGGCGAGACGCCGTTGCCGGTCAGGTCGGTCGCAGCGCCGAGGGCGGAGAGCTCGATGCCCCAGCCCTCGCCCTGATGGATGCCCTTGGCAAAGCCGCGATAGAGCGTCGACGGACTGGCCACGCGCCAGCCTTTGTCATGCCGCGCTTCGAAGGCGACAAGCAGGTTGCCTTGTGCGGTGCCGGTGCCATAGCTGACCGCGCCGCCCGCCATGCCTTCGCTGTCGACATCGCCCTGGCCGCGCAGGCCGGACAGGGTCACGCCGTCGCCGGTCTGGACAAGAACCGATCCGGCCAGCGCATTGCGCCCCAACACCGGATTGGCATCGTTGACCTGGGCCGCGACAAGCACCGTATCGGGCATGAGATCGAGCAGGACGACATCGCCGAACGGCTGGTTGAAGCGCACGCCATCGAGATAGACGGCGATGCCCTGCTCCATGCCCTGCAGCGCGCCGGCGGAAAACCCGCGCCAGTTCAGCGTTGCCTGCCACGGATTGCCGGCGGCTTCGCCCAGAGTCAGGCCGGGAATGGCGCGTTCGAGTGCGCGGCCAAGATCGGCGCGGCCCGAGGAATCAATGGCCGCAAGATCAAGTGCGCGAGCCTCGTCGAGGTCGATCATGCCACCGGGGGCATTGACGACGATCTGCGGATCGGTCTGGGCGAGAGCGGGTGCGGAAACGGCGGCAAACAGCAGCGGGATCAGCTTGCGCATCATCAGATCTTGACCCTCACCCCTGCCCAGAGCGTGCGCGGATTGCCAAGGTCAATCGAGCCGCCCGCATTGCGCGTGACGATTTCGGTATCGAACAGGTTTTCCGCGCGCAGGACCAGGCTGATCCCGCGGGGCAGCGGCACTTGCGCAAACATGTCGAGCGTGGTTGCGGCCTTGAGGCTGTCGATCTGCAGGTCGTCCTCGTACTGCTGGCCGACATGGCGCAGGGTAGCGGCAATGTCCCAGCCTACGGCAGGGCTAAGCCCAAGCGTGGCGGACGCGGCGAGGCGCGGGGTCTGTGCCGGGCGCTTGCCGGTGAGGTTCGACAAGGGGCCGTTGAGCACTTCGGCGTCAGTCCATGCCAGCGAGCCGTCGAAGCGGACGATGCCCACTTCGGCGTGAGCGGAGGCTTCGATGCCGCGGGCGCGAATCTCGTCGACGTTGCGGCGCTGGCGCAGGTTGGTGCCAATAGTGACGTTGGCGATGGCGTTCTCGATCCGGTTGTCGAAACCGGTAACAGACAGGCGGATGCCCTCGGCGGGGGTCAGGTCGATCCCGGCCTCGAAGCCTTTCTGCTTTTCATTGCGCAGGGCGGCGTTGGCCTGCGTGGTTACCGGGAAGACGGTAAAGGGCCGGTAGAGTTCGTTGAGCGTGGGCTGGCGCAGGCCGGTATAGGCCGCGGCGCGCAGAGCAATCATGTCACTGACGCGCAGCACCGCGCCGCCGCGCCAGATGACGGTCCAATCGGTCTGCGTGGCGTAATCGGTGCGGCTGGTGACAGTGCCTGCCGTGTTGCGCACTTCGAAATAGCCGTCGGCGATCACGGTGCGATCGGCGCGCAGACCGCCGGTGAGGACAAGGCTGCCCAGCGTCAGGTCGTTCTCGGCATAGAAGCCGAGGTCGGTGTTGTTGCCCCCTGCCCGGCGACGTGCGGTGATGGCACCGGTGGCGGCGCTGATTGCGTTCTCCTTCATCGTGCCCGATGCCCGGCGCCAGTCGACGCCAAGGCGCAGCACATCGTTTTCGCCCATCGGCGGGCGCAGCTCGAACTTGCCGCCAAGCCCTTGCGCGGGCGTATCGTACTGGTCGAGCGTGGGTTTGAAGCTGGTGGCGGAGACGACGATGTTGTCGAAATTGCGGACCTGGACATAGGCGAGGGCATCGAACTGCCAATCGCCCCGGCCGACCAGGCGCAGGCTGGCGTCCTGGCCTTCGCTGGAGGTGGTGGCGCCCTTGAAGCGCAGCAGGCGATCATCGCGATAGACCAGCGCGCGGGCCTGAAGCTCCACCGTATCGGTGAGCGGCGCGACGGCGCGGACCTGGGTGGACCAGGACTCGTAGCGGGCACGAACGGTGGCGGGAACGCGCTGCGATTCCGGCGTGGTGAAGAAGCCCTTGCCGCGATCCCAACGGCCCGAGACGACAGCAAAGCCCGAGCCGAGGCGCGGGGCGATGCTCAGGGCAGCTTCGGTCTCGCCGCGCTGGCTGGCGAGGAGCTGGCCGTTTACGAGGCCAAGCTGATCGGGTCCTGCGCTCTCGAGCTCGATCGTGCCGGACAGCGCTCCCGCCCCGAACGGGCCCGAGCCCCCGCCGCGGGTGACGCGTATCGAGCCCAGCGTATCGGGCGTGAGCGCCGGGAGCGGGACGTAGCCGAAGAAGGGATCGGCCATGGGGACGCCGTCGAGCAACACGAGCGCGCGGCTCGTGGCATTGCCACCCAGCGCCCGCAACGTGACTCCCTGGGCCGAAGGGTTGGACGAGCGGCTGTCTGACCGGCGGAACTGCTGGAACCCGGCGACCTGTGTCAGCACGTCCTCGATGCGGCCCGAGGCGGATGTGGTTATGGCATCGCGGCCGATCTCGACAGTGGAATAGGCGGGCGTGCCCGGGGTCTTTTCAAGGCCGGCGCCGGTGACGACGATCTGGCCATCGGGACCTTCATCGGCAAAAGCCGGAAGCGCGGTGGAGGCAAGAGCGGCTGCGGCCAAGAGGCTGCCCACCCTGACTGAACGGGCCCGAAGAAAACTGGTGTCGTCCATCTGCTGCGACTTTCCGGATGACGATTTGAAGACAGAACTGTCGGCGGCGCTTTGGGAGCAATCGGCGCCGCCGACAAGGGTGGACTTTGGTATCGAATGTTAAGTTTATGAAATCCGGCTCAGAAGAACAGGATTCCGCCGACGGCCAAGGCATCGCTTTCGGCCTTGTTGCCCGAGTGGGCGACGGCCTTCGAATGCACGTATTCGCCGATCAGCGTGACCCACGAGGTCAGGCCATAGCGGACCTGGCCGACGTAGCTGGAGTTCACGTCGAGCAGGTTCGGATTGGCGAGACGATCGGTGTTGCTTGCGTAATCGAGGTGGCTCTCGCCATAGCTTCCGCCGACCAAGACCTTGCCGAAGGTGGCCAGCGCCTGGACGTAGAAGCCGCTGGAATCGCGCTTGGCAACGCCGCTGCCGGTCTGCGGAAGACCGGTGTCGAACAGGCCGAGCACCGTCGTGCCGAGGCCGCTGGCGGTGTAGTAGTAGCCGGTTGCCGTGACCGGGCCGACGGTGACCTTGCCGCCGAAGTCCACGCCGCTGCCGGTGTAGCTGCCGCCGCCGACGATATCGTGCTTCTGGGTGATGCCCGACACCCACAGGCGCGCGGCAACATCGCCGAACTTGCCGTCATAGGTCACCTTGCCCTGGAAACCGGGAGCCGAATTGCTCTCGGCAGGGCCGGTGAGCGAGGACAGCGGCTGGAACACGCCGACCGAAGCCTGCAGACCCTTGAGGTCGGGCGAGGTGTAGGTGATCTGGGGCTGGAAATCGGTGTAGATATAGCCGACGCCGATGCGTCCCAGTGTGGTGTTGCCCGGCGCAACGTTGTTTCCGGGCGTGCCCGAGGACAGCAGTGTGATGTCGTTTAGGATGCCCTCCGACCCGAACAGGCCGATATCGCGGCCGATCTTGAAGGTGCCGACGTTGGGGCGCCCAAAGGTCATGTAGGTCTGGCGGAAATCGATGCCGGCGGTGGCAAGGGCGGTCGGCTGGCCGCCGTTGTTGGCGCCCAGAGCGCCCCAGGCGGTCGAGTTGATGCCGGGGTACATGCCGAAAGTGGCGCCGACATCCCAGCCTGACTGCTGGGTCGCCACCGAGACCTTGAGGAAGCCGGGGAGCAGGCCATTGCGGATCGCGCTGGAGTTGTTGGCGCCGACGCTGGCAATGCCGCCGGTGACGGCAGTGCGCGCCGTGGGCGTGGCGGGATTGTCGTGCACGTAGAAGCCGTTGACCGAGCCCGAGAACGTGATCGTGGCGGGGCCGACTTCTAGGCCGATGCCCGACGCGGCCATGCGGACCATGCGGCTGGAATCGACGGATTCAGTGGCGCGGGTCATGGTATCGCCGGCAGGTGCGGCGGCAGCTGCGGGGGCGGGAGACGGCTTGTTTTCCTCGGCCAGCAGCTCGGCATATTCCTCGTCGGAGAGGATGCCCTTTTCATGCAGGCGCTTGAGAAGTTCGGCCGTGCCGGCGTAGGCGGGCGTGGTCGCAACCGCCATCGTGGCGAGCGCAACCGAGGCGCAAAGCGCCTTCTTCATGTTCATTTCCATCCCCTCCGTGAAAGGTCGTGTCGATTATTCTGCGACTGAGCGGAGAGAATGCTGCGCGGAAACAAACTGCGATATTGGACTTTGGGCGTTGGACTTTGGGATAATGACGAAGGTCAGTCAGCGCCCCAGTGCGACGCCCCAGGGGCCGCCGCCTGCCTTGATCGTGGCGGTAACCTGCATCGCCGCAATATCCACGAACGAGACGGAATCGCTGGCTCCGTTGGCGACGATGGCGCGGGTTCCGTCCGGCGTTACGGCGAGGTGCCACGGGCGATCGCCGACCTTGACGTAGCCTCGCACCGTGCGGGTGGGAACGTCGACGACGGCGATGCTGTCGGCGCGTCCAAGAGCGACAATCGCGGTCTTGCCATCGGGGGTGAAACGGATGCCGCAGGGCATGACCTTGTAGGCCGGAACGCCGGGCGGAGCGAAGGCAATGGTCTGTTCGATGGACTTGGTGGCGACGTCCGCGATCTGCACCGTCCCGGCCATTTCGGCGGCGATCCACACCTTCTGGCCTTTGCCCTCGAATTCGATGTGGCGGGGGCGGGCGTCGGTTTCCATCTCCTCGGCCACTGTGCGCGTGGCAAGGTCGATCCAGGCGACGGTGTTGTCCTCCTCGCTGGTGACGAGCAACCACTTGCCATCGGGGCTTTGTGCGACGCCTTCGGGCTCGTCACCGACGGTGACCTGCCACGCAACCTTGCGCGCATCGAGATCGATCGCCGTAACGGCGGCGTTGTCCTCGTTCGCCGCAAAAAGCAGGTTGCCCGAATAGGCGGGGAAGAACTGCTCCGGATCTGCACCTGAAGGCAGGGCAGCAAGCAGCGCGCCAGTGGCGGGATCGCGCATTTCCACCGCATTGTCCGCGCTGGCGGCGACGAGCAGGGCCTTGCCGTCTCGCGTCATCGCGATACCGCGCGGGCGATTGCCGACCGGCCATTCCGCCTCGACCGCGCCCTTCTCGACGTCGATCACCGTCACGGTCGAGGACCGTTCGTTGCTGACGTAGGCGCGCGTTGCGTGTGCCGCAGGCGCAAGGGTGGTGCCGAGCAGCAGGGTTGCTGCGAATGCCTTCAGTTGTCTCTCCATGCTGCGCACCATATCCGACGCTCGTGCGCGCGCATATGACACCTTGGTCTTGTACCATGGTTCAATTTGCGATGGCCCGGCAGCGCGATAAGCAAGGATCACTATCGGGGCGGACGATCATCCGCACCCGTGTCGCAGAGGATGACTGATGATCAAGATCTCCAAGGGCCGTGCCGCCCTGCTGGCGGCTGCTGCGCTGGCCACCGGCGCCATCGCATCGAGCCTTTCCGCGCATGGTAACGTCACGCCGCAAGCGGTTGACACTTCGGCACTGCCCGACCTTGTCGGTGGCAATGACACCTGGGTGACGGTCAACCCCTACCGCGGCAACGAGAAGGCGCTGGAGATCGGCCAGTCTGCCTATGGCCAGAACTGCGCGCGCTGCCACGGGCTCGACGCGATCTCGGGCGGGATTGCGCCTGACCTGCGTTATCTCGAAACCGGCGACAGCGGCGACGAATGGTTCGTCCAGCGCTTCCAGCACGGCTCGTCACGCGATGGCAAGGTCTATATGCCACCGTTCGGCGAAGTGCTCGGCCAGAAGGCCGGATGGGCGATCCGCACCTGGATCGAATCCAAGCATACGGAAGAGTGACCGCAATGCGCGCCAGCAGGCGTTCGTTCCTGCAAGGGCTGGCGCTATCCGCGCTGGCCGCGTCCTCCACCGCCTTTGCCGCACCGCTTGAGAAGGTCAAAGACCTCGGAGTCCTTCGGGTCGGACTCTATGCGGATAACCGGCCCTGGTCGTGGAACCAGGACGGCAAGGTGGCAGGCATCGATGCCGACATTGCGCGCGCGCTCGCCGAAGCGCTGGGCGTTCGCGCCGATGTCCAGCTGTTCTTCGCGGGCGAGGACATCTCCGACGACTTGCGCAACGTGGTCTGGCGCGGGGGGCTGCTCGGGTTTCAGCCATGCGACGTGATGCTGCACGTACCCTTCGAGCGGCAGCTGATACAGCAGGAAGACAATGTCGTGTTCCTTGCGCCTTATTACCGCGAAACCTTTGGCGCGGCCTGTTCTCGCGATGGCGGCAACTGCGAAGCGGTGCCGGCGTCGTTCAAGGGCCGCAAGATCACCGCCGAACTCGCCTCGATCCCTGACTTCTACCTGCTCGGCCACGCTGGCGGGGTCCTTGCCAGGGACCTGGTCCACGTTCCCAATGGCTATGATGCGCCCGCCGCGCTGGTGGATGGCAGTGCCGACTTCACCGTGGCCACCACCGCGCAGATCGAGGCTGTCGTCGCCGACAACCCCGACGCCGGGATCAAGGTGCGCAAGGGACCGCTGCCAATGATGATGTCGCCGGGCTGGGACATTGGAATCGCGGTTAAGGAAAATTCGCGCAACCTGGGCTTCAGGCTTGAGCAAGTGCTCGAGCAGATGATTGGCGATGGGCGCATGGCCGCGCTGTTCCAACGCCATGGCGTGAACTGGAAGCCGGCGCTTTCCGCACAATCCTGAACGGTCAGCTCGCACCCGCCATCCTCGATTGGCGGGCCAACGGGGGGACGGGAACACCGACTGCGACCGGTGTTCCCCGAACCGTTTTTGCTGCGGTTGTGTTGCGCAGCATTTGGCGCGCTTGGGCATGAAGCACAAGGCCTTATCCCAAGGTTCAATTGTGCAGCATACTGCAACCGATAGGCTCACATTGACGATAGGGGATCAGTGGCGAACCGGGGGGATTCCCGCATGACCGCACTCCATCGCAGAACAAGACCCCATAACAGGAGGGACAGGATGAAGCGGCGTTTTTCAATCGTGTTGGCAGGCCTTGCGGCAGCCACCAGTCTTTCGGCAGTTCCAGCCATTGCCGGCGGGCCGACCAGCGCGGACATCATCAACGATGCGGCCACGCCCGGCGACGTGATCAGCTATGGCATGGGCCCGCAGCAGCAGCGGTTCAGCTCGCTCGACAAACTCAACACCAGCAACGTCAAGAATCTCGTACCCGTTTTCGCAGCATCGCTGGGTGGCGAAAAGCAGCGCGGCCAGGAATCGCAGCCACTGGTCTATGACGGCACGATCTATGTAACGGGTTCGTATTCGCGCCTCTTCGCGTTCGATGCGCGCACCGGCGAGAAGAAGTGGGAATACAACGCCCGCCTGCCCGATGGCATCATGCCCTGCTGCGACGTGGTCAACCGTGGCGCGGCGATCCATGGCGACAAGGTGATTTTCGCGACGCTGGACGCGCGTCTCGTTGCCCTCGATCGCCATACCGGCAAGGTGATCTGGAACAAGAAGCTGGCCGACTACCAGGCCGGCTATTCGGCAACGGCGGCGCCGCTGATCGTCAAGGACATGGTCATCACCGGCAATTCGGGCGGCGAGTTCGGCGTGATCGGCGAAGTGCAGGCCCGCAACGTGGATACGGGCGAACTGGTGTGGTCACGCCCGACCATCGAAGGCCACATCGGCACGCTGGGTGGCAAGCCTTCCACGATGACCGGCAAGCTCAACGCTTCTTGGACCGGCGACTTGTGGAAGACCGGCGGCGGCGCGACCTGGCTGGGCGGCACTTATGACCCCGGTACCAACCTGCTCTACTTCGGCACCGGCAACCCCGGCCCGTGGAACAGCCACCTGCGCCCCGGCGACAACCTCTACACGTCCTCGACACTGGCGATCGATGCCGATACCGGCGAGATCAAGTGGCACTACCAGACCACGCCTCATGACGGCTGGGATTTCGACGGCGTGAACGAGTTCATCCCGTTCGATGCCACGATGAAGGGCAAGCCGATGAAGCTCGGCGCCAAGGCCGACCGCAACGGCTACTTCTACGTGCTTGACCGCACCAACGGCAAGCTGCTGGGCGCGCACAAGTTCGTGATGCAGACGACCTGGGCCAATGGCATCGACCTGAAGACCGGCCGTCCGAACTACGTGGCCGAAAACCGCCCCGGCGCGCCCAATGCCGCGGAAAAAGGCAAGACCGTGTTCGCCAGCCCGTCGTTCCTCGGCGGCAAGAACTGGATGCCGATGGCCTATTCGCAGGACACCGGCCTGTTCTATGTGCCCAGCAACGACTGGGGCATGGACATCTGGAACGAGCCCATCGCCTACAAGAAGGGCGCGGCCTACCTGGGTGCAGGCTTCACCATCAAGCCGATTGCAGAAGACCACATCGGTGCGCTTCGCGCGATGGACCCGGCCACCGGCAAGATCGTGTGGGAGTACAAGAACAAGGCTCCGCTGTGGGGTGGTGTTCTGGCTACGCGCGGCAATCTGGTGTTCACCGGCACGCCCGAGGGCTACCTCAAGGCCTTCGACGCCAAGACGGGTGCGGAACTCTGGAAGTTCCAGACCGGGTCGGGCGTGGTCGGCTCGCCGGTGACCTGGGAGCAGGACGGCGAACAGTATGTCGCGGTCATGTCCGGCTGGGGCGGCGCGGTGCCGCTGTGGGGCGGCGAGGTGGCCAAGACCTTCAAGGAGATCAGCCAGGGCGGTTCGCTCTGGGTGTTTAAGCTGCCGAAGTGATTTTCCCCGGGGCGCCGGACCTTACCGCAGGTCTGGCGCTCCACCCCCTCCCCGGGTAGAGACAGATGAGCAATACCATCGCAATGACCACGTTCGCAGCCGAAAGGGGGAGCGCTGCCATGGCCGTAAACGGACCTGATCGCGTGCTGATCGTGGACGACCATTCGCTGGTGCGTGATGGGCTGCGCTCGATCTTCGACGACGCCTTTCCCTCCTGCACGATCCTCGAAGCAGACAGCCTGGAAGCTGCGCTCAATACCCTCGAGCAGGAAGGGGATGTCGACCTGGTCCTGCTGGACCTCAACATTCCCGATGTTTCGCACCTGTCGGGCCTCGAAGCCCTGCGTGACCGCTTTCCGGCGACGCCGGTAGTGATGGTCTCGGGCGTGACAGACCGCAAGGTGGTGCGCGATGCGCTGGCCGCAGGGGCGGCGGGCTTCGTGCCCAAGAGCCTCAAGCGCGCGGCAATCCTCGACGCGCTGAACCAGGTGCTTTCGGGCGAGATCTACATGCCTGAACTCGAAGGTGATGACTCCGCCGCTGCCGAGGAAGACGCGATCCGCAGCCGGATCGACAGCCTCACCCCGCAGCAGCGGGTGGTCCTGGGGCACCTCGTCGCCGGGCGGCTCAACAAGCAGATCGCCTATGAACTCGATGTCTCGATGACGACGGTGAAGGCGCACGTTTCCGCGATCCTGCAGAAGATGAACGTCTTTTCGCGGACGCAGGCGGTGATCATGGCCGGGAAGATCGGCTTCAAGGGGTAAACGGTCACGATCCGGCAATTGCACTACGCGCCCGGTCTGGCAGACTGGCGCGGGGGAGATTGCCATGCTGATCAAGACACCGCTGGCCCTGCCGTGCGGCATCGTCATTCCGAACCGCCTCGCCAAGGGCGCGATGACCGAGGGACTGGCCGATCCGTCGGGCAGACCGACGCCGGAGCTTGACCGGCTCTATGGCGTGTGGGCAGATGGTGGCGCGGGCCTGCTGATAACCGGCAACGTGCAGATCGATGGTGACCATCTGGAGCGCCCCGGCAATGTCATCGTCGATCGCGCGGCCGATGCGGCGACGAAGGCGGCTCTGGCGCAGTGGGCAAAGGCCGGGACGCGCGCAGGCAACCAGTTGTGGATGCAGATCAGCCACGCAGGGCGGCAGACGCAGGCCACTGTCAACCCGCACCCCAAGGCGCCATCGGCGGTGAAGCTGGGGCTGCCGGGCGGGCAGTTCGGCGAGCCGGTGCCGCTTGAGGAAGCGGAGATCCTCGATCTGATCGGGCGGTTTGCCACTTGTGCGAAAGCGGCGCAGGACGCGGGCTTTGGCGGGGTGCAGATCCATGCCGCGCATGGCTACCTGCTTTCGCAATTCCTCAGCCCGCGCAGCAACCAGCGCACCGACCGATGGGGCGGATCTCTGGAGAACCGGGCGCGGTTCCTGATGGAGACCGTGCGAGCGGTGCGCGAAGCCGTGGGCCCGCAGTTCGGCATCTCGGTGAAGCTCAATTCGGCAGACTTCCAGCGAGGCGGGTTTGCCTTCGAGGAGAGCCTGACCGTCGCGCGCTGGCTGGAGGAGGCGGGCGTCGACCTGCTGGAGGTTTCTGGCGGATCGTATGAGCAACCGGCGATGATGGACATGGAAGGGCTGGACCCTTTCGAACGGCCGGATGTCCCGGCCTCGACGGCGGCACGCGAGGCCTATTTCGTGGACTTCGCCAAGGCGATGAAGGCGAGCCTGACGAGGATGCCGCTGATGGTGACCGGCGGCTTCCGCAGCCGCGCGGCGATGCAGCATGCGCTGGAGACGGGCGCGGCGGACCTGATCGGCATCGGGCGACCGCTGTGCGGGGCGCCGGATGCCTGCCGCAATCTGCTGGAGGACCGCGCCAACCTGCCCCGCTTCGAGGCCACGCTGCGCCTGCTGCCCCCGGCGCTGCGCTGGCTGGAGAAATTCGATACCGTCCGCACCATCGCGGGCTTCGGCGTTCAAATGTGGTACTATGCCCAGATCGATGCGATCGGGCGGACCGGCACGCCCGAGCCGCGCAAATCGGTGTTCGCCTCGCTATTGCAGGTGCAGAACCACGCAAAGGCGTGGATGAAGGCACGGCGCGCGCTCTAGGGTAAGCGGGTGTCGGACTTAGGGATCAGAGAACGTCCCTCTGGCGCAGGAAGGCGCGGAGTTGGGCGGGTTTGACCGGCTTGTTGAGGATCGGCAGCGCCAGTGCGTTCAAGCGGGCTTTGGTCTCCTCGCTGCGGTCGGCAGTGATGACCATGGCGGGCAGATCGAAGTTGGCCCGGGCTCGCAGCGCGGCGATGGCCTGCTCTCCGGTCAGGCCGTCATCGAGCTGGTAATCGACGATGGCCATGGCAGGGCGGCGGGCAAGAGCGGCAGCGACGCAGGCCTCTGCCGGATCGCGCGCGGTGACCACCTCGAGGCCCCAGTTCTCGAGCAGCGCTTCCATGCCCGAGAGGATCGCGGGATCGTTGTCGATCACCAGGACAAGGCCCCCACTGCCGGTCGACGGTCCCGAGGCCGGCTCGACCGGCGCGGGCGCGGCGACAGGTTCGACGCGGGGGAGCATGATCGAGAAGGCGGAACCGAGGCCGGGGACGGAATCGAGGCCGATCGGGTGATCGAGCATGGTGGACACGCGGCGCACGATGGCAAGGCCAAGGCCCTTGCCGGGGATCTTCTGCGTCTTGCCGACGCGGCGGAACTCGCCGAAGATTTCCTCGCGGTCGGACGCGGCGATGCCGGGGCCGGTATCGCGCACGGTGACGCGGATCATGCCCTGTATCTCGTCGACCTCGACAGCGACGCGGCCAGCCTCGGTATAGCGGATCGCGTTCGATACGAAGTTCTGGAGGACGCGGCGCAAGAGGCGCGCGTCGGAGCGAACCCAGGCCGGCGTTTCGACCACGTCGAATTCGAGCTTGCCGGCGGCGGCGAGCGGGGCGAATTCCACGCGCAGGGCATGGAGGATCGCGCCGAGCGAATGATCGCCGATTTCGGGCTGGATGGCACCGGCATCGAGGCGGGAAATCTCGAACAGGGCTTCGAGCAGGTCTTCGACCGAATCCAGCGCGGTTGACGCCTGGCTGACGAGAGCGCGCGGACGCTCCGGCAACTTGAGGCCGTCCATTGCCGAGACGAACAAGCGCGCGGCGTTCAGGGGCTGGAGCAAGTCATGGCTGGCGGCGGCGAGGAAGCTGGTCTTGGAGCGGCTGGCGGTTTCGGCCTCGTTCTTTGCCTCGACCAGCTGGCGGTTGACTTCGACCAGTTCGGCGGTGCGCTCCTGCACCCGGCGCTCCAGCAGTTCGGCGGTCTCGGTCAACGAGCGTTGCAGGCTGACGTGGTCGGTCACGTCGTCAAAGGTGAAGACCATGCCGCCGTTACCGAGCGGGACCGAGCGGATCACGAAGTGCCGGCCATCCATCAGGCATTCGGCGGAAAGCTGGCGCGTATCGCCTTCCCGCCAGGCAAGGCTGTCGGCACATTCGAGGCCCAATCGCCAGCTGCACCACTGCACCAGCTGGGCATGGCTTTCGACATGGCGCAGCAGGTCACTGCCGGAAAGGCCGAGCACGCGGACGAGGCCTTCGTTCCACGCCTGCATCCGGCGCTGGGCATCGAACAGGCAGACGCCTTCGGACAGGGTATCGAGCGTGGCCTGCAACGCGAGGTTGCGCTCTGCCAGTTCCAAGGCGCGCTGGCGGGCGTCCTCGGCCTTGACCGAGGTGATGTCGGTATAGATGCCGACGATGCCGCCATCGCTGGTGCGCAGTTCGTTGATCTGGATCCAGCGCCCGTCGCCCAGCGCCTGCACATGAGCCCCTTCGGCGCGGCGGTGCCAGTCGACCCGGTCGCTGAGCCAGCGATCCGGACCGGTTGCGGCGCCGAGAGTCGAGCCGGTCAGCGCCACGCGGCTGGCCATTTCGGCGAACTCCGGGCTGTCACCGGAAATCGGTTCGACGGCAGGGAATATCTTGAGGAAGGCGCGGTTGCACAGGATCAGGCGGTCATCGGCGTCGAAGAGGGCAAACCCGTCGCTGAGGGATTCGATCGCATCGCGCAGCAGGACGCGGGCGGCAGTGGCGTCTTCGTTGGCGGCGGCGAGTTCGGCCATGGCCGCCTCGAGCGCGCTCGTGCGGTCCCGGACCACGGATTCGAGCGCGATGGCGGTTTCGAACATTGAGAACGCGCCGCCCTCCATGTCACCTGAGCGTTCGACCCGGTCCATCAGCGCGGCGTTGATCTTTTCGAGCTGGCGCACGCGGGCGCGCAAGGCGGTGATCTCGTCCTCGCCATTGACCATGGCGGGGGCAAGAATGCCGGTGAGATTCGAGCCGCTCATCGCCCGACGGCGAGACCGGTGAAGGTCTGGTTCATGTGCGCGGCGCGAAACTGCTCGCCATAGGTGTTGAAGCCGAAAACGCGGTTGGCGACGTACATGCGCGAGACAACGCCGGCCTGCTGGCGGTCTTCGGCATCGAGGCGGTTCAGCACGCAATCGAAGCCGACGACATGGTCGATCTCGCCCACCTTGCGACCGATTTCATCGAACAGGGCATCCATTTCGGCGATGCGATCTACCGGTTCGCCGATGGACAGGACGACGCCGGTATCGATCGCGCAGTAGAAGGTCAGCGAACCATCGTCATTGGCCGTCTGGATCGACCGGACGTGGAACTGGCCGCCGGTGCGCACGATGGGAGGATAGGCGGCAAAGAACTGGGCATTGAGTTCGGACGGCGGACTTCCGGCAAGGCGGCGGTATTCCTCGGCGGCGGGGGCGGCATTGATCTCGGTAACGACCCGAGATTCGGCATCGGCCTCGGTTATGACCATCTTGGCCGGGCCGGGACGATAGAAGCTCTTGCAGAAGACATGCAGAGGGCGGCGGCTGGTGAGAAGGACGATGACAGCGGCGTCCTTGTGGAAGGCTCCTTCGTGGAAAATGGCCGTGTCGCGGAACGACAGGCCGTCGCCGCTTGACCCGCCGATCAACTGGATATCGCCCAGCGCATGCTGCGCGGTCATCGTCAGCAGTTCTTCGCGGTGGGAAAGGCCATCGACGAAGAACAGCGCGACCTGATGAAGCCCCTCGCCATGTTCGCGCCGCGACTGGGCGACGAGCTGGCGGATGGCGCCCTGTGCAGCCTGCGGATCGAAATGATCGAGATCGTCAAAGCGCAGCGAGGCCATGGAAAAGGGGCCTTCGGGGAATCCAATCAGCACGATCGAATGGGTATCATACCCCTGATCGTTCAATTCACCTGCGCTAGTGCAGCCAAAGAGCCGCACTTCGGGCATGGCGCTGGCCAGTTCGGCCTGAAGGGCATCGCGGGGATAGGCGTTGGAGCAGAACAGCAGCGCCCCGGCCAGCTTGCGGCCTTCGATGCACTCGGCAAGCTCGGCCACTGCGGCGCGGGGATCGGCTGCGCGCGAAGTGCACGCTATCATGCGCGCCTCGTCCACTGCTGTCGCCGTTTCCATCACCGCATCCTCCATGGCCTGACCTCTTGCGGGTTCTCCTGCCTGCCGCGCAGCTTAGGGCGAAGCCGTGCCCTCGCCAAGTGCAACGCTGTCCCCTCGCGGCGGCTCGCCCGCGGCCTCGAGCGCGGCGCTTTCATCATCGCTGAACACCCGGCTGCGCACGATGAAGCGCACGCCTTCGGGCGCTTCAAGGCTCATCCCCGAGCCGCGCCCCGGAACGACGTCGATGGTGACCTGGGTGTGCCGCCAGTATTCGAACTGCGCCGCCCCGATCCATACCGGCGTACCCTCGGCCACATGGCCGAGCAGCACGTCCTGCCCTCCGACCCGGAACTCGCCAGCCACGAAGCACATCGGGGCGGAGCCATCACAGCATCCGCCCGACTGATGGAACATCAGCGGTCCGTGAGCAGCCGTCAGCCGGGCGATCCAGTCCCCGGCTTCAGGCGTATTGAGAACGCGGGGCGGCAGGTTGCTCATCCGACTTCGGAGATCATGACCGATGCGCCGCCCGTGGCGAAGTTCGGAATGTCGCCAGTTGCGGCCTGGGCTTCGGCCGAGCCCATGCCTGCGGCCATCGCGGCGGCATCGGCGAACCAGATCTGGGTCAGGCGGTAGTACGGCGGAGGGCTCCCATCGGGTCCGGGCAGGCCCTTGAGGAGGACGACCTTCTCGACCGAGGGAATTTTCCCGGCGATCGGCATGTGCGTGCCGAAGTAATAGGCTTCGAACGCTTCCGGATCGGCAGGCGCGTTGTACATCACGTTGACGACGACTTGGGCCATCGGTTCATCCTCTCTTGTTCATCGCTTCACCTTCGCGCTCTTGCGGCCGAAGTGCAAAGGGCAGATCACAAATGGTGACGGCGCGGGCGGGACCTTCCTCCCTGCGCCGCGCCGTCTCCCTCCAGCAGTTACGCCGGTATCTCCATCTTCCGCCTCAGAAGAAGCCGAGCTTCTTGGGGCTGTAGCTGACCAGCAGGTTCTTGGTCTGCTGGTAGTGATCGAGCATCATCTTGTGGGTTTCGCGCCCGATGCCCGACTGCTTGTAGCCGCCGAATGCCGCGTGGGCCGGGTAGGCGTGGTAGCAGTTGGTCCACACGCGCCCTGCCTGGATGCCGCGGCCGAAGCGATAGGCGCGGGTTCCATCGCGGGTCCAGACGCCAGCACCGAGGCCGTAGAGGGTGTCGTTGGCGATCTCCAATGCTTCCTCGTCGGTCGAGAACCTGGTCACGGCGAGGACCGGACCGAAGATCTCTTCCTGGAACACGCGCATCTTGTTGTGGCCTTCGAGCACGGTCGGCTTGACGTAGTAGCCTTGCGCAAGATCGCCCTCGTGCATCGCGCGCTCGCCGCCGGTGAGGACCTTGGCACCTTCGTCCTTTCCGATCTGGATGTAGGAGAGGATCTTCTCCATCTGGTCGTTCGATGCCTGCGCGCCGATCATCGTCGATGCATCGAGCGGGCTGCCGAGCTTGATCGCCTCGACCCGGGCAATCGCCTTTTCCATGAAGCGGTCATAGATCGATTCATGCACCAGCGCGCGGCTCGGGCAGGTGCAGACTTCGCCCTGGTTGAGCGCGAACATGGTGAAGCCTTCGAGCGCCTTGTCGAGGAAGTCGTCGTCGTGGTCCATCACGTCGGCAAAGAAGATGTTCGGGCTCTTGCCGCCCAGCTCCAGCGTGCAGGGAATCAGGTTTTCGGACGCATACTGCATGATCAGGCGACCGGTGGTGGTCTCGCCGGTGAACGCGATCTTGCTGATGCGCTTGTTGGTGGCAAGCGGCTTGCCTGCTTCGATGCCGAAGCCGTTGACGATGTTGAGCGTGCCGGCGGGCAGGATGTCGGCAATCAGTTCGGCAAACACGAGGATCGACATCGGGGTCTGTTCGGCAGGCTTGAGCACCACGCAGTTGCCTGCGGCCAGCGCCGGGGCAAGCTTCCACGCCGCCATCAGGATCGGGAAGTTCCACGGGATGATCTGGCCGACCACGCCCAGCGGTTCGTGGAAGTGATAGGCGACGGTGTCGTGGTCGATCTCGGCAATCGAACCTTCCTGCGCCCGCACGCAGGCGGCGAAATAGCGGAAGTGGTCGATGGCAAGCGGAATGTCGGCGGCGGTCGTCTCGCGGATCGGCTTGCCGTTGTCGATGGTCTCGGCCATCGCCAGCAGATCGAGGTTCGCTTCCATCTTGTCGGCGACCTTGAGCAGGATGTTCGACCGTTCGGTGGTCGACATCTTGCCCCAGGCATCCTTGGCAACGTGGGCGGCATCGAGCGCCAGCTCGATGTCCTCGGCCGTGCCACGCGCGACCTGGCACGCGACCTGGCCCGTCACCGGCGAGATATTGTCGAAGTACGCACCCTTCACCGGGGCAACCCACTTGCCGCCGATGAAGTTGTCGAACTTGTCGCGAATGAGTGAAACGCCAGTGAACTGGCTAAGGGCCTGCTGCAACATCCTCGGTCCTCCGAAATCCTGTTATCGAGATCTGGCACCAGTGTGCGCCCAAGCCGGGACGAGGCCAATTGTACCTTGGAAGGATGCTGCGCGCATCGCGAGGGTCCTGCCCCTTGGCCAAGCCGAAACCTGCACCAAAGGACATGAGGAGTTTCAACAATCGGGCATGGAGGCCGGCGTTCATGCTCGAGAGGTAAGACGGTTCGCGAGATTGTTCGCAGTTCATCGCCGTGCGTACCAATGGAAGCGGCGAGGAAAGAAAGGAACCGCTGCATGTTGGACTGGTTCGAAACGCAGGCGCCGATCCGCGAAAAAATGCGCTTGATGATGCTGGCGCTGCTCGGCGCTTCGGCATTGAACCTTTTCGACGTTCCCGCCATTCTGCTGTTCCCCGAACACATCCTCATGCTCGTTTCAGGCGCCGCAGTCATCTCGCTGGTCCTGACCTTCATGATCATGCGCACGGTGACGGAGCGGATTTGCAGGCCTTATGTGGACACGGTCGTACGCATGGAAGCGCTAGCCGGCGGCGATACCGAGAGTCCGATCCGCTATACGAACCATGCCGATTGCGTGGGGCGCATGACCAAGGCGATGGAGAAGTTTCGCCTCAGCATCCGCGCCTCGACCGATCTGGAAACGCAGCGCCGGATCATCGACCGAATGAACAGTTCGCTGGAACGACTGGCCGCCAACGACCTCACGGCAGAAGTCACCGAGGCGTTCCCTGGTGAGTACGAGGAGATGCGCCGCAACTTCAATGCGGGGCTTGCCAGTATCTCGGACGCGCTCGCCAGCATTCGCGGCCTCGCCGGAACGGTGCTGACCGGATCGGAGGAGATTGACGCAGCTTCAGCCGATCTTGCCCGCCGCAACGAACGGCAGGCCGCAAACCTGCAGCGTGCGGCGACGGCGATGAACCAGGTTACGAGCGCGCTTGGCCAGACCGCCGAGCGCGCAGATACCGCCCACCGCTCCGTGGCCAGCGTAGCCGCCAAGGCCGCAGAAGGCCACGAGGTTGCCGCCTCGGCAATGGATTCCATGCACGAGATCGAGAAATCGTCTCAGGAAATCGGCCGGATTGTCGGGCTGATCGACGGCATCGCCTTCCAGACCAACTTGCTGGCGCTCAACGCTGGCGTGGAAGCGGCGCGCGCAGGGGAGGCCGGCAAGGGTTTTGCCGTTGTCGCCACCGAGGTGCGCGCCCTTGCCCAGCGCTGCGCCGAAGCTGCGCGGGATATCAAGGGGCTGGTCGATAGCAGTACCAGCACGGTTGCCAGGGGCGTCACGACCGTCGAGCGGACGCGCTCGGTGCTCGGCGAATTGAACGGACTGATCGACGAGATCAGCAGCTTCATCACCGAAGTCG
Organism: Novosphingobium sp. ES2-1; assembly: GCF_015169775.1. Lineage (NCBI taxonomy): Bacteria > Pseudomonadati > Pseudomonadota > Alphaproteobacteria > Sphingomonadales > Sphingomonadaceae > Novosphingobium > Novosphingobium sp. ES2-1. The sequence continues at coordinate 461,208 of NZ_CP063446.1, forward strand.
CCTCGCATACCGCAGAGCAAGTGCGCAACCTTGCCGGCGTGAATGCCGACGTGGCCGAGATGGACCAGATGACGCAGCAGAACGCCGCCATGGTCGAGCAATCGGCAGCGGCGGCGCGCAGTCTGTCGGAACAGGCCAATGCCTTGTCCGCAGGCGTCGGCGCGTTCCTGATCAAGGATCAGCCGAGCGCCAGGCCAAGGGTTACCGGACCGGTCGTGGTACGTTCGCCCGGTGCTGCCCTTCAGTCTCCTGTAAAGTCAGCTGCTCCGATGCAAACCAGCGGCAGCCTCGCGCTTGCCGAAGACTGGTCGGAGTTCTGAGGCAAGACGGCCCTGAAACCTTCAGGTTCGGGCCATCTTCCTTCAGGCAGCAGCAAACCGGTCGAGCGCGGCAAGCCCGTCGTCGGGCCAGCGCGACAGGGCAAGCAGGCGCTTGTGACCGTGGCCGATGAACAGTTCGTCGGTCACGCCCATGCCGCCGTGGAACTGGATCATCTCGTGCCCAAGTTCGACCGAAGCCGGGGCGACGAAGGCGCGCAGGCCGTCAACGGCGGTGGCGAACCTGTCCGATCCCTGGCTGACAATGGCAAGATCGAGCAGTGCCCTACCCTGCTCGATCGCGGCATATTGCGCGGCCATGCGGTGCTGGATCGCCTGGAACGAGCCCAGGGGCGTGCCGAACTGCTGACGCGTGCGCAGGTAATCGAGCGTGGCTTCGAACAGCTGCTGCATTATACCCAGCGCCTCGGCAGATCGGGCGAGCGAGGCAAGCACGCCGACTTCGGCAACATCGGCCAGCGAGCCGCCGAGCCGCTGGGCCGGCACCGCAGCGAGATCGAGCGAGACTGCCAGCGATCCGTCCACCATCCGCCACGGGTTGATCGAAAGACCGGGCGCATCGGCGGCGACGAGATAGAGCGCCACGCCTTCCTGATCGGCAGGTGCGCCATGTTCGCGCGCGGTGACGATATAGCCATCAACCCCGGCGCCAGCGGGCACGCACGATTTCGCTCCGGTCAGAGCGCCCGCATCATCGACGCGCGTTTCGATGAAGGTCCGTCCTGCACGGGCACGCTGTTCAGCATGGGCCAGCGCAAGGCGGCGGGTGCCCATGGCAAGGCCGTCCATCCATTGTGCAGCAAGATCGGCCGGGGCGACGCGTTCGAACAGCCGCGCTGCGACCATCACGTTTTCTATCAGGGGTTCGACGACGAGGCCCTTGCCCAGCGCCTGAAACACCGTGGCGATCGCAGTGGCATCTAGCGCCATCCCGCCACTTTCGAATGACAGGGGTGCCGCAACGAGGCCGAGTTCGGCCAGCAGGGACCACATCTGCGGCGAGAAGCCATTCGCCCCGCCGAGATAGACACGGCGGCGATCGAGGTCGTAGTTGTCATCGACGAAGCGCTCGGCAAGGGCCTTGAGCATTTCCTCGTCTTCATTCAGGTCGAAATTCACGTCCCTCTCCTCAAGGAGACGACCTGTAACAAGTTCGCACGGCTCGCCATGCTGCGCAAATGACTAGGCGTTTGAGCCAATACCGTCGTTGTTTCCAAAGCACTTGGCCGGTATGACCCATGTCCATAAGTACAGGAGAGGTCAGTGCAGCTTTCGGTGGAGTCGATCGACTCGGTCAGGATCAGCAATCCGCAGGACGTGCGCCGCGCGGCAGAAGCCCTGCACCAGATCGCAACGGCCGCCGGCATGCGTGCCGCCCCTGCGCACGATATTGCTGACAAGCGCACGCCGGTCGATGCCGATGGCAACATCTTGGCACGCGACGTATTCGGCTGGAACGACGAGAAGGTGTGGTGGCGCAATTCGCGCATCGCGCTCGATTCGCCGCTGACGTCTGCGTGCCGGTTCGAGAGCGAGCCATTCTGGGTGAACGCCAACGGTTTTCACACCCGCCAGCCTAACCACTACCTGACCGCCATCGACCTCACCAACTTCGAGGCTCGCGCGATGACCCGCGCTGCCATCGTCGTGCCCGTGCACCTGCCGTTCGGGCAGATCGGTGCAGTCAGCTTCAATCCGCTCGATCCTGCGCAGACCGAACTGGATGACGTGTTCCTTGAGAACGGCGACGCCTTCGGCATCTATGCACGCACCTTCATCGCCAGCTATGTCCATGCGATGGGATCGGCGCAGGCCCTGCCCTCGGGCTCGCGCCTGTCAAAGCGTGAGGTGGAGTGCCTGCGTTGGGCGGCCATCGGCAAGACCGACCTGGAAATCAGCATGATCATGGGCCGCAGCCGGGCCACGGTGCGTTTCCACATCCACAACGCCTCGATGAAGCTCAATGCGGTGAACCGCAGCCAGACAGTCTTCAAGGCGGCGCAGCTGGGCTATATCTCGCTGGCGACTTGAGGGTGGTCACCGAGGCATGTGCGTGAACAGCCGTTCGAGGTCTCAGCCTTCCGTCTCGTTCATCGTCCCTCACTCATCCCACGGCGGAATTTCGCCAGCGCCAACCTGGCTGGAGATGCCGAGCAGGAACCCGCCGTAGACTTCGGTCGCATTGGGATACTTCGCGGCCATGATCGCGGCGAGTTCCTTTGAGGTCTTCGACCGGCTGCGCGCCTCGGCGAAGGCCTTGATGTAGGCGCGGGTCCAGCCGATGCTCATGCTGTCATCAGGCAGGCCGGGCTTGGTGTGTCCGGCGACGACCTTGACCGGATTGAGCGCCTCGAGCTGGTCAAGCGTCTTCAGCCAGGCATCGTACTGCGCAGGTCCGTGTTCGCCGAGCCAGACGTAGACGCCATTGTAGAGAATGTCCCCTGCGATCAGGGTGCGGGTCTCGGCGTCCCAGACCACGGTCGAATGGACGTGATCGCCCTGCATCGGGCCCAGAACCTGAAGTTTGTGGCCTTCGAGATCGAAGCTGTCTCCGGCCATCGCCACGGGCTGCACCGGGCGCTTGGGCGCATTCGTGCCGAGCTGTCCGCTCCAGCGCTTGAACTTGATCGGGATCGAGCGCGCCATATCCTTGGCGGCAACCGGATTGGCGATGATCTTCGCGTCCGGGAATGCATCCTGCAGCACGTCCAGTCCGAAGAAGTGATCGGGGTGATCATGCGTGATGATGATCGCCTTGAGGCTCTTGCCGCTGTCGAGCACTTCAGCGGCAACGCGCATGGCGTCGGACCGGGCAAAGGGTACGTCGACAAGGACGGCGTCCTTCTCACCGGTGATCAGGGTGACGTTGGCCACCATGCTGACCGGGCTGGTCGGGATCACCTTGTATTCGAGCGGCCCCTTTGCAGGTGTCTGGGCATGGGCTGCGCTGATTGAAAGCGCCGATGCCGCGAGAAGCGAGAGAACCTTTCGCATTTCCGTCTCCTCAGTGTGCGGTTTGGCCGCCGTCGATGGTGAAAGTGGCGCCGTTGATGAAGCTGGCTCCGTCCGAGCACAGGTGCAGCACCGTGGGAGCGATTTCCTCGGGGCGCGCGGCGCGGCCTGAAATGTTCTGGGCGAAGAACATCTGGGTGAATTCGTTGCTGTCGGCCCAGTGCTGGGTCATCGGGGTGACGACGAAGCCGGGCGCGATGGCGTTCACGCGGATGCCTTGCTGGGCGTATTCCACGGCCGCCGCCTTGGTCAGGCCGGAGACGGCATGCTTCATTGCGCAGTAGGCGCTCATATTGGGGTCCGCGATCAGCGCGCCGACGCTGGCGGTGTTGACGATTGCCCCGCCGCCGACCTTCAGGAAGTGGCGGATTTCGGCCTGCATGGCGAAGAACACACCCTTGAAGTCGACATCGATGGCAAGGTCGAGTTCGTCCTCCGGAATTTCGTGGATCGGACGCTGTGGTGGTAGGACGCCGGCGTTATTGAACGCCGCATCCATCCGGCCGAAGCGGTCGAGGCATTGCGCCACCAGTTCGTCCAGCTCCGGGGCCTTGCGCACGTCGGTCTTGCGGAAGGCCGCCCGGCCCCCTTCTCCGAGAATCATCGCGACGGTTTCATCGGCGCGGTCGTCGATGTCGCCGATCATTACCGAGGCGCCTTCGCGCGCGAATGCGATGGCTGTGGCCCGGCCGATGCCGGTGGCGGCGCCCGTCACGAGGACGGCCTTTCTTTCGAAGCGCATCATCTTACACGATTCCTGATTTGCCGGGGGCGAGAATGCCGTTGGGATCGAGCGCGTGCTTGATCTTGGCGTTGAATTCGCGGTTCACGGCCCCGTACTGCTGGGCGACAAGCTCCATCGAGTTCACGCCGGTGCGGTAGCTCGCCCAGCCTTGCGCGCCGAAGCGGGTGACGAGTTCGCGGTAGCAGGCGTCGGCCTTCTTCTCCTGCTCGGCATCGGACTTGTCGAACAGCAGCGCGATGATGTGGTGCAAGTCGCGCCAGCCGATGGCGTAGGCCGCGGTGTAGTCGAAGCCGTGGCGTTCGACGATTTCCTTGGCCAGCGCGGTCTGGCGCTCGGCCTCAACGCCGCGCGCGGCGGCGACAGGCGCGAACCATGCAAGGCCCCCGCCGGCCCCGCGCCAGCGCAACAGGCCGATCTCGTCAAGGTTGAGGCCGCCTTCCATCAGCGTGGCGTGGTGATGGAACCACGGGTTATCGCCCATTTCGGCCGCGGTAAGCACTTCACCGCCGCTGGCTTCAAGGCTGGCGCGGATGATCGGCTCGACGCCCGCCACGGTCTGTTCGGTGCCGTAGAGTGCGAAGTAGGTGTTCCACATGCCCAGGCCATTGGCCTTGGCTGCTTTCTTTAGAGAAGCCTCATCGAGCACCGCGCCATCGGGCACGATCTCGTTGCGGCGCTTGAACATGGCGAGCTGGTAGGACGCACTCATCATCAGGTTGCAGTTGGCGACGAGATTGGAGACGCGAAGCGGGCGCATCGCCTCGATGATGCGCGGCACGTCGGCCATTTCACCATGACGCACCATGAACGGCTTGTAGACTGGCGGCTTGGGCATGAGCCACAGGCCCATCTTGGTGACGACGCCGAAGTTCGACTGGGTGAACAGGCCGTCGAGATAGGGTCCGTAGCCCCACTTGAACGCCTGCCACGCGGTGCTGCCCTTGATCGAGCCCATGCCGGTGCGCATGACTTGCCCATCGGCCAGCACCACTTCCATTCCGCACTGGAACATGAAGTGTTCGCCATAGGGCGTATAGCCCACCCCGCGATCGAGCGTGTTGCCTACCGGCGAGGCAATCGGGCCGACAGTCGGCACGTCGATCCACAGCGGAATGTTGTTCTCTACCAGGTGATCCTTGAGCTGCTGGTAGGTGACGCCGGGTTCGAGCAGGCAAGTCCCGAGATCGGCGTCGACTTCAAGGATGCGGTTCATCCGCTTGAGATCGAGCACGACCTGCCCCGGCGTGGCGGGCGCGGTCATCCCGTAGCCCATGTTCTTGCCGGTGGAGACCGGCCAGAGCGGCTGGCGGTACTTGTTGGCGATGCGGACGATCTCCTGCACCTGCTCAACGCTTTCGGGGCAGACAGCGCCGATGGGCACGTGGCGGTTCGCCGGGTCTGGCACATAGACCTTGGCGTAGGGAGCGACTGCTTCCTCATCGCCGAACACCCATTCCGCGCCAACGACAGCGCGGAAGGCCTTCATCACCCCGGCAAAGTCTGCCTTGGACATGTGAGGGGCGAGCGGCGCGGGGTTCCTTGCGCTGGCGCCGGTGCCAAGGCCAAGGCTGGCTGCACCGATGATGCCTGCGCCAAGCAGGCCGCGACGGTCGAGGTTCAGATCGCTCATTGTCCGTGCTCCCCCTTGCGAGCATCGCTTTTCTCGATCCAGGCGGCGAGAGCTTCCAGCTCCTCAGGCTTCACCTCGGTCGGGCGGAAGGCGGGCATGCCGTTCTGGCCATGGCGGACGATGTACTTGACGCTCTCCGCCGGGATTGCCCGGCCAAGGATGATCGGGCCGACGTTGCGGCCATGACAGTAGCCGCAGGTCTTGGCGTAGACCGTCTCCGGCGCGCGGATCGGTTGCGTCTCGCCCAGTTTCTGGCTGGCAATGGCGGGCGCGGCCAGCGCGAGCAGCGTTGCCCCTGCAATGGCAAGGGCTGTGGTCTTATCGGGCATGTATCCCCTCCGGTGCGGCGTGATCTCCGCTTGCCGAAAGAGTTATCGCGCCTGTGGGCGCCTCGCTATCGGCGCTGTTCCGGAGCGTTCCACCAAGCGAAACGTGCGTGCGAGATCAGCCAAGTGATGCGAGTGCCAGGGTCAGGATGCCAAGGCCGCCCGCCATCCACGCCCGCAAACGCAACCAGCCCGGCGGCAGAGTGACGTCGCCGGAAAGCTTGCGGTCTACCAGCGGGCTGGCCAGCAGCAGCAGGCCCAGCGCAACCAGCGAAGGGCCCGGCCAGTGCCAGCCCTCACTCCACGGCAGCAGCGCAGCCCACGCAGCAAGGCTGGGCAGCACCGACACGACATAGAGCCCGGACTTCCGCACCCCGCCAAGCAGCCCGGCCATCCACCACAGCCCACCGAGGAACGACAGGATCAACGCAGCGTAGAAGCAGCCTGCCGCCTTGGCGGTCCACTGATACGGCCCCTTGTCCATTACTGCCCAGATGCACAGCGCCTGTGGCAGCCAGCCCGCCAGTCCCAAGACGGTGACGGCAGGAGGCAGGGTGGTTCGGGTCACGCGGGCAGACTCTTTCATCGTTCGCCCGCTCTGCCCCTGCGCCTATCCTCTCGCAACACGGCCCTGTTGCCACGTCGAGGATTACTGCCAGCGGGTTTAGGCCATGGGCATGGACAGGTTCCCCCTCACCCGCGCCGCTGCTCTCGAACGACTCGAACGTTTCGTTCCCCGCGCCGGCAGCGCCTATGCGGCGCGGCGCAATCTCGTCGACCCGCAGGGCAACCACGCCAATGTCTCCCGCCTTTCCGCCGCGCTGCGCCGCCGTCTGATCGGCGAAGACGAAGTTGTGCAAAGCGTTCTGGCGGCGCATCGGCTGGACAAGTGCGAAAAGTTCATCGCCGAGGTATTCTGGCGGACCTACTGGAAGGGCTGGCTGGAGCAGCGCCCCGGGGTGTGGAGCGCATACCTCGCCGATGTCAGCGCGTTTCATCCCGGCACCATGATTGCCGAGGCGATGGCAGGCCGCACCGGCATCGATGCCTTCGACCATTGGGCACGTGAGCTTGCGGCGACTGGCTACCTGCACAACTGGGCGCGGATGCAGGTTGCATCGATCTGGATCTTCACGCTCGGCCTGCCCTGGCAGTTGGGTGCGCAGTGGTTCTTAGAGAAGCTGGTCGATGCAGACCCTGCTTCCAATACGCTGAGCTGGCGATGGGTGGCGGGCTTGCATACGCCGGGCAAGACCTATCTTGCCGATGCCGACCGGATCGCGGCGATGACCGGGGGCAGGTTCAGGCCCGATGGTCTTGCCCGAGTGGCGCGCACTCCCGAGGCGGCTTCACCCTTGCCGCGAACGCCGCTCCGCACGGCAATTGCCCTGGACCCTGCCCTGCCCACGCTGGTCCTGTTGACGCCTGAAGACTGCTCGTTGGAAACTGTCCTGCCAGATCTTGACGTGCGCGCCGTGGTTGTTGCCGACGATCTTGCGGCCAACGAGTGGGACCGGATGGCACTCGACGACGCAGCCCTTCGTGCTGCTGCTCACTGGCAATGTCCTGTCGGGGTAGCCAATCCCGTGGCCTTCGCCGAGCTTCACGGCTGCAGGCAGGTGGTTACCGGCTTTGCCCCCGTCGGTCCGGTCGCTGCCGCGCTTGACGCGCTGCGATCACGACTTGCCGCAAACGGCATGGTCCTTGCCGAACACCAGCGCACGTGGGACCGCCTGTGCTGGCCCCACTGCGGCAAGGGCTTCTTCAACCTCAAGAGCGAAATTCCGCGCCTGCTGGACCAACTTCGACCAATGCGCTCGCCCCTGTCCGTTTGCTTGCCCTAGCGTTTTGCTGACCCTAGCGTTTTGCTGACCCTAGCGTTTTGCCCACCCTAGCGTTTTGCAGAGTCGGCAAATGCTGCTTCGACGGGTCTAGTGCAGGAAACCGGAATCAGGCCTCCGGACTTGCACGGACGGGAGTGGAATGCACGTTATCGCCCAAGGGCTCATTACCGAGGACAACCCGCCGCACCTGATCGGCGGGCGCGAGCGTGATACGGGCCGCGTGGTGTTTCCCTGTCCCACTGGTGACCGGTACGATCAAGTCGCGCTGTCACGCACCGGCACGCTGTGGTCCTACACCATCCAGCGCTATCGCCCGAAATCGCCACCCTACAAGGGCCCCGAGGCCTTTCGCCCATGGGCCGTCGCCTACGTCGAGCTGCCGGGCGAAGTGATCGTGGAATCGCGCCTGACCGACATCGCCTTCGAAGACATCCGCATCGGCATGCCGCTGGAACTGACCATGATACCGCTCGATCCGGATGCCGCCGATCCGGTGATGATCCCCGCCTTCCGGCCTGCAGGAGATGCGGCATGAGCGACGATGTCTGCATTGTTGGCGTCGGCATTCACCCGTTCGGTCGCACCGATGGGCTGTCCGGCCTCGAACAGGGCGTATATGCCGTGCGCGAGGCGCTGGCCGATGCCGGGATCGACTGGCCGCAGATCCAGTTTGCCTATGGCAGCTCGGACGCGGCCGGCAATCCCGATACGATGGTCGAGCGCCTGGGCCTGACCGGCGTGCAGTTCATCAACGTGCGCAATGGCTGTGCGGCTGGCGGGTCGGCGCTGTTCTCTGCCCAGATGGCGATCAAGAGCGGCGAGTTCGACATCGGTCTTGCCGTCGGCTTCGACAAGCACCCGCGCGGCGCGTTCAATGCCCTGCCTTCGGAATACAACCTGCCGGAATGGTATGGCGATGCCGGCTACATGATCACCACGCAGTTCTTTGCGGCCAAGATCATGCGCTACATGCACGAACACGGCATCAGCCAGACCAGCCTGGCGCGCGTGGCCAACAAGGCCTTTCGCAATGCGGTGCATGCGCCCCATGCCTGGCGGCGCGAACCGGTGGACATGGAGACCATTCTCGAGGCGCCGCTCGTTTCGGACCCTTATACCAAATACATGTTCTGCTCTCCGGCTGAGGGCGGCGTCGCGCTGATCCTGGCCAGCGAGAAGAAGGCGCGCGAGCTGGGCAAGCCGCTGGTCCGGCTCAAGGCTGCGACGATGCGCACCCGCCCGCCGAAGAGCTTCGAGGTTTTTGCGCCGTCGATCGACATCGGCGGTGGCAAGGCCACGGCCACGCAGATCGCCAGCGCCGATGCCTTCCGCATGGCCGGTATCGGGCCCGAAGACATTGCCCTTGCCCAGCTGCAGGACACCGAATGCGGCGCGGAGATCATGCACATGGCCGAGAACGGCTTCTGCAAGGACGGCGATCAGGAAGCATGGCTGGCGCAAGGTCGCACCGAGATTGGCGGCAGCCTTCCGGTCAACACCGATGGCGGCTGCCTCGCCTGTGGTGAGCCGATCGGCGCATCGGGCCTGCGCCAGGTCTACGAGAACGTCGTCCAGCTGCGCGGTGATGGCGGCGGCAGGCAGGTTCCCGGCAATCCCAAGACCGCATACAGTCATGTCTATGGCGCCCCCGGCGTCTCTGCCGTTACAATTCTCGAGCGTTGACAGTTATGGATATCGATCTTTCTCCCGAAGAACTGGCCTTCCGTGACGAAGTGCGCGCCTTTCTGGCCGAGAAGCTGCCTGAAGAAGTGAAGCATGGCGCCGCGATGTCGCCCACCGTGTTCGTCGAACCGGACATCGGCCAGCGCTGGAACGCGGTGCTGAACGAACAGGGCTGGCTCGCCTATCAGTGGCCCAAGGACGTGGGCGGTACGGGCTGGACGCCCACGCAGCGCTACATCTTCGAAAAGGAGTGTGCACTTGCCGGCGCACCGAACCTGACGGTGCTGGGTCTCAAGCTCGTCGCCCCGGTGATCTATACTTTCGGAACGCCCGAACAGAAAGCGAAGTACCTGCCCAAGATCCTGTCGGGCGAGGATTACTGGTGTCAGGGCTTTTCCGAACCCGGCTCAGGCTCTGACCTTGCCAGCCTGCAGTGCCGTGCCGTGCTTTCCGATGACGGTACGCATTACAAGCTCAATGGATCGAAGATCTGGACCACGCACGCCCACTGGGCCAACAAGATGTTCGCGCTGGTCCGCACCGATGCCAGCGTGAAGAAGCAGGCAGGTATCTCGTTCCTGCTCGTCGACATGAACCAGCCCGGCGTCTCGGTCCGGCCGCTGCTGACGCTGGCCGGTGACCACGAAGTCAACCAGGTGTTCCTTGAAGACGCCATCGTGCCAGTCGAGGACCGCGTCGGCGAGGAAGGTGATGGCTGGAAGCTCGCCAAGTTCCTGCTCGAGAACGAGCGCGGTGGTTCGTGCCATTCGCCCAAGCTGGAATACGACCTTGCCCAGATCGAACAGGCTGCGGAAGGTGAGCCCGATGGCCGTGGCGGCAGGCTGGCTGACGACACTGACTGGAAGCGCCGCGTGGCCAAGGTGCGACTGGGCATCCAGAGCCTCGAGATGATCGAGCTGAAGATTCTCTCGGAGATCGCCAAGGGTCGCCCGCCCGGACCGCAAACCTCGCTGTGCAAGCTGCTGGCCTCCAACCTCCGTCAGGACGTCGATCTGCTGGCAGTGGATCTTTATGGCCCGGCCGGCCTCCAGCTCGATCTGGCGCGGCCGCTTTATGGCGACAATGCCCCGGCACCGATCCACGCAGAGGGCGCGCAGGTCGCGTCTGCGCGCTATCTCAACAGCCGGGCATGGACAATTTTCGGCGGAACCAACGAAGTGCAGGCAAGCATCATCGCGCGCACTGTGCTCGGACTGTAAAGGAAGAAGAGGATGCAACTGAGCCGTGAGGCGCTATTGCGCGCCTATCGCCAGATGAAGGTGATCCGCGAATTCGAGGAACGCCTGCACGTCGATATCCAGACCGGCGAAATTGCCGGGTTCACTCATCTCTATTGCGGGCAGGAAGCCGTCGCGGTCGGTGTGTGCGAGCATCTCGACAATGACGACAAGATCGTCTCGACCCATCGCGGCCACGGCCACTGCCTTGCCAAGGGCTGTGACGTGAACGGAATGATGAAGGAAATCTGGGGCAGCCGCGAAGGCCTGTGCAAGGGCAAGGGCGGCTCGATGCATATTGCCGACGTCGACAAGGGCATGCTCGGCGCCAACGGCATCGTCGGCGCGGGCGCCCCCATCGCGGTAGGCGCCGGGATCGCCGCCAAGATCGATGGGAAGGGCAAGGTCGCCATCACATTCTCGGGCGACGGCGCGTGCAACCAGGGAACCACGTTTGAAGCGATGAACATGGCCGTGGTTACCAAGGCCGCGACCATCTTCGTGTTCGAGAACAACCACTATTCCGAGCACACCGGCTATCAGTATGCGGTCGGCACCAATGGCGACATCGCCAGCCGCGCTGAAGCCTTCGGCATGAAGGTGTGGCGCGGGGACGGGACCGACTTCTTCTCGGTCTATGAAACCATGCGCGAAGTGCTCGATTACGTGCGCGTCCCCGGCAACGGTCCAGCGGCGGTGGAATTCGATACCGAGCGCTTCTTCGGCCACTTCGAGGGCGACCCGCAGCGCTACCGCGGCCCGGGCGAACTCGACCGCATCCGCGAGGAGCGCGACTGCCTCAAGAAGTTCCGCGAAAGCGTGACCCAGGCCAAGCTGCTGGCAGGCGAAGACCTCGACAAGATCGACGCCGAAGTGCTGGAGGCCATCGAGGAATCCGTCCGGCAAGCCAAGGCTGCCGATCGTCCCACCGCCGAAGACGTCCTGACCGACGTCTACATTTCGTACTGAGACGAGGGAGCGGACCAATGGCAAAAATGATGTACCGCGACGCTGTCGTCTCGACGATCGCAGAGGAAATGGAGCGCGACGAGAACGTCGTGTGCCTGGGCGAAGACATTGTCGGCGGCATGGGCACGCCCGGTGGCCCCGAGGCCATCGGCGGCATCTGGTCGACCTCGACCGGATTGTTCGGGAAGTTCGGCGCGGACCGCGTGATCGACACGCCCATTTCGGAAAGCGCAATCATGGGTGCGGCTGCGGGCCTTGCGCTTTCGGGAAAGCGCCCGATTGCCGAGCTGATGTTTGCCGACTTCATCGGCGTCTCTCTCGACCAGATCTGGAACCAGATCGCCAAGTTCCGCTACATGTTCGGCGGCAAGACCAAGTGCCCGGCGGTGATCCGCATGGCCTATGGCGCGGGCTATAATGCCGCTGCCCAGCACAGCCAGGCAGTGCATCAGATCCTGACCGGCATGCCCGGCCTCAAGGTGGTGATGCCGACCACTCCTGCCGACGTGAAGGGTCTGCTGCGCACTGCAATCCGCGACGATGATCCGGTGATCTTCCTTGAACACAAGGCGCTTTATGGCGTCAGCGGCGAAGTGCCTGACGATCCGGACTTCATGATTCCGTTCGGCCACGCCCGCCTTTCCCGCGCCGGGCAGGATGTGACGATCGTCTCGACCGGTCTGCTTCTCGGCTTCTGCGAAGCGGTGGCGGACAAGCTGGCCGCCGAGGGCATCGGCTGCGACGTAATCGACCTGCGCACCACAAGCCCGCTGGACGAGGAAACGATCCTCGACTCCGTCGAAGTGACCGGTCGCCTAGTTGTCGTCGACGAAGCGCCGCCGCGCTGCAGCCTCGGGGCCGATATCTGCGCGCTGGTAGCTGAAAAGGCCTTCGCCAGCCTCAAGGCGCCCCCGCTGTCGGTCAACCCGCCGCACACCCCCATCCCGTTCGCGCGCGAGCTGGAATCTGCCTACCTCCCCTCGATCGACAAGATCGAGGCGGCGGTGCGCAAGGTTCTGGGCTACCGCTGAGGAGCCGCGACATGGCCAATATCCGCCCGTTCTGCATGCCCAAGTGGGGCATCGAGATGACCGAGGGCACGATCGCCGAATGGATGGTCAAGGAAGGCGAGGCCTTTTCCAAAGGCCAGGTCCTGTGCCTGATCGAAACCGCCAAGATCACCAACGAGGTCGAGGCTGAATACGATGCGGTGCTCAAGCGCCTGCTGACCCCGGCGAGCGACGAAGCGCACCCGGTGGGGGCGCTGCTGGCGGTGTTCGCCGATGCCGATACCAGCGACGCCGAGGTCGACGAGTTCATCGCCGGCTTCAAGCCCGCCGAAACCTCGGTTGCGGCCAAGGGCGGTGGTTCTGCACCGGCCCCGGCGGCAGCGACACCTGCTGCACCTGCCCAGGCACTGGCGCGCGAGCCGAAGAAGATCGTCACCAATCGCGCGATCAGCCCGGAAGCGCTGAAGCTCGCCGAAGCGGAAGGCGTCGATATCGAGCCGATCGAAGGATCGGGCCGCAACGGACGCATTACTTACCAGGACGTGGTGCAGGCTTTGCGCCCGGAACGCGCGGTATCCTACAAGGGCAGCGCGCAACTGGTGGAAGATACACCCGAGGCGTTCGCCTCCCCACTCGCCCGCCGCATTGCCGCGCAGCATGGGATCAGCCTATCCTCCATCAAGGGCACCGGCGCGCGCGGCCGCATATCCAAGGCCGACGTGCTGGCGCTGGTCAAGCCGACCACGGCCGCTGCGCCAGTCTTCGGTGCGCCGTTCGAACTCGTTGCCAACCAGCCGAGCGTCCAGCCCTTCGACAAGGTGCGCAAGGTCGTGGCGAAGCGCCTCACCGAGGCCAAGCAGACCATCCCGCATTTCTACCTGCGCGTCTCGGCCTCGGTCGATGCGCTGATGGACTTGCGCAAGACGGCGAACCTCGTTCTCGGTACCAAGGCGTCGATCAACGATTACATCGTCAAGGCCGTGGCGCTGGCACTGGTGAAGCACCCTGACGTCAACGTACAGGTCCATGGCGACAGCGTGCATTCGTTCCCGCACGCAGACGTCGCCATTGCCGTGGCCAGCCCCAAGGGCCTCGTGACTCCGATTGTCCGCCAGGCAGACCGCATGCACATCGCCCAGATCGCGGCGACCACCCGCGCGCTGATCGACAAGGCGCAAGCAGGCAAGCTTGGCTATGAGGACATGGATGGCGGCACATTCTCCGTCTCCAACCTCGGCATGTTCGGGATCGAACAGTTCGATGCGATCATCAACCCGCCACAGGGTGCGATCCTTGCCGTCGGCGGAGCCAATCGCGTCGCGGTGGAGGCGGACAATGGCGGCATCGCCTTCGAGACCCGCATACAACTGACCATGTCGGTTGATCATCGTGCCATTGATGGCGCAGCAGGGGCGCAGTTCCTGCAGACGCTCAAGGGCCTGCTCGAAGCACCGGAGGGCCTGTTCCAATGACCCGCGCAATCACCAGGCTCGGCCCGGTCGGCCAACTTGCCTACCTGCCGCAGGATTTCGACGCGGCGGTGAAATACTGGACCGAGACGATGGGCGTCGGCCCGTTCTACCTGATGGAGAACGTCGCGCTCGGGGATGCCAAGTACAAAGGCGTGCCCACGGGCGCGGTGTTCTCCATCGCCATCGCCTATTGGGGTGATGTGCAGATCGAACTGATCCGTCCGGAAAACAGCGAGCCTTCTATCTACACCGGCGAATACGCGGTGACCGACAGTCTCCACCACATCTGCATCTTTGTGGATTCGATCGAAGAAGCCCGAGCCGCCTGCGCCGAAGCAGGCGCCGAGATTCTCGTGGAGGGCAAGGTCGGTGCCGACGGCGAGGTGATCTACGTCGATCCCGGAAAGGGCCCCGGCCACGTGATCGAATTGCTCCAGAACATGACCGGCGCCGATGCCATCTTCCAGATGATCAAGGACGCCGCGAAAGACTGGGACGGGTCTGAACCGCTGCGCAAGCTGGGCTGACAAGCGCACGCTTGGCAGGCGTTGCTATATCCTATAACAATGCTGCCGGAGAGTCCTGAAACCGGCGGTAAAACCATGCTCGAAGTTCTCAGCACGCGCGAACTTGCTCCGGTTGATCGGCTCGATTACTGGAACGAGCTGATCGCCTCGACCTACACCGGCATGGTCGTCGACGCCCCGCGCGACCGCTTCGACGCGCGACTGACCGTGTGGCAGATGGGAACGCTGCGCATGGTTCGCCCCTATTCGCGCGCTGCCGTAATCTCGCGCCATGCCGAAAGGCATACCCGGCCCACCGATCAGACGCTCGTCGCGCACCTACTGACGCGCGGCGTAGCCCGGCTCGAACAGCGTGGCCGCACCGTCGATCTGACGGAAGGCGACATGGTACTGTGCGCAGCCGAGGAGTTCTATCGCTTCGACACCAGTACGACGCACGAGATGATGGTGGTGGAGTTCGATCGCCGCACGCTGGCCGAGCGCATGCCCAATATCGACGATTTCGTCGCAAAGCGCATTTCCGGCCAACTGCCTTCAACCCGGCTTGCCCATCGCTACATGTCCTCGCTGTGGCAGGAAGCGCCCGAGACTCTGCCCGATGCGCATTGGCAGATGCACGCGGGCATCCTTGGCGACATCATTGCCTCGTGCATCAAGGGCAGCGGCGAGGTGATGGAAGCGCCGAGTCACTTCCTCCTGACGCGCGCCGAAGCCATGATCCTTGAACGGATCGGTGATCCAGACCTCACCCCGTCGGCTTTGGCTACGAGCCTTGGCGTTCCTCTGCGCACGCTACAGGCCGCTGCTGCCAGTACCGGAACAACGCCAAGCGCCTTGATCATGCGCCGCCGCCTGCATCGCGCGGCAAAGAGGCTGGTGAGCGAGCCCGGTGCGAGCGTGACCACGATTGCCATGGAATGCGGCTTTGCCGATTCCGCACACTTCGCCCGCCGGTTCCAGCAGCACTTCGGCACAACGCCCAGCCACTATCGCCGGATGAACTGACAGGTCCTTGCGCATCCGTCCGGTTTCCTGCGCGCGCAGACAAGCAGCTTTGAAACCGACAGCTAGACCGATCCCATAAACATGGGAGGTTCTGCATGAAGGCTCGATTCACTTCGGCTAGCGTCTTTGCGCTGGCTGCATCCATTCTCGCGGTTCCGACGTTCGCCCAGGAAACCGCGCAGGCCGATGATGCTGGCGGCATCGAGGAGATCGTCGTCACCGCGCAGAAGCGCGTCGAGAACGTGCAGGACGTGCCGATCGCGATTTCCGCATTCGGCGGCACTGCGCTGAAGGAGCGCGCCGTTGCCGACATTTCCGCGTTGAGCGGCATCGCGCCCAACGTCAACCTTGATGGCGGCACGCCGTTCTCGGGATCGTCAGCCGTGCTTTCCGCAACGATCCGCGGCATCGGTTCGGATGACTTTGCGTTCAACATCGATCCGGGCGTCGGCATCTACCTCGACGGCGTATTCCTGGCCCGTACCGTCGGCGCCAACCAGGACCTGCCAGATGTAGAGCGCATCGAGGTGCTGAAGGGACCGCAGGGCACGCTGTTCGGGCGCAACACCATCGGCGGTGCGATCTCGATCGTCACGCACAATCCCGGCAAGGAGTTCCGCCTGACCGGTGACCTTACCACCGGCAGCTTCGACCTGCTGCGCGCCCGCGCCACGCTGGACCTGCCACTGACGGACAGCCTTGCCGCCTCGCTGACGGGCGCGGTCAACAGCCGCAGCGGCTTCCAGAAGCGTATCCCATACAACGGTAGCGCGGCGGAAATGCGCGCTATTGCCAATTCCGATCCTTTCACCTCGTTCAACAACGCGGACTACTCGACGTCATCGCGCCAGAGCGCGGACAACAACTTGAGCCTGCGCGGCAAGCTGCGGTGGGACGATGGCGGTGCCTTCCGCGCAACGCTTTCGGGTGATTACACCAATCAGGATTCCTCGGGGCAGAACAACTCGCTGCTCGGCGTGTCCTTCCCGCCGGGACCGTTTGCCCCGACCAACCCCCTGCCCGGAACCGGCATCAACCCGATCGATCCGGCCGGCGGCTTCCTCTTCGCCGGGCTCTACAACTTCTGCATCGGCTCGACTCAGGCGGAGATCGCCGCACGCGGTGCCAGCGCGATCTGTGGCGCGCGTGGCACCAGCGTCAACCCCGGTCGCCTCCTGGGTTCGCTGGCAGGCGTCAACACCGACGCCGACCCCACGAACAATCGCCTGCCATGGGATGGGCGCTTCATCACCGGCGATCCTGACAAGACCTATGCCACCGGTCCGACGCTCAACAAGCTGCGTGCCTGGGGCTTTGCCGGGAGTCTGGAATATGACCTTGCCGAAGGCCTGATGGTCCGCTCGATCACCAGCTACCGCAAGACCGACTGGAAGGCGGGATCGGACCTCGACGGTTCGCCGCTTTCCATGCTTGAGCTGACCTTCAGCCAGAACCAGCAGCAGTTCAGCCAGGAAGTGCAATTGCTCGGGTCCAACCTTCTCGACGGCAAGCTGAATTTCGTGGCCGGCGCCTATTACTTCAAGGAAGACGGTGACCTGCACGATTACGTGACCTTCGACGAAGGCTTGCTGCAGGTGGATGGCCCCAACAGCTTCGACACCAAGAACTACGCCTTCTTCGGCCAGGTCGATTTCCGCGTTAACGACTGGATCGGGATCACGCTGGGCGGGCGATACACCAAGGAGACGAAGCTGTTCGAAGGCGGGCAGCAGGATCTGAACGGTGGCAACTACAAGTTGTTCGGCTGCGCGAACGCTGCGGGCACGATCTTCCCGTTCGGCGATTTCCCGCTGGCGCCGCCGCAGGCTGCGGGCGGCCCGCCCTGCTTTGCCGCGCTGTCCTATCCCGATCCCACCAACCCGGTACGGGTCTACGTGCCAGGGGTGAACCGCAAGACCTTCTCGAACTTCGCGCCGAAGATCGGCGTGCAGCTGCACCCCAATGACGACGTGATGGTCTATGGCAGCTATTCCGAAGGCTACAAGACCGGCGGTTGGACCACGCGACTGACCAACCCGCAAGGTAACGTGGCGCCCGATTTCGACGAGGAAATTGCCGAGACCTTCGAAGTTGGCGTGAAGTCCACCTGGCTCGACCGTCGCCTGCAAGTAAACGTCGCGGCCTTCTCGACCAATTACAAGAACGTCCAGTTGAACCAGCAGGTCGGCACTTCGCCCACCATCGACAATGCCGGCACAGCGCGGATCAAGGGCGTGGAACTCGAAGCCATCGTCGCTCCGGTCAAGGGCCTGACGATCAACGCGTCGGTCGGCTATCTCGATGCCTATTTTACAGCGCTTTCGGCCAGCGTCCTGCGCCCCGACGTGGCAGGCCCGATCCCCGGCTTGCGCGAAGGTGCCGTGGTTGGCGGACAGCTGCCAAAGACCGCGAAGTGGTCCACCAATCTGGCGCCGCGCTATGAACTCGGCCTTGGCAACGGTGGCTCGATGGTGTTCCTGGCTGACTGGACGCACAAGAGCGCGGTGTGGAACGACGTGGCGCGCTATCTGCCGCTGCGCCGCCAGCCGATCGACATCGTCAACGCCAGCCTCACTTACCGCGAACCGGGCGGCAAGTGGGACCTGACCGTGGGCGCCACGAACCTGACCGATGAGCGCTACCTCGTTTCGGCAGGCGCCAACGACGCGGCCGGGGTTTACTTCGGCAGCTACAACCGGCCCCGCGAATGGTACGCCCGCGTCGGCTTCAAGTTCTGATCGTCCGAAGCCCCGCCACAAAATCCGAACCGTGGACGGGGCTTCGCCTCCATCCCTTTTGCCATTCACAGGAAATCCGACATGACCACCGCCAACGCCGCAGTCCTGCGCACTGCGGGCGCAGCGCCAAGGATCGAGACTGTCACCATTGACGCTCCGCGCGCCGACGAAGTGCTCGTCGAAATGCGCGGCGTCGGCATCTGTCATACAGATATGGTGATGCGCGACGGGCACCTGCCAGTGCCGCTTCCCGTGGTGCTGGGTCACGAGGGTTCGGGCGTCGTCAGGGCGGTGGGCAGCGACGTGTCCGATCTCATGGTGGGCGATCATGTCGTGCTGAGCTTCATGTCCTGCAGCCATTGCCCCAGCTGCGACGAGAAGGCGCCGGCCTATTGCCATTCATGGGTACCGCTGAACTTCTTCGGTGCGCGCGCCGATGGCTCGACCGCGCTGACCGACGCAGGTGGCGCACCGGTGCATAGCCATGTCTTCGGCCAATCATCATTCGCAACGCATGCCGTGGTCAACCGGCGCAATGCGGTGAAGGTGTCCGAGGATCTGCCGATCGAGCTGCTCGGCCCCTTGGGCTGCGGCATCCAGACCGGCGCGGGCGCGGTGCTCAAAGCCTGCCACGTGCGCGCAGGATCCAGCGTCGCGGTGATCGGAGTGGGCGCGGTTGGCCTGTCTGCGGTCATGGCAGCGGGCATCGCCGGCGCAGGAACGATTGCGGCGATAGATGTCAATCCAGCGCGGCTGGACCTCGCCATTGAACTGGGCGCGACCCACGTCTTGCGGAGCGGTGACGACTTCGCGGCGCTGGCGGCGGAAGCGGGCTGTCCGGCAGGGTTCGACTATATCATCGATACCACGGGCATTGCCTCGCTGGTGAACGCTGCGATCCTTGCCCTCGCGCCGCGAGGCGAAATCGCGCTGGTCGGCGCCTATGCCCCCGGCACAGAAGTGCGGGCCGACACCACCCACGTCATGAGCGCGGGCCGCGTGATCCGCGGCGTCGTAGAAGGCAGCGCCGATCCCCAAACCTTCATCCCTGAACTCATCGAATACCACCGCGCAGGTCGCTTCCCGTTCGACCGCCTCGTCGAATGGTTCAGGTTCGACGAAATATCCGAGGCGTTTGCCGCTGCAGAATCGGGACGCGTGGTAAAGCCGATCCTGCGGTTCTAGGTTGCGGCGCTGTTGGGCGCGCCTGATAATCGGTGTCCATCTTGGGGACACCGCATGACAAGCACCGTCGAGATTCTGGCAGAAGCGATCCTTGATCAGCTTTCGCAAGACCGCAATGGTCCCTTCGCGGTCGGCATCTGCGGCGCGCAAGGTTCCGGCAAGACGTGGACCACTCGCCTGCTGGCCGAACGCATGGAGCAAGACGGCCTGCGCACGGTAACGCTGTCGCTCGATGATCTCTATCTGCCCAAGGCAGGCCGGCAGCGACTGGCTGAGATGGTCCATCCGCTCTTTGCGGTGCGGGGCGTTCCGGGCACGCATGACGTTGCAGCAGGCATCCGCATTCTCGATGCGCTTGGCGGAACGGGATCCCTCGCCTTGCCGGCTTTTGACAAGGCGAAGGACGACCAGGTTCCGCACGAGGACTGGCGGATGGTAGACACCCCCGTCGATATCGTCCTGTTCGAAGGCTGGTGCGTCGGAGCGCGGCCGCAGGAAGCCGGCCTGCTCAGCGCTCCCATCAACGCGCTGGAACGGGACGAAGACCCGGATGCGGTCTGGCGGAGCCACGTGAACGCCTGCCTCGCTGGACAGTATCAGGCGTTCTTCTCGAAGTTCGACATGCTGGTGCTGCTGCAGGCCCCCGGCTTCGAGGTCGTGGCCGAGTGGCGTCTGGAGCAGGAGGAGACCCTGCGCCGCGCTCTGGCCAGCGAAGGCCGTGACGTATCAGGCTTGATGGACCGAAAGGCGATCGAACGTTTCGTGATGTACTACGAACGGATCACACGGCACATTCTCGATGAAATGCCGGCTCGGGCCGATCTCGTGATCGAACTCGACGCGCAGCGGCGGCCAGCCTCGGTGAAGGTCAACCGCCAAAGGCGTTGAGGGTGCGCGTCTGCGGAGGGAGAACCGCGCGCGCACCCGTAGCCTCGGAACTCGGAGAGGAGTCTTCCGAGGCCTTCGATCCGGTCGGTAATGCCGAGCGTGCACAAGGCGTGCCAATATGTTGCGGTGTTGATCGCGATCACCGGCTTGTCGAGCTTGAGCTCGTATTCGGCGGCAAGGCTGACCATCGAAAGGTTGGTGCCGACCTGCACGATTGCATCCACGTCGCTACCGTTGAGATGGTCGATCACCTCGCGCAAACGCTGGGGCGTTACCTTGGCGATGTCGGTCCAGCGCTTGCACTGCAGGGCCACGTCCCGCACCACCGAAAAGCCGGATTCCTCAAGGAAACGGCGTACCTCAGCGTTGGCGACGCGGTAATAGGGCGCAACGAAGCTGACGGTCTTGACGTTGCCATAGGCATTCAGCGCCGCCGCCACCGATTCCGATCCGGTCGACGCGCCTACGCCGGCCAGTTCCTCGACCTCGGCCTTGAACTTCTTGCCACCTTCGACCCCGCCGTAGAACGTGATCGCCGACATGCCGAGCACCAGATACTCGGGACGCAGCGTCATCGCCGAGCGCACCGCATCCATCGTGTTTTCGGCAATCGCCGTCGTGCCGGCGATGAAATCCTCATTCGAGAGGGCAACCGGATCTTCCACGAAAATGCGCGAGAAGTGGTTGGTCACGCCGGCGGGGCGCATGCGCTCCATGTCGGGCTGCACGGTCGTATTGGTGGAAGGGGCAATCACGCCGAGACAGGCGCGGTAACCCTGGACGTCAACCATTGGATATGTCTCCGGAAAAAGCCGCGCCGCAGTCCCACCACCGCGACGCTGCTTCGCATCATACGATCGCTGTCAAAGCCGCTGACCGCCATTGCGGTCGGCCGTGCGATTGCCTTGGGCAAAATTCGCTCGCTCGACCAGTCCATTGCCGATTTCATTCCGTCGGCCAAGGGGACGCCGAAAGCGAAGATCACCATTCGATACCTGCTCGACATGCGTTCAGGCATGCTCGACCAAGGCTTCAGCACTGACCCTGCGCATCCCTACAACTCCGCCCTGCTCGACACCGATTTTGGCCAGCGGATCATCGAGAGCTATCCGATGCCGTATGAACCGGGCACGCGCTACTCCTATGCCAATGCGCCAAGCGATCTGATCGCGATGGTGATCGAAGGCGCGACCGGGCAGCGCTATGGCGATTTCCTCAGCCGCGAAGTGCTACGCCCCCTGGGCGCGCAAGGCGGAAGGATATGGGTCGGCAAACCGGGCGGTCTCGCTCATTCGGGCTGCTGCACCTATCTGCCGGCCGAGACCTACCTGCGCATGGCCGTGCTGCTGCTGGATGAAGGCAAGTGGCAGAACAAGCGTCTTCTGCCCCAGGGTTATGTTGCCGACATGCGCAAGGGCACGGCCCAGAATCCCAACTTCGGCCTCGGCATCTGGATCGGTGAACCCTACCACCAGCGTCGTGGCTTTGGCGCTCCGGGGACATTGGGGCCACAGGTGCTTCATTCCGAACCCTATCTTGATCCTGAGCTGTACCTGTTCGATGGCAACTCGAACCAGATCGTGGCGATCAGCCCGAAGTATCGACTGATCACCCTGCGAGTGGGGCCGACGCCTCCTGCACCCAAGGACGGCAGCGCGGAATGGGACAATGCGTTTCTGCCCAACACGCTCATCCGCGGGCTGACCCGCCGCTAGGCGGCGCGCTGGACTGGCGCACAACGATCTCGTGATCGAGAATGACGTCGCGCCCCTCGGCGGCCCTCTCCCCGCCTGACGCAATCTTCTGTACCAGCAGGCCCAGCGCCTCCTTGGCGAGGCGATGGACGGGCTGATGCACGGTGGTGAGCGGCGGCCACAGCATGACAGCGGCGGTGGTATCGTCGAAGCCAACGACGGTGAGTTCATCCGGCACGTGCAATTGGCGGCGGTGCGCCACAGAAACCACAGCGGCGGCCATCTCGTCGTTGCTGGCGAAGACGGCGGTGGGTGGGTTGTCGCTGCCTAGCAACTGTTCGCCGGCCACAAGACCGGATTCGTAGCGGTAGTCGCCTGCGACCACCATCGTTTCCACGCCGTCGACCTCGCGCACCGCGTCGTGAAATCCGGCCATGCGCTCGGCGCTGGCTGACTGGTCGGGGTTGCCAAGGACGAAGCCGATGCGGCGATGGCCAAGGCCGATCAGCAGGCGGGTGATTTCACAGGCGGCCTTGCGGTCGTCAATGCGAACGCGGATCACGCCGGTCGTCCCATAGGCGCCCACAGCAGCGATGGGCAGCCCCGCCTCACCGAGGATGCGCAGGACGCGGGGCGATTCGCCCAACGGAGGCGTGACCAGAACGCCAAGCACGCCTGACCGGACGAGTTCGCGCAGCGCGTCCTCGGATGGAGGTTGCCCGCCCTCGCCCTTGACGAGGATCAGCCGGGCACCTCGCGCCGACGCTTCTTCATAAACGCCCGTGAGGAAATCGCTCATGAATGTTGCGCTGGGGTTGGAATAGACCACGCCGATGCGCAGCTCCGTCGACCGGACGAGGCTGCGGGCGGCGACGTTGGGAACATAGGCGAGTTCGGCGATCGCCTTCTCCACCGCCTCGCGCGTTTCGGGCTTTACCCGCCCCTGCCCGTTGATGACGCGCGACACGGTCATCGCCGAGACACCGGCGCGCGCGGCAACATCGATGACCGTAGCGCCACGCTGCTGGCGCTCGCCTTCACCGCTCTTGTCCCGGCCCCGCCCCTTGCCCTGCTTCATATTAAATCAGACATATCCTTGATCGAACTTGGTTTTACGTTAACATAAGCCCGCGCTTGCGGCACCCGGCAAATGTCTCGCTCAAGCAAGGTCTTTCCCACGATATCGCAGGAAGCGGAAGTCTGCATGCGCGCCGTCTCCGGACAGATCCTGCGCAGCAACGCCGACGAACGTGCCGGTGAAGTTGGGCAAGCCGGGCAGCGATACTTCGTCCGACAGCACGCTGGCATTCAGTACATGCGGCCACTCGATCCACCCGTCATCTCCGCAACGCCAGCTGAAGCGCAGATCAGGTCCCACAACCTCGACCCGCAGCTCGATCGGACCATCGGGCAGCTCTTCGGCGACGACATAGGCAGCCGTCTCCTCGTTTGGCACTGCGGAAAGCACCTGCAACTGGCGACGTTCCCCTTCGACAGTCACGTTGAGGTAGTGAAACTTCGTGCTGTTGTAATAGCAGATGAGTCCGGCGGACTGCTGGAAATCCTGTGGATCAAAGTCGAGGATCGTGCTGGCTTCGAATGCAAAATGCTCCTGCCGGCGCGCGACGAGCGCCTGCTCGAAGAAGCTGCCTACCGTCTCTCGACCATAGAGCCGCAGCCAGCCCGGTCGCGCCGAAAGGCTGAACAGGCGCTCAGGCCGGGGAGTCCGGAGCCATTGCAGAGGCAGCGGCAGGCACCCTGCCTCAAAGGTGCCATCCCAGTCTGCATCGGCGATCTCGGGGGCGGCCTGCAACGGCGGGAGCGGCGGCGCCGGGTCGGGCGCGCCGTCGCCCGCGACGGTCCGCAGCCAGCCATCGTCACCCCAAACCATCGGCTGGATCGCGGTTTCACGCCCGAGAACGCAGCGTTCATGACCTGGCAAGGGTCGACCGCAGAGATAGGCGATCCAGGTGCTGCCATCTGGCAGATCGACAAGATCGCCATGACCGGCACGCGTCAGATTACCCTCCCGGCGCCCGGCCGAGGTCAGCACGGCACCATCGGGATGGACTTCGTAAGGCCCGAACAGATCGCGCGACCGGGCCATGACCACAGCATGGTCCCAGCCCGTACCGCCCTCAGCCACGAGGATGTAATACCAGCCATTGCGCTTGTAGATGTGCGGGGCCTCTGTAAAGCCGCGCTCGGTTCCCCCAAAGACAAGACGGCGCTTGCCAACAAGGCGCATCGTCTGGCGATCGAGCTCCTGCACCATGATGCCGCCGAACCGGCTGCGGCCGGGGCGATGGTCCCACAGCAGGTTCACCAGCCACGTCCGCCCGTCGTCATCGTGAAACAGTGAGGGATCAAACCCGCTGCTGTTGAGGTGAACCGGATCGGACCACTCGCCATCGATCTCTTTCGCGGTGACGAGATAGTTGTGAAAGTCTCGCAGGGACGCGCCGGTGGCACCGCTGACGGTGGTCTGTCCATAGCGCTTCACATCGGTGAACATCAGCCAGAACCGGCCATGCGCATGAGTGAGGTCGGGCGCCCAAACGCCGCAGGAATCGGGATCGCCGCGCATGTCGAGCTGGCTGGGCCGGTGCAACGGGCGTGCCGCGGTTCTCCAATGAACAAGATCGCGGCTGTGGTGGATCTGCACCCCCGGATACCATTCGAAGGTCGACGTCGCGATGTAGAAGTCGTCGCCTACCCTGGCGATCGAAGGATCGGGGTTGAAGCCACGGAGAACAGGATTGGCGAAATGGGTCATGCGGGCTTTCGCACCAGGGTCCAGAGGAGGGCCGCGCCGAAAAGGTCGAGCAAGCCCAGAACAATGAAAAAGGGTTCATAGCCGACGCGGTCGACCAGCCCGCCAAGCAGGAGCGAGAAGATCAGGACGCCGAGATTGGCGGCAAGGCCCGCCAGGCTGGCGGCGGTGGCCACTTCGTTGCGGCGGAACAGGTCGGACGCCATGGTGATGACAGTGACCGACAGCGTCTGGTGGGCAAATCCGCCAAGGCAGAGCAGCGCAATGGCAACGTAAGGGCTGCTGACCATGCCGACGAAGGCCATGCCGGTCATCATCACTGCGCCCAGCGTGAAAGCGAAACGCCGCGCATCGACAAGGTCGACGCCGCGCCGGTTGAGCGCTGACGCCACCGCCGGGCCGAACAGGCAGCCAAGGTCGGCGGCAAGGAATGGCAGCCAGGCAAAGATGGCGATCTGCGTCAGGTCGAAACGGTGAACCCGCGCAAGGTAAAGCGGCATCCAGAATGACAGCATGCCCCAGACAGGATCCGCCAGCAGCCGCGGCAGGGCGATGCCCCAGAGGTTGCGGCGGCGCAGGATCTGCGGGATCGAGGGGCGTCGCTCGGTGGCGGCGAGATGTGCTTCCTGCCCGCTGGCGATCAGTTCCCGCTCGTTCTCTGCGATGTGACGGTGCCGGTCGGGACTCTGATACCAGAACAGCCAGAGCATGACCCACAGCAGCCCGAGGCCGCCGGCCACCACGAAAGCCGCACGCCAGGAGTAAGCCAGCACGGCCCACGCCACCAGCGGCGGGGCGAAGACGGCGCCGAACGATGCACCGATGTTGTAGATGCCACCGGCCGTGCCCCGTTCACGCGCCGGGAACCAGGTGGCGACGAGTTTCTGCCCTGCCGGCTGCGCCGATCCTTCGGCAAGGCCCAGCAGCCCGCGCAAGGCTGCAAAGCTAAGCCAGCCGGAGGCGAAGACATGGGCCATGGTGATGAGCGACCACGCCGCTGCGCAGATCGCGAAGCCGACGCGCAGGCCGACGCTGTCGAGGAAGTATCCGGCCAACGGCTGAAGCATGATGCCAAGCTGGAAGGCACCGGTGACCCAGCCATATTGTTCGCTGGTTATGCCCTGCTCTTCCAGCACGACCGGCGCAGCGACGCCAAGGACCGAGCGCGCCAGATAGTTCAGAACCATCGCGCCGACGAAAAGCGCAATGATCGTCCACCGGATTCGGGTCATCCTCAAGCCTGGCAACCAAGTATCTCCCAAAGCACGATTTTTCGGCCGACGGCGCCGAACGATCATGTGCAGGCATTTCTGCTACTGCGGAGGCAATGCCAATTTGTCAGACTATTGACAAGAGAGGATTCGCGACCTAGAGAAAAATGCGTTAACGTTACCACTAATCGGGGAATTCCGTTTAGTAAAGCCCCGGAACATCAAGGATCGGGGAGGAAAAGCCTAACCACCGACTCGCAGCGCAGACGCTTCCAGGAGCGTCGACGCAGTGACCGGCAGTTACCGGCGGAAACCCTCCCGATCATACTTGTCAGTGAAAAACGCCGCACGATCCGATGCGGAGCACACGAAATTCTATGTGGAGGAGTGGGATGTTGTTGAACTTGCTGGATTGTCGTCGCCTGCTGCTGCAAGGCGCATCGCTTGGGGTCGTGGCGATTGCCGCGCTTGCACCGATCGCGGCCAGCGCCCAGGACGCGGCTGCGCCTTCTGTCGCCGCCGAAGATGCGGATCAAGCTGACGACAGGCCCAGCGCGGCAGAGATCATCGTGACCGGGTCGCGCATCAACACCAGCGGCTTCACCGCGCCGACGCCGACGACGGTGATCGGGAGCGAGCAGATCGCCGCAAACGCCCAGCCCAACATCTTCACCACTATCTCGCAGCTTCCCTCGCTGCAGGGGTCGAGCGGCACGCAGGTCAACACCTTCAGCACCTCAAGCGGCGCGCAGGGACTGAGTTCCTTCTCGCTTCGCGGAGTCGGCACGATCAGGACGCTTACCCTGCTCGACGGCCAGCGCGTCGTCGGCGCCAACGTGACGGGCGTGCCCGACATCAGCCTGTTCCCGCAGCTCCTCACGCAGCGTGTCGACGTGGTGAATGGCGGTGCCTCGGCATCCTATGGTTCGGACGCGGTTGGCGGCGTGGTCAACTTCGTCACCGACACCCGTTTCAAGGGCATCAAGGGCAATATCCAAGGCGGCATCACCAACTACGGCGATGATGAGCAGGCCGTGGCCCAGCTCGCGTTCGGCACCGCCTTTGCGGACGACCGCCTGCGCGTGATCGGCAACGTCGAATACTCGCATGAAGGTGGCGTCGGCGGCGGCGAATGGGGCATCGGCCTTGCCAACGGGCGCGACTGGTTCAAGCAGACCACGCTGATCAACCGCGGCGTGCTCAACGACGGTTCGCCGCAGTTCCTCGTGCGCGACTTCGCGCAATCGACCACCTTCACCAAGTACGGCCTGATCACGGCTGGTCCGCTGCAGGGCATTGCGTTCGACGCCGCGGGCAATCCGTTCCAGTTCCAGTACGGTTCTAATGGCGTTCCTGCCAAGGATGCGGCTGGAAACATCAGCGGCTGCTTCCCCGGCTTCTGCCTTGGAGGTGACCTGACCGGCAACGTCGATGCGGGCCGCTCGCTCAAGTCTCGGATAGATCGCTACAACGGCTATGGTCGCGTCGGTTTCGAGTTCACGCCGGGCAGCGAAGTCTACGCCACGTTCAACTATGGCCGGGTGAAAACGCAGAACCAGCCGGTCAATGGCCAGAACCGCCCGGGCCTGACGATCCAGTGCTCCAATCCGTTCCTGCCGGGTAGCATCGCCGCTGCCTGCGCCAACGCCGGAATCACCAGCTTCCGCTTCGGCACCAGCAATGCCTCGCTTGGCAACACGCAGGTCCATACCGATCGCGAGCAAGTGCGCGCGGTGATCGGCGCCAAGGGTGCAGCCGAGATCGGTGGCACCGAGTGGACTTACGACACCTACTACGAGCACGGCGTCAATCGCACGCGCATCGACGTCGACAACATCCTGCTCAGCAACCGCTTCAACAACGCGATCGACGCGGTACTCGAAAACGGCGTGATCGTATGCCGCAATCCGGTCGCGCGGGCCAATGGCTGCGTGCCGCTGAACATCTTCGGCGACAAGGCTTCGGAAGCTGCCCGGAACTACATAATGCCCGAAGCCGGGCCCTACCAGCGCACGCGCCAGACGCAGGACGTGGCCAGCATCAACTTCTCGGGCTCGCCGGTCGAACTGTGGGCCGGCCCGCTTTCCGTTGCCTTCGGCGGTGAATGGCGGCGCGAGCATTACCGCGTGACCGCCGACCCTTACGGCGCGGGCTTTGCCAACACGCCGGCGGGGGGCGACTACCCGGCCGACCCGCTGCTCATCCAGGGCGGCAACAACTGGTATGCAGGCAATTACAAGAACGGCAACGGCACCTACACAGTCAAGGAAGCCTATCTCGAAGTCGACGTGCCGATCCTCAATTCGGACAGCACCGGCAAGCTAAACATCAACGCCGCTGGCCGCGTGACCGATTACAGCACCTCGGGCACGGTCTGGGCGTGGAAGGTCGGCGGCACCTGGGACCTGCCCGTCGACGGGCTGCGCGTTCGTGGTGTGATGTCGCGCGATGTGCGCGCGCCGAACCTTTCGGAACTGTTCGCGGCGCCCGTCACCACGACGCTGCCCAATTTCTTCGATCCGTTCACCAATTCGAACGTGCTGGCGATCCAGAACACCATCGGCAACACCGCGCTGACGCCGGAGTTTGCCCGCAACAACACGGCCGGAATCGCGCTCGCCAACCCTTCTTGGCTGCCTGGCCTCAACGTCTCGTTCGACTGGTACCAGATCAAGATCAAGGACGTGATCTCGAGCCTCGGCGCCAACGATATCGTCCAGCTCTGCTTCCAGAAGGTGCTGCTCTCCACCTGCAGCGCCTTCAACCTGAGCAATACGAACGGTCCCAACTTCATCAACGTGCAGGCGTTCAACCTCGCCTCGATCAACACCAGCGGGTTTGACATCGAAGCTTCGTACCGCTGGCAGCAGCCGCTGGGCCTGCCCGGCAGCTTCACCTTCCGCGGCCTTGCCACGCACGTGATCAAGTTCATCACCGACACCGGCCTTCCGGGCACGCTTCCGGTCGATACAGCAGGCAACAACAACGGTGCGACGCCGGACTGGAAGTTCCTGCTGATCCAGAGCTACGAGAATGACAAGTTCTCGCTTCTGGTGCAGGAGCGCTGGTTCAGCGATGGCGTGATCGGCAACCAGTACGTGGTCTGCTCGGCGGGCACCTGCCCGGCTTCTACCTCGCAGCGCCCGACGATCGACCAGAACTTCCTGCCAGGAGCCTTCTACCTCGACATCGGCGGCAGCGTGAACATCACCAAGGAAATCGTCGCCTACGCAAAGGTCGACAACGTGTTCGACAATGCCCCGGCGAAGACCAACATCTTCTCCAACCCCGCGCTCTATGACGGGCTCGGCCGGATCTATCGCGCGGGCGTCCGTTTCCGCTTCTGATCGAACTTCCCTCGCGCGGTCGACCTACCCACCACACGTCGCCGCGCAGACCGGGCCATGCCGTTCCACACCCTCCCGGAAAGACATGGCCCGGCCCCCTTTCTGTCAGGCGTCAGGCAAGCGATAACGGCTGAAGATCAACAGGGCGATCACCTGCAAGGTGGCAGGGATTGCACTGTAAAGCAGGATGATGCCGGTAAGCGCGCTTTCGCTCTGCGCGGCGGCACCACCAGTGGACGAGACGAAACCGAACGCGCTCATCACGATCCCGGCGATGACCGGGCCCAGCGCAAATGCCAGCTTCTCCGTGGCGGAAAACAGCCCGGCAAAGACGCCTTCGTTTGCCACCCCTTGCATGCGGCGCTGAAGGTCGACCGTATCGGTCATCATCGACAGGGCAAGCAGGATGAACCCGCCGTTGAACGCGCCAATGATCACCGCACGCAGCAGGATCAGCAGGTGCTGGGTGTTGACCGGCTGCCCGCCCGGTAGCGTGGCAACATCGCCCCCGCCCTTGCCGACCCAAAGCCAGGTGATCGTCACCGCTGCCCAGATTGCAGCGGCAAGAACATAGGCGCGCGGTTTGCCAATGCGCCTTGGCAGCCACAACCACAGCGGCTGCGAAGCAAGGCTGGTGGCAGACATGCACAGGATGAAGATCGGAATCAGCCAGATCGCCTGAACCACATAGAGAAACACGAACCCGAAAGAGCGCGATGAAACCCAGCGTCGTGCCCACCGCTCCGGCGATCAGAAACGGCGTACGGCCGATTGCCGTCTTCATCCGGTCCGACCAGGCTCCGACAAGCGGATCGCACACGATCTGCCACAGCTTGGGCAGCAGCACGACAAGGCCGGCAAGCCACGCCGGCACGCCCAGCATGGTCGTCATGAACAGCGGCAGCAGCACCGCTGGTGTATCGCGGAACACCTGCGCGCCCAACTGGCCCACGCCGTAGCGCAGGACGACGCCGGTCGGCACCTCGTCGGGCATGGTGGATTTTGCGGCGAGGCTGGCGTTCATGGCTGGGATCCGGGTGTTCTGGGGAGAGGGTGAGGCGTCAGACGCAGGCGCAGACCGTCTTCCATTCGAGGTAGTTGTCCATCGCCTGCCGCCCGCTGTCGCGGCCCCAGCCCGATTGCTTCACCCCGCCAATGGCGAGCGAGGCGTCGTACATGGCATGGCAATTGATCCAGACCGTGCCGGCGCGGATGTCGGCAGACATGCGGTGCGCGGTAGAGAGGCTCTCGGTCCAGACGCTGGCAGCCAAGCCATGGTCGCTGGCATTGGCGGCGGCGATCACCTCTTCCTCATCATCGAACGACTGGACGACGAGGACCGGTCCGAACACTTCCTCGCGCACGATTTCCATGTCGGGCTTCACGTCAACCACCACGGTCGGGGTAATGAAGGTGCCGGCATCGCCGGTACGCTCGCCACCGGTCAGCATCGTCGCGCCTTCGCCCTTCGCGCGCTGGAGGAAGCCCTCGACGCGCTCGGCATGGCGGGCCGAGACGACCGGCCCCATCTGCGTGTCCTGCAGCAGGCCATGGCCGATCTTCAGCCCCTTGGCATAGGCCGCGACGCCTTCGACAACCTGATCGTGGACCGAGCGGTGCACGTAGAGCCGCGAACCGGCGATACACACCTGCCCGCCGTTGAAGAAGATCGCATTGGCCACGCCCGGCACGGTGATGGCCATGTCGGCATCGGGGAAAACGATCGAAGGCGACTTGCCACCAAGCTCCAGCGTGACGCGCTTGAAGTTGGTCTTGGCCGCATCGAGCACGGCACGGCCCGTCGCGGTCGATCCGGTAAAGGCGATCTTGTCGACATGGGGATGCGCAGCCAGCGTTGCGCCGGTCTGTCCGCCAAGGCCGGTGACGACGTTGAGCACACCGGCGGGCACGCCAGCCTCGACCATCAGTTCGCCAAGACGGATTGCGGTGAGCGAGGTGTCCTCGGCGGGCTTCAGCACCACGGTGCAACCAGCTGCCAGCGCTGGAGCTGCCAGGCCCTACCTGACCGTCGACCAACTCCGCCGGATCTATGCCGACAAGAACAGCCGCTTCTTCACGGTGGGTGGACTGAAGATCCACTACAAGGACGAAGGTCCGCGCAAGGGGCCGGCGCTCCTGCTGGTCCATGGCTCGGAAAGCTCGGTCCGCACATGGGACGTGATCGCCAAGCGGCTCAAGGCGCGTTATCGCATCATTCGCCTCGACCTGCCGGGCTACGGCCTCTCCGATGCCCCCCCCGACGAGTCTCTCAAGACTCTCGTCCCCACCGACGTTCCCATTGCCCTGCTCGATCATCTGCAGGTTCGGAAGGTGACGTTTGCCGGCGTTTCCAGCGGCGGCACGATGGGCATGTACATGGCCGCCCGCCGGCCGGACATGATCGAACGCCTGATTCTTTCGAACACGCCTTCCGATCCGGTGGATACCAGCCATCTGAAGCTCAGCCAGGACCTGAAATCCGCGATGGACCAGGCGCAGCAAACCGGCTTTCGCGATCAGGATTTCTGGACGAACTTCCTGACCTTTTTCGCAGGCGATCCAGCCCGCATTTCCGCGCAGACCCAGAAGGAGTATTACGACTTCTACCGGCGCGTGCCCGAAAAGAACCTCATCGGGCTGATTGCCCGCATCGGCGATGGCAAGCCGGCCACCATCGAGATGGCCAAGGTGCGCAAGCCTGTCCTGCTGCTGTGGGGAACGGCCGATCCGTTGCTGCCGGAATCTGCGCTGAACGCCATTGGACGTTACCTATCCAATGCGCAGATCTCGCGCGTTTCGATGCCGCAACTTCGAAGGACGGCAGGGGCCGGGTGGTCGAACGCACCTCGTCAGTCCGGCCATGGCTGCAGCCGCCGCCGTGACCGGCCACCTCGTCGATGCAAGGAGCCTTGCCTGATGCCCGCCCAGCCGTTCACCACCGTATCGGGCCGCGCCGCCGCCATGCGCGAGGACAATTTCGATACCGATATCATCTTCCCCGCGCGTTTCCTGCTGATCACGGCGAAGGCGGGCCTCGGGGAATACGCCTTCCATGATCGCCGCTTTGCCAGCGATGGCAGCAAGGTCGAAGGTTACGTCCTAAACGATCCGCCCTTTGCCGATGCCCCGGTGATCATTGCCGGTGCCAACTTCGGCTCGGGCTCAAGCCGCGAACAGGCGGTCTGGGCGCTCCTCGGCCTTGGTGTCCGGACCGTCATCTCTTCCAGCTTCGGCGAGATTTTCCAGTCCAACTGCATGCGCAACGGCATCGTTCCAATCGTCCTACCCGAAGGACAGGTTGCCGCGCTGATGGATCTGGCAGAAGCAGGCGCAAACTTTTCCGTGGATCTTGAGAGTCAGCAGCTGAGCGCAGAAGGCCTTGCGCCCATCTCGTTCTCGATCCCGCCTGAACGCCGTCTTGCCCTTTTGAACGGGTGGGACGAAACCGATCAGATCGTGAATCAGTACAGTGGCGAGATCGAGGCGTTCGAGGTCCGTCAGCGCCAGAGCCAGCCGTGGCTCTACACCAGGGAGTTTGCCGCGTGAGCACCGAAGAAGACCTGCTGGCCAACTACAAGAAGGCCTATGACAACCGGGTTGGTTTCGGGACAAGGCCGGCACTGCTGCTGATCGATTTCTGCCAGGCCTACTTTGAAAAGGGCAATGCCCTCTATGCCGAGGTGGATGAGGCGCTGGCATCCGCGCTGCGCATCCGCTCTGTCGCGCATGCCGCCGGCATTCCGGTGATCCTGACCAATGTCGTCTACCACCCCAGCGGGTTCGACGGCGGCCGCTTCTTCGAAAAGGCCATACCCTTGCGCAATTTCACGCAAGGCAATCCCATGGCGGCCTGGGGCCCGGGCCTCGAACCGCTGGAAACGGAACTCGTCGTCTCCAAGCAGTATCCGAGCGCATTCTTCGGCACCTCCCTCGCCTCGACCCTAACGGCTGCCGGCGTTGACAGCGTGATCCTGACCGGCCTGACGACATCGGGCTGCGTCCGTGCGAGCTGCGTCGACGCGATGAGCCATGGCTTCAAGACCGCGGTTGTTGCGGAGGCGTGCGGCGATCGTCACGCAGGTCCCCATGAAGCGAACCTGTTCGACATGAACGCAAAGTATGCCGACGTGGTCAGACGTTTGCTCTCACAATCGGCCACCGAAACGCTTCTGAAGCATTCCACCACTGCATTCGCGGAGAACGCGCTTCCATCCGACAGACGGACACGCCACAGATTCGCTGCGAGGCAGCGACGCAACTTTGCCATTGTTCGATGGAGTCAGGGCATGGAGTTACAGCTCAGTCCATGATCTCGATCAATATTGGCCTGCCGGATATCGGCGTTTGAAACCCTTTTGACTACGCCGATCGCGATTGCTGCGATGCCGTCTGAGGAAATCGGCCAGCGCGGCATCATCTCGCTGACCGACCTGATCGACGCAACGCCCGGCATCAACGTCACCGGCAACAACTCGGGCCGCAATGACCGCTCGTTCCAGCAGATCTCGCTGCGCGGCTTCACGCCCTCGACCACGGACTCGACGCTGACCGCGACCTTTATCGACGGCGTGCCGGTTTCGTCTGCGTCTGCGCTGAACTCGATCACGGATCCGGCCCGTGTCGAAGTGCTCAAGGGCCCGCAGAACGCCTACTTCGGCCGCAATGCCTTCGCCGGCGCGGTCAACGTGGTCAACAAGACCCCGAAGAGCGATTTTGGCGGCAGCTTGAACGCCTCGGTCTTCAGCCGCGATGGTTATGATATGCAGGGCTCGCTCGAAGGCCCGATCGCGCGCGACATCCTGAGCTTCCGCATTTCCGGGCGCGCGCTCGAGCGCGGCGGTTCCTACCGCAATCGCGCAAACCCCAACGAGCGTCTCGGCGATCAGCGCACCCGCACCGTCACCGGCATGC
Organism: Novosphingobium sp. ES2-1; assembly: GCF_015169775.1. NCBI lineage: Bacteria > Pseudomonadati > Pseudomonadota > Alphaproteobacteria > Sphingomonadales > Sphingomonadaceae > Novosphingobium > Novosphingobium sp. ES2-1. The sequence continues at coordinate 495,754 of NZ_CP063446.1, forward strand.
TGATGTTCACGCCCTCCAGCCAGCTGACGATGAAGGTCTTTGGTCTTTACAGCGAAGACAATGACGGCCCAGCCGCACAGGGCATGCTTTCGGCCTACGAAGTCCGCTCGAACAACGGCGTCGTCAACATCCCGGCGCTGAGCGGAAACACCAACGGCACGATCATCGTCCCCGGCCTGTCCAACTGTACGCTGAACGGCGTCAACCCGTTCATCTGCGGTCAGGCCCCGGCGCTGCCGGCAGCGTTCTCGCCTGCCCAGAACACCTACATCGATGCCAGGACCTCGGCCGTGCTGGCCGATGGCCGTTTCCGCCCCGTCTCGCCCAGCGATGGCGTTCAGGGCTATGGCCTCAAGCGCAAGTACCTCCATGCCGACGCCAACATCGATTACGAACTGGGCGACACGGGCATCACGCTCTCGTCGCTCACCGGCGTCAACGACGAAAAGTGGTCGCAGATGTCCGAGCTCGACAACTATGACAGCTCGTCGCTGATCAACACGGCCGCCACGCCGACCAACGGCCTGCTTCCCTATTACAACTTCCCCTTCGCGATCGAACGCCACAGCAAGGACTTCTCTCAGGAACTGCGCGCTTCCTTTGACAATGGCAGCATGATCTCGGGCATGATCGGCCTCAACTACATGGACACCAAGGTCAAGCGTGACCTGTTCAACGTCTATGGCGAAGCTGTTCTGGGCCTGGCCCGCAGTGCTGGCACGGCTTCTGCCCCGCAGCGGGTGGAAACCAAGGGCATCTTCGGCAGCGTCAACATCAAGCCCACCGACGCGCTCGAGATCAGCCTCGAAGGTCGTTACCAGCGCGACAAGGTGTTCGGTTTCACCGGTGGTCTGGGCGCAACGATCTCGGCGGCCGCTGCTGCTGAAAACGGTGTTCCGGCCGGCACTTATGCCCCGCTGACGCAGTTCTTCGCGAAGAACTACGACAACTTCATGCCGCGCGTGATCGTCAACTACAAGATCACGCCCGAAATCATGGCTTACGCGTCATGGTCGAAGGCGGCGAACGTCAGCATCTCGTCGTTCAACGCCCGTCTGTTCTCGGGCACCGCCGGCGAAATCGCCGCGTCCCAGTCGCTTGGCCTGCGTGGCATTACTGTTCCGGAAAAGCTGACGAACTACGAAATCGGCCTGAAGGGCCGGGCCTTCGACAACAAGTTGATCTTTGCTCTTTCGGCTTACTACGGTGACTGGAAGAACCAGTACAACACGCGCAGCGTCTTCTTCGTGGACAATTCGCTGAATCCGCCGCTGAGCTCAACCATCACCGGCATCGCAAACTCGGGCCGGACCAAGGTCAAGGGAATCGAACTCGATACGACAATCCTTCCCATGGAAGGCGTGTCGCTCGCGTTCTCGGGGGCCTACAACGACACCAACATCCGTTCGTTCAATGACCCGGCGATCACTCGTGTCACGGGCGTTACGGGCGATGGCTTCAAGGGCAACAGCCTGCCGCTGACTTCAAAGTACTCTTTTGCGATCACGCCAGAATTCTCGGGCGACATTCCGGGCCGCGACAATGATACCTGGTTCATCCGCAGCGACGTGAATTACAAGTCGCGCTGGCCGAAAAGGCCGGGTTCGATCGGGCGGACGTGAAGTTCGATACCGCGCCCATGGCGGTGATGGAATTTGCCGCCGCCGCCGAAGGCTACAGCCAGGAAGCCAGCGAGGCCGTGGCCGAGCGTGAATTCACCGCGGGCGAATTTGCCCCCGGCGGCGGCTGGGAAGTGCTGATCGCCCGCAAGCCGCTCGAAAAGCAGATGGCAGCATGACCGGAACCGAAACCATGACCGAACGCCCCCACGTCATCCGTCACGCCCGCGGCAAGCGCCCTGGGTTCTACGAAATCCCCGGCCTCGATCACGTCATGTCGATGATCATGGTGCTGGCCAACGAAGTCTCGGTCCTGCGTGACCGCATGGACAGCGCAGAGCGCGTGGCCAAGGCATCGGGCATTGATCTTGCCGCCGGCATCGAGACGCTCGAACTCGATCAGGCCGCGCTGGAAGAGCGCGAGGAGCGCCGCCAGGATTTCCTGCGCCGCCTGTTCTATCTCCAGCTGAAAGACGCCGACGAAGCCGCCCAGGCCCAGACCGCCGAGGGCTTCAACGCGACGATCGCGGAAATCGCGCTTCAGGATTGAGGGGGTTCGAACCCCATATCGTCCACCAAACCACCCCGGGCTTGACCCGGGGGCCCGCTATTTTCCCAGCCACAGCGCCGGAACCAAAAAGCGGGACCCCGGGTCAAGCCCGGGGTGACGAGGAACTTTGGTTCGCGAAGCCCTCAATTCACCCGGTAGAACCGGATTCGCACCGATGGGACCTTGGCATCCCCCGGCACCAGCGCGCCGATGAAGGTCTGGCGGTTGAGCCAGTCGTACTTGCCATTCGGCGCCTCGAACACGGCGTGTGTCCGAACCGGCACGGGCTTGCCTTGCGCATCGCGGCAGGCAGTCGCGGTGTTGACGATGTTGATCACCACGCCGTCGTCGGTCTTTAGGAAATAGTCGGCCTTCAGCTGCACGCAGCCATCGGGGCGGATCAGTTGCCAGTCCCACCCGCCGGGCATGACCGCGCCACTGATCCCCGGGCCGCTGAACGTGCCGCCGGTAATCGGAATGATGTTGCGCCCACCCAGCGGCGTCGTGCCGGGAGTGACACTCTGGGCGAGAAGGACCTCTTCCTCGAACACGAATTCGAGCGAGGGCTCGGGCATCGGAGGCTTGTCAGCCGCATATGCGGATGCTGCGCCCACAAGGGCCAGAATGGCCCCGGCAAATCCAGATTTCATGCTTTCTCCCGCCAATGCTCCTACTTGCGCAAGAGCATCACCGGCAGGCGGTCTGTCAACATTGCATCGAGCCGCTTGGCCGCAGCTTTCTCGCCCCGCCCGTAAGCGTCGACAAACAACGCCGATATCCGCGCCGCATCTGCCAGCCGATCCAGCTGCTTCGGCCCCGGCAGATCATAGCGGCAGATCGCGCCGCCGAAGTAGTGGTCCACGCCTTCGAGCACGAGGCCATAGCGATTTCCGCCCGGCGCTGCCGCCTCATAAGGCACGAGATGGCCGCGCCAGCCGTCGCCATCGGTGCTGGTGATGCCCGGCACGATGTCCTTGGTGCCAGTCTGGACCACCGCCGGGACCGCAATCTTGCCATAACCTTCGGCCGTACATAGCACCGGGATCGGCGCGGGCGGACTGTACGCCACCACCGCGCGCGCATTGGGATCGCGCATCGGGCCGCTCCAGCCTTCGGGCGGAACTGCCGCCGCGCCGCCCATGGTCAGCGCTACCAGGCCGCCATAGGAATGCCCGGCCGCGATCCAGGGCCGCTTGCCAACGTGGGCAGACAACGCGCGCATGTCCTCCAGCCGGGCCTTCCAGCTGGCAAGGCCGGGATAGTCCTTGGTTTGCGGATGCTCGCTCGAATCGACGTGCAGCGGGGCGAGGATGTGAAATCCCGCCGCCAGCCAGGGCGCGAAGATTGCCTCATAGAACCGGGGCGAGGACGCGGCGCCATGGCTGAACAGCACCAGCGCCTTTGCCTTGCCCCGCGGCTTCCACTCGCTCACCCGGATCTCGCGCCCGCCGGGTCCGGCCAGCGTGAACTGCCGCTCTGCCGCTGGCCTTCTGGCCATCGCGTCCAACCGGGCCGAGGCGACCAGCGCCCCCGCCCCGACCAGAAGACCGCGCCGATCGATCGGGAGTCCGGCCATCAGGGCATCGGCTTCTTGAGATAGGCGATGATCGCTGCGCGCTCGGCAGCGTTGGGCACGCCGCCAAAGGCCATCGACGTGCCGGGGATCACCGCCGAAGGACGCGCCAGCCACTTGTCGAGCGTGGCCGGGTTCCACACGATGGCCGCGCCCTTGGCCTTCATCGCCGCCGAATAGCGGAAGCCGGGCGCCGTGCCCGCCTTGCGGCCGACCACGCCGAACAGGTTCGGGCCGATCTTGTTCGGCGCACCCTTGGCGATTGAATGACAGGCCACGCACTTGAGGAACGCGCGCTTGCCCGCAGCGGCATCCTGCGCCTGTGCAGGGGCGGCAAGAACCAGGGCGGCGGCGAGGGGGGCAACAAACTTCAGCATTGCAGTCTTTTCCATTGTTTGCAGCGCGCGATCAACGCGAACCATGCGCCTTGAGCCAAGCCTTGGCACGCAGCGCGGCATTGGCGGAAATATCGGCCCAGAACAGGCCGACGTCGTGATAATGCATCGAACCGCCCGGCAGCGGCTTGAGGCCCAGCGATGGCGCAGGCCAGACGGTCAGGAGTCCATCGCGGCACTCGGCGGCCACGGCTCCGGCCTTGAGCGGCCCCATCGGCCCGAAGCCCTGATCACCGGCAACTGCGCCTTTCGCATCCGATGAAAGCGACAGCGTACGGCGCGTGTCGAACGTGACGGGGTTCACGCAAAGCGGCTTGCCGCCATCCTTGCCCCCGTTCTGCGCCAAAAAGATGTCGCGGTAGGACTTGAGCATCGGCCCGCTGTCGACGCCGGGAATGCCGCCCACGCCCGGCGCCAGCGTTGCCTGCACGCGCTGCCGCATCGCCTCGTTGGTCTCGCCCGGAGGGGATTGGATCAGGCGGTATTTCAGCACGAACGCCGCCACCCCGCGCGCCGCCAGCCAGCGGGCCACGCGCGTGCCTTCGTGGTGGATTACCAACAGGCGAAAGCCGCCTCCCGGCGCGATAACCACAGCCATGCCATTGGCCTTGGCCGGATCGGGCAGGAACGGCTGCAGCGTCGGCACGGTGACGTTCCACACCTGCTCGCCATTCTCGCGCAGGCCTTCCTGCACCGGCACCTTGGCCAAGCCGGCCATCCCTTCATCGAAGGCACGCCAGCGGGCCACACCGGCATCGGCGCAAGTTCGCCCTCTTGCGCCAAGGCTGGCAGCGAAAGCAGCAGGGCAAGGCCGGCAAGGACGATCCGCAGCATCCACGCTTCTCCGGAAGGTTAGAAAGCGGGGACAGTGGCAATGCGCGCGCCTGGGCAGCAGGCCTGCGTCGCCACTATCCGCCCATCGGTCAGCGGTTTGCAAAGCGCGGCATCGGCGGTCTAGGGTCGGCCAAACCATTCGCCATCCAAGGAGAGCCCCCCATGCACGCCAAAGCCGTCCGCCTTGCCGCCACCGGAGGCCCGGAAGTCATCGCATGGGCGGATATCGACCTGCCTGCACCGGCTGCGGGCGAAGTGCTGGTCGAACATACCGCTGTCGGCCTCAACATGATCGACACCTACCACCGTGGCGGGCTCTATCCGATCCCGATTCCCGGCGGCCTGGGCGTGGAAGCGGCAGGGCGCGTGGTTGCGGTGGGCGATGGCGTTACCGCGTTTTCTGCAGGCGATCGCGTCGCCACCTTCGGGCCGGAACTTGGCGCCTATGCCACGGCGCGCATCTATCCCGAAGGCGCACTGTTCAAGCTGCCCCATGGCATCAGCGATGCGACCGCTGCGGCCGCCATTCTCAAGGGCTTCACCGTCGAATTCCTGGTCGAGCGCTGCGCACAGGTTCAGCCGGGCTGGCCGGTGCTGGTCCATGCCGCAGCGGGCGGCGTCGGTCTGATGCTGGTGCAGTGGCTCAAGCACATCGGCGCCACGGTGATCGGCACCGTCTCCACGCCTGAAAAGGCCGAGATTGCACGCGCTGCCGGGGCGGACCACGTGATCGACTATTCGCGTGAGGACGTCGCCCCGCGTGTACGCGAATTGACTGGCGGCGCCGGAGTGCGCGTCGCCTTCGATGGCGTGGGCAAGGATACCTGGGAAGCCAGCCTCGATTCCACCGCGCGGCGCGGGCTGATCGTCAGCTATGGCAACGCCTCCGGTCCGGTCAGCGGTGTCGCGCTCGGCACATTGTCACAAAAGGGTTCGCTGTTCGTGACCCGCCCGACACTCTACCACTACTACGCCGACCCGGCCGAACGCGCGGCGGGATCGGCGCGGGTGTGGGACATGATCGCCAGCGGCGCGGTTGCCGTGACCATTGGCCAGACCTACCCGCTCGCCGAAGTCGCCCAGGCGCACCGCGATCTCGAGGCGAGGAAAACCACCGGATCGACGGTACTGATGCCTTAGGCGATATCGTTGATCCTCAGCCTCGGCTTCACTTCCGCCGCCGCCTTTTCCGCCTCCTTGCGCCGCTCGAACACGGCCAGCATGTGCTTGCGATCAGCCGCGGTCAGGATCTTCTCGCTTTCCACGAACTGCTCCTGCTCCTCCTCGCGGATATGGTGCAGGTATTCATGCTTGAGCGCGGCAAAGCGCTCCAGCCACTTGGGTGTGCCCATGTCGCGCGCGGCAAGATCGTCGAGCATCTTGTCGATGTCCTTGTGCTCGGCCACGGCATGGCGGGCAAACTCGGTGGTTTCAGAATTGCGCAGCACGGTTGACCACAGCGCCTGCTCCTCGGCAGCGGCGTGGCCCTTCAGTTCGTAGACCAGCTCCTCGAACAGCGCCTTGGCATCCTTGCCCTTGCCGCCGGTCGCCTCGAGCATGGCGAGCAGCGCACGGTGCCGGTCATGGTCCTCGATCAGCCGCCCGAACACGTCGGGCAGGCCACGCAGATCGGTTGCCGGGGTCTGCCCGATCTGCGCCGGGACGTCAGGAGCAATCGCCTTGGCCTTGGCGATAGCCTTCGCCTTGGCCTCGGCAGGCTTCATCTTGGTCACTGTCGCCATCAAACGTCTCCTCAGGCGAGATCGCGGAGCTTCGGCTCGCGCGCGAAGTGGCGCACCGGCCCCACTTCCAGCAGCTTTTCGTTCGGCACCACGCCTTCGTCCGGCTCCACGCCCGCCTTCTCGAGGATGACCTTCGTGCCATTGCAGTGGGCAATGGTCTTGCAGTGGCCATAGGCGTCCATGAACCACTGCACCGCCGCGCCTTGTTTCGCCAGTTTCTCGGCCTCCGCCGGCATCAGCACCGAAGCCACCGCATCGAACAGGACAGAAGGCGAGCCATCAAGCTTGCCATCGGCCTTGAGCGTTCCGCCCTTGACGGACAAGCCGCCAACCTTGGGCGCAACCAGGAACACCGATCCGCCCGCCGCTTCCACGCCCGCCTTCAGCTTGTCGATCGTCGCCTTGTCCGATCCTTCGGCAAAGAGGATGCCGACCTTGCGGCCCTCGAAGGTCATCTTCGCCTGCTTCTGGATCGACAGCGCGTCCGATGGCTTCATCTCCACCGGCTCGCGCGCGGCAGGCGCCTTCTCGGGCAGGTCCATGGCCAGGCCATCAGCCACCCGTGCGGCCAGATCCTCGTCCACGTTGCGCAGGCGCGAAAGCACGCGCATCCGCACATGCTCCATCGCACACTTCGAAAGCTCGAACACCAGCGCCGAGGCCATGTGCGCCTGCTCGTTCTCGGTCTGCGAGTGATAGAACAGCGCCGCCTGGCTGTAGTGATCGGCGAACAGCTCGGCGCGCACGCGCACCTTCTCGGTCGGGTCGTTACGTTCGCCGTTCTCGCGGAACGAGGTGAAGCCGGTGTCGGGGCAAGCGCGCGGGCCGCTGTCCTCGCCCGCCTCGTTGAGCGAGTTGGGTTCGTAATTGGCGCGTCCCGTCGGCACCAGCGTCTGCATCAGGCCATCGCGCTGCATGTTGTGGAACGGGCACTTGGGCGCGTTGACCGGGATCTGGTGGAAGTTGGTCGTGCCCAAGCGCGATTTCTGCGTATCCAGGTACGAAAACAGCCGCCCCTGCAGCAGCGGATCGTTCGAGAAGTCGATGCCGGGGATGACATTGCTCGGCAGGAACGCCGACTGTTCGGTCTCGGCAAAGAAATTGTCGACATTGCGGTTCAGCGTCATGCGTCCGACGATCTGAACAGGCACGTCCTCTTCCGGGATAAGCTTGGTCGCGTCGAGCACGTCATAGGGCTGCGCTGCGGCGAACTCCTCGTCGAACACCTGCACGCCCAGGTCCCATGCCGGGAAGCTGCCCATGGCGATGCTTTCGAACAGGTCGCGGCGGTGGAAATCGGGATCGGCCCCGGCAATCTTCACCGCCTCGTCCCATATCAGCGATTCCATGCCCAGCACCGGCTTCCAGTGGAACTTCACGAACTTGCCCTCGCCCGCGGCGTTGACGAAGCGGAAGGTGTGGACGCCAAAGCCCTGCATCATGCGCAGCGTCCGCGGGATGGTGCGGTCGCTCATCGCCCACATGATCATGTGCATGGTTTCGGGCATCAGGCCCACGAAGTCCCAGAACGTATCGTGGGCACTGGCGGCCTGCGGATAGCCGCGATCGGCCTCCATCTTCACCGAATGGACCAGATCGGGGAACTTCATCGCATCCTGGATGAAGAACACCGGGATGTTGTTGCCAACCAGATCCCAGTTGCCTTCGTCGGTATAGAACTTGACCGCAAAGCCGCGCACGTCACGCGGGGTGTCGATCGATCCGGCACCACCGGCCACGGTCGAAAAACGCACGAACACCGGGCAGGTCGTGCCCTCCTTCTGGAACAGGCCCGCCTTGGTCAGTTCCGGGATCGCCTTGGTCACCTCGAACACGCCATGCGCGGCAGAGCCACGGGCGTGGACGATGCGCTCGGGGATGCGCTCGTGATCGAAGTGGAAGATCTTCTCGCGCAGGATGAAGTCTTCCAGAAGCGTCGGCCCGCGCGCGCCCGCCTTCAGGCTGTTCTGGTTGTCCGACAGGCGGTGGCCGAAGTTGTCGGTAAGATAGGCCGCGCCATCGGCTCCGGCGGCAGCGTCCTGATGCGTTTCACCGGCATTGCCGGTCTGCGTGGCATAGGCGCCCTGCCCGGCCCCCGGCTGATGATCGGCAAGCGCATTGTCGAGCGCGGGCGACATCGAGGACGATTCATTGGTGGTCTTGCCGGTCTTGGCCATGGCGCGTGTCCTTGGGTTGCGCGCACGGGTGCGGGGCGCAGGAACACTGCGCCCGCCCGTCCACGCGGGAAAGGTTGAGAAAGTCGGTTCCCGAGGGGTGGACCGCCGCGCGCCGGGAGGGGGGAAGAGCGCGCGACGGTCCGAGGGGAACGGGATCAATACGTGCGTGTCGTGCCCGAAGCGCCCTGACGGGCCTGCTTCTTCTTCATGGCGCGCGATACCGCCCAGGTGCCGCCGGCGGCTGCCAGCATGCCCAGCGGCCCCATGCGCCGCATGACCGTGGCCGCAGCAACGCCGATCAGCGCGCCAGTGCCTTCGCTCATGCCGGGGGTGCGGTCGGCAATCTTCTTGCCGACCACTGCGGAAATGATCTTGCCTATCATGGATTACCTCTTTGGAACCCTTCCAGAACCGCGCGGGCCGGACTTGGTTCCAAAGGGCACGCTATCTGCCGAACGCTATTTGCCGAACACCGGCTTTCGCTTCTCGACAAAGGCGGTGGTGCCTTCGCGGAAATCCGCACCCTCGAACGCCGAGGCGAACACCTGCAGGCTTTCGGCGTCATCGCCAACCTGCCCGTCGAGCACGTTGCGCACGAAGCCCTTGATTGCCTGCGTGGAGAACGGCGAGGCCGCCAGCAATTGCGCGACCAGCGCGTCCTCGCTCGCGGCCAGTTCCTCGACCAGCCCGACGTCCCTCGCCTCCTCTGCCCCCAGCAGCATGCCGGTAAACAGCATCCGCCGCGCCTGTCCCGGCCCCACGAGATCGACCAGCAGCTTCACGTCATGCAGCGGATAGACCAGGCCCAGCCTGGCCGGCGTGATGCCGAACCGCGCCTCAGGCCCCGCCACGCGGATGTCGCAGGCCAGCGCGATGCCGCAGCCGCCACCCACGCAATCGCCCTCGACCATTGCCACGGTCGGCAGGCGAAAGCGGGTCAATTCGTATTGCGCGCGGTTGATCGCGGTCTGGTTTGCCGCGCGCCATGCCGCATCGTCCTTGTTGGCGAGCAGTTCGGCAATGTCGGCGCCAGCGCAGAACGCGCCACCATTGGCGGATTTCACCACCAGCACCCTGACGTCCGGATCGGCGTCGGCCTCGGCCAGCAATTCGGGCAGACGCTGCCACATCGCGATGTTGAAGGCGTTGCGCTTGTCCGCCCGGTCGATCAGCAGGCGCGCCACCGCGCCATCGCGTTCCAGCCGCAAGGTTGTACCCGCCTCGTCACCCATCGCGCATCCCCGATCGTCGTCCAACCCGAGCCGCTCTGGACGCGCGACCGTCGCTTGGCAATATCGTGACGCCCAATGAAAAGAGGCGGACCTTGCGGCCCGCCTCTTCTGTCCGTCAGGCGATCACGCCGATCAGAAGTCGACGCTCAACCGCACGCCATAGGTGCGCGGCGCGGCGAACTGCCAGTTATAGATGTCGTCCGGCCCGGCCACGGTGAACCCGGCATAGGTCAGCGGACGGGTGTTCTCGATGTTGCGGACAAAGCCCTGCAGGCTGAAGCGCTTGTTTTCCGGCGCATAGGTCAGCGACAGGTCGGTCTGGGTAAAGGCCGTCTGCTTCGAATCGCGGTAGTTGAACACGTCGCCGAAGTACGCGCTCTTGAAGGTGGAGAACACGCTGGCCGTCAGGCTGCCCATGTCGCCCAGCGGGATCACCTTGTCGTAGGCCAGAGTGATCGTCCACTCGGGCGTCATCGGCGGGGTGTTGCCGGCAAGGTTGGGCTGCGTGACAACGCCCGGCGTCGTCTCGAGGTTGCCGACCGTCAGCTCGCCGTTGCCGCCGCTCGGACGGCAACCCGAGCCGCTCACGCAGAACACCGGGATTGCAGTCAGGAGCTGCTGGTACTCGGCGTTGACGTAGTTCGCCGTGGCCGAGAACGTGTCGTTGTCCGAAAGCTTGATCACCGCTTCGGCTTCGACGCCCCAGATCCTCGCCTTGCCGGCGTTGAAGATCTGGCTGCCCTTCGTCGTATCGAGCAGCACGCCGACCTGCAGATCCTTGTAGTCATAGTAGAAGCCGGCAAGGTTGAAGGTGTGCTGCGACGATGCGCCGAAGTTCTTTTTCAGGCCTGCTTCGTACGCCGTGTTGGTTTCCGGCGCATACTGGCCGACTGAATCGAAGCCGCCCGCCTTGAAGCCGGTCGAAACCTTGCCATAGATCAGCGTATCGGCATCGGGCTTGAAGTTCACGCCGGCCAGCCAGGTCAGCTTGTCCGCTTCCGAACCCAGAGTCAGATTGCGCAGGGGCGTGCCGGGGTTGGTCGGCCGGACGTTGCCGGTGTTGAACAGCGGGTTGGACGGATTGGCAATCGCACCGCCATGGTCGCGATAACGGGCGGAGCGCTTGTCATCGGTATAGCGCAGGCCGGCCACGATCGTGAACTGGTCCGAAAGCTTCACGTCGGTCTGGCCGAACACCGCCCAGCTGCGCGATTCCACGTTGCGGAAGAAGTAGTTCACGTATCCGCCATTGGCGCCGAGCAGGAACGGCGGCGGCGGCAAGCGAAAGAGCCCGCGCTCCACGTCGAGCTTCTCGTTGAAGTAGAACGCGCCCGTCTGCCAGACCAGCAGGTCGCTCTCGCCATTGAGGCGCAGCTCGTGGCTGTGGGTCTTGGTGTTGCCGACAAAGGTGTTGAAGCGATAGGCGGGCGAAAGGCCCAGCGCGGAAAGCGCATCGGTCTCGCGGAAGCCGCCGGTGTAGGTCACGGTGGCGGCGCCGAAATCATAGGCGATGCTGCCGCGCACGGCGGTGGACTTCAGGTCGTTGCTGCCAAGGCCGCTCGCCGGTGCATTGTAGGTCGAACGGTCCACGTTGGCGAGATTGTTGGTCAGCGCCGGAATGCACTGCGTACCCGGAACAGCCGGGGCAATCTCGACCCAACCGGGGTTGGCGGCGCAGCCCGCTCCCGGCGAGTTGCCGGCCGCGTTGAAGTTCATGAAGGCCTGGGCAGGAACGACGATGTCCTGCTCCACCCGCTCGACCGCCGCGTTGATCTTCAGGCCCGAGACCGGCTCGAGCCGCAGGCTCAGACGGCCACCCCAGGTGTTGTCATCGCCACTGCGCTTGTCGATGTTCGGATGGTAGTTGTAGCCATCGCGGTCGGAGTAGATGCCCGACGCGCGGATGCCGCCGATGTCGCCCAGCGGCACGGTGACGCCGCCCTCGGCGATCACGTGGTTGAAGTTGCCATAGCTCAGGCTGCCGTTGGCGGCGAATTCGCTGCCGGGCTTGCGCGTGATGAAATTCACCGCGCCGCCGGTGGCGTTGCGGCCATAGAGCGTGCCCTGGGGTCCGCGCAGGACCTCAACGCGATCGAGATCGAAAAGCGCGGCATTCAGCACGGTCGGGCGATTGATGTATTCGCCATCGATGTTGATGGCGATGGCCTGGTCCTGCGCCTCGTCGTTGCTGTTCGAACCGATGCCGCGAACGGTGACGCGCGTCAGCACGGTATCGTTCACAATCTGGACGACCGGCGCCACGCGCTGGAGCGAGACGAGATCGGTAACGCCCGAAGCCTTGAGCGCCTCACCGCTGACCACGTTGATCGCGATCGGCACGTCCTGCACGTTCTGCGACCGGTTCTGCGCGGTCACGATGATGACATTGGGGTCGGCAGCCTCGTCGGCTTCGCTTTGCGCCAGAGCCGCCGAAAACGGCACGATGCAGCCTGCGCCGCACAGCAGCAGGAACTTGAATCCATTCGATTTCATCTGGTTTTTCCTCCCAAAACTTGTTCGCCACCGATTCGGCCGGAATGCGAAGGCTTATTCTGGAATATAGATTCTATTTGTCAAACCCCGGTCTGCATTATGTCTTAGTGTTGCTGCCGCATTCGGCGGAGCCCCCTTGACCTAGGCCCGCGAGAATGCGAACATGCATTCCAATAAAGTAGCGGCCCTTTCTGCCGCCAGGCAAACGCACCGCATGGTGTGGGGCCGCCGATTGGGAGATCGACGTGCCTGCTGCTTATCCGCTTTCATCCTGCATCGAATGGCAGTTCGCCGAAGCCGGTGACCTTGCGACACGTATCCGCGCCGCCAAGGCTGGCGGTTTCGACCTGGTCGAATTCCACCTCTGGCGGGACAAGCCCGTCGAAGCCATCGGCGCGGCCCTTGCCGAAACCGGCGTCACGCTCACCGGCATCTGCGTCGATCCGCGCCGCTCCATCGTCGATCCGGCCGAACGCGCCGAGATGGTGCAGGCCGTGCGCGAGACCATCGAAGCCACTGCCCCCCTCGGCAAACCACCGCTGATCGTCGCATCGGGCTTCAAGGTCGAAGGCATGAGCGAGGAAGACCACTTCGCCAACGCCGTCGCCGCATTGAAGGAAGCCGCCGCGCTTGCGGAAGCAGCAGGCGTCACCCTCCTGCTCGAACCACTCAACACCCGCCTGTTCTCGGCAATGTACCTTGTCAGCACCACGCTCGGGCTGGACCTTGTCGAAGCGGTCGGCAGCCCCAACCTGCGCCTGCTCTACGATGTCTGGCACAGCGCCGTGATGGGCGAGGATATTGCCGACGTTCTGAAAGGCCGCATCCACCTCGTCGCCCACGTGCAGGTGGCCGACATGGACGACCGCAACGAACCCGGCACCGGCACGGTTGACTGGGGCCATGTGATGGGAACGCTCGAAAGCCTTGGCTACAAGGGCAGCATCGGCATGGAGTATTTCCCCACCCTGCCGATGGACCAGTCGCTCGAGCTGACCCGCAAGACGCTGGCGCTCTGAGCAAACTGTAACGCTGCGGTCCGGGAGAGGGATGTGGCAAACGAAAAGTTGAGCTTCGCCGAACGCCTCAGCTACGGCATGGGCGACATGGGCACCAGCCTTGCCTACAACATGGCCAGCGGGTTCCTGCTGTTCTACTACACCAATGTCGTCGGCATGCCGGCGGCAGGGGTGGGTACCATCTTCCTGATCGCGCGCCTGCTCGATGCCATCATCGATCCGGTGGTCGGCATCATGGTCGACAAGACCCGCAGCCGCTGGGGCCGAACGCGCGGCTATTTCCTGTTCACCGCCCTGCCCTATGCGCTGCTCACCGTCGCGCTGTTCCACGTGCCCGACTGGAGCGACAGCGCGCAGCTGGTCTATGCCTTCGTCACGTTCAAGGCCTTGGGCATCCTGATGTCGGTCCAGGCGATCCCCTATACCGCGCTGATGCCGATGATGACGCTGGACCCGAAGCAGCGACTCAAGCTGTCCGGCATGCGCGGCGTCGGCACCTCGATCTCGGTCGTGCTCGGCACCGCTGCCGTCATGCCGCTGGTCGGCGTTTTCGGCGGGGAAGACCAGAACAAGGGCTTCCAGTACGTCGCGATGCTCTTTGCCGCGATCGGCTTTGCCGCAACGCTCGCGCTCTTCGCCAACTGCAAGGAGCGCTTCGAGGACGGCTCCTCGCCCGATTTCGCCATCGGCCCGGCGGTAAAGGAAATGCTGCAAAACAAGGCCTGGCTCGTCGTCTTCGCCTCGTGCCTGCTCTATTTCATCCGCTTCGGCCTGATGATGAGCGCGACCGCCTATTTCGCGATCGACGTGATGCGCCAGCCCTGGCTGATCTCGGTCATGCTGCCTGCCGTCTCGGGGATGCTGCTGCTGTCCTCGTTCGTCGCCCCGCCGATCCTTGCCCGCACCGGCATCAGGAAGGGCAGCGCCTTCGTGCTCGCGCTCGCCGCCGTGATTTTCGCTGTGCTCCCGCTGGCGCAGGAGAACACTGCCGCCTTCCTCAGCCTCTACATCGCCGCCTGCCTTGCCACCTCGATCACCATCACCGCTGCCTTCGCGATGATCGCCGAGACGGTGGATTACCATGAATGGAAGTTCGGCACCCGGCGCGAGGGCCTGCTTTCGGCAGGGATCAGCCTTTCCACCAAGGTCGGCATGGCAGTGGGCACCGCAGGCTTCGCCTTCATGCTCGGCGCGGCAGGCTATGTGCCCGATGCCGTGACTGATGCCGCGCGCGAAGCGATCCGCTGGACCTACTACGGCAGCGCCGTCGTCCTGCTCGGCCTGCAGACCGTGGTCGTCCTGATGTGGCCGATGGACGGCCTGCACGAAACCATCCGCAACGACATCGCCGCGCGCCAGCCCGCAGCGGCGGAATAAGGGAGAACCTCATGAAGAAGATCACAGCCGCCCTGCTTGCGGCCTGCATCGCCGTGCCTGCCGCCGCGCAGGTCATTGTCACCATCGATTACCGCCCGCCCGAAACCGTGCAGCGCGTCGCCATCCCGGTGAACCCGGCCGAGAACCGCCTCAAGGTCCTCATCATTTCGGGCCGCAATTCCTACGAGCATGACTGGACCGGCGTGAACAACATGCTGCGCACCATGATGCAGGATACCAAGCGCTTCGACGTTCGCGTGACCGAGGATTTCGACAACGGCACGCTGGAAACGCTAAAGCAGTACGACGTCGTCCTGCTCAACTATTCCAGCCGCTGGAACTATGCCGATCCGGTGCAGAAGGTGTGGTCGGACAGCGCCTTCAAGGCGCTCTACCAATACGTGCGCGAAGGCGGCGGGCTCGTCGCCTATCACTCCAGCTTCACCTGGGGGCGGGACATACCCGAATACAAGAAGCTGATCGGCGGCGCGATGGAACCCGGCACCAGCCGCCGTGCCCCTCCGGGTGCCTTCCCCGTCCATCTGGTTGACCGCACCCACCCGATCACTGCGGGCATGCGCGAATTCATCTGGACCTACAACGACGACATGTACACCAACATGGGCATGGACCCGGATGCGAAGATCCACGTCCTCGCCACCGCCCACGATTCCGCCGCCGCCTATGACCCGAAGCTGACCGGCCCCAAGTATCCCGCCGCCGCCTATACGCCCGAAAAGCTCAAAGCCATGAAAGGCATCGACGCCGATCACCCTCAGGTCTGGACCGCCGACTACGGCAAGGGCCGCGTCTTCTCGATCACGCTTGGCCACGATGAAGTCTCGCTCCACTTCCAGCCGCTGCAGACCCTGATCCTGCGCGGCACCGAATGGGCCGCCACCGGCAAGGTCACCCTGCCCGTACTGGAAGAAGCGAAGGACTATCCGACCAGGCCCTGACCGCGGCTTGGCAATTCACGCTTCTGGATCGGCGGCGAGCCATGCAGGGATGTCGCTCTGCAGATGAAGCAGGCGGAGGATTTCGATGCGATCCTCCGCCACAAGATAGAAAGCCGCCCAGGGAAATCCCTTTACGCTTCTCGAACGAAGACCCGGCACCGACAACTCGTAAGCCCACCGCGGTGAACCTCCGTTCGGCGCACGGGCGATCGACGCATATGTATCCTGCAATCTGTCGACAAAGCGCAGGGCAACATCCAGCCCGGCTGTCAGGGCATAGTCTTCCGTAGCGCGCCGGGCATCCTTGTCTGCCAGCTCATGGAAAACCAGACGGCGCATCGGCCCGCTTCTGCTCAGCTGCCGACGCTGTCCCGCGCCAGCTTTCGCAATCCGTCGAAGTAGGCCTCATCCACCTCGCCCACAATTGGCGAGGCCGCGCCATCCAGAATCATCCCCCGCAGTCGCTGCACGTCCTGGTCCTTGCGGATCAGCTCGCGGACGTATTCGCTGTTCGTGCCGAACCCCCGGTTTGCAACTTGGGCGTCAACGAAAGACTTCAAGGCGTCTGGCAGCGAAATGTTCATCGAAGACATGCCGCCAGGATAGATTGCATGGCAAAAAATGGCAACCTACCCCTCTCCCAGCCTGCCGCGCTGCCCTACCTTGCAGCAGCCACCCGCGCTTGCGGAACGGGCGCGAACAGGCGCACGATCTCGTCCGCCGCAACGGCCCGTCCATAGAGGAACCCTTGCGCTTCCTTGCAGCCAAGTTCGCGCAGCACCCGTTCCTGCTCGCGCGTTTCCACCCCTTCGGCGATCACTTCCAGGCCAAGCGTGCGCGCCATCTGCAGCACCGCATCGACAATCGCGGCATCCGCATCCGAACGATGGATCGCTTCAACGAAGCAGCGGTCGATCTTGAGCCGATCCAGCGGATAGCGCTGCAGCAGGCTGAGCGAGGCATACCCGGTTCCGAAATCGTCGAAGGCAATGTCCACGCCCAGCGTCTTCAGGCGCTTGAGCATCGTGGCAACTTCGTCGTTGTGCTTGATCACGATGTTCTCGGTGATCTCGATTTCCAGCTGCGTGGGAGCGATGCGATGCTTGCGGCAGGCTTCGCCGATCACGCCATAGAGCCGGGGCGAGCGCAACTGCGCCGCAAACAGGTTCACCGCCATGCGCACTTCGCCAAGCCCGGCGCTGCGCCAGGAACTGGCCACGCGGCAGGCCTCGTCGATCACCCAGTCGCCCACGTCCTCGGCTACAACGCTGTCATCCAGAACCGAAAGGAAGGCATCGGGGTGCAGCAATCCGAACTGCGGGTGCTTCCACCGCAGCAGCGCCTCCACGCCCAGCAGCGCCTTGTCTTCGAGCGAGACCTGCGGCTGGAAGTGCAGCACGAACTGCCCTTGCGGCAAGGCCTCGCGCAGTTCCGCGCCCAGCCTCTGGCGCTGCTCCGAGCGGTTGTGCATCGTCGGCAGGTAATACTTGCGCTGCGCCCCGTGCTCGGCCTTGGCGCTGTAGAGCGCAAGGTCCGCGCGCGACAACAGCTGGTCCACCGTCGATGCATCCTTCGGCGCCAGCGCGATGCCGATGCTGGTGCCGACAAACACGTTCTTGCCGTTGATCTGGAACGGGGTGGCCAGACTTTCGAAGATTGCACGGCACAGCGAATCGATCCGCAGCGGATTGCTGCAATCGGACAGGACGATGGCAAACTCGTCGCCGCCGAACCGCGCCACCATGTCGGCATCGCCCACGCAGCCTTCGATCCGCCGCGCCACATCAGCCAGCAGCAGGTCGCCTACGCTATGGCCCAGCGTGTCGTTGATGTCCTTGAACCCGTCGAGGTCAAGCAGCATCAGCGCGCAGGAGCCGCGCGCGATCGCTTCCTCCAGCCGGGCGTTCAAGGCATTGCGGTTGGGCAAGGATGTCAGCGTGTCGCAATGGGCGAGATGCTCGAGCCGGCGTTTGGCCGCCTGCCGATCGGTGATGTCGCGGATCAGCGCGCCGAACATCGGCTGGCCGTTCTCGTCCCACATCGACAGCGAAAGATCGACCGGGATCTCGTGCCCGTCGGCATGGCGCACCAGCATCTCGATGGCCTTGCCCGCCAACCGCGCCTTGCCGCTTTTTACGGCGCGGGCCAATCCCGCCTCGTGCGCGGCGTGGTAGCGCTCCGGCATGATGATCGTCAGCGGCTTGCCGATCGCCTGCTCCGCGCTGAAGCCGAACAACTGCTCGGCCGCGGAATTCCACGAAAGGATCAGGTTGTCAGGCCCGGCGCAGATGGCGGCAGTAGCGGACCGCGCAAGCATCTGCGCATAGCGTCCCGGCGTGGATCGTCCCGTCGGCAAGGCGTTCTCCGTGGCTGAAAAGAAACCCGAGAGCAAAATCTCAGGCTCTACTTACGACCAGGAACCTAAACTATCGTCGCCACACTAACGTATTGTTACTTAAATCAATCCCAGCTTGCCACCACTCGCAGCATAGGCCTTGAACGCCTCGAGCCGTTCGGGCGAAGATACCGCCGGCCGCATCGCTTCACGGTCCCCCAGCCCCATCACGCCGCTCGTCGCCGGGCCCACCTGGGCCCATCCTGCGCCCGGCGCGCCGCTGCGCATGAAGGCCAGCAGGCGGTCCTGCCACTGCCGCACAATGCGCCTGTCAGCCGCCGTCCACGTCCGATCGCCGATCCCGATGTTGCCGAACACATAGGGCAATTGCGAGGAGTGGAAGGCTCCCCACGATTGCCCGCCCCGCACCGCCGGATAGGCGTGGTCATAGACATAGGCGAAAACCGGTTGCCGCGCACTGCGCGTGCGCTCCTTCGCCCACAGCAGCAGCCCTGCCATGTAGCGATCGCGCGCGATCAGCGTGTTCGATGCAATCGCTTCCGCCTCGGTCGCATGCGGATAGAGCGCCAGCAGACGGTCCGCGAACGCGCCATAGCGTGCCCGCACCGCCGCCTCGAACTGCGCCGGCGTCCGCACCGAAGGATCGATCATCTCGGCACTGTTGTACCCGGTGATCAAGGGCACCGGGCTAACCACCGGGCCGCTCGCCCGGACCGGATCGAACGGCACCACCTTGCCATCGACATTGGGCACGAACCGCAGCGGCGGTGGACCGCTGCTGGCGCCCGGCACATAGCGCGTCGCCTCGATCAGCGCCTCGCCAGAAACCTCGCGCATTTCCGCGATGCTCGCCTTGCCCAGCTTGGCCGCAAGCTCTGCCCCGATCTGCTCGTTCTTCGCCAGCGGCGGCACATCCACTGCCATGCTGGCGCCGCTGAAGGCGATCGCCTTGTCGAACAGGCCCTTGGCCATCGGTGATACCATCAGGTCCGCCACCGAAGCCGCGCCCGCGCTCTCGCCCGAAACGGTCACGTTGGCCGCGTCGCCGCCGAATGCCGCAGCATTGGCGCGCACCCATTTCAGCGCGGCGATCTGATCCAGCAGTCCGTAATTGCCCGAAGACCCCAGCGGCGATTCCGCCGTGAGCGCCGGATGCGCCATGAAGCCCAGTACGCCGACGCGATAGTTGATCGTGACGACGACCGCGCCCCGCGCGGCAAGCTTCGCCCCGTCATAGATCGGCAGGCTGCCCGCCCCGCCGCCATAACCGCCGCCGTGGATGAACACCAGCACCGGCAATTTCTTTACCGCATGCTGCGGACGCCAGATATTGAGCGTCAGGCAGTCCTCGCTCATCGGCGGCGCGGCAAGGAACTCGGCCGTATAGGGGCCCCACGGCGCCGGTACGCCCTGCTGGCACACCGGCCCGAACGCAGATGCCTCGCGCACGCCTTGCCACGGAGCCGCCCCCTGCGGCTCGCGCCAGCGCAGCGGCCCCACCGGCGGCGCGGCATAGGGGATGCCGAGGAAAGCCTCGGCGCCCCCCTTCACCGTCCCGCGGACCGCGCCGCCGCTGGTCGCCACCACGGTCTGCGCAAAGGAGACGTTCGCCGCGAAAGCAAGGGCGAGCGCCCCGACAGAGCCCGCGATCCGCATCATGCAGGTCAGTACTCGAAGGTTTCGCTGAAGGTGCGATACGGTTCGGGCGGACGCGCCTCGAGCTTCTGCGAGGTATCGGTGCGGTAGGTGTTGGAAAGCACCGTGGCGGGCCCATCGACCTTGGGCATGAACACCGGCTTGCCGTCCTCACCCACATACATCAGGTCAACGTTGAAGGCATCGTCCTGCGCGACAGCAGCAAAGGGAATCCAGCCCATGCCATAGGGCGCGCGGGCCACCTCGAAGCAGTGGAAGTGCCAGATTTTCCACTGGCCGTCCTGCTTGATGAAGTCGACCCCGTACTTGAGGTAGACGTTGTGCATCCACACCTTCTTGCCCTGCACGAGATCCTTCTCGAACATCCAGGCAGGCATGTTCTTGGCCTTGTCGACATCGACCAGGCCCGATTCCAGCCCGTTGACGATCCACAGGCCCTTGGCGGTCTGGCCATCGCCAGCCACTTCGATCACCGGCGTCGTCACATAGTGGAACACCAGCTTGCTGACCGGCGCGGGACGGCCCTGGTGGTAGGACATGATCTTGTCCCAATCGGTGTAGACGCCAAGGTTGCTGTACTGCGAGCGTACGCCCGGCGTGCCCTTCTTCGCCCACAGCGGGATGATGTCGGTATCGCGGAAGGCATTGTGCAGGTACATGTAGCGCGAGAACAGGTTTTCCACCGCCGCCCGGTCGCGCGCACCTTCGACCTGCGCCTTCAGCACCTGCATCTCGGCCTTGATCGCGGCCAGATCGTCCTTTGCAGCGGCCGGACCTGCCATTACCGGACCTGCCAGCGCGGCACTTGCCAGAAGGCCGATCATGGCCCGGCGCAACGTCTTTGCGTTCATCTCCATCTCCCTTTGCAGTCTTTTCGGGCAGCACCGCATCATGCGCGGCATCGCGGATTCAGAATAAGTATGGTGATTCTAAAACGATGGTCAAGCAGGACTTGACGGACGCCGCATATTGTTAGAATATCCATTCCAATAAGGGGCGGCAGACCCCAGGAGAGAGCGAAAGGCCTGCGCTATCTTGCACGCCCCTTCCCGCCCTGTCCGCAACGCTAACTCGGCATTTCGATCGAGCCTGTGCCGGCTATCCGCAACAACCCCGCCAAGAGGTGACGTGTGTCCAAGATCAAGAGGGGCGTGAGCCTCTATTCCTACCAGAACGAGACCTTCCAGGGTAAGATGACCCTCGAGGACTGCATCCGCACCAGCGCCGAACTCGGCGCCAAGGGCATCGAGGTCATCGGCGAACAGTCGTTCTGGGGCTGGCCCGAATATGGCGTGGCCGATGCCGAGATCGAAAACTGGCACCGCATTATCGCGCAGTATGATTGCACCGCCGTCTGTCATGACTTCATGCTGGACTACAAGCGCTACAAGGGCCGCCTGATGCCTCTGGAAGAGCAGGTCGCCAGCGTGAAGAAGGACATCGACTTCGGCGCCCGTCTTGGCGCGAAGTACATCCGCGCCCTCGTCTCGATCGCGCCCGAAGTGCTGGTTGCCGCCGCGCCTTATGCCGAGGAAAAGGGCATCAAGATCCTCATCGAGGTCCACGCCCCGCTGCACTTCGATCACCCGTGGATCATCCGCCACGCCGAAGCCTTCGAGAAGTCCGGTTCGGATGCGCTCGGCTTCCTGCCCGACATGGGCATGTTCCTCCACGCCTTCCCGCCGGTGTGGACCGAGAAGTTCCTGCGCATGGGCGTGCCGCAGAACATCGCCGACTACATCGTCAAGTCCTACGAGGACCGCGTGCTGTCGGAATACGTGATCCTCGGCGTGCAGGAGATGGGCGGCACCGGCCCTGCCATCGCCATGGCCGAAACCATGCGCCACAACGCCGCCTATGAGCCCAAGCGCATGCTCGACTACATGCCGCGCATCCACAACATCCACGGCAAGTTCTACCAGATGAACGAAGACTACGTGGAACCCTCGATCCCCTACGACAAGATCGTCGAAGTGCTGAAGCAGGGCGGCTACGACGGCTACATCTGCTCGGAATACGAAGGCAACCGCTGGATCGAGGACGCGCAGGAGCCGGATTCGGTCGAACAGGTCCGCCGCCAGCAGGTCATGCTCGCCCGCCTTCTCGGCGAAGCGCAGGACCCTGCGATCAAGACCTCGCCCACGGCTTGCGCCGATGCGGAAGCCATGGCCGAAGCTGCAGAATAAGGAGACTCTTCCCATGATGGACAACAAGATGATCGTCGAGGGCAGCCTCCGCAGCGAGGACGGCGGCTTTTCCTTCCTCGGGCGCCTGCCCTATTACCGCGGCCTCGGCCTCTCGATGATCGAGGACATCCAGGTCACCGTCGACGGCGCAGTGCAGCCGCGTGAAACCGTGCGCTTCTCCGCGCACGGCAACACCTACTCGCTCGACGAGATGGAAACCGTCTACGACGATCGCTGGAACTTCGGCGAAAAGGCCCGGATCATCGTGCTCAACGGCGGACTTGCCGCAGGCGATCACCAGATCACCTTCGCCGTGCGCTACCGCGTCTCCTACCTGCCCTTCGTGCCCACCACGAAGGATACCAAGGACCTCGCGCTCGCCGCGTGACAAAAACCCGGCGTCCCCGCGCCTGAATGGATTTTGGAGCGGGGACCTCGGCGTTGCTACGGAACGCCTGCAAAAAAGGGGGACGGTGCGATCGCTCGCGCCGTCCCCTTGAAGTTCAGGAACTCTGACTGGCAGAGCCCTTCGGGTCGCAAGGGCTGATTAGCTCGCTTCGTCGCAGAAGAATGTGCGACAATTCACACGTCTACGAGATTTCTCTCACGTCCCCGAAAGGCCGGTTCAGCCGGACGATGACAAGATTGAGGCAGGCGGCAAAGCTCACCCACGCAAGATAGGGCACGATCAGCCAGCTCGCCAGCACCGAGAACGGCCGCAGCATGACGCACAGCGCCAGTACCGAAAGCCACAGCGGCACCACCTCGATCAGCGCCCAGTCGGGCCGCTTGCGCGCAAAGAAAAGCGGCGACCACAGGAAGTGGCACACGAAGTTCACGGCGAACAGCGCGATGACCGTCATCCGCCCGGCCTCGTCACTGGCACCATCCCAGCTCAGCACCGCGGCCCAGGCGGCAAGCCCCAGAATCACCGTCCACGCCGGGCCGAACAGCCAATCGGGCGGCTGCCAGGAAGGCTTCTTCAGATTGCGATACCACGGCCCGATCTCGGTCAGGACCCCGCCCGCCCCGCCAAGGATCAGGGCCCACAGGACGGCAGCGATGACATGAGGTTGCATGGAGCGAAGGTCTGGCCGCAATCGACGCCGCACGCAACCTGCATCTGCGGGCGGCCCTGAGCCGCCTTCGAAGATCTCTGATCCTCCCCGTCCTCGCGAAGGCCAAAGAAGGTGCCAATCCGAAGGACTGACGGAGGGGTGGCAACCAGTCCTTTCCGCGCCCTCCTTTGCACCAGCGATGAAAAGGGAGGATCGGCGGCTATGGCGAACTCCTACTTGAAAAGCCGCCGTTCCGGAAACGACGCCATTGCGGACCTTCAGCGGTGATGGCAATTCCTTCAGATGCCGCAAATCTTATCTGCATTGATCCTGCTTGTCGCTTCAACTCCGATGGCAAGTGCGACTGCAGCTTGCCCCGGGTTTGAAAGTGGTCGCCCGAGCCAAAGCGAAGCCGACCGCTTCTATGTCCAGCGTGCACTTGATCTGGTGAGAGCTGCGGATCGGAACGAGACCGACCACCTTCGAGCGGTAATCGCCGACGATGCTCGTTTTGAAATCCGACGAGGTGATCATATTACCGTAAGAAGCTTTGGTCCGCCCGGTGCTGTCAAAATGGTAAAAGACGTGAAGCCGATCCGATTTGAAGCGCAATCCCTATGGACCGGGCCGATAGCCTTCGTTCCCTCCGGCTGCTCTTGGGAAGTCGAATTGCTATTCCGAACCAATCAGCCCCTCGAGGGCATTAGGATGAAATTCAGCTTTCGCGACGGACGGCTCACTTCAGCGGTTGGTGACGCCGTAACGCTGATCGAAGGCGAAGTCCACTAACCACCCCATTGCCGCCGTTCGAGCAACAAGGCAGGCGTACCGACAGCTGCCGCTTGTCCCGGCTTGAGTCGAAGGGCGGCTTTCCGACCATTGGGCCCAAAAGCGCTTAGTCACGACACGACGCCATTGCTGCCGTTCGGCCAAGCTTTTTCGTCATTGCTTGGTCGCGCTCGAAGCGGCTATCGAGCGCTATGAGCAGGCCATCCATTGAGAATTTGTGGTCGAGTCTTTGGACAGCCCGCTTTGGCTTCGAGGACGTTCGACTGCGTTTCGAACTTGGTGGCGAGGAGTTTGATAACACAACCGAGTCAGTTCCACGTTTTCTTCAGGCGCACCGACGGGCATCAACCGTCGCTGACGCGATGTTTCGTGAAAGCTGCATAGGCATCGTGGCGTGGAACGGCCGCCTGCCAAATCAAGCTGGTCTTGCGGATGAAGTAGCCGACGGGTTCATGGCTCTTCATTACACCGGATTTCATGCGCCTCTGATAAGCGAATGGCAGGCAGTACTTTACACCGATCCTGGAGAAGAGGCAGATGTCTGGGACATCCGCAGCTACGATATGGGTCTAGACAAGATGGCCCGCGACACCCTTCTTTGGCATGCCGTCGCGTCAGAAATGCCTATCTACCCGAGAGCTCCTGTCGTTACTTTCCTGATCGACCCAAACGCATCCGTGATGATGCACATCTACGATGATCGAGGAATGGACGTGAGTGCATTTGATGCCGCCAAGCTTAAAGGGCTTTACGCAGGTTTTGCTGACTGGCTCCTCGACTACGATCTTGAGCGCATGGCAAAGCTGTTCTAACTACTTCCGTTCGTAGCGCCTCGCGACTGAAAGCCGACCATCCGGAATACACCCCATTCAAGCCATTCAGCCCGAACTACGCCGCGTCCGAAACCGGACCTCCCCCCAACGCCGCTCGCGCCCCAGCAGGAACACCGCGTAGCCCCGGAACATCGGGTGGGTCTCAAGTCCCGGTGGGGCTTGCCATTCGCCGCCTTCGACCAGCGCCACCCGGAAGGGAATTGGGAAATTTGCCAGTTTCGCGAAGTAGGCTTCGTAGCCGGGGATCGTGGAGCGGGCCTGGTAGGTCTGGATCACCACTTCGTCGACCGTGCCGGCAAGTTGGGCAAGCGCGCGGGGATCGCCATTGGCGCTCCAGTCCATCAGGCCGGTGATCGAGAGACGGACGTCCCTGGGCAGGCGGGCGTGCAGGTCTTTGAGGAACGCGGCGTAGCCTGACAGGCCCTTGGTGGCGGCATCGAAATCGACCTGCAGGCCCGCCACCTCGTTACCCGCCGCACGCCACTGCGCAAGGTCGGCGAGGATCGCGGCTCGGGTGGCGTCGGTCCAGTCGAGCCGCTCGGCTCGCACGACCAGCCACAGCGTCCGCCCGGGCAAGCGCGGGATGCCCATGCGCAGCCGATGCAGCCGCGCTGCGCCATCGCGCCGCACTTCGCCATCGAGCAGGTACACGGTGCGCGCCTTTATCTCAGGCGCAGGGTGGACGCCGGGCCAGACGAACACTGCCTCAGCCGTCTCGGCGCGCACGCGCGGCGCGTCTGGCTGGCGCTCGCATCCGGCGAGGAGCAGCGCAGCGGCAAAGGCAATCGCGCGCCAGTTCACCAGTAGAAGCGCAGCGTTCTGGCCCACTGGCTTTGCGGGTAGCGCTTCTTCAGCTCGTCGTACCAGCCCTTGCGGACCGCCAGCGGCACCTGCGCCGCCTCAAGTTCCGCCGTGGTCCGCGCAGGCCCCGCGCAGCCATTGTAGCCCGAAGGCGCATAGCAGCGCACCGCGCGGTAGAGCGCATAGGCGCGCAGGTCTGCCGGGGCCGCCTTGTCGGCGATGATCGCGGCATAGATCGCATCGCGATAGCTGGCCTTGCCGGGGAAAAGGTCTGGCGCGCTTCCGAGAACGTTGGCGCCATCGCCCGGCGCGTGCAGGGCGAAGCCATCAAAGCCGTTCAGGCGCCAGAAATCGCCGAGGCACAGGCGCGCGCGTTGGTCAGCCGGATTGCGGGCGAGCGTGGCGGCGGTCTGCGCAATCGCCGGACAGGCAAAGCCGTCCGACCACTGGCCCTTGGTAAACAGGCCCACCGGCACGCTCTGCTGGCTGGCAAAGCCCCACAGCCCGCCATCGGTGTTGGCATCGGCAGGCACCAGCGCCACATCGCGCGTGAAATCGGCGAACGCGCCGCGCGTCAGGTCCTTGTGCAGCAGGGCGAAGCGGGCAACGTCACGCTCATGGCTCGAACGCGAGGCGTCGGCCGCGCTGGCGCGCAGGATCGCCGGGCTAGCAACGGTCTGCAACAGCACCTCGCGGATCGATTGCTCCTGCACCGGCGATCCCGGCGCGAAGACCTGATCCACGCGCCCGTCGCGCTGCCAGCGCAGGGCAAGGCCGAGTTCGGCCAAGGGGCGCTGGTGGAACGGGCTCGCCGCGCCGATCAGCTCGCGCCAGAACCCCGCCTCATTGGGATCGCGCAAGGCAGAGAGCGCCTGCCCGCGCACCATCTGGCGGCTGAAGGCCAGCGGCGTCATCCCCTTCGCCCGCGCCGCATCCGGCAGGATCGAGAGGATCGGCTTCGCATTCTCGCCAGCATAAGTGATCCGGGTGGCTTCGAGCAGGCCGTAGAGATCGGGATAGGCCAAGAGCTGCGCTTTATGCGCCGCAAGCTCTGCGGCAGACAGCCCCACCGCTGGCCCGTCGTAGACCGGCCGCATCTTCTTCATGTCGGCCAGCGCCAGCAGCAGCGGCGCCTTGCCCTGCTTTGCCACGACGGCTGCCGCATCCTCGCGATCAAGCAGCTTGCGGTCGATTTCCTCAACGAGATAGGCCGCCTCGACACTTGATGCGGGCGTCGCCCTGAGCAGCGCCTCGTAGGTGCCGACCAGCGCCTCGGTATCGCCGCCCAGCCACGCCACGCGCCGCTTCAGGCCATGCGCAGAGTCGGCATAGCGGCCCTTGGGATAGGCGGCGAGATAGGCATCGATCGCACGTGCCGCCGATGTCAGCGCCGCGCGATCGACCTTTTCCGGTCCGGCAAAATCGCCCCACTCGTCCAGCGACGTCGCCGCCGCGCGGCGAAGCCCCGTGCGGATCGGCATGTAGCGCGCAGTCTCGGCAATCCACGGATTGCCGACCTTGGCCAGCGTGGCAAACCCCGCTTCTGCTGCCGCATAGTCCGCCTTGTGGAAGGCATCGGCGGCTTTCAGGTAGGAGAGGAAAGCGCGGCCCTGCTGGCTGGAAATTGCCGCGTCATTCCACTCGCCGTCATGGCACCCTGCCGTCGCCCGCAGCGCTGTCAGCGTGGCCCGCTCTCCCGCCGGCACGCCCTTGTCCGCCGCCAGCGCCGCAAGGAAATCGGCACTACCCGCCTCAGCCTCAGAGCACCTCTTCTCGTCATAATCCGGCTCGGGGGCCTCCGGCTCAGGCCACAGCGAAGCGCGCAAGCCTTCCCACGACACGAACACCTTGCCGAACTGCGGATCGTTGGGATCAATCTTCGCCTCGGCAGGCAGTGCCACCCCCGGCTGCACGCTCTGCATCAGCATGACCATGTTGATGCGCGTATCGTTGCCGGGGCTGATCAGCGCGCGGCCTGCGCAGTCATAGTCCAGCGCACCCAGCTGCCAGCCGGGATAGCACGAGGTATCGGCACAGGCCCACAGTGCGGTGCCCACGCCAAGGCTGCCCAGCGCCACGGCGCCTGCGGTAGTGAGGACGGGATGCTTGGCGAACAGACGCTTTATCATGCGCGGCAAGGTGGCCCAGCCGGTCCTCCTCGCGCAATGGCCTTCATCACATTATCACACCAGTTCTGCCACCCGCGTATCGGCCGGAGCGAGCGGCGCCCGCCCCCGGATCACGTCGGCGATCTTCTCGGCGATCATGATCGTCGGCGCATTGGTGTTGCCACCGATCAGCGTCGGCATGACCGAGGCATCGATCACCCGCAGGCCTTCGAGGCCGATGACCTTGCAGTCCTTGTCCACCACCGCCATCGGGTCATCGCGCGTGCCCATCTTCGCAGTGCCGACCGGGTGGTAGATTGTCTCGCCCCTGGCGCGCACCCAGGCGTCGATGTCGGCATCGGATTGCACATGCGCCCCGGGCCAGATCTCCTCGCCGCGATAGGGTGCCAATGCCTCCTGCCCCGCCACCTTACGGGCGATGCGGATGCCCTCGCGCACCACGCGGCGGTCTTCCTCGGCGGCGAGGAAGTTCGCAAGGATCGCAGGGTCGGCGTAAGGATCAGCGCTGCTGAGCGAGACCTGCCCCCGACTGTCCGGGCGCAACTGGCAGACGTGGATGGTGAAGCCATCGCGCTTGGCCTGGACCTTGGCATGTTCCTGCATGATCGCGATGACGAAGTGGATCTGCAGGTCGGGCCGATCAAGATCGGGGCGCGACTTGAGGAAGGCGCCGGCCTCCAGCCCGTTCTGCCGCCCGGTGCCCTTGCCGGTCAGCAGGTATTGCAGACCGACCTTGAGCTGCCGCAACCCCTTGATCTCGTTGTAGAGCGAGATCGGCTGGGTGCAGGCCCAGTTGAGCGTGACGTCCAGGTGATCCTGAAGGTTCGCGCCCACGCCCTTCAGCGCATGGACCGGCGCAACGCCCTTGGCCTTCAGCGCCTCGTGATCGCCAATGCCGGAGAGCTGGAGGATCTGCGGGGACTGGAACGCGCCTGCGCAAAGCAGCACTTCGCGCGTCGCGCTGGCGCGGATGACCGGTTTGCCCTGACCAAGCGAATAGTCCACGCCCACAGCGCGCCCGTTCTCCACCACGATGCGGTGAACCCGCGCGCCGGTCACCACGTTCAGGTTGCCGCGCTTGCCCGCAATCGGCGCGAGGTAGCCACGCGCCGCACTCCAGCGCTGGCCATCGTGGATGGTCAGCTGGTAGCGGCCGAAGCCCTCCTGATCCGCCCCGTTGAAATCGGGCGTGACCTTGTGCCCGGCCTGCCGCCCGGCCTCGATGATCCCGCGATAGAGCGGATGGTGCGAATTCTCGCCCCAGCTGACCTTCAGCGGCCCGCCCGCACCGTGGAAGGCATCGGCACCGTCGCAATTGTCCTCGGCCTTGCGGAAATAGGGCAGCACATCGGCCCAGGACCAGCCTTCCAGCCCCATCTGCCGCCACTGGTCATAATCGCGCGCGTGGCCCCGGATATAGACCATGCCGTTGATCGCCGACGAGCCGCCGAGGCCGCGCCCACGCGGATGCCACATCCGGCGATTGTCCATGTGCGGTTCCGGTTCCGACCAGAAACCCCAGTTGTGCTTGCTCTTCTGCTTGATCAGCGTGCCCACGCCCGCCGGCATCCGCACCAGGACTGACGTGTTGGGCCCGCCGGCCTCGAGCAGCAGCACACGCGTCTGCGGGTCTTCGGACAGGCGCGCGGCAAGCACCGAGCCCGCGCTGCCCGCACCGATCACGATAAAGTCGAAAGCGCCTGTCGCCATCATCCACCTGTCCCGATTCCGCGTTGCTCGCGGTTACTGACACAGGGGTAATTAAGCGCGCGATTAAATGCAAGGCGTCAGAACGCCGTAGCGCCCCCATCGACGACCATGGCATGTCCGGTGACGAAACTTGCCGCAGGAGAGCACAGCCACACCACCGCCTCGGCGATTTCGCTGGCCTGTCCCATCCGGCCCACCGGCGTCATCCCGTCGATCAGCGCCTTCATTTCCGCGTTCTGCACCAGCGGCGCGGTCATCGGCGTTTCGATCACGCCAGGGCAGACCGCATTGACGCGGATGCCGGCCTTGGCCCAGCGCAGCGCACCGTGTCGGGCAAGGCCAACCACGCCGTGCTTGGCGGCGGTATAGGCAGGCTGTCCGCCATTGCCGACCAGCCCGTTGATCGAGGCGGTGTTGACGATTGCGCCGCCGCCGTTCTGCAGCATGTAAGCCGCCTCCTCACGCATGCAGCGCATCACGCCGGAAAGGTTGATCGCGATGTCGCGCTCCCAGATCGCGTCGTCGTACTGGTCGTCGGTGATGCGGTTGATCCCGGCATTGTTGAATGCACAGTCGAGCCCGCCGAACGTTGCGACCGTGGCCGCGACCATCGCCTTGACCTCGTCCGCGTTGCTCACGTCGCAGCGCACGAACGCGGCCTTGCCGCCTGCAGCCTCGATCAAAGCTACCGTTTCAGCACCGCCTGCCTCGTTCACGTCGCTGACCATGACGCTCGCGCCGGAACGCGCGAATGCCTCTGCCGCCGCACGGCCAATGCCGCCGCCTGCGCCCGTGACCAGTGCCACCTTGCCTTCAAGGCCGTAATTGATTGCCATGTCTGGATTTCCCTTTCGAAGGTTCAGGCTGCCGGCGGCTCGGCCAGCGCGATTACCGTCACGCTGCCGTCCTCAGCCACCTGTTCGGTCAGCATCGAGGTCACGCGGCTGACAGTCTCGACGATCCACCAGCGGCCGTCGCGCTTCTCGTAAACGTCGTCGTATTCCACCGCGAGGCGGACGACCTGGCGTGGCCCGGTCAGGATCGTGCGGAAATTGAGCGACCACTTGCCCGTCGCCCGCGTGCCGCTTTCAAGATCGATCTGCCAGTTGGTGGCGTGGTGGATGTCATAGACGCCGCCGTTGCAGGCCATCTGCTGATAGATCGCGACAAAGGCATCGCGGTCATCGAACTCCGGAAAGTTTTCATAGGCGATGCGGATCTTGCCGGGGGCGAAGCAATCGCGCACATCTTCGACCTGCTTGAGGTCGCAGGCGCGAAGGTAGCGCGCCTTCAGCGCGCGGATCGCTTCCTTGTCCTCAAGCGCGGTCAGCCGCGCGGCGAGGTCTTCAAGGCTGATCGTCATCACGGCTCTCCCACACGAACCTTGCATGATTCGCTTTGTCACTAGCTATAGGGATACGCATTCCGTTGTGAAGATGCGTTTTCATTATATGAACGCGTAATAACAGAAAAGCCCCGCCCCTGCACTTGCAGAAGCGGGGCCACCCGAAGACGGTTGCCGGAGTACCGGCGCCCATCCTCCCCAAAGATCAGAACTTCACGCCCACCGTCACGCCATAGGTGCGCGGATCGGCGTAGTAGCCGCCGCCATAGCCCAGCTGGCCGAAGTCGATTGCGCGGACGAGGTTGTGCTCGTCGGTCAGGTTCTTGACCCAGAAGCGCACCGCCGCCTCGCTCCCGGCAAGGGGGATGCGATCAATCGCCACCTGCGCGTCGACGATATTGCGATTGTCGCCCTTCAGCACTTCGTTGAACGGCGAGGACAGCACGTTCGAGAAGCTGTACTTGCCGTCTTCGTAGGCATAGCTGACCCGGCCGGTCAGGCGCATGCCGTTGTCGCCCAGCGGGAACTGCGCATTCATCGCGACATTTGCGGTGAACGGCGAGGTGTAGCCCGGCGTGGCATAGGCCGCGATGTTGACCAGTGGCTGGTTGGCGGCGACCGGAAGCCCGGCGAGGAACTCCTTGTACTTGATGTCGACGTAACCGGCGTTCGCCTCGAAGGTGAAGTTGTCGGTCAGCACCGCCGTCAATTCGGCTTCGACGCCGGTGTAGGTGACCTTGCCGGCGTTCGTGACCTTGGTGGCGAAAGTGCCCGGAGCAAGGTTGGTGATCGGCACGGCGATCGCCAGATCCTTGTACTCGTTGTAGTATCCGGCAAGGTTGAAGCGAACCTTGCGGTCGAACAGTTCCGACTTCAGGCCCACTTCGTAGGACGTGACGTTCTCCGGCTTGAACGAAGGCAGCACGCCGGCCACCGCCGGGTCCTGCGCATTGAACCCGCCCGAACGATAGCCGGTGGCGATGCGGGCATAGAGGTTGACCTGGTCGGACAGGTCATAGCCCAGCATCAGGTTCCAGGTGAACTTGCTGTAGCTGGCGCGGCCCTGCTCGGGCGTGGCAAGCGGGGCCACACCGTTCTGGCGGCGCACCATCGACTTGGTATCCCAGGTATAGCGGCCGCCTGCCGTCAGGCGCAGGCCGCTGTCCTTGCCGCCGGGGTAGAACGTCGCCTGCCCATAGACCGCAGTGCTTTCCGCCGTCGCGGTGTAATCGAGCACCGACAGCGTCTGCACCAGACGGTAGCGCGCCGGATTGGCCGCGACGAACGAGGGGCCGAGCGGGCCGAAGTTGCCGAGGAAGATCGAATTGGTATCGAGCACGAAGCCGCTGTTCTGCGGGTTGTACTCCGAACCCTTTTCCCAGAAATAGAAGCCGCCGAGCACCCAGTCGAGGCTGTCGCTCTCGTTGCCAATCTCGACTTCCTGGCTGAACTGCTTGTGGCGGCGCTTGTTGTTGGTGTCGAACAGGTTCTGCTGCACGGTCGGTACCGGCGATGCGGCAATGAACGGACGGAAATTCGCCGGGATCGACGGGATGAACTGCAGCAGACTTGCCGGCATGCCGTTGAACAGCGACGCCTGCGTGAAGCGCGGCGCAGTGAACGCGCCGATGCCATCAAGGTCGGTCACGCTGTCGTTGTTCCAGAAGCGGTAGCCGGTGGTGGACTTCAGGTGGAACGCGCCGAAGTCGTTCTGGACCTGCACGTTGTGGCCCCAGGCCTTGTCGGTCGAACGGCTGTTGATGTCGTTGCACACCGTGCGGCGCCAGTCGCGCGTCGGCGCGGCAAGAGCGGCGCAGCGCGGATCGAGGAAGTTGACCGTGTTCAGGAACGGCGCGACGGGCGCCTGCTGCGTCACCACCACCGGCACGCCGCCGACCACTTCGGGCGGACGCACCGCGCCGCTGGCGACATTGGTCAGCTGGAAGTTGATCGGCGATGCGTCGATCTTGCTCCAGTCGAAGATGTACTGGATCGAGCCCGTGCCGCCGATGTCGGCCTTGGCGGCGATGCGGAAGGAATCGCCCTTGCGCGCACCGGGATCACGCGCATCGCTTGGCTCGTTGAGGTTGTCGACCACGCCGTTGCGCTGGCGGTGGCTGTAGGTGAAGCTGGTCGAGATGCCCGCGATCTCGCCCGGATCGAGCGTGATCTTGGCGTTGAACGCGTTGTAGTTGCCATAGCCGGCTTCGGCCGAAAGCTTGAATTCCTTCGACGGCGCACGCGAGATGAAGGCAATGCCGCCACCGGTGGTGTTGCGGCCGAACAGCGTGCCCTGCGGCCCGCGCAGCACTTCGACGCGGGCAACGTCGATCACGTCAAGCGCGCTGCCGCCCGAGCGGGCGATGAACACGCCGTCGACGTAAAGGCCGTTCGCGGTGTCGAGGCCAAAGGTCTCGGTCGCCGGCGTGGGAATGCCGCGGATCGAGATGACGGCGGCATTGGCGTTGGTCGTGCCCTGCACGATCGTCACGTTGGGGGCGAGGCCGGACAGGTCCTTGGCGTCGCGGATGCCCAGCTTCTCGACCTTGTCGGCGCTGATCGCGCTGATTGCCAGCGGCACGTCCTGCAGGTTCTGCTCGACCTTCTGCGCGGTCACGACGATCTGCTCCAGCTGGCCCTGGTCATCGCTGGCCTGCACGGGTTCATCCGCAGCATGGGCGGCAGATCCCAGCGTCATCGATGCCAGGCTGGCGCCAAGCATCAGCCGCACGGCGAGCGTTGCGCAAGTGGTGGCCTTCATTGTTACTCCCCTCCAAACCGTTGTTGGCGCGGAAGATAGCCAATGCGTAGAAATTGACAAGTCGAAATACGCAAACATGCCATGACTCGCAGAAATGCGCCACTTGTCCGGGATATGGACCCGGCGATTCCCGCAAAAATGCAGCATGCCGATGCGCTCCAGAGCACTCGCATCGGCGCACGCCGCGAATCACAAGACTGGCTTTATGCGGAGATGAGAGCAAAAAATATCGCACGTTGCGCGGTCATAATTCCGGTGATATACATGTTTGCATAATTCTGGCGGCATTATGATCCGCAAATAGGCAATACGGGAGATTCTGGAATGAAGGGCCTCAAGGGCAAAGTCGGCATCGTTGCCGGCGGTGGGCGCGGCATTGGCGCTGCAACCGCACGGCGCCTCGCCGAAGAAGGCGCCCACGTCGTCATCGGTGACCTCATGGGCGACTGGGCCCGCGAAGTGGCGGAAAACATCCGCTCAACCGGCGGCACCGCCACCGGCATCGAACTTGACGGCACCAAGGCCGATTCACAAGCCGCGATCGTGGCCTGCGCGGTAGAGACCTATGGCGGCCTCGACTTCTACCATTCCAACCTTGCGGGCGGCACCGGGGGCGACAACGACATCCTCGATTGCCCCGAGGACGTGCTCGACCTCAGCTTCGCGATCAACACCAAGAGCCACTTCCTCGCCACGCAGGCGGCGCTGCCGAAGATGTTCGAACGCGGCGGCGGCGCAATGATCTACACCTCCTCCGGCGCGGCATCGGGCGGCGCACCGTGGCAGGTTGCCTATCCGATGACCAAGAACGCCATCCATGCGCTGGCCCGCCACGTTGCCGCCAAATTCGGCAAGAAGGGCGTGCGCGCCAACGTGATCTGCCCCGGCCTCGTCCTCACCGAAGCGGTCAGGCAGCACCTTACCGACGAGTATGTCGAGCGTGGCCTCGCCGCCGTGCCGCACGTCCGCCTCGGCCAGCCCGAAGACATCGCCGCCGCCGTGACGTTCCTGGCCTCCGATGATGGCGCCTGGGTCAATGGGCAGGTCTGGCACGTCAACGGCGGCGCGCAGATGCGGGATTGAGCCGCGTGGCCGCGACCATTCCGGCAGGCGCCGCCGCCACCCTGTCCACCAGTGGCAAGCCGCTGACCAACCGCTGGCTGGCGCTGACGCTGCTGGTCATGGTCGCGGTGCTCAACTATGCCGACCGCTTTCTGATCCCCGGCCTCGCCCAGCCGATCAAGGCGCACTTCGGCATCAGCGATACGGTGATGGGCGCGCTGATGGGCCCAGCCTTCGCGTTGCTCTACAGCCTGTTCACCCTGCCGATCGCGCGCGCCGCCGATCGCCGCTCGCGCGTGATGATCATTGCCTTGGGCTGCGGCTTCTGGAGCTTCTTCACCCTGCTGTCAGGGCTCGCCACCAGCGCCGAAATGCTGGCGCTGGCCCGCGTCGGCGTCGGCATTGGCGAGGCCGCTTACCAGGCCCCTGCCGCCGCCCTGATCGCCGCCTATTTCCCCGCCAACGAACGGGGCCGCGCCTTCGCCCTGCTCGGGACCGCGATCTATGTCGGCCAGATGGCTGGCCTCGCCGGCGGCCCCGCCATCGCCGCCGCCTCGACCTGGCAGACCGCCTTCCACGCACTGGGCATGATCGGCATCGTCATCGCCTTGGCGACATGGCTGATCGTGCGCGAACCCGCGCGTGAGGTCATTGACGTCGCCACGCCCGTGCTCCCGCTCAAGCAGACGATGCGCCTGCTGGTCGGGACGCCGTCGGTCATGCTGCTGGCCACGGTGATGGCGCTGGGCTCGCTTTCGGGCGTGACCTTCGGCATGTGGGGCCCCGCCCTGTTCGAGCGCGCCTATGGTCTCTCGACGCAAGCCGCGGGCGCCACCTTCGCTCTGTCGTTCGGGCTGCCCGGCCTGTTGGGCGTGCTCGGCTTCGGCTTTCTCTCCGACAAGCTCGGCAAGGGCGATGCCACCGTTCAGCTCCGCCTCACCGCGCTGGCGCTCGGCGGCGCAACCACCACCATCCTGCTCGTCACCTGGAGCGACAGCCTGACCGTGGCCCGGCTGCTCGCGGTGCCTTCGGGCCTGCTCGGCGGCGGTTGGTCGGTCGGCGTGCTTGCCGGCCTGCAATACATCCTGCCCAACAGCCACCGCGCCACCGGCACCGCACTGGTCCTGCTGATCTCCAGCATGTTCGCCAACGTACTCGGCCCGGTTCTGGCCGGACAACTTTCGGACTGGATCGCGGGAGCCGGTCCTCATGGCCTGCGCATTGGCCTGTCGGTCGCCATCCCCACCGGTTACATCGGCGTCTGGGCAGCCCTGCGCGCAATGCGCTCGTTCGAACGCGACAAGGCCGCGCTGGCGGGTTAGCGGTGGCTCAGCGCTTCAAGGCGAGCAGGCGGCGTTGGAACAGGGTCGAGAAGTCTCGTCGCGCATCTGCGACCAGCGCGATCGTCACCACTCCGTCCCCCAACTCGTAGATGATGCGATATGGCGGATGTGAAACCTGCCGCCACGGACTTCCGCGCAGTTCCAGTAATTCCACCGGGACCGGACCGCGCTCAGGATAGTGGGCAAGGCTGTCGATGAGTTGCATCATCGAATCCAGCAGCGCCTCGGCGCCGTCTGGCCCATCGGGTCCGCGCTGCGCAAGGCGGCGCCGATAGATTTCGAACAGATCGTTTTCCGCCTCGTCTTCAATTTCGACGCGATAGGTCCCCGTCATTCGACAAAGCGGGTTTCTTCAGCGGCACGGGCGCGGATACGGTCGGCCAGTCCCTCGACGGTCTTGACCTTCCCCGCCGCGATATTCTCCTTCGCCAGCGCCAGCAGCTTGAGCAGCGCCATTGTCTCCTGCATCTGGTAATAGCTTGCCGCATCCTGCAGCACGGCCTTGGCCTCGCCATTCTGGGTTATGACCAGCGGCTCGGCGCCTTCATTCAGTTCGCGCAGCACTTCGGCGGCGTTGGCTTTCAGGTAGCTGATCGGCTTGATGCGGCTTTCAAGGCCCATGACGCGGCTCCATCCATATTCGGTCCGAATGTAGTCCGAATATGGATGACCAGCAAGCCGCCCTCAATAGCCCATCAGGCTCAGCACTTCCTTGCGGCTGCGGTTGTCCTCGAGGAACGTGCCCATCATCCGGCTCGTCACCATGCCCACGCCCGGCGTGCGCACGCCGCGCCCGGTCATGCAGCCGTGCTGCGCCTCGATTACGACAGCCACGCCGTGCGGACGCAGGTTGTCCCAGATGCACTGCGCCACTTGTGCGGTCAGCCGCTCCTGGATCTGCAGCCGCCGCGCATAGGCATGGAGCACGCGGGCGAGCTTCGAGATGCCCACCACCTTGTCGCGCGGCAGATAGGCAATGGCGGCCTTGCCGATGATCGGAGCCATGTGGTGCTCGCAGTGGCTCTGGAACGGGATGTCCTTGAGCAGCACCAGCTCGTTGTACCCGCCCACTTCCTCGAACTGGCGCGAAAGGTGCGCGGCCGGGTCCTCGGCATAGCCCTGGCAATACTCCCGCCACGCCCGCGCCACGCGCCGGGGCGTATCGAGCAGGCCTTCTCGGGCGGGGTCGTCCCCCGCCCAGCGGATCAGCGTGGCAATCGCCTGCTCGACCTCGGCAGGCACCTCCGGCTTGGTCGTCTCCATTGGGTCAGGCCGCGAACGCGAACTCTTCGGCCACCGGCTTGGCCATGGCATTGGCGAAGTCGTGATAGCCCCACGGCCAGGTCGCGGGAATGCCGGTCTTGTCGAGATACCAGCTAGTGCAGCCCGATCCGAAGATCGTCTTTTTCGCTGCCGCGATGCGCCGCGCCTCATACGCCTGATAGGCCGGTTCCAGCGGTTCCACCGTACGCGCTTCGCCCCGCCGCACCGGTTCGAGCAGTTGCTCGATGTATTCCCACTGCCGCTCGGCGATGTCGATCAGCGGGAAGTTGCCGACCGGCGCGCCGGGGCCGTTGAGCATGAAGAAGTTCGGGAAATCGGGCATCGCGATCGCATAGTGCGCAGTCGGCCGGGTCGCCCAGAATTCGTCGAGCGAGCGCCCGCCGCGCCCGGTCACCACCGCCGGGCGGATGAAGCTGTCGGCGCGGAAGCCGGTTGCCAGCACCAGCACGTCAAGTTCGTGCAAGGTGCCGTCCTTCATCAGCACGCCCTCCGGCACGATCCGCTCGATCGCACCCACTTCGACGGAAACGCCGGGGCGCTGCACGCACTCGTAGTACTCCCACGAATAGATCAGGCGCTTGCACGCGGCGTGATAATCGGGCCGCAGCTTTTCGCGCAATTCCGGATCGCGCACGCTCTGCTCCAGGTTCTGGCGGCACAGCTCCTCGATCTCGTGCATCTGCGGGCTGGTGAAGTCGGTCACGCCCTCGGTGAAGCGATAGACCGCCTCCCAGTATTGCGGGTCATTGCGGATCGCCTCGATCAGCGAAGGATCGGCGGCGAAGGCGGCGCGCTGTTCGGCGGTATATTCGAACTGGACCACCGGCATGATCCACTGCGGCGAACGCTGGAAGTGCACCAGCTTCGCCGCACGGCTGCTCAGCGCGTTGACGATCTGGATCCCGGTCGACCCGCAACCGATCACGCCGACGCGCGCGCCGTCGAGCACGGCGCTGTCATCCCAGCGCGCCGAATGGAACGCCTTGCCCTTGAACGTATCGAGCCCCGGCAGGTCCGGCATCTTCGGATGGTGCAGCACGCCCGTGGCAACGATCACCACGTCTGCCTCGTAGGTCGAGCCATCGACGATGCCGAGGGTCCATGTCCTCGTCGCATCGTCGAAAGTGCACGAGGTGACTTCGCTGTTGAAGCGGATGTAGGGCACCACCCCGAAGCGTTCGGCCACGCCCTTGAAGTACGCGTGGATTTCCGGCCCGGTGGCGTAGTAGGCGCTCCAGTCGGGGTTCAGGGCAAAGCTGTAGCTGTAGGCGTGCGACGGTGTGTCGCAGGTCAGGCCCGGGTAACGGTTATCGCGCCAGGTCCCCCCCAGTTCCGCGCCTTTCTCGAACACTGCGAAGTCGGCATCGCCGCGCTGCAGCAGCTTGATCGCCGCCATCACGCCCGACATTCCCGCACCAATCACCGCATAGCGCAACCGCGCCTTCCCACCCGTCTCCGTCATTCTCTTCCCATTCTCGTGAGTGCCTGTTCAGTACCGGCCAGATCGCTCACCCCCGCGCCGGCGTCATCACCCGAACGTATTATGCGTATCGAAACCAACCGCTGATTACGCATCCGTCCGCGCAAACAGCGAAAGCCGCGCATGGACCGGATCGTCCGCCCCGGCCCGCCCGGTGCCGACGCCGCCACTGCCGAAATCGTCGCCCTGCGCGGCGGGCAGGTCCTCGGCATGATCGAGGATGAACGAGCGCCGGGCAAAGCGCCACACCCCGTCGCGCTGCTCGTAGTGATCCGCATAGCGCCCCCAGGCTACGAACTGCCGCTCGCCATCCAGCGTCAGGTGCCACGCCCGCGCCGTGATCTCGCCCTGGGCGCGCGTGCCGTCCACCACGAACAGCGCCGAGAGCGCCGTGTGCATCGTCGCCCGCCAGTTCGCCATCATGCCCGGCAGCCACGCGATGTAGCCATCCACCGGCCCGCAGTAATAGGGCGTGTGATCGTCCACCGCGTCGTCATGGTAGAGGGTGCGCAGCAGATCCCAGTCGCGCCGGTCGATGCAGTGGCCATAGGCGGTGACAAGATGGCGCAGCGCCTCGCGCGCCATCAGTTCGTCAAGGCTGATCGGGTGCGGTGCCAGCTCAGACACCGAAGCCCCCGCCGACAGAAATGGTCTGCCCGGTGACGTAATTCCCGCGCGACGATGCGAAGTAGACCGCAGCCTGCCCGATGTCCTGCGGCGTGCCCCAGCGCTTCAGCGGCAGCATCGCCTTGACCGCAGCTTCCCATTCCGGCGTGAATGTGCCCGCCTCCTGCCCGATCTTGAACTGCCCGGCATCGATCACGCCCACGAGAATCGAATTGGCGCGGATCTCGTTGTGGCCCTCCTCCTTGGCGATGCCCTTGATCAGCGCCTCGTTGCAGGCCTTGGGCGCTACCGACAGGCCATCGAGCTTCGGCCACCAATCGTGCCCGGCAGAGCCGAGATGGACGAAGCTTCCCCCGCCGCTTGCGCGCATGTGCGGCAGCGCGGCGTGGACGGCATTGTTGAAGCCGAACGCCTCGATCTCCATCGACGTGCGGAACATTTCCTCTGTCCAGTCGGCAATCGCCACTTGCGGCACCACCGGCCCTGCCCCCCACACCACGGTATGCACCCGGCCATGCTGTTCGACCGCGCCCGCCAGCGCCGCCTGCACCTGCCCGCGGTCGCGCACGTCGGCGCGGTGAATCGTGGCCTTGCGCCCCAGCGCAGCGATCTCGTCGGCCACCGCGCGGGCCACATCCTCCTTCGAGCGATAGACCACCGCCACGTCGCTGCCCTCGCGCGCGAACTCCAGCGCCACGCCCCGGCCGATGCCGCCACTGCCGCCGAATACGATCGTTGCACCGGCCGGAAAAATCTCGCCCATACTATCTCCCGTTTTTCGCTTCGCGCTGAACTTGTCAGCTTATGTTACGCATTTGGTGCACCTTATCGGATGTGAGGTCAATCATGCGCAACATGGCCGGATTATCGCCAGCGCTTGCCCTGGTCACGCGACTTTTGTAAGTAACACTAACAATATCGGGCAGAGGAGCCGCAAAGGTGCAAGACTTCAACGATCAGATCGCGTTCATCACCGGCGGCGCTTCTGGCGCAGGGCTGGGGCAGGCGCAGGTCTTCGGCCGTGCCGGCGCAAAGGTCGTGATCGCGGATATCCGGGCCGAGGCCATCGATCAGGCGCTCGCCGCATTGCGCGCAGAGGGCATCACCGCCCACGGCCTCGTGCTCGACATCATGGACCGCGCTGCCTACGCCCGTGCCGCTGACGAAGTCGAAGCCGTGTTCGGCGCCGCACCCACGCTGCTGTTCAACACCGCCGGGGTCAACAGCTTCGGCCCGGTAGAGAACACCAGCTACGACGATTTCGACTGGATCATCGGCGTCAATCTTGGGGGCGTAATCAACGGCATGGTCACCTTCGTGCCCCGCATGATCAAAAGCGGCAAGCCCGGTCACATCGTCACCACCTCGTCCCTCGGCGGCCTGATGGGCAGCGCGCTGGCGGCACCCTATTCGGCGGCCAAGGCTGCGGTGGTGAACCTGATGGAAAGCTACCGCCTCGGCCTTGAAAAGCACGGCATCGGCGTTTCAGTTCTATGCCCGGCCAACATCAAGTCCAACATCGCCGAAGCCAGCCGCCTGCGCCCCGCGCAGTTCGGCCAGAGCGGCTACGTCGAAAACGAGGACTCCATCGCCTCGCTCCACTCGATCCACCAGCACGGCATGGACCCGGTCGAACTCGCCGAGCACGTCAAGCGCGCGATTGAAGCCAACCAGCTCTACGTGATCCCCTACCCCGAAGCCAGGGACGGCCTGCGCGCCCACTTCGATCGGATCGTCGAATCGGTCCTCCCCCTCGAAGCCGACCCGGAAGGCGCCCGCCTGCGCACCGAAGCCCTGCAGAACTGGGCAGCCGATCGCGCGCGGGTGTTCATGGAGAAGCAGGAGTGATCTGACAGCACCAACGTCGATGCCCCCGCTTTCGTGAAAAGGAAGACGGGGGTGTTCGCGCCGTGAAGCTTTCAGTTCAGCGGCTGCCAGTCGAATGCCAGTTCGCCTTCGCGGTGCGCAAAACGATTGAGATGATCGGCGACAACCTGCTGCATTCGCGAAAGATCGCCTTCGCCGTCGATGGTGCACGTGACTTCAAGGGCTGAGTCGTGGGCCTTGAGATCGACTGGTCCGAACGGAAGGGCAACCCTACCCTCATGGGGATCAAAGGACACCTCGAACTTGTGGCCCCAATGCTTGCAGAGCTGCTGCAAGTAGCGGCTGGCGTTTGCGGTCGGGACTGTGGCGCGGCTGGAGGTCATGGATCACTCGCTTCTAAAGACTGTTTTCAATGCATCTAAGATATATCGTAATCACATCATGTCAACTGCCGACGCGAATTCATGCTTCATCCAAGGTTGACTAGATCGCCAAGTCCGTGGCAAGCGCGCTGCCTGCACCACGAGGCCAATGAGGCCTGCTGGCCCGAGCGGGTATAGCTTAGTGGTAAAGCTCCAGCCTTCCAAGCTGGCTATGCGGGTTCGATTCCCGCTACCCGCTCCAACTTCCCGTTCACCAGCACACCCAGATCGCTGTAATCCGCAATAAAGCGGACATTTTTGGCGTCACCGAGTCGCTTGAAACCGCGAATATCTGCTGCACGAAGCAGCTTTTCGATGGGGCGGTTCAGTGCCGCGCCGCATGCTACCCTCTGGTTCTAGATCACCGGCCAAGCTGAACATGTCAGCAAAGCTTATCAAGGTGCACGAATGCTCCGATAGCATGGATCAATGCCCTTTCCGGACTGGACATAACGCGTCGTCACTTCAATCCCTTGATGGCCGCGCATTGACGTCCCCACTTGGTCCGACGTCGCATGAGAACAGGCCGGAGAGGTGCAGACTATGACGACGCTTCGCGTTCCCGCGATCGGTGCCAGCCTGATCTGCGCCCTGCTTGCAGCCCCGCTGCAGGCGACCGGCCCTGCCAGCTACCCCTCGCAAGCCGCATTTCCGGCGCAGGACAGCGCTGCGGTTGCGCGTCATCATTCGGCCGCGCGAAAGCTGGCAGAACCCGACTTGCTGCCGGAGTTCTACTGGCGCTGCATGACCAGCCCGCTCGACCGCAAGACAGTTTCCGCCATCCAGCACGACGGACTGGTGCCAGAGGCCCGGGTCTTCGATCAGCTCTATTCCATCGGCCAGAATGCGGTCTCGGCCTGGGCCTTGGACACGAGCGACGGCATAATTCTGATCGATGCCCTCAACAGCGAGGCGGAAGCCCGCGAGATCATGTTGCCCAACATGGCCCGGCTTGGCCTCGACCCGAAGCGTATCCGCAATCTGATCGTGACGCACGGCCATGGGGACCACTGGGGCGGCGCAAAGGTTGTGCTGTCGCAGGCGGATTGGGACATGATCGAAAGATCGCATCGCGGCGGCGGTCCTTTTGCCGACCTGCTTCCGCCGCGGCGCGATATCGTAGCCAGGGACGGAGACAAGATCACGCTCGGCCAGACCACGGTGAAGCTCTATGTCACTCCCGGACATACGCCCGGCACGCTGTCGATGATCTTCCCGGTGACCGACAAGGGCAAGAAGCACGTTGTCGGCCTCATGGGCGGCACCGGCGGCGGCAGCAGCAGCGAAACCATCAAAACTCAGATTGCCTCGCTGATCCGGTGGTCTGGCCTTGGCAAGACGGCCGGGGTGGATGCGCTGATAAGCAATCATCCGGCGCACATCAGTGCCATCGAAAAGATTCAGCTGCTCCGCAACGGTCTCGCAACCGATCCCAATCCGTTCGTCTACGGCATCGATCGTCCCGAAAGATTCGCTCGCGTGATGGAGAAGTGCTCGCGCGTGCAGCTCGCTCGCATGGGTGAAAGCGGAGACTGAGCTGATGGCACAAGGCGCAATGGGCGATCCCGGACGACGGGTGCGCATCGTCGACATCAAGGTCACGCCGATCGCCTTTCGCGATCCCCCGCTGCGCAACGCGGCCGGCGTGCATGAACCCTACGCCTTGCGATCGATCATCGAGATCACGGCATCGAACGGCCAGACCGGCCTGGGAGAAGGGTACGGCGATGCGGCATCGCTGATGGCGCTCGAAGCGGTAGCGCCCCGTCTAATCGGCCTCGAGATCACGGACCTCAACGGTCTGCGAAACAGCATCGGCGAAACGCTTGCAGGACTGCCACCCCCTCCTCCCGGCCAGGAGTTGGCGCCGGGTTCGGACCCTGCCCGGCAGGGCGCAAGCTGCCTTTCCGCCATCGAAGTCCCGCTGCTCGATCTTCAGGCAAAGACTGCCGGGTTGCCGCTCCATGCCTTGCTGGGCGGTGCCGTGAGACGCGAGGTGCCGTTCAGCGCCTACCTATTCTTCAAGTTCGACCGGCATATCGACACTCCGGACCGGCCCGACAGCTGGGGGGAAGCCGCCACGCCCGACCAGATCGTGGCGCAGGCACGCCGGATGATAACCAGGCATGGCTTCAGGGGCATCAAACTGAAGGGCGGCACCCTTCCTCCGACGATCGAGGTCGCCAGCATCGAGGCATTGGCAGAAGCCTTCCCGGGATATCCCTTGCGCATTGACCCGAACGGGGCGTGGTCCATGGAAA
Organism: Novosphingobium sp. ES2-1; assembly: GCF_015169775.1. Taxonomy (NCBI): domain Bacteria; kingdom Pseudomonadati; phylum Pseudomonadota; class Alphaproteobacteria; order Sphingomonadales; family Sphingomonadaceae; genus Novosphingobium; species Novosphingobium sp. ES2-1. The sequence continues at coordinate 539,654 of NZ_CP063446.1, forward strand.
CGGCCATCTCGGTTGCGGCAAGGCTGGGACATCTTATCGAGTGCTACGAGGATCCCGTCGACGGGCTCGATGCCATGGCCGAGTTGCATCGGCAGACCGGCCTGCCTTTGGCGACGAACATGGTCGTCACCTGCTTCGATCACGTGCGGCAAAGCGTAGCGAAACATGCCGTGCAGATCGTGCTCTCTGACCACCACTACTGGGTGGCCTGGGGGCAAGCCAGCATCTCGCCACGATCTGCGCAACCTTCGGGCTTGGCCTTTCCATGCATTCGAACTTGCACCTGGGCATCAGCCTGATGGCAATGGCGCATCTCGCGGCAACAACGCCGAAACTTACCTATGCCTGCGATACGCATTACCCGTGGGTGGAGGACGATGACGAAGTTCTGGTGGGAGGCAAGATCGCCTTTCAAAAGGGCTGCATCATCAGCGAGATCGCCGGGCAAACCAACCTGCTCGCCTTCAATGCCGAGATCGAGGCTGCCCGAGCGGGCGAGCATGGCGTGGGCTTCTCTGTCGTTGCCGGCGAGGTGCGCAAACTTGCCGAACGCAGCTCTGCCGCCGCGCGCGACATTTCACGACTTATAGATCAGTCCAATGCGCAAGTCGGCGAAGGCACCAACCGCTCCCGCATGGCGCGCAACGCATTTTCGGAAATCGTGTCCAGCGTTCAGCAGACCAATGCCGCAATAGAGGCGATTACGCGGCTTGCTGCCAACCAGGCACAGCTGACCGAAAATGTCGTTGGGCAGATTTCAAGACTTTCCGCCACAACCAGCATCGCTGCCTGAAGACGATGACTGCGGTGCTGCAGCCGGGCGTACACGATACCTTGTTTGGCCTGATCCGCATTGCCGGGCTTTGCGCAGCACTGCCCGTGGCGGCAATCCGGGAAGTCGTACCCTGCCCGTCCAGACTGGAACCGTTCCCCGCATCGCGGCCTGACATAGCTGGCGCTCTCGAGCTGCGCGGCGAAGTCATTCCCGTGATTGACCTTGCCCAAGCACTGAACCCGTCAGTTGACGGTGGTGGACAGCAGTTTGACGAGCGCTCGATTGTCGTGATCCTGCGCCAGGAGCAGCACATCTTTGCGGTTCTGGCTGATGGCATCATCGGCGTCATGCCGCTCACCACCCGCGAGATAAGTCCGCTCAGCCAGGCTGCCACGGATGAAGGTGTGCGGCTGTTTTTCAGTACATTCCGCGTTGCCGCCCACAATGGCGTTGTACTTGATCCCGCAGCGATCATCGGATTGCCCGGAATGGTCACGGCCACCGATCGGGCCGCCAGCAAGGACGATTCCCGTCAGATCGACGAGCCCATCCTCGTGTTTACGGTTGCAGGCCTGCGGCTTGCCCTGCCAGCCAGCTGCGTCGATGCCAGTCTTCCTTCTGCCGATCTTTTGCCGACGCCAAAGGAAACAGAGCTCTGGATCGCGCAGCGCGAATACAAGGGCGCGGAAATCCCGGTGGTCGACACCCTGCATTTGCTCGGTCATGGATCGCTGCCAAAAGGCCGGCGAAGCGGTGCCGGCATTGTCGTGCGCACGCAATTGCCGAACCCTGTCCCGCCAGGCTGGACAGAGCCCTTCGGTCTTGTGGCGCTCCTGATCGACACCGTGGACGACATCGGCCGGTTCGCTGCCCGATGTTTCTCGCCACTTCTGCAGGACGCCGTAGCCGGCGCGGTCCTGTCTCTGGGGATACTCGAAACGGCTGACGGCAGCGCACTCCTGATCAACGCGCAGAAGCTTGCCGCGCACGAAGGCCTCCGCAATCTTGGCGTGATCCGCAATGTGCAGGAGACCGCAACAACTGCAGTACGTATCGGGCAAGCCGACGAGTTGACAACGCGCCCGACCGAAAAGCCGTTTCTTGTCTTCTCAGTTGGTGATCAGCGCTTCTCGACCCCGCTTGGCTCGGTCGAGGAGATCCTGCTCGCCCAAGCCGCCACCCTGCCCATGCCATCGGGCGATTGCGGCATGCTGGGCCTATTCGCATCACGTGGGCACTGCGTCCCGCTACTCGACCTGTCTTACGTGCTGGGCGAAGCCGCCACCCGCGATGGGCGATATATCATCGTCACGCGAACCGACCATCCTGATGGCCTGCGCCGCGCCGGATTTCGCGTCGACGAACTGCATTCGGTCGATCGCAAGGCGCTGCAGGAAGTTGGGGCGAAGGACCGGACTGCACATTTGCCTGGCCTGCCCGGCCCGACCATCCGGTTGAGCGATGGTCACGCCTGCACGGTGCTCGACCTTGCCGGCGCAGCGGAGCGGCTGTTGAACGTCCAGCAGGAAGCGGCTCGCAACTGAGCGAACGAAAAGGCCGCCTATCGGCAACCTCACTTGCCCGGGTAGTTCTGCGTCCCCGGCAACCCGCGCCATCTCCACCCTGAAGGACGACATTCGGCGGACCACGACGCGGAGACAGACCCAGCCGCAAGGCCACCTTTGTAACGCTTCATTCGTTTGACACGACGCAAGACGCTGCGCGTGCAAAGCGCCAGGCTTTCAGCTGCGATACGCGCAGCGAACGCTGCCCGCGCTTCACCGCGAAGGGATCAGTCCGGCGCGATGACGCCGTCGCCCTCGCGCCACACGGGACGGATCTGCGGGTCGTCGTAGATCTCCATGATCTCGAACACGTTGCCGAAGAAATCGCGGCAATAGGTTGCGGCATAGCCGTGGCGGCGGCCGTCATCGTCCACCGTGATGCCCGCCATCGAAGGCGGCGCATGAACGCGGATGCCGGCGTCGAGCAGGCGCTGGTAGCAGGCCTGGATATCGTCAACCTGCACGGCGAAGTGGGTATAGCCGTGGTGGTTCACGCCGCGGTCCGGGTCCTGCCGCTCGGGCGCGGGCGCGGAATATTCGAACACCTCGATATGGGCATTGCCCAACCGGCACATGAACTGCCGCGCCGCACTGCCCTTCAGCCCGATCACCTCGTCGATGAACGGATTGTCCCGCCATTCCAGCGGCGGCCCCACCTCGACCGCACCCAGCAGGTCGAGGTAGAACGCGCGCGCCTTGTCGAGATCGGGGACCGAGACCCCGATATGCTGGAGCCCCTTGGCCCCGATGCTCATGGTCTGGTCCTCAGAACTGGACGCGCTTGGTAAAGCCGCCGTCGATCACCAGGTTGGTGCCGGTGGTATAGGACGATGCCGGGCTGGCGAGGAACACCACGGCCTTGGCCACGTCGTCCGGCCCGCCAAAGCGGCCCAGCGCAAATCCGGCTTCGACCGACTTGTACAGATCGGGCGCAGCGCCTTCGATCACGTCCCAGTTGCCGCCGGGGAACTTGATCGGCCCGGGCGAAACCGCGTTGACGCGAATGCCCTTCGGCCCCAGCGCCTGGCTGAGCTGCCCGGCATAGACGATCAGCGCGCCCTTCAGCGCATTGTAGCCCTGCGGCACGATGAAGGTTTCAAGCCCCGCCGTCGACGACAGGATCACGATCGAACCGTCATCCGACTTTTCAAGGTAAGGCTCCAGCACTTCCACGCCGATCACCGAGCCCATGATGTCGTGGTCCAGGCCTTTCTGCCAGTCACCGGTCTGGCCCGAACCCGAGGTCGAGATCATCGGAATGAAGATGTCGCAACCGCCAAGGCTTTCTGCCGCCTGTGTCAGCCAGGCGCGATAGGCGTCCGGGCCCGAATCCATGTCGAAGGCCGAGCCGAAGACCTTGCCCCCATGCTTTTCAAGGCTCGCCGCGGTTTCGGCAACCTGTTCGGCATTGCGCGAGCAGAACGCGATGTCCGCACCTTCGGCAGCAAGGATTTCCACCGTCGCCCGCCCGATGCCGCGGCTGCCGCCGGTCAGGATCACCTTCTTGCCCTTGAGTCCGAGATCCATGTTGTCGCTCCTCTATCCCGCAGAATCCGTTGCAGCGTTCTTGAAGGGGGTGGCCATGGCAAGCCACTCCCCTTTTGAACAGGAAATGCGCTGGCCCATCGAGTGGTAGCCAACAGGAAACGTGATTGGGAGCAAGGATATGACCAAGGGTACGGGCCGTCTCGAAGGCAAGACCGCCGTGGTGCTGGGCGCCAGCAGCGAAGGCAACATGGGGCAGGTCATCGCCCGGCGCCTGATCGAAGAAGGCGCGCATGTGCTGGTTTCGGGCCGCAAGGAAGCCGTGCTGGCAAGCTTCGCCGCGCAGACCGGCTGCGCATGGGCGCCGTGCGACATCACCGACGAAGCCAGCGTCAACGCCCTGGCCGATACTGCGTCCGAAAAGCTCGGCGGCATCGACATCGCGATCAACGCCACCGGCTGGGGCCTGCTCAAGCCCTTCCTCGAGGTCACCCGCGCCGAACTTGATGCGATGAGCGCGCTGCAGCTCGTCGGCCCGCACCAGTTCTTCCAGGCGATGATCCGCAAGATGGCGAAGTCGCTTGGCGGGCGCGGCGGTTCGCTGATGACGATCAGCTCGGCCACGGCCACGATCATGCTCAACGATCACGCCATCTACATGGGCACCAAGGCCGGGACCGATCACATCGTGCGCTGCATCGCGCATGAGTTCGGCCACGAAGGCATCCGCGCCAACTCGATCTCGCCGGGCCTCACCGATACGCCGATGAACGCCGAGGCCAAGCAGGTCCCCGGCCTCTTCGAATCGTTCCGCAATTCCTATCCGCTTGGCCGCTGGGGCACTTCCGAAGATGTTGCCGCCGCCGTGGTCTTCCTTGCCAGCGACGAGTGCTTCATGACCGGGGAAAACCTGCAGGTGAATGGTGGCCTGACCTTGCGCCGCAACCCCACGCGCGATGAAATCAACGCCGCCGTGGCCAAGGCCATGGCCGAGGGTTGATCGACCACGACCCGTTCTTGAGATGTTTCGCTTGGCCGTTGCACGTTTGAAGGAAATCGGTTAACCAGTCGCCCAAACAGCTTCAAACAGGCGGGCGATGTCTGATCCGAATTCAATAGTCAGCCAGATCGGCGATCTTGCCTCAGCCGGCGAGAAGATGATCGAGCGCCTGCGCCGCAAGGCTTTCCTGCCAGACAGCCGCAAGGGACTCAACGTCCGTGTCGGCATTGCCGAGGCGGCGCAGCTGCTTGGCTGCTCGACGAATCGCATCCGCATGGCCGAGGATGACGGCCGCCTCCCCCCGCCCCCCTCGGGCGAGAACGGGCGCCGCCTCGGCTATTCGATGGAAGAGCTGATGCACATGCGCGAAGTGCTGGGCGCCTCCCCTGCCCGCGCCCCGCTCGACGTGCCGGCGATCATCGCGGTGCAGAACTTCAAGGGCGGCGTCGGCAAGTCCACCGTCACCACTCACCTCGCCCATTATTTCGCGGTGCAGGGCTATCGCGTGCTGGTGGTGGACTGCGACAGCCAGGCGACGACGACGACGCTGTTCGGCTTCAACCCGCACTTCAACATCACCCGCGACGAAACGCTTTATCCTTATCTTTCAATCGACCCGACCCAGACTGACCTGCTCTATGCGGTCAAGCGCACGCCCTGGCCCAATGTCGACCTGATCCCCTCGAACCTCGAACTGTTCGACGTGGAGTATGAACTTGCCGCCTCCGGTTCCGACGGCCAGTCGGTCCTCGCCGCGCGCTTCCGCAAGCTGAAGGCGGGCCTCATGGACATGGCCCGCGATTATGACGTGGTGATCCTCGATCCGCCCCCGGCCCTTGGCACGATATCGCTTGCCGTCATGCAGGCGGCCAACGCGCTGCTGGTGCCGCTCGCTGCCACCACGCCCGATTTCTGCTCGACCGTGCAGTTTCTCTCGATGATGGACCAGGTCATCGCCCAGCTGATCGAGGCCGGGATCGCGGTGGACTACAGCTTCGTCCGCCTGATCTGCTCCAAGTTCGATGGCGGCGATCCTTCCCACGAAATGGTCCGCACCATCATGGAGCAGACTTTCGGCCCAGCCCTGCTGCCCGTGCCCATCCTCGAAAGCGCCGAGATCAGCCACGCAGCCCTGCGCATGATGACGGTCTACGAACTCGAGAAGCCGATCGGCACGCCGCGCACCCACAAGCGCTGCCGCGCCAACCTCGATGAAGCGATGGGCCAGATCGAACAACTCGTCCGCGCCGGCTGGGGCCGCGTCGCCCCGGCAAGAGAGGAGGACGTGATCCATGCGTAGGCTTAAATCCGGCATCCTTCGACAAGCTCAGGATGAGCGGGGTTTTTCAATGAGATCACCCATCAACTCCGCTCGTCCTGAGCCTGTCGAAGGACGCCGCGCAGGAAACAGAGCTTTCCTACAGGCAATCGTTCACTTTATGTTCCGCGCCTTTCGCAACGAGGTGACTTATGGCGCGTAAGCAGTCGGACTATCTCGCAAGCCTGCTGGCTGACGAGGAAGTGCTTGAAACTAAATCGGAAGTTTCTGAAACGGCGACCTCGGAAACGGTTGCCGAATCGCCGGCTCCTTCCCCTGGCCCCTCCCCTGCCCCGGCGCGCCACGAGCGCTTGCGCGGCACCACCCTGCTCGGCCGCGAAAGCGCGCTGGCCCGGGTGGCGAGCGGCGAAGTCCGCCAGGTCACGCAGCTGCTGCTCGATCCGGCGCGGGTGCGGGTGTGGAAGGGCAATGCCCGCTCATACGAACACCTCTCGGTCGAATCCTGCCGCGAGCTGATCGATTCGATCATTGCCGAGGGTGGCCAGAAGGTCCCCGCCGTGGTGCGCCGCATCGATGGTGATCCGGACCACGACTACGAAGTCATCGCCGGCACGCGGCGGCACTGGTCGATCTCATGGCTGCGCGCCCACTCCTACCCCGACATGCAGTTCGTGGCGCAAGTCGCCCAGCTCGATGACGAGGCCGCGTTCCGCCTGGCCGACCTTGAGAACCGCGCGCGAAAGGACGTGTCGGACCTCGAGCGCGCCCGCAACTATGCGCAGGCGCTCTACGACCATTACGGCGCCCACCTGACGCGCATGGCGGACCGGCTCAACCTGTCAAAAGGTTGGCTGTCGAAGATGCTCAAGGTAGCCTCGCTGCCCGAGTCCGTGGTTGCCGCCTTCGCCAGTCCTGCAGACGTGCAGATGAAGCCCGCCTACCCCCTCGCCCAGCTGCTCGACAACCGGGAGCTGGCTCCGGCGATCCTGCGCGAGGCCAAGGTGCTGGCTCGCCTGCAGGAAGAACGGCGCAAGTCTGGCGATCCGGCGATTGCCGCCAACGATGTTGTCGCCCGTCTGATGGCGGCGGCGAGCGTCAGGGCCGATGCCCCTCCGCGCGAGATCGTGCTCGAAGGCCGTGGCGGCAGGCCGGCCATCACCCTGCGCTCGATCAACCGGCAGGGCGTGACCCTGCGCTTCCACGCCGGTTCGGGCATGCACCTCGACGCCCTCCTCGAACTGGCGCGCGAAGCGTTGGAACAGCTTGAGGACGAGGGCCGGAGCATCCTGCTCTGATGGAAAACGGGGGGAGAAGCGCAGCGGCAGAAAAATGTTTCCCCGGGGAAACATTTTTCCCGTGCGCCCCGTCCCCCTCGATCCGGACAGGTGTTTCCCCGGGGAAACATTTCGTCCGGTGGGGCCTTCGACAGGCTCAGGCTGAGCGGATTTCAGGATTTGTTATCTACATAACGCTCCCATCCACACCGCCTTCCCCCTTCTCCGTTCATCCTGAGCCTGTCGAAGGATGCTTGGCGCAACCTCTCAGCACGCGTGTTTCCCCGGGGAAACGAGCCACAGCGATCCTCACTCAAAGATGTTTCCCCGGGGAAACGAGCCGAAGGCGAGTTCGGCGAAGTCAAACATCCGCGAAAGCCCCTCCCCCGTGACCCGCGCCCGCCCTGCACCGTCGCAACCGCAGAACCGCAAGGGTCCGTCGGGCGACCAGTTCGATCTGTTCCTGCCCTACGTGGCGGACATGCCGATGCGCGATCAGCGCGAGATGATGGAGCGTCCCTTCTTCAGCCTCGCCAAGTCGAAACGCGTCAAGCCGATCGACTACACCTCGCCCGACGGCAAGCTGTGGGTCCACGTTTCGGCCAGTCCGGAATACGGCATGGCGACGATCTGGGATGCCGATATCCTGATCTACTGCGCCAGCGTGCTTGCCGACATGGCACGACGCGGCGTCAACGACGTGCCGCGCAAACTGAACCTGATGCCCTACGACCTGCTCCGCGCCATCGGCAGGCCGACCACGGGCCGCGCCTACGAGCTGCTCGGCCAGGCGCTGGACCGCCTTGTCGCCACGACGATCAAGACCAACATCCGCGCGGAAAACAGACGCGAAGCCACCTTTTCATGGCTCGATGGCTGGACCCAGCTGGTCGATGAAAAGACCGAACGATCGCGCGGCATGACCATCGAATTGTCCAACTGGTTCTGGGAAGGCGTGATGATGAAGGGCGGCGTGCTCTCCATCGACCGCGCCTATTTCGACATTACCGGCGGACGCGAACGCTGGCTCTACAAGGTGGCGCGCAAGCATGCCGGGGGGGCAGGGGAAGAGGGCTTTGCCATCTCCATGCCGACCCTGTTCGAGAAGTCCGGTGCGGAGGGCGAATACCGCCGCTTCAAGTTCGAGATCCTCAAGCTTGCCGAAAAGGACGCGCTGCCGGGCTATGGCCTCAGCGTGGAGACCGCCAAGGGCGGCGAGCCAATGCTGCGCATGCGCCGGATCGACGGCAAGGATGGCGCGGGCGTCGTGGGGCAGGGGACTGGCGGCGTGGTACGACAGCCCGAGGCAGAGCGCGCTTCGGCACCGCCCACCAGCAGCAAGTCCGCTGACCCCGCACCTGTCGGCGGTACCTCGCCCTCGGGTGTTTCCCCGGGGAAACATTCTTCTCCGACCGAAACCTTTGACGCCTCGGCGCTGATCCGCAGGGCGGTGAAGGGCCTGAGCGACAACGCCACGCGCGGGTTCATGGCCGACGAGACCATCGCCTATTTGCGCGAAACTTGCCCGGGCTGGGACCTCCACGCGCTCCATGCCGAGTTCGAAGGCTGGGTGAATGCCGACGCGGCGCGGCTGCCCGCAAACTGGCAGAAAGCCTTCATCGGCTTCGTCAAGCGCCACCACGAGAAGCACGGCCACACCCTGCGCCGTTGAACTTCGCGCTCTTCCGTTCCGAAAATGTCGGGTCTGCAGACAGTGTCCGTTCCTGAAGTGTCGGGCGTGGTATGGCGACGTTTCCCGAGGATTTTGCAGCGGCATGCTTATCCACCGAATTTGAACCTACTTGTTGGAGTTCTGTTGGAAAGTGATTCAATCGCCGCACCCCATCGCACCCCTGATCCGGTCCATCGATCCATCGGGAACGGTCTGGTCCGGGGTTTCGACCTATCAGGAACGCCTCGTCGATCCTTCAGGAACACCGGGTCGATCCATCGGGAACGATTGGCCGACACTCCGGGAACAGGCGGAATGGCGCGAATCGCGGAGAATTGGCGAGTCGGGACAGGGCGCGGGGCGCTTAACCTGTCTAACCCTATCTAAAGGCCTCTAACCCCTGGGAAGCTTCGCTTTCTTTGGAGATGAAGGGATGAGGTCTTGTGGGGCAGGCCTCAACAGAGGTCGGCAGCAAAGGGGGCGGCGGCGATGGGCGTGCACGAATAGGGCTCGAACATGCCGTTGGAGCGGGCGAGACCGCCGCTTTCGAGCTGGCGCAGCAGCTTGCCCGCGCCGGCCTTGGTCACGCCCAGGGCGCGGCCGAGCTGGGCGGGGGTGAGGTCTTCCAGGCCGACGAGGAGGAGCCACGCAGTGCCGAGCCGCGAGTGGGAGCGCTGCTGCGGGAATTCGGCGGCAAAGCGTCGCGTGGCCCGCCAGATCCGGTCAAGATCGCGGGCCGCTTCGAGCATGGCCCGCAGCAGGCATTCACGCGCGGCATCGCGGCGTTTCGCCGGGGAAAGATCGGCGCGGAACAGGCGGCGCCGGGCAAGCGCGGGCAAGGGCAGGGGCGGGGCGGTGAGGGCAAAGACTTGGGGCCGGGCGAGCGGGAGGAGGTTGATCGCCCAGCACGGACTGAGCGCCGTGGCGCCGAGCGCGTCATCGCCGGCGGGGCCCAGCGAGTAGCGGTGCTGGTCAATCAGCGCCAGAAGCCGCTCCAGCGGGTCTGTGGGCAGGCGATCGCCCGACAGGGTGGCGATGACCGCTTCGAGCTGAACCATGCTCTGTGCCGCGATCGTGGCGGCTTGGCGGGCTTCGGCGGCGAGGGGGGCAACGGCAATGCGGCGGACGGTCCGCACGGCCTCTGCCAGCGGTGATGCGGGGGAGGGGAGGATGGCCGTGAGGAGGGCGAGGAAAGCGTCACGCTCTGCCGCGCATTCGGCCCCGACCAGCCTTGCGCCAAGCGTGATGCCGCGGTCCTCGCGATAGGCGGCCCAGGCCTGCGAGAGTTGGCGCAATGCCAGCGTTTGCTGCATTTCCGGGGTGAAAAGCCCGGCAGGATCGAGGTGCGTGCGGACCAGCGCATCAAGCTGGCCGCGGCGGAAGGCGAGGGTGAGGGGGGCGGGATCGTAGGCCACGGGAGCCGGCACGGATAGCGGCATTGCCTCGCACCGTCAACGATTGGGATACCTAACTGGCACTTTGGTATCCTATCATGATGAGCGAAACGGGCGGCGGATCAGGGCGTCTCGCGCCATCCGTTCCGGCGCGCGGCCAATTCCTCTTCTGCGGTAAGCGCGGGGCCTGCGGCCATGGCCTGCGCTGCGGCGAGGACATCGCCTGCACTGCCGGCCTGGCGGTATTCCCCCGCCGGTGCGCCGCCGCTGCTGGCCGCGCTGTGGTTTCGCAATTGCCACCCTTGCGCATCGCGGCAGGCGATGGCGGCGCTGGCAGCGCGTTCGAACGCCCGGCAATAGGCGCCGCCTGCATCGCGGAAGCTGAGCAGGACGCGCACCGGGGCATCGGCCTGTTGCCCGGCGACGAGCTGGCTATCGAGCGCGCTGGCGAGCTGGGCATCGGCATAGCCGGCATCGCTGGCAGGACGCAGGGTGAGGGCAAGGACCAGCGAGGCGGCAAGCGCCGGGCCGGCAAGCCATGTCCAGCGCGGCGGCCCCTTGCGGCGGTCGCGCGCATCGGCAAGGCTTGCCACATTGTCCTGCGGGGCCTTGAGCAGCGCGGCGAGATGATCGGGCACCGGTTCGGCGGCAATGGGCGCGAAATGGGCGCCGAGCCGCTGGGCGAGGGCGCGATGCGCGGCAACCTGCTTCTCCAGCGCCGGATCGGCGGCAATGGCCGCAGCGATGCGCTCGAGTTCGGCCCCTTCAAGCTGGCCGTCGGCAAAGGCGGCGATTTGTTCGGGGGTGGGCTGTTGGTCGGTGGGGGTCATGCCGCTTCTCCCAGCAGGGCCATCAGGGCATCGCGTCCGCGCACCAGGCGCGAATTGAGCGTGCCGACCGGGCAGCCGACGATTTCGGCTGCTTCCTTGTAGGACCAGCCTTCGACCATCACCAGCAGCACGGCCTCGCGCTGTTCATCGGGCAGGCGGGCAAGCGCGCGGTCCATGTCGGCCAGGGCGACGCGGGCTTCCTGTCCGCCCGATGCGCCGACGCCGAGGCCCGCTTCCTCGTCTGTGAAGGTCTCGTGGCGCCGGGTGCGGGCGCGGATTTCATCGATCCAGATATTGCGCATCATCCTGTACATCCAGCTGTCGAGCCGCGTGCCCTCCTGCCACTTGCTGCGCGAGCGCAGGGCGCGTTCGATGGTGGTCTGGCAAAGATCATCGGCCTCGCCCGCATCGCGCGAAAGCCCGGCGGCAAAGCGCCGCAAGCGCGGGAGCAATGCAAGGATGCCATCGGCGAAGGGATCGGCCAGTGTCGTTACCTTTCTGATGGATAGAACGGACGGCCTCGTTCGTTTAATCCGTGAGACAGCGAAGATATGGCAATATTTTTATGAACATGAAACGCTTAGCCATCCCCCTGATCGCGCTTGGTGCCATGGCTACCCCGCTGTGCGCGCAATTGGCGCTGCCCGATCTGGGGCAGGGGGCGGCGGGGCGGACGCTGGGAGGCCTTGGCGGCACACTGGGCGATACGCTGGGCGACTTGGGGGGCAATGTCTCCCGGACCGTTCGGGGCCTTGCCGAGGCGCGGTTGGTCCGGCTCGACAGGCTGGCGCGTGCCAACCGCAACCTGATCGAGAAGGATGCTGCGGGCGCGCTTGCCCGGCGCGGCGAGCTGCTGGTGATGGACTCCACTGCCGACGACATCGCCACGGCGCAGCGGGCGGGCTTTGTCGTGCTTTCGCGCGAGCGGCTGGGCGATCTGGGGGTTGAAGTGGTGCGGCTGGGCGTGCCTTCGGGCATGGGGCTGGCCAAGGCGCAGGACGTGCTGTCACAGGCGCTGCCGGGAGCGACCGTTGCTGCCGATACGCTGAACTTTCAGGGCGGCACGGCGTCGGGTTCTGCAGGCAGGGCAGGGGGCGCGGCAGGGGGCAGGGCAGGGGCCATGCCGCCGATAGCAACGCCGGTTGGCGTTATCGACGGCGCGCCCATGCCGGGGCTGAAACCTGCCGAAACGCGCGGCTTTGCCCGTGGTGCGCCCAAGGCCAGCGATCATGGCAGCGCGGTTACCTCGCTGCTGCAGTTTGCCGGGGTGCAGCGCGTGCTGGTGGCCGATGTCTATGGCAGCGACCCGGCAGGCGGCAATGCCCTGGCGGTGGCCAAGGGGCTGGACTGGCTGGTGGGCAAGGGCGTGAAGGTGGTATCGGTCAGCCTCGTCGGCCCGCCCAATCCGCTGCTGGCGCGGGCGGTGAAGGCGGCGCAGGGCAAGGGCGCGGTGATCGTGGCGGCGGTGGGCAACGATGGCCCGGCGGCGCCGCCTTCCTATCCCGCCTCCTACCCCGGCGTGATCGCGGTGACGGCGGTGGACGGGCGCAACCGGGCGCTGATCGAGGCGGGGCGGGCGCTTCATCTCGACTATGCCGCGCCGGGGGCCGATATCGCGGCGACCAATGCTGCGGGGCGGCGGGTGAAAGTGCGCGGCACATCGTTTGCAACGCCGCTGGTGGCATCGCGCGTGGCGCTGAAATGGGGCGCCAATCTGGGGCCGAAGCTTGATGCCGAGGCGATCGATCTGGGCGCACGGGGCCCGGATGGCACGTATGGCCGCGGGCTGCTGTGCACGATCTGCCGGCCCGCGCGGTAGGGTGACGAGGGATGGGCGCTGAATGCCCACCCCCAACCCCTCCCGCCTGCGGGAGGGGAGCGAGACTTGGCGAGCCGAAGGCGAGATTAGTCGCAGCGGGGTGGGCCGTTGGCGCTGGCGTTCGCAACCCGGGTGATTTCCGAAAAAATTCTGGGGCGCGTGAATTAAACCGGACAGCCCATCCGTTTTCCTTTGTGAGAGGCCGTTGCGAAGGCGGCCCTGCCCACTTTGAGGAAAGGAAATTCACGATGCGCAAGATCCTTATCGCTTCGACCGCCATGCTGATCGCGCTGGCTCCTGCCGCACAGGCCCAGATCCTGGGCGGGGGCGGTATCGGCGGCGGCCTTGGTGGATCGCTGGGCGGCACGCTTGGCGGTTCGATCGGGGGCAGCACCATCGGCCGGACCATGGACAGCGTCGACAGCACGACGCGCAGCACCGTTCGCAGCACTACACGCAGCACCACGCGCGGCTCGGCCGACGCCACGGGCCGCGCTTCGGCCAGCAAGTCGGTCGATCGCAAGAGTGGCAAGGTGGGCGCACAGGGCAGTGCCGACGGTTCGCTGACCGGCAGCCTTGGCCAGACGCTTTCCACCCCGACCGGCATGACCCGCGCAGGCGGCTCTGGCGCGGCTTCGGGCGGGGCTTCGGGTGGCGCCAATGCCCAGCTGATCGGCACCGATGCGGTGCGGTCGACCGCTGGCGAAGTGGCCGGAACGGCACGCAGCACGGCGCGCGGGGCGGTTGACGGCACCCGCAGCACTGCCGGTGCGCTGGCGACCAGCGGGCGCAGCGTGGCAGGTTCCGTCGCTGGCTCTGGCGCGGGGATGGCGAGCGGTTCGGCCAATGGCGCGCTTTCGGGCGGTGCGGGATCGCTGGCCCTGGCCGGCAGCGCAGCGTCTTCGGCGCAAGGCGCCTTCTCGCTCAGCAAGGGCATGAACGTGCTTGGCCCCGATGGCGAGAAGATCGGCAAGATCCGCGAGGTGATCGCCGACAGCCGCGGGCGGGTGCAATCCCTGCTGGTCAAGGTCGATGGCGAAAAGGCCATGCTGCCCGCCGCCAACTTCAGCGGCAGCGGCAACGGCAAGGCTGTCGTCTCGGCAATGGGCGAAGGCCAGATCAAGCGCGTGGCCCAGCAGCAGGAAGCCGCTGCGGAGGATTGATGTAAAGGCCGGCAAAACACGCTGAAGGCGCGGTCCCGGGGAAGGACCGCGCCTTTTTGCGTGGGTCGGTGAGGAGACGGGCAGGATCGGTGCAAGCTCCGTTTGCCCTGGCAGGGTGGCCATGGCATCGTTGCAATCTGATGGTGGCGAGGGGATGGCGCTTGTTGGCAATGATTTCAGAGGCTTGGTGCAAGTCAGGCAAGTGCGCCTGGCGGGTTTTCCTGCCGTTGCTGGCGGTGCTTGCTGCGGGCGGGACGTCTCCCGCGCAGGCCAGCACTTTTACCGAGGAAGAAGTTGTCTGTCCGGTCGGCGGCGAAAAGTTCACGCGGATGGCGCTGATGTCTATCTCGACCTGGGGTGCGCTGCCGGATGGAATGCCTTTGGGTTCGGGCCGGTTTCCGGTGGAATTGCCGCAGTGCCCATCGAACGGGCTGGTGATGTACCGCGACTTCACGCCCGAGGAAGTGGCGCGGCTTGCGCCCTTCATCGCGAGCGAGGGTTACAAGGCGCTACGCAGCGCAGGCGAGACGCCGCGCTATCTGGCCTATCGCACCGCGCAGTTTCTGGGCGACAAGGATCTGCACTGGTGGTTGCTGGAAGCAAGCTGGGAGGCGAAGAACGACGATCCGGCAGGCGAACGGGCGCGGCGCTATAACGCGGAATTCGTCGAGGCGGCGCGGCTGGTGAAGCCGGATGCGGGGAACCTCGAAGCCATTGCTGCGCGATTCCGGCTTGCGAACGGTTTGCGCGAACTCGGCAGCTTTGATGAGGCCGAGGCGGTTAGGGCAAGCATCGTCATTTCGCCCAAGGCTGGCGGAAAGGGCACGGAGGCTCGGGAAAACCGGACTGCGTGGGCCGGGATGATTGCCGATCTGGCAGGACCGATCGCGCGAAAGGAGACGAGCCGCATCCCCATCGACATGCTGGGTGTGCGCGAGGCGGCGGGGTTCTGCCTGCGCAAGGAAATCGCCGCGAAGTTCGAGGAACCGTCGCCGCCGCCTCTGACGGCGTTCGAGCAGGAGTATTGCGCGGGGCCGAAGCTCAGCGAGACGATCAAGGAGCAGCGCAAGTGGCTGCGTGAGGAGGATTAGCGGGGAGGGCGCGGTTGCGGATTTGCCCCTCCGTCAGCGCTTCGCGCTGCCACCTCCCCATTTGCACTTCGTGAAAATGGGGAGGATCGCTTGTGTTCTGGCCCATTTGCACTTTGTGAAAATGGGGAGGATTGGTGGGTACGCGCCTGGGCTTTGATCCTCCCTGTTTTGCGTGAGCGCAAACGGGGAGGAGGCAGCCGTGTTGGCGGCTGACGGAGGGGTTCTTACCGTGCATCCTCCAAAATCAGTTCCGCCGCGCGTTCCGCTACCGCCATCGCCGGGCCGTTCGTGTTGCCGGAAATCGGGGTAGGCATGATCGAGCAGTCGACCACGCGCAGGGAGCCAATGCCGTGGACGCGGGCGCGGGCGTCGGTGACGGAGGTGGCTTCATTGGTGCCCATGGCGCAGGTGCCGGTGCCGTGGAGGCCGACTTCGACCATCTTGGCAAGCTCGGCCAGGATCGCGGCCTCGTCCTGCACGTCGGGGCCGGGCATGCGTTCGGTGCCGATGAAGGCTTTCAGCGGTTCGGACCCGGCGATGGCGCGGAACAGGCGGAAGAGTTCGAGGCTCTTGGCCCGGTCCGAGGGATCGGACCAGATCGCGGCGTCGGCCACCGGCGCGTCGCGGAAGTTAGGCGAAGTGAGGCGGATCGAGCCGCGGCTCTTGGGCCGCAGGTGATAGCCGGAGAAGGTGAGGCCGGGATTGGGCGTGAGCGGGCTGCCGGGGCGGGCGGCCATCTCGTTCACCGTGCGCATGGCGAAGGGCGCGGCGCCGACCTGCAGATCGGGCCAGTCCTCGGGCGTGCCTTCGCTGGCGACCAGGCCGGTAATCGGCATGCCGACGCGGGCAAGGTGGCCGGTGCCGGTGAGGAAATACTGGAGGGCATTGCGATAGAGCCGCCAACCGAAGAACTCGCGGTTGGTGCCGGGGTGGTTCGTCAGGTCGAACGAGACGCCGAACTTGGTGTGATCGGACAGGTTCTGGCCGACGCGGGCGAGGTCCTTGATCACCGGAATGCCCAGCGCCTGCAGCGTGGCGCCGGGGCCGACGCCCGACAGCTGGAGCAGCTGCGGCGAGCCATAGACGCCGGCGGAAAGGATGACTTCCTTCGCGGCGGTGTGGCTGCGCTCTTCCCCATGGGCTTCGGTGACGACGCCCGTGGCGCGGCCGCCTTCGATGGTGATGCGCTTTACCGCAGTGTGCTGGGCAATGGTAAGGTTGTGGCGGCCGAGGATCGGCATGACGAAGGCCTTGTACGAGCTTTCGCGCACGCCCTTGCGATCGACGGTGTACTGGCTGCGGCCGACGCCCTGCTTGCCGGGCGTGGTGATATCGTCGAGCCAGGGCATGCCCTGCGTGCCGAAGCCGGCGACCAGCGCATCGAGCACCGGCGACTGGTAGGTCGACGCAGTGACCTGCAGTTCACCACCCTGGCCTCGGCCGGGATGCGCGCCGGGATCGCGATAGTCCTCGAACTTCCTGTAGCAGCGGGCGATCTCGTCCCAGCCCCAGCCCGACAGGCCGTGGTCGGTCCAGCTGTCGAAGTCCTTGGGCATGCCGGTGAGATACCAGGTGCCGTTGATGGCCGAGGAGCCACCCATGCCGCGCCCGTAAGTGTGGATGCCGCCGCGCATGCCGGGGCGCGGTTCGGTCTGGTAGACGCGGAAGTAATCGGGGTTGCCCATCATCTTGATGAAGCCGCCGGCCATCTTGATGAAGGGGTGCTGGTTGTCGCCACCGTCCTCGATCAGCAGGACGCGGGTTTGCGGATTGGCGCTGAGGCGGTTGGCCAGGACGCAGCCTGCCGAGCCCGCGCCCACGATGATGTAATCGAATTCCGCCATGACCCTCTGGCACCTGTCCCTGAATTAGAATAGAACTGAAGTTCTCTTTTTATCTGCACAGGCCTTGACCCGCTGTCAAGCGATGATTAGAAGAAGCATTCTAATTATCGGGAGAGCAAACGTGCTGCCAGTCGAACGGGTGATCGGAGAAGAAGGACTTGCCGCTACGGCAGGCGGGTTGAAGCTGGCGATGCGCCTGCCATGGTATCGCTCGCTGCCGTTTTCGGTGGTGGAAGTGGGGCCGCTGTCGGTGGGTGGCGAGGCTGTCGACTTGTCCGACGCGCTGATCGAATACAACGGCCAGCAATGGCCGCTTTCGGAGAATGGCGAGAAGGTAGACACCTTCTGGTTCATCCGCGATTCGGCGTTTCTGGTGCTGCCTTCGCTCAGCGCCGAGGTGGGTGAAACCCGCGAGGTTTCGCTGAACCTGTTCATCAGCCCGCCCTACATTCCGGGGATGAAGCGGACCAATCCGCAGACCTCCACGCTCACTGTCGAAGCTGCCTGAGAGAGGACCGGCAATCATGGCTACTACCGCAACTGGTCCGCAGACCGGCGTTACGCTCTATTCCTTCACCAACGAGTACCTGACCCGCCAGTTCGAGCTCGATACGCTGCTGGCCGAAGTGGCCAAGCGCAACCTGGGTCCGAACATCGAGATCATCGGCTTCCAGAACTTCCGTGAATTCCCCGACGTTTCGGACAAGTTCGCCGAAGAGTTCAAACAGATGATCGCCGAGACGGGCCTGAACCCGGTTTCCTGCGCGATCAATTCCGACCGCTTCCTCAAGCCGGGCGCGCAGCCGATCGAGGACGCCGCGCTGGTGGAATACCACAAGCGCCAGCTGCGTTCGGCCAAGAAGATGGGCTTCAGTCTGGTGCGCTACCAGTTCGCGCTGCCGGTGCACCTGCTGCCGGAAATCGCACCCTATGCCGAGGAGCTGGACATCCGCATGGGCGTGGAAGTCCACGCGCCGATGTGGGCGGGGCACCCCGCCGTGCAGGCCTATGGCGAGATGTACGACAAGCTGAACACGCCGTACCTGGGCTGGATTCCCGACTTCGGCGGTACGGCAAGCCGCATCCCGGAATCGATGCTCGATGCTGCGCGCGCCAAGGGGGCCAAGGAAGACCTGCTCGACAAGCTCAAGGAAGTCTGGCTCGAAGACGGCATGAGCCACGAGAAGGCCGGGCGCCTGCGCGAGTGGGCTCTGCCCAAGGGCCATGGCCCGCTGGAAGTTCAGGCGGCGTGCCTGGCGTTCTTCATCCTTTCGAACCACGATCCCAAGAGCTGGGCGGCGCTGGTCGATCGCACCATCCACATCCACGGCAAGTTCTATGGCGTGAGCGAGGATCTGGTCGAGGAAGCGATCGATTACGACACGATCCTGCCGCTGTTCAAGGATGGCGGGTTCACCGGCACGATGGTCTCCGAATGGGAAGGCCATGCCTATGACATGCGCGATGCCTTCGAACAGGTCCGGCGCCACCAGGCGATGGCCCGCCGCATCTGGGGGAACTGAGCCATGGCTTTCGAACTCTCGGTAAACCTCGAATACGGCTTCACCGAAGCGGGCGACAAGATCGAGGACCGCATTGCCGCGGCTGCAGCGGCAGGCTTCCGCAAGGTGGAGCTGTTCCTGCTGAAGGGGCGCGATCTTGATGCGATCAAGGCGGCGCTCGATGCCAACGGCGTCGAACTGATCAGCACGGTGGCGGACTATGTGACGCAGCTGGTCGATCCCGCCACGCACGAGGGCTTCTGCGAAGTGTTCCGCGAGGCGGCCTCGGCGGCCAAGTTCCTCGGCTGCTCGAACGTGGTGGTCACTTCAGGGCGCGGCGTGCCGTGGCTGAAGCGGCCGGTGCAGCTTTCGATCTTCGCCGATGCGCTGCGCAAGATCCTGCCGATTGCCGAGGAGCTGGACGTGACGATCCTGCTCGAATCCGCCAACACCCGCCACGATCACCCCGGCGTGCTGTGCTCGACCACGCACGACAGCGTGGTGGTGGCCGACATGCTGGACAGCCCTCGCGTCAAGGTGCTCTACGACCTCTACCATTCGGTGGTGGAAGGCGAGGACCCGGACGAGGCGCTGGCCGCGGCGATGCACCAGGTGGTGCACGTGCAGATCGCCGACGCGCCGGGCCGGGGCGAACCGGGATCGGGCAAGATCGATTGGCCGCAAGCGCTCGCCCGCTTCGAGCGTCTGGGCTACAAGGGCACGATCGGCCTCGAACTGCAGCCGACCAAGCCTTCGGTCGAGGCGTTCGGCTATATCCGCGGGCTGTGCGCCTGAGTTACCCTTCCGTCAGCCGCTGATGCGACTGCCGTCTCCCCATTTGCACTGCGTGAAAATGGGGAGGGTGCGGCAGTCCTCGGCGGCGGACTAAGCAATTCTACGGGGTCCCCGATAATACCGCCTCTTCAAGGTTTTCGCCTAAGTTCTGCATCTTAACCAAGATTCAAGGACTTAGGGCGAAACACGGTGGGGATGCAGGCCTTTGCGAACATCCTCAGGCTGGATACCAGCGATCCGGAGCTGACGCGGGCGCAGTTTCGTTCGTTTTCGCGCCAGATGCCGCTGCTCTATGCGATTCTGGTGTGCAATGCCTTTGCCATCGCCCTGTCGTTCTTCGACCCGGCGCGCCCGATCAAGACCGTCGTGACGCCACTCGTGACATGCGGCATTGCCGTGTGGCGCGGCATCTGGTGGTGGCAGCAGGGCGATCCGGCCAAGCTGTCTGACGAATACATCGCGGCCTGCCTGCGGCGCACCTGCTGGCTGGCGATCCTGATGACCATGGCGTTCGAGGCGTGGTGCATCTGGGTCTATCCCGATGGCGATGCCTATGCGCGCAGCAACCTGACGTTTTTCCTTGGTCTGACCGAGGTCAGCACTGTCTTCTGCCTGATGACCCTGCGTCCCGCCGCGATGCGCGTGGCGCTGGTCAGCACGCTGTCGTTCCTGTTCTACTTCTCGTGGGTGGATGGCGGAAAGCTGCTCGGTCAATCGGTGGTGCTGACTCTGGTGTGCATCGGCATGATCGTGGTGACGCACCGCTACAACATCTCGTTCTCCGAACTGGTCCGCTCCCAGCGCACGCTCCGCACGCGGCAGATGGAGGCCGAAAAGCTCTCCGAGGAAAACCGGCGCATCGCGTTCAGCGATCCGCTGAGCGGCCTGCCCAACCGCCGCGAACTCCTGACGCGGCTTGATCGACTCGAGGCGCGGGCTGATCCCCTGCCCGATAGTCTTGCGGTGATCTTCATCGATCTCGATGGCTTCAAGGAAGTCAACGACGAGCACGGCCACCAGGCCGGCGACGCCCTGATCCGCAGCATCTGCCTGCGGCTGGGCCAGCATTGCCCTGCGCATGCACGACTTGCCCGGGTCGGCGGCGACGAGTTTGCGGTGCTGCTGGAAATGCCCAAGGCGCAGGCCGAGGCGGAACGTCTGGCCGCAACGATCCTCGAGGAAATCTCGCTGCCGGTGCTGGTCGAACGCCACGTGCTGCAGGTGGGCGCCAGCATCGGCGTTGCCGCCAATACCGATGCGGCCGGAACGCCACGCGAATTGCTGCGCCGCGCCGATACTGCGATGTATCACGCCAAGACCGGCGGCAAGAACCAGGTCGCCGTCTATGATGCCGCGTTCGATGAGGGTCGAAAACATCGCCTGGCCGTCGAAACGCAGATCGGTCGCGGCCTTGCCCGCGATGAGTTCGAAGTCTACTACCAGCCCGAGGTAGATGCCCAGACGGGACGGATCGTGGCGGTGGAAGCCCTGCTGCGCTGGCCGCGTCGCCCCGAGGGCCCGCTGCCGCCGGATGATTTCATCGACATTGCCGAGGCCACCGGGCAGATCCATCCGCTCGGCATGTTCGTGCTCGAACGCGCCTGCCGCGATATTGCACCGCTGGGCGACTTGCGGCTCAGCGTCAATGTCAGCCCGGCACAGTTTCGGGATTCGCATTTCGAACGGCAGGTCGCCCATGTGCTGGAGCAGACCCGCTTTCCCCCCGAGCGGCTGCAGTTCGAGATCACCGAGGGCTACCTCCTCGCCAATCCGGAGCGCGTGGTGCGCGCAGTCGAGACGTTCAAGGAGCGCGGCATGTCGATCGCGCTCGACGATTTCGGCACGGGCTTCACCAGCATCCACTACCTGCGCAGCTATGGCTTCAGCCACATCAAGATCGACAAGTCGCTGCTCGACGGCCTGGCACCGGGGAGCAAGGGCGCGATGCTGGTGACCGGGGCGATCATGCTGGCCTGTGGGCTCGACATGCGCGTGATCGCCGAGGGGGTCGAGACCGAGGAACAGGCGCAGCTGCTGCGGCAGGCCGGATGCCACAAGCTGCAGGGCTACCTGTTCGGCAAGCCCATG
Source organism: Novosphingobium sp. ES2-1 (assembly GCF_015169775.1). Classification (NCBI taxonomy): domain Bacteria; kingdom Pseudomonadati; phylum Pseudomonadota; class Alphaproteobacteria; order Sphingomonadales; family Sphingomonadaceae; genus Novosphingobium; species Novosphingobium sp. ES2-1. Next base: position 561,230 of record NZ_CP063446.1, read on the forward strand.
CCGCTTGCCGATTTCGTCGCTGCCTGGGAGCGGTCGGAGCGCACCGTGCTGCAAGCCTCGGCGCGCTTCGCCGGTTAGCGGTCAGGCCGCGAACGCTGCCTTCAACCGCGCGCCCGCCCGTTCGATATAGGGCATGGCATCGGGCACCGCCTCGAACATCGAGAAGAAGCCGTGGATCATGCCGGGCGCGAGTTCGGTCTCGACCGGCACGCCGGCCTGCTTCAGCGCCTCGGCATAGTCCAGCCCTTCGTCGCGCAAGGGATCGTACTGCGCCACCAGCACCGTGGCGGGCGGCAGGCCTGAAAGGTCCGCGTGCTGCAGCACCGCTGCTTCCGGGTGCGCGTTGGCATGATCGCCCACGTAATGCGCCCAGAACCACTGCATCATGCGGGTGGTGAGGAAGTAGCCTTCGGCATTCTCGGTATAGGAGCCGTTCTCGAAGTTGGTGTCGGTGACCGGGTAGATCAGCAGCTGGTGGGCGAGCTTCGGCCCGCCGGCATCGCGTGCCCGGATCGCCACGGCAGCGGCGAGGTTGCCGCCCGCGCTGTCACCGGCCACGGCCAGGCGGTGCTTGTCGATCCCAAGGTCTGCCGCGTGGTCCACCGCCCACAGCAGGGCGTCATGGCAATCGTCGAGCGGGCCGGGGAAGGGCGTTTCCGGGGCAAGGCGGTAGTCCACCGACAGCACCGCCGCGCCGCTGGCCACGGCAAGGGCACGGGCCGAGGCATCGTGCGTCTCGATCGAGCCGATCACCCAGCCTCCGCCATGGTAGAACAGCACCAGCGGCGCGTTCTCTCCCGCGCCCTCGGGCTTGTAGAGCCGCGCGGCGATGGAGCGGCCGGGCAGGTCCAATGTCAGGTCGCGCACTTCGGCCACGGCCGGGGGCGGGCCCATCTGCATCGGCCGGTTCGCTTCGCGCAGGGCCTCGGGCGTGATCGTCTCGTAATCGACCGGCGGCATCTGCGCGAAGAAGCCGAGCAGCGCCTCGACCTGCGGATTGAGCGTCATCGGTATCTCTCCCTTACCCGTATTGGGCGACGACTTCGGCCACGGCCGCAGCCACGTCGCCGCGACGATAGCCGAGCAGCGCGGTTTCGCCAGCGTCGGGTTCATAACTGATCGTGTTGCCGCGCCCTTGCGGGATGGCCACGTCTGGCAGGAGCGGCAATTCCTCGTCGCGCTCTTCCAGCTTCACGTCACTGCCAACTGCGTCGAAGAACAGCTGGAAGTATTCGCGGAAGGTCAGGTTCTCGTCACCCACCAGATAGGCCTTGCCCGGCTCGCCCCGCAACAACGCACCCTCGATGGCTTCGGACAGTGACCGGAACGACATGAAGTTGGTGCCGCCGGTGGGAGCGAAGAACGGGATCGGGATCTGGCCCTTGGCCCATGCCACGTAAGGCTCGAAGATCGCGCTGGGCAGGCCGGGAACGGCGCCGACCATGAAGGGGGCATTGACGCTGATCACGTCGAAGCCCTCGGCACCCTCGTTGCGGGCAAGCTGGCACGCGGCAAGGCGCGACTGGATATAGACGTTGCCCGCAATCAGCTCCGGTGCGGCCTGCGGGTAGAAGCTGCCGAGCTGGATGGCTCGGCTGACCCCGGCTTCGCGCGCGGCGGCGAAGACGGCCGGCAGCGCTTCGTGGTTGGCTTTCTTCAGCCATGCGCCAAAATCCTCGCCCTGCGGCACGTGGCGCGGGTCGTTGCCTGCGGCAAAGACCATCCAGTCGAAGCCGGAAAGCGTTGCAGCGGTGAAATCACCCGCCACGTAATCTCCCTTGAGAAAGCCGAGCCCTGTCAGCGGCGTGCCCTGCGGCGCCGACGAGCGGCCGGTGATCGTCACGTCATGGCCCTGGCGCGCCAGATGCAGCGCGGCGTGGCCGCCAAGGGCCCCGGTGCCACCGATGACCAGTACTTTCATCATTCTCTCCCTTCGGAATTCGCGTTCACCACTGGTAGCGGTGCAAGATCGGGGCTGCGGCGCAGCAGGTTGCCGCCATCAACCGCAATGCACTGCCCGGTCACCCAGGCGCTTTCATCGCCGGCAAGGAAGCGTACCGCGCCGGCCATGTCGTCGGCCTCGCCCAGCCGGCCGAGCGGGTATTCGGGCAGGAAGGCCTCGGCCGCTCCGCCCTCGAACATGCCCTGTGTCGCGCCCGAACGGGTGAGGCCCGGGCGGATGGCATTGACGCGCAGGCCCGAGGGGCCGAGCTCGTCCGCCGCCGAGCGCACCAGGCCTTCGAGCGCCGCCTTGGCCATGTGGTAGGCGGCCAGATGGCGGAAAGTGAGGGCCGCCGCGCCCGATGACAGGCAGACGATCGACCCGCCTGGCTGCATCAGCGGCGCAGCAGTGCGGAGCACGTGGAAGGCGGAGACGACGTTGCTCTCGAAGGCATCGCGAAGGTCCGCGGCGGTGGTCTCGATCAGCGGGCGGAACCCGCCGCCACCGACCGTGGCAAAGGCGACGTCGAGCCTGCCGGCCAAGGCGTGGGCGCCGCGTACCGCTGCGGCCACGGCCTGCTCGTCAGTGCCATCGCCGATGAAGGTGTGGACTTGCGCGTCCGGCACGTGCGCGCGGATGCGCGCGGCGGTTTCGGCAAGCCCGTCGGCCCGCCGCGCCATCAGGGCGAGGCGCGCCCCGTCACGCGCCAGCTGCAGCGCGCAGGCCTCGGCAATGGCTCCGGTGGCACCGGTGATAAAGACGGTACGGCCGGAAAGACCGCTCACGCCGCGCCGCCCGGATTTGAGACGGCGCGCAGTTCTTCCCAATCGACGATCAGGGAGCGGCGGTGGAATCTCCATGTGCCTTGTTCGCGCCGCCACTGGTCCTGGTAGCGGATCGCCCAGACCAGCAGCTTGTCGCCGTCCGGCGCGGCAATGCGGTGCTCGGCGGTGGAACGGGTCTCGCCCTGCGCGGTGTCACCGTCCACGGTCACGTCCATGTCGTGCACCATGTGGCGCGTCATGGTGAAGGCGTGGGCGAGGTGGTCGATCGATCCGAGGTTGGCTTCCAGCCCGGTGATGCTGAAGCCAGGGCCGCTGATCTCGACATCGTCGGCCAGCACTTCGCGCCACAGCGCCTTGTCGCGCCGGTCTGCGCCGAGGGCATAGCGCTCGGCGGTGCGGCGCAGGGCGGCAAGGTCGCTCATGCCACGGTTCCCGGAACAACGAGGCCATTGCCCGAAATCAGCGGCACGTTGGTCCATTCGCCCTGCGGCGTGCGATACCAGCCTGCTGCTGCCAGTGCGCCGCCATCGATGTTGATCGCGCTGCCCGTTACCCATGCCGCCAGCGGGCTGGCGAGGTAGAGCGCCGCGCCTGCACAGTCGCTGGGGCGGCCGAAACGGCCCAGCGGAATCCAGCGCTCCTCGTGTGCGCGGTTTTCCGGCGGGATCATGATATCGAGCGCCACTTGCGCGGTGTCGGTCGTCTCGGGCGCGATGGTGTTGACGCGGATGCCCTCGGGGCCAAGCTCGAGCGCGAGGCTCTTGGTAAAGCCGGTGACGGCCCACTTCGCGGCGGCATAGACCGAGCAATAGGGGATGCCGCGATGCGCTTCGATCGAGGTGACGTTGATGATCGAGGAGCCGGGCGCGCCCTTGCGCAGCAGCGGAATCATCGCGCGGGTCATGCGCAGCATCTGGCCAAGGTTCACGTCGAGGATTTCCTCGGCCTCCTCGTCCTCCAGCATGGCGAAGGGGCGGGCGTGGACGAAGTGGCCGACATTGTTGACCAGCACGTCCAGCCGGCCGGTCTCGGCGGCGATCCGCTCGGCCAGCATTGCGCCGACGCCGCGCTGGCGCACGTCGCAGCGGATCACGCGGGCCGAGGGCATGGCGGCTTCGGCTGCATCGGCATTGGCGGGGTCGATCTCGGCGATCACCACTTGCGCGCCGGCTCCGGCGAAGGCCTCGGCAATGGCGCGCCCGATGCCGACGCCACCGCCGGTGACCAGCACGGTCTTGCCGGCGAAATCGAGCGCCTGCGCAGCGAGCTTTGCGTTATCCACCGCAGTCATACGGCAACTACCCTCTCCATGCCGATGATTCGGCAATAGTTGTTTTTATTTCTACGCATACTGTTTTCGGCAAGAGCACATGTCAACAGAATGCGCAGGAAGAGGGTACTGTTGTTGCTAGATTCCCGGTTGCTCCGCCGGAATGTGCACCACCAGCCCGTCCAACTCCTCGCCAAGCTGGACCTGGCAGGACAGGCGGCTGTTCGGGCGGATCTCGACGCCATCGATGGCCTCGAGCATCTCGCGTTCTTCCGGCCGGGCGGGGCCGGTGCGGTCAAGCCAGTCCGGGTCGATGTAGCAATGGCAGGTGGCGCACTGCATCATGCCGCCGCACAGCGCGTCGATCCCGTCGACAAGGTTGCCGACCGCAAGCTGCATCAGGGTCATGCCCTCGAAGTTAACGCAAGTCCGCGCCGAGCCGTCCGGCTGGACGAAAGTCACCTTGGCCATTCAGTGTGCCTCATGCATGGGCCGGGCAACCGGCCGCCTTGGCGAGCGCCGCCACGTCCGCGCTTCCACCCGCGCCATCCAGCTTGCGCCGCTTGTAGCGCACGCGGCAGGGCTGGGCGGGCCAGTAGGTCGATGCGCCGGCGATGGGGCGCACTTCGTCGATCAGCTCCATGTCGAAGTTCTGCAGCAGGATCGCCACCAGCACCTTCATTTCCATGCGCGCGAAGTTTACCCCCGCACAGCGATGCACCCCGCCGCCGAAGCCGATCAGCGAGTTGCTCTCGATCTGCGCGTCCGGGTTCTGCGGGTTGAAGCGTTCGGGATCATAGGCATCGGCATTGCGGAAGGTCTCTTCCATGCGATGGCTGACCGAGGGCGCGAGCAGCACGAATTCGCCCTTGCGGATGCGATAGCCGTCGCGCTCGATATCGGCGCTGGCCTTGCGGCTGAGCATGTAGGCGACCGGGTGGAGCCGCTCGGTCTCACGCAGGGCGAGGTCCATCTTCTCCATGGCCACGGCCTGCTCCCAGCCCAGCGCACGCCCGTCGCTGCCGCCGATCAGGCCGGCGACCTCATCGCGCAGCACCTGCTGGTAACCGGGGTTCTGGAGCAGGTCGGCCAGCGCCCAGCTGACTTGCCCGGCGGTGGTTTCGTGGCCCGCCCAGACCAGCAGCAGGATCAGGTGCCGGATGATCTCGTCGGGCACGGCGCGGCCATCGGGATACTTCGTCTCGATCATCGTCTGGAAGAAGTCGGGGGGATCGAGTGGACTGGCGCGGCGCTTGTCGATCCACGATTGCAGGATGGCGTGGAGCTTCTTCTTGGCGCGCTGGCTTTTCACCATCTTGGGCGTCGGCAGCCACAGCGGCAGCACGAACTCCATGCCGCCCGAGAAGTCGCGGAACAGCTCGAAGAATTCGTGGCCAAGCTTCTCGTGGAATTCGCGCCCCATGAAGCTGTGCGCGGCGATGTCCATTACCACGGGGCCCAGCGTCGGGATCAGGTCGAACTCGCCTTCCTCACCCAGCCGTTCGACGAGGTTCAGCGATTCCTCGACCATCACCGGCACGTACTGCTTCATCGATGCCGCCTTGAACCGGGGCATGATGATCGCGCGCTGGCGCAGGTATTCGTCCATCTCGGCAAACGAGTAGAACTCGGGCGAGAACATCTTGAGGAAGAACGGCATCGACTCCCGGATAGAGAGCAGCTTGTCGGTTTCCTCGAAGAAGAAGCGGTTGTGTTCCGGCCCCAGCATCACGTTCATGCGCTGGCCCATGAAGTTCATCGCGAAGAGCCGGCCCTTTGAGCGATAGCCACGCTTCAGGACGGAAACCGGATCGCGAAAGAACTGGGCGAGGTGCCCGAGCAGCGGCACACCGCCATCGAGCAAGGGAAGGCCGTCTGCACCCGCTGCTGCACTTGCCATCGATCATCTCCCCGTCTGGCCGGTTGCTCCGGCTCCAACGGGCGAAGGGTATGGGGCGGGGGGGCTGGTGCAAGGGGTTCGCGGATCTCGGTATCGCAGGATGATCCGGCGGGGATCATTGAGCGAACGTGCCTGAGCGCTTTGCCGAACAAGCCTTCAACCACAAGCCCCGTCATGCTGAACTTGTTTCAGCATCCATCTCTCACCGAACACTGTCCGTGGATGTCGAGAAATGGACCCTGAAACGAGTTCAGGGTGACGAAGCAATTAGGCGAAGGTGCTTCGGCGCTACCCTTCAATAGACCGCCGCCGGGTTCTTCGGGCGCGGGCTGCCGAGCATTTCGCGGTGCGAGGGACGGTCGTGCCCCCGGTCGGTCACGCCCAGTTCCTTGGCGATTTCCGCCACGATAAGCGTCTGGCCCGAAAGCTCGTCGCGGTTCGGCGCCCGGTCGATGGCAGCAAGGACGTGGGCGGAGAATTCGGGGTTCTCGGCCATCGACAGGAAGCCTTCGTACTGCTCCGGGTTGGTCTTGGCCGCGATCAGCGCGCGCTCGGTCAGTTGCGGGCCGAGCCAGAGCGAGACGGCGATCACGCCGGTGCCGCGGAAATCGTGCTCCATGTCGTGTGCCAGCTTGTCGAGCCCGGCCTTCTGCGCGCCGTAGGCGGGGCCGTGCATGTAGCAGGTCGCGCCGAACGACGAGGTCATCGCGATCAGGCCCGACTTCTGCGGAACCATGATCTTCGCCGCGTGCCAACTGGCGACGTAGGCACTGCGCAGACCGACATCGATGATCTTCTGCGCATCCAGTTCCTTTTCCCAGAACGGCGCCTTCTCGATCAGCTGGTGGTGCATGTAGGCGGCATTGTTGACCAGCACGTCGAGGCGGCCCTGCTCGTCCATGATCTGTTCGAACACGCGGGCGACGCTGGCATCGTCGGCATGGTCGCAGACCACGGGAATGCCCTTGCCGCCGTTCTCGGTGATCTTCTGCGCGGTTTCGGATACCGTGCCGGGCAGCACGGTGCCGTCCCAGCCCTTCGCGTCACCCGGCGTAACGGTGCGCCCGGTGACGTAGACGGTGTAGCCCATCTCGCCAAAGCCGCGCGCGATGCCGGCGCCTGCACCCCGGCTGGCGCCAGTTACGAGAGCCACTTTCGGTTGTTCGGACATGGTGGATTCCTCTTGCGCGATCTTCAGCCCAAGTGGGCGAAATCGAACTGGCTGGTGGGGATAATATCGTTGCGGGTGAAGTCGATGAAGGCGTGGCAGCTGGCCATCATCGCATCGAGATTGGCCTTGAACTTTTCCGGGTTGCCCACGGCATCGAAGAATACTTCGGGCTGTTCGAGCGCTTCCAGGGGAAAGCATTCCTCGACGAATGCGCTGTAGGCCGGCGCGCCTTCGGTGAGGGGGCGGACGATCAGGTTCTGGACGTATTCGAAATTCGATTGCGTCTCGATCGCCACCCGCGTGTGGTGCGAATGCCAGTGGGCGACGGCCTCTTCGCGGGTGATGTCCGGGCGAAAGGTGATGAAGCTGGCCTGGCTCCAGCCCCAGGTGCGGTGTTTCCCCGGGGAAACATTTGCAGAACACGGATGCGCGGTGTTGGGGATGATCTCGGATTCGCAGACCAGCCATGCGGCGAACCAGGCCGAATGCGCGGCCAGCGCGGCATCTACCTCAGTCCGGAAGCGGGCGTTTGCCGAGGGCATCCAGAACTGCACGACGGCAGCCTGCTGCGGCGACTGCCACTGCTGGACCAGCGCCTCGCCGGGGGCGACCGTGGCATCGCGCAGGTTGAGCCGAACCCGGCTCGCTCCCGCAGCGACGAGCGCCTGGGGCAGGGTGCCGAGCAATGCGGCACCGAAATCCTCCCGCGATTGCTGCGGCGGGGCCCAGAGGGCAGCGATGACCTTTTCCATGGGCTGCGCCTCCTCAGTCGAAGTTGGCCTGTCCACCGTCGAGCGGGATGGTCGCCCCGGTCAGGTAGGCAAGGTCCTGCCCCGCAAGCGCCACCAGCGCGCGGCCGATATCGCCTTCCAGGCTGCCGACCCGGCCCAGCGGGATCGTGCGGAAGAAGGCCTGCGCCTCTTCGGGATTGTTCTCGATCCACCACTTGAGCCCGGGCGATTCCGCGTGCGGCGCGATGGTCAGCACGCGGATGCCTTCGCCGCCCCATTCGGCGGCAGCGGCGCGGGTGAGCGAACGGATCGCCTGCTTGACCGCGGCGTAGCAGCCGTAACCGGTCATGTCCCAGCGGATGCCCGCCGACGAGCAGAAGTTGAAGATCGTGCCGCCGCCGCGCGCGGCGAGGTGCGGGCGGGCCAGCTTCATCAGGCGGTGCGTGGCCAGCGGCCCGCTTTCGAATCCCGCGAGGAAGGCTTCGTCCGTCACGTCCTCGAGCTTGCCGAGCGGCACTTCCTGGGCATTGTTGACGAGAATGTCGAGCCCGCCGAAGGTGGCGACGGTGCGCTCGACCGTCGCGGCAAGGTCGGCGGCGGACTTCACGTCGCAAGCGACGGCAAGCGCCTGGCCGCCCCGTTCCTCGACCATCCGCGCCGTTGCCTCGACCTTGGCGAGCGTCCGCCCGGTGACGACGACAGATGCGCCAGCGCCTGCCATTGCCAGCGCCACGCCCTGTCCGATGCCCTGCCCGGCTCCGGTTATCAGGACGACTTTGCGATCAAGGTCGGTCATGCTTCTCTCCAGTGGCGTGAAGCGTCTTGCGGCCTCTCGCTGATCGGGTTGTTGCCACGGCCTCATGCAAACTGCAAACCAAAATCTGAACGCAGGTTACAGAGAAAACGTGTTGTATTGCTGCCTTTGCGTAAGAAGCGTCATTTATGGCAACGCAAAGTGTGGTCCGCTTGGGCTTGCCCAATGCTCTTGGGCGTGCCATGCTGAGGGCGTGGGAGAAGATCGCGATCGGTCCGCAAATCGTTCGCGATTCGGTTTTCGGGATCACGAATGCGCTGTCGTCACCGAGGCAGAACGGCGCGGTGATCAAAAGGAGTGATGCAGATGGCAACCTCGAAAGAGTATGGCCTGGGTGAGTTCGATTTTCCGCGCGGCTGGTTCATGATCGGAACTGCAGCCGATGCCACGCGCACTCCCGCGCCGATCCGCTACTTCGGCAAGGATCTGGTGATCTACCGGGGCGAGAGCGGCAAGCCTTACGTGGTCGATGCCTATTGCCCGCACATGGGCGCGCACCTAGCGAAGAACAGCACGTCCTACATCGTGCGCGATGGCGAGCATGTCGAGGGCGAGTCGATCCGCTGCCCGTTCCACGGCTGGCGCTTCGGCACCGATGGCGCGTGCAACCACATTCCCTATTCCGACTTCATCCCCAAGGCAGCGAAGCTCGGCACTTATCCGGTGCTCGAACGCGCCGGGATCATCTGGATGTGGCATGATCCGGAAGGGTTGGAGCCCGACGTCGAGCTGGCCAATTTCGGCGGCCATTATGGCGAGCCGGGCTGGGTCGAATGGAAGATCGACTACATGGGCGATCTTAACAGCCACGGCATCGAGATCGTCGACAACATGGCCGACTTCGGCCACTTCGTGCCGATCCACGGGGCGACCGACTGGCAGTACTTTGCCAACGAGTTCATGGGGCCGCACCTGCACCAGTACTATAGCGCCGGGCACCGCACGCTGACCGCCAACCCCGAAGACGCGCTGGTCCTGGATACCTGGTACGAGGGGCCCGGCTTCCTGCAATCGGAAATGGCCGGCACGTTCGACAGCTTCATCATGATCGCCAACACGCCGATCGAGGACGGGGTGACGCGGTCGTGGCACGCGCTGATGGTCAAGGTTCACGACGGCAGCCGCGAGACGACCGCCGAGGACCGCCAGACCGCGCTGATGTATCAGGAAGCGAGCCGCCTTGCCTTTGCGCAGGACGTGGAAATCTGGGCGAACAAGCGCGCCTGCATCAATCCGCTGGCGATCCCCAAGGATGGGCCATACGCCAAGGTGCGCCTGTGGTACCGCCAGTTCTACAACCCGCGTGACAAGGCGCCCGAGATCCAAAGCCGGGTCAACGGTCTGCACGTCACGCTCGACAAGCGGCCGGGGCAGAAGGTGGCCTGAGGACATAAGGCTCCCACGCAGGGGCCAAGGGAGAGATCATGGGAAAGCTTGCAGGCAAGGTGGCGATCGTCACCGGTGGCGCGCGGGGCATGGGCGCGGCGACGAGCCGGCTGTTCGTGGCCGAGGGCGCGAAAGTGGCGATTGCCGATGTGCTGGACGAGGCCGGTGAAGCACTGGCCGCAGAGCTTGGCGATGCGGCGCGGTTCTTCCATCTCGACGTGACCGACGAGGCCAATTGGGCCGCGGTTGTCAGCGAAGTGGAAGCAACGCTGGGACCGGTCGACGCGCTGGTCAACAATGCCGGCATCCTGATGTTCAAGAGCCTGCTCGAGACGACCAAGGCCGAATACGAAAAGGTATTGGGCGTCAATCTCGTCGGCGAGTTCCTGGGCATCAAGGCGGTGGCGCCGGGCATGATCGCGCGCGGGCGCGGTTCGATCGTCAATGTCTCTTCCGTGGACGGGATGAAGGGCGCGAACAGTCTGGTCGCCTATGCCTCGTCCAAGTGGGGCGTGCGCGGGCTGACCAAGGTGGCGGCGATGGAGCTGGGCCACAAGGGCGTTCGGGTGAACTCGGTCCACCCCGGCGGGGTGGACACGGTGATGTCCAACCATTCCGGCGCGCCGCGCGAGGAAGTGGACAAGGGCTATGGCAACGTGCCGTTGCAGCGCATCGGCGGGCCGGAAGAGGTGGCCGCAGCCAGCGCCTTCCTTGCCAGCGACGAGGCGTCCTACATCCATGGCGCAGAGATCGTGGTCGACGGCGGAATGACCACCGGCAGCTACTACATGGGCTTCCCCGGATCGCCGGGAATGTAAATCCGGGGGTCTCCTGCTTGAAGGGCTGCCCTTGCAGGCAGCCCCCGAGCGGTTCAGATCTTGCCTTCCTTCAACATCAGCACCGCATTATGCGCGGCGCGGGCCGACATCGCCATGTAGGTGAGCGACGGGTTCTGGCAGCCCGACGAGGTCATTACCGCGCCATCGGTGCAGAACAGGTTCGGCGCCTCGTGCGCCTGGTTCAGCCCGTTGAACACCGAGGTCATCGGATCGCGGCCCATGCGGGCGCTGCCCATCTCGTGGATGCCCAGACCCGGCGGTCCCGGTTCGGTCCGCTGGTAGACGACAGTGCCGCCGGCGGCTTCGATCATGGTCCGGGCATCGGCCTGGATCTGCCTGGCCATCTTCTTCTCGTTTTCGCGCAGCTGAACGTCGATGTGGAGCAGCGGAATGCCCCACTTGTCCTTGCGCGTCTGGTGCAGCGTCATCCGGTTATCGGGATGGGGCAGCATTTCGCCAAAGCCCGAGATATAGGCGACCCACGGCCCGAACTTGCGGTTCCGCTCCTTGATCTCCTGGCCGATTCCTGCGGAAGCATCGGGCTTTCCGCCCTGCCGGGTCACTGCGCCCTGATAGCCGTAGCCGCGCACGAAGCCGTCGGCGTCCTCTGTCACGTTGCGATAGCGCGGGATGTAGATGCCGGTGGGACGGCGGCCGTGATAATAGCTGTCGGCCGGATAATGCGGCATCACGCCGGCTGTCGCCAGCGCATACATGTGGTCCATGATGTTGCGGCCGACCTGATCGGACTTGTTGCACAGGCCGCGCGGATTTGCCTCGTTCGCCGAGTTCAGCAGGATCTGCGCCGATCCGATGGTCGATGCGTTGAGGAAGAAGACCTTTGCCTCATAGGTCCGCCCCTCCATGGTCTTGGCATCGATCACCCGCACGGCCGTGATCCTGCCACTGGCCGGGTCCTGCACCAGGCTGTGCACGATCGCATCGGTGACGATGGTCAGGTTGCCGGTGCGCTCTGCCGCAGGGAAGGATGAGGACAGGCTGGTGTGGTTCGCCCCGAAGCTGCAGCCGCGTTCGCAGATCGAACGGTTCTGGCAGCTGGTGCGCCCCAGTTCCTCGTGGTGTGGCTGGGCGACCGAGAGGTTGGCATTGCGCCCGATGATCACCTTGCGGCCCGAGAACTTCTCCTCGACCGACGCCTTGAACAGCTTCTCGGCATCGTTCATTTCCCATGGAGGCAGGAATTCGCCATCTGGCAGTTGCGGCAGGCCTTCCTTTGACCCTGCCACGCCGATGAACTTCTCGACATGGCTGTACCACGGCGCGAGGTCGTCATAGCGGATCGGCCAGTCGACGCCGTGACCGTCCTTGGCGTTGGCCTCGAAATCCATGGGCGAAAGACGATAGGCCTGGCGGCCCCACATGATCGAACGCCCGCCGAGGTGATAGCCGCGGATCCAGCTGAACGGGCGGTCTTCTGGCGTGGTGTAGGGATGCTCGCTGTCCTTGACCCAGAACTGCTTGGTCGCGGCATTCACGGCATAGCACTGGCGCTGCACAGGATAGTCGCGCGCCAGTTCCTCTTCGGGAATCTCGTTGTTGTTGGGCAGCTCCCACGGCATCTGGGTGTCGTTGTAGTCGCTGACGTGTTCGACCTTGCGGCCGCGCTCTATCACCAGGACCTTCAGGCCGCGTTCGGTCAATTCCTTGGCGGAAATGCCCCCGCTGATACCCGAGCCGATAACGATGGCGTCAAACATGAATTTATCTCCGCTCAGAACGGACCGAGGCCGAGGAAAGGCCGGGATTTCGGGGTAAGCTTGACCGAGGCCTGGTAGGGGCCGGGCACGTGATCATAGACCAGCTCGTGCTCGCTGCCGGTCGGGCTGTAGTAGTAGAGGCCGATGACCAGCTCCTTCAGCCGCTTGTAACCGGCATCGGTCGGTACGGTCCCCGTCTGCAGGAACCCCGCCTTGTTGGCATCGAGCGGGGCTGTCGGCTTGAGCGCGGCGGCATCGTGGGCGCGCAGCACCGTTTCGCGCTCCTTTGCGGAAAGCGCGGCAAAGCTGCGCCCCTTGGCAGCTTTGGCCGAGGCATCGATCCGGTCAAGCGCCGCGAGGATCTCGGCCCGGGTGGCCGACGCGGCCCAGTTCTTCAGCATCGCGTCAAGCCGGACGGGGACTTGCGCCGCAAGCGCGCCCGGCGTGTCGGTGACGGGCAGCATCGTGTCGGCCACGCTTGAAAGCAGCGCAAAGCGTGGGGCGGGGAGGAAGGGCGTGGTCTTGCCGGCCGGTGCCGCAAGTGCCTCGATTGGAAGTGCTGCCGCGCCGAGCAGGGCGGCGAAGCCGGCCAAGATGCCACGGCGATCGGTTTCGGGAAGATCAATCATCGGCAGTCTCCGTGTTCTGGCTTGCGTCTTGGCGCAGGGCAAAAATGGCAGGTGTGGACATCATGCCTGGCCCCAGCATGCGCGGATAAAGTGGTGCCCCTCGGTGTAGACCTCTTCCGGGCTGCTGAAGAAATCGCGCCATACGCGGGTTGCGGCGGCGAGCTCGGGCAGGCCCTTGCCGAAGGCCTCGATGGTCAGCCAGCCATCGTACCCCGTCTGCTTGAGTGCGGCGATGGCCTCGGCAATCCTGGCATGCCCGCGCCCCGGAGTGCCGCGATCGTTCTCGCTGATGTGGACATGGGCCACGTGGCCGCGCGCCAGTGCCTTGCGCAGCGCCGCCACCGGGTCCTTCTCCTCGATATGGGTATGGAACGTATCGTAAAGGATGCCGAACCCGGGTGCATCGAGACGGTCCAGATAGGCGCTCGCCTGTTCGCAGGTGTTGAGCAGGTAGCACTCGAAGCGGTTGAGGGGTTCCAGCGCCAAAGGCAGGTTTGCCGCGCGGGCGCGTTCGGCAACAGCCCGGTGCACCTCGGCGCAACGCTCAAGCTCGGCCTCGGTCGGCCCGGCCCCGCTGAACAGCCCGAGCGGCTGGAACAACGGTCCGGCCAGAACCTGCGCGCCGAGCGCTGCTGCGCAATCGATCACGCGCTCGAGATGCTGGACCGCACGGGCGCGGACTGCGGGATCGGGTGAAATCGGATTGTGCGCTTCGTCCGGAAGAATTGCCGTTGCCGTGCGTTCGAGCCCGATGCCGTCAAGGATGTCGGCCAGCCCGGCAAAGTGCGCGCTGCTCGAAACGTCGAACAGCGGGACTTCCACGCCGTCGAACCCGGTGTCCTTCAGCGCTGCGAGCAGCGGCGCATCAGCGGGCGTGACATGCCCCGTCCACAGCATCAGGTTGATGCCGACCTTCACGGATCAGGCCTTTCCGCTTTTCCGTTCGACGAGGCGCACGGCGAGGAAGATGAAGAAGAGCACCACCGGAATGATGGCAATGGTCTGGAAGCTCTTCTCTGCAGCGTAGGCAAGAACCTGCTGCAAGGCATCGCTGCCGGGCTGCAATGCGGCGAAGGCTTCTTCGCCCCCGGCCTTCTCCAGCTTGGCCCTGTCATAGATCGCGCCGAGTTCGGGGAGCACGAAGTAGATCGCCAGCGCGCCGGCAAAACCGACCAGGCCAATGCCCCATGGGCCAGAGCGCGGGTATCGCCGCGAAACTGCCGCCAGCATGGTCGGCCACATGAAGCACACGCCGAACGCCCAGACCGTTGCCGCCAGTACCGCGGTAACGGGTGAGTTCGCCACCGACAGCAGGTACAGGCCCACGGCCGCAGGCACCGTGCACATCAGCAGAAGGCCCATGTCGGAAAAACGATGTTCCAGCGCGCCGGCGAAATGGCGCATGACGAACATGATCGCAGAGACATAGACCAGCACGAGAATGCCCGGCATGCCGACGGTATTGGTCAGCGTCACATCGACCCATGCGCCAGGCGCCAGTTCGCTCGACGCGGTCAGGAACATGATGGCGAAGAATACCCAGAAGCTCGGCCGCTTGAACGGCTCGGTCATCATCTCGCCGAAGGAGACGCCTGCCACGGCGCTTTCGGTCTGCGGGAACTGGTGGCGGGCTGCCCAGATTGCCAGAGCCACGCCGGGGATGAGGCACAGGCCCACCAGCGCCTGCCACGGCAGGTCGAGCGACTTGAAGAACAGGACCGAAAGCAGACCGCCGAGGATCAGGCCTGCCGGCCACCAGGCGTGCAGCTCGTTGAGCTTGCCTGTCTTCTCGTCGGGAAAGAGCGTGGCCACCACGGGATTGATCGAGGCCTCGGTCGCTCCCCAGCCGCAGCCCCACAGCACCATGGCCAGGTTGAGCACGAGCATGATCGAGGCGGGTGGAGCGTTCCCCGCCAGCAGGACAAGGAGCGGGCCGAGGATGAAGCAGGCCGAGGCGAACAGGATCACCTTCTTTGCGCCCAACTTGTCGAGCAGCGGCGAGATGACCAGCAAGCTGATGGCAAAGCCGAGGAAAGAGTTGCCGAGCACGACGCCGATAAGCTCGCCCGAATGCTGCGGGTCGATCGGATCGAGCAGGGCCGTCTTCATTGCCCCGGCGGCGCCTGCGCGCACGGCGTTCGCCAGTGCCGCACAGAACAGGGCAAGGACGCAGATCCAGAAGATCGATTTCCTGTTCTGGGATGTGGTTGCCATGAAAGAATTCCCCGCCCGTTCCTGTAGTTGCTCTATGTCAGTTGCTTGCTTGCGCTGACCCGGTGGCGCTGGCAGCATCGCCGCCGCAGCCACTGCCGGCGCGCTTCATCGCCCACTGTACCGCACCCGTAAGGAACTGGCGGTACTGGGGATCGTCGTAAGTCTGTGCAGTGTGGCCTGCCGCAGCGTAGAACACGCGCCCTTGGCCAATGCATCGCCACCACGCCACGGGATGGTCCTTGCCCATGGCAAGTTCGGTGCCCATGAACGAACCCGGCTTGTAGCTGCCCTCGTCGATCGTGGCGAGAACGGTCAGCCCGGGGATGCCGCGCGGCGACTTGTCGAAGGAATACCATTCGTCGACATGATCGAACCTGTCAGGCAATGACGCGGTCGAAGGGTGCGCATGGGTTTCGACGTTGACGGCAGCGCTCTGGAACTGCGGTTCCATCGGATGGCCGATGAAGTTCGTGCCGATCACCGAGGTGACATACCAGTCCCACGCCTTGTGCGAATTGTCGCCCGCGCCGTGGATCCCGACATAGCCACCGCCATTTTCGAGATAGGCCTTGAACGCAGCGCGCTGTTCGGGCGTGAAGACGTCGCCGGTGACGTTGGAGAACACCACGGCATCGAAGCGGGACAGGATCTCGGGGCTGAAGGCCGCTCCGTTCTCCGTCTGGTAGAGGCCCCAGCCATTCTGCTTGGCCAGCGCGTCGAACATTTTCGCAGCAGCGGGAATCGCCTCTTCATGGCGAAAGGCATTGGTCTTCGAGAAGACCAGCACGGCGGGGCGCGGAATGTTGGCGGGAATTTGCGGCGGGACCGTCTCATAGACTTTGACACCGCCCAGAAACACGCGCTGGATCAGGTCCCAGTTGCGCCACGCCAGGATCGCCATGACTACCGCGGCCGCAAGCAACAGCAGGCCGAGCACCTTCAGCACTTTGCGCAATATCGCTCTCCCCGCGCCGTCGATCCTTTTGGACCCCAATTAGATAGCGCTGTCAATGTGGTTGGTAACCCGCATGCCCGGCCAGCGCAAGGGCATGGCAGTTCACGAGGATGGTGAGTAAAAACTTAGTTCCTTTACGCACCATGATGGGTATATGTCTACGCATTCCTGGCAAGTCGGCGAGGCATGCTTCACCTTTGCGCATCCTGTGATGCGTATGGCGTGGGCTCTGGCCCCTGATGAGCACTCGATTGACGTGAAGAAGGGACGATCATGACCAACCGACTTGCCGGCCGCCGCATCATCGTTTTCGGCAGTGCGACGGGCATCGGCGCAGCCACCGTTCGCCGCCTTGCCGAGGAGGGCGCGCAGGTATGCGCAGCAGATATCAACATCGCCGGTGCGACGAAGGTTGCCGAGGACGCCGGTGGTGCCACATTCGCCGTCCATGTCGACATCGCTGACGAAGCCTCCGTCCAGCAGGCGACGGCGGCCGCGGTGGATCGGTTCGGCGGGCTTGATGGAGCGCATATCAACGCGGCCGACCTGCGCGTGATCATGGAAGATTCCGATGCCTTGGCAATCGACCTCGCCACCTTCGATCGCACTATCGCGGTAAACCTCCGGGGCCACCTGCTGTGTACCCGCGCAGTCCTGCCTCACCTCGTTGCCAGTGGGGAGGGCGCGATTGTCTATACCAGTTCGGGCGCTGCCCACGGCGCCGAGCCAACACGTCCCTGCTATGCCATGGCCAAGGCCGGACTGAACGCATTGATGCGCCATGTCGCGGCACGCTGGGGAAAGGAA
Organism: Novosphingobium sp. ES2-1; assembly: GCF_015169775.1. Lineage (NCBI taxonomy): Bacteria > Pseudomonadati > Pseudomonadota > Alphaproteobacteria > Sphingomonadales > Sphingomonadaceae > Novosphingobium > Novosphingobium sp. ES2-1. The sequence goes on from NZ_CP063446.1 coordinate 578,391, forward strand.
GGGGTCACGGCCAATGTCCTCGCGCCCGGTTTCACCGTCACGGGCGAGATGAAGGCGCAGATGGACGCGAATGCCGAGGAGGCCAGGAAGTGGGCGGACTACTACATGGCCCGCACCCCCCACACGCGCCTCGGTACATCCGAAGACCATGCCGGCGTCGTCGCCATGCTGCTGTCGCAGGACGGGCGCTGGATCAATGGCGGGATCTTCGATGTCAACGGCGGCTCGCTGATGCGCGCCTGAATGCCGGCGTAGGCCTTTCGGCAGCGCTCAATCGCGCAGGTGGCGCTCGATCGCTTCGTCGGTGAAGCCCACCCCGCGGCAGCAGAACCATACGGCGTCGCGGATGAGGTCCTCGGTGTTGCCGTGGTAGGGCGAGCGTTCGACGTTCGAAGCCAGCACATTTAGCACGGTGCCGACGTGTTCGGTGAACAGCGAGGTGTTGGCGACCGAGATTTCCCGGCCCACCACCTCGCCAGCGTCGCGCGCCTGGCGCAGGGCGGCAGTGAGGCGATGATTCATCAACCGGTGCGCGCGGCGATAGACCAGCGTGGCAAACCGCGCGTCGCCGATCAGGCTGGCAAGCAGCAGGCGGAAGCCTTCCTTGAAGCGCACCTGGGACGGCCCGATGACGAGGCTGAAATAGGCATGGAGATTGCGGACCAGCGCCCGCCCGTTGAGTTCCTGGAGCCCGAGGATCTCGTAGCTGGCATCCTGTTCGCGGATCACTTCGCGCAGCACGGCGCGGTAGAGCGCCTCTTTCGAGGGGAAGTGCCGGTACATCAGCGCTTCGGATACGCCCGACCGCTTGGCAATCTCCTGCGTGCGCGCCGCTTCATAGCCGTTCTGCGCGAAAATTGCGCGGGCGTTGGCGAGAATGAGCGCCTTGCGGTCTTTCGCGGGGAGGCGGGTGCGTTTGGTCACGCATCCCGACTAGGGCGAAACCACGGTCCCGCGCAAGAGAGATGCATGGAACCGGGTTGGCGGTCTCAATCGATCAGGCGATAGCAGCCCGGTTCCGGGCGGCGGGTGGCGTTGAAGAAGTCCACCAGGCGCCAGGGCCACGACAGAAAGACCCGGCCTTTCGAGTTGTTGTAGTAGGAATTGGCGCGCGGGTGGGTCCAGATCATCTGCGGCATGCGCTCGTCCACCTTGCGGTTCCAGGCATCGAATGCGTCCTGCTCCACCTCGAAGGCGCGGGCGCCGGCTTCGGTGATGCGATCGAGCGCCTCGATGATCCAGTTGACCTGCGCTTCGGAGATGAGGTTCTGGCCGGCCGCGTGATTGGGCGCGCTGTTGGGGCCAACGGTGTGGAAGTAGTTGGGATAGCCCGGGACGCACATGCCAAGGTAGCTGCGCGGGTCTTCCGCACCCCATTCCTCGCCCAGTTCACGCCCGCCTTCGCCCCTGATCACAAGGTTGCCGACCATCTGCGCGACGTTGAAACCGGTGGCGCAGATGATCACGTCGCACTCGAACACCGAGCCGTCTTTCGCCTCGATGCCATTTGGCAGGATGCGGGCGATGCCCTGCGTTTCCAGGTGGACGTTGGGGCGGGCGAGCGCATCGAACCAGCCATTGTCGAGGATAATGCGCTTGGAGAAGATCGGGAAATCGGGGGTGAGCTTCTCGATCAGGTCGGGCCGGTCGGCAAAGCGCTGCTGCATGTAGCCGAGCGCGTACTGGCGCGTCATCTCGTTGCCTTCGGAGACGGCCAGCATGTTGCCTTCCCACGCCGGGTCCTTGAGCACGTTCGAGAACAGGCCGTCGGCCGCGGCCCAGTAGACGCGGAAGCGGAACCATTCCTTGAAGGTTGGGATGTTGGCCAGCGCCCACTTCATCCCCTCGCTCACCTCGTGGGCGATTTCCGGATTGTAGAGCACCCAGTGCTTGGTGCGCTGATAGACGGTGAGTTCGGCCACCTCGGGCGCGATCGCGCCGCAGAGCTGGGCCGAGCTGGCGCCGGTGCCGATCACGGCGACGCGCTTGCCCTTCAGGTCGAGATCGGCGGGATAGGCTGCAGTGTGGACGACGGGGCCCTTGAAGCCGGACAGGCCCGGGATGTCCGGCATCTTCGGGCGGTTGACCGGACCGTGGCCGTTGATCACCGCGTTGACGACAAGGTCTTCTGTCTGGCCATCGGCACGGCGGACAGTGACGGTCCAGGTGCAGGACTTCTCGTCCCAGACCAGCTTTTCGACCGTGGTGTCGAAGCGGATGTCGCGGCGCAGGTCGTACTTGTCGGCAACGCCCGTCATGTAGCGCTGCATGTCGGCGCCGTGGGGGTGGTAGTGCTGCCAATCGGGCCAGATTTCCCAGCTGAAGCTGTAGAAGTGGCTGGGCGTATCGACGCCGACGCCGGGGTAGCGGTTCTCGTACCAGGTGCCGCCCACTTCGGGGTTCTTCTCGATCACGACGAATTCATAGCCCGCCTCGCGCAGCTTGGTGGCGGCGGCCATGCCGGTCATGCCCGCGCCGATGACGAGCACCTTGAAGCCGGCCTCGGGGGCAGGACGATCGGGCAGCTTGCTGCGGTCTATCCAGGGACGGAAGCCGCACTGGTCGTTCACCAGGTCGACGAACTCGGTGTCCACCGGTTCGCCGACGGTCACCGACATGATGCGCTGGACGAGCGCGTCCGAGGGTTCGCTGCTGGCGAGGCCTTCGCCGGTGGTGAGCAGGTGCCGCAGCTTGAGACGCAGCGCGTCGGCCAGCTCGTCGGGAATTTCCGTCGGAGGATAGGAGAACGCGGGCCGGATATGGGGCGCGAACTGTTCGAGCAGATCGGTATCGTGCGAGAGATGGACATAGGCCGCAAGCAGGGTCGGCACGTTCGCTTCATCGAGCGCGCGGGCAAGGTCCGGGCCATTGGCCAGTGGTGTATAGTTGGTGCGCTCAGCCAGAATCGCGTTCATCTCGCCTCTCCGTTTTGATAAGTGGGCACTTACATCATAAATCAGGATTGGCAAAGAGGTCTGTGCAAGCGGTTGACTGCCAGCTTGATTTAATCGAACCTACGAGGACGATTATAACCTGTGAGGCAGCCTGACGTGGCGATTTCCACCAAGAAGACGATCTTCCTGACCGGTGCGACCGGCAACATGGGCAGCGCGACCCTTGCCGAACTGGCGGGCAGGGCAGACCGCTTCCGGGTCCGCGCATTGGTGCGGCCGGAGGAGCAGGGCCACCCGGTGGTGAAGCGGTTCGCAAAGCATCCGGCGGTGGAGTGGCTCAGCGGCGATCTGACCAGCGCGCAGGACATGCGCCGCGGTATCGACGGCGTGAATCAGGTGCTGCACATCGGCGGCATGGTCTCGCCCTTTGCCGACCAGTTCCCCGAACTGACCATGAAGGTGAATGTCGGCGGGGCGCGAAACATCGTCGAGGCGATCAAGGCGGCAGGGCAGGCAGAGACTACGGCCCTCGTCTATATCGGCACGGTGGCGCAGACGGGGCACCGCAATGCGCCGGTCCACTGGGGCCGCACGGGCGATCCGATCAAGATCAGCCGGTTCGACCAGTACGCAGTGAGCAAGACCCAGGCTGAAGCCATCGTCGCGCAGAGCGGGCTGAAGCGCTGGGTCTCGCTGCGCCAGACCGGCATTGCGCATCCGGGCATCTGGAAGATCTTCGACCCGATCATTTTCCACAACCCGTTCAACGGCGTGTTCGAATGGGTGACGGTGGGCGATTCGGCCCGGCTTGCGGCGAATGCCTGCGAGGATGCCGTGCCCGAGACGTTCTGGAAGCGCTTCTACAACATCGGCGGCGGGGATAAGCTGCGGGTCACCAATCACGAGTTCGCCCGCATCACCGCACGGGCGCTGGGGCAGAAGGATGCCTTCGCCAGCTTTCGCCCGCACTGGTCGGCGACGCGCAACTTCCATGGCCAGTGGTATGCGGATTCGGATCGGCTCGAGGAGATGGTGCCGTTCCGCTCCGAGACGCTGGAGGACTGGGCACAGGCGATGGTCGCCAGCATGCCGGTGCCGGTGCGGCTTGTCGCCCGATGGTTTCCGGGCGCGGGGCGCAGCCGGATGGAGAAGCTGGCAAAGGGCCCGGGGGGCACTCTCAACTGGATCGCGAATGACGACCGCGAGCACATCGATGCCTATTTCGGATCGCGCGAGGCGTGGGAGCGGCTGCCGCGCACCTGGGCCGACTTCGAGTTTCGCCAGCCCTCGCGCGAGGTCTCGCTGCTCGACCACGGTTATGACACCGATAAGCACGAGCAGGACTGGACCGGCGACGATCTCAGGTCTGCCGCCGCGTTCCGGGGCGGCAAGCATGTTGGCGCGATGGGCGGTGCCGACGAGCCGACGCAGTTCCGCTGCGCCATGGGCCATGACTTCACGATGACGCCCCGGCTCTACCTCAAGGGCGGCCACTGGTGTCCGACCTGCATGGTCGATCAGGACAGCTACGATGCGAACAGGGCCGCCAATCCGTTCTTCGCGCAAGTCTGGCCCGACATGGATTGAGCCCCGGGGACTCAGGCGAGCGACTGTAGCGGGTGCGCGGTAAGGCGCTTTCGCCCTTTGGTTATTGCGTTGCGAAAATGGCGCATTCTTACGCAAATACCCCGCTGCAGGCCAATTACGACCGAATAAGATCGCTATTGAGCGAATCTGATTTGACGCACCCGGCATGGTTTGTTAGTTAAGACTAACTTCGGCGCGATCGAATGCAAGGACCGAGGGGGAGTGATTCTGAATTTGGGCGCATGGGACGGTCCAGCACGATGGACGGTAGGCGCGCTATCGCTCCCCTGAAGTCACCGCACGATCCTGCCGGAATCGGACCGAGCGATCGGCACAAATCCAGGCGCGAACGCAGGCGGGGCCACCTCGCTCTTTCGGCCAACGAGGGGAGGAAACATGAAGTCCGACAACACCAGGTTCGCGCTACTGCTCGGCGCCAGTGCAATCGCGATGCAGCTGCCAGGTGCAGCCATGGCGGCCGAGCCGGCCGACGCCGCGCCGCAGGCGGCAGAGGAAGCGCCGAGCAACGAGATCATCGTTACCGCCACCCGCCAGTCGCAGAAGCTGCAGGACGTGGCGATGACGGTGAACGTGGCCACCGGCGAACAGCTCGAGAAGTTCAAGATCTTCGACGTCAAGGACGTGCAGCAACTCGCTCCTGGCCTGGAACTGACCAACGTCAGCGGCCGCAACAACACCACGACGCTGCGCGGCATTTCGTTCGACCCCGATCAGGGCACCTCGCCCGCCGTGCAGGTCTACCTCAACGAGATCCCGACCGACGCACAGACGGTCTACACCGCGATCTATGACGTGCAGCAGATCGAAGTGCTTCGCGGGCCCCAGGGGCTGCTGCGCGGCCTTTCGGCGCCGGCTGGCGCGATCACCATCGCCACGCGTCGCCCCAGCTTCGAAAAGCCCGAGGGCTACGCGCAGATCACCGGCACGACCCGTGCGGGCTACAACGCGCAGATGGGGGCCTCGCTGCCGTTCTCCGACACGTTCGCGATCCGCGTTGCCGCGCTGGTCGACGGCAACCGCCTCAACAACGTCTACAACGTGACCCGCAAGGAACGCTCGAAGAGCACCACCGAAAGCGCGCGCATCACGCTGGGCTGGAAGCCGACCGACAACTTCACCGGCTACCTGACCTATCAGTACCTCGAAGCCGACAACCGCCAGTTCCAGCAGGTCATCGGCGCGGGCAATACGCCCTACAGCCAGTATTTCACGATTCCGGTTCCGGGTGTGGGCGATCTTCCGGCGCTGCTCGCCGGTGTGTTCGTGCCCGATACGGCCGCGCGGTCGGGTCCGGCGCTGACCACGGACGATTATGCCTCGGTGCAGGATGGTGCCTTCCGCAACATCAACAAGTCGCACATCGTCAACCTCAACCTGGACTACGATCTCGGGCCCGCGACAATCGCCTTCGTGGGGGCGCACCAGTTCAGCAGGCTCGACATCCAGCGCGATCTTGATGTGACCAATGCGCTGCCAGGCTATGTGCAGTATTCCGATGTGGTGACGCCCTACAAGGTCGACACGGCCGAATTGCGCCTGACCTCGAACAACAGCGAAGGTCTCGGCTGGGGTCTTGGCGCGTTCTACACGAAGCAGACCGGCACGACGGTGGTCAACCAGGATGCATCGCAGTTCTGGTATGCGGTAAGCCCTAATGCGCAAGTCAACCTGCCATTCGCCGCGATCGGTTTGCCGATCCCCGGCTTCACGCCGTTCACGCTGCCCAACACACTGGGCATCGCAACGCGCGTCAACGTGCCGGTCAACAACCAGACCTGGTCGTTCAACGCCAACCTGCGCTACCGCTCCGGCCCGCTGTCGATCGAGGGTGGCGTGCGCTATTCGATCATCAAGAGCGTTCAGACCACACAACTGACGCTGAGCGGCGCCGTCAATAGCGGCCCGACCGAGATCATCCCGCCGGCCCTGCAGCGCAATACCAACAAGCCGGTGACGGGCGGCGTGAATATCTCCTACGAGATCACGCCGAACCTCAACGTGTTTGCCGCCTATGGCCACTCGTTGCGCGCCGGCAGCACGGGCGTTGCCGTGCCGGCCGGCATTTCCAACGACCTGATCCGCACTAACCCGGAAAAGAGCGATTCGTTCGAGGGCGGGATCAAGGGCACGATGTTCGATCGCCGCGTCAGCTATTCGCTTTCGGGCTATTACCAGAAGATCGACAACTTCCTGTCGCGCTTCACCGACATCTATTACAACGCTCCCGCGAACCAGCCGGCCACCGGGTTCTTTGACTTCAACTACAATGCCGATGCCACGATCAAGGGCGTCGAGGCCTCGTTCGACGGGCGCGTTTCGGACAACTGGGACCTGGGCGTGTCGGCCGCATACACAAAGGCGCGGTTCGACAATGCCCGCGTGCCGTGCACCGACTTTGCCGGCACCGGCGTCCCCAACCGCAACGGCACGCCAAAGGTTACCGGCACGGGCAATGTCAGCTATTGCGTGGCCAATGGTCGCCTCGCCGAAGTTCCGGACTTCAGCGTGACTGCCAACACCGAACTGCGCCTGCCGATGGGCTCGGTGACGCCGTTCGTGCGCGCCCTGTTCACCTATCGTCCGGGCTTTGATTCAGAGCGGGCGCAGTACACCTATCAGTCGCGCGAACTGCTCAACATGTTCCTGGGCGTGCGCACCGACGACGGCAAATGGGAGTTCGACGTGTTCGCCCGCAACCTGCTCGACCAGCGGCGCATCACCAACCGTGGCCTCGGCAACGGGACGGTGGATTCCCTGATTGCAGGCACCTTCAATTCCGGCTTCCGGCAGGTCAGCCTGACCAACCCGCGCGAATTCGGCGCCACGCTGAAGTTCAACTGGTAATTGCCTGTCGCGCTTGGCGAAATCTGCAGGGGCCGCTCGCAAGGCGGCCCCTGTGTCGTAGACGGGTGTGCGGCGTAGATGCGCTGCACTTTGGTGCAAATAGACAATTTCACCAGTGTTTTTGCGGCAAAGTTTTGTCTAGATGCTTTGCAAGGCGCAAAATGCGTATCATAAGATTCACATGGCTACGCACTAGGTTTCGAGGGGTATTAAATGTCGATATCAGCAGCCACGCTCGATCTCGTCGCGGCTCATGCCGAAGAAGGGCGCAAGGCGCGGCGCATTTCCGACAAGGTCGTGGAAGCACTGCGGCAAGAGGGCTTCTTCCGCCACTTTACTCCCGCCAGCCACGGCGGACGCGAAGGGACGCCGCAGGACTTCTTCCTCGACCAGATCGCCATTGCCGAACGCGACATGAGCACCGCCTGGGCGCTGGGGATCGTCGCGGTTCACAACTACCAGATCGCGATGATGGCCCCTGAGACACAGGCCGAGGTTTTCGCCGATGGCCCGGACGCCATGATCTCCAGCTCGTACAATCCGGTGGGCGCGAAAGTGCAGCGGACCGAAGGCGGCTTCCTGCTGTCGGGCCGTTGGGGCTGGTCGAGCGGGAGCCTGCACTGCAACTGGGTGCTGCTGGGCGGGATGGTGGCCGAAGAGGGCCATCGCACCTTCCTCGTGCCCGCCGGCGATTACCGCATCGACGATACCTGGCACACCATGGGCCTGCAGGGCACCGGCTCCAACGATATCGTGATCGACACACCGGTGTTCGTGCCCGAGCGCCGCAGCCACAAGCAGATGGACGGGTTCAATTCGGTCCACCATCAGGGCGGCGGCGTCTATGACCTGCCATGGGCGCAAGTGTTCATCCGTGTGGTCAACACCGCCGCGATCGGCGCAGTGCGCCATGCCATCGCGCTGTTCAGGGATCGCGTCGGCCTCAGCTCCACCGACATGACCAAGTCCGCCGCCGACCCTGATGTGCTGGAACGCATCGCCCGGGCCTCCAACCTTGCCGAGGAATGCCTGACGGTGATGGTCAGCAACTTCGAGGCGATGGAAAAGGCGGGCTGGAAGCCGACCATCGAGGACCGCGTCCGCTATCGTTATCAGGCCAGCCTCGTGGCGGATCGCTGCATCGAGGCGATGGACCTGCTGATGGACGTGGCCGGTGGCCGCTCGGTCTATCTCGGCAGCGATTTCCAGGATCTGTGGCATGACGTGCGCATGTCGCGCGCGCATGTTGCCAACAATCCGGTCGGCTTCGCGCGCAACTATGCCAGCGTGCTGATGGGCGCCGAGAACCGCGACTTCTTCCTGTAAGTCGCGGTTCTTGTCGGCGCAGCTGATCTATGTTGCGCCGATGCCGAGGTGGCGTTCGAAGAAGCGTGCCATCAGGTCGATTGCCTCGCGCGATTCCGGCAGAGCCACGCTGAACCAGAAGCCGTGCGGCATGGCCTCGAACACGTGAAGGTCGGCATCGCGCCCAGCCTTGCGCAAGGCACGGTGGAACATGGCCGCCGAACTCAGCACCGCATCGCGCGTACCGGTGACCAGCAGCGTCGGCGGGAAGTCCGAAAGGTCGCCCTTGATCGGGGCGAGCAGCGGATCGTTGCGGTCCGCCGCTCCAACAAAGACACCGCGTTCGCACAGCGGATCGTCCAGCTTTGCGCCGACGTGGCCGTAGAAGCCCGACAGCGTCAGGTAGTTGAAGGTATCGCCCAGCTGCGTCACGTCGCCGCCGGCGGTGAACACGCCGCAGGCAGCCGGTAGTGGAAGCCCCTCCTTCTTGAACCGCATGATCGCCATGGCCGTGAGGAAGCCGCCAGCCGAGGTGCCGAACAGGATCACGTCCCTTGCCGCATGCGTCTTCAGGGCATCGCGATAGACCGCCACGATGTCGTCAACAGCAGCGGGGAAGGGGTGCTCGGGCGCAAGACGATAATCGACGGCGATGACTTCGCACCCGGTTTCGGCAGCAATCGGGATGGCTTCCACCAGCGAGCCCGAACCCATGACGAAGCCGCCACCGTGCAGGTTGATCAGAAGCTTGCCAGCATGGCGCACGCCGTCCCTGGGCGCAATGCGATGGCAGCGCACGCCGTCGATCGCGGTCTCCTCGACCGTGCAGGGATAGGCTTCCAACGCCTGCTGGTTCAGCCATTCGAACATCGGCGCCAAAGGTTCGCGCATCAGCCACATCGGCACCGGGTGCGCGTCCTCGGGCATCTGCTGGTTGGGATCGAAGCGCAGATAGGCCTTGGCCTCCTCGCTGATCGTATCGGGCACGTCGAGCTGGATCCGGCCCAGATCCACGACCCCGTTTTCAACATCATAGCTGCGCATCAGGCTTGTTCCTTCCGGCCTTTCGGCTTGTCATTGCGTAACATATGCGCGAAGAGGCTACGATAATCAATGATAGTGAGTGCTGATTCACTTTCCTTGCGGAATGTCTGAGGGGCCGGCTCGCAAGGCCAGTCACGACATCGCGCAGCGCGAACGGGAGAACGATACGATGACCGCAATTTCCGGCTTCACGAAGCTGATCTGCCGTGATGAAGAGGCGATGGCCTCTTACTACATGGCGGTCTACGGCTACGGCATTGTCCAGAGGGTGGCTGGCTCAAGCGATGGCGAGCCGTTCCGCGAAGTGATCCTCGCTCCGGGGGGTGACTGGACCAAGGGCTCGCTGGTCATGTTCAACTTTACCGAGCGCGCTGCTCCCCGCGACCAGCAGGTCATCCTCGGCTTCGTGGTCGAGGATCTCGACGCACTTGTCGAAAAGATCACGGCGAACGGCGGCAAGCTGGTCGGCCCCATTCGCGAGGAGGCTGATCACGGCGTGCGCGTGGTATTCTCGACCGATCCCGAAGGCGCGCTGTGCGAAAACGTGCAGATGCTGGCCCATTGATCCGCAGCGGAGAGTAAGTTCATGGCCTTGGACAAGGACGTATTTGCAGGCGGCGTGGCCGTCGTAACTGGTGCCGGTTCCGGCATTGGCGCAGGACTCGCCCGTCGCGCCGGCGCGCTCGGCATGACCGTGGTGGTGACCGACATCAACGAGGCCGCCGCCGCTGAAACTGTTGCCGCGATCAAGGCGGCTGGCGGGAGGGCTGAAGCAGAAAAGGTCGACGTGTCGATTCCCGAAGAGCTCGATCGCATGGCCGAACTGGTGTTCGCCCGGCATGGCGAAGTGCGCCTGCTGATCAACAACGCGGGTATCGAGACCGTCGGCTACACCTGGGAAGTGCCCACGGCGCGCTGGGAAGCTGCGCTGAACATCAACCTCCATGGGGTGATCCACGGCGTGCGCGCCTTCGTCCCGCGTATCATCGCCAGCGGCCAGGAAGCTTGGATCGGCAACCTTTCCTCCGTTGGCGCCTTCGGACAGATGCCCGCGCAGACCGCCTATATCGTCACCAAGCACGCGGTGCAGGCGTTCAGCGAATGCCTCTATCTCGAGATGGAATTGAAGAAGCTGCCGATCCACGTATCGGCGATCATCCCCGGCATGATGCGCACCAACATCTTCAATGCGGAAGGCGGCGAGGGGGAACCGGCCAACGCCAGCGGCCACCGCCGCGCGATGTTCGAGATGATGCGCGACTACGGCATGGACCTCGACGAGGGCTGCCGCCTGTTCCTCGAACAGATGGCAGAAAACAGGTTCTGGGTGCACAGCCAGCCCGAGATGAGCGAGCAGGCCCTTGGCGGGCGCATCCGTTTCATGCAGGAGCAGAGCCCGCCAGTCATGCCGGACATCGCCCGCCAGATCGCGGCGGATTGAGAGGCACGGCAGCGGCGCGCCTTTCGGCGCGCTGCTCTTCCGGCAGACTTCAGCTTGTGCGCGGGGTTTCCACCGCGGCGTTGCGGCAGGCCCATTCGAGCAGAGCCGAATAATCCTTCTTCGCGAATTCCGGCATCGCGCGGGCTCCGCCATAGACGGCGTGAGCGGCCGCGCCGACCGGCAGGCCCATGCGGTATTCCGCCGCAGCCGTCATCGCCAGGGTCATGTCCTTGAAGGCAAGGTCGATGGTGAAGCCGGGGGTGGTATCGCCCTTCAGCACCTTGTTGACCATCAGCGTGTGCAACTGGCCGTTCTGCGCCGTTGTGCTGCCGGTGACCTTCAGGATCGTCTCGATATCGAGGCCAAGACGCGTGCCGAGCGCGACGGCTTCGGCGCTGACTTCGGCGATGGTCAGCAGCAGGAAGTTGTTCACCAGCTTCATCCGGCTGCCCATGCCCTGCCCGCCGCAGCGCATGATGTCCTTGCCCATGGCATTGAGCAGCGGCTCGACGCGGGCGAAGTCCTCGTCGCTCGCGCCCACCATGAACAGCGATTCCCCGCGCTCGGCATGGAGCACGAGGCGGCCGATCGGGCTGTCGACGAAGGCCACGCCCTTTTCGGCACAGGCCCTGGCGACGCGGTCGGTGCCGTTGGCATCGATGGTCGACATGTCGATCAGCAGCGTGCCGGGCTTCATCTGAGCCAGTGCGCCATCGGGGCCGAGCACCACGGCCTCCACATGGGGCGTCGCGGGCAGGCAGGTGATCACCACCTCGACATCCCTCGCGGCTTCGGCCACAGAGCCCGCCTTGCGCCCGCCCAATGCCACGATCTCGTCGGCGCGGGTCGGGTCGATGTCATAGGCGATGACGTCAAAACCCTTGCGCACCAGATGCATGGCCAGTGGCAGGCCCATCGCGCCAAGGCCGATGTATGCAACAGTCGTCATATCTCTCTCCGACAGCGCTCAGACGGCGCCGTGATTGATGTAGCTGGTCTTGCTCTCGGTGAAGAATTCCGCGGCCGTGGAGCCGGTCTCGCGCGCGCCGTAGCCAGAGGGCGAACGCCCGCCGAGCGGCACGTGGTATTCGAGGCCCGCCGTCGGCGCGTTTACCATGACCATGCCGGCCTTCGACGCCTTGCGGAAGCGTTCCGCACTCTTGAGGCTGGTCGTGGCGATGCCGGATGACAGCTTGTATTCGCAGGCATTGGCAGCGTGGATCGCCTCGTCGAGGTCCTCGACCTTGATCACCGAAGCAATCGGCCCGAAGGATTCGTGCTGGTTGCAGCGCCATTCGGCCCTGGTGCCGGTCAGCAGCGTCGGGGCCATGTAGAGGCCCCGCGTGCGCGCTTCCACGGCACCGCCACCTGCGGCAAGCTCCGCGCCTTCGGCCTGCGCATCGATCACGAACTGCAGGTTCTCGTTGAACTGCTGAACGTTGGCGACCGGGCCGATCTGGGTCTCGGGATCGAGCGCGTGGCCGACGCGGTAACTGCCCGCCACCTTGGCCATGCGCTCGACAAAGACATCGTGGATGCCTCGCGTCACGATCAGGCGCTCGGTCCCGGTGCAGCGCTGCCCGGTCTGGATCCAGGCGCCGTTGCTGGCGATTTCCACCGCGAGATCGAGGTCGGCATCATCGAGCACGACCAGCGCATTCTTGCCGCCGAGTTCGAGCTGACACTTGGTCATCGTCTCGGCGGCGCGGGTCAGCACGGCGCGGCCCGTCGCGGTGCCGCCGGTGAAGGTCAGGCCATCGGCCTCGTCGATCATCACGTTGCCGGTAGCGCGGCCATCACCCATGACGAGGTTGAACACGCCCGCCGGAACGCCCGCGTCTTCGATGATCTGCGCCAGCATCACCGCGCAGCCGGGTACGAAGCTGCTGGGCTTGAGCACCACCGCATTGCCATAGGCGAGCGCGCCTGCGATCTTCCATGAAGGGAGCGCGATCGGGAAGTTCCACGGGGTGATCGCGGCGATGACGCCTAGCGGTTCGCGCGTGACCAGCACGTTGAAGCCATCGCGCATCGAATTGTACCATTCGCCCTGCGCGCGGATCACGTCGCCGGCCGCGGCCTGGAAGCACTGTGCGGCGCGCAGGGCCTCGCCTATGCCTTCGGGCAGGGTCTTGCCTTCCTCGCGGCTGAGCAGCTTGCCGATCTCGGGCGCGCGCGCCTTCAGCAGTTCGGCAATGCGGTAGAGGATATCGGCCCGCGCCTGCATGTTGAACGCGGCCCATGCCGGTTGCGCCCGGCGCGCCGCCGCCATGGCCTCGCGCACTTCGGCCTCGCCAACCTTGGTATAGCTGCCCACGGACTCATCAAGGTCGGACGGATTCTGCGTGGTGAACGGCGTTGCGCCGTCCACCCAGCGACCGTCGATGTAGTTTGCACCCTGCATCACAATGTCTCCGCAATCACGCCAGCCGCCAGCAGGCGTTCGATCTCGTCCTTGTCGAGCCCCAGTCTTTCGCTGAGCACGGCGACGGTATCTTCGCCCGAGCGTGGCGGGGCGTGGCGATATGTTGCGGGCGAGGCCGAAAGCCGGGCCGGGAAGCCAAGCACCTTGACCGGCGTCCCGTCGGATCGCGCCATTTCGTGCACCAGGCCGCGCGCTTCGATCTGCGGGTGGTCGAGCACTTCGGGAATCTCGTTCACCTTGCCGCCGGGCAGCCCCGCCGCTTCCATCGCCGCGATCAGTTCAGCCGATTTCCACCGGGCGATGGCCGGGCGCAATTGCGCGAGCAGGGCATCGCGGTTGACGCTACGGCCCGCGCTGATCGCAAAGCGCTCGTCGTCAGCGAGGTCAGGCAGGCCGATCAGCGCGGTGAAGGCGCGGAACTGCCGATCATTGCCGAGTGCGACGAGCACGCTGCCGTCCGAACAGGCAAAGTCCTGATAGGGCACGGTATTGGGGTGCTGGTTGCCCATGCGGCGCGGCACCATGCCGCCGTTCATCCAGTTCGACGCCTGATTGGCGAGCAGCGCCACTTGCGTATCGAGCAGGGCAAGGTCGATCCGCTGGCCCTCGCCGGTGGCATGGCGGTGGTTCAATGCCGCCAGCACCGAAATTGCGGCGTAGAGCCCGGTCGTCAGGTCACTGATCGGGATGCCGACCTTCATCGGCCCGCCGCCCGGCTCGCCATCGGGCAGGCCGGTCACGCTCATCAGGCCGCTCATGCCCTGGACGAGGAAGTCGTATCCCCCGTTGTTGCGCAAGGGGCCGGTCTGGCCGAAGCCGGTGATCGAAAGGTAGATCAGGTCCGGCTTGACCTCGCGCAGGGACTCATAATCGAGCCCGTACTTGGCAAGGCCGCCGACGCGGAAGTTCTCGATCACCACGTCGGCCCGCACGGCAAACCGGCGGATCAGTTCGGCGCCTGCAGGCTCGGCCATGTCGATCGCGACCGAGCGCTTGTTGCGGTTGGCGCAGAGATAATAGGCGGCATCGCGGCTGCCGTCGTCAAGGAACGGTGGCCCCCACTTGCGCGTGTCGTCGCCCTGTCCCGGCTGTTCGACCTTGATCACGTCGGCGCCAAGGTCGCCCAGAACCTGTGAACACCACGGCCCTGCCAGCACGCGCGAAAGATCGAGGACGGTAATCCCGGCAAGCGGGCCGGCAACCTGCGGTTCGCTCACTCGCCCTTCAACTCCGGCTTGCGCTTTTCGAGGAAGGCACTGACTGCCTCGTGGTGGTCATGGGTGTGATGGGCCAGCGCCTGGTAAGCGGCCGAAAGCTCGAGCAGCGGGGCCAGCTTCATGTCCTGCCCTTCGCGCAGCAGGCGCTTGGCCATGCGGGTGGCATGGCCGGGGTTGGCGGCGATCGAGTGGGCGACTTCGAGGGCACGCGGCAGGAGCCGGTCAGGCGCCACGACTTCGCTGACCAGGCCGTACTCCAGTGCCTTGGCGGCGTCGATGGTGTCGCCGGTCAGCGTCATCAGGCTGGCGCGGGCCATGCCGATCACGCGTGGCAGCAGCCACGCCCCGCCATCTCCCGGCACGATGCCGAGCTTTACGAAGCTTTCCGCGAACAGAGCCTTGTCCGAAGCGATGCGGATATCGGTCATGCAGGCGAGGTCGAGGCCCGCCCCGATCGCCGGGCCGTTGACAGCGGCAACGACCGGCACTTCCAGATCGTAAAGCGCCGTCGGGATCAACTGGATGCCGGTGCGATACTGGTTGCGGATCGAGAAGGGCGATCCGCCGAACATGCCGGTTTTCTCGGCCATGTGCTTGACATTGCCGCCTGCGCAGAAGGCCTTGCCCGCCCCGGTCAGCACTACCGCACGCACCGAAGGATCGCGGGTCACGTCTGCACAGAACTGGGCGATCTCCTCGCTGTGCGCGGTTTCCGAAATGGCGTTGCGGGTGTCCGGGCGATTGAGCGTGGCGATGACGACAGGGCCATCGCGTTCGACCAGCAGGAAGGGGGTTTCGGACATCGCGCGCTCTCCATGGGCTTTTGGTTGGCTGAAACAGCTAGGCTACCCCGTCCTTTCGGGCTAATATTGAATTTTCCACATTCGATAGTGAGTATGTATCGTGGACTTGCGCCAGCTGCGCTATTTCAACGCCCTTGCCGAAACGCTGAACTTCCATCGCGCGGCAGAGCGCCTGCACATCTCGCAGCCACCGCTGACGGTCGCCATTCGCAAGCTTGAGGAAGACCTCGGCGTCGCCCTGTTCGAGCGCGATCCGCGTGGCGTGCGCTTGACGACGGCAGGCCTTGCCGCGGTTGCCCCGGCGCGCGAGGCTCTGGCGGCGGCCGAGAAAGTGCGGGAGGCCGTGCGCCAGGGCGCGGCGGGCCTGCGTGGCCGTCTGTCGATCGGCTTCATCGGCTCGGCCATCGGAGAATTGCTGCCGCGCATCGTCTCCCCCTTTCGCCACGCCTACCCGGAGGTCGAGCTCGCGCTGGAGGAGATGAACAGCGTCGAGATCGTCCGGGCCATTGCTGCGCGCCGCCTGGACGTGGGGCTGGTGCGCCTGCCGGTGATGGACTCCGCGCCCGTGGCTATCGACGTGATCGAGACCGATGAGCTGGTTGCGGTGCTGCCTGCCAGCGACGTGCTGGCGCGGCGCAAGACACTTGATCTTGGCGCCTTGGCTGATCGCAGCTTCATCATCTACAGCCCGGTCAGCGTGCTCCATGCCACGATCCGGCTCGCCTGCCATCGTGCCGGGTTCACCCCGCGCGTCGCGCAGGAGGCGGTGCAGGTGCAGACCATCCTCAGCCTTGTCGAAGCCGGGCTTGGCGTGGCGCTGATCCCCGGCCGCAGCGCGCGCTTTGCCGGGGAGGGGGTGCGCATCGTCACCCTGTCAGACCCGGTGCCGATCGCGATGGGCATTGCGCGGGCCGACGAGCCATCTGTGCTGGCACGGAATTTCGTGCGCACTGCCCTGGCCTGTGAGAACGCCTGATATGCAATCACTATCGAACCCGGCAAAATAAATATTTGATGCAGAGTGCCTCCGGGCGCATCGCTTTGCCCTTGAGAGCGGCGCCATGATGCGCCGCCCGGGACAGGAGCCGCCTTTCCGTGTTCGATACCCTGACGCTTGCCCAGTTGCCACCCGAAGACGAAGCGCTGCGGCCTGCCATCCGCACCTTCATTGAACAGCACATTGCCGGCATCCCGATGGATCGCCGCGCGCGGTCGTGGCAGGGCTTCAGCGCGGAATTCAGCCGCGCACTGGGGGAGGCGGGTTTCCTCGGCCTCACGCTGCCCAAGGAATACGGTGGCCACGGCAAGGGCCCATTTGCGCGCTTCGTGGTGGTCGAGGAATTGCTCTGCGCCGGAGCACCGGTCGCCGCGCACTGGATCGCCGACCGGCAGAGCGCGCCACTGCTCCTGAACTTCGGCACCGAGGCGCAGCGCCGCAAGCACATTCCCGCGATCTGCCGGGGCGAACAGCTGTTCTGCATCGGCATGAGCGAGCCGGGCTCGGGCTCGGACCTTGCCAGCGTGCGCACGCGGGCCGAGCGCAGCGACAATCGCAGCGGCGGGGGCTGGGTGGTCAACGGCCAGAAGATCTGGACCACCAATGCCATGCATTCGGACTACATGATCGCGCTGGTCCGCACTTCCGGCACTTCGGCGGACCGGCAGGCGGGACTATCGCAATTGATCATCGACCTGAAGGCGCCCGGCGTCATGGTACGGCCCATCGTCGATCTTACGGGCGATGCGCACTTTGCCGAAGTGTTCTTCGAAAACGTCGAACTCGGCGAGGATGCGCTGGTGGGGGCAGAGGGTGAGGGCTGGAAGCAGGTCTTCGCCGAACTGGCGTTCGAACGCTCCGGGCCGGAACGCATCTATTCCAGCGCCGTGCTTTTGGATGCGTGGATACGGCACCTGCAGGCGGTGGGCCGCAGCGATTGCGCCGCGCTGGTCGGGCGGCTGACTGCCGAGCTTGCCACGCTGCGCGCCATGTCGATTGCCTGCACGGCGCGATTGGTGGCGGGGGAAAGCCCGGTGGTCGAAGCGAGCATCGTCAAGGATCGCGGCACTGGCTTCGAACAGGAATTGCCGGTGGTGATCGGCGACGATCTCGCCGCGAACCCGGATGAGGCGGTGAGCGAGGAGCTGTATCGCACGCTGCTCTACGTCACGCACATCGCGCCGAGCTTCAGCCTGCGCGGCGGCACGCGCGAGATCCTGCGCGGGATCATCGCGCGCGGCATGGGCCTGCGGTGAGGGGAGAGAAACAGATGGACATCAACGAACTGCTCGAACCTTTCGTCCGCATGCTCGATGCGGCAGCGAGCCCGGCAGTGGTCCGTGCCATCGAACACGGTGGCTCTGCCGACGCTCTGTGGAGAGAGATCGCAGGGTCAGGCTTCCTCGATGCGCTGGTTGCCGATGAACACGGCGGCGCGGGCCTGACTCTTGCCGATATCGAACCGCTGATCGAGGCGCTTGGGGCCCGCGCCGTGCCACTGCCCGTGGCCGAAACCATGGTCGCCCGCGCGCTGTTGGCCAAAAGCGGGATTGCTGCGCCCGATGGGTCGGTTGTGCTTGTCACCTCGCTGGCGCAGCCGGTGCCGTGCGGACTGGTGGCGCAAGCGGCGCTGGTCGATTGCGGTGATGCGCTGGTGCTGTGCGACATGGCGCAGCTTTCGCCCGCGCCGACCGGCGTTACCAATTCATTGGCTGCACGCATTTCCGGCAAGCCCGAAGGCAGGAGTCTGCCCCGCCCTGCATCCGGCCTGCGCGCCATTGCCGCCGTGCTGCGCGCTGCGCTGATCGCCGGTGCCGCCGCCCGCCTGTGCGACGTGACCACCGCCTATGCATCCGAGCGGGTGCAGTTCGGCAAGCCGATCGGCCGCCAGCAGTCGCTGCAGCAGATGCTGGCGCTGATGGCCGAGGACATGATCGCCTGCCGCATCGCCGCGCAGCTTGGCGCTTCGCATGGTCTGAACGTGCCGCTCGCCGCCGCGGCGACGGCCAAGATCGCCACCTCGTCGGCCGCCCCGCGCATCGCTGCCACTGCTCATGCGGTTCACGGCGCCATTGGCATCAGCGAGGAATACGACCTCCAGCTCCTCACCCGCCGCCTGCACGAATGGCGCCTCGCAGATGGTTCGGAGGGCTACTGGTCGCAAGTGCTGGGGCAAAGCCGACTCGCGTCGACCGTGACAAGCGTGGACTGGATCAGGCAAAGCGTCTTCGCCTGATCCACCTCAGAGCCTGCCCGAAAACCGGTTCGGCCCCGCCACAGCGCTGGCCTTGCGGCCGCCGGGCAGCACGACCTCACCCTCCACGCCGCCGGGAAGCTCTACATCGAGCCGGAACCTGCCGCCCTTGGCCGTCCAGTCGGTGCGGATCGTGCCGCGCACGCTGTGGTAGGTCGCGCCGCCAGTGCCCAGCACTTCGCTCATGATCGGCGCAATGCGGACCTTGCCGAAGCCGGGCGTCGCAGGCGCGATGCCGGCGATGCGGCGAAACAGGAAATCGCCGATTGCGCCGAAGGCATAATGATTGCGGCTGTTCATGCTGGCATCGCCCTGGTCGCTGTTCCAGCGTTCCCACATGCTCGTCGCGCCCTGCTCCACCATATAGCCCCATGACGGATAGCTGCGCTGGGTGAGCAGGGTGATCGCAGTTGCCTCCTGCCCGGCCATGACCAGCGCATCGAGGATGTGCGGCGTGCCGAGGAAGCCGGTGGACAGGTGGTTGCCGCGCCGCGCAATGTCCGCCGCCAGCGCCGCGCCCGCTGCGCGCATGGCTTCGGGCGAAAGCAGGCCGAAGCGGATCGCCACGACGTTGCCGGTCTGGCTGCCATTACCAACCTTCCCTTCGACGACGAAGGCGGTGTTGAATGCGCTGCGGATCGCCTCGAACAGGCTGCGATACTTTGCGGCAGCCTCTGCGTTGCCGATCGCCCCGGCCATCGCCGCCATCATCGTCGCATCCTGCGCCCAATAGGCGGTGGAGAGCAGGTCCCTGGGCGTGGTCGCCGCGCCCGGGTTGGCCGTCGGCGCATCGACCGAGAGCCAGTCGCCATAGTCCGCGCCGCGCTGCTTGCGCCAGACATGGTCAGGGTTGGCCGCCTCGATCCACGCCATGTAGGCTTCCATCGCCTGCCAGTTGGCGCGGATCACGCCGGTATCGCCGTTCTGCATCCACGAGGTGTGCGGCAGGATCACGCCGGCATCGGCCCAGCCCGGCGAGGACAGCTTCATCGTCGGCACGAACGGCGGGATGCAGTCGGGGAAGGCGCCCTTGGCGCTTTGCGAGACGCGCGCGTCCTCCATCACGCGGGCGGTGAAGGCGGCAACGTCCATGTTCCACGCGGCGGCTGGCCAGAACACGGCGGCATCGCCCATCCAGCCCAGCCGCTCGTCGCGCTGCGGGCAGTCGGTCGGCAGGCCATAGAAGTTGGCCTTCTGGCTCCACACCGAATTGCGCCAGAACTGCTGGATCACCGGATCGCCGACGCGCAACTCGGCGGTCAGTGGCAGGTCCTGATGCGCCACCAGACCTTCAAGGTTCCACGCCGTCTGATCATCGGGCACACCCATGATCTCGACATGGCGATAGCCGTGATAGGTAAAGCGCGGCTCATAGACCTCGCGCCCGCGCCCGGCGGCAATGTAGATGTCGCGCGCCTTGGCAGTGCGCAGGTTGGCCTGGTCGATCGTGCCGTCGGCCTTGAGGATCTCGGCAAAGCGCATCTCGATGCGCGTGCCGGCAGGGGCACTCACGGTCAGGCGCGGGAAGCCGGCAAAGTTCTGTCCGTAGTCGAGCTGATAATGCCCAGGCCCCAGGCGCTTGACGCTCTTCGGTTGCAGCGTCTCGCGAATGCGGATCGGCGGGCAGCGCTGTGGTTGAACCGGGATCGCGGGAGCAGCCACCACACTGGCCGGACGCCACCCTGCAGTAGCGCCGCCGACGCCAGCCCAGCCGGGCTGTTCACCCCGCGCATCGTGGATCTCTCCATCGTACAGCGAATGTTCGAGCACGGCCGAGTCTGCGATCTCCCAGCCATCGCCACTGCCGATCACGGTGCGCGAACCGTCGTCATGCTCGATCTCGAGCTGGCACAGCATGCGGCATGGCGCAGGCCCGAAGGCAAAGCGGGCCGAAGTGCTGAAGCGCGAACCGTACCAGCCATCGCCGACCACCATGCCCAGCATGTTGGCACCGGGCTTGAGCAGCGCGGTGACGTCATAAGTCTGGTAAAGCACCCGCTTCGAAGGATCGGTAAATTCGGGTGCCAGCTTGCGGTCGGCCAAGGGCGCGCCGTTGATCCATGGCTGGTAGATGCCCAGTGCCGCGGCATGGAGGCGCGCGGCGCGGATTGGCCTGTCGATGGTGAAGCCATGGCGCAGGCGGCTGGCAGGCGTGAGCGGCCAGGGCTCGCCAATGGGGAGGCTGCCCTTCGCGCGTTCGGCTGCGGGCCATGCCGTGTCATCGAACGCGGGCAGATGCCAGCCGGGGGGCGCCGCCACCACGGTTTTCCAGCCAGGACTGGCCGAAGTCATCCGCTGGATCAATCCCTCGCCATGGCGCAGCAAGGCCGCCGCCACGCAAGGCGGCTGGCCAAAGCTGCCGACGCGCCGCCCTTCGATGGCGATGACATTTCGGCCCTTCTTCAGGATGATCGGCCAGACTGCCATCTCGGTGTGACGCGCTGGGCCATCGCGCGGCGCGGGCGCGGGTTCGCCATTGATCCACACGCCGGTCAATTCGTGCAGCGTGGCGCAGAATTCTGCCGCACCGCCGGGATGGTCAAAGGTCCAGCGGAAGGCGCGGGTCTGGCCCACGTTCTGCTTGTCCGGCCCTGAAAGCCAGTGCAGCCCGGCTTCGCGATCGGCCTTGGCGACCAGCGTTTCGCTGGCGATCCATTTGGCCTGCCAGTCTGCCGGGGCAAGGCCGGTTTCCCACATTGCGGGCTTGCTGCGCAGCGGCGTGCGGCTGCCCCTGGTCCAGCTTTCCACCTGCCACCACACCCGGCTGCGCGAGGGCAGGGCCGGCCCGCCATAGGCGATGTCGACCGCCGAAGTGCCTGCCACGCGCCCGCTGTCCCAGACCAGGTTGCGGCCAGCAGCGAGGTCGTCCGGACTGCGCGCCACGCTGATCCGGTAAGCGACCTGGCCTGCCCGTTCCGCGCCGCCCAGCTTCCACGAAAACCTCGGTGGTGCATCGCCCAGCGCCAGCGGGCTTTCCAGACCGCACACACGCAGGCCTTCGACCTGTGCCGGTTCAGCTGCGGCTAGCGCCCGCAGCGGGAGCGCGGTTGCGCCGCCGCCGGCAATGCCCAAGGCAATGGCTTCGCGCCGGTTGACCTTCATCGTCTTTCTCCCGGTATCTTTGCTCTTGGCATCAGGGCTTGATCGTCTGCGCGGCCAGTGAAACCTGCGTGGCCAGCACCGGGTCACCGGCAGAGCGGGCCACCTCGATCTTCACTCTGCCCGGCTTCACAACCCAGCGCTGGCGGGCCACGTCAAAACTGGCGAGCAGGCGCGGGTCGGCCGTGATCGTCACTGTCCGGCATTCCCCCGGCTTCAGCACCGGCTTGTCCCACCCGATCAGGCGCCGCGCCTTGCCGGGCAGCGTGACATAGACCTGTGGCACGTCGGGCCCTTCGCGCGCGCCGGAATTGGTAACGGTGAAGCTGACGCTGACCGTGCGCCCGCCCTTGGCCCTGAGCGCCGAATAGCGGAACGTCGTGTAGGACAGGCCGTGGCCGAACGCGAACAGCGGCTTCTCGCCCTTGCGGTCGAACCAGCGATAGCCGGCGTCGGCGCCCTCGGGATAAGTGATCGTGAACGGCGGGCTGTTGGTCTGCAGCCCATAGGTGGCCTTGTCCTCCTTGGACGGCGGCGGAAGGTCCGATCCGGGCAGGACGGAATTGGGCAACTGGTCCACACTTACCGGGAAGGTCACCGGCAGGCGACCCGAGGGATTGGTCTTGCCCGCAAGAATTTCGGCAATCGCATCGCCGCCGCGCTGGCCGGGATACCACGCGGCGAGCACCGCCGGCACCTTGGCCAGCCAGGGCATCGTCACCGGGTTGCCGGTCTCCAGCACCACCACCGTGCGCGGATTGGCGCTGGCCACGGCATCGATCAGCGCATCCTGCCGGCCATCGAGCGCCAGGTCAGGCTGGTCCTCGGCTTCGGTCGCGAACTTCGTGGCGAAGACCACGGCGACATCGGCGGCCTGGGCCGCGTCTGCTGCCACTTTCGCATCGCTGCCGTCAACGAACGTCACTTGCGCCTTGCCAAATGTGCGGCGCAGCGCCTCAAGCGGCGGCGTGCCGCCCCACGCACGGCGGGCGAAGGTGGCGGCAGGCCCGCTCTCGATCTTCTCCACCGCGCGGAACCCGCCGACCGGCACGACCTGGCTCGATCCCCCGCCCGATGGCACGCCAAGATCGGCCTTGCCGCCGATCACCACAATGGAGCGGACCGAAGCCGCCAGCGGCAGGATGCCGCCCTCGTTGCGCAGCAGCACCGTGCCTTCGCGTGCGGCCTGCAGCGCAACTTCCCCATTGCGGGCATAATCGATGGCCCTGGGCGCGATCACGGTCTTGTCCACGCCCTTGGCATAGATCGCCCAGAGGATGCGCTTGGCCGCCGTGTCGACTGCCGGGATCGGAATGCTGCCGTCAGCCAGCTTCGGCTTCAGTTCGGTGGAGAACCAGCGCTTGCGGTCAAGCATCTCGCCCGATTGCTGATCGAGCCCGGCCAGCAGCGCCTCGGCCGAATGGACCGCGCCCCAGTCCGACATGACATAGCCCTTGAAGCCCCAGTCACGCCGCAGCACGTCGGTCAGCAGGAAGCGGTTTTCGCAGGCATATGTGCCGCCAACCTTGTTGTACGAGCACATGACCGAGCCCGGATTGCCGCGCTCCATGCCGATCTGGAAGGCCAGCAGGTCGCTCTCGCGCATGGCCGCCTCGTCCATCTCGACCGAGGCCGACGAGCGCCCGATCTCCTGGTTGTTGAGCGCGAAGTGCTTGATCGTGGCGATGATGCCGTTCGCCTGCACGCCCTCGATCTGCGCCCCGGCCAGCACGCCGCCGAGCAGCGGATCTTCGCCAAGATACTCGAAATTGCGCCCGGCTCGCGGGTCACGCACCAGATTGACGCCGCCTGCCAGCATCACGTTGAAGCCCTTGGCCACGGCTTCCGATCCGATCATCCGCCCGCCCTCGCGCACCAGCGCCGGGTTCCAGGTGGAGGCGAGCGACAGGCCGGAAGGCAGGGCCGTGGCAACATCGCCCTTGCGCATGTCCATGATGTTGGAAACACCAAGGCTGGCGTCCGTGGCATACTGGGGCGGGATGCCCAGGCGCTCGATCCCGGCAATGACGCCTGCGCCAACCGGCATGCCCGGCGCGCGCTTGGGCACGGGAATGAACAGCGGCATCGTGCCGTGAAGCAGCTGGATCTTCTCCTCTAGCGTCATCTGCGAAAGCGCCTGCTCGGCGCGCGCCTCGGCGGTATCCCGGGAAGCTTGCACAGGGTTGGCCTGTGACTGGACACAGCCGAGTGCAAGCATTGCAGCAGAGCAGGACAGGCGCGCGGCAGGCTTCATTTCAGGGTCCTCAGGTGATCCGGCGGGGCATCACCCGCCCCGTGCTTTCAGGCCGGCAGACTTCACGAAGCTCGCCTTCGAGTCAAGTAATAGATCACGCTGGTTCGATTATGCGACACCGCTTGCGCGGGCTCTGCTGCTGTGGAACAAGGCACCGCGATGGACGCCAGCCCCAAGAAAACCCGCGGTCCCGCAGCAAGGAAGGCTACGCCCGCGCCGCATCAACCGGTGCGCGGCCGGCCGACGGCTGATCAGGTCACCTCGATCGATCGCGCCATTGTCGACACCGCGCGCACGATGTTCCTTGTCCACGGGTTCGATGCTGTCGGCATGAAGCAGGTGGCCGAAACCGCGCGCGTTTCCAAGGGCACGCTCTATGCCCGCTATCCCTCGAAGGAAGCGCTGTTCAAGGCGGTCATCGAACAGTCGATCGCTGACTGGTCGGCGGAAGCCTCGTTGCAGGACGCATCGCTTACCGACAATATCGAACAGCGCCTGCGCCATCACGCCAAGATCATTGCCACATGGCTGGGAAGGCCGGACGTTCTTGCCCTGCAGCGTCTCCTGCTGTCGGTCCAGGAACGCTTTCCCGAGCTTTCCGAAGTCATGCAGCGGCGGGGCAACGATTACATCGTCGGCCTGATCGCCCGCGACATCGAGGAAGCGGCTGCGCGTGACAGGCGCAACCTGCGCGATGCTCATGCCGTGGCGCGTCTGCTGGTCGCCGCAATCAGCGGGGCTCAACTGCAGAGCGGACTGGCGGCCAGGGACGAGGACCTGCAAGTCTTCGCACAACGCGCGGTCGATCTGATCCTTTGGGGCACCAGCGCCTGGTAGGCTTGATATTCGAACACCCGTGTGCATTAATGCTCGGGCGAACGACTCGCATGTCGTCTTCTGAGAGGATGCCCATGATCCGCACTGCCCTTATCGTCGCCTTGGCCGCTGCCGCGCTTTCCGCCTCGGCCAGCGCTGCCGAACCGGCCAGGCCCGAAGCTGCCGCGCCTGCCGCCAAGCCCAAGTACAGCACCGCCGAAACCGACATCGGCACCCTGCTCGATGATCCCGCTGCCAAGGCGATCATCGACAAGTACATCCCCGGCATGACCAGCAACGAGCAGATCGAAATGGCCCGCTCGATGACGCTGAAGGCCGTGCAGACCTACGCGCCCGACGACGTCACCGACGAACGCCTTGCCCAGATTGACGCCGATCTCGCCAAGCTGAAGTAAGCGTCCGGCCGACTGGGGCAGGACAAACGAAGGGCCGCGATCGCAATGAACGCGGCCCTTTCCTGTGTTTGCCGCCCGGCTCAGGCTGCCATGCCATAAGGCGCATCGACCGGCGCTTCGGCGGGATACTCTGCCGGACCGCCGTAGTCGTAGGCAGCATTCAGTGCGGCGATGAACACCGGATCGTTCAGCGGATCGCTCGGCGTTGCGATCTCGATGCCGCGCGAACGGACGTCCTTGATCAGCCTGTCGATCGCCTGCTCGTGGGTCAGGTTGTCGCTGCCGTCCATGTTCTTCTTGAGTTCGGCATAGTCGCTGAACACTTCGGCCGACCAGTGGACGAGGAACCGCAGGTCGTCGGTGTGATAGCGCTCGATCACCTGCTCGCCCGTCTTCACCAGCCAGCCATCGCGGTCAGCCGGATCGCCGGTGAACACGCTGTCGAAGCCTAGGCCCTCGGGCCGCCGCCGCTCGACGGGTCCGTTCGCCTCGCCCCGGTGCACCAGCATCTCGTTCTGCACGACGACGGCGCGGTTGTAGATCGGCGATTGCACCCGCGCGGGCTTGCCCAGCGGCCCGTTGGGCCAATAGGTAAAGCCGCTTTCCGGATCATGGCTGAACCAGGTGATCACCTGCGCCATCTTGATCAGGTAATCCTGGAACAAGCCGGACCGGCCCATGATCGAGCACAGCCAGGTGGGCGAATTCTCGTGCCGCACGCCGCGAAAGCTTGGGGAATCGAGGTGGCCGGGGTCGGTGTTGCCGCAAGGCCCGTTGACATTGAACAGCATCATCTGCGGCTTGGCGTACTGCGCGCCCCAGTAGGATTTGGCGTGGTTCAGGAACGCCTCGTTGTAGAAGACATCATGCAGTTCGGGGTAAAGCGGCGTGGAATAGTTGGCGAGGTAACCCCGGAACGTCGGCGTCAGGAACATGTCGAGCGTGGGGGTAAAGCCCTCGGGGAAACCGCCGGCGAACGTCGCGATCAGCGATTCCACGGTGGGGAAGTGCTGGGCGATGATCAGCTTCCACGGCCCCTGATCGTGGACCACATCCAGCATCAGCCGCTTCTGCGCTTCCGTGAACGGATTGCTGATCTCGCGCGGGGGCGAGGCGGGCTTGAGAATGTCGGAAAGGTACTGCCTGCGGGCTTCATCGAGCATCACTGTCTCCTGTCTGGGATTCGCGCCTTCATGGCTTTCCCGACAGAAGTTATAGATCGATAACTTTTTTGGCAAGCGACTTCAGGCGAACTCCGCTATGGAGGGGCGATGGATGGAAACTCCGATATTCACGCGCCCGCAGCATCCGGCGCTCTCACCAAGGGGCAGCGCACCGCCAACCGCATTCTCGATGCTGCCGAGGAATTGTTTGCGCAGCACGGCCATGGCGCCACCTCCTTGCGCGACATCGCCGCCAAGGTCGGTCTGCAGCAGCCGGGCCTCTACAAGCATTTCACCGGCAAGGACGAACTCTACCGACAGGTCTATGAGCGCGCGCTCAAGCCGATGACCGATCTGATGGACGAAGTGCTGGCGCGCCCCGATGCCGACTTCGCCGACCTGACCGATCGCATGACCGATCTGCTGGCGCAGCATCCCAACATCGCCCGGCTCCTGATCCGCGCCGCGATTTCGTCCGACAGCGAGCCGGACCCGATCGGACTCGACTGGCTGGCACGGATGGTCGGCTATGGCCGCAAAATGAACGAGAAGGCGGGCCAGCCCTCATCGGATGACAGCCTCGCGATGCAGATCGTGGCGATCTTCAACATGCTGTTCGGCTTCTTCTGGGCCTCGCCCCTGATTGAAAGCTTGTCCGGGCGGCAGGCAACCGATCCTGAAGCCATGGCCATCCAGAAGGGACTGCTGCGCACGTTCATTGCCAGCTTCTCTGGCGCTGCCGGCGAGACCCCTCGGTCCTGAACCGGGCCGTTGCGGCAGGTTAGGGGCGCTCCGCCAGCACTTCTCCTGCGCGCGCCTTCTGCATGCCGCGCACCACTTGGCCGGGCCGCAGTGCGGTCGGCTGGTCATCACGGCGGATCACCTGCCCGCTGACCACGGTGGCGCGATAGCCGCTCGCCGCCTGATCAAGCCTGCGCCCGCCGCCCGGCAGATCGTGGCGTACTACCGGCGCGTGCAGGGTCAGCCGGTCGATGTCGATCACATTGAGATCGGCCTTGTAGCCGGTGCGCAGCAGGCCGCGGTCCTCAAGGCCGACGACCCGCGCCGGGCGCGACGACAGCATCTTCACCGCCTCGGCCAGACCCATGCGTTCGCCGTCGCGGTCGCGCACCCACCAGGTCAGCACGAAGGTGGGGTAGCTGGCATCGCAGATCGCCGAATAGTGCGCGCCGCCATCGCCAAGGCCGGTCACGGTATCCTCGCGCCGCATCAGGCCGAGCAGCGCATCGAGCCTGCCTTCGTGGAAGTTGCCCAGCGTGTTGAGGATCATGCCGGTGCCATCGCGCACCATCAGCACGTCGTAGGCCACTTCCTCGGGCGTGCGCCCCTGCGCGCGGGCCAGGGCGCCGATGCTGTTGCTAACCGATGGTTCGTACTGCGGGGGATCACCGAACGGGAACATCCAGTCCCAGATGCGGGTGAGCATGGCCAGCGGGTGGCCCTCCTGCGGCATCTCGCCGATCAGTTGCGCCCGGAATGCCGGATCGCGCAGGCGCGGCAGCTGCTGTTCGAGCGGGAGGTTGGCGAGCGGCTGATAGGACGGGCACAGGCAGAACGGATGGGTCGAAAGCGCCCAGCCGGAGACCATGCCGATCGGGCGCGGCAGGACCTGCGGCCAGATCTCCAGCCCTTCGGCCCGCGCCTGATCGACCAACGTCAGCGCGTCTTCCCAGTTGCGGCGGCCATGGTTGACGAGGCCGAGCGTGAAGGTGGACGGGCGGCCCGAAGCGCGGGTGACGGCGATCAGCCGCGCCATCTCGCTTTCCCAAGTCTCGAACGGCGCATCGAGCACGGCCTGGAACACGCCCGTACCTGCCTCGGCCAGCGCGCCGGTGATGGCGATGAGTTCGTGCGTGTCTGCGCCGAAGGTCGGGATCAGGTCGCCCGCCTTGGTGCGGTGGATGTTCAGCCGCGAGGTGGCAAAGCCGATGGCCCCGGCGTCCATCGCCTCGCGCGCTATCGTCCGCATCCGGGCGAGATCATCTTCGGTCGCGGCCTCGCGGGCGATGGCCCGTTCGCCCATGACCCACACGCGCAATGGGCTGTGCGGAAGGAGGCAGGCGACGTCGATGTCGCGCGGACGGCGGGCGAGCGCGTCGAGGTATTCGGGGAATGTCTCCCAGTCCCAGGGCAGGCCTTCGGCCATGACCACGTCGGGAATGTCCTCGACGCCCTCCATCAGCCGGATCAGCGCTTCATGGTCCGCCTTTCGGCATGGCGCAAAGCCGACCCCGCAATTGCCCAGCACCGCCGTGGTCACGCCATGCGATGAACTGGGCGAAAGCGTATCGGACCAGATCGCCTGCCCGTCGTAATGGGTGTGGATATCGACGAAGCCGGGGGTGACGATGTGTCCCGAAGCGTCGATTGTTTCGCTGGCGGTGCCGGTGAAAGTGCCGCCGACGTGGACGATGGCATCACCGCGCACGGCGACGTCGCCGACATGCGGCTCCGCGCCGCTGCCATCGACGATCAGGCCGCCCTTTATCAGCAAGTCTGCCTGCGTGGTCATGCACTCTCTCCTCGTGTTTCCCCGGGGAAACATTTAGCGAACATTGTTTCGCTGGTGGTTCAGCCGATGTAGCGCGCCCGGTAGGAGGCGAAGGCTTCGCGCACGTCAGCCTCGTTCAGGCCGAAGCGTTCGAGCGAGTAGTCGTGCATCGGGCGCTGTTCGCGCTTGTTGCCGGCCATGAACTCGGTGAGCGCGGCCTCGATCTTGTCGTCCAGCGGAATGCCGATGTGGGACAGGACGCGCTGCGCCTGCTTGAGGGGCTCCTTTGCCACCTCGCGGTAATCGATGTCGATGAAGCGGTCTTCGCCGATGCGGGCGCGTGCCTGCTCGAAGCGGTGCATCCATTCGGCAAGGCGAGGAAACCAGAACGCGCCCACGGCTTCGTCCGAATGGACCGAGTTCAGCTTGTAGAGCGCGGCCTCCATGCTGACGTAGCTTGGCACGACTTCCAGCGGATCGCGGTGGGTCATCACCAGCACCGCCTTGGGGAAAGCATTGGCGATGACATCGGTATAGGGCAGGTTCTGCGGGCTTTTCAGGACCCACTTCTTGCCGCGCCGCGTCGGGTCCTGCCACTGCAGGTATTTCAGGATCGTCTTGAGGTCCTCGTAACCCTTGGACTGGTCGTAATCGTTGAGCCACTTCGCGAACGAGGGGATGAAGGTCATCGCCTCGACCATGGTGGTGATGAACAGCTGGCCGAGGATGATGATCTCCTCGTCCGGCGCATCGGGATCGAGCGGGTGGATCGAGGCGAGTTCGGGCGAGAGGTTGAGCCAGCCTTCGATCATCGCTTCGGCATAGGCGCGGCGGGCCTTCGGATTGCCGGGTTCGTCAACGGGCAGGGGGGCGTAGTTCTGCGCCTCGTACCATCGGATCGCGGTCATGCCCGGGGCGCTGGCGAGCAGGCGATGGAAGATCGTGCTGCCGGTGCGCGGCAGGCCAAGGATGATCGCGGCGACTTCCACGTCCTCATCGAGGATTTCGGGATGGCGCTTGATGTCCTCGACCATGCGCAGGCGGCTGGCGAGGCCTTTGACGATCGCTTCGGTCTGCCCGGCAAAACCCGCCTCCGTCAGCTTGCCCTCGGCATTGGCGGCGGCGATGTAATGGTCCATCGGTTCGAAGAACCAGGTATCGCCGAAATCCGACAGGCCGGTGCGTTCGCACGCAGCAGACAGCAGGGTTTCGCGGTCAAACACCCGGTCGGCGACGGGGGTGGCGGTGGTTGCCATCGTAGACTAGCCTCTCACTAGGACCAATTTGCCCCATGCGTAATTATAGGAGCAGTTTGGTTCGCAATTGGCGATGTTTTGTCACCACGCCCCTGATAATGCAAACACAAATCAGAACGAAACCACCGTTCGCAGCGACTCCCCGCGCCGCATCAGATCGAACCCCGCGTTGACCTCGCTCATCGGCAGGCGATGGGTGACGAGATCGGCCAGGTTGAGGCGACCGGCTGCGAAATGATCGAGCAGGCCGGGCAGTTCACTGCGGCCCTTGACGTTGCCCATGAACGAGCCTTGCACCCGCCGCCCGAGCTGAAGCTGGAACGGGACCAGTTCCATCGCCTGCCCATCGGGCGGCACGCCGAGGACGACGGTGCAGCCCCAGCCGATGCGCGTCGATTCGAAGGCCTGGGCCATCAGCCTGACATTGCCCGCACACTCGAACGCGTAGTCCACCCCGCCTTGGGTCAGCGCCTGGATTGCGGTGACGGGATCGCTCGTCCGCGCGTCGATGAAGTCCGTCAGGCCGAAGCGCTTGCCCTGTTCGTGGCGCAAGGGATTGATGTCGACGCCGATGATCCGCGCGGCACCCGCAAGACGCGCACCCTGCACGACATTCAGGCCGATGCCGCCGAGGCCGAAGACGGCGACGGTCGCACCGTTTTCGACATGGGCGGTGTGCATGACTGCGCCGACGCCGGTAGCCACGCAGCATCCTGCGGTGCAGGCGAGGTGGAAGGGTACATCATTGCGGATCACCGCGACGTTGCGCTCTGCCGTGACGATGAACTGCGCGAGGCTGCCGACGCCGGAATAGGCGGAGACCGGCTGGCCATCGAGCGAGAACGGGCTGGGCTGGAGGGCAATGTCGCCGAGGAACGCCTCGCACAGGTTGGTCCTGCCCGAGCGGCAGTTGCCGCAAGAGCCGCATTCGCCGATGCCGACGGGAATGACATGGTCGCCGACCTTGACCGACGTGACCGCCGCGCCGACTTCGCGGACGATGCCGGCGCCTTCGTGGCCGACGACGACCGGGAAGGGATAGGGCGCGGCCTTGCCTTCGATCTGGCTGAGGTCGGTGTGGCACAATCCGCTCGCCATGATTTCGATCAGCACATCGCCGGGTCCGGGCGGGGCGAGATCGAGCAGTTCCTCGACCAGCGGGGTGCCGGGGGCGTGGCAGACCATGGCTCTGGTTTTCATCTTTCAGGCTTTCCCAAGGATCATGTCGGCGGCCTTTTCGGCGATCATCGCGACGGGGATGGCAGTGTTGCCGCCGGGCAGGTGCGGCATGATCGAGGCATCGACCACGCGCAGCGACTGCAGGCCGTGGACACGCAGGGTATCGTCCACCACGGCCATGGGATCCGAGCCCATCCGCGCGGTGCTGGTGGAGTGGTAATCGGCCTCGGCATGGGCGCGGATATAGGCGTCGATCTCCTCGTCGGACTGGACGTGCGGACCCGGTGCGAGTTCCTGCCCACGCATCTCGTCGAACGCGCTTTGGGCAAAGACGCGGCGGGCGATGCGTATGCCTTCGCGCATGACGCGGCGGTCGTTCTCCGTCGCATTGTAGTTCTGGTCGATCACCGGGGGCGCATCGGGATCGGCACTGGCAAGCGTGACGCGCCCGCGCGATTCCGGGCGGGCGACGTTGATGTGGGCATAGAAGCCATGCATCGGCACCATCTTGCGTCCATTCTGCCCGAACAGGGCCGAAACCAGCAGCATCTTGATGTCAGGCTCGTCCAGCGCCGGGTCGGAGCGGACCATGCAGGCGACCGACATGCCCGGGTCTGCCAGAGGGCCTGTCCGGAAGGCGAGGTACTGCGCCATGGCAAGGGCGCCGCGCACAGGATTGAGGAAGCGCAGCATCGACCACGGCTTTGTCGAGCGGAACTTGACGTGCGCCGCGAGGTGGTCCTGCAGGTCCTGGCCGACGCCGGGCAGGTCGTGAATCAGGGGGATGCCGTGCTCGGCCAGATGCGCGGCGGGGCCGACGCCCGATAGCATCAGCAGTTGCGGCGTGTTGATCGCGCCTGCGGAAAGGATGACTTCGCGGGCGGCTGTCGCGAGAGTGTCAGTGCCTCGCCTGCGAAATATCACGCCGGTGGCGCGGGGGCCGTCGAAAGTGATGCGGCGGGCCTGCGCTGCGGTCAGCACGGTAAGGTTGCGGCGCTTGAGGACAGGCCGCAGGTAGGCCGATGAAGCGCTGGAGCGTCGGCCTTTGCCCACGGTAAGGTCGACCGCGCCGAAGCCGTCGCGTGTTGCGCCGTTGAGATCGCTCGTCAGGGGGTAGCCGGCCTGCGCTCCGGCTTTCAGGAAGGCCTGGGCGAAGGGATGATTCTGTGCGGCCCTTGTGACCTGGATCGGGCCATCAATGCCGTGCCATTCGTTCTGCACCGGGCCGAAGCTTTCGAGCTTGCGGAAATAGGGCAGGACCTCGGCGAAGGACCAGCCGCGATTGCCGGCCTGGGCCCAGCGGTCATAGTCCGAATGGAAGCCGCGATCGTAGGCCATGCCGTTGATCGAGGAGCCGCCGCCGAGAACCTTGCCCCGCGGGCTGTAGAGCATTCGGCCATCGAGGTGGGCCTGCGGTGCGGACATGTAGCGCCAGGCATGGGCGCCCGACATCATGATCGGGAGAAGGCCGCCCGGCGCGGCGATCAGCGGGCTCGTGTCCTTGCCGCCTGCTTCGAGCAGCGCGACCTTGCATTTGGGATCGGCGGACAGGCGATTGGCAAGGATGCATCCGGCTACCCCGCCGCCGACGATCACGAAGTCGAATTCGAGGCGCTCCATGCGGCGGCGGAGCCGGTCAGAGTTCGACGACCGAGAGGATGTGGCTGTGCCTGTCCGGAAAGACGTAATCGAATTCGAGAACCATGCTCTCGCCGAGTTGGCCTGCGCACATCAGGTCAGTCTCGACGAAAACCTGCACGCCGGCCGCGCCATAGGCGTAGCGGGTGGCCTTGCCGAATACGGGGGAAGCATCGAGCCGGGCGTCGATGGCATCATCGCCACGGCGGGCGCGGTTCATGCCGATGTTGAGGCGGCCCCGGAAGGCGGGATCGTTCGCGTTGAGATCCTGCAGGATCAGGACCATCCGTTCCAGTTCCTCGAGCGATCCGACGAGGAAGCCGAAGTGGAAGCTGGCTTCGAAATCCTGCGCCATCATCGCGCGGTACGCCTTGACCGCCTCGTGCTCGTCATCGCTGCCGACGCGCAGCGCTGCGTGGATCGCGGCGATCAACTGCTGCTGCGGTTCGGGCAGGCAGGAGAGGTAGACGATACCGTCGCCCCGCGCGAAGTGGCTGCCGGACACCACGAAGCGGTAGAAATTGCCGCCGGGAAGCGGGAGGACCTGGGTTTCCTTGAGTCCGGCGATCTGGAGCAGGCGCGAGGCGAGTGGGCCGTCGTCGGGTTTGCCGTAATGCAGGGCAAGATGGCCCATGGACAGCGCGCCATCGGAGATGGCGGCATCTCTGGCTTCCGGTGCGATTGTCGCCATGGCAGTCGGTCCTCTCTTATCCTTGTTCAGGGGCAGACTAACAGCGTCGCGTTCCAGGAGCAATATTTGTAAGTGGGCACTTATGACGAATCGCGTATTAGACCGGCGACATATTTTCGTATGAGTAAAGTTTCTGGCCGATTCTCTGGGTTATTTGCGTATTCCATTTTGCCGTTGTGCGGGTAGGAGAAGCGGCCATGCAACGTCTTGCGCTGGATCATATCACCGCCGTCGACAGCACTCCGGTCCAGCTTGCGCAGATTGCGCGCCAAGCCGGCTGCGATGGCATGTGCCTGTTCATGGAGCCGATGGACGTGCTGCCGCTGATGCCGAAGTTCGACATCTACGCCGACCGCGTGGCGCGGGCGGAGTTGCGGCGCGTGATGTGCGATCTGGGCGTGGCATTGGACCTTGCCTATCCGTTCACGCTGTCGGGCCGGACCGAAGTGGCTACTTTCTCCACGGCCATGGAATGCGCCGCAGAGCTGGGGGCGGGGCTGATCAATGCGCTGCTCTATGACCGCGATCCGGCGCGGCGGCTGGAGCGGTTCGGGGCGTTCTGCGACCTGGCTGGCAGTTTCGGTCTTAGAGTGGGCGTCGAGTTCTATCCGCCAAGTCAGGTGGGCTCGCTGGCGGCGGCGCTCGATCTGGTGGGCGCTATCGGGCGACCGGGCAAGGTTGGCGTCAATGCCGATCTGCTGCACCTGATGCGGTCAGGCGGATCAGTGGCGGAACTGGCGGCGGCTCCGGCGCAATACATGCTCTATGGGCAGGTTGCCGATGGGCCGGCAACGGCGCCGGAAGATGTCGAATTCGAGGCCTCTTCCGCGCGCATGCTGTGCGGCGAAGGCGCGTTCGACGTGGCGGGATTTGTGCGCGCGTTGCCGGAAGGGTGCCCGATAAGCGTCGAGATCCCGCGCAACCATGCAGTGGGCGGTGAGACGGCGGCGATGCGCGCACAACGCGCTGTGAATAGCGCGCGCGCGGCAACTGGGTAGTTTCTCGGGCGGTCACGTCAGGCGTTGCGCAGCGCGGCCATTTCCTCGGCGGTCAGGGTCAGGGCGTCGGCCTTGGCGCTGTCGCGGACCTGTTCGGGGGAGGAGCCGCCGAAGATGGCGATGGTCTGGTTGGGCTGGCTCAGAAGATAAGCGAGGGCGATCTCGTTGATCGAGACGCCATGCCTTTCGGCCAGCGACTGCACGATGGCGAAGCGGCGTTCGTTCGCGGGGTTGGCGTAGCGGGCGGCGAGCTGTTCGCCGACCGAGCCGGACGCGAGCTTGGTGAAATATCCGCCGGATTGGGCGGCATAGGCTACGATGGGGAGGCCGCCAGCGTGGAGATCTTCGTATTCGCCTTCGTAGTAGTGCTGGTAGCCCTGCTGCGCGGCGGCGGCGGCATCGGGTACGGCGAGGCCCCAGAACGTCTCCGAGGCAACGAAACCTTCCTTGCCGATGGAGGCGGCATAGGCGTTGGCGGCGCGGATACGCTCTGCTGCCCAGTTGGATGCGGCGAAATGGCGGATGCGGCCTGCCTCGCGGTGGGCGATCAGCGCGTCGATGATCGGTTCGACCGGGCTTTCCGGATTGTCCATGTGCAGGAAATAGAGGTCGATGGTATCGATGCCGAGGTGGTCGAGGCTCTGGGCAAGGTCGGCCGCGACGTCATCCGGGGTCACGCGGTTGCGGTAGTCGCCCACGCGCATGTCGAAGAAGCCGCCCTTGGTGGCGATCACGAAATCGTCGCGCTTCTGCATCTTGAGCCACGCGCCGACCGCGCGCTCGCTGGCGCCGACGGGGGCATCCGGCATCCAGTCCCCATAGGAGCGGGCGGTGTCGATGAAGTTGCCGCCAAGACCTGCAAAGGTATCGAGAATGGCGTTGGACTTGCCCCGATCGAGCATCCAGCCGAGCATGTTGGTGCCGTAGCACAGGCGGCTCACGGTGAGGTCGGTGTGGCCTAGCGTAACCTTCTTGAGCATTGTGCGCTTCCTCATAAATGTAAGTGCTGACTTAGCAAAACTTGGGCGGAAAGGAAGCACCGGGTGCGAAGTTTCCCGAGGTGCTTCCGTCCGTTCAGGCGCGCGCGGCGCGGCGGCCGGCCTGGCGCCCGAAGAAGGTGCAGTCGGCAAGGCTCAGGCCGGAGGAATAGCCGTGGCCCCATGCCGGCAGGCCCGAGGTGCAGCGCCCTGCGGCGTACAGTCCGGGGATCGGCGCGCCGGAGCGGCCGAGCACTTCACCGTCTGTCGAGGTCTTGAGCCCGCCCAAGGTGAAGAAGCTGAAGTAGCTTGTCTGGAAATTGCACTCGAGCGCGACGAACGGCGACTGGTCGAGCGCTTTCAGGATCGGGGGCTGCTTGTCGAACAGGGGATCGCGGCCGTTGCGGGCGTGTTCGTTGTAGAAGTGCATCGTGGCCGAAAGCGTGCCTGCGGGCATTTCGAGTTCGGCTTCGACTTCCTCCCACGTCTCGCCAGTGCCGGCGATGGTGATGCCGGCAAGGTCGAGCGGTTGGGTGAAGTGGGCGCTGTCGAGCAGGAGGTAGACCTTGCCGCCCGGCTGGTCGACGGCGCAGCGGCTGACGCGGCCGTGGTAGCAGTCCTCGTTGATGAAGCGCTGCCCGGCGACGTTGACGAAGACGCCGTGGGCCTGTTCGGCCGGGATCGTCCACGGGCAGGTGGTGAAGAACTGGTCCATGTGAATCGCATCGCCGCCGACCGAGACGCCGAGTTCGATGCCGATGCCGTCGTCCTTGTCGCCGATCGGGCTGTTCACGCGGAAGCTTTCAGGGCAGTATTTGCGGCGCATGGCCTCGTTGAAGACGAAGCCGCCGGTGGCAAGGACGACGCCCTTGCGGGCACGGACGAAGCGGTCCTTGTTGTCGATGCGGACGACGGCTCCGGCAATGGCGTCACCATCGGTGATGAGCGCGACGGCGCGTGCGTCGACGTGGATCTCGGCGCCAAGATCGCGGGCGCGGCGTTCTAGTATGTCGACCAGCGGACGCCCGCCGCCCCAGCCCATGTGCTGGATCACGTGGCCGCGCGGGGCGGGCTTTGCGTGTCGGTAGAACGGCGCGGCGGCCTCGCTACCCGACCAGATCAGGGTGGAATCGTCGGTCGGTTCGACCACCTTGCCGGGCAGGTAGTTGCCGCGATAGGGCACGCCCTGATCCTTCAGCCACTGGTAGTGCGCCAGCGCCTCGCGGCCATAGATCTCGCACTTGGCCTCATCGACGCAGGGGCCGCCGGCAAGCTTGAGGTAGGCGGTGAAGTCTTCGACCGTATCGTCGAACCCTGCGGCCTTCTGCGCATCGGTACCGCCACCGACGTAGATCTCGCCACCGGAGAGCGCCGAGGCACCGCCGCTGCCGGAACTGCGTTCGAACAGCAGGACCTCTGCACCCGCAACGCGGGCCTCGATCGCGGCGCAAGCCCCGGTTGCGCCGAAGCCGATCACGGCGACGTCCGTCTCGAAATCCCACTTTTCGACCTGCGTAATCGGCAAAGGTCGATACTGCGAATATCCTGTCATTCCGGCCTTCCGCTCCCATGCCCGTGCGCGGATCTGTAGTGTCCGCTGCCTGTGGCTGTCATTTGAACGCCCGCTTGACGTTATTCGCGTCAATCTGGGCCGCATTCGTAATTTAAGATTGCATTGGATACGCAAATCGTCAATTGAAAAGGCAATCGCCTTTGGATATTGGCGATTTCGAATCTGCTGCGGTGCAACTTTCGGCACCTGCGGCATGGGATGGGAGAGCAGCTGCGGTGCAGGGCACTGATCACATTGACTTGGGCGGCCAGGTGGCGATCGTCACCGGGGGCACGCGCGGGCTGGGGCGGCAGATTGCGCAAGCCCTGCTGCGTGCCGGGGCTGCGGTGACAGTGTGCGGCCGAACCGAGCCTGACGATCTGCCCGAAGGCCTGACGTTCCGGGCGGCTGACATCCGCGATCCCGAACAGGCGCAGGCACTGGTCGATGGCGTGGTGGAGCGCCATGGGCGGCTGGACATCCTCGTGAATAACGCTGGTGGTTCACCGCAAGCCCCCGCCACGGCGAGCCCGCGCTTCTTCGATTCCATCGTGAAGCTGAACCTGCATTCGGCGATGTACATGTCGCAATATGCCTATGCCCACATGGCGAAGGCCGGGGCTGGCAGCATCGTCAACATCGCCAGCGTATCGGGCATACGGCCCTCCCCCATGACGGCGGCCTATGGGGCGGCGAAGGCAGGACTGCTCAGCCTGACGCAGAGCCTTGCGCAGGAGTGGGGGCCCGATGGCGTGCGCGTGAACGCGATCATCGTCGGCCTGATGCAGACTGAAACCTCGGAGGAAACCTATGGCGACGAGGCGGCGCAGGCTGCGGTTGCCAAATCGCTGCCGCTGCAGCGCATGGGCACGGGCGCGGACATCGCCGGAGCCGTGCTGTGGCTGAGTTCGAGCCTCGCCTCATGGGTGAGCGGCGCACGCATCAACGTCGATGGCGGGGGCGAGCGGCCCTACTTCCTCGACCTCGTGAAAGGATAAGCTGCCATGGGCAT
The DNA here is from genome assembly GCF_015169775.1 of Novosphingobium sp. ES2-1. NCBI lineage: Bacteria > Pseudomonadati > Pseudomonadota > Alphaproteobacteria > Sphingomonadales > Sphingomonadaceae > Novosphingobium > Novosphingobium sp. ES2-1. The sequence goes on from NZ_CP063446.1 coordinate 616,786, forward strand.
AAAGGCACTGGGCTATGTCAGGATCGAAACCGCCAAGGCGGAGGCCTGGGACCACTTCATGACGCAAGTGGTCGGCACGATGCGGGCGGATGCGCCATGCGATGGCGTGGCGGCCTACCGGATCGACGACCGCCCGTTCCGCTTCTGGGTGGAGCGGGGCGAGAGCGACCGGCTTGTGGCTGCTGGTTATGAAGTCGGCGATGCGGCGGAACTGGCGGCGCTGCGTGAGACGATTGCCGGGCTGGGGCGCGAGATTGTCGATGGCGATGCGGATGCAGCAAAGGCGCGCGGCGTGGCGGCGTTCTTTGCGACGAGCGATCCTTCGGGCAACGGTCTCGAGTTCTTCCACGGCGATGTCCGCGACGATGTGGCGTTCGTTTCGCCGGTGGGCGTGAGCGGCTTCGTGACCGGAGACATGGGCATGGGGCACGCCGTGTTTGCGACGCCGAACTTTGACGAGGCGCACGCCTTCTACAAGGCCATCGGCTTTCGCGACACCGACATCCCGCGCTTCCGTTTTTCGGACGATCCCAACGATCCGGGCATGGGCTTTGCCTTCATGCACGCCGACAATGGCCGCCACCATTCGGTAGCCATTGCGGAAATGCCGGTGCCGCCTTCTGCCTGCATCCACCTGATGCTGGAGATGAAGACGCAAAGCGACGTGGGCAAGTGCCATGATCGCATGCGCATCAACAAGGTCCCCGAGAGCGCCTCGATCGGCCGGCACGTCAACGACCAGACCTTCGGCTTCTACATGCAGACGCCCTCTGGCTTCGACATCGAGATCGGGGCCGATCCGCTGGTGATCGATCACACGAACTGGACACCGACCGCGCATCTGATCCCCAGCGAATGGGGCCATGTCTGGGCATGGCAGAAGGCGCTTGAAGAGCAGGCAGGAGAACAGGCGTGAGCCTTGATAAGAGGATGAGCGCGGCAGAGATCGTCGCGCAGCTGTCCGATGGCATGACCATCGGCATCGGCGGCTGGGGCCCGCGGCGCAAGCCGATGGCGCTGGTGCGCGAGATCATGCGTTCCGGCCTCAAGGACTTGACCGTCGTCGCCTATGGCGGCGCTGACGTGGGCATGCTGTGCGCAGCGGGCAAGGTGAAGAAGCTGGTCTTCGCGTTTGTCAGCCTTGATGCGATCCCGCTGGAGCCGTGGTTCCGCAAGGCCCGCGAGAGCGGCGCGCTGCAGGTGCTGGAGCTGGACGAAGGCATGTTCCAGTGGGGCCTGAAGGCGGCGGCGTTCGGCCTGCCGTTCCTGCCGACGCGGGTTGGCCTCGGCACGGACCTTGCCGAGCTGGGCGGCCTCAAGACCGTGCAGTCACCCTATGGCGATGGCGAGACGCTGATCGCCATGCCGCCGCTCAAGCTCGATGCCGCGCTGATCCACGTCAACCGCAGCGACTGGCGCGGCAACGTGCAGGTGTTTGGGCCGGACGTCTATTACGACGAGTGGTTCGCCAAGGCTGCTGCCAGGACCTACGTTTCATGCGAGGAACTGGTCGACCGGATGGAGGACCATTACCCCGAAGGCGCGCAGGACAACCTGTTCGAGCGCTGCTTCGTTTCGGGCGTGGTGGAAATGCCCTGCGGCGCGCACCCAAGCTCGATGCCGCCGCATTACGGCTGGGACATGAAGGCCTTCAAGGCCTACGCCGATGCGGCACGCGATCCGGGCGACTGGTCTGCGGTGGCGGACCGCTTCGTTGGCGCTTCTGAAGCCGAATATCTTGAATCCATTGGCGGAAAGGAGGCGGTAGCGGCTCTTTCGCTGCCGATTTTCTGATGAGCGACATCACTCTCGTAGACCTGTGCATCGTCGCCTGTTCGGAAGCGTTCCGGGGCAATGGCGAAATTGTGGCGACCGGCGTGGGGCCAGTGCCGCGCCTGGCGGCGGGCCTGGCCAAGCTGACCCACACGCCCGAACTGATGATGACCGACGGCGAGGCCTATCTGGTCGAGCAGCCGGTGCCGCTGGGGCCGCGCAAGTACGACGACCGCAAGCCCGCAGGATACCTCCCGTTCTCGCGCTTCTTCGACAGTGCGGTGTGGTCAGGGCGAAGGCATGCCATGGTCACGCCGACGCAGCTTGATCGCTTCGGCCAGATCAACCTGTCCTACATGGGCGGGACCTATGACAAGCCGAAGACGCAGATGCTGGGCGTGCGCGGCTTTCCGGGGAACACGATCTACCACCCCAACTCGTTCTTCTTCCCGGCGCATGGGCCGCGCGTCTTCGTGCCCCAGGTCGATATGATCTCGGGCGTGGGGTACAACCCGGCCAAGCGCGTGGGCGGCGGCAACTTCTCGGGCGTGAGCCTGCGCCGGATCGTGACCAACCTGTGCGTGATGGACTTCGGCGGGCCAGACAACCAGATCCGCGTGATCTCGCTGCACCCCGGCGTGATGTTCGAGGAAGTGCAGGCGGCAACCGGTTTCGAACTGGCCCAAGCCGACAACGTGGAAGTGACGCGGCTGCCGACGGCAGAGGAACTGGCGGTGATTGCCAGCCTCGACCCGCACAATGTCCGCGCCAGCGTGCTCAAGGACAACCCGCCCGCCATTCGCGCCGCCGCCTGAGGGAGATGACCGCATGACCGACCTCGTCGAGCCGAAGCAAGTCGACATCGTCTACGAGACGCAAGAGCCTGTCCGCTACGAGGTGGAAGGGAGCGTGGCCTGGATCACGATGAACCGGCCGCAGTTCAACAATGCCCAGAACGGGCAGATGACCTATGCGCTCGACGATGCGTTTGGCCGCGCGGTGCAGGACGACAACGTCCGCGCGATCGTGCTGGCGGGCGAGGGCAAGCACTTCTCGGCCGGCCACGACATCGGCACGCCGGGGCGCGACCTGCACCATGAGTTCGACAAGCGGCTGATGTTCCCGCCGCACACCAACAAGCCGGGCGCCGAACTGCTCTATACCCGCGAGCAGGAGCAGTACCTTGGCATGTGCCGCCGCTGGCGCGATATCTCCAAGCCGACCATCGCAATGGTGCAGGGTGCCTGCGTGGCGGGCGGGCTGATGCTGGCCTGGGTGTGCGACCTGATCGTGGCTTCGGAAGACGCGTTCTTCCAGGACCCGGTGAACCCGCTGATGGGCATTCCGGGCGTCGAATACTTTGCCCATGCCTATGAACTGCCGCCGCGCGTGGCCAAGGAATTCCTGCTGCTGGGCGAGCGCATGCCGGCGGCGCGGGCCTACAGCTTCGGCATGGTCAACAAGGTGGTGCCGCGCGCCGAATTGCGCGAGGCGACTGCTGCGTGGGCGAACAAGCTGGCGGGGCAAGGGCGGCTGGGCAACTGGCTGACCAAGCAGTCCGTCAATCACGTCGAG
>NZ_CP063447.1:0-336628 GCF_015169775.1 Novosphingobium sp. ES2-1
CATAGTCGTGGCCGAAGGATCGCTGATCGCCTTTAAGACCTTGCTCATAACGAAAACTATCTCCGGCGATGTCAGACCGATCCGGATCGGGAAGAATTGCTTCATCGGCGGCAGCTCGACCATCCTGCCCGGGGTTACGATCGGCGATGGCTCCATCGTAGGGGCCGGCGCAACGGTATTTGATGACGTCCCCGCAGGATGTGCTGTCGGCGGAAATCCAGCACGCATCCTGCGCAGTGATCTCAAACTCGGTCGTTTTGGACGCCTGCCCTATGCAGATGAAAACACCCGAAAGCTATACCGCCCTTAACCGCCATCTTGGCATCAGAGATTTACGTCTGAAGAGGACAGCGCACTCAGCCCCTGAAGCATCACGCGAAAATCGGCAATGCCGTCGCCATTGACGTCGCCCGCCAGCATCATGCCGCCACTTACCGCCTTCACCTGCAGTTCGCCCGCATGTTTTGTGAAGTTGCTGCTTCCGATCCAGGAAAATGCATCGTTCGTTGCCGACGAAGCAATTGCGTCAATGGCGCGCAAGTCAATGCGATCGTAACCTCTCGCAAAGTCTGTGATTACGGTCACATCGCTCCCCGACAAAGCATCGGCGCGGAAACGGAAGACATCGGCTCCGGCACCGCCGGTCAGAATATCGGATCCAGCTCCACCTTCGAGGATATCGTTGCCGGCTCCGCCGAACAGGACATCGCTGCCCTCGCCGCCGAAAAGCTGGTCATCCCCAAGTCCACCTTCCAAGCGATCATTTCCGGCATCGCCCCGTAACACGTCGGCACCGTCGTCACCGAAAAGCCGGTCGTTGCCATCTCCGCCCTGCAGAGTATCGTCGCCTGCCAGTCCTCGGAGGACATTGTCCATGCCGTTGCCGATGATACGGTTGGCAAGCTCGTTGCCAGCACCCTCAGTCGCCGTACCCGACAGCCGCAAGTTTTCCACGTTTGCGGTCAAGGTGTAATCGCTGAACGCGTTCACCGTGTCAGTCCCCTGGCCGGCCAGTTCGATGACGAGATCACCAGGACCCTTAACGATAAAGGTATCGTTTCCTTCACCGCCGGCGAGCTGGGCGTGAACTCCATTGCCAGTAAGGGTGTCATCGCCAGCGCCGCCAAATACAAAAGAGTTCAGGGTTGAGTCCGCGACGAGCTTGTCGGAAAGGCCTGTTCCCTGAACGGTAACACTTGTTGGCAATGCCAGAGCAGCAGTCAGAAAAGATCCCTCGTGACCGAAAAAGCCGAGAAAATTGGCAAGGCTGCCTCCGAATGCTTTCGGAATATCGTGCGACTTCAGCCACTGCGTAAGCGCAGCAGCACCGTCGTCCGTCGAGTATGCGATCGTCGTGTTTCCGGCGGGCAGAGCTGCATCGAGGTCCGAGACAAATCCGGTCACCACGTTGCCCTGCAATGAAAGTCCGGACGAGTTCTGGACGCGAAGCCAGCTGGTCTGGTCGGCAAACCCGGCAACGATGTTATTAGTGATCGAACCGCCCTTGACGCCATCGGCGGTAATTCCGTTGTACAATCCGCCGATGACGGCGTTGTCGGAAATCGTCACGTTCAGAAATGGCAGGTTTCCAACTTCGTCGCGAAAGAAAATCCCCTGGCTCGCGTCGCCGTTTCCGCGTTCTATGACATTCCCGCTGACGACAATGTTGCTGGCTGAGGAAAGCGTGTTCTTTGTCCAGAACTGAATGGCATCGGCATGGTCATCAACCGCGGGATGGAAGTCCGTGAAAGCATTGCTGGTGATGGTGACATTCGAGTTCCCTCCCCCGCGGATACCGTCAGTACGGATGTCATGAAAAAGCGATTGCGTGACGGTGACGCCGCTATTGTCGAGCATCGAGATGCCAAAGCGCAGATCATGAAAATTGCTGTTTGTCACCGAGATTGACTGACTTCCCCGGATCATCAGCCCTGTGCTGACAGCCTCCGATCCCAGCGGCTGACCGCCGACGTCGAGCCGGGAAAATGCAATATTGGAGGAACTCATCACCGAGAATGGTGTTAGATTAGCGCCCCCGGTGATGGCAAAATGGAGATTGTCAAAAGCCAGATTGCTCGAGTTCGTCACCTTCAATCCGTTGAGCGCAACAGGCGCACTCGGGTCCGCGGACGTAATCGTCACGGTTCCTGTGGGGTTGATGCCCTTGATCGTTACCGACGAATAGTCGCCTGGCAGGAGCGAAATGACGTCTCCGGCTCGCGCTTTAGTAAGAGCCGCAACGAGCTGCGAGCTGGTTGAAACGGTGATGACTGACATTCTTTAACCCCGTGGAAGTGCTTATCCCCAAGCCCGGTTATCCGTTCGATTTGTTAAAAGGGCACTGGCTAGGCGTGGTTAACGTTGGCGCAGGGCTTTCGAGCGCGGCTCAAGGCGTCCAGATCGTCCCGATTATGCACGGCGCGAAATTGCATTCGCGCTCAGCCCGGAATTGCGCTAACTGCCGGTCCGGTTCACCGCGACAACCCAGAGAGCGCCATGGAAACAATCTTTGACTGGCTTACAGTCCTCATCTTCGCAGGCCTTGCCGTGCTTTACCTGCAGAGGTCGGCAGCCGAGGAGCCGAAAGATACGCCATGGCATTATCTCCCTCCTGCAACTGCCTGTGCCGCAGCCAATTATGCGGGCAACAGTGGTTATGTGCTTCTCGCGAGCGTCTTAATGCTTTCGACCCTGGTCTACCTCTATTACGTACTGAAGCCCCGGTTTAGGGCCTGAAGCTTTCTGCAAACCACTCTTCTGCTCAATACGGTGTTCGATCAATGCAGTCCAAATCCTGGTTTCAACGATTTTTCGGTTCCAAGTCGACGAAGAAATCAGGTCCGCGCGCTGCACCTAATATTCCAGCCGGCACCTTCAATCAAACTCGAGACACCGCGTCTTTCCCTCGTTTCAAGGGACTTTCGCGTGAAGAACGCCTGCGCTCGCCACGTGGCGCTGCGACGCGCACCTTGTTATCACGCGCGTTCACGCCTGCTCAGCCAGTTTCCGATCTAGGCCGATTCGCAGGCCGCACAAAGCTGCTCAACAGGATGATCAGTGCAGTCGAGGATCAGGGCATGCATCTCGTCGTCTTCGGCGACCGCGGGATAGGTAAGACCTCGCTCCTCCACGTGCTGGCCATCCTGGCGAAAGACGCCCGTTATCTGGTTCGCTACGCATCCTGCAGCGAGAGCAGCACGTTCGACAGCCTCTTTCGCGCGGTCGCGCGCGATGTTCCCCTGCTTTATCACGCCGGATACGACCCATCCTCGCTTGAAGTCGAGCGTGACCGCAGCCTGGGTGACATTCTGGGTGAAGACCCCGTGACACCCGCATCCCTGAGCGAAGAGCTTGTAAAGCTCACAGGCACTAAACTTTTGATCATTCTCGATGAATTCGACAGATCACCCGAGCAGGGATTTCGTGACAAGGTTGCAGAGCTGATCAAGAGCCTCTCTGATCGGTCGGCGCGCGTGCAACTAGTCATTGGCGGCGTTGCGCTTAATTTGTCGGAGCTTGTCGCACACGTTCCGTCCATCAGGCGCAATGTCCTCGGGATTGCGGTCGCGGGCATGGCGCCTGATGAGCTCGGCCAGATCATAGCAAAAGGCGAGACGATCGGTAACTTCAGCTTCGAGAACGCGACGCGCGACCTGCTCATTGAGATGAGCAATGGTTCACCTTATCTTGCCAACCTTCTTGGACAGTATTCGGCTCGCACCGCATTGGAGAACGACAGGCGAGTCATTTCAAGCCAGGACCTCCGAGTAGCAGTCGAACTGGTGCTTGATGACATGCATTCCCGCTTATCGCCCACGGCGCAGGCACAGCTGAACTGCCTGGAGGCAAAAATAAAGCCGACCTCGCTGTTTGCAGCCGGGCGGTTTGCGCAAAAGAACTTCGGCTTGCTGCCGGAAGACATGGTGAAAGAAATCATCGCGACGCTGGGAGCTGACTCTCGCCAATGGCAGGGGACTGATGGCCAGTTCCTCTTCTGTGACGACAGCATTCCGCAGATCTTGGCCCTAAAATATTGGCCAGACACGGGCATGGCGCCCTCAGACGTGACCACGGCGGCCCAAGACTAGAAGGGGAGACACCCGACGACTGAGGGGGCGACCCGTCACAACGTTGTTCGCGTTCGTCTCATCGATTCGACATACGCAGACCTTGCCCGACTACGACTCCCCAGTGCTGACAAAACGGCCCGCATATACTCGCAGCATGCTCTGACCGGCCACCTCGCCGAGCCCGATCCGCGCCAACCGTATGTGCCACAAAGCAAGGTTGTGTTGGCCAAACCAGAACGAAAAATCTAAGCTTAACGTGGCCGCGGCAGTATTGTTCCTTGCAAAAAATTCATCAACAAACACTCCCGTTTTGGGACGGTCGACGTGATTCCGTGTTGCGCTGCAGCGTGCTTAACACTACATTTACCAAACAAGCCAAGTGACTGGATTCGATGGCGGGTCCGGCTTTTCTTGCTGCTTTTTGTCAGGAGTTAAGCTATGAAGAAGGCATTCCTTACTGCGATTGTTTCCGCAGGGGCTCTTGCGTCTGCCCCGGTGTCTGCAGCAACCTGCACATCGACGGGCACCAACTCGTGCTTCATCAACTACACCGCTAACGTCGGGGGCACGTTCGGCAACACCGACCCTGCAGAGTATCCCGCCCACTTCAACGACGTGTTCACGTTCGTCACCAATTATGCGCGAAATGCGAGCGTCGTGATCGATTCGACTCGCGCAGGATTGAATCAGTCATACAACGTCAACTTTATCTCGAATGGGGTGAAGCTCAATTCGACCGTGATCCCGGCGACATCCACCGGCGTCACTGAGCAGCGGGCGTTGCTCAACTTCCGCATTCCGGCCGGCGCGCAGCAGATCCTCGTCACCGGGTCTTCACAGCCCAATGGTTTTTACAACGGCATCCTTTCGCTCTCTGGTGTACCCGAGCCGTCGACTTGGGCACTGATGATTCTTGGCATTGGCTTCGCGGGCGTCGCCCTTCGGCAACGCCGCCGTCAGGCCGCTACTCCTGCATTTGCCTGAGCAGTTGTGGAGATCTGAAAAGGGCTGCCCTTGGCAGCCCTTTTTTGCATGATGCTTCGGCGATCCAAACTTTGTTCAGCGCGCACTCAGTTGTTCTCTTGCAACCCAGGCGCGCAAGAAGTCCATGAGTTCGGCAGGGTCGGTCGTCGCGCCCACTGCAGGCGCTCCACGGAGTTCGTTGAGCGCCTTCTCTAGCTCGACCTCATCATCGGCCATTCTGACCAGCCCGCGCTGCACGAACGCCGCTGTTATTTCCTCCTGGTGATTGTCATAGTGTTCGCCAAGCTCGAACCGGCGAGGCACTACAATAACATGGCAAAAGTTCTGCAGAGCGGTGACGATCGATCCGGTTCCGCCATGACAGATCACGATCGACGCGCGCGCAAGAAGGCCCTTGATCTCGTCGAAAGTGAGCTCTTCCACTGCCAGGACGCCGCCCGGAACATCAACGGAGCCACCCTGACCAACTTGCAGGATCACCTCCTCATGAAGGAGGCCTTTTCTTTTCGCTTGCACCACGAGGTCTGAAAGGCGCGGAAAAGGCAATGTCGCTCCGACCGTCGCAAATACCAAAGCCTCCTTCTCCGGGCCTTGCCCCTCTATCATCTTTAGTGGGTTGAAAACTGCGGCACCGCCCCATTTTTGAGCCGCAACAGAAGACTGTGATACTCGAAGATGAGCGAGCGGCCCTGCCAACCTGGCAAAGGCACTCGGCGCATCGAAACGAGCGAAACTGTCAATCAAGACGATTCTGGAGCCGTGGAGCCTCGCCCACAACACAATGAAAACCTGAGATCCGGCGCCAGTCGTAACGACATAGTCTGGCCGGTGTCGGCGCACGATGCGTAAGGACGTCCAAATATTCTTGAATGCTGAACGCAGCATTTTCAAAGGTGAGCCGAGCCGCGCCTGGCCCAGAGCGAAGTGAGGGACAAACTCCACTGTCTCGTCGCGCGCTATCGAGCGACCAAGCGCGGTATCTTCAGTCACGAAGAAATGGTCGTATTCCGCCCAAAAAGGTTTCAAATCGAGTAGCTGCCGCACGTGCCCACCGCCCGAGGCAGCAAGACAGAATTTCGGGTCGCGTGCCATAGACAGCCTCGATTAAGAATTTGGCCCCGACCGGCGCATTCAAGCCAAATTAGGGAAATGGTGATTTGCCCCTATCTCAGAAAATTTCGATTGTGTAGAGAGTTCCTCCGTACTTCCCGCCCACAGAAGGCCAAATGGACTATGATAAGATTTACGCTGGTGATCTCTTGCCTGGCCCTTACCGCCTGCGGCGCCGAGAAGGAAAAAGCCCCCACCGGCCAAGTCGTAGCACGGATCGCTGGAGCGGAAATCACTGCTGCTGAACTCCGGCTTGAAACCCCCTCTTTGCCGGATGATCCTGTGGCCGTGCGAGAAATTCAGCAACAAGCGCTCGAAGGGCTGATTTCCCGCAAGATTCTTGCCGCTTATGCACAGTCAGAGGGAATGGACAAGACACCGGAAGCGGCCATGGTACTCAGCAGGGCTCGGGATTTGGCTCTCATGCAACTTGTCAGGAGCGCGCTATCAAAGAATGTGCCGAACGTCTCAGACGATGAGGTTGCCGCTTACGTCACAGCCCACCCTGCCAGCTTTGCGCAACGTAAACTTTTGACAGTCGACCAGTTCATTCTGCCGCCCGTGTCGACTTCGATCGCCAAGCAGTTGGCCGCATACCAAAGCTTGCAACAGGTAAAGGATCTGCTTGAACGATCAGGCATAAAGTATGTCCGGTCTGCCGCGATTATGGACACGCTCAGTCTCGAGCCCGAAGTTGCCGCTACAACAGCCGGACTGAAAGAGGGAGCGCTCCTGATGACACCCGGCGGAGATGGTGGATTCGTGATGTCACAGATCACAGCGATCCGCGCCGAACCTCTTGAGGATGCAGCCGCATTGCAAGCCGCGCGCTTTATCCTGACCAACCAGCGCAGCACCACGCAAGTCCGGAATGCGCTTAACACTATTGTAAAGCGCGAACGGGCCAAAGTGATGGTTAATCCCGCTTTCGTGACAAAAACGGGTCAAGCCACTACGGCTGAGCCTGGCCCCGCCAAGGGAGATGCACGCTGAGCCCCTTGCACATGAAAATCGGATTGCTCTGGCACTCGCTCGCCTCGGGGAACCTCGGCGTCGATGCCCTCACCCTTTCGAACATTGCCATAGTCCGTCAGGAATTGGAAAAACTGGGTCTTGACGCGCATTTGATCGTCATCGGCATGCGCGACAATCACGACGCTTCAACCTTGCGGAAAAACAGTGCTGACGTTTTCGTGGTCGACGGTCGAAGCATCATATCTCCCCGTGGATACTGGTCGCTTCTCGCGTCACTGGATGCGATTATCGATATTGGGGCTGGGGACAGCTTTGCGCAGATTTATGGGCCGAAACGTTTTGCCTATCTATGGGCAACTAAAGCCCTGGCTTACGTGCGCAAAGTGCCGCTTGTTCTTGCTCCACAAACGATAGGACCGTTCACCGGTACCATTTATCGCAAACTTGCAAAAGCAGTTATGAATCGCGCACGCTGTGTCGTCGCCCGAGATATTCAGAGCTTCGACGTAGCGCGCGAGATTGCGCCAGGTGCACGCGTTGTCCTGGCCACTGACGTGGCTTTTGAGCTCCCCTTCACCCGCGCTCCGACCACCAATGACTCCAAGCCTGTTCGCATAGGCTTGAATGCCTCTGGCCTGCTCTATCGACAAGCCGAAAGTGGAGAGAACAGGTTCGGCCTCTCCTACAATTACGCCGGCTTCATTCACGCTTTGCTTGAGACTTTCGCGACTGACCACAGCGTACAAATAGAATTGATCGCGCATGCAACGAGCCGGACCGACCCTGGCGATGACGATGGCGCTTTGGCCGACCGTCTCGCCGCAATGTATCCGTTTGCAAGACGTATCCCGGATTTCTCAGGCGCCGAGGCCGCAAAGTCGCACATCAGCGGGCTGGATGTGCTTGTGGCTGGCAGAATGCACGCCTGCATCGCAGCATTTTCGGCGGGCGTCCCGGTAGTACCCACAGCATATAGCCGCAAGTTCTCCGGGCTGTTCGGTTCTCTTGGCTATGACTGCATCCTGCCTGAAACCGGCTATAGTGTGGACGAGGCTTTGCAATTCGTTCTGGCACACATTCAAGAACGCGAACGACTGAAGGCGCAGATCGCGACAGCCAGGACAAATGTCGATGCTCGGCTTCAGACTTATCGAGACGAATTGCAAAAGCTGCTCACGTCCGTGTCGAACGCACGCCGATGACAACCCCCAACCGGCCTTGTTTAGTCACTGAGAACTCCGCACGGCTTACCGGCGGCAGCCTCAATCTGGTACTCTGCCCAACTGTTTCTCGGCCGACGCCGAGCACCTCGGCTTGGATTACCGGGCCTATCGATTCGACGCCTCAATCGAGCTGCGTCCCATGGGCCGCCAAGCGGACGAACCTCTGCAATCGCCTTACAAATGCAACTTTTGAGCCGTTAGGGCGATCGGGATCGCCTCGTTGCGTTCCAATTTGGGGCGCCGCAGACGTCGGTTCGCAACCTCATTGGCCCGGACCGAGGATTACGGTAACAAGCCGATCAAGATAGCTGAAAGTCTTGCCCAATGCGCCATCAATCTGTTTGCATTCTGTTGTCTCCGCTGGCGTGGACCTTTGTCCCTTCATGCGCCTCTGCGCAAGAAGCGACACAGGTTACGACTGTCAGTCTGACCAGCGCCCTTCGGGCAGAAAGCAACGTGGCCAAGGCGAACCCTGACCGCGCCTTGCAGCGTGGTCTCCAGCAGGCCGATCAACGCCTCACCGTCGGGGCTGAGCTAAGTCTCATTCGACCGCTAGGCCGGAACAGTCTCGAGCTTACCGCCTTTGCCGGATATGACTTCTACAATCGCAATGCGAGGCTGAACCGTGAGCGGATCGCGCTGGATGCCGACGCCGGACTATACTTTGGCAACTGCCAACTTCAATTGAATCCTCGCTTTGAGCGTCGCCAGAGCGACCTGGCGCAACTTGCTGTCCTGAATGTTCCCGGGATCGACAGCGTACGAAACACGCAGACCGTTCAGAATTATGAATCAAGCCTCCAGTGTGGGCGCGCAAACGGTTTGAAGATACTAGGGTCGGCTGGATACACCCAAGGAAACAACAGCAACTCGTTGCGCCGCTTCGCCAATTATCGAGGCCATCAGCTGCAGGCCGGAGTGTCTTATCAGAATCCCGTGCTGGGTGAGTTCACGGCGACGCTCGGTCGTGACCGCATCACATATCCCGAACGGTCAGGCACGATCGGCCTGTCAGGCTACCGGATCGATCAGCTGAAGATTACAGGACGGCGAGAAATTGGCGCAATTCTGACTGCAAATGCGTCTCTGGCATACAGTAATCTCGACCCTGACGGTCCGGCGGGAGGAGGCTTCAAGGGTTTGACATGGACCGCGGGTCTTTCTGCCGTCCCCAGCACCGATCTTCGCGTAACTCTCGACTTCGCCAGATCGTTGAATCCGTCCTTGGGCGGCGAAGCGCTCTATAGCCGTGACACCAGCTACGCGCTTGCTGCGGAATACGCCCTGACGCCGCGGACATCGGTCTTTTCAGGCGTGACGCGCAATGACCGGCGTTTCGCCAATGCCAGGTCGACGCAAACGGTTCTCCTGACCAACGACCGGCTTGATCAATTGAATGCGGGCTTGCGCATGCAAGTCAATCGGCGCTTGAAACTGTCCCTCGAAGGAGGGCATGAACGCCGCAATGCGAACGGGACATTTCTCGATTACAGAAACACTTACGGCTTGCTTACAGCCTCCATCACACTCGGGAATTTCTGACATGGACCACAAAAAGCTGATTGCGTCTGCCTTGGGCACAGTATTGCTGATCGCTGGGTCGGCAGTGGCACAAGTCGCCCCACCTGCTTCGGGAAGCACCCCCGCAAGTACGCTAAACCAAGGGTACCTGCTCGGTCCTGGCGATGTCATCGAGGTCAGCGTGCTCGGCCAGGCCGAATTCACCACTCGTCAGCCCGTCCAGGCCGACGGAACGGTCACCCTGCAATATATTCATGCAGTGAAGGCCTCGGGGTTGTCCGTGCTGCAATTTCGCGATCAAGTCGCCCGGCTCCTCAAGCAAGGGGGGTTCTACAATGATCCGGTCGTGATTGTCGGTGTGGCCCAGTACGCTAGCCGCTATGTTACTGTGCTCGGCGAGTTTGGCACACCCGGCATCCTTCCGGTAGACCGTCCTTACCGAGTCTCGGAAATCATTGCGCGCGCCGGCGGCGTCCGTGCAACTGCAGGGGACACCGTCATTGTGCGGCGGAGCAACGGCGATGAGCTTTCGCTGTCAATCTCCGCCGTCGCCAGCGGCGGGCCTCTGGAAGATCCGTACGTCAGTCCCGACGACAAGTTGTTCATTGCAACAGCGGCAAATTTCTACGTTTCGGGTCAGGTCGGTGCCCCTGGCGTCTACAAGCTCGAAAAGAACATGACCTATCGGATGGCGCTCGCCCGCGCCGGCGGTGTCACGGATCGCGGATCGATGGGCAAGGTTTCGGTCTATCGAAATGGGAAGAAGGTAAAAGTCGACCTCGATGCGCCAGTCGCTGCCGATGACTCAATTTTCATAGGCGAGCGGTTCTTCTGATGAGCATGCGCACCGGAGACAAAGCATGAGCCTGATACAATTTCTGCGTATCTTCTGGGCGCGCAGAGGGATCATCCTGATCGCTCTCGTGGCAAGCCTGTCTGCAGCGCTTTTGGCAGGACGCGTGCTACCTCCCCGCTACACTGCACAATCCCGCGTCCTCATGGACGTTGTGAAGCCCGATCCGGTTACCGGGGAGATGATCTCCTCGGCATTTGCTCGTGCCTATGTGAAGACTCAGATCGAGCTGATCCGTGACTATCGCATCGCCGGACGCGCTACCGACCTTCTGGGATGGGCGGACTCTCCTGAGCTCGCGGCACAGTATCGGGCACGCGATCCGAATGATACCAGGGACTTCCGCAGGTGGCTTGCGCAAAGGATAATGGACGGAACCTCTACTCAACTTGTCGAGGGGAGCAACGTTCTCGAAATCTCCTATTCATCGTCCAACCCCGAGATTGCAGCTCAGGTAGCCGATGCAATCAGGCGCGCCTACGTAGATCAAGCGATTGCCTTCAAACGGGAGGATGCTGCCAACAACGCCCGCTGGTTTCGTGGACAGGCAGACGAGATCAGGGGCCGTCTGACTCAAGCAGAATCGCGCCTCTCCAACTTCGAACGCGCGAACGGCATTGTTCTGGACCAGGATTTGATCGATCAGGAAAGCAAGCGTCTCGCTGCCCTTTCCGCGGCAACGCCGATGCCAACCATGAATATGCCTGCTGTGGCTCCAACCAATCCCATGGCAGGTCAAATTGCCGAGGCAAACGCAGCTATCGCTGCCGCCGAGAAATCTCTTGGGCCGAACAATCCGCAATTGATCGACCTCAGACGGCGGCGTGACGCGCTAATTGCGGCAGGTGCCGCAGCAACACCCCGAGTCAGCGGCGGATCGTCAGGCCCTTCCCTGCAGGCGCTGGTGGGATCGCAACAGGCCAAGGTTCTCGCGCAACGTGGCCTCGTCGACGAGGCACGTCGTTTTGCGAGTGATGTCGCGGTCTTGCGTGAACAATATCAGAAGACGTCCGCACGAGCGGTTGATCTTGAGCAGCAGGCTCAAGCCCTCGACAGCGGCCTTACTTTGCTCGGCAGTGCGACTACGCCAACCCAGCCGACGTTTCCCAACTGGCCATTGCTGATTTTCGGCTCTGCTGCGCTCGGTCTGGTCATGGGTGTGCTGGTTGCGCTTCTCGCAGAGCTGACGGCGCGTCGCGTACGTGGCGTCGAAGACATGCGTTTTGCCAATGTGCCGGTTCTGGGAACGATGTCGGGCGCTTCGGATACCGGGGGCGAACGCCCGACATGGAGAAAGATCTTGGGTGACATACGCATACTGCCGCTGAAATCTGCAGGGAGAGCGTAATGGCGACCATCGAGCAGTCAGAGACGACCGACCCTAAGAGCAGCGAGAAGTTTGCATTCTCACCCAGCGTCATTATTGCTTCACAACCGCAATCGGTGGCCGCCGAAGCGCTTCGCACGCTTCGCGGTGTGATTATGACCCAGCACGTTCAAGCCGGGCGCAGAGCTCTTGCCATCTGCAGCCCATCGGCAGGGACCGGCTGTACTTTCATCGCTGCAAATCTTGCCGTCGCCATGTCGCAAGCCGGAGTCAACACGCTTCTGATCGATGCCAACCTGCGCAGCCCTGGCATGTCAGAGTACATCCGAGGGCCAAAATCCAACGTGGGTCTAGTCGAGCTCCTGCGAGACGAGACCCTACCGTTGAGTGAAGGCGTCCAGCTCGTCCAGGACAATCTGTCAGTGCTCCATGCGGGCAACGTGGACGATGACGGCATTCAAAACCTGGGAGGCCAGGCTTTTCAAAACCTGATTGGAACCTGCCTGCGTGAATATGATCTGACCGTGATCGACACGCCGGCAGCGAACCGGTTTTCGGACTGCCGCCGGATCGCGTCGGTGACCCGGTATGCCCTGGTCGTGGCCTGCCGCGAACGCAGTTATGTGAACGATGTGAAACAACTGGTGAATGAGTTGCAGTTCGAAAATACGGCTGTCATCGGCACCTTCCTAAATGACTTCTGAGGCTCGCGGCGCGATCGAAGGACAACGACCGGAACGCAGCACCAAGCTGCCTGTCTACCTTCCGCTCCTGGCCGGGCTGCTGGTGCTGGCCATTCCGACGATTGGCAATCTGGGTAGGCAGGTCTGGACAACCGACCTCGGCGCGCACGGCCCAATCGTGCTCACGACAGGTCTCTGGCTGCTTTATCACAACGGATTGCGATTAGACCGCACAGTTCTCGGCGGTTCATGGCTTCAAGCCATCTGGCCTTGCTTGCTCGGGTGGCCCTTGTATGTGTTTGGCCGCGCCTACGACTTCATCAGCATAGAAGTGGCAGGTTTTTACCTTGTATCGCTCGGATTCTTATGGCGCCTGATGGGTTTTTCGGAACTGAAAAGGCATGCATTTCCACTATTTTATCTGGGGTTTCTCATTCCACCGCCAGGCTGGATGGTAGACCGCGCTACTGCCCCCCTGCAAATGCTGGTTAGCGAACTCGGCATGAAGATTTCGACGCTCGCGGGTCTGCCGGTCGCACGCCAGGGTGTGACGCTCCAGGTGGCGCAATATCAGTTGCTCGTCGAGGATGCGTGCTCGGGAATGAATTCCCTTGTCGGCATGACAGCAGTGAGCCTGTTTTACATCTACCTTCTGCGGCGCGCATCCTGGCGCTATGCTGCATTGCTCGTATGCCTGATTGTACCGCTCGCCGTGGCCGTTAACGTTCTGCGAGTCGTCACCCTCATATTCATCACGTACTATCTAGGCGATGATGTTGCGCAAGGGTTCCTGCATGCAACGACAGGTGTCATCCTGTTCGGCTTGGGTCTTGTCCTCATATTTGGAGCAGACATGGTTTTCTGGCGCATACTCAACCGATCTGCGAAATGATTGACCGGCGCAATCTTCTCGCCGGTCTGGCGTGCGCGGGATCCTTGGGATTGGCAGAGGCTCTGCGGCCGCGTCGTACGTTGGCCTTTGTCCCAGCAGACGCAGAGCTCGGAACCTTGATTCCCTCTGACGTTGCCCCCTGGATCGCTGGCGAGGGAGGAGAAATTGTCATTCCGCGAGTCGAAGGCTCCCTGGCAAGCCGCCTCTATTCACAGCAAGTCGCGCGGTTCTACCGGGATCCTGCAGCAACTTTGCCAAGCGTGATGCTACTCGCGGCGTACGGCAAGGCACAAAGCGATGTTCTGCAGCTGCATCGCCCCGAAGTATGCTATCCGGCCATCGGCTTTGAGATCGTCGACAGGTGGTTCGTCGACCTCGACGCCGGGCGAGGCCGCAAGGTTCCGGCTGTTGCTTTGACTGCACGGACAGGCGCGCGCACGGAAGACATCGTTTACTGGACAAGGGTTGGTCTGGATCTACCCCGAACGACAGCTGAGCAGCGTTCTGGCCGCCTCAAGGCTGCATTTGCAGGATATATCGGTGACGGGCTCTTGGTCCGCGCATCGGCCGTGCGCAATGCACAAGTGCCGCTCCACCGCTCCGTGATCCGTTTCCACGAGACGCTACTTAACAATCTTGCCGATGCGTCGCGCCTCGCAATGATCGGGCCCGAGCCCAAATCCAGCTGACGCTCGCCACATCTTCTCAGATGCGGAAGAAGCACTCGATTTGATTCCTAAGATCGACCTTCTTGCGACGCATCACCGCAAAATGGCCGTGGAACTACATGATGGAGAGGGCGACGAAACCTGCAGCGATAACCAGGCCCCACGAAGCCAACGCCAGCAGAGCGATAATCCCAAGCTTAGGCGGCGACTTCGTTGCGGCTTCACCGTTGTAATGTTGCGCCAACATCATCTGAAGATCGCGGGCCATCCAGCCGTCGCGCTGGGCCCGGGTTGCCCCGTGTTCGCCCGAGATATCGATCACGGAAACCGGTTCGACCCTGGATCTGGCCGCCCTGGAAGCGACCGCATCGTGAAAAGGCATTCCAGGCGTTCTAGCGGGTGCACTCTTGGCCATAAAGAATTCCTTCTGATCACCCATCCGGACGAACCGTGCAGAGAATGAGCCAAAAAGGACAACAAACAGTTAACACCGAGGTTCGGAGTTGCCTTGAAGAAGTGGCAAGTGGTATCCCCATCCCCACCTGCCCCGGAACATGGGATCGAATGACAGAATCCCATTTTCAAGCCATAGACATATTACGCAGTCGACCAGCTTCAGGTACAGATGCGGCTGAAGGCGGCGGTGCCGTTTTCAAACCATTGATGGCAAAACGCCGCTTTTGAATTGAGCTTGTGGGGATAGCGGCCAAGAAGTTTCGCTCGCGGCGGCCTCGCAGATGGCGGTACTGTCACAGTTCTTGTCAACCAGCAGCGTGTTGCCTCGGGCATAGCATCAAGCAGTGCCTGGCTTCTGGCCGCGAGACTCTCCCGCCCCGGCGGTCGGCTAGCGGCGATTGTCTTGCACAGCCAATCATCCTGCGTGAGAAGCACCTGACAGGGTCAAGACCCAGAAATCGGGCGGAGCACCAATGCGAAGCGGCAATGAACTCGTCGACAATCCGGAAGTCACGATGATATGCTTGTCGCCGATGCGAATTGACCCGCATCGAAGTTTATTCCCAAATATCTGCGACACCCGGACTGGCGCCCCGATCAGCGGCAGGACAATCTGACCGCAATGAGTATGCCCGGCCAACAAGACCGCAGGGCCTTGAGGCAGCCATTTCAAGATGTCCGGCGAATGGGCAAGGTAGACAATTGCTCCATCCGTTTTTGTCCTCAACCGCCGCACCGCAGCGAGGGTCCCTCCAAGACGAGCATGTCCTGATACACTGTCGCCTGACCCGGCCAGGATCAAAGGGCCGCGACGCACTGCTCCATTATCCACCAAGGTAACACCTGACTGTTCCAGCTGATTCCGGAGCAGTAAAGTGTTGCTTCCATGATCGTGGTTTCCAAGCACCGCTACAGTGCCGTAGCGCGAACGTAACCGCTTCATCTGCGCCGCAACTTCGATGATGTCCGCAGAGTCCGCAGCCCAATCGGTGAGAAAATCGCCGGCGACCAGAACGACATCTGGTTGGACCGCATTGATGCGGTCGATAATGCGCGAAAGCCTTTTGGCGGTCATGTCAATACCGCCGAGGTGAATATCAGCCAGCAGCACGGCGCGAACAGGCCGCTGACGCGCAGGCCACTCTGGCAACTCCAAGGTGGCCTCGCGCATGAGCGGAGGCTGTATTGCTTGCGACACTCCAAGGGCGCTGGAGCCGAGGACCAGCACGGCCAAGGTAATCCTTAACCACCGACACCTGCGTTCGGACGTTTTCCCGACGATCGTCCACATTGTCCTGCGCCTGTGAGGCCCGTCACGCAAAGTTTCTTCCTGACCTGTATTCTGGGTTGATAATGCGTCGGACGGATCAAAATCAAACGAGGAAAATCCTTAACCGATTTGAATTTAAAGGTGTAACGTTCTGTCAAGCCGACTCTGGGCAGTATGGCGTTGCTGGGATTTGAGGAGCTTGAAACTCGTGCCTTCATTTGCGCCTTTTCGGCAATCTCTCAGTCTGCTTCGCGGGCGCCGCCTGATGGGCATCGCGATGGCCATGCTGGTCGGGCTGGCCGGAACCGCTGCGCTTCAGCGGAGCATCGCCGGTGCGGGCGTCCAGGCCACGGCATCCAGCAGCGGTCCTGCAGGACTTAGCGCCCTCGAACTGTTCGCACAAAGATCGCCTGGCCAACGCTTGGCAGCAGAACTGGCGAAGGGCAAGGCGCTGGCACAGGTCGCAATCGGCAAGAACGTCGATCCCGCCTCATCCCCGGCCAGCCCGAACGAACGTGCGCTGGGCAAGATATTTTCGCCCGAGGACCTTGTTGACGATCCCGCTATTGGAGCTCAGGACGGGCTTGGCAGTGCTGCACCTCTATCCTTGCCTGCTGCTCTTGCGGCGGTGACGCCAGGTCCTGCGGGTTTCAACGGCGTTGGCCCGTTGCCGGGCAGCCTTCCGGGCAGCGTGATAACCCCTCCTGGACAAGGTGTCCTCCCTCCCGGAGGGGGTTCCGTTGTCCCGGAGCCTGCAACATGGTTCATCATGATCATCGGGCTCGGCCTCACCGGAATCGTTTTGCGCAAGCGACATCGTTTGGAACTTATCGCTTGCTCAGACTGACTGGCTGCATTCTGAAATCAATAGTTCTGGCCTCTTTCCTGCTGATCGCGGCGTGCAGGAACGAGAGCGATACCGCATGGCAGGACGCGTCACGTTCCGCCATGACGCCTCCAACTGCAACATCCCGGTCGTTGCATGAACCACGAATCTTCTTAACACCGCAACAAGCGCGTCAGTTGTCCTCTCGGGATGGTTGGCCCGCGATGGTGTCCTCGTTGTTGGAAGTTCCCGCCGCGATGGCCTATGGCGAATACCGCTGGCAGGATGTCCTGCATTCCTCGCCCGGTGGCTCAGGGGCAGTCATGGTCCGCGTCGATCTCGATCGGCAGATCATATCGGTGTTCCGGGGCGGCGAGGAGATTGGCACGGCTGTCATTCTGCATGGCGTAGATGAATATCCAACGCCTCGAGGCTCCTTTCCCGTGATCGCCATGATGCGCGATCACGTGTCGGCAACCTACGACTCCGCCCCGATGCCGTTTACCCTTCGGCTGACGGACGACGGCGTCTCCATTCATGGAAGCGACGTGCAGGCCGGCTTGGGAACGCATGGATGCATCGGCATTCCTTCCGAATTTGCCAAAAGATTGTTTGCAGTGATCCATGTGGGCGATGTGGTCCACATCGTGTAGCATACCAGATGCGTAAGGCATATGCCGGTGGCGAGGTGGTCTCCGGGCACTTTTCGTGATCAGTGGCAAGCTCCGGAAATGCTTGATGCGCTCGGACAGCACTCGAACAGGTTGCGTAGACGACCGAGCCAATCCGAAGACGGTCAGCGCTGCTTGCGATTGGAGCGCGACGGGTTCCATGTCTCGGTCTCCGTGCCCCTTTCTTACCCGTCGCACTGTGCTGGAGGACGCGGCCCCAGGCGGAGCCCAGCAACACAATCTGCCTTCGAAAGTCGCGGGAACAGCAGCCAGAAGCGATTGTGCACTCCGGCTTGGCGCCAGCGAACAAACCGATTACAACACGTCGTCGAGGAGCCATGGCGCGGGGGCCCATCCGGCCGTGAAGAAGCGGGCCGAAGCCGGGCGGCAGTTCCGTTCAGAAACCGACGATGATCTACACCGGGAACCCTGCGCGGCTTGTTCGGCAGGGAAAGCTCGATGATCGAATATCCTCTGTCCGTCAACTCAGACCGTCACCTCCATTGCATTGGCCAGCCTAAATCACGCCAGCCAGAAAACCTTAAACCGGTTTAGGAGTCATCGCCGGGATCGCACACCCCCGAGCCAGAGGACATTCTCCAAGGCGCGCCGGAATTTCATCGCGAGCGCCTGCGCTTGCTGGCGCGCTGCCAGGTCCACGCGATGATCGATCAGCCTCGCAGGTATTGCTGGAAAGTTAACCAAGTCGCGAAAGTGCTGGTCAATCCACCTTTGCCACGATGCCTCCATTGGAGGCGATTGTGTTCTTTATAAAAAAACTCTCAAGTACCTGCTCCGCTCTCGTACTTGCCATCCTTCCGGCAGCGGCCGGTGGTTCGCCGTTTAACGATGACTTCGCGCAAGAAGTGCTGGCAGCGCATAATCGCGAGCGTTCGACCCTTGGCGTACCGAGTCTGGTCTGGAACAGGGAGCTGGCGGACGGTGCCCAGAAGTGGGCACAGCATCTTGCCGACACAGGGCGCTTCGAACATTCTCCAAATGTCCAAGGCGAGCCAGCACTTGGCGAGAACATCTGGGGCGGCACTCCGGGCGCTTTCCGGCCTGAGTCCATGGTCGCATTATGGATTGCGGAAAAGCGCAACTACAAGCCTGGTGTATTCCCGAACAATAGCGAGACAGGCAATGTAAGGGACGTCGCGCACTACACGCAGGTAGTGTGGCGCCGCACTTTGCAAGTCGGCTGCGGTCGTGCAGCAAGCCGGGGCGAGGAAATCATGGTCTGTCGCTACAGCCGACCAGGCAACGTCATCGGAACCTCTCCCGTCTGATGTGTGAACACGCAGTTTCCTGGCGTTTCGCTCTCGCGGTTCAAGGGATGATTGCGCGATTTGGCTGACGGAAATCCCGTTAGCAATGCGCTTTAGCAGTACGGCTGCTCACAATCAGCCGAGACCGTGGAGTTGCCCGCCGTGCCATTAAGAAGTCTTCACTAGGCGTTGACAGGCCGGCCTAGACGAGCCACCAACAAACAAGGTGAGGTCTGTGCAGGTTCTGCTTTTGCCCTCAATCTAAGCACCTCATGTTGCGTCGGATGCCGCGTGCACCGCTTGGGACGCACACTAGCAGATCAGGATCTTCCATGAAGATTGCAATTATTGGATCAGGATACGTTGGCCTGGTGTCCGGCACATGTCTTGCCGACTTTGGGCACGACGTCGTCTGCGTCGACAAGGACGAGGCTAAGATCGCAAACCTGCTCGCAGGCGTCATGCCAATCTACGAGCCGGGTCTCGCGGAACTAGTCGCAGCAAACGTCAAAGCAGAACGATTGTCCTTCTCCTCATCTCTGGCCGCGTCAATCGAAGGCGCGCAGGTGGTATTCATCGCCGTCGGCACCCCTGCACGTCGCGGCGACGGTCACGCGGACCTGAGCTACGTCAAGGCAGTAGCGCACGAAATTGCCGCAAACATCAAGTCGCCGACCGTTGTCGTCACGAAATCGACGGTACCCGTCGGGACGGGTGATGAGATCGAGCGGATCCTCGCTGCGAGCGGCACGCCGGTAGCATGCTCAGTCGTCTCGAACCCCGAATTCCTGCGCGAAGGAGCGGCTATCGGCGATTTCAAGCGCCCTGATCGCATCGTCATAGGCGCCGAGGATGAATGGGCCCGCAACGTGATGACTGAAGTCTATCGGCCCCTGTTCCTGAACAAGGCGCCCATCTTGTTTACGTCGAGGCGAAGCGCGGAGCTGATCAAATACGCTTCCAATGCCTTTCTCGCGACGAAGATCACTTTCATCAACGAAATGGCCGACTTGTGCGAGAAGGTGCAGGCGAACGTGCAGGATGTGGCACGCGGAATGGGCCTCGACAACCGGATCGGCACAAAATTTCTACACGCAGGTCCAGGTTACGGCGGTTCGTGTTTTCCCAAGGACACCCTCGCCCTGCTCAAGACAGCGGAAGAGTTCAGCAGTCCTGTGCGGCTTGTTGAAGCCGTCGTGAACGTAAATGAAACGCGCAAGCGGGCAATGGGCCGCAAAGTGATCGAAGCACTTGGCGGAAGCGCACGGGACAAGCGCGTCGCAATACTGGGCCTGACATTCAAGCCAAACACCGATGACATGCGCGATGCTCCGTCGATCGCGATCATTCAGACGCTTCTGGATGCAGGCGCAGACGTGGTCGCTTATGATCCGGAAGGCATGGAAGCGGCCGCGCGTCTCATGCCTGATGTAACTATGGCGACCAATGTATATGACGCGATCGAAGCGGCAGACGCGATCGTGCTGGTAACCGAGTGGGACGCGTTTCGTGCACTTGATTTCGGACGCATCCACGACAGGGCCAAGGCTCCTGTGCTTATCGATTTGCGAAATGTCTATGATCCGGCTCAGGCGCGCGAGGCGGGCATCATCTATACCAGTGTTGGCCGCCCCTGACAGCTCGTAAAGCTATGTGTGTGTCGAGAGGGTTCGATGGCTACCCGCTGTGGACATGTCTGAGCCAGTAGCTGGGGGTGGTAAGATGGATCATTCCGCGGGAGCTATTGTTCGGTGTGTCCTATCGGGTCGCTATTTCTGAGAAGGTCGAGCAGGCGCTCGAAATGGATACACTGCACTGAAGCGCACAATCATGCCCGCTTTCCCCCGGCTTGAACGTCCCCGGAACGGCGGCCCTGATGGTCCATGGGCAGAATTGATGCGGATCGCGTCGGTATCATGGCCCTTCTCGACGAGCAACGCGACAGGTGCGTGCTCGGGCACGCCCCGGGCGTCGCAGGCGTCGCTATCTGCCCCTCGCCGACCGTCAGGTGGAATAAGAGCAGTGGTCCGAGAGCAACTGCCAATGGCAGTAGAGCTTACTGGCGAACCCACCCACACACGGCTGGGAGCGGGTCAAAGACTCCCATTTCCCTTCCGCTGTCGACGCGGGCGCTGAATGTTGCGCTCGCATTGTCTGTCAGACCCCGGCTTCGCGCCAGCGCCTGAAGCCACGATTGATGGCGCACCAACGCCATCCTGGGGTGGCACGTCGCGCCGCAGAGCGCCGAAACATTGCTGCCGAAGGATGCTGCTGATGACCGAACGGTACTGCTCGAACCATCTCCCTCGACCGCGCTTTCCAGGCTCGATTGATAGCAGGCCCTTGCAATACAACATTTTTCTTCAGTCAATCCCCTTATGCCCAAGCCTGCCACCGAAAAACAGGCATAGGTCAAGCCGAGCAACGCGCGACAGCCGCCATTGCCGTCCTTGGGACCGCGTAACACTGCAGAGTGCCATTCGACTTCTGCGAAAGCTCGACTGGCTAATGTGGTGCGATTCCTCCGAACCCTTGCCCACGCCGCCGAGCCCTCCGTCCGACGAACCCGGAAGACCTCACAAGATTGAGCGTCCGGTCGCCGATGGCGCAGGCGAACTCGCGCCGCCCTGTCCGCACAGATTAGATGCACTTTGTGAACTAACGCATTAAAGGATCAACAAACTTTCCCCAGGCGTTAGCGCTGACATCTTCCTGCTTTTCGACGGAATGACCGGGGTACAAGGCGGCGTAGGTGCCAAATGAGCGTGCGAAGATGCCGAAACTCGGATCACATTCCATAAATGAGACAAGGACTGATTGTACGCTTATGTGATCGGGATAATCCTCGGCACGTGGCAGCTGTGCCATGGCTTTTCTTCGGGGGAAAAAGAAGTCTCGCAGAAGCTTCGCTTCGTCCCCGCGCCCCATGCCGGACCTTCAACCTGCGCGATGGCGCGCCGCGCAGTCAGGGGGAATACTGCAAGCCCATATCAGGGGCCGCAGCACCGCCCCCGGGTATTGGATATGATATAGGTCTGGTTGCGGGAACCAGATGAAACGCCGGTTCTTGAAGCAGGGCCAAGACGTTGAACTTGCTGCAAGGGATGCTCCTTGACTTTCAAGCCAGTTTTTGCCCTTTGACTGTTGCTCTGCGGAAGAGCGTGCGCTGCTACCGCGGTGCAGAATGGAGCGTCTTCGAAACGTGACGAAATCCTGTAAAAGCTCTCGCAAGGGCATCATCCTTGCTGGTGGTTCTGGAACCCGCCTCTATCCGTTGACGCGCGGGGTATCCAAGCAGCTCATGCCGGTGTTCGATAAGCCGATGATCTATTATCCACTCAGCACATTGATGCTGGCGGGTATTCGCGACATCCTGATTATCACCACTCCCGAGGACGCGGTTCAGTTCCAGCGCGTTCTTGGTGACGGATCCGCATTTGGAATCGCATTGTCCTATGCCGTCCAGCCGAAACCTGACGGCCTTGCACAGGCCTTCCATATCGGCGCGGAATTTGTCGGCGGCGCGCCCAGCGCGCTGGTGCTGGGGGACAACATCTTCTATGGTCATGGCCTGCCGCAGCTGCTGCAGAATGCCAATCGGCGCGAGACCGGAGCGAGCGTGTTCGCATATCGCGTCAACAATCCCGAAGCCTACGGTGTTGTAGCTTTCGACGAGGCTGGCCGCGCACGTTCGATCGAAGAGAAGCCGGCACAGCCACAATCCAACTATGCTGTGACTGGTCTTTACTTTTATGACGAGACGGTAGTGGATCGTGCACGCGAGCTCAAACCTTCGCAGCGTGGCGAACTGGAGATTACCGACCTCAACCGGCTCTACATGAACGAGGGTGCGCTTTCGGTCGAGATCATGGGGCGGGGTTACGCTTGGCTGGACACCGGCACGCACGGATCATTGCTGGATGCAGCAACTTATGTCCGCATCACCGAGGAACGGCAGGGCCTGAAAATCTGCTGCCCCGAGGAAATCGCGTGGCGACAGGGGTTCATCAGTGATGCCGAACTTGAAGCAATTGCCGAACCGTTGCGCAAATCGGGATATGGCGAATATCTATTGCAACTTCTGACGCAAAAAGGTTCGCTGTGAGAATTATCGAATGTGACATCCAAGGTCCACTTATCATCGAACCCAAGGTTTTTGGCGACGAACGCGGCTTCTTTTATGAGAGCTGGAACAGCGCCGCATTCGCTGCGGCGGGACTTGATCTGACATTCGTGCAAGACAATCATAGCCGGTCGCAGAAGGGCGTTTTGCGCGGCATGCATTTCCAGAATCCCCACCCGCAAGGCAAGCTGGTGCGCGTGGCACGCGGCGCTGTCTACGACGTCGCGGTCGACCTGCGCCGCTCGTCGCGAGATTTCGGGAAATGGACAGGAGTCGTTCTCTCAGCAGAGAACAAACGCATGTTCTGGGTGCCAGAAGGCTTTGCCCACGGCTTTCTGACACTCGAGGATGACACGGATTTCCTCTACAAGTGCACCGCGCATTACGCGCCGCAGTTCGAGAGCTGCCTCGCCTGGGACGACCCTGCGGTGGGAATCGAATGGCCACTTGACGGAATTGCGCCGAAGCTTTCGGCCAAGGATGCCGTTGGCCTCTCGCTCGATCAGGTGACGCCCTTTCCATGAAAGCCCTCGTAACCGGCATCGACGGCCAGGTCGGGAAGGCCCTTTTGGAAACTGCTCCGGAAGGGTGGACTTGCATCGGATATCGTCGCGCAGGACTCAATCTTGGCGATGCCGATGCAATCGTCCGCATTGTTGGGGCCGAACGGCCCGATGTCGTGATCAATGCAGCTGCTTACACAGCTGTCGACAAGGCCGAAACTGAACAGGTCTTGGCGCATGTCATCAATGCCAAGGCCCCACGGGTCTTTTCTGAGGTTCTCGCACGCACAGGTGGACGGCTCGTGCAGGTCTCGACCGATTTCGTGTTCGACGGAACCGATGGTCATGGCTATCGCCCGAGTGATGTGCGAAACCCGCTTTCGGTTTACGGCGCCAGCAAGGCCGCCGGCGAGGATGGCGCAGGCTCGGATGCAATCATCGTGCGAACAAGCTGGGTCTACGCTGCGGGTGGCGCCAATTTCGTACGGACCATGCTTCGACTGATGCGCGAACGCGACGAACTGCGTGTTGTGGCCGACCAAATCGGATCGCCGACCTGGGCCACCGGACTTGCGCGGACGCTTTGGGGCTTGGCACTGCACAACCAACCGGGCATTTTTCATCATCGCGATGCAGGTGTTGCCAGCTGGTATGACTTCGCAATCGCCATCGCCGAAGAGGCACAAGCTCTGGGCATGCTGAAGCGCATTCCGAAAATCGTGCCGATTGCTACAGCCGATTTCCCAACGCCTGCACGACGCCCGTCATTCTCGGTCCTCGATGTCAGTTCTACCAGGGCCGTACTTGGTGATGAATGGGTAAATTGGCGCAGGAACCTGCGGACCATGCTCAAAGAGGAAAGATCCCTTGCCTAACCTGCTTGTCACCGGAGGTGCCGGATTTATCGGCGGCAATTTCGTCCATTATTGGAGCAAGATGCACCCTGACGATGCGATCATCGTCCTGGATTGCCTTACCTACGCCGGAAATCGGTCGACCATTGCTGACGTCGAACAGGCCGAACTGGTCGTAGGCAACATACGCGATACCGATCTGGTCCAAAAGCTGCTGCGCGAACGCAATATCGCAACGCTCATTCACTTTGCTGCCGAAAGCCATGTAGACCGATCGATAAGCGGACCCGACGCGTTCATCGACACGAACATCCTTGGCACAAACAGCCTGCTCAAGGCCGCGCGACAGGTATGGCTCGATAGCGGCAGTGGACGCGCGCATCGTTTTCATCATATTTCGACAGACGAGGTTTATGGATCGCTTGGTCCCGATGATCCGGCGTTCCGTGAGACCACGCAGTTTCAGCCGAACTCGCCCTACTCGGCATCCAAGGCGGCCTCGGACCACCTCGTTCGGGCCTATCATCATACCTATGGCCTTGATGTTACCACGACCAACTGCTCGAACAATTACGGTCCCTATCATTATCCCGAAAAGCTTATTCCTTTGTTCTTGCTCAATGCGCTGTCAGGACGCCCGCTGCCGATCTATGGCGACGGTATGAATGTCCGCGACTGGCTCTACGTCGAGGATCACTGTCGCGGTATCGAGGCAACGCTGCTGAACGGCAAGGCTGGCGAAGTCTACAATATCGGGGGTGGCGAGGAATTGCCCAACATGGCGGTTATCGACCGGATCTGCGCGGAAGTCGATCTTGCCTTCGCCGAGATCGAAGGCCTGGCAGACCGTTATCCGGACGCTCCGGCGGCAAAGGGGCGGGAGACCAGTGAACTGAAGACATTCGTCGAAGACCGCAAGGGCCACGACCGGCGCTACGCCATCGACGAGACCAAGGCGCGAGCCGAGATCGGCTACGTACCGCAGCATGATTTCGAAAGCGGCCTGCGCAAGACGGTCCGTTGGTATCTCGAGAACGAGGCTTGGTGGCGGCCATTGGTGGCAGCTTAGCACCAAGGCGGTCAGATCAGGCCGGAATGCCTGCGACAGATGTCAAGGATTGCCAAAACCTGGTAACTGTCGTCAGATCCGCCCAGTGCGCGATCAGGCGGCGTGGACAAATGTGAGGCAACAGCGTGCTGAAGCGATGTGGACCAGGCCGAATAAGATTTCGGCGGTCTCGCCACCTCTGGTTGCGATCACTCGAATGATTTTGAGTTGCCCGAACATACGCCCCAGATGGTTGCGCTGCTTGAGAAAGGTGCGGTCGTCCTAGATCATCACAAAGGCGGTTTGACCCTGGGGGAAAGACGGTCTTGATATTCCACGCGTCCACATCCGCGCGAATGGCGGCGAGATCATAGCCGTTGTCTGCCAGCAGGGCATTGGGCGCGCGCTCAGGTGGCCAATCTACGGATCTTGGGCTTTGCAAGCCGCCGCGTCGCCGACGGTCGGATCGAAAGCGGTTGGTCGTCCGAGGACCTCGGCCAGGCAGTGAAACTCACTGGTAAATCCACCCCGCGGGCGGCGAAGGGCTCGTCGGAGAGTCCGCCCTTTCCTACCCTACCTCACATGGGCGCAAAGCGTGTTGCTATCGATGCTGTGAAACACTGTCCGCCAAGGCTTCGGACAACGTCAGTGCCACTGCCTTCTCAGAGCCCGGCTTCATTCCACCACTGGAAGCGTCAGCAAATCGTATTCCACTTGCCTTACTTTGGCAGGACCACACCTTGGCGTTCCAGAACGTAACCGCGAAGCATTCCAAAAGATGATCGGGCGGCTCTGCTCGGGACAGCGACAGCGCCCCCGGTTCTCCGGCTCGATCGGTATGCAAGTTTTTCAGAATCTCCCACTAAGCTTGGCTCAGGCCGCCGAGCTCAAGAGTGCCTCCCGGAAAACCAGGCTTGAATCAGCACCGCTCGACACGTCAATCAATTTGCCCATTATACCCCGCCGACGTCATGGCCGGATCGATACTGTCAATTCGAAAGGCCATAATTGACCAAGCTCCCGAGGGCAATGGCGACACCCAACGGGAACTTGGCAAAATCACCATCGCTCTTCGAAGAGGTCGCTTTGCCAAGGATTCGCCGAATGACGAACCAGAGGACGACCGCAATGAGCCCCGAAACCGAGACATAGACCAGCAGTCTAAGACCGTCTGCAATCGGAACGCCAGCAGCAACAGCGGCATAGAACTTAGCATCGCCACCGCCGACCAGAGCTGCTCGAAATAGCAGCATGCCGACGATGAGCGCAGCACCGGCATGGAGCAAGCCGGAACCGGCTTCTCCCAGCGAAGCGGTCATCGCGAAGAGATGTGCCAAACCCAACAACAGCGTTGCTCCCGCCAGCCAATTTGGCAGGCGACGGTAGCGGATGTCCCAGAAACTCGCGATCAGAAGCAAGCCGACAAGTAGCAGCAACAGCATTCCCGACAGAGAAACCATCACTTCTCACTCGTCCGCTTACGCCGTGCGCGAGTACCATCAAGATCGATCCGGACAAACGCAGTTGCCTCCGGATGCTTCGCTTCGAAAGGGGGAATCACGATCTTCACTTCGAGCGGGGATAAACGAACGATCCTGCCGTCCTCGTTCCCCACCGGACCTGAAAACGGCGTTCCCGTGCTGACCTGAGCAACCCTTGAGCCTTGCGGACCCGGGGCACGCAGGCGCGCCATCTGGCTGCTCTGGTGAAGCGTGGCAAGGTTTGCACGGTACCGTTGGTTTTCGGGATCAGCCTGTGCGGCAAGGCTGAAGTAGCGAGCGGCCAGATCGGCGCGGCCCATCCTGGCGTAGGCAACGCCAAGCCCGTTGAATGCTGGAGCCGGCCTCTCACCTGCCGTGAGCGCCTGTTCGAAGGACTTGGCTGCCAAGCCGGGATCATTCTCGTCCAATTGCGAACGACCGATCTGCGTCAAGGCATCAGCGCTGGCCACCTGTACCGAGGACTCCGCAGTTCGCGGACCGTGAATAATGCCCAACTTCTTCATGACGCCACAGCCGGACAGGCTGAGTGCAACGGGTGCAACCATCAAGAGGCGAAGATATGTCGGTTTCATGGTCATTTTCCGGCAAGAGCAGGGAGCAGTTGGGTGGCCACCCTGATGGCAGCAGGCAGCATGAGCACGCCCAGCATCGTCGGCAGCATGCAAACGATCAGTGGCACGGAAATGAGCACGGGCAGCTTGTGCGCCTTCTCCTCGGCGCGCATCCGGCGCTTTTCGCGCATCTCGCTGGCGAATATCCGCAGCGTCGTGCCGATGCTCGATCCAAGCCTCTCGGACTGAATCAGCATCGTGCAAAATGAGGTGATCTCGTCGACGCCTGCCAGATTGGCCAGGCGGCGGAGCGCCTCTTCCCGGCTGGCGCCTGCCCGCAGGTGAAGGGTTGTGCGAACCAGCAGACGGCTGACTTCCGGTTCCGCGTCGACCATCTCGCGGCTGATCCGATCGAGCGCCGCTTCAAGTCCAAGGCCTGCTTCGACGCACACCAGCAGCAGATCGAGACAGTTCGGAAAGCCGTTGGTGATGGCCGTCTTTCGCGAGGACGTCCGGGCCCTGATGAAATACGTCGGCCCCAGCAGCGCGAGAGCCGCGCTGATCACGCCTACGAAATAGATATTGACGAGATTGAACTCCAACCCCGCAACCGCAAGGAAAAGCAGACCCAGGGCCGGTACTGCAAAAACCATGATAAGACGGATCAGCACATAGGCTTGTGGAGCAATCGGCGATTCGAACCCGGCCGCGATCATCTTGGCTCGCAAGGCATCAGGATTGCTGTCGGACAGGCTCAAGCCGCTGTTTTCGACGGCCTCGACGAGCCGCGCCCAGACGGCGCCTGCGCCACCTGCCCTGTCCTCCGCCGGAGCAGCACGGACCGATCCGACAGCCTTCACCCGGGCGCGGACCGTAGCGGAGGTCTGCGCGAAAAGCAGGGCGCGATAGGAGCCCCAGGCGCACAGCCCGAAGAAGATGGCCAGGATGCCAAGGCGGACGAAGGAGTCGCTCATCCCCTCAAACCTTCAGGTCGACCATTCGGCGGATCCAGAAGATGCCGATGAAATAGAATATGATAAGCCCGGTGTAGCCCTGGATGAACATTGGGTCGTCCGCGACCTCGAGATAGAATTGCGGATTTACCGCGAACAGGAAGACGAAGGTGATGATCGGCAGGACCGACAGCATCATTGCGCTGATCCTGCCCTCCGCACTGAGCGAGCGGACCATGAGAAACAGCGAACTGCGATCACGGATGACCTTGGACAGGTTGCTGAGGATCTCGGCAAGATTGCCCCCGGTCTCGCCCTGGACCGAAAGGCTCACTGCAAACATCTTCACGTCGGGCAAGTCCCATCGCCATGCCATGTTGGCGAGCGAGTCACCGAGATCCGACCCATAGGCCACTTCGTCTGCGACAAGCGCGAACTCCCCGCGCAAGGGATCATCCATTTCCTCGGTAAGCAGTTCGAGCGCCGAGGTCATCGGGTGTCCCGCCTGAAGCGCGCGGGTAAAGATTTCCAGAGCGAGCGGAAACTGCTCTTCCAGCTTCTTGCGCTTGTTCATTGCGCGCCGATTGAAGAACACCATCGGCAGGCCGAATCCGACTGCGCCGCTGAAGCTCAGGATAAGAAGCAGCGCACCAGCTGACAGGCCTGCCGGTGATGTTGCGGCATAGGCAGTCGCGGACAGCGTCAATACGAGGCTGACCCCGACCATGACATAGATGACGGTGTGCGTGGCCACGCCAAGATCGGCGCGACTGATGCTCCAGTACAGCCGAGAATAGAGCGAGCGGGTGCGAAGATTGCGTGCGCTGCGATCGCCCCGCAGCAACGACAGTGCAGCCGCCTTGGCATCGTGCGCACGCAGATTCTTGAGCTGACGGGATATCTCCTTGCGCCTCTCGTGACTGGACAGCAGGGCATTCAGAGCAAGTTGGCCAAGAAACACCACGCTCGCGAAGATTGCGAGAAAGCCGAGGATTTTCAGGATGAGTGCGCTCATCGGCCATATCCCATCGGCGGCTTGAACAGCTCGGGATCAAGGTAGATGCCCATGGACTTGAGTACGCCCGCGAAATGGGGGCGGACGCCGGTAGCCTCGAACTGTCCCAGTACCCGGCCATCGCTGTCGCGACCGGATTGGCGGAAGCGAAAGATTTCCTGCATGGAAATCACTTCCCCCTCCATGCCAGTGACCTCGCTGATCGAAAGCGTCTTTCTGCGACCATCGGGCAGGCGCCCGACTTGGATCACGACGTTGATCGCGGAAACGATCTGGGCGCGGATCGTGCGCATCGACATTTCCAGTCCTGCCATTCCGACCATCTGTTCGATACGCGCAAGCGCATCGCGCGCGGTATTGGCGTGGACGGTGGTCATCGATCCGTCGTGGCCCGTATTCATCGCCTGAAGCATGTCAAAGGCTTCGCCCGAGCGACATTCGCCGAGAACAATGCGGTCCGGTCGCATGCGCAGGGCGTTGCGGACGAGGTCGCGCTGGTTGACTTCGCCCCGGCCTTCGATGTTGGCCGGCCGAGTCTCGAGCCGGGCGACATGCTCCTGCTGCAATTGCAGCTCGGCCGAGTCCTCGATCGTGACGATGCGCTCATGCCCGTTGATGTAGCTCGACAGGGCATTGAGCATCGTCGTCTTGCCGGATCCCGTTCCCCCCGAAATGATGATGTTGAGGCGGCCTTGCACCACCGCCTGCAGAAGCGTTGCCATCTCCTCGGTGAGGCTTTCGAACTCGACCATGCGATCCATGCTGATCGGCGTCTTCGAAAACTTGCGAATCGAGAGCAGCGATCCGTCGATTGCCAGTGGAGCAATGATCGCATTTACACGCGAACCATCAGCAAGGCGTGCGTCGACAAAAGGCGAGGCTTCGTCAACGCGTCGACCAACGGCGCTGACGATCTTCTGGATGATGCGCAGGAGGTGCTTCTCGTCCTTGAAGCGCGTCGGAGCCCGTTCAAGCACGCCGCGCCTTTCGACGAAGACCGTCTCCGACCCGTTTACGAGAATATCGGAGATGGTCTCGTCCTTGAGGAGCGGTTCTAGCGGGCCCA
The DNA here is from genome assembly GCF_015169775.1 of Novosphingobium sp. ES2-1. Taxonomy (NCBI): domain Bacteria; kingdom Pseudomonadati; phylum Pseudomonadota; class Alphaproteobacteria; order Sphingomonadales; family Sphingomonadaceae; genus Novosphingobium; species Novosphingobium sp. ES2-1. The sequence continues at coordinate 30,413 of NZ_CP063447.1, forward strand.
AGCCGACAAGCTCGTCCAAGATCTCGTCAACGAGATCAGCCTTTTCATAGCGGTTGAGGGCAAGCGACCTCTCGGCGATGATTTCGTCGATGACCGGGCCAAGCTCGCGCGCCAGTTCCTCGCGTGAAAAACGTTCGATCAATGCGAGATTGACCCGCTCGAGCAGCTCGCGGTGAATCTCGACCTTGATGTTGAGCCGAGTGTCCGTTTCCGACCGCTCTACCTCGCGGGTTGGGCCCTTGCCGGCGTCACCGGCCCGGATTACCGGCTCGAATGATTGTTCCGGGATGGCATAGCGCTTTTCCTGCTCGTCGGCGCTCTTCGCCCGTGGCTTGCGGATGTCCCACATCAGCGTGCGCCCCCACTTTGCAACTGGTCGATGACCGAGGCGGCGAGCCCGGCGACGGATGTCCCGAACGGGTTCTTGCGCCCCAGTTCGTGGACCAGCACGCCTTGATCCTGTGCGCGACCAAGGTCGGCATTGTCCCGGGGGAGCGTGGCAAGAATTTTTCGGTCAAGCGTGCGTTCGATGTCGCTGGCGTCGATCGCCTTGAAGAGCTTTCGCTCCATCTTGTTGACAACCACGTGGACCTTGCTGCGCGGAACGCCGATCGCGTCGAACAGATCACTGGTCCTCTTTACCTGGCGCAGGCTGGGCAGGGTCGGTTCGGTGACCAGAAGCAGAAGGCTGGCGGAGTAAGCGACCGACGCTGACCAGTTTGACCAGTTCGCCGGGAAATCGAGCACGACCATTTCATATGTCGTCCTCAGCCGTTCGATCACCCGCAGGATCGCTTCGTGCGAGACCGAATCCGACGAGGGTATCGTCTCCGGCACTGACAGCACGGCAAACCCGTTGCGTCCTTCCGGAGCAAGCGCCTTCATCAACTCCTCGTCGAGTCTGTCTTCAGCCTCGATGAGATCGGTGAACGAGCCGCTCCGCTCTGCGCCAAGGTACGCTCCGACACTGCCGAACTGCAGATCGAGGTCGCCCAGGATCACGCGCCGCCCTTCGGGAGTCGAGCGGGCCAGGGCACTGGCAAGATGGGTGGCGACGCTCGTGGCACCACAGCCGCCAGAGGACCCCACAACGCCGATCAGGGGAGCGAGGCGCAGTGCCGTTGCTGGCTGAGCCTTGCGCGCCACCGCGTCAAGACAGGCCTGCGTAAGTTCGGGCACGGTGAGCGGAAGGCTCAGAACATCGCTCACCCCCTCGCGCACCAAGGTCCGCACCAGCGACATCTCCGGCGACGATATGGCTGCGATTACCGGGTATGGCGGATTGGACCGGACGAGGTTTACGAGGCGATTGACCGACTGCCTGCTCGAAGGATCGACCTCCAGGACGACGACTGAAAGCCCCCCCAGCTTTTCAAAAGGAATATGTTCGTTATTGCCCACCGAGCGGACCAGCAGGATTACCTTGGTCGCCGCGTCTACCTGCTCCAGTAGATCGCCTGCCTGGCGTTCGCTGACGAACACACCGACCGGTGGCGTATCGAAAGACGAGGCAGCAGGGTGAGGTTGATCGGAGTAGTCCATGCGACTTGCTGGTGTCCTAATTCGAGGTTGTGCCGCTGCCGTCTTCCATTGGCAGGGTAAAGGCGAAGTCCGGGAGGTCGATGGCAGCGTTCAGCAACACACCGATTATCGGCTGATATTGCATGCTTACCAGTCGAACGGTTACCAAAGGAGCAATCTCCATACCGTCGGGATCGCCCGCATAACCAAGGCCCGAACCGACGTACTCGATCTGAACATTGCTGTCCTGGATCGAGGAATCGAACGCGCGCATCCGGTTCGCCACATTGGTCAGCGCGATAGAATTCGCAGTATTCGAACTCAGGCAGTTCGCGCTACAACTGCAGCCGGAGGTGGTACAGACGGTCTTGCCGAGTGCTTCAGCCGGTATCGTAGAACCCTGTACGAGCGTCACCGTGGTTCCACCGACTGAAACCGAGCGGCCAATATAGTTTTCCGTCAAAAGCGCAGTAGCGACCGGATCCGTCACCACCGCCATGCGTGCGCCCATTTGCGTCGCCTTTTCCAACCTGTTGATCTTCCACGCAAATCCGCCCACATCTATCGCGCCGAAAACGAACAGGATGAACAGGGGCACCATCAGCGCAAACTCGGCAGTGGTTGCCGCCAAATCGTCCTTCACAAAGGTCCGGAGCCCGCTCATACGCCGATTCCGACGGCTTGCTGGCGGGCGAACAGGGTGAGATCGCTGTCAAAACCCCCCATTGACTTCAGCAGACTTGGATAATTGGGCTTGCCGATGACGGTAATCAGCGGAGCAACGCCAGTTTCCGAATAGATCCCGGTGGTCTGCGCAACACATTGATATTTTATCTCGACCTCACCAGCATTGGAAGCAGCGCTCCATGACCACAGTCGAGGGTTGCTACCCGTTGTCGGCGAGCCATAGACCGCGACATTGGCGATGATGGTCCACGCGGTACTCCCTGTTGAAAGGTCCTGCTCGGCCCCGACCGCGCTGCACCCCCATGTGGCAAGCGGCAAGCGACTGGCGTAGCGCGCCGCATCACGCACGCCCTTGAGGACCTGATGCTCGGAATAGAGAAAATGCCCGCTCTCGATTGCCATGCACAGGACGAAGATCGCGATCGGCGCGATCAGCACCGTTTCCATTGCCGCGGCACCGCGATTGTCGGCTGCAAGACTGCACAAGAGGCGGGTCAACCGTCGCATCATTTGATCAGATATGGCTTGTCGCGCCGGACAAACTGCGGCGCGGTGGACCCGGCGGCGGCCTGCGTCGTTTTCTTGATGAACTCGACGTAGACTTCGCCTTCCTGTGTGAAATCTACTGTATCGCCAAGTGAATTGAACCCCGTTCGCCGGAGCGAAGGTTCGACCAGAAAGAGATCGACGAAGGTGATCGGCGTTACAGTAGCGCTCGTCGTGCTGGAAAGGCCGGCGCAGTTCACCACGGCAGCGGAAAGGATCCGGCGGTCCGGTCGAGAAGCAGTTGGTGCCAGCCCGGTCTTGCAGACCGGCCCCGAATATCGCGCGAAATATTCGGTCTTCGTGCTCTTGCCCGGGCCGGGATAAGTCTCTGATCCCTTGATGCCGAAGGAACTCAGCTTGCCGGTATCACGCTCCCACTTGTAAACTTCATAGCGCGTCGGCGCGGCTTTCCCGTTGACATTGTTGGCGTAGGCCGTCCCGAAGTTTGATCGCCAATAGGCCTGGATATCCCAGATGCCGTTGCCGATCCGGCCAAATGACGTGACACCGCCAGGGTAGGCGTGGACGAGATCGCGAGGAAGGCCCATTGCAGTTGGCGTGACAGTGCTGGCAAGTGCGGCGGAGCTCGTCGGTCGATAGGGGTTTCGGGGAAACTGCCAGCCTTGCCCCGCGCCGCCGGTGCCGTTGTTGGGGCCCCAGCAACTCTGCGCGGACAGTGGAGCAACTTCCGGCGAGCTGCTAGCATTGTTGAGGACCTGCACCAATTCCTTGCGGACGTTGTCCGAGGGCGAGCACAGGCCTTGGTCATAGCACTTGATCGGGTCCGACTTGTCGTAAATGTCGAACCGGGTGTTCAGCGCGGTGATGACTGCCGGAATGTCCGTGTTCTCGGGCGACTGACTCGACGTCTTCGGGGAATCGATCGAGATGCAGTCCCCGGGGATGGCGTCGAAGCCCATCAGAGCGGCCAGTTTCTGCTTCAGCGCATTGAGCGTACCGAAATTGGCGCCGCTGAAATCGAGGAACGCAAGACTGCCCGCCCCGCCCTGCACGTTGTTGATATCCAGCTTGAGCCCCTGCCCCGGCGTCAGGTTCCAGACGTTCGGATCAGGCGAAGGGTTGCACATCAGCACGGGCGGCACGCCACAAATGCTCGAGCTCAGCCCGGCAACAGCCGAAGCGGTAACATCTGGCGAGGTGAACAGCCCCACCAATGGAGTGAGAGTGTAGCGCGCCCTGCGGGTGCTCAGGTTCACGCGGACGAAGCGCGCGGCGGCGTCGCTGGCGGCTTCGGGTGTCCCCGCTTCTGCGGCCGTGCGCGAGGCGTAGAACGTGGTGCTGGCGACCACCAGCTTTCGCGCATCAGCAGCGTCGCTGGCAAAGATCGTGCGGTTCTCGACGAGATTCCCGGCAGCCGCAGTTGCCAGCGTGCGAGCATCGGCCTGCCCGTTCAACTGGGTGACCGCAGCCAGCGCAGCCTGGTCCGCTGCGTTCTGCAATTCTGTGTCAAGGCTGGCCAGCTGCGCATAGTCATAGCCGAAACCGGCCATTGCCAGGACAGAGAACAGCGCGATGACGTACATCGGCGCGATTGCGCCATCAGTGTTGGCAACAAATCCGGAGAGAGGCCGAGGCACGGTCCTGCACCCCCCTCAGTTTCCGCCGCCGCCGTTGGCGCCACCCGAACCGCCACCGCCCTGGCTGAGGTCCGAGGTCCTAACCCGCTCTGGCTTCTTCACCTTGTCAGTGCGATAACGTTGAACAGCCGCAGCAGCCAGTTCGCCGCTCGTTGTCGGGTCAGCATATTCGTAAACTGGCGACGGATCGACGATCTGTGCGCGCAGCGTGCGGTTGGTTGCCTCGCCCAGCGCCTGTTCGCCACCCCTAGTAACGCAGCCGCAGAGCGCCAGCACGATGCCAAGGAAGCCGAAGCGCAATGCCTCAATACGCATAGGAAGGCTCCTTCCTGGCAGGTTCGGACGGGGACTTTGCCAGAGCTTCGGCAGGCTTTGCACTCCCCAGCCCCGGCCCTACTGGCAAATCGCGCTTGCGACCCGAAGTGCCCAGCAATGTTGATTCAAGGCCCGTTGGGTCTGCAATCGCATCTGTCGGAAGGTGCACCTGATCCTCGGTCAGTGGCGAAACCAGGTGCGGGGTGACCACGATCAGAAGTTCGGTCTCGCCTTTCTTGAAAGCGTTCGACCGGAACAAGCTGCCAAGGATCGGGATCGAGCCAAGCAGTGGCACCTGATTGACCGTGGTCTGGAAGTCCTTGGAGATCAGCCCGGCAATGGCGAAGCTTTCGCCATCGCGCAGCTCCAGCGTGGTGCTGGCACGGCGGGTGCGCAAGCCCGGGATTGAGATGTTGCCGACCGTATAGGATGCCGACGGATCGATCGCGCTGACTTCAGGTTCGACCAGCAGGTTGATCGTCTTGTCACCCAGCACTGTGGGCGTGAAGGCAAGACCTACGCCGAAGGGCTTGAACTCCACGGTAATGGCAGCGCCATTGCCGCCGGCTGTGGCGCCAGCGCCAGCGCCCTGAACGACCGGCACGGGGAATTCGCCGCCAGCCAGGAACGAAGCCTTCTGGCCGGACAGAGCCAGCAGCGTCGGCTGCGCCAGCGTCTTGGACAGGCCCTTGGTTTCCAGCGCATTCAGCACCGCATCGATGCTGAGGCTACCGATGCTGAAGCGGTTGCGGAAGATGCCGAAGGCGCCAGTGATCGAGCTAAGCTGGAGGATGCCACCGCTCGGCACGGTCGAGGTCACGGTGGTTCCGCCAACCGTGGTCACCACCGTGCTGGGCTCACCCGGAACCAGCGATGCGCCCTTACCCGTTGCCGAGCTGAACGTGTTGCCGTTGGTGAAACCCGACACGCCGATATCAAAGCCGGAAGACCGGTTGACCTCGGCAAAGCGCACTTCAAGCATGACCTGCTGGCTGGAACCGACGCCGATCAGGTTGACGACCTTGTCACCCGCATAAGTTCTGGCCAGCTGCACCGCGCGGTCGATCGCGCCAGGATCGTTGACGAGGCCGGTGAGCACAATGGCATCGTTGGAAACGCCGGCCTTGATGTCCTCACCCGGGACCAGCATGCGTAACTGACCGCTGAGGGCATCGACGTCCGGCCCCACGGCCACGTCCATGATCGAAAGCACCCGCCCTGCACCGTCGATTAGCGTCAGGCTGGTGGTGCCAACCTTCTTGCCCAGCACATAGACCGAGCGTTCATTAATCGGCAGGACATCAGCAATGTCATCATTGCCGATCAGGGCCTTGGCGATCAGGCGATCGACATTGACGACCTGGCTCTTGTTCAGGGGAACGGTCAGTGTTCCGGCGTGGCGCGATACCGGCGGATAGGGCGGCGGGATAGGCTGCCCCTGTGCCGCGGGGGCTAGGCCTGCCAGCAGCAATGCCGCAACGGCGCTTGCGCCAGCGCGAAGGCGGCGCACTTCAGAACGCATCGTTGACCTCATAATCCGTGGGCTTTGCCTTGCGATAGACTGTCATGACCGGGCCCTGCGGACGGGGCGCCGGAGCTGCGGCCGGGGCGGCAGGGCGCGGCGCGGCAACGCGCTGCGGCGCCGATGCGGTAACCATTGGCCGCACGCCGACGCCGTTGGGCGAAATATCACGCGGGGTAACGGTGGCGGGCTGGTCTGCAGGGGGCGCACCGATGCGGCGCAGGGCGAGGCTGAGCGGCCCGAGTTCTCGCGCGAGGGCAAGCTTCTGCGCGCCCAGCTGATCAACTTCGAGCGTGGCCGACTTGGCGACCGCGGGATCGGTCTTGCCTGGATCAGCAACCTGATCGATTGCCAGCACCCGCACCGCCTGCATAACCACGTCTGTCATCTTGTCATCAGAGCGGGAGCTATCGCCCGGGATCTGGCGAGTGAGCATCACGTCGACCATGTCGCCGGGGCGGACGAAGCCTGCGACGCCGGTGACATCGTTGATCTGGATGGCCACGGCGAGCTTGCCGGGCTGGAGATTCACGGAAAGGGTGGCGCGTCCGTCAGCGCCGGAGACACGACTGGCAAGCAGAGGCTCGCCAGGTACGATCGCCTGGAGAGCGACGCGATTCTTCAACTGGGCCAAGCTCTTGAACGTGCCCTTGGGCAGAGAGCTTTCCGGCCAGCCGACAATGCGGGTGTTGAGATTGGTGATTTCGCCGCCATAGGGAATGGGCTGCGCGGCGACCACGACATTGGTCAAGTGCCCGGCGCGTGCTTCGGCATCGCTGCGGCCTTCCAAGCTCGACAGCACGATGTTGAGGAGGTAGACGCCGACCAGACCTATCAGCACTGCCACCCCGATTGCAATTGCCCCGTTTCGATTCACTTAGCCCCCCCGAGAAGACTGTGCAGGCCACACGCTGTGTGGCCTGCACGATTTGGCAGTTGGGCTATCTCAATTGCCGCACTTGCCAGTAGCATCGGCCGCGCAATCAACGACCAGCGTGCCCGAAGTGTCCATGGCGGTCTTCAGCTTGTCGCCAAACAGGAAGGCGCCACCGGCGACCAGCGCGCCCATCACGCCGACGAGGATCACGTATTCGGCAGCCGAAGCGCCTGATTCATCGCGAAGGAAGTCTGCAAAGAACTTGGTCATGGTATTTCCCCTATTGCCAAGGTGCGCCGTGACGGGCCCCACCGTGAAGACTGGAAAGGCTCCGGCATCTATTTCCGGTTGGCCCTTTGCTCGCCTCACTTTACTTGTGTCCGGATCGGATCCATCTGGATCCAAATAACGCTCCGAAACGTTGTGCTGCGATGTAGAAAAATTGAGTTAATCGACTGTAAGAGTCAATGCCATTCTTATCATGTGGTTAATCATTGATAATCAGGAGTTTAGGTGGTTTGGCCCGGATTCTATGGTTAAGATTTGTTCGAAAATTAGACACTTCCCGCTGTCACGTGTGTTAACATCCTACTCATCACTCGCATGTAGAGTGGAAGCATGAGCAGAGCACCGAATCAGCAACATGACAGTACAGGACCGTTCAAGCTGCGATTCGGACTTGCCGACTTCGTTCATTCGGCCGCAATCATTATTACTAAAGTTATAGGCCGATTGACGGTCGCGCCCGCCTTCGTTGCCCGCTTGGCTATTTGGGCGCGCCGCAGTGAAAGCAGGATCATCGCGACATGGGTTCTGCTTCTTGGGGCCATTGCCGTGCTCAAGGCGGCGAACCCTATAAATCCTCCCCACAATGCCGCCGAAAGCACTGCCCTGCTTCTACCGTTCCTGATCGTGGCTGCGGCACCGGTGCTGGGCTACCGCCTGGGTACGTGGCTTTTCGCATCGCGCGAGCAGCCGGCGCTTCGCCTTGCCATCTATGGCAACTGGCGTGACGCCACCCCTGACGAGCTGGACAAGGGCAAGAAGGGCTGGCGCAGCTTTGCATGGTTCTCGCTGGTCAGCGGAATATTGCTGAACGTGCCGTTTCGGGCCTTCGAATATCTGGCTTCGATCCCGGCGGTTACGTCGAACGACCCGTTGTGGGCGCATACCCTGCAACGCGCTTTCACCATGGATTGCGCAGTGGCCTGCTTTGCCTATGCAATGTGCTTTGCCGCCGCCGTCCAGCGCTCCCCCCTGTTCGCCCGCGCGCTCGTAATGGCATGGATGATCGATATTGCCCTTCAGGCGATGATTGCCGTGCAAGTCGGCCAAGCCCCGGGTATCCCGACGTATCTGCTCGAACCGATGAGCGCGCTGCTGGCTATGAACCTCAAGAAGGTTGCGATCAGCATCTCGATCTGGCTGCCCTACCTGCTGATCTCGGACAACCTCAATCTGTTGCTTCGCAAACGGGTAAGGCTGACGGCGTGATGCGCCCGGGGCGCCTTTCTTGGGCTGGAACGAGTTGTAGCTGACTCCGTCACGGCTTCCCGAGGGCCTTGCCTCCTGTCCTCAAAATCAGGATCGAAGGCGTCCAGAATTCTAGGGGCTACTCAATCCGAGGTGAGAGCCTCTTCGCGCCCGCCGATGGCGCAACGCCTGATCGACGGGCGGTTCCATAAATCAGGCAGCTTTGCTCGACCACTTCTTGTCCCGCCTCCTTTCCGGCTGCAAGGTCAAGGAATATTTCCCCTGAGCAATTGGGACCATGATGATTTTGCAGCGATACACGCGATTTGCGTTCCTCACCCTGTTCTGCCTCACCGCCACTGCTATCGTTGCTCTTGCCCTCACTCCTTCCCCTCCGGCATTGGGGATTGGCGACAAGATTGAGCACGTAATAGCGTTTGGATGCCTCTCGTTGCTCTCACTCATCGCCTTTCCAAAGCAGCGCAAGTTGGTGCTTGCCCTGGCTCTCGCTACGCTTGGGGCCCTGATCGAATGTCTTCAGCTGTTGCCTGCCCTTAGGCGCAGTTCAGACGGGATCGACTGGATCGCTGATTGTGCTGCCATCGGGATTGTCTTCGGATCGGCTGCCGCGATGCAGCGACTGGAAGGCTGGAGATCCGTAGCGTAGACACGGGAATAGTCGTTTCTTTCTAAATCCTTGGAGCTGTTCGTCCGGCGATGGTATGTCCATCGAAGCGTTGGCCTGAACTGAAAGCAAATTCCTCCACAACTAGTCGGCACTTGGTCGCCACGGATTCGGTGACTGTTCCGGTGATGTCCTTGCCCGAGCTTTCGGATGCTACTTTATGAGCAATCATGTCCACAATCCGGGTTGGCGCGGAGTGGAGCGGGGGACTCGAAGACGGAGGTCGGTTTGATGCAGCGGCGGTCGGCAGGGTCCCGTCGCGCGCTTGCCATTCCGGGTTGGGAACGACAGGGTAACTTTTGTGATGCGACGCGATCTTGATCATCTTCCCGCCAACAAGCGGCGCGAGCTGGAGCGGGTGCTGCAGTTGATCTTCGAGGAGTTCGAAGACGTGACTGCCTGCGCCAGCGAAGCGCGCCGCAAAGCCAGGCGGATACTCAAGGTCATTCTCTATGGCAGCTACGCGCGCGGAGGCTGGGTCGATGAACCCCATACTGCCAAGGGGTACAAGTCGGACTTCGACCTGCTGATCATCGTCAACCACAAGGACCTGACCGACCGGGTCAAGTACTGGTCCCGGCTCGATGACCGCCTCATGCGAGAGTACGGGATCACCGGAACATTGAAGACCCCGGTGAACTTCATCGTCCACACGCTAGGTGAGGTGAACGATGGGCTCGCGCATGGCCGCTACTTCTTCATGGACGTCGCCAGGGACGGCATCGCGCTTTACGAGGCTGACGATACCGAACTGCACAGCCCCAAGCCCAAGACGCCAGAGCAGGCGCTGGCAATGGCGAAAGAGTATTTCGAGGATTGGATGCCGACTGCAGCGGGTTTCCGACGTAATGCCCACCATGCAGTAAAAGATGGCGACCTGAAGCTCGCAGCATTCCTGCTTCATCAATGCACCGAACGCCTCTATCACTGCGTCTTACTTGTCGTGACATTCTACACACCGCACGTGCACAACCTTTCGTTTCTGCGTGCGCAAGCAGAGCGTATCGATCGCCGCCTCACGTATGTCTGGCCGTCCGACGATCGGAAACAGCGTGCGATGTTCGAGAAACTCAAGGAAGCTTACGTCAAGGCGCGCTACTCCAGGCACTACCGCATTACCGCCGAGGAATTGTCCTGGCTCGGTGAGCAGGTCGAGGAACTGGGCCGCGTGGTGCACACGGTCTGTGTCGAGCGCCTGACCCTGTTGGAAGCAAAGGCATCAAAAGCATGATCCTTGGCGGCAAAGCATCGTTTTCCCCGGAAAAGCCGGTTTTCGCGCGTCCAGTGGTCGGACCGGCCAAAATCGGGTTCTCAGCAAATCAAAGGGCAGTGCTACGCGCACTGGAGGATAACGCACGATTTCTCCGGTCGATGCCGCGGGACGACGGTCGACGGCCTGCGCGGGTTCGGCGAGCCGAAGCCATTATGACGCTAAGTCAAGCTGTGCCTTAGCCAGAACTCGAACATCCGGAGCGGATCCAGGGATGCACAATGGATTAAGGAAGCACCACATCGTTGCCATTGTGGCAGCGCTTCAGCTTGCCAATCCCACTGCAGCGCGCGCGCCATTGGAGAGGGCAAACACGCTTGAGCCCTTTGAAGCAGTCAGGGAGCAAGATCTGCGACTGTCGATGATCATGCGCAGGCTGATTACCGGAAACGCCGCCATTTGCCGTAACCAGATGCCGTTCACGGGACTCATTCTGCATGCGCAAAGTCAATATGACAGGCACTTTGCGGCATCGTTGGCCAAAGCGGGGTACTTCCCTGCCCCGGTAGCAGTCGAACTGGTTTTATCTGATAGCCCGGCAGCAACTGCAGGCTTGAAAGTGGGTGATGGAATAGTCGCAATCAACGATATCGCACTGCCCTTGGACGGCTCCGCCAAACGTAGCAGCATGGATCGCGACAAGGCAGAGCGATTGCTGCTTATGCAATCTGCCGATGGGCCTATCAACATCACGATACAACGAAATGGGGAGACAGCACCGAGAGTTGTCTCGCTGCAACCTCAACGGACCTGTCGAGCTCGCTGGGAAGTAACCTTCGACAAGGCGGACCTCGGCCTCTCAGACGGAGAAATTGTTCAGCTTTCGGCGCATTTCCTCGATGATCAAACCGACGATTTTGTGGCCGTCATTGCGGCCCATGAACTGGCACACGTGGTTCTCGGGCACCGCCAAAAGCTCGAGAGCCTGAATGTAAAATACACTGCCCTGTCTGCCTATGGGAGAAGCGGCAAGCTTATCCGCGCTGCCGAAGATGAAGCTGATCGCTTGAGCGTCCACCTGTTGGCCAATGCCGGTTACAATCCCGAGCTTGCAGTACAGTTCTGGGAAGGACCAGGAAAACGCTACAGCGGGGGAATCCTGCGAAGCCCGACGCACGCTTCTGCCTCCGCAAGGGCGACGGCGATCCGGCGCGAGATTGAAGGACTGGCCCCATGGTCCGGAAACAATACGAAAGCTCACGCCCCATAGATCCTTCCATCGGCATGAACCCGTTCTGTCTCCCCGCATCGTTGGCGCGTAACCGGCGAGTTGAGTCTTCGATCTTTTTTCGGACTTCTCCGTAAAGAAATGAGCTCTGACACCTTTTTGGGGGCTGGACCGGCCTGCATCAGGCAGGTTCCTCGCCTGGCACGCGCTCATCTAAGGGGGTGTCATTTTCCGGATTGGGGAATTAGAGAGTGACTGGTTCATACCGGCAACGGGGCAGTGAAAGCGGCTTGCGGCCTTGCAACACCAAAGCCAAGGATCGCGCGGCCAATGTGTCGGGCGTCCATGTGACGTAACTCTTATGCGAAAGCCCATCCCCAAATGTGCGGAATCATCGGAATCGTCGGCAAGGAACAGGTGGCAGACCGGCTGGTCGATGGCCTGCGGCGGATGGAATATCGCGGCTATGACTCGGCGGGCATCTGCACTGTCGAAGGCGGTCAGCTCGTGCGGCGGCGGGCCGAGGGCAAGCTCAATAATCTTGTGGCGGAACTGGCGCGCAATCCGGCCTCGGGCCTGATCGGCATCGCCCACACCCGCTGGGCAACGCATGGCGCGCCGACGACCAGCAATGCGCACCCCCATGCCACGGGTGAAGTCGCGCTGGTCCACAACGGCATCATCGAAAACTTCAAGCCGCTGCGCGAAGCGCTGATCGCGCGCGGCCGCACGTTCGAAAGCGAGACCGATACAGAAGTCGTCGCCCACCTCGTGTCCGAACAGGTCGAGGCGGGGCTTTCGCCGCAGGACGCGGTCAAGGCCGTGCTGCCGACCTTGCGCGGGGCCTTCGCCCTTGCCATCGCCTTCCGCACCCGTGACGACATGCTGATCGGTGCGCGTCTCGGTTCGCCGCTGGTGGTGGGCTATGGCGTGGGCGAGACCTATCTTGGATCGGACGCGCTGGCGCTCGCCCCGCTGACGCAGCGGATCACCTATCTCGAGGAGGGCGACTGGGTGGTGATCACCCGCGATGGCGCGCAGATCTTCGATGCCGAAAACAATCCGGTCGAGCGTCCCATCGTCGCCTCGGGCGCAACCGCAGCCGCGATCGAGAAGGGCAACTACCGCCACTTCATGCAGAAGGAGATCTTCGAGCAGCCGGTGGTGGTGGCACAAACGCTGCGCTCCTACCTGCGCCGGGTCGAGCAGACCGTGGCGCTGCCGCAGATCGACTTCGATCTCGCCAGCATCAACCGCGTGACCATCGTCGCCTGCGGAACGAGTTTCTACGCCGGGATGGTCGCAAAGTACTGGTTCGAACAGTTCGCGCGGCTGCCGGTGGACATCGATGTGGCATCGGAATTCCGTTACCGCGATCCCGTGCTCGAGCCGGGCGGCCTTGCCCTGTTCATCTCGCAGAGCGGTGAGACGGCAGACACGCTGGCGGCGCTGCGGCATTGCAAGGCCGCGGGGCAGACCATCGCCGTCGTCGTCAACGTGCCGACGAGTTCGATGGCCCGCGAGGCGGACCTGCTGCTGCCGACCCATGCCGGGCCGGAAATCGGCGTAGCCTCGACCAAGGCCTTCACCTGTCAGCTCGCCGTGCTGGCGGCGCTCGCGGCGCACCTTGCGGTGAAGCGCGGGCGGCTCAGCCGTGAGGAAGAGGCCGAGATCGTCGAGCAGCTGGTCGAGACTCCGGCCTGCCTCAACGCTGCGCTTGCCCACGACGAGGAGATTGCCGGCATGGCGCACCTGATCGCGCCTGCGCGCGACGTGCTCTATCTTGGCCGTGGGCCGGATTATCCGCTGGCGCTGGAAGGAGCGCTGAAGCTCAAGGAAATCAGCTATATCCACGCAGAGGGCTATGCCAGCGGCGAGATGAAGCACGGCCCCATCGCGTTGATCGACGAGGCTGTGCCGGTGATCGTGCTGGCGCCTTCCGGACCGCTCTTTGAAAAGACCGTCAGCAACATGCAGGAAGTGCGCGCGCGCGGCGGCAAGGTCGTGCTGATCTCGGACGCCGAAGGCATTGCCGAAGCGGGCGAAGGATGCCTGGCGACCATCGAGATGCCGAAGGTCCACCCGCTGATCGCGCCGCTGGTCTATGCTGTGCCGGTGCAGTTGCTCGCCTACCATGTCGCCGTGGCCAAGGACACTGACGTCGATCAGCCGCGCAACCTGGCGAAGTCGGTCACTGTCGAGTAAGCGGACCGGCACCGTTTGACCGGGCACTCGTATCAGGCGCTCCTTGTCTCACCAACGCAGAACGAACAGATTCCCGCCTTGCATCAATCCCTCATTAGCCTGCGCGACACTCGATAATAAAGGTGCTACTCCGGCTCGACCGATGCGAGCAAAATCGGAGAATCCTTAAGAGACCGAAACCCGGCCGACCTCTGTAAAGGCTGAACTGAAATCGGTGCTGCATCTCGAATCTGCGAGCACCATACGTTCCGTGGAAATTCAGCCAAACAATCACTTGTCTCTCCCGGTTCGAGCAACGGCTGCGCTCGACGGAGCGGGACATCTGCTCAGTTAGCCGACTCTCCCCGTAGCTCGACTATTAACGAGTTCAATTGAAATATGCCGGTAGCTTCGTAGTGGTAGCCGCAAGCAAACTTTACCACGCCGAGCTAAAAGGATCACGAACCTTTGAAGTGGATCTCCTGGCTATGTCAGGCCTGTAATGGAGAATGTGAGCGTGAAACCCGGATCTGGATTCTTACGGTGGTTTAGCGAAAGCCCCTTGCCACCAGAGGCCGAAAAGACATCGGAGACTCTCGCGAGCCACGCAGATCGCGAATTGCTCGAAAGAATCTCGGATTTCCTCCTTGGAAACAGGCTTGAAGTAAGCCAGGCAAATCTGCTCACGGCGCACGCCGCGTTTTCAGGCGCGGTAGTCGGCTTGGCGCGCACCATCTCGGCAAAAGTAGCTGCAGGTGAAAAAATCACCCAATCGATGATGGACCATTATGCCGTCTCCGCACTTCCTGGGAAGTCAGAGGAGTTGGACAGCCTTGCCGCCAAGGTCGAGCGCACGCTTGCCGTCTTTGAGCATACGTCCAGCTCTGCAAAAAAGAGCACCAAGGAATACGGCGAGGTGCTCCATGCCCAAGCCTCTAACCTGTCGGCAAACCTGACTCACGACCTTGTTCTGCAGAACCTCGTTGAGATCACCAAGACAATGATCGAACGGACGGATCGCATCGAAAAGGAGATGGAGCGAAGCGAGAAGGAAGCCTCCTCTTTGCGGGCAAGTCTGGAAAAAGCCCGAAGGGAAGCCGATTTGGATCATCTGACCGGCCTGGCAAATCGAAGAGCCTTTGAAGGCGTGTTTGAGTCACAATACCGTATTGCTCAATCCGAAATTGAGCCTTTAAGTGTTGCGTTTTGCGATATTGACCACTTTAAAAGTATTAACGACAAACACGGTCATGATACGGGAGATCGTGTCATACAATCTATCGCACAGGCTCTGACTCGAATTTCAGACGACAAGTGTCACGTCGCGCGGCATGGCGGAGAAGAATTCGTTCTGTTATTTCGGGGAATCTCTCTGGATGAAGCTTGGCAGAAACTTGACGATACACGGAAACAGTTTGCCGCACGCAAACTAATAAACCGGCTGACCGATGAACCGATCGGGCATGTTACCTTTTCAGCGGGCATTGCGAATGTATTTGCGTTCGATGACCGGCGCGAGGCCCTCCGAGCAGCTGACCTTGCCTTGTACAAGGCCAAGGATAGCGGACGAAATTGTATCGTTAAGGCATAAAATGGAGAGAAAGCAGACAGGCGCCGCAGAGTGTGTCAAAGACCATCCGGCTCCCGGCGCACGCTTTTTCCGATCTGTTTTAAAAGCTGACCACAGCTTCTGCCACAGAAAAGCGGTTGTGCCGGGCAGATCGTCTACACATCGACATTCCACAACCGCATAATGCCCCGCTTCGCGGTTGCGGAGGCTGTTCAACACTTCGCAGCAGTTCAGTTGTATTGAACCCAAACCTGCAAGCTTCCCGAGAATATGCCAGCTGCCGTGCTTGCATCCAGGACGATCAATCCGCCAACGATGACGGCGCTTTGTCCACTGGACCCGAGATTCCCAGGTAGAGTGACGTTACCGGCACCGATCGATGTCGTGTTGACGATGAGCGACCCGTTTGGTCCGGACAACGAAAAATTCTGAGGGACATTTACACTGATGGCCTGCCCTCCTTCTCCTGTAATGGCAAATTGGGCTGTAGTCGGCGTTAGGACAGGCAACCGCCGTACACCGGTGCCGGTTACCGATACTGTCCCCGTGCCATCGATTGAAACTGTACCGGATCCGGTTACCGGTCGGGTGATGCTCCCGAATTGGAGATCTGCAACCTTGCCAATGGTCACCGGTCTGATCACCGTGGCAACGACCGTTCCACTCATTGAGCTCGAGCCTCCGGAGCTGGGCCTTGATGCTGTAACAAGCAGACTTGCAGTTGCGGATCCTGTTGAAGCGGAGGCCTCGTTGCCGGAAATTGAGATAGTATAACCGAGTTGCAGTGTCTTGCTGCCATTTCGGCCAATTGGCCCAATTACAACTTCGGTTGAATTTCCTAAAGGTGTAGTACTCATGACTGTTGCCGACCCGGCTGATGCCGTGACAGCAGAGATGGACCCAATCCGACCCTGGGCGCTTCCTGACGGCGTTAACGTGACAATCACATTGCTAGTGTCGCAATTTGGATTGCCATTACAGGATATTGAAACAATGAAGTTGGCAGGACTATTGGTGAGCCTTACTGCGCTCCCTGAGATCAAAGCGGACGCTCCGCTCCCCGCACTGATTTCTATCTGGCTCGAACCGGAAGTTGCCGAGACAATGGTGCCGAGGTTGCCGCCGGAAACGGAATTCACCGTATAATTCTGTGCCGATGCCGGGACATGTCCGTAGAAGATGATCGTGATCGCAAGGAAGAGATATCTCATCATCTCGTCACCATCTGTACGTGTTCGCTGAAGGCGACTTCACCGGTGACGTCAACGACACTCCCATCCGCTCCCACTGTCGCAAATATCGGTTCCTTCAGCCGCATGCCGAGGCGGGCAGCCTGGTCAGCGTCGATCTCGATTGCGTACTTGCCTGGCTTCACCCCGTCGAACACGACCGTGCCATCGAATTCGGTCATGCCGGATGCGACATCGCCCTTGGGCGAAACAAGCCGCACTTTCACCGCCGAAAGGCCATTCAATGCCCCGTCCCGGCCACGGAAGCGGATGCGGGTGACCAACTCGGACGTCGGCACAAGCGGATAGTCGATCCGCGCAATTCCCCCTGAACGCGCAGCAAACGTGATGTTCTGTGGCGGAGGGGAAACAAATACGGTGTCGGTCCCCGAGATGTCGGTGCGCAGTGAAGTCATGTTGCCATCGCCGAGGCCAGTCACGAACGCCCGGCCCTGTCCATCCGTCACGGCCTTCAGTCCGCCACCCTGCACGACCACGCCGGGCACTGCTTCCTCACCCTCATCGCGCCGGCCGTTGGCATTGGCGTCGATGAAAGCCAGGAGCGCTGCGCTGGCCCCATTGGCCGGGCCCGGCGGCGTCACGCGATAGCGGCCTTTGAGCGGGTCGCGTGCTATCCCGAAGTTGAGCTGTACGCCCACGCGCCAGCGGTTCTGGCTGGTGGACCAGTCGCCGCCCAGCGTCGCGGTCGCCATCGGCAAGCGCGCGGTCAGCCCTGCCTGCAGGGCCGTATCATGCCCGGCAAAATTGCGTGTCGCACCAAGGCGCAAACTGTACCGATCGCTAATTGCCCGGTCCGCGGCAAAACCCAGCGTTTCCAGCCGGGTGCCTGGCTTGATCCCGAAATCGGCAGTGGCGCGCAGTTGCCACTTGTAGTCGATCAGCCGCATCGCACCGAGATTGGCGTTGATGCGGGTGTCGGCGAAATTGCCCTGCGTGCGGTGGCTGTAGTCGGCGCCTATGGCGAACAGGGTCTGCCCTACGCTCGCGGTGGTGCGTGCCCGGGCCGAGAGGGTCTGGCTGCCGTCGACGAACTCGGCACGGTCGAACCGCCCAGAGACTGGCAGGCCAAGCGAGCCGGGCAGCGGTACCGCCAGGTCGAAGACGACTTCGCTGTAGCGGCGCATCGGGCGCGACGGATCGAAAGCAGTGTTGGCCTCATCGGCAAAGCCCCCGCCGTATTCGACATGGCGGCCAAGGAAGCTTACGCCGGCGATGCGTCCGGCAAGGCCCAGAGACATCGCCCGCCCGCCTGTGAAGTCGCTGGCAAGGTCGGTCTGCACGGCAAGGCCGAGCAGCGAATGGCGCGCGCCAATCGAACCGATGGCGTGTGAAGTGCCGCCGAAGTCGGTGAAGCGCGAAAGACCGGCCGCGACAGTCAGGTGTTCGCTTATGCCGTGGGCGATGTTGAAAGTGGCGCGCAGATCGCCCTTGCCCTTGGCAAAGCCGCTGAGGTTGGCATCAGACAGGTCGATCACGGTCCGGTCCTGCGAAACGATGCCGAGATCAACCGTCGTCTTGCCCGCCGCAAGCTGGCCGCCTCCCACGTTGATCACGCGGGTGCGTTCGATGCGTTCTCCGCGCGGGCCATAGAGCACGACGCGCAGGGCGTTTCGGCCGCGCACCAGCGGGATGTCGTTGAATTCATAGCGTCCCTGCACGCCCGCACCGCGCTGGGCGGATCGCAGGATATCGTTGACGTAGAGCTCGGCATCATATCCCAGCGGCAGTTCTCCGCGCAGGTTGATGCGCTGGAACACGCTGGCTTCATCAATGCGCGACGATGAGAACGTGAAACCGGCCCCGCCAAGACTGCGTGAGCCGACGACCTGGGGGGGCGTGAAGACGTCGCCCAGCGCGGCAGACGTGCCACCGAGCGAGCCGAGCAGTCGTCCGTCCTCGGACCGGCGCGTGAAGGCAAGGCGGGCCGAAACCGGGTCGCCGTGGTCGTCGGTGGCGATCCAGGCGTTGAAGCCTGCTTTCAGCAGATCGCCCGCCACACGGCCTTCAAAGCGCGTGACAGAGCGGCCACCGCCGTTGATGCCTTCGCTGTTGTAGCCAAGCTCGGTCGTGAAATCGAAAGCGGGGGCGCTGACCCAGCGGTAGGGTGTTGCAACGCGCATGGCATCGTCCTGCGATTCCGGCTGCCCTGCAAGCCCTGCCATGCGGGCAAGGCGTTCGCGCTGGGCCTGCAAGGGCAGCTTTTCCGAGGCTTCGAGGGTGAGGATCATCTCGTCGGCAATCGACGTGATCTTCAGCGGCAGCAACTTGGCCACCAGCGAGGCCCGCAGGTAGATATCGGTTTCGGAGATCAGGCTGTCGGGCGGAATCAGCGCGACAACCTTGCCGCCAATAAGGGCCTGACCTGACCGCAGATCGATAGTGATGGGACGCTGGCTCTCGCCGATGCGGCCCGATGCAACGCCATTTGTAACGTCGATATCGAGCGGAAGTTCAAGCAGACGGGTGAGTTCACCGAGCGGCAGCAGCGGGTCTGTGGGGTCGCCGTACGCCGTCAGCGCCTCGCTGATGGTGGTGCCGTCAAGCTGCACGGAAAACAGCAGGAGGTCTTGCCCGTCCGCACGGATGGTGCCGAAGGCAGGTTGTGGCAAAGCCGTGCCCGATCTGCCGCTACTCTCGTCGGCAGGGCTTGCAGATGCAGCCGGTCCCGCTGGCGCGCTGCCGTTGGCAGCGGCCAGGGCCAGAATGGCCAGTGTCGTGGTCATGTCAGGAGGCGGTGTAGCTTCCGCTGGTGATCTCGACCGGCTTCTTGCCGTCGTCGGCGCTGTATGTGGCGGTTATCACTTCGCCTCGTTTCAGCGGGCGGAGCAAAGGCACGAGGGCCTGGCGTTCATCAGCTTCCGGGTAGACGGCAATACCCCGCGCCACGCCGACCACTTCCTTGGCCGTGCGCAGTTCGAGATTGCCGTAAAGCGAAGTCGTGCCCTTGCGCTGCAGGGTTACTGCAAGCGCAGGGCCATCGCGCGTGGCGGAAGGCGTTATTGCGCCAATTCCGCCGGTTGCATCGGGCGTGCCCCCCCGCACGATCAGCGGGATCGAGATGCCGAAGACGGACTGAATGCGAAGAACCAGCTCGCCCTTTTCGGCGGCAGCAGCCTGTTCGGCAGTCAGCCCCGTATCGGCGGGAGGCACCGTGGTGACGGTCAGGTGCGTGCGATACTCCGCGGTCGTGGCGGTGTCGGCCAGGGTGGCGCGAACACGAACCGTCTTGCCTTGGCCCGGTGGCAGGATCAGGCGGCTGGGTGCGGCAAGCACGAAGGGTTTGGCGGAGCGCACTTTCGCGCCAAGACCTTCGGCACCACGCTCTGCAAGGCGGCTCATCGGCACGATCTCGCCAGAGGGCAGCATGGCGTTGTCGACCAGCGCCACGTCAACCGTAACCGGCGTGGTGCCTTGGTTGAACACGTAGACCGCTTCGGTACGCTTGCTGGAATCGAAGATCACGCGGCGTGGCGTAATGTTGATATTGGCTGCGGCTGCCTGGACCGGGACGGTCACCTGGGCGTCTTGCGCCTTGGGAGCGGCGATCGGGAGCGGTGCCTGCTGGGCAGCCACCATTGCCGGCGCCAGCAAGGTCAGGAGGCCTGGCATCATCACGAGGTTGCGCTTCATGGCTCGATGACCTTCAGTTGAATTGTGCGAGGAACAGGATGGAGCTGTCGCCTGGAACATTGCCGCGCCCAGAAACACTGCCGCGCATTGCGCCGCGCAGGCGTGCGTCCGATGCGGCCGGTTGCAGCAGGTCAATGCGGTAGACGCCGCTTGCCATGACCAGGACGCCGCTGGCGTCACGGGGCATGCCCTTCTTGCCTGGCTTGCGCGGTGACATCAGCACCGAGACCGAATCTCCCGCATCGCCATTGAGGAACACCGCAGAAACGGCATCGCTCAGGATGTCGAACGAGAACCCTGCGCCAACCGGCTCGAGGATGACCACGGCTGCTTCTGCCGATGCGGGTGCTGGTGCAGCGTGGGCAACCGCCGGCGAGGCCATGATCGCGCAAGCGGCGAGGAGCGCCCTGGCAATCTGCCCGATGCGAACCTTCGATCCTGCGTCCATGGCTTGTCCCCCTCTCGCCGACGGTTGCCGTCTGCCTCGGGGAGGTGCCGCGCAGTTGCGGCAACGCTCCCCGAAGTTCCATCACTGATAGGTGACAGTCACCGTGAAGTTGCCGGTGTAGGCGCCTGAAGCCTGTGTGTCAGGCAGGCTGAACGAGCCGCCGACGTTGAGCGTGGCGGATCCTGCGGCCGCCAGGGCGCCAGAGAGAGTCACCGTGCTGCCGAAGTCGGGCAGCAACGTTACCGGGATGGTGTTGGTCCCGCTGGTCAGGGTGACCGTCGCCGGGATCGAGGTGGTGACCGATTGGCCTCCCTCGCCATCGACGGTGAACTGTGCGCGGCTGGTGGTGCTGGCAAGTGCGACGGCACCGCTGGCGGCGACAACCGAGTTGCCGGTGTTTGCCAGCGTGACCGTACCGGTGCCGCCCGTGCGCGGACGCACGATGCGGCCAAAGGCAAGGTCGCTGTTCTTGGTGATCGTCAGCGGGCGGACGATGGTGACCGACCCCGACGCAGTAGCACTGCTGGTATTTGCGGCGGTCTGGGCGAAGGCGGAACCTCCGGCCAGAAGCCCGGCGGCAATTGCCGCGCTGGCAAGATAATGTCTCATTTCAAGTCCCCTGGTACGCCGACTAGAGTCGCTGATCTTGGGTCAGCACGTCCGAACCGACCCGCGAGAAGACCTAAGGGAAATTACATAAGCAAATCTTAAAGGGTTTAAGGTATCGATTAACTATCTGAAACCTCTTCCGAATTTTTGACCCAAGCAGGCGCGCTTGGCGCATTTAGCACCGCAACTCTATGGGAGTGGTTGCCGAAACCCGGCTGCTGACTTTGTCAACACCATCTTATCGTAGGGGCAAGGAGCTAGGAAATAGAGCGGTTTCTACACGTTCTACATCGATCTGGATTAACTTTTCGGGCTCGTTGTAATTTGTCGTGATGTCGTGGACGACCCCCGCTGCGCAGGAGCCTTTCGGCAATGAGGACCTCGGTCGGGTGCATCCATTTGATCAGCTTTTACGATGCTGGACAACGCCGCGCTGAAGGATCTTCTCTCAAAAAATTGGTAACGCCCGCTGTCAGGCGCAGAGCGGTTGCTCATCTCGCGGATCATCATGGGATGAGCGAGCGGCGGGTGTGCCGTGTCATTGAAGCTGATCGCAAAAGCGTTCGCTACCAGTCCCGGCGGCCGCCGGAGACGGAGTTGCGCGCCGTTTGCGCGAGCTTGCCAACGAGCGGCGCCGGTTCGGCTATCGCCGGCTGCACATCCTGCTGCGGCGGGAAGGTGAGCCTTCGGGCATCAACCGCGTCTACCGGCTCTATCGGGAGGAAGGTCTTGGCGTTCACAAGCGTCGGACACGGCGCAGGGCCGTCGGCACACCGGCTCCGATCCTCGTCGAGGCCCGGCCCAATGCGCGCTGGAGCCTGGACTTCGTCCATGATCAGTTCGCCTGCGGCAGGCGGTTCCGCGTGCTCAACATCGCCGATAACGTGACCAGGGAATGCCTCGCCGCGATACCCGACACGTCACTCTTCGGGCACCGAATGGTGCGCGAACTGCCCGACATCATCGGCGGGCGCGGCAAGCCGGGCATGATCGTCAGCGACAACGTCCTAGGTCGGGAAGCAGCGGCGGGAAACAGCCAGCAGGTCTCGTTACGCCGATGGTGATCGGCGCTGATTGCGTTCTGATTCAGTGGCTTCCATCGTCAAGGTATGCGCTCTGGCCATAGCAAACACAGGATCCAGCGGCCTCGGCGGTCGTGATCCTCACCGTCCTTAAAATGAGATGCGGATGCCGGATGCAAGCCACGAACGTTATCTACAAGGTCGTCGTAGCGCCCTCACGGCACGATAGAGAGGGGTCCTTCCATCAGGTGTCCGCCCCTTCGACGAACGGGCGGTACTCGGCTCCCGTCTTTATGACAGCGTGCGCGACGCGCCATCTTGGCCGTGAGTGCGATCATCGCCTTGCGGCGGCCATCGGGGTCATTGCCATGGCCGGCTACATAGCGGCCAAGCTTGTCACGGAAGCTGTTGTCGCGCTGGCGGATGGCAACCTGGGTTGCCATCCAGAAGGTGCAGCGTAGCCGAGCGTTGCCGTAATTGTACAGCTTGGTCCGCCCGCGGAATGTGCCCCACTGGCAATTCGCGAGGTCAAGCCCACAGAACTTGAGGAACTGGCAGTGGTGGGCGAACCGGCGAGGGTCGCCGGCCTCGGCGACGATCGTCAGCGCGTGATCGGTACGATCCCGGGGATCATTCGTAGGAGCTGATAATCTCAATTCACGCAGAGCAAGGTGTGAGCGGTACGCTCAATCTCATCGCGCTGCCGGACGAGGCTGCGTGCTTGCGCGATGACCATCCGGAACATGGCGATCGCTACCGAATCCTCGTCGACCCGCAATGCCACCGAGACGCAGGCGGTCTCATCAATATCGTTGATTAGACGGGCCTTGAAGACCTTGCGACCGACCAGCGACCAAGCCTCACGCGCGAAGCCTCCCTGCCCCAGTGCAATCATGCTGGCTGGGGTGGGAAACCGCTCCAGCAGGGCTAGGAACCAGTCCGACCGGCTATAGCCGGCGAACCGCTCAATCTCTGGAAGGTACAACGGCAGATAGTGCGTCAGGATCCGGTGCCAGGTCTGGGTCTTGGCCTTGGAGATGGCGTCATGGGTCGTCGGCATCTCCTGCAGGTAGTCGATCTCGACCGCCAGCGGATCGACGTAACGCTGCGTGGCACCGATCAGCAGCATGTGCAGGATCACCAGCGCATCCTTGGAATCGTTCTTTTCTCAACCATTGTGCAGCGCCCCACGGGTGCGCGCAGGGCAACCGACTAAATCAGTCGCAGCTCGAAACCTGCGGAAAGCAGCCGGTGCGCCAAGGTGCGATGGTAGTTGCCGGCCGCCTCAAAGCCGACGACGATCGGGCGCCCTATGCTGCTGAGCTCGTCGGCGAGGCAATCGTAGTCAGCCTTGGTGGCCGTGATCGTCATGCGCCGCTGGCGGCCGCTTTCGGGGCGTTCAACCAATACCTCCTGCCGGTGCTTCGACATATCGATGGCTACCAATGCGGAGTCGACGGAGGGTAGAACTGCGCTTGGTCATGGTCGGTCCGTCTCCAAAGGGTTGAGTCGACAACGTCACTTTGGAGACCTGTTGGCCGATCATGGCGCCGCTTCCCAATGTGCTAAGGCACCGAGTTCATCGCCAATGCGATCCTCGCTTGGTACAAGAACAACGAGATCGAGTGGCACCACATCTCGCCGGGCAAGCCAACGCAGAACGGTTACGTGGAATACTCAACGAGACGCTGTTCTACGGCATCGATCATGCCTGTGCCGTGATCCGGGAGGGGGCGGAGGATTGCAATATTCGCCGTCCCCTCTCCTCAATCGGATACCAAACCCCAGCCAGCTACGCGAAAGCGATCTTTGCAATGGGGCCAGGCAAGCCTGACCCCATTGCAAACAAGGCGCCGAGCTAGAAAGATAGCAGATTTTTAAAGCAGGAGGCGTCCAGAAATCTAGGGGCTACTCACTGATCCAATGAGCACCATCAAGCGCGGGCCGCACGGTGGTTGTTTAGATACCATTGGTACGTATCGCGGATACCTTGCTCAAGGCCGGTCTGAGCTTGCCAGCCCATCTGCCTAAGTCGGCTAACATCCATTAGCTTGCGCATCGTACCATCTGGCTTGGAGGGGTCTATCGATATGGCGCCATCAAATCCTATGATGCGAGCGATAAGCTGGGCAAGCTCAAGGATCGAAATGTCCGTGCCGCTGCCAACGTTTATGTGGCTTAGCATGGGCTGCGTATTAGCCTGATAAACATCGATGGTGAGGTCTAGCACGAACAAACTGGCCGAGGCCATATCATCGACATGCAGAAACTCGCGACGTGGGGTCCCCGTCCCCCAGATCACAACCTCATCAAGGCTTTGCTCTTTTGCCTCATGGAAACGGCGGATAAGTGCAGGCAATACGTGGCTATTCTCAGGGTGAAAATTGTCACCCGGGCCATAGAGGTTGGTGGGCATTACGGACCGATAATCAGTGCCGTATTGGCGGTTGTAGCTTTCGCACAGCTTGATCCCAGCAATCTTGGCAACGGCATAGGGCTCGTTGGTGGGCTCGAGCGCGCCGGATAGCAGCGCCTCCTCGCGCATGGGCTGCGAGATAGCCCTCGGATAGATACAAGAGGATCCTAGAAATAGCAGGCGGCGCACACCGGCAAGGAACGCTTGATGGATGACATTGCACTCCATCATCAGATTTTCGTATATGAAATCAGCGGGGTAGGTGTTGTTGGCATGAATGCCGCCGACTTTAGCTGCCGCAACGATCACCGCTTCGGGCCGTTCTTCTTGCATAAACTCCCGCACAGCCGCTTGGTCCGTCAGGTCTAGTTCGGCACGGCTGCGCACGAGTGGCGAAATCCCTTGAGCTTTCAACTGACGGACGATAGCAGAACCCACCATGCCTCGGTGCCCGGCAACATAAATCGTCATTAATAAGCCTCAGATTGCAAGCGCTACGGGTGTGTCGAAACCATGTGCCTTCAGCAAAGCATGGCGGCGGGCAGTCTCAAGGTCCGCTGCGACCATCTCCTTGCACATCTCGCGGACCGAAATTTCCGGTACCCAGCCGAGCATTTTCTTGGCCTTGGCCGGGTCCCCTAGCAGCGTCTCAACTTCCGCCGGACGGAAATAGCGGGGATCAACGCGCACGATGACGTCCCCAGGCTTAACCGCCGTGGCTATATTGCCGGAGACAGTGTCGACAATTCCAATCTCTTCAATACCATTGCCTTCAAAGCGCAGTTGAATACCCAGCTCTTCAGCCGACCAGCAGATGAAATCACGAACTGAATGTTGTTGCCCAGTGGCAATAACGAAATCTTCCGGCCTGTCCTGCTGCAGCATCATCCACTGCATGCGTACGTAGTCCTTTGCGTGGCCCCAGTCACGGAGGGCGTCGAGGTTGCCCATGAACAGGCCAGGCTCGATCCCCTGACTGATATTTGCAAGACCACGAGTAATCTTGCGGGTGACAAAGGTTTCACCACGCTTCGGGCTCTCGTGATTGAACAGAATACCATTGCACGCGTAGAGGCCATAGGCCTCGCGGTAGTTGACGGTAATCCAGTAAGCGTACAGCTTGGCAACGGCGTAGGGAGACCTCGGATAAAAAGGTGTCGTCTCGGATTGGGGTATTTCCTGTACCAGGCCGTAAAGCTCTGACGTCGAGGCTTGGTAAAAGCGGGTCTTCTTTTCCAGCCCCAGAAAGCGGATGGCTTCGAGTAATCGCAGGGTGCCGATGGCGTCGACGTCAGCAGTGTATTCTGGAGCCTCAAAGCTTACTGCGACATGGCTTTGTGCACCGAGATTGTAGACCTCGTCAGGCTGCACCTCCTGCAGGATACGTGTGAGGTTCGAGGTGTCTGTCAGATCGCCGTAGTGCAAGCTGAGCTTCGGATCGGGCGCGTGGGGATCTTGGTAGATATGGTCGATCCGCTGGGTGTTAAACGAAGAGGCACGGCGTTTGATGCCGTGGACTTCGTAGCCCTTCTCGAGCAGGAATTCGGCAAGATAGGAGCCGTCCTGTCCGGTAATGCCGGTGATGAGGGCACGCTTTGTCATGGTCTTTCCTTATGATCTGATTAAAAACTGGCTGAGTTTGCCCAAGTTCTTGCCGGCCAGCGCGCCGATGCCTCCAACCTTGTTCCTGCGAAGTGCGCTGAAATCCTCACGGCTTTTGCGCAAGATCCGTTCGATTGAACGGTTGCTCTCCCCGCCAACCCGCATCTTGACGAGAACCTCGGGGAGCCAGGCCGCTGCAATTTGCCCTTTGGCAAAATAACGCAGGATGGAATCGTAGTCGGCAGCGATGCGGTAACTGGTGTCGTATCCGCCCCAAGTCTCGATCACCTTGCGCCGAAGAAACAGCGCGGGATGCGGTGGCATCCAGCCGCGTCGCAGTTTCGCCGGGTGATATTCGCCGGATTTCCAATGTCGGATTACCCGGGAGGTATCGCTAGCCGAAACGTAGTCAAGGTCGCCATAGACGGCATCGGCCTTGGTCTCCTCGAAACACCGCTCGACGCGGGCCAGCACTTGCGGGTGTGCCAGAAGATCGTCTGAGTGCAAAAGGCCGATGACATCGCCACTAGCTCGCGCCATTGCGCGGTTCAACGCGTCATAGATCCCGTCATCGCGTTCAGAAATCAACTTGCGCCGGCAATCGGGCCGCCCTGCCAGCAGAGCCAAAGTGCCATCAGTCGAGCCCCCATCCTGCACCAGATGTTCATAGTTATCATAGCTTTGCGCCGCGAGGCTGTCGAGCGCATCGCCTAAGGTAGCCTCGCGGTTCCAGACGGCGGTAATGATTGAAAATTTAATGGCCGTCATTTCATTACGTCTATACCAAGCACATCGCGGATCGCCGTTGGCGCATCGACCTTTTTCCGTATCATATACGCTGTGGCTTCCGCCAGTTTTGCATCGACAAGGAAGCGATACCAAAATCCTTGCAAGACATGGAAAGCAAGTCCTTCGCGCCCATCAAGAAAGCCAAGCCGCAGGACGTAACGCCAGAAGAAATAGGCGAAAGCCCGCAATCCACTGGGCAACCGAACATAAAGCCTTTCTTTCAGCCAGCGCTTGACCCCTGCTTGACCACCAGCAAGGCCCGCCACGCTGTCATGGGTCATGAAACCATGCTTTAGATTCAAAAGATCCACAACCTCGCGGCTGGCATAGGAATTGTGCTTGGCGGTCCACCAGGACAGGGAGTTCAGATTGTCGTCAAGAATCTCGCCCTTAAGCCAGGCAACCGGACCCGACACTTTGATATGTTCGTCCATCCAGCGATCCTCGCAGCGGCCCGCTCCATGGCGGAAGATCCGCAGAACGCGGATCGGAAATACCCCGCCGTGGCGGATCGGACGCCCCATGAAACTCATCCGGCGACCGATCGTAACGCCTTCGATATCGTCGGCAAGGCGCGGCAGTTGCTCCGCGATTTCACGGGCAAGGCTGGGACTTACCACCTCATCGGCATCAAGTCGCATCACCCAGCCGGTGCCGTTGGGCAAGAGATCCAGCGCATGGTTAAACTGACGCGCATAGTTCGTCCACGTATTATGCTGAACCACTGCGCCTAAGCGTGTGGCAATCTCAACCGTACGGTCTGTTGATCCTGAATCTAAAACAAAAATATGAGAAGCGAGCTGGCGGACAGATTCTATGGCGCGCGCAATGTGCCGCTCTTCGTTATGCGTTAATATCACGACTGTCAGCATGACAATTCAACCTGGTCGCTTCATGATAGCGACCATCGACTTCGCCAACACCGGAATTCGCCCCACTCTTCTAAAGCGGATATCGCGAAATCCCGCTTCCTCTAACAAAATGGTCAAAGTTCTGATCGACCAGAACTTGATATGCCCATGATCCCACGTCGCAGTGAAATGGGCATCCATTTTACCCGTCATTGCGAGAACAAGGTTCTTCAAATAGCCATGATAAGGGGTACTTATAATCGCTGTTCCACCCGGCTCAACCAAACTAAAAAGGCTATTTAGAAAATCACGCGGTGCATACACGTGCTCTATTACCTCAAGGCTAGTGACAACAGGAAACCGCCCAAATCGCCCCACCAAATCGTCGTACGCTGATCCCATCTCGAGCCGAAGTTCCGGATATTTTTTGTTAGCCTGTGCTATTCCCTCCTCTGACGGATCAACGCCCGACACTTCCCAACCAACAGTGCTTAGAGCGGCCGCGATGCTACCGTTGCCACAGCCAAGCTCAAATAAACGTTTTTCCTTGGTCAATCGAAGCCCTGCCAGCTCTTCGGACAATGTAGGAAGCAAATAGGCATGGGAGCTATTAGGATAAGCATTCTCATAGCTATACCCGCTTATATCAACTTCGACGGTCATTTGCGCTCCTCTAAGAAGATGTCGTGACGATATTTATTAGATACCGAGCATATACCGTCAATCGAACCCTTTGTCTGATTGCGCCCAGTTAATTCAACGCCCGTCATTGAAATATATAGTTGCCTTACATTCTCGGCAACTTCGTTCAGCGTCCAAGGCCAACAGACTAGGCTTCGTCTCCGCGCTTCCTAATTTCCCGTGCGGGATTGCCGCCAACCACCATCTCAGCGGCCACATCTCGCACAACGACAGAGTGTGCCAAAACGACGGCACGCGAACCAATCCGTACACCCGGGCCAACAAATGCACCTGCCGCAACCCAAGCTCCGTCACCAATGACAATTGCCGCCCCTGTCAAGGGAAAAGTCGGATCGTCGAAATTATGACCTGCTGTGCATAGATAGGCCTTCTGACTAACAATCGCACCCTCACCCAGCTCGACACAAGCAACGTTATAACAATCGACTTCGGGGGCTAAGCAGCTTCCTCTATACAATTTGAGGTTCCAAGGTGCCCAAATTCTTGCGCTAGGATAAGGGTGCACGTCCGCATCTACAGTCGCGCCAAACAGGCGGAGCAATAAACACCGCCACCGATGAGCGGCCACCGGAGTGGGACGAAAAAATAAAGCGCTAACTACGCGCCACAAAAACCGTCGAGCCCGATTACGAAAATTGATCGTGGGCAACGGAACAATTTCAGCGCGTTTAGACATTATCTTTGCAAGCTCTCAAGCTCAAAGCGTTGACTCCACCGACCGTTGGGCAATCGCGTCATCATACACTGACAGCATCCTGTTAGCCACAGATTCCCAAGAGTAATCACGAAGCATCCAAGCGCGGCCGCGTTGCCCCATTGCGTTACGTTTATCTTCAGGCAAACTCATCGCTGCGTCGAGCGCAGCGACCAGTGGGTCGACGCCGTGTTCAATCCACCATCCGCATTTTTGGTCGACCAGACCCGACCATGGTGCTCCGCGTGTAGCAATCACAGGCGTCTCCATCATTAGGCTTTCCGCAACTGTAAGTGCAAAGTTTTCGGATCTTGAGGGAAGCACGAATAGGTTAGCGGAGGCCATCGAAACATTGCGCTGATTTCCATCAACCGCCGCCCTGAACGTTACACGTTGCAATTTTAGTTTTGCGACCAAATCTTGCAATTCAGACCGGTGCCCGCATTCATCTGGCCCTACGATGTGGAGCGACCAAGCCGTGTGCTTGCTTTCGAGAAGCGCCCACGCTTCGATGAGGGTGTGGAGATTCTTGACAGGGTGGATTCTCCCCAAGGTGAGAAGGCTCTTATTTTGCACATCGAAAGTAGGAGGCACGGGAGAAACATGAATGCCGTGAGGAACAATCGAAACTCGATCGTTCAAGCCGAACAACCGTATGTCATCAGCTTCTGCTGCCGCAGATGCGACAAGCGCGGCGGCACGTTTTATCACCTTATCCTGAAAAAGAATTCGAGCAATCCGTTTCTTATGTTTGGAGTAGGAGAGCGCGACGGGCGATAGCATACCGTGGGGTGAGTAAATGTAAGGATTACCTGTCCTAAGATGCCATTGCAGGACTGCTACAGACGGATACATCCACAGACCATGAAGATGTACAATATCCGGCTCAAAGCGCGACAAAGCCGTCCTTAAACCTGGCGAAAGACCGAAGGAACGCGCCCAACTAATAACTTTCAGCGCTTCGACTGGAGCACCCTCCCACCTAAATCTGTCAACCCGTGACCAATCTGAGGATTCAAGTCCAAAAACTCGCACATCATGGCCAAGAGAAAGTTGCTCCAGCGATAGCGCCTCAACTACAGCGCCAACACCCGCAGCTCGACGGTCAAGGCCAGAGGTTACATGAGCAACACGCACTATATTTTCCTACATTGCCACCGCATTCAGAAAAGGTCTTTCTAAGGTACCGCATTGTGGCCCCGCCATGGCACTACCGCCACACGCGACGTGCCGGACATTACCGCTCGTAAGATAGTTTCGAGATACTCGGCACCAGCATTTGCTCCAAGAGAGCGAGCCCACTTTCGCAATCTTTCTCGGCGCGCGGACGTGACCTTCCCTTGCGCTAGCACAGAAGCTAGCGAGTTACGCAAAGCGGTGGGATTATCAGTTGGGAAAATCCCACCAGCATTGCTGGCAGCGACCACATCACGCGCGCCACAAGACGAACTACATATTACAGGCGTCCCTGCCATTAGTGCTTCGGAGACAACTGCGCCCCAACCATCATGATCGCTTGGAAGGACGAGGCAATCCGCCCTCCCCATGTAGTCGGTTACGTCACTCATTGGCACAACACCGCTAAATGTGGCGCGATCATAAAGATGGTCCGCCGCGAGACGCATCAGGCTTTCACGCATAGGTCCATCGCCAATCACCTCAATCTCAAAAGATTGATCTGAAAGCTCAGACAAGCACCGCAATAAAAGATCGACTCTTTTTCGAGCCACCAGTGCGCCCACGAAAAGAAAACGAAAAGGTGAACCGGCCAATGTGGGTGCAGAGACCTCAGAATCTTGCAAAAAGTACGCGAACGGAAAAACTTTCAAATTTGCAGGTGCCATTTGTGCCACCCAGGTCGTTGTGTCGGCTCCAATTGCCAACACGGCATCCAACCCGGTTCGCCACCTATTCAGGTGCCAGGCATACAGCGCACGTCTAAGTGCCCCAATAGGCCCTCTCCGATCCACAGTCTCCATGATCACGAAGTGACGTCGACCGCGCGCCTTAATCGCCCTCTGAGCAAGAGCTACAGATCCATTCGACCGGAAGCCCTGTGTTAAATGAACGGAACTCGATAACGACAATGATACGAGCCGCTCAACCTCGTGCGCTGTCGAGGCAAAATAAAGCGACACATTGGGAAGATCGGGAACTTGCCATCCAAGCGCCTCCCGGTCCTCATCGAGCTTTCGTTCCGCTACATAATTAACTTGATGACCACGATCAGCAAGCGAAACTGCCAAGAAAGCCATATGCGGTGTAACCATCCGTTGCCAGAACCAAATCGAGAGCGACGTCATGCCAATGACTGCCTCAAATCCAGGAAGGATGCGAGGGACGCCCCAACAACGGATGGCCCAAATCGGCGCTGTATACTGAGCTGACCTGCTGATGCACGCCGGAGAATCTCAATCGGATCAGCCGCCATTTCCATGATTATGCTACTCAACACGTCGGCGTTCGCACTCTGCATGATCCACGCTTCATCTTCTTTGAAAATGTCTCCAACGTCACTAACACTAGTTGCGATGAGTGCTAAACCAGCCGAAGCAATCTCAATCACTTTCGAAGGGAATGTAGTCCCTGCAAGCTCTCCTTCAGGACACTTCAAGGATAAACTTGCGTGGCAACTATGAAAAAGCTCATAGTAACCAGCGCGCTCCACTCCTTCATGCACCTGGATTTGCAGGCGACCAGACCGTAGGGACGCGCTTAAACCGCGCACCCTATCAAGATCCCCCTTTCCCGTAACAATGAAAATAACGTCTCGCGCCAAGCGACGAGAGTGACACTCCAGATTCATCACTGTGTCGCAAAATAGGTCTAAGCCAGTGGACGGCAGAATTGACCCTCCGAAATGTACGCGTAGTGCACCACCTGAGGAAAGCCTAGCCCAACGAGGATCGACGTGCGTACTGACGGAGGGCGTCGCAACTCCGTGCACAGCCAAAAACTCACCTATCTCGAGGCAACGACCAATCTGGTTCGATACTGTAATCTTGTGGGGAGACGTCAAATTACACATCACCCTATAACATAACACTTCGATAAGCCAACGTACTCCAGCCTCCTTTCCTGTTGGAACGTCTTCTATATCTTGAAAAACTGAAATACCGCGATACTTCAAGATGATCAAAGCAAGCAGATACTCCAATGCGTGATTGTAAAACAAGACTGTATCGCCCTGCTTTATGACACAAACTGCAAACCGGGCAAGTGCAAAGGTGCCGCAAATTTTCCGAATTAGTGCGAAGCGCCATACCGGCAAAAAATAACTAGGGAAGCCGTCACCCCGAAGAGCCCGGCCACGCTGTCGCAAGGACCCTTTACCAACAAAAGGAAGCGACACTAGCACAGACCGCTTACCAACTTTTCTCAATGCAGAAGAGATTGCAGTCATCTTAGCTGCTGCCGCTGCAACGTATGCATCCTCGCCGATTGCCGCAACGTAGGCCTCAGTACAGACCATGCCGATATAAAACAGGCGGGGCTTTCTCACGGTCAATTTCCGACCTCTTCATCCACAATTGAGATCACTTTCACCACCCGAGCGGGAACTCCAGCAAGCAGAACGTGCTCTGGGTAACTGTCTGGAAGAACCACCGCTCCTGCCGCAACCACACAACCCGATCCGATATCAACACCCCCAAGAATGACTGCTCTAGCCCCGATCCAAACCCCGTCACCAACAGAGATTGGTTTTGATAATCCTGCACCAGCTCGCCTGCTGCGCCCCCCGATTGCATGACTACCACAGTTGAAAAGAACCCCCGGACCGATATCGCAGTTCGAACCCACAGACACACCCCCTCCATCAGGGACAATAAAGGTTGCATCGATTCCAACCCATGTGCCCTGACCGATCGACACTGGCCCCGAACCCACAACACGGCAACCTTGGTTTAGGCTGACACCATGGCCCAAATATACACCGCAAATCCGCCACAAGGCCCGCTTGGCCGCAAAGAGCCGAGTAGGGGGAAATATCATAAACAAAAGATTCACAAAATGCCTAATCGAAGATGTCATTGAAAAAGCCCTCCTGCCACAAGCAACGCTTCACAGAGAGTGTAAATCCTATATCCTCACGCCCCTAATACTTGAGCAAATCAAATAAATGGCAAAAGCGTAGAACAACGTTAAAACTGTGAATGCACTAAACCAAAAGATCCCAAGTATTGAATATGCACTACATAGGATCATCATGCTTCGAATGGCGTTTCCTAAAAAGACCATTCTAAATCGATAGACGCTCCCCCATTGAGCCAAAGCAAAAATCGGAATAATCGCCACCCAATAACCTGCACCGAAATCTGCTATGAGACGCGGAATCATATTCGTTTGTGTCCATGCCCACGGGGCCGGTGTGTCACGATAGAAAATATGTCCAAACACCTCACTCGAATCGACCAAGTTTGTGGACAAGATCGGGCCAAATAACCTATAAGCCGCATCAAAAGTATAATATCCATACGGAATACTGGCCTCGGAGGCGTGCATAGCATGGACAGAGATCGAAATATACGTGTCAGAGACATACATCGGAATAGCAAACATGGCATTGATAATAGAATCGAGGACGCTAGATTGGTAACTCATGCCGTCCGTTGGGCCACGAAGAAGACGAAGCGCCGTGAATACCGTCATTATGAGCGCTGTCACGACGACTAAGGTTCTTTTAAGCTCTCCAATTACATCTCTATTTTCTTTTCCGCTTGCGCTCACTGCATAGGCAATTAGATAGAGCGCGGGCCCTACAATGACGTTTATTCGTCCACCTAGGGACAAATTGTGGAAAACCAATCCTGTTGTTGCAGCAAAGGCTACCAACTTGCTTACGCGAGCCCTCGTTCCGTCACTAAATCCAAGGAAAAGAAGGAAGGCTTGTGCAAAATAGAAAAACTGTACGCTGGCTGAGCCGTAGGTAAGGTCTCCAGTGACAGCCGCATATCGAAGAGCCTGCAAGTCCGAAAATTTGTTCCGGTTCAATATGAACTCATACGCTCCAATGAGAAGGATTGATAAAGCAATAAAATTTTGCTTTCTGCCGAGGAACGATATGAAGCCCTCTTCGACCTTTCTATCGCCGCGCCCTCCTGGCATTCGCCTATATATATATGACCCAATAAGAAATCCAACAAGTGCGGACAATAGCGTTGCTAGAACAAGCTCCCTTGTCCCTTGATCTATCGGGTACTGAGAATAGTATTCAAAAAATGGAAAGCTTGTCACGATTTCTGCAGACCAGATTAGAAATAGCCATGCATACCAAAACGCTTTATCGGCGCTAAATTTGTTCTGCGTAAGCGCAGAGTTAACTCGCATTGAGAAGAGAGCAATTACTGTCACAATCACAAGAAAAGGAAATTTCTCGAACATGAGATCGCGTCCTTTTAGGTTACGACACCGATGATCGTGCCAGTACCAACTTCAGTGCTCTCTTTAATGAAATCGGCAATATCTTACTTGCCGAGTCCTTAAAGCTCGCCTTCATCAGATTAAGTCCAAGAAGGGATAGTAGCTTTATATAGACATATAGGCCAACCGAGTGAATTTTGAGATGATTATGCATGGACAAAAAGATCGCGAAATAGGGCATTCCGTTTAAATAGCCATCAGAAATTCGTGGGCCATTATGGAGATGATAGTTGTAAAGCGCCTTGGGGACATAGACCCAAGTTTTTACTGTGGCGAGATATCTAAGCATAAAGTCAAAATCTTGCATCCGCTTTAGTGAGACGTTCCATTGCATACCTTTAGGTATGGTCTCTCTCCGCATGATTATTGCTGAATTTGAGGGACTCTTCAATCTAGAAATGAACTGATGGGGTTTCAATTCATTTCTGAATAGTTCGCAGGATCCTGCATGCTCATCGATTACTCGATAATCACTAATACAGCAATCCGCATTTTTGTGATTCAGTGCGGCGATTTGCGTAGATATTTTTTCCGCTGGTATTGTATCATCCGAGTCAAGAAACAGTAGATAATTCCCGGTAGCAAGGCTCATTCCAAGATTTCGTGCGGCGCAAGCGCCCTGGTTTGGCTGACTTACAAAGCGCACTACTGTCCCAGGACGGTGTTTCATCTTCAAAAATTTTTTACAGATTTCTACACTTTGGTCCGTTGATCCATCGTCCACCAAAATCAACTCAATCGCTGCGTGCTCTTGGGTGAGGCAACTCAATATCGTTCTCTCGACCGTGCGCTCCCTATTAAAGATTGGAATTACGATCGAGCAAACGTCTTTTGACGAAGCTTGGTTTTCGGATTTCTGCATCTTGGCCATTACTTTCTCAGTCGGCGACGGAGAATACAAAGAACCTATGACACGGATTTTCGAACGATCGAAAAGTCCGTACCAAATCCAGCTTACGTGATTTGAGAAACGCGCTTATCACCTTTTTAGTTTCATACCCACGCTTGTTAAGCTCCCAATAATGCTCGCCGTCAAATTTGTGGATACTTCTTGAAAGGCGAGGTCGTGGCAGAAGGATGGCTCGCTCTCCGAATTTTGGAAGATGAATGATGAACCGCCAGGTGCGTTCTGCATCCGGCAGGCTTATTACTACGTAATTTCTGGCTACTCTTGCGAGTTCGTCTAGAGCCTTCAAGGCGCCATCGAATGGCAAATGTTCTAATACTTGGAAAGCGCAGGTAACGTCGTAGCTTGAATCGTTCAGTGGTAACCTGAGTACGTCACCCAAATGGTCGGGCTCGAGCTCGGGATCCTGATCAACAGTTTCAACGTGAAAGCCAATATGGTTTGCGACCGTCTTAAATAGCCCTGGACCTGGGCCGACTTCCAGTATATTTTCGCCTCCTAGTGTCGAGACTAATGTTAGCTGTTGCCAGATGCTGTTCCAACGAGGAAGGCTCATATATCTTCCGAACTCGTAGTGTCCGGCTTCAACCTGCTTTGTCATTTTGATTCCTTCGGCGAACTTTTGCGCTTTTACGTATTACCCACACGATCAGCAGAGCGTAGGCAACTGCCCCAGTGATGGAGAATATTCCGACGGTCCATCTCGCACTTCCAAACACCCCGTATCCCGCAATAACCGCTCCAAGTTTAGCGATTGTCCCAATGACCTCATATAACAATAAGCCTCCTTGAATGCCCAGGATCGGAATGGCCGAAACTGCAGGACGGTTGGCGAGTCCGAGCCAGAGCCAAAGGCTTAAAAATGCCGAGTAGACCCCAGCTTCCTGCCATTCCGGCCCCATCACGGTGGCGAAAAGCCAAGGCCCAAGCATTGCAGTTACAGCGAGAAATGGGCTCCCGGCAACGAGCAGGCAAACTGTCGATTTGATTAACAGCTTTGTTGTGTCACCTCCTGCAAGGCTGATCTCGTTGAGACGGGGATACAAGACTGCTTGCACGGCGTTTCCGATCAGCGAAACCGGCGCGGTGGCCAGTGCCGTTGCTAAAGCATAATAGCCTGCGGCTTCGGGTCCGAAGCATGCCGTTAGTCCAATGATTGGTATGGATTGCGATATGGCAACGAGGAAGTTTTGCGGTGCCCGAAGAAATGCAAAATCCCAGTGAGAACGTGCGATGGTCCACAATTGGTCGGGCGCCTCGTAAGCAATCTTTCTCGACCGATGGACGCGCAAACGTAGTGCTAGCAGTGGTGCGATGAGGTATCCAACTGCGTTTCCGATCAGCAGCGAAAGGGTGTTCGGCCAAAAACCGCCTAGTACCAACTTTGTTACGTTCCCAATGAGGGACGCCCCAACCGTCGCGCATGCTGAGAGATTGAAGGAACCGCTTCGCGTCATTAAGTAACCTGCGGACATGTTGATGGTCGTCAGGACAGCGATGACTGGAACTAGAAGAGCGTACTGGCTAATGGATTCCAAGCCAAGCTGCTTGAGCGCCCACATGTCATTAATTACAAGGAGTGCGGTTAAGAACGGCGCAAAAATGAGGCTGCCCATGAGAGCGAGTTGGGAGAGCGCATGCGCTTCTTCATCGGTGCGCGCTATTACGATCGCAATGGGAAAGGCCATCGATGTCAGGGTGACCATCGGTCCCGCGACAGACAACACAGTGGCCTGTTGTCCAAAACTAAGCGGCCCAAATTGCCGAGCTATCAATGGCGCCGCAATTAATGTAATAATCTGGCCAAGGCCAGCCCCTAATACTAGTTTACCAATATTCCAAATCAAGGGATTGCGCGTCATTATATTTAGCATTATTTTGTCTGTTATTGATCTAACGGAGTTGTTCACGTAACAAGCAATGCATACTTATTTGCCAATATTGAACTCATCCAGGCGTCTCACGTTGCGAGAGCTTTTTGGTTTATGGTTCAACCACTTGGTTTAAGGGAAACTCTGCCAACGAACTCGTCTACGATGGCTTTAAGTTATCCAAAGCTACCGCACGGAGGGTGCCTCGGCATCCTCCCCATCTTCGACAATCGCCTAGACCGCTTACTCACGATGGTCCCTCTAGGATAACCTGCCGGATTCGGAAAGGACTTTCCTGCATGGCGCGGAACGGCCTGACGCGCTTCACTGCGCTGTCTAATGAGGCGAAGCTGGACGCCTCGAAAAACTCTGGCGTCTGAAGGTCGGATTTGATTCACTTCGCCGACGAGGCGTCGGAGGCGGTGATGGCAGGGCAGCCGGGTTTCTTTGATCTTTCGGACCGGTACGAGGCGCTGAGCGCGGCGGGCGATCCGCTGGAGCGCTTGGGTTCGGTGGTTGATTTTGAGGTGTTCCGCGGTCCATTGATTGCCGCCTTGCGCCGGAGCGTCCGAGGTAAGGGCGGGCGCCCCCCCTTCGATCCGGTCCTGATGTTCAAGATTCTTGTGCTGCAGGCGCTTTATTCGCTGTCGGACGAAGCGACGGAATTTCAGATCAAGGATCGGCTGTCGTTCCAGCGGTTTCTCGGTCTTGGGCTAGATGGCACCGTGCCGGATGCGACGACGGTGTGGTTGTTCCGGGAGCGTCTGGTCCAGGCCAAGGCGATCGACCGATTGTTTGCCCGCTTCGATGCCGCACTGACCGACCGGGGCTATCTCGCCATGGGCGGCCAGATCATCGATGCTACCGTTGTGCCTGCCCCCAAGCAGCGGAACACCGACGAGGAGAAGGCAGCGATCAAGGACGGCCGGATCCCGGAGGCATGGAAGGCAAAGCCAGCCCGGCTCCGCCAGAAGGATCGCGATGCCCGTGGGAGCGTGAAATACACCAAAGCCAAGGTGAAGGAGGGTGCCGATCCCAAGGCCTTCAAGCCGGTCGATCTCGCGATCCCGATGTTCGGCTACAAGAACCACATCGGCATCGACCACGCCCATGGGCTGATCCGCACCTGGGATGCCAGCGCCGCCAATGCCCATGACGGTGCACGACTGCCGGACTTGGTCAGCAAGGCCAATACCGGTTCGGGCGTCTGGGCAGACACGGCCTACCGGTCGAAGAAGAACGAGGCTTTCCTGGCGGCAGGCATGTTCAAGAGCCACGTCCACCAGAAGCGCAAACCGAGGCAGCCGCTGCCCGAGCGGATCGCCAGGGCCAATACCAGACGATCCAAGGTCCGCGCCCATGTCGAGCACGTGTTCGCGGGACAGAAACACCGGATGGGGCTCGTCGTGCGCACCATCGGTATCGCCCGCGCCACCATCAAGATCGGCATGGCCAACCTCGTCTATAACTTCCAGCGCCTCGTTTGGCTCGAAGGGCGAGGTACGCCCGCATAGCGCGAAAACATGGCGCTGAACGGCGCTCCGGACCAGAAAACCAAGGAAACCCGGCCGAAAAGGCCAACCCTCACGTCTCAAAAGCCGCCATCAGACCCCTCGCGGCGCCGTCAAGCCAAAAACAGCCGGTTCTTCGAGGTGTCCAGCTGTGATAGGGGGGCAATCGCTTCCTTGTGGCTTGTGATCGTTGCGAGGTTTAAAGCGGAGCGGCTTGTCGGTTGAAACTGTTAGCCAGCTTTTGTGGACCCTAAGGCCCTCCAGTGTCGATTGATTGGCGCTCGGCGCCGCAGCTTGCGCAATAATTGCGGCCGATCACTGTTTGACCCGCTTACGATGTCCCGGAAGCCAGTGCTTGAACCGCCCCGGCTTTCCCGGAGCATTTTCAATTGAGTCATGCAACCATATCGAGGGTCTCTTTGGCTGCATGGTAATTTGCTTCTGCCTCGGCGGGCGGAATGTAGCCGATGGGGCTGAAAAGGCGTTGGTTTTTGCGCCAGTCGACCCAGCGCAGGGTTGCCATTTTGACTGCCGATGCGCTTGGCCACGACCGCTGTCGCCAAATGACCTCTGTTTTGTAGAGGCCATTGATAGTCTCGGCCAAGGCATTGTCGTAGCCGTCGCCAAAGATGCCACCGATGGCGCGAGGTTGGCCTCGGCCAGGCGCAGCGTATAGTTCATTCCAAGGTAGTGAACGCCCCTGTCGCTGTGGTGGACCAGGCCATGTTGCGGTCCTGGCCTGCGGGCATGGATGGATTGATCCAAGGGGTCGAGGACGAAGCCGTCGGGGGCCGACGTACTGACCTTCCCGCCCACGATCCGGCGGGCATAGGCGTCGATCACGAAGGCCACGAAGACGAACCCGGCCAGGTGTGCACGTAGGTGAATTCGACCACCCACAGTGCGTTGGGCCATTCGACGCGGAACTCGCGGTTGACCTTGTCCAACGGGCACGCAGCTTTCGGGTTGCTGACCGTGGTGACCGTCCTATTGCCACGCCGAACGCCCGCCGGCGCCATGGCGGCCATCAGGCGCTCCACGGAGCACCGGGCAACAGCCACACCATCGCGCAGTAACTAATGCCAGACCTTGCGCGCTCCGTAGAGCCTCGAACTGGTCTCGTGGACGCGCTTGATCTGCGTCTTGATCCCGTCATCACGGCCTGCACGCGTGGGGCGCCTGCCGTAATCGGCCAAGCGACGTGCATGTTTATGGTAGGAGGACGGGGCGATTGCCAGTTCCCGGCAAACCGTCTCGATACCCAGATCCTCGCGATAGGCGTCGATGAACGACATCATCATTTCTCGCGGCGGTCGAGCTCCGCCATCACAAAATACGCTGAGGCCTTGCGTAAAATCTCGTTCGCCCGGCGCAATTCCTTGACCTCGCGCTTCAGCAATTTGAGCCGGGCCTGATCATCGGCGGCCCGCGCCGCTGGTGCCGTTCGTCTGCTCGCCTCCTCCCGGCACCAGCGGCGCAGCGTCTCGGCCGTACAGCCAATCTTGCTGGCGATCGAGGTCATCGCCTCCCACTCCGACCCGTAATCGGCGCGATGCTCGCCAACCATGCGCAAAGCACGTTCGTGGACTTTAGGACAGAACTTGTTCCGGTCTTGCTCATAACGAAAGCTCCTTCTCACAAATTGGAGCCTCCGGGAAAGCCGGGGCGGTTCAGATGCTGGCGCCGTACTCGCTGTGGGATAGATGACGAGTTCCAAAACAAGGATTGCTTGTCGTCCAAGCGGCTTGTTAGGCTTTGGTGGTTAGAACGGTGACAGATGCGGCAACTGTTTGGCTATCTCACGGGAAACTTGTGCAGAGCAGATCGACCAACATTCGCTCCTTCGCTTCGATGCGGCTCTAACGGATTGTGGCTATTTCTCGACGGGTGGTCAGATTGTCTATGCCACTGTCCTGCCTACCCCTACGTAGCTAAATACCGAGTTCTAACGCGAGGCGATCAAGGCTGACAAGCACGTGAAGGATCTGCGGCCCGATGAACCGAACGGGATCGGGTAAAAGCACGTTGGACGCTCAAGACCGGCTGCAAGCTAAAATGGCGCGAGGACGGCACGTCATTGCCCGTCATAACGCTGCCAGTCTTCGGCTACAAATCGCCATCAGCATCGACCGGAGCAATGGCTTATCGGAGAGTTGGCGTTGACGTCCGCATCGACTGATGACGGGCGCCTCCGTCGCCGCGTCGTAGGAATTGCTCACGAGGTTGGCAGAAAATGGATGCGCGGTAAATCGGAGTTCGATTCACCCTTGGGATGGCCCCCCCCGCTTCATGTGCTGAGCGAAGCAGCCATTGCGGCACGGATGTGACCGCCTAGGTACAGCAGTGCCGGCAGCGCTACGATCATGTCGACCTGCCCCCGATCCGTCCATCGTCACCCAGGTGGAGTTGTGGGGCGGGCTGCCGTTGCTGTGGCCGACACTACAAGGCACAGGCGCCTGTGGGCATACCTCCCCGGTTCGCCCTTCGGCCCCGGCACAAGTGCGCTCATGGCTTTCTGCATCATAGCGATCACGTGGACTTCGAGCGTCTTTCCCCGATTGCTGGCGAGCCGTTTGGTCTGACAATCTTCGAAAGTGCCATCGCCAGCATGTTCCGCCGCCTGCGCACCAGCATGGGTGGCCCCGACCGCGATCCGCGCCAAATTGCTCAAGGCGCATATCATTGCTTCAGATGAGACAACGACCAGGACCAACGGCTTTATGCAGTGGCAGTGGGTGTTCCTGTCCAGCGACGCTGTCCTGCACAAGATTGCCTCGCGCCGGGTCCGCTGCGTTGCCGAAGACGTATTGAGGCGGCATCGGACCGATGTCTCGGCCTCCGACCGCTATTCGGGTCAGGAGGAGTTGAGACGCGAGCACCAAGTTTGCCTTGCCCATGTGCTGAGCGATGTTCAGTACGCCATCGACAGCGCCAACACTGTCTTTGCCCCGCATATCCGTGACCATTTGCGCTGCGCGACCAAGGTCGGGCCACGACGAGACCAGCTCAAGGACAGCACCTTGGCCGCCTATGCTGCCAAAGCTGACATCATGCTCGATCGTCTGGTTACCAGACCTGTCGCTCATCCCGCCGGGCGTGCTCTGCTCAAGCAGATAAAGGCATGGCGAGGAAAGTTCTTCGTCATCCTCACAAACTGTGACGTGCCGGTCACGAGTAACATCTCAGAGCGCGAAATCCGCCCCTCAGTCGTCTTCCGCAAGGTCTCCAATGGTTTGGGATCAGACTGGGGCGCTCAGATCCATACCGGATACCACTCCGTCACCGGCACCGCACGCCTTTCTGGCCAGTCCGCACTCAGCGCAATCTGCGACCTCGTCGACGGACGCTTCGCCGTCGCTTGATCGGCCTCAGTGCCAACTACCTCAGCAGTTACGCGTCGTGAGCACCGACAACGCTGGCTCCGATGTCCCGGCAGAAAGCGGCTATGGCTAAAAGGACAACGAGAAGTGGCTGCCGGGTCGGATGCTCACATCCCGAATTTACCGGCGGAAACCCAGGGGCAAGCACGAGCCTAGGGCTGTCACCAGAACCGACGCTGTCAATTGGCGTCAATCGCGACCTCCTATCGGCGCGGAAAAGGCCCTCCGTGCAGTTCTGGGGGCTGTGAAAATGGTGATGGCAGGTTTCGCGCTGCTGGCGGCGCAAGGAAGGCGTAGCCCGACCGGAGGCGGCAGCAGCGCGAAGGAGTTTTCTCTGGACTTCCTCAACTGCGGTGCGTGAAGCACCGGCTGTCGTTGCCTGTCTCAACGATATCAATAGTAGGTGATGCGGTCGCGCGGGGCGGTGGTGATCTTGGGTTTGCCGATGATGCCAAATCTTCGGTCCGGTAAGCAATGCCAAACGCTCTAAGCCAGCCTCAGCACAGATCACCCACTGGATGCCAGATCCGAGTTGACTTCGTGACACCTGCCAAGCAAGCCCTTGAGCATGACCGCAATTCCTCTTCTCACTGCCAGCCCCCGGATGACCGTTTCGCAACCTTGGTTCGTGGTCCAGGTAAAGCCCAACGCTGACGCCATCGCCAGGCGCAATCTTCTACGGCAGGGCATACAAATCTTCGCACCTTTTGAAGAGGCGACCACCCGCAAGGTGCGGAGCTTTATTCGAACAAAGAAAGCTTTGTTCCCGGGTTATTTGTTTGTCAGTTTTGACCAAGAAGTCATCCGATGGCGGACCGTTAACAGCACATTTGGCGTGAGTCGAATTGTGAGCTTTTCCAAAGATCAACCGGCGCAAGTCCCGCTCGATTTGATCTCTGACCTCATGCTCCGTTGTGATCACACCGGAAGGTTGCTCCCCTCACAATTATTGCAGATCGGAGATAACGTCTCCATAACAAATGGCCCTCTCTCGGAATTTATTGGAAGTATAGAGCAAATAGAATCGGATAGAAGAATCTGGATTCTCTTGGACATAATTGGAAAAAACACACGTGTAGCATTAAGAGCAGCCGATTTGCGTCTCGAGGACTAGGCTTATGAGTCGTTCTTCATAGCCGGTCGCTGATGGCGACTGACGTGATGTCGTGGACGACCTCCGCACGAGCGTAGCTGTGTAATCATGTGGTCGTTGTAGGTCCATGTGTGGACGACCTCCGCTGCGCAAGAGCTTTTCGGCATTAATGACCTCGGTCGGGTGCATCCATGTGTTCGGCCTGTTCGCGCAGCACCGCATGGCTGCTGGCCCTGATGAAGTCCGCAGGCTGGCTCCCTAATCACGTCATCGCGCTCGAAGCGCTGTGACCCCCTGGGTTTCACCAGCCCCCGGTCTGACCGGTTCGTCATCACTACTAAGCTGCTCCAACGCATCCCATCACGCGATTATCGAGTGACGGAGATCTCCTTATGCGGCGGCGGCGTAGACCTCCTTCCGCGTCATCACGGCCCAGGCAATTCTGGCTGTTTTGTTGGCGAGCGCCACTGTCGCGATCTTCGTGGGCTTGCGCTCGAGTAGGCCCGCCATCCAGGGTTGGCGAGCAGGATTCTTGCGCGTCATTCGCATGACGGCGGTCGAACCGACCACCAGAAGCCGGCGAAGATAGCCATCGCCCTGCTTGGTTATTCCGCCGAGCCGCTCTTTGCCACCCGAGCTGTTCGCGCGAGGTGTGAGTCCAAGCCAGGCGGCAAACTGACGGCCTGATCGGAACAGCGATGGATCGGGCACCGCCGCTGCAATAGCCGAAGCTGTAATCGGGCCGATTCCAGGGATTGTACCCAGCCTGCGGCTCGTCTCGTCGTTACGATGCCAATCGAGGATTTGCGCCTCAAGCCGATCGATCTCGCTCGTTAGTGCCCTCAGCTGAGCGGCAATGCCATGAAGGGCCGAACGGGCGTGTGCAGGAAACCTGTCCTGCTCTTCGTGCAGCGCCTTCAAGGAAGCCACTACGCCGCCGGCGCCCAGACTTGTCACGATCCCGTACTCAGCTAAGTGGCCGCGAAGCGCGTTGATCAGCATGGTGCGCTGCCGGACCATCAGGTCGCGACTTTTGTGAAGCATGAGCACCGCTTGCTGCTCGACCGACTTCACTGCGACAAAACGCATCGTCGGCCGGGTGACCGCTTCGCAGATCGCTACGGCATCTGCTGCATCGGTCTTCCCACGCTTTACATACCGCTTAACATAGGCCGGCGGCATGAGGCGCACCTCATGGCCAATCGCTATCAACTCGCGCGCACAGTGATGCGCCGACGCGCAGGCTTCCATACCGACCAGGCAAGGCGGCAACTCAGT
This sequence comes from Novosphingobium sp. ES2-1, assembly GCF_015169775.1. Classification (NCBI taxonomy): domain Bacteria; kingdom Pseudomonadati; phylum Pseudomonadota; class Alphaproteobacteria; order Sphingomonadales; family Sphingomonadaceae; genus Novosphingobium; species Novosphingobium sp. ES2-1. The sequence continues at coordinate 75,303 of NZ_CP063447.1, forward strand.
GAAGAATCGAATGACTTCGGTCCTGCGCAGCTTGCGCCGGATCAGCACTGCGCCATCGGCGGCGATGGCATGAACCTGAAACACATTCTTCGCCAGATCCAATCCGACGGTGGCAACCTCCTGCTCCATGGAACGACTCCTAGACGTGGACCTACAACGACCACATGATTACACAGCTACGCTCGTGCGGAGGTCGTCCACGACATCACGTCACGACCGCTCGACGCTGGCCGGGTGGGCGGGCAAGCCGCACATCTGCTCGACCCGATCGCCTCCTGGATCCGCGAGGAAGGCCTGAAGGCCGGCAAGATCCACAGCGACGATACGCCGGTGCCGGTGCTGGCGCCCGGCAAGGGCAAGACCGCGCAAGGTCGGTTGTGGACCTACGTCGTCGACGACGGGGCCAGCGGATCAACCGCTCCGGCGCTGGTGTGGTACAAGTTCACGCCCGACCGTAGCGGTATCCAGCCGCAGACTGAGCTGAAGAACTTCACCGGCCTCCTTCAGGCCGACGGCTACGCCGGGTACGAGAGGCTTTATGCCGGCAACGGGATCCAGAAGGTCGTCTGCTGAGCGCAATTCCGGCGCAAGATATTCGAGAACCACCAGACCAGCCCGACGCCATTGACCACCGATCTGCTCGAACGGATCGCAGCGCTCTACCGGCTTGAGGACAAAGTTCGCGGACTGCCGCCCGACATGCGGAAGCAACGGCGACAGGAGAAAACCAGACCACTGGTCGATGAGTTGCGCGCGGCCATCGGCGATACCTTGCGCCGGCAGTCGCCCAAATCAGCGATGGCGAAGGCGCTGACCTATGGTCGCAAGCGCTGGATCGCGCTCACGCGCTTCCTCGATGATGGTCTGGCCGAGATCGACAACAACATCGCCGAACGCGCGATGCGCAGCGTCGCAATCGGTCGGAAGAACTGGCTCTTCGCAGGGTCGAAAGCCGGAGGCGAGCGCGCCGCCGCCATCTATTCGGTTTTCGAAACGGCAAAACGTAAGCGGTGTTCTCAGGCCACTGCGGTCCAGGGCATGAGTTCGCCGACGCCGTTTGCCGGATGACCGTTGGCCAGCCTGGCCAGTGTATCGGTCATCCAGATGTGCGGGTTGATGCCGGAGAGCTTGCAGTTTTCGATGAGCGTGGCGATCACCGCCCAGTTGTCGCCGCCTTCGTCGGAACCGGCGAACAGGGCATTCTTGCGGTTCAGCGCGAGGGGCCGGATAGAGCGTTCGACGGTGTTACTGTCGAGGTCGATGCGGCCATCGTCGAGGAAGCGTGACAGCCCATCCCAGCGGGTGAGTGCGTAGCGGATCGCTTCGCCAAACTTGCTTTTGGCGCTGACCTGGCGATTGCGGGCTTCGAGATACTGGCGAAGATCCTCGACGATGATGCGGCTGCGGTCGTGGCGAACAGCCCGGCGTTGCTCCGCGGAAAATCCTCGCACCTCATCCTCGATGGCATAGAGCAAGGCGACGCGACGCAGCACTTCGGTAGAGACCGGCGATGTATCGGTCAGTTCGTAGAACTTGCGGCGCACGTGCGCCCAGCAGAAAGCGAGGCCGATCTGGTTACGCCGCCGGGCGAGCGCGGCATAGCCGCCATAGCCATCGACCTGCAGGATGCCGGCAAAATCGCCGAGATGCGCTTCGGCTCGCTCGCCCTTGCGGTCGGCGGCGTAGACATAGGCGACCATCGGCGGATCACCGCCGCCCCAAGGGCGATCGTCGCGGGCATAGACCCATAGCTGGCCGGTCTTGGTCCGCCCGCGGCCCGGATCGAGCACCGGCGCGGTGGTCTCGTCCGCAAACAGCCGTTCTGATCGTCGCAATCGCTCGAGGATGTGGTCGCGCAAGGGACGCAGGTACCATGCTGCCCGCCCGACCTAGTCTGCCAGGGTGGATCGATCAAGCTGGATGCCTTGCCGGGCGTAGATCTGCGCCTGTCGGTACAGGGGTAGATGATCGGCGTACTTGGCGACCAGCACCTGCGCGATCAGCGCTTCGGTGGGAATGCCGCCCTCGACGATCCGTGCCGGTGCCGGGGCCTGCACAATGGTGCTCTCGCACGAGCGGCAACCGTAGCGCGGTCGGCGGGTGACGAGGACGCGGAAGGTGGTGGGCACGACGTCGAGGCGTTCGGCCACGTCTTCGCCGATCTGGTGGAGCGCCCCGCCACAGCAGGGGCAGGCCTTGTCTTCCACATCGACAACCTGTTCGATCCGCTCGAGATGCACCGGCAGCGAACCGCGATTAGTCTTGCGCGGTCGCTCGGCCGGGGCACCGCTCGCCTTGGCGCAGGCATGCTCCGCCTCGGCCAGCGCCGTCTCGACTTCCTCCAGGGCGAGCTCGAACTGATCGGGGTCGAGCTGCTCCGAACGACGTCCGAAACGGTGGCGTTGCAAGGCGTCGATGATCGCCTTCAGGCGTTCGACTTCAGTCTGGAAAACCTTGAGTACATCGAGCTCGCGGGCCTGTTCGAGGACCAGCGCATGCAGCGCTTCGACATCGTTGGGAAGGTCCGCTTCCATGAGCATGAAAGGCAGTGAATCAGTAGGCGAAGGCCTCGTCAACCGGCAATCTGCGGGGCCATGGGGCGGCGTCCACCATGCACCCGCCGCCAGTCCATCACGCGCGCGCCAGCGCCAGGTCCGATCATCGTGTTGCCCTGAGGGCTTCGATCACTGCGGAAATCACGCCAGCATCGGCATCGCGGCCTATCTTCACCGCCACCCCGTCGATCTCCAGTTCGACGGCTGCAGCTGCGGTGCGACGTCGACGACGGGGACGCCGCGTGGGAGCAGGATCTGGCACCGCGCTGGGTTCGATTACGGCGGGCACGAACGCGACCGCTTCCGGCTCTACCAAAGGCAGGACCACACCTTCGGCCTCAAGCCGCTTCCGCAAATCCCGCCGCCAGGCGTAAACCTGCGAAGGATCGAGCCCATGCCGGCGAGCAACGGCACTGACACTCTCCCGGCCCGAATAGCACTCCGCGACAATCGAGGCCTTCACTTCGGGCTGCGGATTCCGACGATGGCGCGCATGTATTCCGATCTGATGCCGCGCAGCGTTCCGATTTGATCGCGCGCAGGTGACCACCTGATCGTTGGGTAATGATGTCACTGTGTTCTCGGCTTGGTCAAGCCGGAGTTGTGGCGGACAGGCGGCGCATGGATTCGCCACTCATTTCGAGACGATGGGCGTTGTGAACGAGGCGGTCCAGAATGGCGTCGGCGTAAGTGGGGTCATTGATCAGCTCGTGCCAACGCGCCACTGGAAGCTGACTGGTCACCATGGTCGAGCGGCAACCGTAGCGGTCTTCAAGAATCTCGAGGAGGTGGTGCCTTGCATTGCCATCGAGTGGCTCGAGACCCCAATCGTCGAGGATCAAGAGGTCAACCCGGGCGAGGCTTTTCATGCGTGCAGCGATCCGGCCATCGCCCTTGGCGAGGGACAGTTCGTCGATCAGCCGCGGCAGTCGGGTGTAGAGGACGGAGCGATTATCCCGGCAGGCCTTGTGGCCGACTGCACAGGCGAGCCAACTCTTTCCGACGCCCGTCGGGCCAATGATGGCCAGGTTCTCATGGTTGCCGATCCAGTCGCCCTTGAGCAGCATTTCGAACATACGGCGGTCCAATCCACGTGGACTGCGATAATCAACGTCCTCGGGCACCGCGTGGTGTCGCAATTTCGCGTGCCGCAGGCGCAGGGCAAGGCGGCGGTCGTTTCGCCAAGTGGCTTCGTGGTCGAGTAGCATTGCCAGCCATTCGGCATGACTGAGGCCGGCGGCATCGCCGTTGCTCTCCATTTCTGAGAAGGCATGGGCCATGCCAGTGAGGCCCAGCTGGTTCAGCTGGTCCAGTGTCGGATGTTTCAGCATTCATGGGTCCTGTCAGTGATAGTATCCGGAGCCCCGGATGTTGGTGTGAAGGATCGGCGTGCGCTCCGGGGTTTCGCGCACGGGAACCTGGTCGAGCCCTTTCTCAAGGATCGATTTGACGCTGGGATAATTGCGAGCCTGGATTTCCAGTGCACGCAGTGCCGCTGCCTCCAGGCGGACAGCGCCAAAGCGCTTGGCCAAGCCGATTATTCCGAGGCAGGACCGATATCCTTGCTCGGGATGTGGCCGGTCCTCGATGATTTTCTCGACCAGCAAGGACAGCATAGGACCCACACGCGCTGCTTCTTCGCGGATCTTGGCCGGCGTCCATTCGAGGTAGCGCCGATGGCTGGACGGCATGTGCTCAGGGATGGTTGTGTGTCGGCCATTGCCAGACCCACGCATGTGAACGGCAATACGCTCACCGCCGAGGAATATCTCGACAGTACGGGCCGTGCAGCGGACCTCGACTTCACGGCGGGCGAAGCGGTAGGGCACCGAGTAATGATGGCGGTCGACGGCAATGTGGTAATCGAGCCCGACCCGGCACCGCTTCCATTCTGCATGGACCCAAGGCTCGGCCGGCAGCGGCTTCAGGTTCGGCGCGTCTACTTCCTCGAACAATTGGCGCCGCGTCTTTCCGAACTGACGCATCACTCGCGTATCGTTGAGGTCAGCCAAGCAGCCGGCGATCGCCGTATTCAATTCGGCAAGGCTGTAGAAAATCCGGTTGCGCAATTTGCCCAGCACCCAGCGCTCGACAATGCCAACGCAAGCCTCGACCTTCGCCTTGTCCCGCGGCCGCCTTGGGCGCGCCGGAAGCACTGCGGTCCCGTAATGACGAGCCATGTCGTTGTAGCTACGGTTAAGCATTGGATCGAAGTGACAAGCCTTGATCACCGCGACCTTGGCATTGTCGGGAACCAGCAACTGCGGCACCCCGCCGAAGAAGGCGAAGGCCGCATTGTGCGCCTCGATCCAGTCAGCGAACTGCTCGGTCCAGGTGGCACACGCGAACGACAGGCTCGATCCGCCCATCACCGCCACGAACAGATGGGCGTCACGAACTTCGCCTGTACGCCGGTCGACAACGACGGGGACCTTGTCTCCGGCATAGTCGACGAACAATTTCTCGCCGCCTGCATGGCTTTGCCGCATCACAAGCGGCAACCGCCCCTGCCAACCCCGGAACAGGTCACACCAGCGACTGTAACGATACCCATCCGGGTTTGCGGCGTAATACTCCTCCCACAGAACCTGGAGTGTCACGTGCTTGCGCTTGAGTTCGCGCGCCACCACCGACCAATCTGGCTCTGGCTGCTTACGACGGCCGGGCCTCACCCCGGATATGCCGTAAAGGCGCGCTTCCAGTTCCGCGTCGGTCATCTCGGCCGGCACCGGCCACGTCAGCCCGGACCACCCGAAACGCCGCAGCGTGTCGCGCACCGTCGTCGGCCCGATCCCGACCCGTTCGCCAACTACCCGCGTCGACAACCCGGCATCCAGGCTCAGCTGCAAAATCTCGCGCACATGGCGCATCGCTAACCTCCTCGTCGGCATCCATTTCCTCCAGTCGACTGACGACCGGAGAAATGGCCCAACGATCAGGCTGCCCACACCTCAAACTGCGCGCGATCATCTCGGAATCCTGCGCGGACAATTCTCGGAACGCTGCGCGCGATCACCTCGGAATGCCGCGCGCGATCAAATCGGAACAGTGCGCGCGATGACCTCGGAATCCGCACTTCGGGCGGCCAATCCCGCCGCTTGCCCGCGCCCGTAAACACCTCGAACCGCTGCGCGCCCTTGCTCGCAGGATCATCACCCGAGATTATCATAGTAGCAGCGCACCCCGCCCAATCAGGGCGCGGAAACTCGGCGCTACGCTTCAACCGCGCAAGGTGGGCACAGAACAGCGCTTACGGCAAAACTCAACGGCATCGAGCCGCAGGTCTACATCGCCGATGTCATCGCGAAAATCGCGGGTGGTTAGCCAGCCTTGCGCTGGGATAAACTCATGCCGTGGAATTGGGCTGTCCTCGAACAGCCGCTGATCGAAAAGGCAGCCTAACCAGCGGCCTTTAGGCCACGCTTACCGGTGACACTCGTCGCCTTCGTCGCAGCCGCTTCGGCCGCTAGATCGTCTTCGGCAGCGTGAGCTTCGAGGTCTTCGAGCAGACCATCGCGTCAGCGACAGCTTGGCTGTAAATCGCCCCGGACCAGCTCTCTCGCGCGCGGAGCAGCCGGGTCATGATTTTACACAGGATAGTATTGAAACACGCTCTCTAAAGCTTAGCGACGCCAAGAAGTTTTACCTACAAAATTCAAACTTCTCCAGTAGGCGGTCAACAGCAGAAAGCAAAAATCTGATCACTCAACGCGCGAGCGGTTTTACACCCATTTCACCAGCTGCCATCAACAACGCTGGCATCTGTGCATCCGGAGCCGAGGCCTCTATCACCCAATCCTGAATCCGGCAGTCCGGGGAAAAAGCCGGGTTAAGGATTAGTGTACGGGTCTCATTCGGCTGGATCGATGCCAACATCTCGACAGAAGCCCGCGAATTGGCCGGCAAGCACCTCAACTGTATGGAAACCGACACTGGTTCAGATCCAGACCGCACCGGGACTTCAACACGATATTGTCCTTCAGCGAATGAAGTCGTCCGTCTAAACAACCTTGCTCGCCGCCCAGGTTCGATTGAGGCTGCCCATTGACCTTCCGGTTCCAGCTTGACCAGTGCCACTTCGTTGTCCGCGACATCCCAGGTTAACGGAACGTAGTCCGGGTTTGAGTTTGCTTTCGTTGGGGAGAATGCATCGAGCTGACTTGGCTGCAACTTCCCGTTCTTAAGCACGAACTCTCGCGCAGACTGAATGTTGCCGGAGGAGACCAAGGTTCGAATCACTACGGGCACAAACTCTCGGGGCGCTCTCCCTTCATCCGCACCAAGCTCCCAAAACAGTCGCGCTGCGTTAACATGTCCCCCGGGCGCGGCGGCCGCCATCCTTCCGAAGTTCCACAGCCAGGTTCGTCCCGCTAAAGGCCTCAAAGCTATCCGAAATTTTGGGTCCGCAAGTGCGGGAATCAATGGCGGGAGCAATCTGCCCTCCAAGGACGGATCCACGAGAAGCGCGCGATCGAAATGCACAAGCATGTCGGTAAGATTTCCCGATTGCGCGGCGAGCGTAGCAAGCTCAAGCTGCACCTTGGGAACCCGACGAGAAACCGTTTCAGCAAGCCTAAGAGCGGCGACTGATACGCCGCTTTCGGTTGCATTGCCTGCCGGGCCGACGGCCACAGGGATAGCGGCGGCCGTCAACGGCTCTGCCTGGAGCCATTTCCTTGCCCGTATTTCGATGTCTGCTTTTCCGCCGAGAGCCGTTGCGACAGGAAGGTCCTCTAATTCTAAAAACGCCGCGCGCCTGAGCAAAGCCGGTGCCGAACTGCCAACTTGGCTTGCGACATCAACTGTCGCCAACCATCCCAAGGCTGCCGCCACAGTGCTAATGCCGACCGAGCAAAGAACAGAGTTCATCAGTTCCTGCTCCTTACTCCTTGCATCCGCCCAATCACGACTGCTCCTTGGTGATCCCATAGCCGTAACCATAGCCGTAACCATAGCCGTAGCCGTAGCCGTACGAATGTTTCGAGAAATCGACCTTGGTCACAACTAGGCCGAAGACGTGCACTCCAACTGCACGGAGCCTTTGCAGGCTCGCTCGAATTGCACGGCGCGAGGTGCGCTCTGCTTGCGCAATGTAGACAACACCCTCGGTTGCCCGGCCCATGAGCGGCGAATCAGCAAGACCGAGGATTGGCGGTGCGTCAACAATCACATGGTCAAAGCGGTCAAGGAAAGTTGTGATTAGCTGACCAAACTTGTCCGAACTCAGCAACTCTGCCGGGCTAGGAGGGATCGGACCTGTTGGAAGCACCCACAATCCCCGGTGATCCGTTTGCTGGATCTGATCAGCGAGGTCTTCTCCAGCAAGCAAGTTGCTTAGCCCTGACTTGTTCTCGATCCCCACGTAGCGATGCACGGATGGGGAACGCAAGTCGCCGTCAATCAGGAGCACGGACTTGCCGGTGCGCCCGATCACCTCCGCCAACGCAAGAGCAGAGGTCGACTTGCCCTCGCCTGGCTGCGTGCTGGTAAGGACGAAGGACTTAGGGAGTCCGTGATTGGTCGCAAAAGCCAAGGTAGAGCGGACGCTGAAGTACGCTTCGGACATGCCCGTCTTCGGGTCCTGAATTTCCGAAAGCGGCGATTCCTCTGTCATTGGGACGTTACCGAGCAGTGGAATCTTGAGAAAATTCCTGACGTCCTCCGGATTCCGAATGCCTTCGTCAATCTGCTCGAGCGCAAACACGACTGCTGCGGCGAGTATCAAGCCGGCCAGTGCAGCAACCGCGAGATTGAGCAACATTTTTGGCGATGACGGGCCGCTTGGCACTTTCGCCGAATCGACAATAGCTATGTTGTTGACCCCTACCGAGCCAGCTACGCCAATTTCCTTGTAGCGCTGCAACAACGCATCGTAGAGTTGCCGGTTTGTATCGACTTCCCGCTGGTAGATGTTCTGCTGGATCGAGGCCTCTCGCTGGCGCGTCAGTTCCGCTTTGAGGGCGTTCACCTTGGCCTCAAGATCGCGTTCTCGCTTCAACGCTTCCGCATAGGACTGCCCCCGGCTCCCTGCCGCCCGCGCCGTCTCTCTCTGGATTGCTGCATCGAGCGCATCCATCTCCTGCTTGATGGCGCGCGCCGCTGCATATCTAGCGTCGAATTGGACGAGGATCTTTGCATAACGCGCCGCCGCTTCCGCCCGTTGCGTGCGCAGTGCCGTAATTGTCGGGTTCGTAAGCACTTCAGGACTGTTGTCAACGGAACCTACGGTCGCTCGGCTCTCAGCAGCAATCCGCTCTGTCCTAGCCTCTATGTACGCCTGGTTAAGCGCCTCCAGATCGGCAGACGCCAGAGTTCGCTGGGTATAGGTACGGCCGTCCGCATCTCGCATGGCGTCCAGAGTGACAATGCCTTTGCCCGAAGTGTAGGTGACGAGATCGCGCTCGCTTTGCTCGACCTTCTGACGCAGTTGTCCAAGTCGTTCTTCAAGGAACTTGCGTGCGTCTGCAGTCGAGGCGAATTGCCGGTCCATCGACGATCCGATGAACTCTTGCGCCCAGGCATTGGCAATTCTGGCCGACAATTGCGGCGATCGTGACGTATAAGAGACGTCTACCAGGCGGGATGCTCGAATTGGTGACACCTCTATGTTAGACAGCAAGATCGAAATCGCCCGGCGTTGCTCGGCATCTGATCTCTGTCTTGCACTATTCGGCCCACTGACCTGCAGCGGCTCAAGTCCATGCGCTGCCAGGAACGCAGGGTCACCGGCTAAGCGCAACTTGCGCACAACACGCTCGGCCAGGGACTCAGCCTTGAGCAACGCATATTGCGTCGCGTAGAATTCGATATCCCTCGCCTCAGTATCGGACTCAATACCGCGGACATTTGTAATCTTCTTCTGTTCGCGGCTAATCTCGATCTGGGTTTTTGCGGTGTACCGTGCCGGCGTCATCAACGTGATAACCATTCCGGCTACAAGCGCTGCAGCTATGATGGCAGCGATAATCCATCGCCACCGCAGGACCGCCTGCCAATATTGCATAAGCAGCGGGGACAGCCAAGCTTCATCATACTCTGCCCCCTGCATCAAGTCCGCCGACCGGCTGGGATCATTGCCACGATCGCTGGCAATGGGAATTTGGCTATTCATCATGTCAATGGGTTCCGATAGCTCAATTTGCCAGGCGATCGACCGCAATGACGATCGGCGTAGCAAGCGCCGGGAATACGGCCAGAATGTCCTTGAACAGGCGCCGCGAGCGCGAGTCCCCCACAGTCACCACATCGTTGGCGTAGATTTCAGGATCGGGGTAAGCCCCGTGCCTGATCGCATCGAGGTTGTAGAGGGCCGCGTAACGCTGCCCCGCAACCGTGCGGAAGATGACGACATCATCGAGCTTTGAAAATTCGTTCGTCCCTTCAGCTCTGGCAATGACCCGCAGAAGCGACATGCGCCCCACCACAGGGTAGATACCCGGTCTTTTGACTTCGCCATCGACCGTCACCACCCGGCTGACCATCTCCTTGATGTTCACGGTTACCTGAGGGTCGCGTATGTACGACGCTTTCAGTCGCTCTGTGAGTAGCTTCTCGACATCGCCTGCCGTCTTGCCAGCAACGTCGATCACACCGACCAGGGGATAGGAAATCTTGCCGTTCGCGTCGACCTGGATATCGCGTTGCGCAAGCTCGTCGATGCCGAATACATCAATCGTCAGTCGGTCGAACGCACCAACGTAATAGGGCTGAACGCCGCCGGACAGATCTGCCCCACGAGGTACAGGAAGCTCCGTTGCATCCAGCACCGAGAGCTGCGGGTCTCCGCCGAGCACAACTTTTCCGCCGCACCCTGCAAGGCTTGCCATCAACCCAATTGCGAGAATGAACCTGCTACGCTGCATATGAGTGTTTCCGTCGGTTTTGCTGTGTCATTACCTGCACTGTCGCTCCGTCGGATTGCAATCGAGGGGGCCGCAAACAAACAAGACCCAAGGCCATGAGCACCGCTATCGCCGGCACCCGCACTGGATAGTCGCTAAGCGAGCCAATCGCGCAAAGCAAGAGCAGGATCAGCCCGGTGCCGCAAAGCAGACGGTCTGACCCGTTCCTTCGAGCAAGGGCAAAGACCTGAAAAACGACGATTACCAGGAGGGCAATGAGCAGTAGTGCGGCCGGAATCCCCCCGGTTGCAATCGCCTCGAGCCAGTCGTTATGCGCATGATTCATGTACACTGGCGATATCATGGCGTCGCCTTCGTAAATCTGGAAAACTGGCTGGAACGAGCCGATCCCGCTCCCCCACGGAAAGACGTCCCGCAACATTTCCACCGTTGCCGGAAGGTTGCGAATGCGCGCATCATCGACCAACTCCGAATTCATCAACCTGCTGAACACAACCGCCCGGTCAGAGGAAACGGCAGAAGCGATCAGAAAAACCAGCAAGATGGCCCCTCCCCCCCAGGTCAGCCAACGCATAATACGATCTTGAGCGCGCTGCTCGACAGGATGAGCCGAAAAGAGGGACAACGCCCAAGTCATGACTGCTGCGCAAATTCCCATCACGAGACCGGACCTGGATCCATTCACTAGCAGGGATGCAATGATGAAGAGCGCACCAGAAATCCACGCTACGCGAATGAGAAGTGCATTTGTGCGTCGCCTGGCACTTAGTTGTGCGAGCCAGAGCCCAAGCACGGGAAATCCTGCCGCCAAAAGTAAGGCTTGGTGATTCCGGTTCGCAAACAGACCTACCGCACTTCCATTGTTGGTTACCGCATAGAGATACAGGGGCCCTTCGGGGTCGGACGCCAGCTGCGCTACGGCCAAAATCGCGCTCAGAACGACCACAAGGCCGACACTCGTCAGTGCCAAGCGCAATTCGCGGGCCGACAGTTGTATCGCGAACAGGATTACGGCCAATGGCGTGGCGAGGCTCCAAAGCGCATTCCAGGTCCACTTCGGCGCCATCGATAGCGGCCGCCAGACAGGGCCAATGCCTGTCACCTCATCAATCTCCACAATTATCTGCCGTCCGGGCAAGCTTTGCCAGATTTGTGGGGGCAGCGGCACAAGATGCGAAATCACGAGAATGAGGATTGCTGTCGACCACGCAATGATCGCCCAGTTTTCCGTCAGATGCTCGCGCTTGAGCGTCAGCAATGCGGCACCACATGCCAAAATGGACAATGGCCGCAAAAGCAACAAAGAGAGCACATCGGGTCGCGCGCTACCGCCGAAAAGGAAAGCGATTCCTACGATGCACAACAGTCCCGTTAGCGGGACTGAAACCCGCGACCTTTGTGAACTGGCCGACACTCGTGCAACCCTTCTCGGCAAGCGTTCATCCATTCTTGACCCCTTATGTTCGTGTTGCCGGGGCCACTGAGAGTCAGCCTGATTGCTCAAGCCAGCAGCGTTAGGATCCGCAGGTTCGGGATCCTAACGTGATCCAAATCCAGTCAAGACGGTTCGAATTGTCTTGAGAACGATCAGCACGTCCAGCCAGAACGAAAAGTAACGGATGTAGAAGAAGTCGAACTCCAACTTCTCTTGTGCAGCCTCCAACATGGCAACATTGCCTTGGTGCACAGCGGCCCAACCGGTAATACCCGGCCGCACGGCGTGTCGGTAGCCGTAAAACGGCACATGGCGTTCATAATGCCGTGCAAGCCCTATGGCTTCCGGACGAGGGCCAATCCAACTCATTTCTCCCAGCGCCACGTTCCAGACCTGGGGCAATTCATCAATTCGCCACTTTCGCAGATAAGCACCAAGGCGCGTCACACGCCGGTCCCCCTCCTCCGTGAATGCCGGCCCGTCCATGGCCGTGTGCATGGTGCGAAGCTTGAAGCAGACGAAGGGGCGACCTCTATGCCCCATCCGTACCTGACAAAAAATTGCTGGCCCGGGGGATTCAAGCCTGATCAAAACGGAGACGAGCGCCACTATGCAAGCAACAAATGGAAGTGCGAGCAACGCCACGACCACGTCAATTACACGTTTGATCTTGAGGTAAAATAATGACGGAAGCAACGCCCCGAACTCGTTATCCGAATGCTCGGTAAACTTGACCCGGCCCGTCAACCCTTCTTCCATGTGCGCGAGGTGATAGACTGGTACGCCCTGCAGCACGAGCCTCGTGATGAAGGAGGACCAGCGCATCGACAAGTTGGAGTGGGGATCGAATGCTACTGCGCTGATCCCTTGAGGCAGGCGGGGCTCGCGCAGGATCTGCCAATGAATTCGCTCGGAAAGCTGCGCCGCTTCTGTAGGCGAAACTCCTACCAGGCCGACAATCGGTCGGACATACCTCGCACGCATCACCGACGCAAAAAAGTACCATGTGCAGGCCGTTACGAAGCTGCCTAACAAATGCGGCAGTCCTAGGGGTATGCGCAGAATGAAGAGAACGAAGAAGCCCACCGTGAAACTTGCGAGAAATGTCGGAAAGATCAGACTGGCGCCGGAAACGAGGGGAAGCACCGCAATCCGGCGTAAGGACAGGTGCCCGAGACACACTGCTCCAAAGGACGCGATGTATGTCGGCAACAATGCAATGTCGGTCCGGACGCGGGACCGAAACGTGTCATGGAGCGCATCAAGAAACAGCGGCACCAGCGCGACGAGGATTAGCGCAATGCCCAGGAGATAGCGGTTCGAAACCAACACTACCCGGACAAAGCCGGGAGCTGCTGGCGTGGGAACAATCCGCACCGTCGACTGGGCGGCAATGATTGGCCTGTATTCCACAATTTCTGCCCCTCAGGTTTGGTTTCTACCAGACCAGCACAATCGCCGCCAAGGGATACGTAGAACCCCGGACTCTAACGAAGACCTTTCGCACTTGCAAAATGTATCTGCTCATCAGGCCACTCTGCTCCCGCTCCTCAACGACCGTTGATCCTGCAGCATGCGCGAAATCGCCTTTTAACCCAAGGATTCGAGAACGTGCATAGGCCGTCCAACCAACGAGCTATGCTAGCAAGCTATATCTTTAGTTTAGGCGACGAACCGTGACTCGCCTGCGGCGACCAGACTGACATTTCGGTGAGCGGGCGAGACAAATGCCAAAAAAAACGCCCCTTTCGGGGCGTTTCCTTGGATCTGAAGCGGCAGGTGCGCTTCAGGGGCTCGCGGGGGCTCCCTCGACAGCCTTGGCAATACCGTAGGCAGCTGCACCAACAGCCAGTGCGCCCACAACGATTACAGCCGTATCAACTGCCTTCTCGCCCTTCTTGATCTTCGCTGACGTGCGAACATCCGATGGGGCCGATGCAGGCTTACGCTGTGCCGCCGCAGCCGGAACGGATACGAGCAAGCCCGCCACTACCAAGGCCGAACACGCCTTCTTGAGAACTGCCATGTGTATGCTCCTATCTTTCGTTGTACGCTTATGCACGATTCGGATTATATTGCAACGCACATGTTGCCGATGCGAACGACCTCAGCATTTCACCTCTAGGCGGAAAAGCCGCCGGGGCGGATTTGTCACGCACTGACGAAACAAACGCACTCGCCGCAATTGGGTTTCCGCGCCACTGTATCCACTAAAGTGTAAACAACTCATGAGCTCTTGCCCGACGCGCGGCTTGGCGATTGGACTCCACTGTCCCTGAAAATCGGTGTCGATGTCGAACCGCTCGCGTCTGGAAAAGGCGTAGCCCACTGACAGGCGTCGCAACAAGTGCTGGCCGGCATCACGCCGACGTCCTTGGTTATGGATGCACGACCGGGGTCTGCCGTTTCCCGCGTCGCTCCTGCCGGCCACTGCGATCACCTCGCCGTCACCACCAACAGAGCCCGGTCGCGCGGAACAGACTGACGCTCTTCTCAAACGGGTTCCTTCCCTGCTGCGACCATTGGGTCAATGAAGCCACTGACAAGTCACGAGCGATAAGCGCCTGCCCCGCAACGCACCCTTCTGGCATTGCGACGGAAAGTTCTGTCAGGACTACGGTTACAGCGGTCGAAGGCCGCAAGCTGGTGTCTTTTCTGAACAGACGCCGGGAGAAGAAGCGACACCAGCTGTCACCTGACATCGGGATCGGAACCCTGCCGACTGCTTCGGCGAGCGCAGGAACATCCGGATGGCGCCAACAGCGAAGCCTAGTTCGACGGGCTATCTTGGAGATCAATTCCTGAGGAACGCCCAAGGCTCCACGATGTCGCCGCTTCTGGGTGAAGCCGCGAAGCGATCTGGAAAACTGGCTCAGTGCCACATATGGATCTGGCAAATTCGATCGCGAGACGCTTGGGACGATCTCGCATACGCTGCAAGATCGTCGACCTTTGCAGCTCTTTATTCTTCATGCCATAGCGCACCGATGAAGACGCTCGAAATTTCCAGACTGGCTCGCATTGCTGTCTGCCGGCGATCTCGAGGGAAATGTACGGCCGACCAAGGTAAAGCCTTGCTGGCAAACTTGCACATATTGCTGCTGGAGATGCTCTAAATGTCGAAGGTTCCCGTTCTCGTCACTGGCGGCGCAGGCTACATCGGCGCCCACGCCGTGCTGGCGCTGAGGGACGCGGGCCATCCGGTCGCGGTGATCGACAATCTGGTCACCGGCTTCCGCTTCGCCGTGCCCGATGGCGTGCCGTTCTACGAAGGCGATATCGAGGACGCCGACCTTCTCAAGCGCATCTTTGCCGAACAGGGTACGCGCGCGGTCATGCATTTTGCCGGTTCCGTGGTCGTGCCCGAATCGGTTTCGAACCCCCTCAAGTACTATCACAACAACACCGCCAAGAGCCGCGCACTGATCGCCGCGGTGGTCGAGGCGGGCGTGCCGCACTTCATCTTCTCCTCCACCGCAGCAACTTATGGCACGCCCGAGGTTTCGCCCGTTACCGAGGACACGCCGCAGCGCCCGATCAATCCCTATGGCATGTCAAAGCTGATGACCGAGGCGATGCTGTCCGATGTCGCCGCCGCCCATGCGCTCAACTACTGCGTGCTGCGCTATTTCAACGTCGCCGGCGCCGATCCGCAGGGCCGCACCGGCCAGTCGACCGCGGGCGCAACGCATCTGATCAAGGTCGCGGTCGAGGCGGCACTGGGCAAGCGCGCCTCGGTCGGCGTGTTCGGCAGCGATTTCGACACCCCCGACGGCACCGGCGTGCGCGATTACATCCACGTCTCCGATCTTGCCGCCGCCCATGTTCTGGCACTGCAGGCGCTAATTGCCGATCCCGGCGAATCGCTGACGATGAACTGCGGCTACGGTCGCGGTTTCTCGGTGCTCGAAGTGCTCGACGCGGTCGATCGCGTCACCAACCGCAAGATCATGCGCGAGATGCAGGGCCGCCGTCCAGGCGATCCCGCCGCGCTGATCTCCGACAACAGCCGCATCAAAGCCACGCTGCCGTGGGTCCCGCGCTATGATCATCTGGACACTATCGTCACCCACGCCCTGGCCTGGGAGCGCAAGCTGGACGAGATTTGCGGCCAACCATCGGCTCGAGGCCCCAGCACGAGCAGCCATTCGACGTAATCCCCGCAATCCGTTAACATGGATTTTACATCGAGCCCCGTTCCCCCTTTTGGGCATTTCTGTTAACCATACTGAATGGCCACACGTCTCGAAATCCCCGTTTCCCGCGACGATGACCGCTGGTCCGATGATCTCGCCGGTCTTTCGGCCAAACAGTGCGAGGTTCTCGACCTCCTGCTCGAGCACAAGAGCAACAAGGAAATCGCGAAAGCTCTCGGCATTTCACCATCGGCCGTGGACCAACGCCTTGCTGCTGCCCGCCTGCGCCTCGGCACGACCCGGCGCGGCGACACCGCACGTGTCTATGCGCAGCTCAAACTGACCTGTGTAAATTCCACAGGTGGCTTTGCACAGGTCGCCAGCGACACACCAATCGCGGATGAAGGTGGCGAGGACGAGACGGAGCGGTTGCTCATGTTCGAGGACATTGGCCTCTTCCCCGGTCCTGCCCAGGGAGGAGCGTCACCATGGCCCGAGCCGCAAGCGCAACGCCTTGCCCTTCGGGACCTTGCAGTTCCGACGAGCCCTCTGGTGCGCTTAGGCCTGATCATAGTCTTTGCACTGCTTATTGTGGTGGTAGCCCTGATCGGCATGAGCGTAACCCAGAGCGTCGTAGCGCTCCTCGGATAGTAAAAGGCCTCGTATGTCCACACGCTTGCGCCGCTACCAAAGCGGCAGGGGATTTGCGATGACCATGACCAAGACCGTTGCCGCCGCGCGGCTCGCCCGCGAAGTTCCGACTGCTGAACTGGCAATCGACCAGGCACTCCAGGCAACCACTGCCGTGCTCCAGACCTTGCTTGCCGCACGCACCGGCGGGGATGTACCCGCCCACGCCGGGCAGATCGCGATCGCAAAGCTTATCCAAAGCCAGCAGGCCCTGGTCAGCGCCAGCAGCGACTTTCTGCGCGTCCATCGCGAGCTTTCCGCCCTCGGTCGCGAAATGATGGCTGCGGACTATGGCGAATGCCCCCCGATCAAAGGGGCCATCGACACTGGCCGCAACGAGGCCATGGCCGCCTGATCGCCCTTGACCTGCAAAAGCAGACAGGCACTCTGGCACTGTGCGCTACGCTTTGCAGATTCTCATACTGACACTGATTACGGTCTACGCTTGGCGCCGTGCCGGCCAGACCGAAAAGCGAGGCGCGCTGGTCATGGCCTGCCTTCTGCTCGCATCGCCGCTCTACGCCGCTCTCGGCGCGAAGCCTATGCGCTTCGAGCAGATGGATATGGGTTATCTCGTGATCGACGGGTTGGTCCTGATAGCCATGACCGCCCTCGCCTTGGTGTCCGGAAAATGGTGGCCACTATGGTTCGCAGGCGCACAGCTCATTGCTTTCCTTTCGCATTTCGTGCGCTTGCTCGCAACAAGCTACGCACCCTTTGCCTACGCCTTGATGATGCGTGCGCCGTCCTGGATCCAACTGGCCATCCTCGCCCTTGGTACATGGTTTGCAGTGCGCGACCGAAGAGTCACTGGTGCAACCGCATTCTGAGCGGCAGGCTCACATTCGCACGTCCCCTCGACATCCGTACCAGCCTTGCGCAAAAACCGCTTCTATATCTGCGATCACTGCGTGAGAAGGCTGGAAACCGTTCGCGCGAACAGTCTGCATCTGCACGCAGGACAGACGCTTGGAGCTCCGTACCAGATGCTGGCATCTCGCCCGTTCTTGCCAGCTTCCTCAAACAAAGGCTCGGCACCGCACCTCTCGAACAGATGCTTGTCCTGTTCTTCGGCACAGACGGGACCTGCCTCGGGATCGATGTGACCGCATCGGGGAACCGGTCCCGCGTTGCCATCCAGCCAAAACGATTGCTGCACCAAGCCCGAAAGCTTCACGCCAACAAGATTGTCATGGCCCACAATCATCCAAATGGCTCTGCTCGTCCCAGCGCGGCAGATATCGGCGCAACAGCGCTTCTGCATCAGATGGCGGTCAACCAAGGACTTCATCTTGCTGAGCACTTTATTGTCGGATCCGAAGGAATCTTCAGCATGCGGCGAGCGAGGTTGCTCCCATGATAGAGCTCGCCTCGACCATGGCCCTTGCTTCTCTCGCGCAAGGCGCCGACCAGCGATGCGAAGCCTCATTGATCTGGGTGGCCACTGCGGAGTTGAACATGCGCCAGCAGCTTGCCGCCTTGTTCGCCAATGTCGATCTTCATTGCGACCCCACTTTCGACATCCTTCTCGAGGTCTATGTCGGGCTCAGATCAGGCAAGCTTCGCACCCCGGGGGCCATCGCAAACACTACCGGCGTGCCGGGCTCGTCAATCACCAGGTGGATCAAGTTCCTCGAACGGCGCGGGTTTCTGCAACGGCACAAGGACGAAATTGACGGGCGTCGGATCTTCCTCACCCTGACCGCGGATGCCCATGCACTCGTCGAGCAAGCACTAGCGACTATTGCATCGTCCCGCCCTCCTGCAGAAGCCGCGCAAACACCGACGCCAAGCCTGTTCTTCTCGCGATGACGAGGCCGCGTGCACTGTGCCAACCGACCGCGTTTGCGCGGCCCAGCCATAGCTGCAGGCTGCGCCAATCTTGTCGCCATCCCTCGCCAATCGGGCGACGTCAAGCCTAACCTCGATTGCAGGGGGAGGCGCGCCTTGGTGCCACTTGCCTGAGAGAGCCCCGGTCGCACGCTCACGCCAGCTTGTTTTCGATCAGCTGAAATACCGGCGCATGCCCGCAGCCGCTCTATCGCTGATCACGACCCATTGACGGCGCTTATCGTGTGGGTCCTGCGTCCTTTCGATCAGACCTAGATTTACAAGGTATCCAAGCCAGCGCAGCGCCGTGGACTGCGCAATGCCGGCCTCCAATCCCATGGTCGAGGACGACACGCGCTTACGATCCAGCCGTGCCGCATAAAGCTCAAGCAGAAGATCCCAAGCTGGGTCGGAAAAGAGGTCGCGCGAGATACCCAGGAACTTGTGCCGCTTGCTCCGGCGAACCTGTTCGTCTCGAACTCTTGCAAGGAGCCGCTCATCACTCGCTCCCCCACCCGCAAGTGCGAGCTCGCGTCCTTCGGGATCTTCATCGGACAAGCGCAACAGCATCTGCGCAATTCCCGCGACCGTCCGGCGATCAAGCTGCTCCATTCCGCCGCCCCCTGCTTAGTCTACGCATCAATACTAAGCCCCATTCCCAAGCATTACTCCATAAGAATTCTTTTCCGTCAAGGACCTCGCGAGTTCTGTCGCGATTTATGCGCCCGTTTCTTTTGCGGGCTTCGGCATAAATCTGCGCCTCAGGCGAAAAGCGAGGACGCTACGTCAAATTCTCTGGCGCATCATGTTGAAGCCGCAGGAGAATCCCTCACTCCCTGTGATGTAAGAAGTTTCCTGGTTCTTAGTATATAATTTGAATGGGCGAACCGAACTCGCATGTTCATTCTATCGGAGTAAATACTGTCTCCGCCCTGTCGCCCCTATCCTTGCACGGATTGTTGTCGGCGTTGGAGGGACCCCTTTTGCCCAACAGCAACGCCGGCAAACATTCACCCGTCGTCCACCCGGCAACTCAACTTTGAGGCTCCAAAACCATGCGCGGCAATATGCACTTTAGAGCTATGAGCTGTTCCGGATTTACGCCATTTTCACCAAACTATTCCAATTCGGGTACATTGACGCTAGTAGTTCCAAATTGGCAGCGTCTAGACTGGCCGCGGGCCAATTGAGGGTCATGTTTAATGTTGTCCGAAGCATTCGCCAAGTTGCAGGAAGCTCTTGATATCATTGACTCGCACGGCGCATACCTGCCGGGCATCCACGTTGCATCGGCCCTGGAAGCGCTGGCCGACCTAATTGAAAACGATTCTCTTATGTCGGCCGAAGGCCAGACCGACTGACCGCCATCTCGAAGCGCTCGATTGCCCGCGTTGTTTAGCTAAAGACTACACTTCATCCCGAACGCAGAACCGAATCTAACATATCGGCCTCATCATGAGCGGCGACTACAGCTTCCTTTCGCTAGCCCTCTTACCCACCTCTTTGAGCGTTTTCCACCGCCCTTGAATCGCGAAGGATTCCCGCGGCATTGGATTCTGGTTCATCCTTCTTGCTGGTTTGGAGGCCAGCCTGGATGGCTCTAGATTTATCTCAAGATCTGCGTGACCGCGCCGTTGCGGCGACACACAGGGGTATGAGTTGCTGAGCGGCAGCGGCTCGTTTTGGGGTTGGCATTGCCACGGCAGTTCGCTGGCGGCACATGTCCCGCGAGCATGGCCGTGCGATTGCAGGCAAGCTTGGGTGGTGATCAGCGCTCGCCGAAAACCGATAGTCACGCGGACCGTATCGCGGCGCTGCTGGCGGAGAACGGGGACGTCACGCTGGTATAGGTCCAGTCGGACCCTAGCCGCGCAAGGCCTTCACATCGGGATCGGGACACTCTGGCGTTCTTTGATCTGCCGGGAGATCACACGCAAAAACGGGGCACGCGATCAAGCAAGACCGCCCCGACATCCTCAGCCAGAGCCGGGCTTGATCCAACGGTAAGCTTAATCTGGATTCCGAGCGGCTCGCGTTTATCCACGAGACCTGGACCGCCACCAACATGACCCACAGTCACGAGCGGTGCGCCAAGGAAATGGGGTTCCCTCCCGGCCATCGCAAGACCGTAGCACTGGTCGCGGGCCTGCACATGACCGGCATGATTGCGCCGATGGCGCTCGATGGCCCGATCAATGACGAGTGGTTCGAGGCCTATGTTACGCAAGTCCTTATATCGGAAATGCCGCTCGGCGACGTGGTGATCGTGGACAACCTGTCGAGCCATAAGCGCGCATCGGTGCAGTGCTCTTTGAAGCGGCCGGTGCATAGCTGAGCTTCCTGCCACCCTGCAGCCCCGACTTTAATCCCATCGAGAAGGCGTTCTCGCGGCTTCAGGCCATGCTCTGCAGGGTTGGTGAGCGAACCGTCTCTTCCCTCTGGGGCCACAGCGGAATGATGGTCGACATCTTCAAACCCGATGAAAACGCCAATTACTTCAGCCCGGATATGATCCAACATAATCGGAAAACGCGCTAGCTTGCGATCCAAACGTCATGGCCTTGCACTCAACAAGAGACTGTCTGGAAAGGAGCCAGACAGACCGTCAATGAAGGAGCGCCCAGAACCCTTGTCGGGATCTATTCGTTAGCCGCCTCAGGGAGGAAATAGCGGGCAACTCTCAAAATGCCTTCGTCGCCGATCGTGACTCCGCGTTCAATCGAACCCGGTTCAGGATCGCTTACACCGCAAGCCGCACCGATGCCTTTGGTCGCAACTACCAAGACCAGCCGCTCACTTTCCAGGGCAAGGAGGTAGCGCCTCGCAATATCTGGAGAGAGGACCAGATCCTTCGCAAGCCCATGCACCGTGACTACACGACCCTGCAAGGTATCGACAAAAATTCGCAGCAACATACGCCAGGCGTCATTGGTGAGCGGCATGGAGACGCTGAGGTCAGCTAACCGCTCGAGCGATGCAAGCTCACGCCTGGCACGACTGAGCAGTAACCTGCCGTGGGGATAGGAACTTAGAAGCTGCCGTGATCGCGACGCGCCGTCATGCCTCCTGAATTGCGTTATATTGCCCCCGCTGGAACTCAAGGCCCCCTCCAAGCGTCCTAACTCACACCCTGAACGATTGTTAACGATCTGTTCGGCCGCGTCAATCGCACTTCCTGCCTAGTGCTTGAAATCAGACGAGAATGGGCAGTCCGCCTACCAATTCGACACTCCCCTTTGGCCTTGGGTCATATATCTATGACAGCTATCAGAACAGGGGCGGCACCCACAGCCTCATTCTGTCTACGATGCGCAACTATCTGCCTTCGGACCCAGGGCAGCGCTTGCGATCAGCTACCCACATCCGCACCCATTCGATGGCCTCGGCAAGCCCTGCCGGGCTGTCCTGACCAGTTGCACCTGCCGACACTATGCCTCGCACATCTTCCTGGGTGCATGGACCATATCGATCAAGGACCTCCTCGATCGCGGTCACCGTACCGGATCCCGCAGCGTAGCTCTCGAAAGCAGCCTCTAGGTCTCGCTCAAACGCCTCCATGACGGTCGCGCCGGGCGAGGTGGAGCGCCTCTGCATGGGGGCCTGTACAACTTCTTCCGCTTTTTCCTCTTCCTCGCCGTCCGTGACCGTCAGACGGATGTCAGGCGACCCAATGTTTTCAGGAACTCTCGGCATTGGCACCTGACCGCCAGGTGCAATGCAAGTTTCGCGGTATTGGTCAATTTCATCGGTTCGCCGCTGATTGGCCGTGTCAGGTTCGCACACGAGGGAGCGGCGTTGCCTTTGGTGACCGGCATTAGCCATTGCCTGGCGATCTGCCCTGCGCTTTCGGATTGCAACGAGCAGGACAAGCGCGGCCAGGACCGACATGAAAATGAAACTGGCCAAATGCTCAGAAACTTCTACCGCCATGCAACTTGCCCCTGTGGTGCCCGCGGAGCAGCAAAGATGGCAAGTTCTAAGAACGTCAAGGCCCATGGAGCTTTTTTCATAAAGGGCCTGACATGTGCTTGGCAGACGCTCGCACAGCACCTTGCCACCAGTGCGGTGATGCCCGCTTTATCCTGTGAATGGTGCATGATGCGGTTGCGGAAGTTCCGGCGGTAGAGCACCCCTTCGTTTGCGCGCCCGCGTCGCCAATGGTCCTGGCACCCGTCGAGGAGCCAGGGTTTCGACGGAGATGCACTAGGCCGAACCTTGCACCAGACGCTGCCCCGGCAGACGCAAGGATGGGCTTGGAATCATGGCACAGCACGATCAGTATCTCGGCATCGAGGCGAAGCTGGGCTCGGACCAATACCCGTCTGTGGTCAAACAGTGAGGCGCGCGCTGTCGCCAAGGTCCGGATGGCCTTCGTGCGCTCGTCCGGTAGCTCTGCCGCCGTGCAGACGACTGAGGCTTCAGATGCGCATGAACCTGCTCTGCTGGCGTTCTGTGCGCGGCAGATCTATCCGCCTCAGGGGTCGCACCCCATGCACGTGCACGAGTTGGCCCGCGCCCCAGGATTCCTGGCCAAGAACGACCGGTTCGATGCAATAGCGATTTCGCCTGCGCCTGCCTTGGCGAACTCGTCACAGCACGCCGGCCGTTGTGCGAAGTTCGCCGATTGAGCCACCCCGGCCGAACACACTTCAACAACAGTAATCAGACGGATCGCGGCCCAAAGGATCAAACGGCTGTTGGCGGAATTCGCGCAAGTTGAAGCAGGGATCGCCAGCCCGCTCGCATAGTCCCGAGCTTGCAGAATGCAGTACGATTATATGCTCGCCGCCACGCATCGGCTGCACAACTGCGGCAAAGCTACTTGCCTCAATGCCACAGCTCAGTGCAACATGGCGTCTTGGCTAACCCGATCGCTCCTCGGTGGCACAGCTTTTGGCGGATAGAGCGTCGCCTTCAGCGACAAGCGAAGCATGGCCGGATGCTGCAGACCTCCCTGCGAAGGGCTCGACGTTGCCGCCTTGGTGCAAGTCAGCGCATTGTCGCCACGGCAGCACCGTACTAAAAACCGCGAAACGCCGGAGAACCCGCAGGAGTCATTTTCGGCGCCGTCAGGCGAAAACTCGCCAATGCTCTCAACGCCACCTTCGACCAGCAAAAATGTGCCGTCCCTGAGACAGTTCTCCCTGCATGTGCCATAGGGATGCTGTCCCATTTGACCTGAATTGGTTTGTGGTTTGTACGTTACCGCATCAATAGCGCTGGTGAAGCATCCCCAGGTCGAAGGTCGCCGCCGCTTTCGTCAGCGGCATTGCCGTACGAGGCAGAACTCGGCATGCCAGACTTTAATCTACAACCTCCGTTCTCGCCGGCCGGACAGCGCCCAAAAGCTCGCGCTTTTGGTTCCCGCGTCACCTATCACCGAGTTCCCCGCACCCCTGCATCCTTTTCAAGACATCAATGGCCAGCGAGACACGCAGGGCTGCCTCAACCATCTGGTGCGCATCGAGAATCTGCAAGGATTCTTCGAGCAATTCCAAAGCCCGGGATAGACCTTCGTTCCGCCCCTCACTCTTGCCCATAAGCTCTCCAGTCCCACATAGGGTGCTGAAGAAGCTCAGTAGTCCAGTTACCATTTCTTCTTTTAGAACATGCGATCAGGGCGCCTACTTACGAAGAGAAGAGGCAGACCAACTACCGCGGTCCTACCACGACGGTCTTGGCGGGGCTTGCTTATTTATTGTGAGCGACTGAACTTCGGATAGAACTTCAGGCAGGCCTTTTCTGGCAGTGCGCAAGTTGCCTCGTTTGAAATGCCCCTTCCGAACACGGGCGGTGAAAGGCGGAATTTCGAAAAACGAGAGATAGCCATTAATTGCCATAGTGGACACGCTTCAAATCAGGCTCTGTGTACCGACACTGACGGAGCAGCTGGTGAACGACAAACAGTCAAATTACAGGCGCACTGATTTGGCATAAGAAACGGCAATCCTGACATTTTTTCCTTTTGGGCAATCCAGTGCTAAAGCGGAATTTCTGCACTTTGGAAAAAACGATTTATATTTCAATTCTGCTCTGAAAGGTCTGATGTCACGTTCGCATGCTGGGAAAAAATGTAACGAGCCTTTAATGACGTGTCGTTTAAAAGGCATAGTTTAGTCGGAGTAATTGTAGAAATTGTGAGATATTTTCCTTTACGTTTATGACTCCGAAGCTTTGTGAGGCGAAACTATACCTGCAGAGAAAGTTATTCTCGAGCGGCAGTTGGTTTTCGCTCGATTAAAAACCAGTCGTGGCGAAGGAGTAATCAGGCGGCGATAGCGGTATAAGCCGAGGCTTCGACCTTGAGACGCACGGCGTCTGCCGCATTTCTTGCGCCAAGCTTGCCGAGCATCTTGGTCCTGTGGATCTCAACTGTCCGTGGGCTGATCGCCAAGACTCGCGCTATGGCTTTCGAACTCTCGCCCGAAACAATCCCGTCAAGCACCTGCCGCTCGCGATCTGTAAGACGGGCAAGGCTCTGGTGAGCCCGAACTGCCCGCTCGATCAGATCTCTGCGCAACTCAGCTTCTGCTGCCACAGCGGGGACCACGGCAAGAAGGTCGTCCGTTGTCCCGGGTGTGGCAATAAAGGAAAGCGCACCGCCTTTAATGGCCTGGACCACGTGGTCGACCTTCGGGTGATCAGCATAGCCAACAAACGTACACCATTGGCCTTGCAATGCAAGGTGTCGGACCAGCGCGGGAATGGCGCTGCATGATCCATCGTCCCGGATCAGCACCACGCCGTTGCGCGGAATCGCTTCGAAAAGCTCGCTGATGTCTTCATAAATTTCACAGTGAAATCCAGCTTCATAGCCAAGCCGGGCCAGCGCTGTCCGGAAACGATCCTGTGGTTCGAGGATGTGAAGTGCAATCTTTTGTGCCATGCGCCATTCATTGGCGAGCCGTGCAATGGTTAACAGAAGAATTAACCTTAACGTGGCAGCGATTGACTGCCCTCGAGGATCATCTGTCTGTTTTCATTGAATAAAGTTCCGCCAATTTGGCGTCATTTGATCGCAAGTATGCCTCACTTTAGCGCAGAGGCGGGTCATCTAAGGTCAACGGAAAGACCATTCCCGGTAACTGCCAATCGTACCGCACCGAAAGCGCCTCGCCAATGCCGCCGCCTATACCAGCACCGCCTCCGGGTTTTTGCGCTCCACCAGTAAGATGACTGAGTGGCAAAGCAGCCGAAAACAGACGGGCGCAAATCGGACGGTATTTTCGCGCCGGGCCAGCACGAAGGGGACATAGCGCGCTTTGCACGGCGATGCGGGATTACAGTCGGGATGGCGCTCGGCGCTGCTGATCAGCGCGGTGGCGGTCAGTCCAAGCAATATTACAATGGGAGGGCAGCATGGCGCTTGGGTCCGTGTGGCTTTTGACGGCGTAATACCGGTAGTGGAACCTATTCCCCCCCCGTTCGTAAGAGCGACGTTGCATGCAGAAGGCGCGGATCCGGAAACCGACGCTTACCCTGACCGGGAATGGAAGGATTGATGCCACAGGAAGATCCTCATGATCTGCGTAGCGTCACGGCAAAGCTGGACACTTTCTGGATGGCGCTCGCTGAGGGTAAGGACGAGGACGTCGGTAAATACCTTGCCCAATTCGGTTTCACCGACGTCTTCGACGGCCTGAACGACTTGCTCCAAGCTGTCGGAGGGTGTGCGCAGGACTTGCGGGAACGGCACGAGATCGAAACTGCCGTCGAAATGGAAAAGCTGGCGGAGGAGATCGCCGGCTACTTGAGCCTTCAGTAATCACGCATCCTCCTTCGCGCCAGCCGTTCAGGCGGCCACTTCCATCGATCCGGGCCTTCAGATCACCGGTACCGTCCATCGAGCGTACGCGAGGCTGTACTGGATCAGGCGGCAAAAGGGAGCGCCTTTCATTAAGGGGCCGAAGGCCACGACAGACAACAGCGGAATGGTCTTAGTTGGTTGTCCTTGAGAGGTAATTGTCTGGACGGGCTAGGCCGCGTTGACAAAAGACTTGAGCCATAGCCTTGCGGCGGCGAGGTTGAGGAAGCTCTCGAACGAGAGGACTTGTCGCTACAAACCCGCTCGACAACCGCAAGTGGGTTCGGTTCCTACAAAGGCATCGCTGGCCAGCTTGCCGGTCCTGGTTTAGGCTTTTTTACCTCGGACCGCTTGGTGACTAATGGCACGTCCAGCATGCAAGGCGCGCCTGCGTCTTGCTTGGACCCTAGCATAAGCATCTACCCGAATTGTCCAGCCAGCTCGGCTTTGCTACGCTGCGCCGGGAAGGCAGCCAGAGATGAAGCGAATGCTCAAGCAAGCCAATGGCAGATCGTTGTCTGCCACCGTGCGCGGACCGATTTCGTCGTGTGCCCATCGGATTTCGAGCACAAACGAAATTCCGCAACTTCATGAAGAAGCGCTGCAATGGGCCGAAGCCAGCGTTAGAACCGCACAGCCTGCCAATGATGCGCTTGATTAAGGCCAACACCAAACCCGGCGCGGTCACCCGCTCGCTGAGCAGGTGAGGTCTCGGAAACGTCGACACCGATGCCTTGTTTATGCTTGGAAACGAAGTCGAACCACCGCCCCCAGACTCTGCACGGTCTTAGCCGAGGATGCTACATCTCACACACTCTTGCGGCCATCCCCGGGTTCCAGTGCTCGTGCTCCTTTCCTCATTGTCCGTTTGCCTGGCATTGTTGCCCTTTGTCGAACAATGTTCGTGAACGGCAATATACCCCTGAGCGGCACATCATAACCTTGCCAACCGAACCAATGCCAAATCGATAAAATTCGGGCGGCCAAGCTCGCCTCAAGGCCCCCCGGCACGCCCCCGAGTCAGACCAATCTAGGTGTCAGCCACCTTGGTTGCCTAGACCGCTGGGGAGCCTGGGCACGGACGGATCTTCATCAACCCGCACGGTTGCGAGGGGTTCTACCCCGCACGCGCAAGGAAGGGAACGAAGATGACGTGTCAGGCTGTGTTTGTCGGTATCGATGTGAGCAGGTCAAGGCTCGATGTGTGCCTGTGGCCGGATGGAGAGGCGCTGGAATTCGCCAGTGACGGCAAGGGGATCCGCGCGCCCTGGTGTGGCTCGGCCCCGCTGCAATCGGTCTGGAAGCCAGTGGCGGCTACGAGCGCGAGGCGCTGGCAGCGCTGTGTGCGGTGGAGCTGACCGCACATCGGCCCAACGCCTTGCGCACGGTGCATGGTGTGCTCAAGCGCATGGCTGCGCGGCGGATCGCAAGCCTCAAGGCGGATATCCTGCTGATCGACCAGGCCATGGCCGAAGCAGTCGCCGCAGACGAACGCATGGCCCCCGCAACCGCCTGCTTCGCTCGGTCCCGGGCGTCGGGCCAGTCTTTGCCCATACCCTGCTGGCGCTCATGCGCGAGCTCGGCCAACTGACCCGCCGGCGGCCGCGCCACTGCTCGGCGTGGCTCCCCTCCACTGCGAAAGCGGAACATTCCGGGGGCAACGACGCACCATCGGCGGCCGCAAACCCCTGCGCGATGCCGCCTACATGGCAGCCCTTATCGCCGGACAGCACAATCCTGTCATCAAAACCTTCAGGCAGCGTCGCCGAAACCGGCCAACCGCCCAAGGTCATCCTTATCGCCATCATGCGCAAACTCATCTGCGCTCTCAACGCCATGATAAACACGATGAACCATGGGCCGCCTGACAAAACGGCTGCTCCCATTGTCGTTCAAATTGTATGACTTCTCACGAAATCGTGTGAAGCCCCTTTTCGATCAAATCTATTTTTTCCAAGAAGGTGCAACCAGATCCTGAAGACAGTGTTCACGATGTCGCTTCTGCGATTGTCTTATCTGGCCTCTTACTTTTGAACCTTCACCGCGATAGATGACCGTCCATCGAGAGCTGTAATTGGCTCTGCTAACTTTAGTTATAGGTCTATGAACCCAGAACTGCCCTCACCTGTGAATTTGCGCGCAATTGCCACAGCTTATCGCGACTCGTTGCATTCCAGGCGGTCAATTCTGCCAATGGGGCCACCTGGCAGTGCGCCTTGGAGCATTCTGCTCGAACTGTACCTCAATAGCGACAGATGCATGCCACTGAGCCTTGGCGACATAGCCTTGCTGACCGGAATCGCCCCCACCACCTCGCTGGGTTGGCTTGACGCGCTGTTAACGATGGACCTTGTTGCCAAGGAGTCCGATCCGGGCGACAGGCGACGGATCCATGTCACACTTACACCGCACGGAACCGAGGTTACCGAACAGCTCTTGTCTGACCTCGGACGGGTTTTCGCACATTCGTGCAAAACGCAATGATCTCGGTTCCCCGCAACAGGTTTGGGGAGCAAATGCGTCGCTCGACACCGCCGAAAGCGGTCATGTCCCGCCGACGCAGCTCCCAGCCACTTCCGCCCCCCCTGCCCGCTCTTGCTGCTCGCAAGACCCTGCGACGCGGAGGCCGCCAGATTCATGCGGCATGGCCTTTGCCATATCGTGATGCTGCGCGCCCGGGTTGCGAGCCCGTCTCGCACGATGCATGCGGCATCAGCGGCACAATGGATACGTTCGCGGTTGCCGACAGGCTTTGGTTCTTGCAGCACTTTGATCGCTTTGCGTGCTTGGCCGATCGTCCCTACGATCCTGCAACGCCCGCTTGTCCTTCTGCCGCCAGCGGCATCGCCGCGCCCTTCCAATACCGAAACCACGGCGGCCACCGCCCGTCCAATGCCAACCGCG
This sequence comes from Novosphingobium sp. ES2-1, assembly GCF_015169775.1. Lineage (NCBI taxonomy): Bacteria > Pseudomonadati > Pseudomonadota > Alphaproteobacteria > Sphingomonadales > Sphingomonadaceae > Novosphingobium > Novosphingobium sp. ES2-1. Next base: position 104,519 of record NZ_CP063447.1, read on the forward strand.
GTTCTGCACCCGCCTTACGAACCCGCCGTAAGGACCGATAAAGATGGAAAATGACGAAGACCTCCTCAGGATGGCGATAGCCTACCGGGCACACTTGCGTCTGCGCGAACGCGTGATTTGCCGCCAAGCCTCGTGCAAACCTGCTTGGTCCATGCTCCTCGAGCTTCTCATTGCGCAGTTAAACAAGGAAACGATGCATATCAGGACGCTGACCCGGGCAGCACGAATAAAGGATACGACAGCGCTTCGATGGATAGATTGGCTACACGGCCATCAGTTGATCGAGCGACATCCTGATCCGCACAACCGCTTGCGCGTTATCATCAGGCTTTCGATAGAAGGGCGTAAGGTCGTCAAGGCCATGTTGTTTGACATGGCCGCCAGACTAAATGGGCTGTAACAAGCGGCCGATCCAGACCCGACATGGACCACAAGGCGGCCATAGCAGAGGACCCTTTTCCAGTGGCGCCACCCCCTCTCGGCCCTCGTCCTTGGCCGGCATCGAGAGGCGTCCTGTGGCGACCTGACGCAGTCCGGAGCTTGCGTCGGGACCGGCTTTTCGGTCAGCCCGGGCCGCTAGCAAAGATATCCGGGACCTTGTATAGTAAACCATCTTTAGCTTAACATGTCCAATAACACGCTGTAATATATGGAGGATTCTGCCGTAGCATGGCAATGCTATATCCTGATTCGGGTTTAGCTATCGATCCGGCCACTCAATCTTGCGAGCTCGAGGCCTGCCTCGAGCTCGGGCGCCTCGATGGGTCGGTGGCCATGTGCCCGCCTTCGGTTCGACAGCTTCTGGCTCTGCGCAGCTTGCGCAATCTACTTGTTTCGGCGCTGGCCGGAGAAGGCCACGAGTTCACCGAGCATCGCTTTCACGCCTGGTTTGCTGGACTTGCGACCCTAAGTGACGAACCCGCATTGGGGAAGCGCGACCCGAGAGCCATCTGTGAGACCATCCTCACAGAATTTGGCCATAGCAGTTGGCAGGAGCTGGCCGATATTGCACCCCGCTTCAAGAGAGCACTGCTCGCCCCTGTTGCCCTTTGGGGGGTTGGGGGTAGTTCAGACACTGACCACATCGACATCCGCACAATTGTTGATGGTGCGCACGGGCTGGTCAACCAGCTGCCGCCCTCCCCACACCCCTTGGCTGATTTGCGTGAGCTCCACGTGTCGCTTGGCGAAAGCTTGCTGTTTGCACCTTCGGAACCTCATTACCAGACCGTTATGCTAGGTCCGAGGAGCGTTACTGTCGAGCGGCATGCCCCCCCCTCCCCCCGTTGGGCGGTCGAAATGGTTTGGGGCGAGCGATGGCAGAGGTCTGGCAATTTGTCCGTGGCCCTCCCCTTCCCCGGACTTATTCGTGCTGATGCTGTGAATACGATCGGATCAATCGATCCCTCGGACCGGTGCGCGGCGCGAGGTATGATTGCCATGGCATTGCGGGACGTCACGCATCGTCTACGGCAGAATATCGTCGATGCAGGAGCGGCGTGTGAACGCATTAAGGCCCTTCAGGCCGGCAGGCGTGCGAGCTCAAGGGCCCCTGCCCTGATAGAGTTGCTGGACGGCTTTGGTCCCTTGCGCTCTTCGCAGATCGAGATTCTCCTGGACGCGACCAGGCTCGGTGTACGCGCCATTCTGAGCGGACTTTTGGACAGCGGCATTGTCGCGCGCACAAAGCTTTCGGGTGTGTGGTTATTCGGGACGACTTTGCCGACGCATCAGCTTTACCCTGTTTCGTGTGACGCAAGCGGAGGTTTTGCTTTTTCCCCGGCTGCGATCGGTGAGTACGATGCTTCCATGGCTGACATCGACAGGCTCCTGGCGCGATACGAGCGTGGTGCAGCCGACACCGATTAGCCAGTCCTGCGGTCGCGCCGGGTGGTTTCTGGTCTGGTCGTCGTTTCGTAGCACGGAGTGGTATTTCGACTCCGGCATGAGAGCCTTGGTATCTATGTAGTTTTGGGGGACGGTGTTTCGCGATCAAGCTTCGAGGGCTTGGCGAGGTTGTAGCCGTTCGTGCACCGTATGATGGGATTCTTGATGGGCCGGTGCGGCTTTCAGGCCCTAGTGTACTCTTCCACTTCACTCGAGATGCGTTTGTGACAGTTTGCTTGGTCGGTTTGGACTTTGGGGGATTGCCTTAGGCGATGACTGGTTGTTCTTCGCAGGCATAGGCGCATCTTCTAGCTGGAGGTGGTTGCTTGTCGGACGATACCTACGACGTGTCTATTGTCGGCACTTTTCAGCAACTAACTGAAAATAGACGCCTTTTTATGCTTGTAGCACACCTCGCCCCGTGTCACGCTTTGTGCCGCGCATAGTGCCGCGCGGCACATTCTGCACACGCTTGCAAACACAACATCGCATCACCAATTGCAAGCGCGCTTGGTTTGTATCGCGCTTGTATAAGCAATCTAGCGTTGTACGGCACATGCACATGTAAACATGCGTGTAAGCTTGGAATCACACCCACCAGCACGTGACTCAGCGAGCTCACACGCGAGGTCCACATCACGTGTCAATTCGAGTTACACAGTGACCACGCAAGCGAGCGCAAGGTTGCACGCATAACCCAATGCGCATTGCAAAGCAGTCGGTGCCACGCTAATGACATCGAACAGCAGTGCGCCAGTGCAAGCGAGCGCAGGGGCCGGAACGAGAGGCAAGTGTGCCAGTAGTTACAATCGCACAAAGCAAGGGCGGAGCGGGCAAGACGACGTTGGCGCTCGCCCTTGCATCGGAGTTCGACGCACTGGGCGGAACCGTCCACATGTTGGACGCCGATCGCCAGAACAGCCTGATGAACTGGCATCGTGACCGCCAAGCCACGGGCAAGGGGGAGGGGAGCCGAATCGTCGTCGAGGATGCCTCACAGCTGCGCGATGCCGACATCGGCAATGCCATTGCCCAAGCCAGAAGCCTTGCCCAACTGGTTATTGTGGATTCCGAAGGGACTTCGAACTTCAAGACGGCCTATGCCGCGATGGATTCAGACTTCGTCGTCATCCCAACGCGCTCGAGCCGGCTCGATCTCGAACGCACCGTAGAGACAAGCGACATGCTCACGCGCATGTGCCGGGGCGTCCCATTCCGGGTCCTCATCACCCAGACAGGGCAGGTGGCGCGATCCAAGGCGGAATGGGAAATCGATGCCCAGATAGCAAATGCACTACCGACGTTTCCCGAGAAAATGCATATGCTCGATGCATACCGAGCAATGTCAAATTTCCGCCTGACTCTTGCCGAGGTGGAAACTGCGGGTCTGGCCCGCGCCGAGAAGGCAAGGCGTATAGCCCAAGCCATCCTCGCGCAGATCCTGACGGCAATTCAGACGAAGGACAGCAACAATGGCTGACGCTGGACGCGACACACCAAACCCCCTTGGCGACATCATCGGCCAGACCCGCCAGCGTCTTGCGGGCGAAGACCCGGCAAGCTTGCTCAAGTCGCTTGTCGCGGCAACAGCGCCAACACCTGTCGCTACGTCGCCCGCTTCCGTTCACCAACCCGTGCGGCCCCAACCGTCATCGCCAAGCCTGCCTGGCAACTATTTCCCGCAGATTCCGGCCGATTTGAGCGTTACGCCAAAGCGCAAGCCGGTCAGGGGACCTGCGCGAACGCTGCACATCAGCATGCGCCTGTCTCCGCCTGAGCGCGATCGCCTGGTGCGGTGGTGCGACGCACGCAACCTCAGCCTTCCGGACGGAATTGTTGCATTGCTCGATCTCGTCGAAAGCGAGACGCAAGGGGAGGGCTGACACCAGCCGGATGTCTCCTGAAGGGCCTGGGCGTGCCGATCGCACCCCATGGCTGGCGCTTTATGTGAGGGAAGGGGGGGTCAAGCCTTTCCACGGACCCTGACGAAACCGCGGCAGAAGCCTTCGAAGGACTTGTACAATGCCTCGCCTGCAAGTTTCTCCAGTCGAGCCCCCATTTGCTCACGATAAGCCTGCGCCACCAGGTCCTTGTCCCAGCCCCCTCCGAAATCACCCAGGATCGCAAGCAGGCGATTGTCCCCGCAGAAATGCAGCGAACCTTCCGGGAAAAGCTGCCGGTTTGCCCGCGGCAGCGGAGCCTTCCTTGGTTCACGGGACTTTGCAGGGGGAAGGGGAGGTGCCAAGGCTTCCAGAGTCTCGGTTGTCCCTTCGCGTCTGGCACGCCGACCGACCTTAGGCCGGTCAAGCTCACGCGCTGCTTCCTCCTGCGCCGAGGAATCCTTGGGCATGAATGTCATCTTCACCGATTGCACAGGACGGCCACGCCCTGAGCCACGAATCTCCTCCCAATCGACCGTGAAATCGGCAAGCTGATCGATCTCGGCCTTCGACTTTGCCAGGACCTCCCGGCGCAGCTCGGCGAAGTTCTTGAGACTTCCCTCAGGCACGCCGATCCTGCGACGCAACTCCTCGACGCTCATGCGCACCGTGCGATTCTGGCGATTGATGATCAGGCAACCCAGATCATAGATTGTCAGCGAATAGCGTGACTGCAGCGCCAGCATCACGCCCAGGTTCACCCGCGCATAATAATCGGAGCGCTGGATGACACGCTTGAAGTTCTCCGAGAATTCGAACTCAACGACGCTCAGGCCATCTTCGGAGACTTCCTCAACACAGCTGGCAAGCAGGGACTGCGACATGATCGCCGGCTTGCCCTTGCGCGTCGTCGTGCGAATGCGAACGATAACCCGCAGCAGCTCGTCCATGACCGGCTGAATGCGCTCGTTGCCCTTGTGCGACCCGCGCAACTCCTTCTTCGTGATGGTGAATGTCTTGTCAGACCCGGCGTCCGGCCCGGCCTTGCGCAACATCAGCGCAAAGGCCTTGCGCGCTGCCGCGCTGAGCGAACCGGTTTCAAATTCGGATTCGACAAGCTCACCGGGCTTGCTGACAAACTCGAGATCGCGCCTGCGGATTACATCGGCAACCCTGAGTGTCCGCCCGAGACCCTCAAGATCCTCTTGCAGCTGCAGCTCTTCCGTGGCCGAATCGACTTCCATATGAGGAGCGTAACATCACCTCCTCTCAAAGAGAACATCCCCCCGATCCCTCACATAGACACCCCGGATCGAACACGGCCCTGTTTTGCATGTCAGGAACGAACGTGCACGCCAGGCATCCCCCAAGAACCCTGGAGGATCACATCTGCTACCAAGAACGTGCCCCCCGTAACCTCATGTAGTCGCCGCAACGCTCATGACCCATGAGCCCTGCGCTGAGGGTAACGCCCTGTTCTGTCTGCATCAAACCAGCACTGGGGTCAGGATCGTGTCCATCCCCCAAGACCTCACATTGTCAGATACACCCCCGGTTCCTCACATAAACCTTTCTGCTCAAGGTCCCCTGGGCTCGGCATCCCATCGCACAGTCGCGGTCACAGGTGCAGTCCAAGCCCCCGCGTGCTCATATAAAGACCGCCAGCACGATGGCTTCCCCCATAACTCATGGGAAAAAACGTTCTCAGGCGAGCTACGGACAAAAAATCGACGTGTTTGAAAGCGATACCTCGCACTTTGGAGAAGGCAATTGCAACTCCCCCAAGACCTCACACAATCCCCCGATTCCTCAAGACATCGCCCCCACCAGCACATGCTGAAGCCCCCAAGGCCTCATCCAGTCGCCCCCGCAATCTCACAATGACTCGGACAAAAGCACGATAAACCGGGCTTTTTGGAGCTCCGAATCCTTGAATCTGGAATCAGGAGAAGACTCCCCGAGCAATGCTCGGGCATCTTTATCACTGGATTCCCGACAGGAGACAGTACCGTAAGGGACGTAATGCTGCCGCGCACAAAGCCGATCAGCATCGCAGGGCAAGCGTGACAAGGTCGGCACATAGTTTGTCAAAGCCTGCCGTCCCGGGAACATATGACAGCCTTTCACCGCCAGGCAAAGCCGCCAAGCTCGGTTCGGGACGATCGGCGTCGCAGGGCAGGCAGGTGAGCTCGAACTCTTGCTTGAGCCCGTCGCGGCACAGACGGCCAGCAAAAACCTGTGCTGGACCATCTGCACCAAGCTGTCGAGCAATCTGCAGTGCAGTGCCGTGGCAATCGAGACGCTCCATGATTGCAGCAAGACAATCCAGCATATCCCGCTCGTGACTGCAGGCGAGGGGGGTGAACTGGTCGCGGCGCCAAACCGGCACCACGGCAGCAGACTTCGGCTGCGGGATGCCCGACCAATCGAATTCTGCGCATACCAGCGCCAGAAATGGCCCTTGACCCACCGGCATCTGACCCACCGGCATCGCGTGCGAAACCGATCCGCTGACACCATCGCGAAGATCAATTCGTCTGCCTGAACGAAGATACAAAGCGCGGGCGTTTGCTGCCTCGACCACGATCAGCACGAAAAATCGCGGGGCGCGCGCGCCGATGGTCGCCCAGAAGGCGCCAGACAAGGCTCTTGGACCGATGAACAGGCAGTCACGCAATTGAACGCTGCCCGCAAGATAGAACGGTGCAGCAGCGCCAAGCAAACAGTCCATCTGGAGATGCGCCCCGCGTTCGGCGAGAGTTTCGATATCGAGCCGACCCATCCTCGCGCTGGCCAACAGGTCCATCAAGCGCAGGTACAAGGAAGAACGAACCGGTTGCCTAGCCGCGACAAGGTCAATTTCGGGTCCGGTCTCAAAAGGGTATCGACCGCACGCCATTGCAACACACTCCGTGCCGACCCATCCTGGCACTGCCAAGTGCAGCACGACGATGCCATTTTCACCAAGGAAAACAAGCAGGTATGTACCTGTCAGGTCTGGCAGGCTTAAGGTGCCATGCAGGCAAGCTCAGGGCACGTCGTCCCGGGCAGGCAGGTCCTGATCAGGCAAGGAAAACGATGCCGATCTTGCCTTTCAGGATCATCGCACGGCCTGCCCTGCGGGATTACGCCAAGGATGGCAGTGGTATAGCCTGGGGACTCAGGATGCCGCCAGATCGATCAAACGATATGCCACCTGGGAAAAGGCGAGTGCGAAAATCAGACCGAACTCCACAAAGAGCAGCAAGTTGCCTTGGCGAGCACACCTGCAGGTGCACGAACGTTGGGAATTGGACTCTACCTCGCGAGCTTTCGCAGGTGTAGCTGGCAGAACTGGAGAATCTGCTTCGATCATCGGTACTCTCGCAGTGGAGATTGCACCTGCTTTAACCCATCAGCATGCTCGCACAGGCCGGCCAAGTTGGCAATACGGTGTCGTCGCAGCACTTGATGCTCGATCGTCTATCGCTAGCGAGCGGGCGATGGTCGGGTAGCGATGGACTGCACCGCTCGAGCGCTCCTGGTGCGCTAACAAATGGGCATTGCCGACACAAAAAATGCCGCAGCGACACGGGAGGACGCTGCGGCCAAACTCCGATCGGCCCACCTTACAATAAGGATTTGGGGCGGGTGGGGCGCCGATCGCTCGGGTCGTTATCTACACTCCGCTCATATCTTGCCACAACTTTCGCCCCGAAACTGGTTGAAGGTCGAAGCAACCGGATTCGCTCCGCCAAGGGCTCACGACCAGCCTGGTTCGTAGTCCCTAGTTCGTCGGCCTGATTGGTCGGCATTGCCGTTTACATGAGGGATCGGGGGCACGCTCCGCCAGCATCGCCGCTCGCTGCGGCGCAGGGCTGGAAGGGAGCGGCAGAGCCTGTCACGGCAGGGGAGGAGAGGGGGGTGGCAAAGGGCATGAAACGCTTTGCTCCAACGCCACGCCTTCAGAGCCTCGTCCAGCGTCTTGGCGGGCGATGGTACGGTGACTATGCGATGTGTCGCTGTCCTGCACACGATGATCGCATCCCGTCCCTCTCGCTCCGCCAAGGTCAACGTGCCATTCTCGTGACGTGCCATGCCGGTTGCCCAAGAGAAACGGTCGTGCGCCTTCTAGGCCTTGACCGCGGCCCAGTTAGCGGTGTCCTGGCCACGCCCCTGCCGAACGTCTGCCATGTGACGAGCAGTGCCGCGCTAGCCCTCTGGAGCCGCGCTGGGACTGTCGAAGACACGCTTGCAATGCGTTATCTTTGCGACTTGCGCGGCTTTCCCCGGACGAGCGTGAGGGCCCTGCACGATATCCGCTATCTCGAACGGTGTCCGCTCGGGTCGGGCAAGTCTGCGTCATACCGTCCGGCCTTGCTTGTCGCCATGCGAAAAGCGGATCGGGTATGCGCCATGCAACGCATCTTCCTCGACCCGCAAACCGCTGCATGTACCGGCAAGTTCGTTCTTGGCCGGGCTGTCGGCGCTGCCTGGTCCAATGGCCACCCGAGCTCGGTGATGGGTATCTGCGAGGGCTTCGAGAGTGCAGCTGCCTTCACCTGTCTCACCGGAATTCAGGCCTTTGCTACCATGGGAGCGGCGCGCTTCCACCAGATCGACTTGCCGCAAGGTCTTGAGCGGTTGATCCTGCTGGCAGACAATGACCGGGAGGGGCATCGCGCCCAGAGGAGGGCATCTCGCACGCTTGCCCGGCCAGGCCTCGACATCGAAACCTTATGGCCGCCACGGGGCCTGAACGACTGGGCTGACGCCTTGAAGCAGTAGGCAGCATACAGGCTTGTGTTCGCGCAGGTCGTGCGAGTCTTTCGCGCCCGTTGCAAGAAGCGATCGTCTCTATGTCAAAAGGACAATTCCCCGGTTCCTGGAGGAGGGGCGGTGGCGACATGGTCGCGACGGCGCATTGCCGTAACCCTCTTACAGGTTCAGCCACTGGTCGACGATCAGGCTGATTGGCAGGATGATAGTACGGAGTCAGGAGCAGGGAGGCCCATGGCCGGATCGAGGCACCGCTTCCTGGCATTCTGGGACCATCGAATCTGCTGAATCTGCCAACGTAAAAATGGCCCTGCTTCCAGGCTTCAGGAAGCAGGGCAAGGCAAGGACAAGGCCAGTCGATGCTGCTCTTGAAGTTGCAGATCCCGGTCTGTCCCCCGCGCAAGCTTTGCGTCCCCTTTCCGAGGATTTCGGCATGCACTGGGGCAAAAAGCAAGTATCCGTGCGGTGCGTGATCTGCAACAACTGGGCTACGAACCCCTGCTCATGGCCGCGAGCTCGGTTCAGGGCACGAAGCAAAAGTCATTCTGCCACCATACGGTCTCAGGACGTTTCGTGCTCGGTTGTCGGGCGACATCGTGCATTGTCCGCGAGCGCTTCAAGGGCATGCTCGATATAGATCGCAGCCATTTTCATGCCCATGGCATCGAGCTGGCGCTGAATCGCCTGCAGGGCCTGTGCAAGCTCTTCAGGGCGGTTTGGCTCATTACATGGCGTAGGCAAGGTCGAATACCGGATTGAATTGCGCTGCCATGTTCTCCAAAACCTCTGAAACAGTGCCCAGCCCCCGATCGGTCAGGCAGAGCCAAAAGCGCCGACGGTCGTTGATGTCAGGCTGGCGAATGACCAGTCCTCCATCGTCGAGCAGTTTCAGCCAGCGCAGCGAGGTTGCGCCAGCAAGATTGGTAAGGAGGGTGATGTCAGTAATGCTGACCCGGACCCTTTCGCGTCTTGCGATGTAGAGTTCGATAAGAATGCGCCAACCAGGATTGCATGCCGGCAGGATTGGCAGGAGCTCCTCCCGCTTGGCAAAGTTCTCCTTCAAGGCTCGCGCGATCGCAAGGGCGTCGAATTGATGCGAGGTAGGGACTGCCCGTGGCACGTGCTGGGGCTCGAGCAACTGTGTCAAGATCTTGCTCGCTATCCCGATCTGCACTTTCTCGGCATGGTTCATGGCGAGATGCTCTTCCTCTTCCCGTAGTTCTGGCAAGCCTGCTCGCACACCATCGCAACCTGGTCATTGCGATCGATCAAAGTTGGCAAGGCGCAGTGTCGGCACGGCAAAAGGCCAATACCGCTGCCACGTGCCCGATGACGATCGTGGACCTGCCTCCCGCACCGTTGCGAAATCTGCTCAAGCCCCGGACGAATGTCGCCCCCTCCCAGTTTCGTATTGGCACGCGCGTTGGTAGCACGAGCAGGTGCCAGCGGGCTTCACACACTGCTTGCGAGAAGCTGACTTACCGCCTAAGCGACAGGAATGGCCGTTTATTTCCACGAAGAAGACCTTCCCGAAGGCGTGCTTGCGCCCGGTGCCGTCGCCGTCGATACCGAGACGATGGGGTTGATCACGCCGCGTGACCGCCTTTGCGTCGTGCAGATTTCGGACGGGCAGGGCGACGAACACCTCGTCCGCTTCTCACTGGGCAGCAGCTATGCGGCGCCCAATCTGAAGGCCGTGCTGGCAGACCCTTCGCGGGTCAAGCTGTACCACTTTGCGCGGTTCGACCTTGCCGCGATCGAGCACTACCTCGGCGTGGTCGCGGCGCCCGTGTTCTGCACCAAGATCGCCTCGAAGCTGGTCCGGACTTATACCGATCGCCACGGCCTCAAGGACCTGGTGCGCGAACTGCTCGGAAAGGAAATCTCCAAGCAGCAGCAGTCGAGCGACTGGGGTGGGCCGGTGCTGTCCGATGCGCAGCAGGAATACGCCGCATCCGACGTGCGCCACCTCCATGCCATGCACGCGATCCTCGTCGAGCGTCTGGAGCGCGAGGGCCGCACCGCGATGGCGCAGGCCTGCTTCGATTTCCTGCCGATGCGGGCCCGGCTCGACCTCGCAGGTTGGGCAGAGCGTGATGTGTTCAGCCACGAGTAAAGTGGCAAAGGACAAGGGCGGGCGATGACTGTCGCGGCAGACACGATTCGCACACAGCGTCGCAGCTTTGCAGCGCCGGGCGGCTTTCATGACCGTCTTGTCCATTTTCTCGCGCGCGGCTTGCCAGCGCTGGTCGGCGCTCTGCTGGCTGTCATGATCATTACGCCGCTTTCGCCACGCGGCGAAATCAGTTTCCTGCTGGATCGTCGCAAGGTTGCGATGGTCAATGAACGCATGCAGGTTTCGAGTGCCATGTATCGCGGGCAGGATGATGACGGTCGCAATTTTTCGATCACCGCAGGCTCGGCAGTCCAACGAACCAAGGCGCAGCCCATGATCGAGCTGGATCAACTGACCGCGCGGATCATGCTGGACAATGGCCCGGCCTTGCTCACTGCGGGCAGAGGCAACTACGATTTCGGGAAGGAGATCGTGGATATCGCAGGCCCGATCAATGTCCAGACTTCGGACGGCTATCGCATGACTGCGACGAACGTCGACATCGATCTTGGCAGCAAAACCCTCAAGAGTCGCGGGCCTGTCGAAGGGCGCATTCCTGCCGGGACCTTTTCCGCCGATCGGATTAGCGCCAATCTGAACGAGCGTACGGTTGCGCTCGAGGGTAATGCCCGCCTCCGCATGGTACCGGGCAGGATGCAAATGCCATGAGCAGGACACCGATGACCAAGTATCCCCTGACAACGCGCGAGATCATTCGTTCGGCCCGTCCGCTGCGCTGGGCCGCTATCGGTTTTGCCGCGTCGGCCGCGCTCATGGCGGGTGGTCAGCATCTTTGGGCGCAGGGCATCTCGGGACATGACAGCAATGCGCCTGTGAACTACGCGGCAGATCGCATCGAGGTGCAGGACAAGACAAAGCGCGTCGTCCTGTCCGGCAACGTCGACATCACCCAGTCGGATTTGCGCATGCAGGCCGCCCGGACAACCGTTGCCTACAGGAATGCCGGCGACATCCAGATCGACAGGATCGATGCGACAGGAGGTGTCATGGTCAACCGTGGAGGTGAAAGTGCGCGCGGCGATGTTGCCGTCTACGACTTCAACCGCAACATCATCACCATGACAGGGAACGTGGCGCTCCGTCGCAACGGCGATACGTTGAACGGCGGGCGCCTGGTCATCGATCTCGATTCTGGCCTTTCGAGCGTCGACGGGCGATCAGGTGGCGGTAGCGGCGGCCGCGTCAGCGGAACTTTCAACGTCAAACGCAGGAACTGATCAGCTTCATGCTCCACGCCCGACGACCGGAGGAAAGTGCGAGACCATGTCCCAGAAGATCTGGTCCGGTTCGGAGCGGCGATTGAAACGGAAGGCAAATTCTCCGAGATAGAGCCACAGGTTGCCTCTTGCGAAATGGCCGTGCCCAGCTGCCATGACCCTGCGGAAATGCATCCAGAAGACAAGTATGGCGTTGTCGATCCCGGAATACCGGGAGGCGGGCTCGATCGCGAACGAGCGTGCCAGTCCCCAGTTCGACCGAAACTGGTTGAGGCGCGCATGCTCGATGCGGTCGCGATAGACCAGGATCGACCCGGGCCGCACCTTTGCCCGGACGATAGGATGGATCGTCGAGGGCCTGCGATCTGCAACAACGACCGGTACGACATGGGATGCGTCGTGAATTGCCATGACCAGCACGCTACGCGATTGGATACGACTGCCTCGCGCCCCTTTTATCCGCTGGAATGACAGGCCGACGGGTTCGCTCGGCCCACCCAATTGCCTTTCATCCTCGAGCAGAGCCATGTGCTGTCGAATGCGTTTGCAGATGATATGGGCGCTGCCCCCGGTCAGGCCGAACATGGTTTGAAGGAAGGCGCGGGAAATCCCGCTACGGGAGTTTGCGAAGTAGACCATCGCCATTATCCATGACGTGAGAGGCCAGGTGCTGCGTTCGAACAACGTGTCCATTGTCACGATCCGGTGGAAGGCCTGGCAGCACGTGCCTGAATACGTGCCAATTCTTTTCGTGGGCACGAGTTTGACCGGCCTTGCGCATGTCGGGCACAGGCTTAGCTCTTTCTCGCGACACCTGAACAGATGGGCGACTATTGCCTCCTCGCTGCCCAGGCATTGCTCGACCTGACGAAAACTGGTGCCGCTGCGGTGGCGAGGTGCGCTGACGGGGCGCAGCTCCGCGATCCCCTGTAAAGATGGGCAAGCCGCTGCTTGTGCCACGTCAATGGCCCTCGTCGAGTTGCAATGCCGGCATCAGGCCGAGTTCGAGGTCCATCTCCAGATAGGCCCTGGGATCGTCCGGGAAGGCAGGAAAGTGCGACACTGCATCCCAGAAGGTCTCGCGGCTCCTCGTTCGCCTGTTATAGACAAAATTGAACGCGTTTATGTATTTCCATGCATTCTCACGGTCTATTCGCAGGTACGTCAGGCGCAAGGTGCGCTTGAGATGCCACCAGTAAGTCTCGACCTGGGCCTGGCAGGCTCCGTTGCTATTGACCCAGATCCTGCGATGATGATTGACGACCTCATGATGCCACCCTCGCCGGTGCAGGCCGCGATAGCCGGCAAAGCCGTCGGTCACGAGTATGGATCCAGGCCTGACGACGTGTTCGATCAACGCGACGAGCGTCGCTGCGCGCCTGTCAGGCACAATCGCCGTCAACAGGTCCTGACGCGTACACAGGGCAACCAGACTGGCCTTGTTGGGCCGGTTGCCCGTGGTCAGGACGCCGCGCAGCAAGGCCTCGTCGATAAAGACCTGCTGGCCAGGACCGCCGATGCGGTTGCGACCGGTCAACATGGCGAGGTGGCAGCGGATCCGGTCGCACAGCGTGAAAGCGGCGGGATGGGAAATGCCGAGCAGGCGGCGGGTGAGCGATGCGGAAAATCCGACCTTGGAATTTGTGAAATGCAGGAGGACCAGGAAGAGATCGCGCAAGGGTAAGCGACTGTGACCAAACAAGGTGCCCGCCAAGGGATAGATCTCCGCGTTGCTGCAACACCGCGCGGTGAAGCACGAGCGACCCTTGCGTCTTGACCAGCGGGCGGGCCGACCGCACTTCGGGCAGGGATGGCCCTGGCCAAAGCGCATGTCGAAGACATGGCGGAGACAGGCAGCATCATCGGGAAAGACCTGATTGAACAGGTCGAGGCTTGTCCCCACGATAGTCTCTTTGGTCGAGGAAATCACCAGCGGACGCCAGCCAAACGGCACCTGTCCGTAAAGGTGCTGATCCGTAGTGTCCGCGCGGCCGCAAGCCTCGCGACATTGCCGAAGAAGCATTTGCACGACTCGTCCTCGCGACGAGCCGGGCGGTTCGTCGCGCGTGAACACAGGGAAAACGCGCCCCGCGTATTCCCCATGGGTGTTGTATTTCGCAGGCCACCCGACGGAGTCGGAGCCCGTGTTCGACCGCCGGTTCTGGCGGATCCACTCTCACGACGAAGATCGAGCAGACACTTGACGATAGCTTGCTGGAGCAGGATTTCAAGTTCTCAGGGGCCGCCGCCTTGCCGCGATACGGCAAGGCCGTTCGCACTTGGCCCTTGCCCGGCTCGCGTAGTCGCACGAGGATCGCAACGTCGCATGAAAGGCGATGCCAGTTCCGATGTACCGCGTGATTCCGGCTGCCCCGCGACCGACTTTGTCGGCAGCGTCAGGCATTATGAGTATTCTGACGCCAAGCAATAGCAGAAGCTTCGGCCGTGGCAGGGGGTGTTATGGCGCTGGCACGCAATGATAACAGGTGCGCCGCCCAGGTGCTTCGACAGACATCGCCGCTGCGCGGGGCCAGTGCCTTCCTGGACCTGCTCGATGGCCAGCCAAGCCCCCGCTAGTACGGCAGCCGTCCTGCTCGGCGCTCGAAATATCGGCAACCCGCGTGATCGAGGGTGCCGGTCATATCCACTGGAACGCCCATCTCAGGACGATGTTGAAAGAGGAAAAGCTCTTGGCTAACATGCTTGTTACTGGCGGTGTCGGCTTCATTGGCGGCAACTTCGTTCGCTATTGTAGCAAGCAAAATCCCGACGATACGATCATCGTGCTCGATTGCCTGACCTATGCCCGCAACCGTTCGACCATTGCCGATGTCGAGCAGACTGACCTCGTCGTCGGTGACATTGGCGACACAGCGCTTGTCGAGAAGCTGCTGCGCGAGCAAGGTGTGGCAACGCTCGTCCATTTTGTCGCTGAAAGCCACATCGATCGCTCGATCACGGGGCCCGACGCCTTGATCGAGACGAATGTGATCGGCACCAGCAGCCTGCTCAAGGCCGCGCGCATGTTCCGGCCATGGGATGCGCACGCTCGCCCAACCCTTGCCACACGGTGTGCCGCCCAGGTGGTTTGGCGTGCCCAGTGTCTCTTTACTGTCGAGATGCAGGCACCCTGTCGGACCCGGCACAATGCCGGAGACCATGCCCCCAAAACCTCACATAGTGGGGTTTGAGCTTGCCGTTTGGGCGTTGCAACTGCCTGACAAGCAAAGGCGGGTGAAACCAGCCACTTCATTCGCGCAGGCCTGAGGGACGCACCCGAGACAGACGCCCAACCGGGACATTACGCGCAAGGCGGAGCGAGCCAGGATTACACGCTGCGAGCGCGCGTTCCGTGCCCCAGGGTCCTCCCCCGAAGGCTTGCCGCGGTCAGCTGGCGCAGTTCGGGCCCGATGTGACACACCTGGGGCTCGGACACTTCTGCTGTCTCGCGAAACGCAAGAGAACAGGGCAGCTATCTCATCCGTGAGCCCCGACAGGCAAGTCGCCTGCTTAGTGCGTCAGGGCTGTGCCGCTTCAGGCTTCGCAGGCTTGCGGCCACGCTTGGCCACCGGTTTGACGACCTTGGTTCCGGGCTTGCGCCCCAGCCCGATCGCCTTGGCGAGTTCCCGGCGCTTTTCGGCATATGCCGGCGCCACCATCGGATAATCGGCAGGCAGGTTCCAGCGCGCACGATATTGTTCGGGCGTCATGTTGTAACGGTTCGCCAGATGGCGCTTGAGCATCTTCATCTTCTTGCCGTCTTCAAGGCACACGATGTAGTCGTTCTTGACAGATGCCCGAACCGAAACCGCAGGCTCAGGAAGGGATTCGTGTACCTCCTCAGGCTTGTCGAGACCTGCAAGAGCGTTGTAGACGTTGGCGATAAGCGCAGGGAGGTCGCCCACTGCGACGCTGTTGTTGCTCACGTGAGCGGAGACAATATCCGACGTCAGTGTGACAAGCGTTTCGCGATTGGCAAGATCATCTTGCATTTCAGTCAGCTCCCTTTGTGCATTGCAGCCCCGAATAATTCGTGAACTTCTAGCGCACGCTGACTTGCAGGACCAGCCCTTCCTTATCCGCAAGGATGATCGGCTGCGGATTTATTCAAAAACCGGAAAAACAAGGTTAATAAATGGTTGGACAATGCACGAGTATAAGCATGTCCACGATATGATCATGTCGTCAGGAGACCGAGAAATTCAATAAAATTCGGAAATTGCTTCCGCTCATGCAAGACCCTGAAAATCGTCGTACCCAACCACAACCATACCCGGGGACCGCGATTGGTGTCTGTGCTTAACTGCTTGCAGATTTGGCAGGAATGGGTTGCGCGGTAAATCTGGTCCCGATGCATCCAGTGGATGGCTCCATCACCCTTTTTCATAGCCGCCGCGAAGTTGCCTGGAGCAGGCCTTTGCCTGCGCATCGTGCGCCAACTGCGCGGATGTCAGCACCGATACCCGCGATCGAGGCGCTGGTTGGCAAACCGCGCAAGACACCACCGCAAGCCTCGGTCCCGCCAGCGAAGGCCGGATTGGGCAAGAAGGGCGGCAAGGGTCGCCAGTTCATTGTCACCATGAGTGTGCGGACCGAACGGCGGCCGGAGGGCGCCAGTCCACAGGATGCCGCCCAGGTCCCAGTATTCGGGCGGGATGCAGGAAACCGGTTGGTTACCGGGAACCTGGCCCGTCTGTCGCTCGAGGCCGTTCAAGTGAGCAAGCGCACATTTCTGCGACCCTGGTGTGATTTTCTCGCAAGCAGCTTTCGTGTCCCGATGGCATCGCGATTTTTGTTGCATTGCGGCAACACGTTGTTTTTTCGCGACATCGCATGCCCCACTTTGCGGTTGTCCCAGCCGGACAATCCTCAGATGGGCGCGCCGCCGCGGTCTCGGAAAAACGCAATCAGAACCGCGATATGCAAGAATGGGGAACATCATGAAGAAGATCACGATCGCGCTCGCAGCCGTTGTTGCAGCTTGCGCCACGCCTGCGTTTGCCGAGGCTCCCTCGGGCGTCCGCACCGAAGTGCTTGTTGGCTGGGATCGCGTCTCGCTCGACCTGAATGACTTGGGCCTTGGCACGTACAGCGAAGACGGTGTCGGTTTTGGCTTGGCTCTCGGCTATGACATTCCGACCACCGGCAACGTCGCCTTCGGCGTTGACGCTGAAGTCTCGGACTCGTCGACCAAGTACGTTTATGACGATGGCGTCGATCGCGCGGTGATTTCGACCGGCCGTGACCTCTACGTCGGTGCTCGCGTGACTGCCGCGGTCAACCCGAAGCTGAATCTCTATGGCAAGGTTGGCTACACGAACGCCCGCATCAAGGGTGAGCTCAACGGCTTCAAGGATGGCGAGAACGGTGATGGCGTGCGCCTTGGCCTGGGCGCTCAGCTCGGCCTCGGTGGCAACAGCTACGGCCTGCTCGAGTACCGTTACTCGAACTACGAATCCAACTTCTCGCGCAACCAGGTGCTCGCAGGCGTCGGCCTGCGCTTCTGATCACTCCTGAGTGAACGGACTGGGGAGGCCAGCGGCGCTGTCCTCTCCATTTTCTGTGGTCTTCTCGGCCCGATCTGGATTTATCTGCAAGGCTTGAGGCTCCTGCCACGCGTCGGGCAGATTGCAGGATTGAAACCATGATCAACCAAGCAATTGCCCTTGCCAGGTTTTGCAAGAAGTCCTTGCGAGGCGGGTGCAGGGCATCTCTGGGCTTGCATTGAGCATGACCGCCATCGGCCAGCGAAGGGTGCGCCACCGGCAATGGCAGCCAGCACACACGGCCCTCTGTCTCGGTCCATTTGCGCGCTTGCTCGCAACATAGGCCTTGAAAACCGCCGCAGATGGAGCAGCGACCCAACCGTTGCGAGGGACGCA
Organism: Novosphingobium sp. ES2-1; assembly: GCF_015169775.1. Taxonomy (NCBI): domain Bacteria; kingdom Pseudomonadati; phylum Pseudomonadota; class Alphaproteobacteria; order Sphingomonadales; family Sphingomonadaceae; genus Novosphingobium; species Novosphingobium sp. ES2-1. The sequence continues at coordinate 122,280 of NZ_CP063447.1, forward strand.
AACCAGTGCGGTAAATCATCATGGCGGTACACGGTGCAGCAAGAAGAGGATGGCCTCGTTGATCTGCAGTACGGGCTATTCATGCCGATGCGCCAAACATGAATGGCGGTGAAAAGAACGGTTCGAGGAGCCGCCGCCGGGCATCGGTCAAGCGCCTGGTAAAGCCAAGTCAGCGCAGGTCACACCGCGCCTGAGCAGGAACCGCCCCTATCGTTCAACTCCCGAAGTCTTTAGCCAGGCCATGCCGATGAACGACCCGGGGCTGATGTCGGATTGGATGATCGATAGCACCCAGCCTGGTGGCGAATTCGGTTCTCAGGCAGCCACCAGCAGCACTGCCAAGGCAGGAGTTTATGGTTGCTGCATCGTTAACGCGATCTTAGGGGCACTTGCCTAGACACGGTTGGCAGGAGGGCATTGCGGCTTTGCCGAACGCATCAGCGCTGCGGTTCTGCCGAATGCCTTCCGAATTTCGTTTGCACCTGCGGCGTGATGACCGTCGTGTCCCGCAAGGTGGCGCAAGGACTGTCGCTCCACGCCGGGACCGGGTTCGGGTCAGGCAGCCAGAGCTGGCAGGCGGACAACGCGATCACGGCTCGCAGAGCCGAGAATCTCCAGCGTTATGGAGCGGCGGGATACCGCCTCGTTGTCATTGTGCTCCAGCATCTGCTCCCCGATAACGCGTATTCATCTTGATGCCGCCATCTGAGGGAACAGCGCGGCAATGGCCTCATCGCATCGCGAGACAATGGCAGCCTCAGCAAGTTCCTCGATGGGCGCTCGACCTTCGGCATCCATCCGCCTCCCGAGCTCTGCCATCTGATCCTGGTGTTTGAATGGCGTTGTCCGGGCAAAGGGCAATCTTCACAGCCCATGCAGCCTCTTGCAAGATACAGACACACCTGCGCTCATCGGGAAAGTGCGTGCCAGATCATGCGATGGAGCGGCGCGTTGTGATCCAGCACACGGACTTGCCTGCCTGGGTCCAATAACCGTCTTGCCAGGATCTGCCCGCGGTAAAAATGAGCTCCTGGAAGAGTTTAGCTGATTGCATCGTTCGCAAGGGCAAGGGCAAGGGCAGGGGCAGGGGCAGGGGCGGCAAGGCCGCACCAATTGATCCGGCTCTGCAACGGCGATTGCACAGGGTGCGGCAAGGCCTCACGCAATATGACCTTGTCCAACGAAGTGCAGTGGAGCCATTCGCACAATCAGAGCGGCCGGTTACACAAGCGCCCGGGCTGCTCAGGCGAAAGGCCATTGCCCAAGCGTTACCCGGTGCCGGAATTGTCAGGCACGCACCTGTCGCTCTTCTCGGCGCCACCGAGTGCCAGGAAGGTATCGAACGCTGCCAGCCGCAGGCAGATGTGCTCGTGAAGACTGATCCGGATTGTGCGGGCGCTTTCATCGTTACATTGCAGGATGGCACCCTGATCGGCAGGATCGGCGCAAAGAGTGCACTTGCGAGGGCTATTGCCAACGCCGACGCGGTGCTTGCTGCCAGGATCACCAGCATTGGCGCAGAAGACGGCAAGGGGCAACTGCTGGCGCCTCGAATTGCAGTGGTCACCGGACCAGGCGATGCCCGACCGGACATGGCCTGGCTTGAGAATCACCATGTCCATTCCGTCCAGTTGTCAGGGGAACAGCACTTCCAGACTGCAATCCGCAAGCTTGCTCTGGGCGAAGGTGTCACCCTCACGTCGGTGACGGCACATGATCACGGCGAAGGTGCCACTGTTGCCGTGAACAGGCGCGGTGAACCGCTCGGATACCTGCCAGCCGACTCCAAACTGCGTGATGGCGTCAACAATCTGAACGAGGTCGAACGGGCAGAAGTCAAAACTGTCTGCATAGGCAGCGGCGGTTTAAGGACTGTTTTCCTCGCTGTGCACATCGGTGCCCTCGACCGGACACTGCGTGTTGCGGGAAGCCGGCCGAAGCGACAGGTGTGCCCATGCTGATCGGGCTGGACAGCGGCAGCGAAAAGCACAGGGCCACGGACCTGACGCAGATGCCTGGCGTCTCCGGCTAAGCCACAGATGCTGGCGTAACGCGGCGCAGGTTGAGCCTGACATCACGGAGATTGCGTCCTTACCCGATTGGGTCGCAATTCTGGTGCGCCAGGTTGCCATGCTCGAGGCTGGCGGCTCATCGGTTCGGGGATTTCTCAACGGCTCTGCTGCCGATCTGGGCATCGGCAAAGCGTCCTTTGCATTCAGCACCCTTCTTTCAGGCGAGCTGTGTCAAGCCGTCGCGTCCCGGTCGAATCTGCAGGCTAAAGCGATCTGCCAGGGATTTGCCCGGGTAAGGCGCGGGGAGGGGAGGGGGAGCGGGCAGGTATGCCGCCTTGTCGGCTTCAGGCCTTTGCAGCAATTCCCGGAGAAAACCATGACCCTAACTCATGCTCGCGCCAGTGCCATTATGGGCGCAGCGCGCACCCTTGCCGATAGACTGCTTCTTGCGGGGTCGATCAGCAGGGCCACTCTCACCCAAGCCATGACCAAAAGCGCAGGCGGCAGCGATTTCCAGGGCGCGTGGCAGCAGCGCGACAGTTTCGAGGCCCTGGAAGTCGCACTTTCCCTTGCCATTCCGACGCTCGTGGGCCGGATGGAGGTGGCAGCTGCAATCAGTACGCTCGAGGCGATTTCCCGAGCCTTGCCAACGCACACGGTGCGCAGCGAGGACCAGATCCAGTTCCAGCAGTTCTCGACGCCGCCGGCGCTGGCCAGGCTCGCGGTTCATCTGGCGCGGCTTTCCGGCGATGACGTGTTGCTGGAGCCGAGCGCGGGCACCGGGATCATCGCTTCGCTTGCCAAGGGCACGGTCAAGGACCTGATCCTCAACGAACTCGAACCCACCCGCGCGGACCTGCTCGAGACCGTGTTTCCGGGCACGAAGGTCTACCGCCACGACGGCGCGAAACTCGGCGCGCTGCTCTCCGGGACAGAACGGCCGAGCGTCGTTCTGATGAACCCGCCGTTCTCGGTGTCGCAATCACGTGGGCAAGATCAGAACACCGCCGCTAGGCACTTGCGTGCTGCGCTCGACCACATGCTGCCGGGTGGCCGGATCGTCGCGATCATCCCGGACTGGTTCTCGCCTTCGGCCAAACACGGAGAAACCTTTCGGCGCACCCTCGAAGGCGCACGGGTCGTCCTGTCGCTCCGCCTCGACAAGGGCGGCTACGTCAAGCACGGCACCGGTATCGCGGTCCGCATGCTGGTGATCGACAAGGTGCCAGGCGAGATCAGCGTATCCACGATCAATCGCGGCTCGGTCGGCGAACTCTTCGCCGCGCTGCCAACCGTGCCACCTCGGGCGCCATTGCGCGACCCGACGCAGGCGGCAGCGCCCCGACCCAAGCTCAGCCTCTTCCGCTCGGTGAAGACCGGTCCAGCCCGGCCCGTGATCGTTCGAACTCTGCAGACCAACGACGTCCGCCCTGTCGCCTACGAAGTCCTGGACGAACCGGCCGCGATGGGCGAGCAGCGCGGGGTCTATGCCGACTACCGGCCATCCCGCGTGGTGATCGCGGAAGCGGGCGAACATCCCACCCACCTCGTCGAATCCGCCGCCATGGCTTCGATCGCCGCGCCGAAACCCAGCTACGTGCCCTCGCTACCCGAGCGGACCGTCACGGCGCGGCTGCTCTCGGCCGCCCAGCTCGAAACCGTGATCTACGCAGGCGAGGCCTGGAGCCGCGATCTCCATGGCCGCTTCAGTCATCCTGACGGCGAAGTCGCGCTCAAGGAGGACCCGGACGGCAAGCTCTACCGCACTGGCTTCTTCCTTGGCGATGGCACTGGGGCAGGGAAGGGGAGGCAGGCAGCGGCCTGCATTCTCGACCAATGGCTCAAGGGCAATCGCCGTCACATCTGGATATCGAAGAATGCGCCGCTGCTCGAGGACGCGCAGCGCGACTGGACCGCGATCGGCGGATTGCCGTCCGACATTCTCGACCTTGCTCGCTGGAAGATCGGCGAGGAGATCACCGCGCCCGAGGGCATCCTGTTCGTTCCTTATGGCACGCTGCGCAGTTCGAGGGTGGAGGATACCCGGCTTGACCAGATCGTTCGCTGGGCCGGTGAAGACTTCGAAGGGGTCATCGTCTTCGACGAGGCCCACGAAATGGGCGGCGTCGCCGGCGGGGAAGGGGGCTTTGGCCAGAGATCCGGGGGCCAGAAACAGGGCTCGCTCCAGGGCATTGCCGGGGTGCTGCTCCAGAACATACTGCCGCGCGCCCGGGTGCTCTACGCTTCGGCCACCGGCGCATCGGACGTCAACAATCTTGCCTATGCGGTCCGACTTGGCCTGTGGGGCCCCGGCACCGCATTCGCAAACCGCGAGCAGTTCATCAGCGAGATCCGCGACGGCGGCATTGCCGCGATGGAACTGGTGGCGCGCGACCTCAAGGCCTCCGGGCTCTACCTCGCCCGGGCATTGAGCTTCGCCGGAATCGAGTACGACATCCTGCGCCATGACCTGACCACTGAGCAGATCGCGGTCTACGACACCTATTGCGAGGCCTGGACGATCATTCACCAGAACCTCGAAGCGGCGCTTGAGCTCACCGGCATCGTCGATGGGCTTGAGAACAGGACGCTCAACAGCGGCGCCAAGGCGGCCGCCCGCAGCCGGTTCGAGGGGACCAAGCAGCGCTTCTTTGCGCAGGTCCTGCTCTCGCTGAAGCTGCCCTCGATCTACCCCGCGATCGACGAGCATCTGGCAAACGACGAAAGCGTCGTGGTCCAGTTGGTCAGTACGGCAGAATCTATCCTCAACCGGCGGCTGAACGAGCTCGATCCCTACGAGCGCGAGGCGCTGGAACTGGACCTGTCGCCAAGAGAGGCGATAGTGGACTACCTCACGCGCGCCTTCCCGACCCGGCAGATGGAGGAATATACCGACGAGCTCGGCGACGTGCGCTCGCGGCCGATGTGGGACGAGGCGGGTAATCCGGTCCACAACCCGCAGGCCGAGGCCGCGCGCGCCGACCTGATCGAGCATATCTGCGCCATGCCGCCGATCCCGACCGCGCTCGATGCCTTGCTCGAGCACTACGGGGTGACTGCGGTGGCCGAGGTGACAGGGCGCAGCAAACGCCTGGTCCGTGATGGATCGGGCCGGCAGCGTCTCGAAAGCCGCTCACCCCGGACCAACCTTGCCGAGACCACCGCGTTCATGACCGGGGCCATCTTCGATGAGTTCCTGACCCTTGTCGAAACCTGCGTCTCGGCCGCCAAGGAAGCCGGGACCTTCGATATCGGCGTCGAGACCGTAGCGGTGGAAACCTGCGAGGTGCTGTCGGACACGGTGATCCGAACCGATTCCGTGACCGGCGCGACTTCGCACCTCCTTGAACTGTCTCTGACCCAGCGGCGCAAGGTCCTCTCGTTCGAGCGCGTGCTCAAAATGGCATCACATGAGGAAGAGCCCCTGTTCCTGCGCAATGACAAGTCGGGCAAGGTCGCACTCGGCATCGCGGCGCCCTCGCACATGGACGAGGAGGGCCACATGATCCGCCGCTTCGAACTCGTGCGACCGCTCCGCAGCGAGTACCTGCGCGCTGACCGCCTCCACGAGTCCGCCTGGGAGCCCGTCACCAAGTCCACGTTCAGTGCGCTATGGGAGGAAGAATACGCCGCCGACGAGAGCCAGCTTGTGACCGAGACCGTCTATCTCGCAACGGGACTACTCCTGCCAATCTGGGGCGCGCTTCCCAAGGAGGATCTCACAGTCAATCGCATCGTCGACAAGTCCGGCGCCTCCTGGCTTGGGCGGCATGTCCAGGACCTCTACGTCGATGCTACCCTCGAGAAACTCGGGGTTGCCCGCAAGGCGCAGACCGATCCCGCCAAGATCGCTGCTGCAATCATGGGCGGGGGCACATGGAAGGCCCCGCACCCCTTGGGCTTCACGATCCGCACAGCCCGCGTGAACGGTTCCCGAAGGATCGAGATTGTCGATGCCGAAGCTGCGCGCATTCCCGAGCTCAAGTCTCAGGGCTGCTTCACCGAAATCATAGCCTACAAGACCCGCGTGTTCGTGCCGATGGACGGAGCAAGCGAGATTCTTTGGAGGATCATCGCTTAGTCGTTGGCCTGCGTCACTGCAGGTCAGATAGATTCGGCGTGGCCGCTCAGGATCGACGCGGTGACGAACAGGCCATGTGCCTCCAGGGAGCGCAGGTAGTCCTCAGCGGACATTTCCGGCCGCTTCAACCGAATGCGCAACGTCCGGATGGCGGCAACCGCCTTGCCCTCGTCGAGCGCGATGGTGTCCGCGATGAACTCGTCTGCGGTTCGCGTTTCGATGTTGAGCGGTGCGAGAATCGCTGCCGGGAAATCGCTGATGTTTTCGGTCACGACAGCCTGGGCCTGCGTCTGGACTGCAGCGGCCAGCACATGTTCGTCATTGGCGTCGGGAAGTCCGAATTTCAGGGCCGCAACTGAAGCGTGCGCCTCAACGAGAGCCTCGGGAAAAGCCTGGTGTATGGCGTCGACGGATCGAGCGGCCCTTGTCGGTGCGTCAGCGAACCCTCGCTCGGCAAAGATCTTGTCCAATGCCGCACGAGTCTCATCAAGGATACGTTGCGACCAGCGCACACGAAAGAATTCTGCCTCGGCGAGAGTGAGCAGCAGATCACGACGCGGCGCGCTGACCAGTGTGCAGGCATCGACCAGAGCGGTGTAGCGATTGGCGAACATGGCAGGTTCAGATCAATACAGGTCCGAGCCGTCCGCAATCAGTTCGTCCATCGCCTTCGAACGGATCTTATCGCGCTCCGCCTTGTACGCGAACACGTCCTCGGCCTTGAGCCGCCGATGCCGTCCTACCATGCTGTGCGGGATGTCACCCTTCTCGATCAACCTGATCAGGTAAGGACGGGACATGTTAAGCAGATCTGCTGCCTGCTGCGTCGTCAACATCTGCTGGATCGGCACGAGCGTGACGGCATCCCCGCTCCCGATGTGACGCAACAACTCGAGGAACAGGTCCGACATCGCTGGTGTCAGCGTGATCTCGACCGGTTTCCTGGTCTTTGGATCGGGAACGCGCAACTTGGCCTCGCCGGCCTTCTGCGAGGCAAGGATGCGCCGAAGCTGGTTGGCGATCTGGCGATCGTCGGCAGAGGGCAGCCTGTTGCCGAAGGGCAAGGCATTGGCTGGCAGTGTCATCGTGTCTCTCCGCTGATGGCGATATTCCCTAGCGCATATTCGCAATAAACGCAACCAAGTTGTGCAATCTGGGTTCCGCGGACGATCCGGGCCGTGAGGCATAAATCTAAAATCTATGCCTCACGGCATCGAGCGAGCCACCTTGGGACGCGCAGTCTTTCCCGCGAAATCGGGCATTCCTGAAATCGTGAGGGGAGGGGGGCTGGAAGGGGTGAGCCGAAGGGCTCGGCCAAATCCGGCTTTCAGGAGCACCCCCATGAACGATATCGAGTTGATCCCGCTCGGCAAGCTGCGCTTGTCCGAAGCCAACGTCCGCAGACAAGACAGCAACCTCTTCATCGAGGAATTGGCCGCCAATATCGAGGCCAAAGGCCTCCTCCAGAACCTGATCGTCGTGCCCGCCAAGAAGCGAGGGCTTTTCGACGTGACCGCAGGCGGTCGCCGCCTGCGCGCCCTCAACTTCCTTCTGACGGCCGGCAAGCTCCCCAAGGACCACCCCATCGCCTGCCGGGTGCTCGACATCGATGCCGCCGAGCAGTCCGAACTCTCGCTGATCGAGAATGTCATTCGCCTTGACATGACGCCGACCGACGAGATTCGCGCCTACAAGCACTTCGTGGGCGAAGGCGCGGACCTCGACGCGATCGCCAAGCGGTTCGGCCGCACCCGCCGGTTCATCGAAGGCCGCCTGCGGCTTGCGGACCTTGCCGATCCGATCTTCGCCGCGCTCGAAGAGGGCAAGATCACCCTCGACGTCGCCAAGGCCTATGCGACCACGCCCAATCACGAGCGCCAGATGATGGTCTGGAACGAGCTGTCGAACTCCTGGCAGGGCAACAATCCGGACTCGATCCGCCGCATGGTCACGCACAGCGCGATCCGCTCATCCTCGCCGATGGCCAAGCTGGCGAGCGAGGCCGACTACCTCGCGGCCGGTGGCAAGATCGAGCGCGACCTGTTCACCGAGGACGGCGGCGAGACCTGGATCGATGCCGACATTGCCCAGCGTATTGCCGGCGAGAAGCTCCAGGCCTTTGCGGCCGAGATCGCCCAAGCCTCCGGTTATGCCTGGGTGCGCCCGATCCTCGAGACCCGTGTCACCTATAACGCGACCGAAAACCTCCACCAGGTCGATCTCGAACCGGCACCGCTCACCGAGGAGGAACAGGTCGAGGCCGACAAACTGCTCGAGACGATCTCGGCGCTCGAAGCCGAAAGCGAAACCCTCGACGAAGACGACGAGGCCGCTGCCGCCGAGTTCCAGGAGCGCTGGGATGCCGCAAGCAGCGCCTACGATGCGCTCCACGACAAGCCCCCGGTGATCCCGGAGGAAATGAAGGCCAACGTCGGCTGCTTCGTGATCATCGGCGCCGATGGCCGGCCTGCGGTTGCAAGCGGCCTCTACAGCGACAAGCCGCTCGAACGCCGTAAGGCACGTGGGTCCGACGCGAGCGAGGGTGCCAGCGGAGCAGGGGAGGGCGGTAGCGCCGCTACGGCCCCCAAGCTGTTGTCGCAGAAGCTGGTCGAAGAGCTCGCTGTCCAGCGCCGCGACATTCTCGCGATCAACCTCGCCTCAAACCCGGCGATCGCACTCGACTACCTGATCTTCGCCATCGCCGACTCCCGTGCGCTCTACAGTGCGCAGGCCCTGGGCACGACGCTCCGCGCGCCGTCGCCCTCGCTCACCCTCGCCAACTACCCGGAAAGCCCGGCGCATACGCTGATGGCCGACATGCGCGAGACGCTCGACCTGTCCTGGACCGAGCACTGCCGCACGGTCGACCGGTTCTCCGCGTTCAGCGCGCTCGACGACGATGCCAAGGCAAGCTGGCTTGCCTTGTGCATGGCCAAGACGCTCGAGGCCAGCATGGGGATCGACAAGAAGGCGGGCCAGCCCGGCCCTGAGCCGATCGACCTTCACGACCATCTCGCCGCCCTGATGGGGATCAAGGTCGCCAGCCACTGGCGGCCGACCTCGGCCAACTACTTCGACCGGGTAGCCAAGCAGACCCTGCTCGGCCATGTCCGCGAAGTCGGCGGGCCGGCCATGGCAGCAAGCTTCATGGGCTCGAAGAAGAGCGACCTCTCGGCCAGCTGCGAGAAGCTGTTCGCAGGCGAAACAATTGTTGCCCCCGAGATCAGGGAAGCAGCACTCGCCTGGGTGCCCGAAGCCATGCGCTTCCGGGTGCTCGCCGCGAGCGCGCCCTGTGAGGAGGCACCGGTCGAGCACGAACCTGCCCAAGAGGAGGACGTCGCAACCAGCGAGACCGTCGACGCCTGAACCAGCCTTGTCGGCACGCTGGCCAGCGCCCACCGTCGCTCTGGGGCAGCGTGCCGGTCCCTCCAGGACACGACACCATGACCATGAACACCAGGCCAGGTGCGCGGGTCTCGCCTGAGGCGACCTCCAGGGTTACCTTGTATGCTGGGTCTGCAATCTCGAACTGCCAGGATGAGGCTGAAGTGCGGGCAGGGGCGGGGCAGTCTCCGCGCCGACACAAGCAGCTGGCGGTGGCTGGAGCGTCGGTTCATTACGAACAGAGCGATCTATCTACGGTCTGGCGAGATACATCACTTGCGATCACGAGATATCCGACAGCCACGCATGGCTTCATGCCGACGAAATCGCAAATGTTGCTGCAAGGCCGGGGCGAGCTTCAGCCCTTGTGCATGCCGACCTCGTAAACGCTTGCAGGCGCGACCGAGCTGCAAGCTGTCTCTCCTTGACGCACATCGCTTCCAACCACACCTCGGATTGAATGCCGCGAGGAATGACGCTTTATAGCGGCAAAATCTCCGGAGCATTGCAATGGCGATACAGAACTACGCTGACAACGGTGCGTTCGCTCCGCGCAAGGTCGTCGATGTGCTGCGCACCACCAGCGACGAACTGGCACGCTCGCTGGGCCTCGGCAAGAACGCGATCCAGCGCAAGGACCGGATCGCGTCGACACGCACCCAGCGCCGCCTTCGCCAGATGGTCGAAGTGCTCAACAAGGTCGAGCCGCGCTTCTCGGGCCAGACCGCAATGCAGCTCGTGCAGAACAACCGGGCCGATGACGTGCTGGCCTATATCGACGCTGTCGACACCGGCATTCACGCCTAGCCTCATGCACTTCGCCGGGCTGCTCTACCGCGCCCACAATCCGGTCTGGTCCCGCGAACCGTTCTCGGGGGAAGGGGGCTGCCCGGTTTGGCGGACGGTTCAATCGCATGTGGCGCGCGGCGCTCTATACTTCGCTTGCGCCTCAGACGGCACTGCGTGAGGCCAATCAGGTCGGCACGTTGCAGCCGACCACCCTGGTAGCCTATCGGGCCGATATCGGGCCTTTGCTGGATGGCCGCGATACAGCCGTACTCCAGCCCTTCGGCATGGCGCCGGCGGAGCTTGGCGGCCCAAGCTGGCGGGACCGGATGCTCTCTGGAAAGCCCGTGCCCACGCAGGACCTCGCCGAGGCCGCGATTGCGCAAGGCTATGTCGGCATTGTCGTGTCGAGCTACGCCCGCGGCGCTCCCGCCGACGCTCTCAACCTCGTCCTGTGGGAGTGGGAAGGGCGCGTCACGCTCGTCGATGACGACGACCGGCTTGGCCTGCGCGCTCCGTGACTTCTGCCGCCGAGCCGAGATACCACGAGGGCCCCTCGAGGCAGTCGGCCGAGCATGTTCGGACAGGCCCTTCGGGATCGCTCGCGGCCACAGGATCGACGGGCGGTCCAAGCTGATGGCCCGGGCGATGAATCTGTTCCCTGCATCGCGCAGTAAGGGACGCAGGACAACGAACAGCCATGCAAGGTCATCCAGTGCCTGGACGATGCCCAAGCCCCGTCAGCTGTCGAAGACAGCCCCGACAGGGCTCGCAAGCCGGTATTGGAGCTTTCGGAGCTATGCCGGCAGTAGCCGGTCCGGATTCCGGCGAGAGATCGAGGTTCGGTGCGCAGTCGCCCAGATCGGGGACCCTTGTCGACCTTGACAATCGCAAAGCGGCACGCGTCATTGCGCACCTGCCGCACGATAGCGGGCAGCCTTGTGCGGACACTGCCTGTCGGCCCGCTCGCCGACGGAGGCCCTGATCTGGCCTACTGCCGTTGTTCCTCGACATGCTTCTGGAACCCGACGCGAGGGAAACCAAGACGTCAGGGTCCGGTCGGTCAGCTGCCTTACGCCAGCATCGCTGAACCGCATCGCCCGGCATGGCAATGCGGGGGCTGATGAGGCGCGGCTGACGCTGCGCGAGAAGAGGCCTTGCAGAACCGCAGCAGGTGATGCCTCAGGGCCAGGTTGCGAGCATCGAACGTTTCCCTGGAACAGCCCGCACAGGAGACTGCCACAGCTCTCGCTGGTGTGACAGGAGGGAGAGAAAGCGGGTGTGGGGATCACGGGCTGAAGGAGGGGAGGAGAGCTCCTGTCTGCCCGTCGTGAAAGGTCCGCCATGTCCCGAACCCACCCTTCAACGCCGCGAGCCGATGTCTATTCGCGCATCACCCACGAAATTGTTTCTGCCATCGAGTCCGGCGCCGGCAATTGGCGTATGCCTTGGCATCATGATGGCGCTGCCACGGCCCGAGCGCAGAACGTTGCCTCACGCCGCCGTTATCGGGGTGTCAACGTGCTGGCGCTATGGATCGCCGCAAGGGCGAGCAGCTACTCCAGCGGTCTTTGGGGGACCTATCGTCAATGGGCAGCGCTTGGCGCGCAAGTTCGCAAGGGAGAGCGCGGAACGACTGTCGTGCTCTGGAAGCAGGTGGCCTCACCTGCCAGTGACGATCATGGCGACGACCAAGCCGGCCCTGCCTGCATGTTCGCCCGGGCCTTCACAGTGTTCAACCTCGCACAGGTCGAGGGCTATGAGCCCCTCCCGGTCGCGGTCTTGCCCGAAAGCGAGCGGCTCGCACATGCCGAGGCTTTCGTGGCAGCCCTGAAGGTTCCGGTTACCGAGGGCGCTTACGATGCGCATTACCGGATCGATCTCGATCACATCTTCATGCCGCACTTCTCCTCGTTTCGGGATGCGTCGGCACACATGGCCACTCTTCTGCACGAGGCAGCCCACGCTACAGGAGCAAGGCACCGGCTCGACCGCAACTTCTCCGCAAGGTTCAAGCGCGACAGCCTGGCAATGGAGGAGATCTGTGCTGAACTGACAGCATCCTTCGTGCTTGCCGACCTCGGAATCGCCCACCATCCGCGCGCCGATCATTCTGCTTACGTTGCATCGTGGTTGCGCGTGCTGAAAGACGATCATCGCGCCATCTTCTCTGCCGCCAGCAAGGCTCAGGCTGCTGCTGACTGGATGCACGCCCAGCAGCCCCAGCCTGAGGAGTTCGCTGCATGACCTGCGCTTTGGAAGTCTACGCGGGAAGGCACATGGCGCTGGCATGTCAGGAATGTGGAAGCGCTCTGTCCGGCAATCTTTGTGTCCAACAGCGCCTCCCCGATAAGCGCCACGACCGCCGCGCCTGCGCCATCCAGTGCTGATGCGGCCAGGTCGGGGGGTGAGCAACCACTCCTGCCTCGTCGTCGTCCTTGCCATGCCGACGCGTTTCCCCGCGCTTTTCGTCCGCGAGGCCGCAAACTCAAAAATCCGCGCCAAAGGGCGCTAGTTGAGGAGAAGAGACCATGGGTTGGCTATTCATGTCACGCGATGGCATGGCTCCGTTCGCCACGCCGCAAGCCTATCTCGACAACCAGTGCACCTATCCGCCCGACCCCGACAGGGGCCGGACGACGGGCCTGCGTGTCCTGAAGTCGACGGTTCGTTCAGGTGCCTACTACGCCGCCTGCCAGAGCTACGACGCTGATGGCCCGCGCGAGACTTTCGCGATCATCTGCCTCGTCAAATGGAAGCCCGCCGCGCGCAGCAGCGAGGCGTTCGGCTACAAGGATCTCACCGAAACGATGGGGCCGTACAATTACGACTGCCCGGCCTCGATCCTCGACCTGCTCGGGCCACCCGGCAATGAACATGCCGCGCAGTGGCGCGAACACTGCCGTCAGCGCCTTGCCTTGACCGCGCGCCGCAAGCCGTCGCCCGGCGATATGCTGGTTCTCGCCGAGCCGCTGACCTTCACCGACGGGCAGAGCGAGCGGAGCTTTCGCGTAGTCCAGTCGGGCCACAAGACGATCCTGTGCCGCGTCAGCGATGGGGTCGGGGTAAAAATCAGCAGGCTGATGAGCAGGGCCTGGACGATCGTGCCGCCGGCCATCGCCCCGTCTGCCTCCTGACCTGGCAGCAAGCGGGCAGCGCCATGACGGATCGCGCGCCGAGGCAATGCTCGTCCAGCCGGATCGCCACACAGGTCGCCGAGCATGTCCAGGACCACTTAAGATATAGGAATGCAAGGCTCGACCAGGTCACCAACCGCGCGTTCCCGCCAGCGCTTCGCCACCCGCGAAAGCAGTACGAATGATCTGTCGAGCGCTTCAGAATGCGCCTGAGACAGATTGACTGTTCAGATAGCTGCTCGAAGACGCGCAGCGCGACTGGACGGCGATCGGCGGCTTGCCGTCGATATTCTCGATCTGGCTCGCTGGAAGATTGGCGAGGCAATCTACGCGCCCGAGGGAGCCCCGGGGCTGGGCATCGCCTTTCACGCTCAGGCTCGACGCTGCCGATGTCGCGGCGATAGATGGTGCGGCGAAGGGGAAGGGGCACCGGCAAGGCTCTCAGCCAAGCCATGAGATGCACGCCGCATGTCCAGCGCGGCTTGAGAAAGGGCTAGCCAACGGTGCCAGTGCCTCGAATAACGGTGAACCAGGGCAAGCGATCAAGCTCATGCCTCACAATGCTATCGCTATGGGCAAGCAGGGCGTGTCCCGGCCAACGCGTTACAAGCCCTGCGAAGAGTCCGCTCGCGCGCATGGATTATCGTCTCTTGCCGCGCCAAACCCGAGCGCTGCAAGATCGGCAAATGTGGTCCTGCTTCTGCCCGATCACCGAATCGTAATTTCTTGAATTCTATGGAGGTTATGCGATTTGAACCGGCAAAGGAATGATGATGCGCAACTGGATCGCTGCCCTCGCCCTGGTTGCAGCCTTGGCCTTTCCGGCACACGCTCAGGTTATAACGGGCAGTGCAACGGCAGCAGATGGCGATTCCCTTGTTGTCGCAGGCCAGAAGGTCCGCTTGTTCGGAATCGATGCGCCCGAACTTGCTCAGACATGCCAGCGCGATGGCGAGACCTGGGCCTGCGGCCAAGCGGCCAAAGAGCAACTTTCCGCCTTGATTGCAGGTGCCCAGGTCCATTGCAGACGCTTGAGCACAGACAGCTATGGCCGGGCTGTGTCTATCTGCAAGGCCGGTTCGGAAGACCTGAACAGGGTTCTGGTCGAGAATGGCTGGGCTACAGCCTATCGCGAGTACAGTCTCGACTATGTCGATGCGGAGCTTCGGGCCAAACGCTACGGCCTTGGCATCTGGAGCAGCACCTTCCAGATGCCAGCCGATTTTCGCCATGCAGGCCAACCTCGAGATCGTGCCGCTACCGCGCGAGCCTCCACGTCTCGCCCGTCGCGCGTGTCCGGTTGCGTGATCAAGGGAAATCGCAACAGGCGCGGCCAGTGGATCTATCATCTGCCGGGGATGCCCTATTACGAAGCCACCCGTCCGGAGGAAATCTTCTGTAGCGAGGCGGAGGCGCAAGCGGCAGGATACAGGCGGGCCATCGTGCGGCCGTGAGATGCAGCGCACGCTCGAACCGTCAACGGCCGTGTTCACCCGGCGATCGACGGCCCGGCCATCTCCGCCGCTAAGGCACACCCGCAAAACCATTGCCGGAAAGTCGATGGCACGCTTGCATTAATCATGAATGGCAAGCCTTGCTTGCCATCGGTCAGATCATCCTATTGCCGGTGCTCTATCGATGAATTGCCGGCTCCCGGCATCCCTGTGGCACCGGATGGCCGTCAAGGTCGGCATGGCGCAGCCAGATGCGGCAGCCCGGTTGTGTGGGTTCGGCGATCATCGCCAAGGTGACTTTCGTTTCGCGTCAGGCCCGGTGGTCGGTCGTTGGCGGGAATTGCGGGGCGACTGCCAATTTGCGCATTGCGCAGCGGCTCAAGTTACGGCTCGTAACTGAACGTAGGGGTTGATCCAGGACGACACACAAAGATCGCCTGCAAGGCCTGGAAGGGAAGAACGGTCCTTCTCAGAGGAGCGAGAAAAGCTTGTCCATTGTGAAGGGTTTGCGCAGAAATTTCTCTCGATCGGTCAACGCCGCCGGCATTTCGGCATACCCTGTCATGTAGACTACGCGAGCATCCGGATCGCTGTCGAGGGCATGACGGCCAAGCATCCAGCCATCGACTTTGCCAGGCATCCTCAAGTCCGTGACGATCACGTCGAACCTGTGATCCGAACCCAGCAGGGCCATGGCAGCATCACCGTTCGAGGCACTTTCGACCTTGTAGCCGCCAAGTTCAAGCTCATCGACGAGAAGCTCGAGAAGCAACGGCTCATCGTCAACAGCCAGCACTCGCTTCATCTGCCCCTCCAACACGTCGCGGAAAAGAAAGCTTCACGCTGGTTCCAGTTCCCGGCTCGGACTCGATCTTGACCTGCCCACCGCTTTGCACCACGAATCCGAAGACCTGGCTCAAGCCAAGGCCGGTGCCAGAACCGACAGGCTTGGTCGTGAAGAACGGTTCGACCGCCCGTGAAATGGTCTCGCTGTCCATCCCGACGCCTTGATCTTTCACAAAGATAGCAACGGACCCACCTTCCAGGGCAGTGGTGATCCGCAAAAGACCACCTGCCGGCATCGCGTCCCGGGCATTGAGCGCGAGGTTCAGGATCGCTCCGTCGAACTGGTTCTTGTCGATCGCGATATCCAGGGACGCGGGCCACAAGTCCGTCTCGATCGTCATTTTCCCATCGGTCGTCTGTTCGATTAGCGGCACAAGATCGCAGACTGCCTGATTGACGTCGACCGGGACGATCAGGAGGGGCTGCTTGCGGGCAAAAGCGAGCAACTGACCGGTTAACCTTGCCGCCCGTTCGCTGGCTGAAAGGGCATTCTCGATGCTTCTTGCGGCCTTGTGCTCGTCACCAACTCCGCGCTTCAGACGCTCCAGATTGCCATTGATGATCGTCAAAAGATTATTGAAGTCATGTGCGATCCCTGCAGTCAACTGGCCCACTGCCTGCATTTTTAGCGACTGCCGCAGCATTTCTTCCGCACGTTGGCGCTCGGCCACCTCTTCATGCAATCGGTCAAGTGCGGATTGCAGCTGGCTCGGCGAGGGTACGGCAACCAACTTTGGTAGAAGTGGCCACAAAACAATCGCTGTCACGATCGAGACGCCTGCCGTGATGACCTTGACGAGCGCTTCGATACCGTATGCCGGAACCCACAAAACGAGAATGCTGATCAGGTGCGTTGTGCCACAGGCCAGGATGAAGAGGGCGAAAAGGCCCAGGACCCAACCGAATTCAAGGTCCGGACGACGCCTCAGAAACAGCCAGAGAACCACTGGAATTGAGTAATACGCCATTGCAATGAGCGCGTCGGCGATGACATGCGTCCAGACAAGACCCGGATCCCAAAGGAGGCAAAAGCCATGGGGCGGCAAGCCTGTCTGCAGGATAAAGCGCATTAACCTGTCGAGCATTTCCATCGATCGCTCCTAACAGGGTCGAGCATCGTCGCAATCGCCATTGGAAGCAATCGGCCTGCTTGCGCGGGGTGGCTTAATCCTGAGCCCCAATACAGGATTCTCCTCACGGACGTGATCGAGACTGTGTTGGATTGATCGCAAGCGCACTGTCGCCCTGTGCCGCCAAGCGGCTCCGCGACTGACGGGCAAGCACCCCTCGCCAGCAGGGCTCCCTGGACGGATTCCCAAACTCGGTGACTTATCACGGACCCGTTGAGTTCGTTCTTTATGCGGGCATTGGCCTAGCCTGCCTTGCCATAGAGGTTCAGCTTGGAGTTGAAGGCCGCGGTAACTCGAGCGCCGGCGGTGAAGGTCGCGGCCGGTGGAAAAGTCACGGTGCTATCGATGCCGTCGTCGTAAACGCTTCTTGCCTCGAAGACCGCGGATCTGCGGGTTTTCATGTGTCATGGATCCCCCGCAGCGGAACGCGGTCGAAGAAGGCGAAGCCCTGGGCTTGGGCGTCAAACACCATCTCCTGCGTCTCGCGGGGATAGGCCTGACATAGACCGGAAGATACCGCCACTTGCGCCTTTGAGTGTCGCTGGTCGAGCTAATTCAGCGCGAGACTCAACTAAATCGCGCTGTAAAAATGGGGGCCGCAGCCCCCACCTTATTTGGTGCAATCAAGTTGCTTGTTAACAACCAGACCTGCAATTTCTGAAACTTGAAAATACCATGTTGCTTGCAGTCGTCAATATCCCTCGTCAAAATCGGATATCGGCTTACAGCAGGATTTGCGATGGGTACGCGTCTCGGTCTCGACATTGGCACGAACAGCATTGGTTGGTGCCTTTTCAATCTTGATGGGGCAGGCAGGCCGATCGGTATACGCGACATCGGCGTTCGCATTTTCTCGGACGGGCGCGATCCCAGGTCAGGAGCGTCTCTTGCGGTTGAGCGACGAGTCGCACGCGCAATGCGGCGGCGGCGTGATCGCTATATTCGGCGTCGGTCAGCTCTGCTGGAGGCCCTGATGAACACTGGCCTCATGCCTGCTGACGTTCAGGAAGCCAAAGCCCTGACCGGGTGCGACCCTTATGTTCTGCGCGCGAAAGCGTTGGATAGAGCGTTGGATGCCCACCTTCTTGGCCGAGTGCTCTTCCATCTGAACCAGCGGCGAGGATTCAAATCGAACCGTAAGGCTGAGCGCAAAGCAGGGGATGACAAGGAGGGCGGCAAGATCGCGGACGGTGCAAAGGCGCTCGATCTGGCGATGCATGAAGCAGGCGCGCGCACCTATGGGGAGTTTCTGGCTGGCAGGGATGCAAAACGCGTGCGGATGCGCACGGAAGGAGATGGCTATGACTTTTACCCCGAGCGCCGCCATCTGGAAGCTGAGTTCGATGCAATCTGGGACGCGCAGGCCGCATATAATCCTGCGTTGCTGACCGATGTTGTCCGCGACCGCTTGCGGCGCATCATCTTTTTCCAGCGACCATTGAAGGCACCGAAAGTCGGAGGCTGCACCTTTTTCAACGAAGAGCCACGCCTGCCCAAGGCCCACCCGCTGTTTCAGGAACGGCGGTTGTATGAAGAGGTCAATCAGCTTGAAATCACCAGAGCGGGAGCACCATCTCGAAAGCTGACGCTCGACCAGCGCGACAAGATCATTCTCAAACTCAAATCGGCAAAGACTGCGAGTTTCTCAGCCCTAGCGAGACTGCTGAAGCTCGCTGATGGTGAGAGCTTCAACAAGGCTACCGAAAACCGCACTGGTCTTGCCGGCGATGATATCTTCACCTCATTCAGCGACAAAAGGTGCTTTGGTGATCGTTGGGCGCATTTCGATCCCGGCGTTCAATGGTCAATTATCGAGACGGTGGCAGAGGAGGAAGATCCGGTGCGCCTGCGCGACTGGTTGATGGCCACGCACGGTGTCACTGTGGAACAGGCGGAAGCAATTGGGCGTGTGCGCCTGCCAGAAGGCCATGGGCGCCTCGGCGAAACGGCCAGCCGATTGATTCTCGCCCAACTAAAGTCGGGGTCGAAAGATGGACATCCGCTGACCTACAACGAGGCAGTGGAAGCCGCGCTCGGAAAGTCGCACAGCGATTTCCGCACCGGCGAGAGACTGGACCAGCTACCTTACTACGGTGAAATCCTCTCCAGGGAAATTCCGCCCGGCTCGCTCGATCCGGACGACGACGACGAAATACGCTGGGGCAAGATCACAAATCCCACGGTCCATATCGGCCTGAACCAGCTCCGCCGCCTGGTGAATGCCCTTATCAAGGCTCATGGCCGCCCCGATGAGATCGTTATCGAACTGGCACGCGAACTAAAGCTCAGCGAGAAAGGCAAGGCCGAACACAACCGGCGTATCAGCGCGAACACTCGCGCTGCTGAGGCCAGGTCGAAAAAACTGCTCGAAGGCGGACAGCCTGATACCGGGGCGAACCGGGCGCTCCTGAAACTGTGGGAAGACCTCAATCCAAACAATCCGCTCGACCGGTGCTGCCCGTTTTGCGGACGTCACATCGGGCAAATGGCATTGTTCTCAGGCGAAACCGAGATCGAACACATCATTCCCTTCTCGCGTTGCCTCGACGATAGCGTCGCAAACAAGGTCATCGCGCATCGCAGCTGCAAGCAGGAAAAGGGCAACAAGACGCCTTGGGAAGCCTGGGGACACACTGAACGCTGGGCGATCATCGCCGAGCAAGTGTCACGGCTCCATAAATCAAAGCAATGGCGCTTTGCTCCGGACGCAATGGAACGCATCGATCAAGAGGGCGGCTTTATTGCGCGTCAGCTGAGCGACACGCAATATCTGTCGCGGATGGTAGGGACCTATCTTTCGAGCCTTTATCCCGACACTGCGGCGGTTCATGTCATTTCCGGTCGCATGACTGCGATGCTGCGGCGCCTATGGGGTTTGAACGAGCTTCTGCCCGATCATAACTACGTCGAGAATCCTCATAGCGGCGCGCCCAAGAATCGCCTCGATCATCGCCACCATGCAATTGATGCCGCCGTTGTCGGGGTCACGACACGGGGTCTGTTGAACGAGATTTCGAAGGCGGCAGGCCGCGCCGAGGGTGAGAATGTCGACGGGCTTTTCATCGATCTGCCCAAGCCTTGGGAAACATTCCGCGAAGACCTTCGTGAGTCTCTGTCGCGCGTCGTTGTCAGTCACAAGGCCGATCATGGCCGCAAGGGCGTTCCGGCAAAGGGCAAGGATGCCACCGCCGCACGGCTGCACAACGAAACTGCCTACGGACTGACCGGCCTGACCAGCGAAAGCGGCTTGCCGATTGTCGTCCACCGTGTGCCTCTGCTCAGCCTCAAGCCGGATGACCTCTCCAATCCCATCCGCATCCCGGACGCTGCTTTGCAGCGGGCACTGCGGGAGGCCACTGACGGCAAATCGGGTAAGGATTTCCAGGAGGCGCTGGCCCAGTTCTCCAAATCAGACCCTGTGTTCAAGGGTATACGGCATGTCAGAGTGCGGGAAACATTGAAGGTCATCCCGATCCGTGACGCATCGGGTCATGCCTTCAAAGCCTATAAGGGCGATGCCAACGCGCGATATGACGTGTGGCGGATGCCGGACGGAAAATGGGTATCAAGCTGGAGGGACAGGGACGGGAAAGCTCATTCGGGCATCATAACCATGTTTGAAGCGCACCAGGCCGGCCAGCCTGTCCAGCGCCCACACCCAGCGGCGAAGAGAGTTTTGAGTTTGCGCCAGAACGATTTGGTAGCGGTCGAGCCGCAAGGTCAGCCGCGCAAGATTTTGCGGGTCGTGAAATTTTCCAGTGGGGGACAGATTACCTTCGCAGAACATCAGGAAGCAGGACCCTTGAAAGCGCGAGACGCGACTTCGCCCGATATTGATCCCTTCAAATATTTCTATTCTTCTGCTGGCGGCTTGCAGAAGGCCAGAGCCCGGCAGATTCGTATCGACGAACTTGGGCGCATCTTCGATCCCGGGCCGCGTTAACCTCTCACTATCGATGATGCGCCAGCCTCCATCTCCAAAAGGCTGACCTTGGATCGTGTTGTCGATATTGTCTCGGATGATCTGAACCTGTCGGCGCATCGCGGATCTTTGGTTGTCAGCCTTGATCGTGAGGAACAGGGCGGGGCGCTCGACGATATTCAAGCGGCTATCGTTCATGCGCACGGTGTGACCTGAAAGACCAGACCTGTCGTGGCGCTCGCAGAACACTGCACAATCCAGCTGCCTTGCACTTACACCAATACGGCGGTCGTCTTCATATCACCGATTGTTGGCCACCATCCCCGGGCAGCGAGAATGCGGGCGAAAGTGGATGCGGCTCGCCCGCTATTCAAACAGCTTTGGCAGAAAAGCCTTGTCACCAGGATTACAGTGCACGCGTGATCGCTGGCAGCGCGAGGCAGGCAGAAGCCAGAGCACTCATGCTGATGGCGCGGCGCGTCCGCTCCGGCGACCGCGACAATCTTGAGGCGCAGGCGGCACGAAAACATTGTCCGGCTCTGATGGGCGCTGACTTTCCCCGTGATCTGAACGCCGGCGGTGCCACTGCCCAGTTGAATCATCGCTGCACTGTCGTGCGATCCTGCGTGCCCGGGGCGATCATCGGGGCAGGACTGCCCCCTGCAATCGGCCTGCACCACCAAAAATCGGATAAACGGTTCGCGCTCGCTGACGATCGTGTGGAACTGTTTCGCCCTCGGGTTGACCGGCTAGTCGGCGGATGATCGACGAAGATATCATGTCCGGAACTCCAGAAGCAAAACAAGGGCTTTCCCGGCTGATCGGGCATGATTTGCGTCTGGGCGGGACTATTTCGCCTGTGTCTGTGGCGATCCAACGCCGTGCTCAATTGCTTGCGAGGCGTTTCGAAGAACGCGAGTCGGCACTCGCCATTGAAGATTAAGCGCATTTTCGCTGTGACAGATGGGGTTTTTCCCAATTCCAATTCAACTGGTTAGACGCCCATCTGTCACAGCTTTTCCGAAATCGCAGTCCAGCTGCGACCCCGGCACTTCACTTCGCTCTGCTAGCCATCAAAGCATTTCAGAAATCGCGGTCCAGCTGCAACAACGCCCTAAGCGTCAAGCGAGCGACGACAATATAGCACTCTGGAAATCGCGGTCCAGCTGTAGCGCGATTCGGACCCAGATGGGACCCATTTGGAGGAATGTTAAATCCCAGAGTCGCGCGACCTTTATCGCTTGCATCTGACCAGCCCAAAGCCCTTCCAAGCAGCCAGACAGAGTCTTTCGCTGGCCACCCAGTCGAAGGCTGCCCGGCTTCCTGCACGTCGAGATTAGCGTGTTCTGGCTTGCGAAAGGCACTCCTCAATCAGCACGTGTTCACAACCGCTGGTTCCTATAGCGTTGAACCTCAATGAAGCTTCCCAGATCTCTTCGCGCCGGATCAGGTTGGGATAGCCTGTCAACCAGCCAGCGCCCGGCATGATCCGCTCGCTTTGGACTGGTGCGTCACTCTTGTGGCATGGGCAGCACGGGAGCCTTCGAAGCAGCTTTCAGGGCCATTTCCAGCTCGGTGACCACCTTGTCGGGCCCGCCGGCTGCGTCGAAGGCAAAGTCGATCGGCTTGGATGAACACTGCAGCAGTTCGCCGGCGCTGCCTTCCTCCACCGCGTGAAGAGCAAAATAGTGACCGTGATCGATGATGCGATAGGACCAAGCCATAGCCGCGCACTCCACTATCCCGTCCAACGGCGCAACGGCGCAGGGGGCCGCTGGTTTCACGGCGCCGGGATTCAATGCAACGTCCCCGTCAGTGCCGCAGCCTGGACAACCTCCGCCGGTTGGCCACCACGGCCTTGCGATAGTGCACAAGGCAGGCGCTCGCGGCCGAGTATGGCGTCCGTCCAAGCTGCCCAGTGATTGCGCGTTGTTGCAGTTCCAGGGCAGTACCGATCTTCTCGGAAACCATCAGCAGCGCTTCGTGTTGCGAGCGGGCATCCCAGGTGGTGAACCTCGCAAGGCGCAGGGCGATCACCGCAGACGCTTCTGCCGCCAAGGTCCAGCTTTCAAGCCCGAGGCTCATCCAGTTCGAAATGCGCATATGGGTGAAGCGCTTGGTCCGGTCCATCGTTCCCGGCAACTGTTCGCCGCGCTCGGTTTCATCGGGCATTGGCTGTACGGGCTTTCTGGCCATGCCGCGTGAAAACCGCTGAAATGAGCGCTATGCGCTCGACAGCGGCATAGGCGTCAGTTTCTAGCTCCTCGCCGAAGACGTCCGGATCGATCTCCCGATAGCGCAAGTCGCAGTCGTAGCCCGATGCCATCGCGCCAAGCGCTTCGCGCAGGTGATCCTGCCCGCGAAGGATCGCACTGCCGGTATAGAGGATGAACTTTCCTCCGGACGACAGGCGCTCCACTGTTGCAACGGCCATGTCATAAGCGACCTGACCTCCGTGCATGTCGCCGCCGTCACGATAGGCACGCGCTTTGCGGTCGATCATGTAGGGAGGATTGGCCAGGGCAATGTCGATGGGCCCGCGGACGCCGTCGAGGGTCTCCCCCTGGACCGAACGAACCCTGATGCCCGCTGCGCAGGCGTTGATCCGGGCCAGACGCAAGGCGTTCGGGTTGATATCGGTCATGGTTAACTGGAGACCCGGCTGTACCTGCGCGGCCGTGATGGCGCCCACCCCGGACCCGGTGCCGATGTCTACGAGGTGGCAACCATCTGCCAGGGCAAGCGGTGCGAGTTCGCGCTGGACGAGGCTTGCGAAACGATAGCTGTCCGGCCCGAAGAAGACGGCGTCTTCCGAAATGGTCGGGTAGGAAGAGTGGAGATACAGGTCGGTGCCGAGACTGGAGACGCGCAAGGTGCACTTCCATCGCCCGTCCCGAAACCTGTCGAGCGCGCCGGCTGCGTCGAGGAGGTCGCGGATCTCCGGATCGAGCAGGTCCTTGGCGAACGGCATGTTCCATCCCAATGCGTCGCGCAGGTCTGCGGCATCGCGTGTCGGCTCGCGGGCACGGATCCGCGCGTGCGTCGCCGGAGTTGGCGTGACGAAGACATAGCGCCGCGCCTTCAAGGCACGCAGCAGCGCAACGAGAGCCTGATCTGGAGCGGACAGAGGGTTTTCTGGTGTCGGATCAAACATCAGCAATCAATGTCTGATCCATGGAATCGTTGCGGCAGGAGTGCACCGCAGCGGCTGGAAGTTCCCACTCAGCCTCCATGCTTGTTCGCCAGCTGGCGGGCAGCCGCGGCCAGCCACGCACGAGCGTCGTCCGCCCTTGCTGCCGGCAACATGATCCGGGCTAAGCTCGTCAGCCCAGCGGGCGTATGGTGGCGCCTCAGCCCTGAACGTGAATGATGGCGCGCTTGGCCGCGCCGAGAATCTCTTCCAGCGAACTGATGACTGCCGCCTTCATCAGCTCGGGATCGACAGCGCCTGAGGCCTCGAATGCGGCGTAATCGGCACTTCGCAATGCCAGAGCTTCAAATTGCGCGATCCAGAGTGACGGATCATTGGCATTCTTCGCTGCCATGGGCAGCAAGCATGAGATCAGTGTTCTTAAAGTATTGATATGTATGGCCATCGTCGCCACAGAATATTGCTGCTCGTCTGCATTTGAATTCACGACCATTTGACCCCCCCGGTGCAAGTCATGCGGGCCATACGTATGCAAAGCTTATTCGCCAAGCGGATAAACTTTATAGAGGGTGAAAAGGGTGTGGCGTTTCACCCTCGGCACTGCGGCCCAGGTGTGCGAAATGCGCCATGACCGATTTTACCGGGAGCGCAGCTCATGCGGGATCGGGGCGCACCGGTCGGGCCAACCAGTTCCAGCCTGCTCGTGTCAGCGCTGCGGCCATCATCGCCGGGTTGAGCTTTTCGCTTTCAAGCCGGCGAGATGGCCCCGTGCAATCCTCAGCCCTCTGTTGCGGCCGGTTCAAGCGCCTCGAGGGACTTCACGACGTAGAAGGACTTGAACGCATCGACGAGCTTCTCCTCGTTCGAGTAAGGGCCCGGCTGATAACCGTCGGTCTTGATCCCCGCGTGGTTGTTCTCCGCAAGACGGCCATCCTGGGCGTTGGTGGCGCGCCACACCTCGGTGAGCTTGTCCACGTCATAGTCCACGCCTTCGACGGCATCCTCGTGAACCAGCCAACTGGTGCGCAGCAGGGTACGGTCGGCGGCGAGCGGGACGAGGCTGAACGTCACCACATGGTCGCAGCAGAAGTGATGCCAGCTGTTGGGTTGCGTCCACACCGACAGGCTGGTTTCCACCTGATCGCCATGGGGCCAGATCAGTTTGCGCGATGCCGGCTTGCCGCTCAGGGTCTGGGTAACAGCACCCGGAGCAAGGCCGAGGCGGGCGACGCTATGCCACCAGCCGTCCGGAAATTCAATCAGGTCGCGATAGATGCCCAATGCTTCCCATTCGGCCCGCTGTGCCTCGACCGCCCGGTCGGCGTCGGTCTTCACGCCGCAGACGTTGTCCTCGGGCAAGCCCTTGCCAAAGCCTGATCCATCCAGTGACTTCAGCAGTTCGGGGGTGATTGCTTTCGCAGTGATAGCACTCCCGGTTGTTTTCCATCACCAGCTTCCAGTTGGCATGGTCAACCAGCTCTTCAGTGGCTGCGATCTTGAGCTTGTCCAACTGATAGAGTGCGATCTGGGGAACTAATGTCCTCCTTCACCCGGTCGATCGGCGGCGGGTTTTCGGAAAGGCAGAGGAACAGCAGGCCGCCGACATTCTGGATGGCCACCGGTCGCAGGGCGTGGGCTCCCGTGTCGAAGCCCTCGGGCATGTCGCGCACGGCAATAACAGCGGATGATCAGTCGCCTTCTGCTTCCGCCAATTTGGCGGGTGGTGGGCGAAACAACCACCCCCAGTGCATCCCGCATTGCCGCCTTCGGCTTGCCGTGTCGTACGCCTCGGTGGGGCTAGAGATCGTTACCGCCGTCAGATTGACCGATTGAGCCTGATCTTGAACTTCTCGACCAGCCCGTTGAGAATTTCGTCCTGGCTTGGATTTCTCATTGCGCGATCGCCTGGACGATTAATGTCCGCCCAATGGGTAATACCGTCAATAGGGTCGTCGAACCCGCCGCTCCTTTCCCAATCGTCGGCATTCCAGCTCGCTACCACTGCGCCGTCAGCATCCCAAAGAAGCAGGTATCGGCCATCTTTTCGGTTGTCAGGCATGCTTTCAATGGGGCGCCACTCGATCATAGAAACCAACCTCAAGTTCATTAGACCCGACTCCACTAACACCGAAGTGCGAAGAATGAGTTGAAAACTGAAAGGCTTACCTCTTTTTCAGATCTTCAATCACCGCACGGCGCATGTTTATGAAAGCAGCGGACGCGAAGCCCTTTGACGCTGATACTTGGACGGCTCGAAAAACTCTGGAGTTTGGTGACCTGACCTGATTCACTGCCCTTGCGGATGAGCGGAGGCGATGATGGCGGGACAGCCCGGTTTCTTTGATCTTTCGAACCAGTACGAGGCCTTGAGCGCAGCGAGTGATCCGTTGGAGCGTCTGTCCGGGGTGGTCGACTTTGAGGTTTTCCGGGGGCCATTGATCGCCGCTCTGCGCCGCAGTGTTCGTGGCAAAGGCGGGCGGCCGCCGTTTGACCCGGTGATGACGTTCAAAATTCTGGTGCTGCAGGCGCTCTATTCGCTTTCGGACGAGGCAACGGTATTCCAGATCAAGTATCGCTTGTCGTTCCAGCGCTTCCTGGGCCTTGGGCTCGATGGCACGGTGCCGGATGCAACGACGGTGTGGCTGTTCCGCGAGCGCTTGGTGCAAGCCAAGGCAATCGACAAGCTCTTCGCCCGCTTCGATGCCGCACTGACCGACCGGGGCTATCTCGCCATGGGCGGCCAGATCATCGATGCTACCGTTGTGCCTGCCCCCAAGCAGCGGAACACCGAGGAGGAGAAGGCAGCGATCAAGGACGGCCGGATCCCGGAGGCATGGAAGGCAAAGCCAGCCCGGCTCCGTCAGAAGGATCGCGATGCCCGCTGGAGCGTGAAGTACACCAAGGCCAAGGTGAAGGAGGGTGCCGATCCCAAGGCCTTCAAGCCGGTCGATCTCGCCATCCCGATGTTCGGTTACAAGAACCACATCGGCATCGACCGGGCTCACGGGTTGATCCGGACCTGGGATGCCAGCGCCGCCAATGCCAATGACGGCGCCCGGTTGCCGAATCTGATCAGCACGAGCAACACCGGCTCGGGCGTCTGGGCCGATACCGCCTACCGTTCGAAGAAGGACGAGGCCTTCCTTGAGAAGGGTATGTTCAAGAGCCACATCCACCAGCGCAAGCCGAACCGCCGTGCCATGCCCGAGCGTGTCGCCAGAGCCAATGCGAAGCGCTCAGCCATCCGCTCGGCAGTCGAACACGTCTTTGCCGGGCAAAAGCACCGCATGGGCCTGATCGTGCGCACCATTGGCATTGCCCGCGCCCGCATCAAGATCGGCATGGCCAACCTTGCCTATAACTTCCAGAGGCTCGCCTGGCTTGAGGGGCGTAGTGCGCCTGCATAACGCGAAAACCTCGTTCGGAAGTCGGATCCACCAAGGAAATCAGCGGATCAGCCAACCAGCACCGAGGCTCACCATCTCCTCACAGGCCATCGCGTCCCTATCATGCCGGAATCAGACGGTTCTTCGAACCGTCCACTTTTGTCGCCGCATTTCTGGACCTCGTTCAAGAGGTGGCAATAGCAGTGGGATTAGGCGACAAGATTGACCGTTTCGACATCGAATCCGGCTACTATTTGAAGGCGTCTGGGAAACTCGACGAGGCAGCTATTGCTGATGCTGAGCGAAAGATCGCGGTGAAAGCGGAAACGCAAAACAGCTAATGCCCTTGTAAGGTTCGACACTCACTCCAAACGAGTGTAGGAGATCGATGTCACCAGCCAGTTCGCCTGCTGGTGCTTGAGAGACCACCGCGCTCCCGGCATGCAACGGGACGCGTCAAATGCCTCTCCTGCCTGTAATCCTGATCGTTGTTGTCGGCCTGGCTGTGGCCTTGTTCCTGGCGGAAATCTTGTCTCGGAAATTCGTGTCGCGCGACCGAACCGAGGATGACGAATTTCCCAATTAATCAATGGGAAAGAACGCCTTGGTACACTGTTGAGACTCACATTTAGGTGAGCCGTCTGCAAGGCATTGTTGGCCTTGCAACTCGCAGTGAACGGCTAGGGACCCCATGAAGCTGCCAGATTGGAACGCTGCAGAGTGGGTGCTGGTCCTGACGCTTGCAGGACTTGGTTGCTTACTCGTCGGCATGCTTGCAGGCTTGGGGTTGTATTCCGATAAGCTGCCCTAGCCCTTGCTGGATCACCCAAGGGCTAGGGCATCACGACCAGGCGACTCAAGCCCTGTCGTGATGGCAAGATATTACCTTCGTTGAAGAACCGGGCAACGTTCGGCCTTCGCAGCATGTTTGCCATCCAAAAAACTCCGATCTGATGACCAGACCGGAGTATTTTGTGCAACCGGTAAAAGGGGCCGGATAAGGGGCGTCCGGCCTCTTCTACCAACAGCCCAATCGACCCTTCGTTCCCGTGGAGACAGGGGGGGCTTGTCATAACTAAAGTCAGTAGGCTTTAATGCGCCGCTCCAGAGTGACGACTCGCCGGAGGGCATCGTAATGCCGATCATACCAGTTCTCGCAATAGTCCTACTTGGATTTATCGTCGCATGGGTAATCGCCGACATGATTTGCAAACGCTTCCGAAGCTCCGGTCAATTGGACGACGTGCGCAAGGGCGATCACAAATAATTCCAGCCACGTCCTATGCGGGGCTCTGACGCAACGCTGCACAAGCAGGGCCGCAGCCTGATGATGATGTTCGTCGAGCCTTTGCTTAGGTGCTCGAAATGACGGGTGCAAGGATGTGCGGTGTGGGCCGATTTGGAAGGACTAGCCCGGTTCGGGTTCACCTTTGAGCCTCGCCAGCTTGATGCCGACCTCGTTTAAATCCTCCCAAGCCTGCTGCTCTTCGATGCTGGCTTCGTCCGGATCAACTTCCCAGATGTCGCGGGCCTGTTTGATCAAGGCTAACATTTCTACCATGTCATCCATTGCGGCCACCTCCTACTTGCGTTGACGCAACTAAGTCATTGCTCCGCATAGATTTTACCGAATCACACGCCTTGCAACCAGTCGCCCATGTCTTGGGGCTGAGTATCGCCTGCGAGCACGTCGACGAAGAACTGCGCCGATGCCGCGCCTTCGGTCCAACTTTCCTCGTTGTCATCGTCAGGCCCTTGCCCTGACAGCAGCGCAGGCAGGATAGGAGCAACGACAGCCAGCAACAGGCCGCGCATCGCCAGTTCCGGCACCATCTCCCATTGCGGCTGCGAACAGCCTCTCCGGCGTCCCAAGCCAACTCCAGAAACCGCTGATAGTTCGCGAACTGGAACGAGTAGAACATCGTCAGGGACTTGCCCATCTCACCGGCAGGACCGCTCCCGCGCTGGATTGCAGCCAGATCCTTGGCAGCGCCCGCACCTTGGCTTTCACGGACGGCGGAGTCCGCTTCGTGCACCGCTTGGTCTTCGTCCATGCCCGCCGCGATGGCCTTGTTGTACGCGCCGATCCAGGTCGGAATGACGACGAGGCGATCGAAGAAGCTGATGCCGGTGAACCTGTAGCGCTGCACCATTGAAGCAAGGTCAGTCTTGCCAGCGAAGCGGCGCACGTTTTCCCTGATGTCGCGGTCCAGCGTGTCGAAGCGGCTCTTGAGTTCAAGGCTACGATCGAGAGCGAAGGCACTGGCCTCTTTAGGATTGCGCAGCGTCGTGTTCATGCCCGCCGCGAACCAGTGAGGACCAATACGCTCCACCGAGCCGACATAGCCACCAAGCTGAGCGAACATCGTACCTAGGCGGTAAGCCATGCCGACGAGCGTTGTGTCGCCCGCATGAAGGCTTCCAGCTTGCTCATGCCCGCACGATCGTAAACCCATTCATTCGCGATGAATTGCAGCCATGGACGGAACAGGCCCGCAACGTCCGACCCCATCGTTTCCTCAACCGTTGCCAAGTTGACATTACCCTCGATCCCAGCAGTGGGTTTTTCAACACTATTGGTCGGCTGCTGTCGCAATGGATCAACGGATCGTGAGACGAAGCGGTCATTTGCGACGGACTCGGATTACGAGCAGTGTCGCTGTTGGCCTCCCTTCGATCGGTCGCGGCCCAGTGCGATTTAAAATCGCACAAGGCCGCAACTTCCTCGGCATTGGGAGCACTGACCTAAATCGCCGGGAAGTTCACTTCCGTGCCCGCAACGTTGTTGATCAGGTTGGTGAAGAAGATCTCGGCCAACACGGCGACGATTTCGATGATCTGGCCTTCGCTGAACCCGGCTTCCTTCACCGCCTCGATATCCTCTGCCGAAACCTTGCCTCGAGCTTCGGCAACCTTGCGGGAAGGCGGAAGCGGCTGCGGCACGGGGATCGTCCGAGGTGCCCCGGCCAAACCCCGGCCAAGGCCATCGAGCAGATGCGTCTGGTTGCAGCGCGGCTGATGATCGAGGAGACCCGTCACCCGATGGACCAGATCGCGCTGGAATCGGGCTTCATCGACATCCGTCGTATGCGCGAGGCGTTCGTGCGCCAGTATGGCCAGCCACCACAGACCCCGCGTAGGCTGGCCAAGGCGGCTTAGATGCTAAATCTGGCTCGGTCGTCAAACGTTCGGCTCGCCCCTGTTGTATCACAGCTGAGCAGATCATGGTCTAGTTTTGGGTCGAGCTGCCATTTAGATGTTCATGGCCCTACGACTTTATTTGGTCGGAGACAGCACAAAACACTTTTGAAATTGTCAGGGCACCCTCGAGTATCGGCGGTCCAAGTCTCGTTGATAAACTTCACTGCTATCGGTGACACGCGCACTTATTCTGTAAAGCTCCGCCGGCCGAAACGGCGTGTCGCTCTCGCGCTGCCCTGTTGCTTCGATCCAGCCAGTGTCGAGCATGCGGCGACGGAAGGCGGGCTTGTTGAAGGTGCTGCCAGTGATGGCCTCATGCACGGCCTGGAGATCACGCAGAGTGAAGAGGTCAGGCAGCAGAGAGAAGGCAAGGGGAGCGTAGTCGAGCTTGCCGCGGAGCCGCCCATGCGCTGTTGCAATGATGGCGGTGTGGTCGAATGCGAGCAGCTCGCCAGGTTCTGTGACCGGGCGTAACGCAAGATCTGCTTTCGAAGTAACGGCCTGTTGTAGAACCGCATGTGGCAGCAGAGCAAAGTAGGCGACGCTCACTGTGCGCATCCGTGGATCGCGCTGCGGATCGCCGAAGGTGTACAGCTGCTCCAGCCAGGCGCTGTCCTGCGCGGCAACGCCTGCCTTGCCCACCAGCATGCGCCTTGCAGCATCGTCCAGCGTCTCCTCAATGCCAACGAACCCGCCCGGCAGCGCAAGCGCGTCGACGTAAGGCTCTTCGCCCCGGCGCTGCAGCAGGACCGACAGAACAGCGTCGACGACGGTCATCAGCACGAGGTCGACAGTGACGGCGAAGGGTGGATGGCTCATGACGTCCGTCTTATATCTTGACTGGATATAAGTCCAGTGTGTATAAGACTGGTGCGAGTCGGGGAGTCCGCCTCGCTACGATCATCTGGGGGAGCCTCGGATATGAGCAAGTTCGATTTCGGCGTCTTAATAGGACGCTTCCAGCCACTGCACGTCGGCCATGAACACGTCATCACGCGCACGCTCGAACAGGTCGAGCGGTTGTTCGTGCTGGTGGGGTCGGCCAATGTCGCGCGCGATCCGCGCAATCCCTTCACCTATGCCGAGCGGGAGGCGATGCTGCGTTCCGCTTTCCGGCACGAAGTGGCACAGGGCCGCCTGATCATCGCCCCCATCGACGATCACCTCTATTCCGACACCGCCTGGGTCACACAGGTCCAGCGCAAGGTTCGTTCCCTGGTGCTCGAGCATGGCAACGGTCACGGCTTCCAGAACCATGGGCTGAGCGATTTCCGTGTCGCTCTGGCCGGCTACGGCAAGGATGCCTCGTCCTATTACCTCAAGCTGTTCCCGGAGTGGGAGAACCTGCAGGTCGAGAGCCAGTACGGCACCTTCTCGTCGAGCGACGTGCGCCAGCGCTATTTCCAGCGCATCCCTGAAGTGCCCGCCGCCATCCTCTCTGCAGGTGTTGCAGAGTTCCTGCGCGAGTTCATGCTGGGCGAGACCTTCAAGGCGCTGCTTGAGGAAGCCGAGTTTCTGGCGGCTTATCCTGCGCAATGGGGGAGGGGGCCCTTCGTCACCGCCGATGCGGTCGTCGTCCAGTCGGGACACATCCTGCTGGTCGAACGGGGATGGGCACCGGGCAAGGGCCTGCTTGCACTGCCGGGTGGCTTCGTAAATCCGGCCGAGCGCATTCGCGACGCCGCGATCCGCGAGCTGCGCGAGGAAACCGCGATCAGCGACGGCAAGGGCCAGATCCCGCCGGCTATGC
This sequence comes from Novosphingobium sp. ES2-1, assembly GCF_015169775.1. NCBI lineage: Bacteria > Pseudomonadati > Pseudomonadota > Alphaproteobacteria > Sphingomonadales > Sphingomonadaceae > Novosphingobium > Novosphingobium sp. ES2-1. The sequence goes on from NZ_CP063447.1 coordinate 154,520, forward strand.
TCGCCAGCTTTATTGAGGATGCGCGTACGCGGGTGTTCGATGCGCCGAACCGTTCCTTGCGTGGTCGTATCATCACCCACGCCTTCCTGTTCCGCCTACCCGAACGCCGCAAGCTGTTCAGCGTGAAGGGCGGTGACGATGCGGCGCACGCGCAGTGGTACCGCTTTGGCGATCTGTCGCCTGAAATGCTGTTCGAGGACCACTGGGCCATCATCGAGGAAATGGCCGACCTTTGAAGACGGAAGCGCCGCGCAGGGGAGTCCTGCACCCGGCGAAAATGTGAGGAGTTCACATCATGACCAACCTGCTCCTGGCAACCGACAGCTACAAGCACAGCCACTATCTGCAGTACCCGCCCGAGACCCGCGCGATCAGCGCCTATATCGAGGCTCGCCCCAACGACTTTGCTGACGAAGTGCTGTTCATGGGCCTGCAGCCCTATCTCATGGACTATCTCGGGCGGCCGATCACCCAGGCTGACATCGAAGAGGCCGAGGCAGTCTGCACCGCGCATGGCGTGCCCTTCAATCGCAAGGGCTGGCAGATCGTGCTCGACGAACATGGCGCCTACCTGCCGATCGAGATCCGCGCTCTGCCTGAAGGCATGATCGTGCCGACCGGGGTGCCGATGGTGCAGGTCGAAACGACAGACCCGCGCCTGCCGTGGCTGGCAACCTTCATCGAGACCGCGCTGCTTCGCGCAATCTGGTATCCGACTACGGTCGCCACGCTCAGCCGCCAGTGCCGCCTGATCATCCGTGCAGGGCTCGCGAAGACCAGCGAGGATGTGGAAGGCCAGCTTCCATTCAAGCTGCACGACTTCGGCGCCCGCGGCACCAGCAGCGGCGAGAGTGCAGGCCTTGGCGGCATGGCCCACCTTGTCAACTTCATGGGCACCGACACTATGGAAGGGCTGATCGCCGCCCGTCGCTATTACGGAGCGGACATGGCCGGCTTCTCGATCCCGGCGGCCGAGCACAGCACGATGACCAGCTGGGGGCGCGAGCGCGAGGAAGCGGCCTATGCCAACATGCTCGACGCCTTCGAGGGTGAAGGCAAGGTCGTCGCCGTGGTCTCGGACAGCTACGACCTCGATGCGGCGCTGACTGGAATCTGGGGCGGGAGCCTGCGCGACAAGGTGCTGGCGCGCAAGGGCACGCTCGTCGTCCGGCCCGACAGTGGCGACCCGGTGGAAACCCCGGTGCGGGCAGTCAAGACCTTGTGGGAGGCCTTCGGCGGCACGGTCAACGCCAAGGGCTATCGCGTGCTCGATCCCCACGTCCGCGTGATCCAGGGCGATGGCATGACGCCTGCCACGATTGCCCGTCTGATCGATCGGCTGATCGAGGAAGGCTTCGCCATCGACAACATCGCCTTCGGCATGGGCGGCGGCCTGCTCCAGCAGGTCAATCGCGACACCTTGCGCTTTGCGATGAAGGCCAACGCCATGGGCGATGCCGAAGGCGTGTGGCACGACGTGTCCAAGGCGCCTGCCACCGACCTCGGCAAGGCCAGCAAGGCGGGGCGGCAGGCGGTGGTGCTCGAAGCAGGCCACATGGTGGCGCGGCGGATGGACGACGTGGCCGATGCCGACAACCTGCTCCGCCCGGTCTGGCGCAACGGGACCATGCTGGTGCGCCACAGCTTTGACGAACTGCGGGCGCGGGCGGCTTGAGACTTGCACAGGGTGCGTCCGCGTTGGCGCCCCCTTTGCATTCTATGATGTCGCTTTGGCAGCTCTCGAAAGTAGCCGCCGTTCATAGATGGGCACCGAAGTGACTGGATTTGGTCGGCAGCCGTCGGTGGCGAATTTTGCATTCTGGTGGGAAGCGGACCGTCGCATGGCTGACCCCTCTAATGTAGGTTTGACGACCGCCCAAGTGGATGGCTATCCATCGCACTATGAGTTTCGAGGATTGGACATCGGCAGAAGCCGTCGTCCCTGGTCGGAGATGGGCAACTGGCGCGAAAGATCATTTTGGGCGCCGTTGGAGGGACCCTCCTGCTCTATTTGGCAAGCCTGACATGGTTGTACGTCAACCAGCGATCCTACATTTATCCTGGCGCAACTCATGCAGGCTCAAATGCGCTCGCCGATCCGGAAATGGTCAGCCTCAGGACGCCCGATGGGTTCGTTCTGCGTGCAATTTATCGGCCCGCTAGGGATGGGCAGCCGACGATCGTCTTTTTCCACGGTAACGGCGACACCAACGCGGGTAGCAGAGTAGCAACCCAAGCCTTCGCCCGAGCTGGATACGGCCTGCTCCTGCCGGAGTATCGAGGCTATGCCGGGAATCCCGGATCGCCCAGTGAGGAAGGATTGTACAACGACGGCAGAGCTGCACTTCAGTGGCTCATGAACCATGGCGTTCAGGGCCCGCAGATAGTCATTATGGGCAACTCGCTTGGATCGGGGGTCGCCACCGAAATGGCTATGGAGCACAGGGTCGCCGCCCTCATCCTTGTTTCCGGATTCACCAGCATGGTCGATGTGGTCCAATTGCAACTCCCATTCGTGCCTGCAGGCCTGCTTGTGCGCGACCGCTTCGATAACGAGCGGAAACTGGCGAGGATCGGCTGCCCGACGCTCATATTGCATGGGGGAATGGATACGCTCATTCCCGCGGCCCAAGGTGCTGCGCTGGCCGCGGCAAGCGGACACGCCCGCCTCGACATCTTTCCTGCCAAAGGGCATGAGCTGGCTTATACAGCCAGCTCGCAGGATCGAACGCTTGCTTGGCTGGCCAGCATTGCCAATTAGCGATCCGGCTTTGGCACGATAGCTCCACCAATTCACAAGTAAGCCGCGCGAAACGGCCCCGACGAAACGCTGCTACGACATTCTTCTGCCGGCCTAATGTCCGCCTTTGGGGCGGGAATCGCCAGTCTGGGATCACGAAAACAGGGCGCTGCGTTTTAGCGATGCTCATGGCCGCTTTCGGCCCGAACGGTCGTTCCCAGCCGCTGATGGGAACGGCTTGAGTTGGTCGGGACCCGCCAGTCCTACCTCCGCTCGACGTGCCGACCGCAGCCGCCAACATGGCGGACATTAACGGCTCCAGAGGTGCTGCATGTAAGTCTCCTTTGGTCCAGGTCGTGGCCACCCTTCCTGCCTGGACCAAATTCCACCCAAATCTGGAGGAAGCTGGCGGGCTTAGGCCACGGCAGTAGCCCTGCAAATTCGCCATTCTATATATGCAATTACAGATTAAATATGAAGAATATATGCAAAAACATATGAATCTTGAGGAAACTCCTAGAGCATGATATGCAAAACCATATATTTTTAGTCCGGTATATGCAAAAGCAGATAAATGAGAGCAGGAATTAACGAGATAGCCGCCAGCGTTCGTGCGGCACGGCAGGCAAAGGCAATGACCCAGAAGGAACTGGGGCAGCGCGTTGGCCTGCCTCAAAGCCATATCTCCAAGATAGAGAAAGGCGCAGTTGACCTCCAGCTCTCAAGCCTTGTCGAAATCGCGCGCGCGCTCGACCTTGAGGTCAAGCTTGTCCCCCGCAAGGCTTTGCCCGCTGTGGAGGGCGCTGTTCGCGCCCACGGCACGACTGTCGAAACCAGTCGGGCCCTGAACTTGCTCAACGAGCAAGCGCAGCTTGCCGAGCGCATCAAAGGTAGCTTTCCCGATCTTTCGCAGATCGAGGGCTTTCAGAACGCGATCCGGAACATTCTAAAGCTGCAATTCGATGCCGCTCAACTGAAGGCTCTGGACGAAGCTTTGCAACCTGCAAAGCGTCTCAAATCCCTGGTCGAAGCTCAGGGCGCTGCATCCAAGCTGGCCAAGCAGCTTGAGGAGGCGACTTCATCGCTTAGGCACTTCCGCAACATTCAGGTGCACACACCGCTCATAGAGACACGGCGTCAGCTTCCCGCCTATCGGCTGGAGGAGGATGACGAATGATTGACGCATCCGCTCTCGACATACTCCTGTATGACCGCCGCATCGGGACGCTTGCCCGTCTCGATGGGGATCGCAGCATCTTCACGTTTGACGAGGTTTACCTCGCAGATGAGGATCGTTCGACGCTCTCGCTCGCCTACCGCGACCCTTATGGCGGCATCGTCAACGCGCCGCGCGCTTACCAGACCAAGATAGAGCCGTTCTTCTCCAACCTCCTGCCCGAGGGTACGCTGCGCGATTATTTGGCGCGGCGCGCTGGGGTCAAAGCTATTCGCGAATACCCGCTGCTCGCCCAACTCGGCGGCGACTTGCCAGGAGCCGTCAAAGCCGTTCCCGTTGAGGCACGCGATGCCCCGCCCGAGGATTCCGAAAATGACGGTGTCGCAGGGCAGGCCAAGCATGCCCTGCGTTTCTCCCTTGCAGGCGTTCAGCTCAAATTCTCGGCCTTGAAGACCCGAGGCAAAAATGGTGGACTCACCATTCCGGTAAGCGGCACAGGCGGCGACTGGATCGTAAAACTCCCATCAGCCCGTCACCCCGACGTACCGGAAAACGAGTACGCCGCCATGAGCTTGGCCTCCAAGCTCGGGATCGATGTCCCTGGCATCGATCTCGTGCCGCTCGATACGATTGAAGGATTGCCCGACGGCATCACCCGATACGGGGCGTCAGCCTACGCCATACGCCGCTTCGATCGTAGCGAGGAAGGCGCAATTCACGTCGAGGACTTTGCCCAGGTCTATGGCGTGTACCCCGACGATAAGTATGAGAATGCCAGCTACCGCCAAATCTTGTCTGTGCTCGCCATCGAGACAGACGAGGCAAGCGCCGTCGAGTTTGTCCGCCGCCTCACCTATTCCGTGCTGATCGGCAATGGTGACATGCACCTGAAAAACTGGTCGCTGATCTATCCCGACAAGCGCCGACCAATCCTCGCCCCCGCTTACGACCTCCTATCGACGGTTGCCTATATCCCCGAGGAAGATTCCGCTCTCAAATTCCATCGCTCGCGCGAATGGGAGTCGTTCACCTACCGCGAACTGGAAACAATCGCGGATAAGGCGCGGTTGCCCTCACACCTTGTCGTCTCGACGGCGAAAGAGACCGTCGAGCAATTTGACGCGCTTTGGGATCAAGAAAAGGCGCATCTGCCCTTTTCGGGAGAAGTCGTGGCCGCAATCGACAAGCATCGAAAGCGCCTTGCGGTCTAGGTATTCACTCCCCCCGCGCCTAGCAAAGCTTGGCCAGGCCTCGGACAGCTGGCGCCCCGAACCCGGTCGTTCGCGCTCAATTTTGACGTGATCGATTCTTGATGGGGTGGACGCCCCCCGACGGCTCTATGTCCCAAAGTGGAGGTGTTGAAACACCACTTGAGGAGGAGTCCGTCGTCGCAGGTTACCACAATCGGTCTGGATATCGCCAAGAACGTTTTTCACGCACATGGCGCCGACGAGCGCGGCGCCATGGTTTTCAGCCGCAAGCTGACCAGGGCAAAGCTGCTCAATTTCTTCGCCGGCCAGCCAGCCTGTGTCGTGGCTCTCGAAGCCTGTGGCGGCGCACATCACTGCGCGCGCGAGTTGGAGACCATGGGCCACGAAGTTCGGCTGATCTCGCCCGCCTACGTCAAACCGTTTGTGAAGCGGAACAAGAACGATGCGATCGATGCAGAGGCGATCTGCGAAGCGGCGCAACGACCTGGCATGCGCTTCGTGGCGGTGAAGACCGAAGAGCAGCAGGCTGCAGGATTGGTGTTTCGCACACGGGACCTCGTTGTGCGTCAGCGCACCCAGTTGATCAACGCGATCCGCGGACATCTGGCAGAGTATGGCTGGGTGGCACCGCAGGGCACGGCAAACATGACGCTGCTGGCGTCACTCATCGACGAAGAGGAGATGGCCTCGACATTGCCGGCAGCGGCGCTGCCGATGTTCAAGCTCATGCTCGACTTGCTGGCCGAGTTGGACAATCGCGTCGCTACGCTCGACCGTGAAATCGCGCGGCGGGCAAAGGAGGATGAGGCAGCTCGCCGCCTGATGACCATTCCCGGCACTGGCCCCATCGCGGCCACTGCAATCCTGGCGCTTGCCCCGCCTGTCGAGACCTTCCGCAAGGGTCGCGACTTCGCCGCCTGGCTCGGCCTTACGCCGCGCCAGCACTCGCCGGTGGCAAACAGCGAATTGGCAGCATCGCAAGGATGGGCGAGCGCACAATCCGAAGGCTGCTGATCATTGGCGGTAGCTCGATGGTCCGCCAGGCGTCTCGCTTCGGGGCGCCCGCCGGTTCATGGCTGGAGAAAATGCTGGCGCGCAAGCCGCGCATGTTGGTCTCGGTGGCGCTCGCGAACCAAGTAGACCACGAAGGGAAGGGTACATTGCGTCGGCTGCACAACAGCCCTGTTCGCGGGGGCTGGCCGTCGCTGAGCACCAATTGACAACCTTTGCCAATCTTTGCTATTTTTTGGCCTTGGAGGTTGCCATGGCTACGATGAACATTTCACTGCCCGATCCGATGAAGCAATGGGTAGAAGCGCAAGCTGACACTGGTCGGTATAGCAATGCCAGCGACTATGTGCGCGATCTCATCCGTCGTGACCAGGAACGTGCTGACAAAGTCGCGGCCATGCAGCGCCTCGTCGATGAGGCCCGCGCCAGCGGTTTGAGCGACGAGACGATGGCGGACATCCGGACGCGAGCGATCAGCCAGGCTGACCTGCAAGCCTGACCGTGCCTCGCTTTCGCTTAACGCGCGCCGCCGCCGAAGATCTGACAGCCATCTTTCTCCAAGGCATCGAGCAGTTCGGACTGCCTCAGGCCGATACCTATCACGAAGGGCTGAGCGCGATCTTCGAGTTTCTTGCCGACTATCCCCAAGCTGCGCGATTGCGAGAGGAAATATCACCTCCTGTCCGCGTGCATCCCTACAAGGCGCATCTGGTGATTTATGATGTCGGAGATGAGGACAAGGTCATCATTCTGCGTGTCCGGCATGGTCGAGAAGATTGGATATCCTCGAATTACCACGGTTAGCCGTCGCAGGGTAAGCGCTGGCGGCCAATCCGAAGAGATCCCACCCGACTTGGCATTTCTCTGCCGACCAAACACGCCCTTCAGCAGTGGATCCTTGAAAGTCCGAAAATGCCGAAACTCGACATTGGCATATGCCAGCCCACCTTGGCAGCAGGCGCCTTGAACTCGGACATTCGATCATCAGTTTTTCGTGATCGATTCCTGCCCCTCGTTCAGCATGCTGTAGCAGTGGGGAAAAGACTTGGGTTGGGACTAACCGGCCATTCCCGCCTGACGAGTTCAACGGCAGGTTCATTGCCAAAACCCGCCACTCTGCCGTCTGCGCGCTGGGCACGAATTGCGACCGCTATTGGGCCGGTTGCTGAAAGGCAGGTTCTGGCTGGCAAAGGGCAAAAGCCGCAGGTCGGCTTTCGGGATGACCTTGCTAGGCCTGGCGTGACCGAATCTGGGTGGGAAATTGACCTCAAGAAACCGTACGAACTTCCACAATCCAATCGTGCAACTTTGCCAAATATGGTTGGCCGTGAACTTCCACGCCTTCGACTAGAGTCTTGCTCGCCCAAGTCGCATCACGTTGGAAATCCTCAGGCCGATAGGCCAGCGACATAATGAACCCGACCAATCGATGTATGAACTCACTCGAACGGTAGAGCCGCTCAGCACTTTCTGGTTGATCCCGATTATGGATTGTTTCCATGTGGATAGCGCGAGCCAGGACGGCGATTTTTGCTCGTACGGAGAGGGCTGCGAAAGCATCTTCGATTTCAGCGTTCATAGCCCTGACTGACGTTTTCAGCAGTAGGGGTCAATGTCCTGAATGATGTCGCTTTGAGAAATTCCGCCTCTGGCGAAAAAATCCGTTGAAGTTGCCCGGCAGGTTTCAAGACCGCGGTGGGTGCCTGATCACGGCCGGGAATGGGTGGAAGGCGAACCTTGTGGGCCTCGCACAGCTTCAACTTTTACCGGCTATACTGCCGTGGGGGACCACTGGCATTGACATGCAAGAGCTGCACCCCGAGGACACGAAACCATGAGGCTGACGAAGGCAATCATCTTGGGACTCGCGGCGATGGTCGCCATTCCTCCTGCCAACGCCTGCTCTGTGGTAGAAACCTACATCCGACCGTCCAATTTCGAACTTGTGCAAATTGCGGACGCCATCGTGGTCGCACGAGCCGAGACAGATGTTCAGAACGGCCCGGCAGACCCAGCAGTCGCCTTTCGCATTGAAGCAAGCCTGAAGGGCAACGCACCTGACAGAGTCGTCCTCCCCTTCGCATCTATCGGCAAACCCATCGCGAGCGATCTGTCCGACCTTTCGGGGGCCAACCCGGAAGGTGACATGGGTGCCTGCAACCGCATGACCTTTGCCCGGGACTCACGCTACCTGATGTTTCTGGAGCGTGGAGAAAATGGAGAATGGCGACAGCTTGGCTTCCCATTTTCCAGGATCAACGAAGATTACATCGGCGAGAACAATGCATGGATGCGCGCCGTCCGCCGCTATTTGCGTCTCCAGAGAAGCAGGCCTCCGATGGAGCAAATTGCGGCGCTAACACGGATGGCCGAAACGAGACTTGATGATGAGGGCCGCCCGTTGGCTGATGCCGAACGTGCGGACATCGCAAATCACCTACGCTCAATCTCGCCATGGAAGCCGACCGCTCACCTGCTGGATTTACATGCAAGGATCGAACGGGGCGAAACGAAAACTGTCTCGCCGCAAGACCCCCAAGAGGCCAGGCGACTCATTCTGGCCGCTCTCGCCGAAGGCGAACATCCCGACGCGTTGCCGCTGTTTGACTCGCTATCGGCGCGCACGGATTTGGACGTCGATCAACGCGGCCTCACGCTCCGGTATTTTGCGCGCAACGGACAATATTCCCGCGCTTACAAATGGATCGAAGAACGGTTGTTGCCTGAGCTAGGTCGCCTGCCGTCCGAAGATGCGGAACGTTTGCTGACGCATGTCGGCCATGCTCAGACGGGTGACGACTACGAAGATGGAAAGGAACGCTGGCGCCAAGACCCTCACGCAAAAGTGACGTGGCCCGAACTGGCCTTCGCAGTATACCGCTATGCCACCGCCACCGTCGGCATGGATAGAGTCGGCGGCTGGCTCACCGACCCGCTTTCAGACATTCCAGTCTCAGATTATCGCGCGCGACCCGAACTGACTATCGCTCTTGCTGAGGCTTTCGATGAAGGAGTCATGGGTTGGGCGGAAAACGAGCTGTCACGCCCTCAAGCATCGCAAGGTCCGGACCCGTCCGAGCTCAAACCACAGCAGCGCCACGACATGCTGCCGCTTCGCGTGTTTGCAAGCGCCTGGAGCGACAAGAGCATCTCAGCCTTGCGCCGCGCCTTTTGCGACGGTGGCGAGCGCCGGAAATTGGCGATTTCGGCGCTCGGGCAAGAAGGTGACGAACTCTACGAGGATTTGTTGGAAGAGATGGCGGGTGCATCCAACCTGTCCGAAGACGAGCGCGACTTGCTCCTTCGTGCGGCGATCGCCTTTCAAGCGCGCCACTTTAGAAGCGAGCCAGCTTGGATGGACGGCGGACCAAAGGGCTTGCTCGTGATCAGGCTGGCTCAGAGGGACTGGCCGAAGTCGAGTTCCATTTGCTCGTCGCGGAAATTGACGCCACGATAGAGCTGACCCCGATTGGGAAAATCTTAGAACGCGCTTTGGGAGTTTCAGCTTTCGGCGGCCGGGCGGGCTGAATCTGCCAGGCAACTTTCAAACGGGCGCCGCAGCCCAACCGATGGCTGGTGGTGGGCCGGTTGCCGATCGGCAGGTTTTGGCTGGCACGCGGCTAAAGCTGGAAGGTCGGCTGTCAGGCAGCCGCTGGATCCACATTTGCGGCTGGATCGGGGTGGTTTACTGCCATTGCTGCGACGGTGGACGGCATTATGATCTGCTCATGAGCACATTGGCTACCAGCGTTGGACTTGGCGGGGACGGTGACGAGATTGTCGCCATCGACGACGTTGAACGCGCCTTCGGGGTCAAGCTTGATAAGACCCACGCGGCACAATGGTACACCGCTGGCGACCTGTTCGCATCGCTCTGCCAAGCTCTGCCTGCCGACCATGCAGACAACGACCTATGGTCGCGCTTCACCAAGGTTTTGACAGACCAAACCGGCGTTGATCCTCAGGCTATTCAGAAGGAAAGTCCGTTGCTGTCGCAGTCACGGCTTTGGGTAAATGTCGCGAACGCGTCAGCAGTGGTGTGGATTGTCGTGGCCGGAGCGATGTTGGCCCTCCTAGGGCGGGCGCTGCTTTAGCACGACCATGCCCGCTTTGGCGTCGGTTGCTGATCGGCAGGTCTGGCTGGTACAGGGGCAAGCGGACAGGAGATTGCAGTGCCGATAAGTCCGCTGGGCATCGACGCGCTAAGCAGCTTGGCTGATGTATGATGATAGCTCGCCTTAGTTTAGGACCATTTTGAAGAAGATTGAGCCGTTAGCTTTCTGACCGCCCCACTCATTAAGGCCGAAGAAAACACCGGGACGCACTTCAACAAGGTTTGTCGGGCGGCTTGGCTCAACAACAGCAGGGCCGAACGAGAACAATGTGGTCATGACGCCCGTTTTGGTAAGCCTAAATACAGTGCCGCAGCTATCGCAACGGTTTGCGCCTCTGGAAATCGCTGTTCCATACAAATTACCGTCTTGGCTTACAAGAATAGAGGATGGGCCTGCGCCGTCATCAAAATTGCCTTTGGCAAATGCGTAGATTTGCCGGAATGCCCCTGCGGTAGTTACACTGAAGATTGTGCCGCAGCCAAACTGCCAAGCGCAGCTATCACCACCACCGCCACTTGGCGTCATCCCATAGATCACACCGTCGGAGCCCTTGATCAGTGATCGATTTGGCGAAAGGCCGTCGTTTGCAGTTTCACCGAAGTCGTGGACAATGCTTAGAGCGCCTTGAGGAGTAATCCGGAAAACAGTGCCGCCACCGCCCTCGGTGTTGCTTGTAAATTTACCGCCCAAATGCGTTATGCCATAAAAGTTGCCGTCGCCACCCTCCACAACAGTGCCCAGAGGCTCGTATCCGTCAACCTTCGAAGATCCGAAGGAATGCAGGACAGTTTGCTGCCCGGATGGAGTCATTTTAAAGAATGTGCCGCAATTGTTCCCGGACACAGGGATGATTTCGCATCGGAATTCACCGCCAGATGAAGTGGTTCCGTAAAAGTTCCCGTCTTTGCCCTGAACAATTCCGTTGGGAACGACACCGTCTTTCTCGGTCCTCCCCCAAGAGTAGATCACCTTGTATTCGCCAGAAAGTGTCACCCGGAAGAATACGCCCCCACCGCCAAACTTTCCGCCGTTTGTCGTAACCCCGTAAAGTGCACCATCCGATGCCTGCAACACCATGAGGGGAGTGTAACCGTCCTGCGGAATACTACCGAATGCGTAGAGAATCGACTCCTCCCCGCTGGGGGTGACTTTCCGAATGGCGCCACAACTGATCGGGCTCTCAGGACGACACGTGTTAGGCCCCCCTTGAACCATCACACCGTAGTAGTTTCCGTCCGATGCCTTGATCAGCTCTGCGGCCGGAGCGCCGTCTGGCATTCCTTCTGGCAATGTATAAAGAAACGAAACTGACGCAGCGGGGCCGGCGGTCGGAGTAGGACTTGGACTGGGCGAAGGGCTTGGAGAGGGGGTCGGCGTCGGAAGAGCCACTCCGCCACCCAGACGCGTCACCGCCGCCGCACCCTGACACTGTTAAACCGAGAGCGACGATTGTCGTATATGCGAGCTGATGAAGCTTTGAAATCATGGCATTTCACATAACGCGAAACGCTTGATAGCGAAAGCGGCGTCTCCACCATTTTAACGCAAGTGTCTTTTCCCTTCGCATCGAAAGAGTGCCGTAATCCTCGCGATCTATACCATTAGAAGTGCCCCATTCATCGACCAGCCGAGCTTCATGTCGCCTGCTGATTGATCGCTCATGACTGAACGGGCTAGAAGATCACAGCCGCGGTGCCTGCTGTCGATTGCGAAGTCGAACAATGCCTGATCCCGCAGCCGCTCTTCGCGATCAATAAAGAAACGGATCACCCAAAGATGCTTCTGGGTCAGGGGCCGTTTGGTGCCAACCGTCTTACCGGCATTCGAGATCACGCAGTCATGCTTGCCTGAACCAAGGTGCGAATAAATCATGATGCTTCTCCATGGCCGAAAGTGGCGATGAAGTAGAACGGGGAGGAGCTGCTCCGTGTGGCGCGAAAGCGGACCTTGCTTTCAGTCCTGCAATGGCCGGTTTTGGGAAACGCGGCGCAGGCCACCAATGACCGGGATTGGGGCGCTTTGCTGACCTTCTGCTTTCCCCTCAGCGATCGACCGCTTCCGGCTAAATACGACGTTCAATTCAGTCAATCTGAGGGTCTGGCTCTGGTCGGCAGCCGTCTTGACCGAACGCAGCGACCTGAAGCAGTTTACCGCAAATCGGACCCCCGGGCCTGTTGTTCAGCAACGTCCGACATTCCTGTCGTTGGTCGTTCATCGACCTCGTGGTTAGAAAACACCGCTTGTGCGGTCTTGGGTACCACTGCGGGCGATGCCGGCAGCTTCGGCCTGACGGCCGGGAGGGAAGGGGGGGTGGGAAGAGAGTGATCGAACAAGGGGTTCGGTCGCAATCGATCCACCTAGGAGAACGTCCATGAACATCGGTGAAATCCGCAAGAACGCCAACGGCCAGCTGATCGGCTCTGTCGAAACGCTCACCATCACCCGCACCATCGGCCTGCGGCCGGTGACCTCCAGCAACCCCCGCGCACCCCGCTACGAGATCGTCGCGCTCAACGACCAGCGCCGCTGGGTGATCGTCGGCGCGCTCTTCGAGCTATCCTCGAACTCGACCGGCGAGAGCTTCTACCAGGGCAAGATCGACGACCCGTCGATGGCGCAGCCGCTCTACATCGCCGCTTTCCCGCGCGAGGACGGCACCATGGCGATCGCCTGGCAGCGTCCGCGTCGCAGGAACAGCCAGCTCGGTTCGGCCGAATACGGCGAGAGCGACATGTTCCCGGCCGACGATGCCGGCGGCGACCTCGGCGCGGAGCAGGCCGGTGACGGGCGCAATGACGACGGTCTGGGCGACAGCACCGCGACCCCGCCTGCCAAGCGCGGCCGGGTGGGTGCCAAGGACGGCACCGAACACGATGGCGCGCTGCCGCCGCTCGTCGAGGCCTGATCGGCAAGTCCACCTCCAACCGGCGGGGACCCCAAGCGGGTCCCCGTCTCCGTGCAAAGGCCGCGGATGCCCCCCCCCGCGGTCTGAGGCGGAACGCCGGCACTGCCCCCCGCCCGGCGTTCCGCCTCTTCGCTTGCATGGGGATGTCCGGAGAACCAGAATGCTGACTGACAGTGAACGCTTCGCCTTCATCACCCGGCGTCACCACGCCTTTGCCAGCACCGGTAATGCCTACGATGCGGTCCAGTGCGACGAGGCCATCCATACCGGCGACACGCTGGTCGTGTTCACGGAGGAGGGTGGTCGGCGTCGCCAGCCCCAAGCCGTTTGCGGTGACGCAGGCGCACGGGCATCTCCATGCCCTGTCCGCGCCGCCCGAGGGCGAAACGCTAGCGGATCTCGCCCGCTCGATCCACATCAGCGCTGCGGACTTCGAACACGCCGCCGAGATCGCCCGGCGTTTCGGGTTTCCGCTCGACCGGCAGATCGAGGCGCTCTCACTCGCCCGGCGGGCTGAACTAGCGGGCCTCAGAGCGGCAGGATCGACTGTTGCGATGACGGCGCATTCGCGGGCGCGTCGACCGCGTCGGCAATCACGCGTGCGAGTTCGAGTGCGGCATCTTCGCGCAGCCAGTAGCTTGGGGCAGTGATGCCGACCCGCGCCCAGCCCGGGGCGTCCAGGATCGCATGAGCGACAGCAGACGTATCGATTTGTTCCATGTCGATATGAGAACATAGAAAGAACATGTTTGCAAGACGGCTGGCACCGCTGCCCGTTCCGATTGACAGGGCAGGGTGGTCCGCCGAGCATCCCCCCATGTGCAAGTTGTATCGCATGACCAGGGCCCCTGGGAAAATCGTCCGGCTGTTCGGTGCGCGCGGCGGCGCAGGCGCGAACTTCGCCGCCGAAGTCTATCCCGGCTATCCCGGCCGTCGCCGAGGGCCAGACGCGGGTAGCCCCAAGGGCTTTCCTCTCGTCCTCAAAGGCAAGCACGGTCAACCGCTGAAGCCAAAGCCCGTCAACAACGCGCGTGAGGACAAGCTCGGCACTTCGTTCTGGCGGCCAAGCTTCGAGCGCCGCCGCTGCCTGATCCCGGTGACCGCCTGGGCCGAGGCCGAGGGCATCAAGGGTCAGATGACCCGGACCGGGTACTCGCTGGCGGGCGAAGAGGTCTTTGCCGTCGCAGGGCTGTGGCGCCCGACCGAAGAGTGGGGCGCGGCCTATTCAATGGTGATGGTGGATGGCTGCCCGCAGATGGGCGACGTACACGACCGCATGCCCGTCGTCCTCGCCCGAGAAAACTGGGAGCAGTGGCTCGCGGGCACACCTGCTGAAGCCTTCGCGCTGTGCCAGACCTGCTCCAGCGCACTCGCCGTCGATCGCACAGCCGAACGCTGGGGGGCAGGGAGGCCCACAGCGACATCAGGCTGAGGGGAGGGGGGCTTCGCCGGTCGGATCAGACCCAAGCGAAAGGACCCAGGCCCATGGACGACCGAGCCCCCGTCCACATCACCATCGGCGGCGCATTGCCGCGCGAAAATCTTGCCCTCTTCGCCGCGCACGCGGCCGACTATGACCTGCGCACCGAGTGGGACGGCGAACCCTTCGATCCTGCGGCACTGCCCGGCGGCGAGCCGCTCGAGCTCTACGGCACCGAGCTCAATGGCGGACAGATTCCCGAGATCGACGCCTTCTGCGCCGAGCACGGCCTGCCGTTCCGCCGCTGGTCGGGCGGCTGCCTCGGTGCGTTCCTCCCCGAAATCGTCCTGTTCGATGGGCGAGGGCCGATGCGCGACTACACGGCAAGCGAAGACGAATTCGTTCTCTTCACCACGTCATGGATCAACAGCTTCACGCGGCTGCGCGATCTCAAACGCGAGATGGCCCGCGCCGAGATGACCATCCCGGCCTTCGAGGTGACCAGAGGTGCGAGCGATGACCGCAGCTGACGCAACCCTGCCGGCCGCCTCGCGCGAAGCCGTGCTCGCCCGCTTCCCGCTCTCGCGGGTGAGCGAGGCCTTCTTCGACGACATGCTCGGCGTCCTGCCCCCGGCGCACATCGCCGGCGTGCCAGGCTTCTTCGCCAGCGAGGCGGTGAGCGAGGACATCCACGCCCAGTTCGTTGCAGCCGGTGACCGCTTCTACGGGGGCTACGTCGGGCTCAAGGATCGTGCGGGTCTCATCACCCATGCCGCATCGCCGAGTTCGAGGCAGCGCATCCGGACGCATTGGAACTTGCCTGGTATCCCGACAGCTCACTGGGGGCTGCGTCATGAGCCGGCACCGGATTCTCGAACTCGGTGCCGGTCCCGCCGACGGCGAGGCCTCGGGCGGCACCGGCCAGGCGCTGCGCATCGCCGCCAGCCACGGCGTCTCCGTCTTCAAGCTCCAGCCGCCGCGAACACGCGCCCACGTCGAGCGCCACCCCGTTCTCTGATCCGTTCAATTCCGCGCCTGGTCGCCGTTCTATCCCTTGCCTTGGCAACGGGACGCGTCGGCGCGCGGCAACACGAAAGCCCTAGCCATGTCCTCGATCAAGCTCACCCTCGAACTTGCCTGCACCAGCGAGGAAGCCGCGCGCTTTGCCGCGGTCGAACTGTTCCTCGCCGAGGTGGGCGAGGACGCCGAGGCCGAGCCCCCGGCCGAACTCGACGCCATCTTCGGCGCTCGGTCACGCGAGACGATCCTTGGCCTTGCCGGGCACCCGCAGCCGCTCGGGATTACCTTCCGATATGGCCAGGACCGAGGCGTGATGACGCTCGCTGCGGCGGGCGGCACACCCAACCTCGCCGCGCTGCCCGTGCTGCTGCTGTGGCTCTATCCCGACAAGCTGCCCATCGCCTACTCGGTCCACGTGACCGAGCGGCCCGAGTTGCCGGTCTGGACCATCGTCGGCCTCAATTGCATCGAGATCACCCAGCACGAGCGCGAAGTCGCGGCGCGGCTCGAAGCTTTGCGGGCGGACCACGACACGCCCCGGCGTCTCGATCTGCTGCCGACGAAGCCGCTGCCCGGCACAGGCGACTGGGCCCGCTCAGGCCGCCTGTTGCCCGTCCCAGCTTCGCCGCGGCGCCCGGCTGACGCGGGCCGGGAGCGGCTCGCCTTCCTTCCACAGCAGGTGCGCTACGCCTTGCCCGGCGAGCAGCGCTTCCAGCGGCTCTGCGACCTCATTGTCGCGGTCGTGGATGTGGATGGCGATCGCTTCCTCGCCGGTGTCCTTGAGCACCAGGCTGGCGATCGGAGTGTCGGCATCGAGATTGACGCGCAGGCCCTTCACGAACCGCCGCTTTTCCGCGACTGCCTTTCCGACGAGATAGCGTTCGTCGCTGGTCTCATAGGGCAGCCATTCCGCCGTCACCGGCATGAGCGCGACCTCGATGAGATCGAAGGTGCCCTCGCGGCGCCGCGCGAACGAGCCGGCAAGAACCAGGTGGCCGCTTTTGCCGTTCGGACTGTCCTGCGCCTGCCACAACGCGAGTTCGCCCGCGAACCGCTTGTGGAAGCGCCGCGCCATGTCCTGGTCCATCACGAACGGCATGTCGCCGACATGGCGCAGGACGATCTTTTCCGCGCCGTGCGCGGCCACGATCTCCTTGATCTCGCCCACCACCACCATCATTTCATCGCGTGAGGCATAGACCCGGGCAAGCGCCGCGCGGCGGCGGACCCGGATTTCCTCTTTCTCCTCGACTTTGAAGCTCTCGGGCACGAATAGGACGTGGGGCAGGGCTTCCTGCTTGGCGCGGCAGCTGGCCGCCGCCTCGAGCAGCGCGCGGCGCACCACGAACCAGGTCCGCTTGCCCGCCATCTTCGGATGCCAGTGGGTGAGTTCGGCACGGTCCCAGAGGACGTGCAGCAGCCCGCGCATCGAGAGCTTCTGACCTGTTGATTTCACCGTCGGCTTGTCGTTGGTCAGCGCCGCGGGCGCGAGCCGGGCGGCCCCGCGCGAAAGCGGGAAGCCGAGCTTCAAGCTGGTCTCGCCGCTTGTCTCATCGTCACGCACGGCGCTGCCACGTACCTGGCCCATGCCGGTGAGGTAATCGGGCGCATCGTAGTGATCGCAGGCGGTCGCATGGCGCGCGCCCGAGCCCGGCCAGCGCGCGAGCACGTAGCCATTCTGCCGGTGCGAAATGTAGAGGGGGAGTTCGCTTCCCTTGCGGCATTCGCAATGGACCGGGCTTTTGCGCTCGTAGGCTTCGCGCAGCACGTGCTGAAGTTCATCGCCTTCGACCACGCTGCGGCCGAGCACACGGTATCGCTGGATCATTGGGGTATCTCCAATTTCTCGCGATCGACGCTGCCCGTTCGACCTCTCGCGCATCTCCTTCGTTTTACGCGGCCCCGGGTGGGCTCGCGTGAGTCAGTCTATGCTGGCCTTAAGGGCGCGGCAAGGCTTGCTATGCACGGGGGTGGTGTGTGGAAAACCGCGCTCCGGCTTGGCTTGCACGGTCCGCGCTGGCATCACTGCGCGATGACGGCATCCGACTAGCAATTTCCTTGTTCGATCTCGATCTCGACCCGGTGGTCGAAGACCGCAAGAGCGCCACTACGCCTGCCGGGCGCTTCAGCAATTTCATCGTCTATGTCGACGAAAGCGGCGATCACGGCATGCAGACCGTCGATCCCAACTATCCGCTGTTCGTCCTCGCATTCTGCGTTTTCTACACGAAGCACTACAGCGAGAAGGTTGTCCCGGCGCTCGAGAAGTTCAAATTCACCCACTTCGGCCACGACATCGTGATCCTGCATGAGCGGGAAATCCGCAAGGAAACGGGTCCCTTCAAGTTCGCCAACGAGGCCGAGAAGCTGGGGTTCATCGATGGTCTCAGCGGCATCGTCGACAAGTCCAACTTCATCCTGATCAGCTGCGTGATCGACAAGCACCGGCTCGGCGCGCGCGATGTCGAGCGAGACAACCCCTACCATCTGGCGCTCGGGTTCTGCCTTGAGACACTCTACGAGTTTCTCATCGAGAAGAACCAGGACGCCAAGAAGACCCACGTGGTCTTCGAGTGCCGCGGCAAGAAGGAAGACAAGGACCTCGAACTGGAATTCCGCAGGATCTGCGACGGCGAGAACAAGCTTGGGGCACCGCTGCCGTTCGAGATTGTCTTTGCCGACAAGAAGGCGAACTCATCCGGGCTGCAACTGGCCGATCTGGTGGCGCGGCCGATCGGCATGAGCGTGCTGCGGCCGAGCCAGGACAATCGCGCGTTCGATGTCCTGACCCGCAAGTTCTATTGCGACGGCGGGCGCGAAAATGTCGGCAGCGGTTATGAGAACTGGGGGCTCAAGGTTTCCCGCCCCAAGTAAGCGAAAGCCCCGATGAAACTCACCGAGGCTATGACGCCGACCGGGAACCCCCAGTCCACTTGTGCCCCCTATATGCGCACTCCCGGCCAATTGACAAACGGAACATTGTGCCAATCCGGCCGAGCCGAAGCCAGGCGATGGGCCGCGAAAGAGTTGGGCGCGTGATGGACGACCTGTTTGCCCCCGCGTGGCCTCGTCGGAAGAACACTGGTTCGTGCCGATCTCGTCCCGCTCTGCGGCGGTCCGGCTCAGGTGGTCGTCGACTGCGATCTCGAGGAAGCCGACCTTTCCGGGCTCGATCTCACCCGCTCGCGCTTTGAACGCTGCAACCTGCGGCACAGCGATCTTGCGGGGGCAAAGCTTGAAGGTACGGTCTGGCAAGGTTGCCGGGGACCGTTCGCCAATTTCTCGGGCGCGAACCTCAGCGAGGCCAAATTCATTGGCGGCGACTGGAACAATTGCGCGATGCGCCGGGCCAGCCTGACCTCGACCCGCTTCACCGGCTCCAAGCTCACCGGCGCCGATTTTACCGAAGCGCGCGCCATGCACGTCCATTTCGAGGAAGTGCTGCTGGTCTCTGCCAAGCTGCCGGGCTTCTCGATTCGCAAGGAAACTCTGCGCCGGGTCGATCTGTCGGGTGCGGATGTGCGCAAGGGCGATTTTCGCATGACGGTGTTCGAGGACTGCTCGCTGCGCGAGGCGCTGGTCGCCGGATGGCGCTTCGAGGGCTCAGACCTGCGCGGTGCCGACCTCGGCGGGCTACGCCTGGTCGATGCGGGGCTGTTTCGCGGGGCGACCATCTCGCGCGAGCAGGCCGGGCAATTGCTGGGCGAATTGGGGCTCAATGTCCGGTAGGTCGCAGGGCCGGGCGGCTAACCGGTCCTGAAGTGCGTCCTGTTCCAGGCTTTCGGTCACGCCTTCGGCAAGACCGAGGCAAAGCGCGGCTTCCTCGCGGGAGAGCGTGACCTCTTCAGCCGCTAAGACACTCAGCTTCGCGCGCAGCACCTCAGTCATCGCGCGCGCCACCTGCAGGGCGCTTGGCATCATCTGAGGATCAGCCATGGTCCGGGATCCTTTCCCTTCGATGGCTCTGCTTGCGGCAGCGGGGCCAGAGCGGCCGGGTTGAAGTGCGTTCATACCGGTTTTTGCGGGAGTCTGGCGAGGCGGGGAGGGAAGGGGCACCCGGCGCCCGCGTCCCCACGCGGGCGCCGCGGCGACCCGCTCTACTCGCTAGGGCGGAGCGTCGGCGCTTTCGCACCGCCGCCCACCCAAGCTCGCCGGCATGGATGCCGGCCCTTCGGGTGACGATCGGGGCCAGTGGAGGAAGCGGCGAGGCTGGTTGGCGCGGGCGGAAGAGGGCGCTAGGCTCTACCCATGCCGATCGCTCTTGCTGCCGCCGCCCTTTGCATGTCGCCTTCGGTTCACGACGGCGACACGATCCGCTGCGGCCGCGAGCGTGTCCGCATCGCCAATATCGATGCACCCGAACTGCCCGATAGTCGCAAGTGCCAGGACCGGAGACGGTCCTACGCCTGGTGTGACTTTGCCGCAGGCGAAGCCTCGCGGGTTGCCCTGACGCGGCTGCTGTCGCGCGGACAGGTGACGATCACGCGACTTGGCACCGCCCCCTATGGACGGACGCTCGCCTCGGTCTCGGTGAACGGCGTGGATGCCGGCGACTATCTGGTCGCGCAAGGCCTTGTGAGGCCTTGGCGCTGAGCGTCCCCATCGAGGGCAGGCGACCCATGCTCGCCTGCGGCCGCCTTCTTGCGCATCTGACAAATAGCCTTGCCGTAGCGCATGGCACTGGACGGGAGGGGCTGGGCCCGGCCCCGTGTGACCGTGCGTCACTGACCAGTATGGAGCGGGGGCCGAGGAAGGCAATGCCCGCTGCGCGGGCGCTGGCGGGTGGGAGCAGGTCCTGCCGAAATGGCCGAGGCTGACGGATCTGATCTTTGCGGGGATCCGCTGAGCCTGACCTGACGAAACCGCCCTTCGTTTGCCGATGAACCCTGCAGGGCCAGTCCCTGGCTGCAACCCAAAAGCAGCGGACCGTGAAGCCCTTCGGGCTTGCCGCACCACTCCTCGCTTTTGGGTTTCCCTCACATGCGTTCGGTGCGGGCCCGGGCCTTTGGCCCTGCCTGTGATGTTCATCGGCGGGCGGTTCCGCCGAGTTCAAGCCACGGAGATACCCCATGAAGAACCTCGTCATCCTGATCGGCCGCATCGCCGCTGCTCCCGAAACCCGCCACGCCGGCGAGACCGCAATCACCTCGTTCACCCTCGTCACCGATCGCCCCAAGCTGGTCGACGGCAAGACGGTCAAGAACGAGGCGGGCTACGCCGAGACTCTCGCCGAATTCCACCGCGTCACTGCTTTCAACGGCCTCGGCACCTCGGTCGCCAAGCACAAGAAGAAGGGCGACCTGGTCGAGGTGCAGGGCCGCCTCCACTACTCGAAGTGGACCGACCGGGAGGGCGTCGAACGCTACGCGGTCGAGATCGTCGCCGAGGAAGTCCTTTTCCTGTGACACCGAGCCCGGGAGGCGGTAGCGCCGCCTCCCATTGGGACCATCCGGACCGGCCCCCGATTGCTCATGAAGACGATGTCCAGAAGGAGCGGCGGTTGCGAAAAGGCAACACTCCGCGTTCTTTTCGCACTTGCAGCATGTAGGGGGCTGGCCCCTATGTGGCATGCCTTTCAGGCATCCTCTCCCAAAACTTTCCAAGGGGCTGGCTCACGCCGGCCCTATTTTTTTGCCTGTCGGGTCGGGGCTTGTGCCCCTTGCGGGGCATGACATCTGTGACACTTTGCCCTCGGGCAGAGTGTCATGTTGCGCTGCGCCCGTGACATGCGCGGAGGGCGGGTCATCGATTATGCCTGCACGATGGCGGAAGTAGTCGCGGAGAGAGGGCAGCGCACGTGTGGCAGGGCAAACCAGATGGCGTCTCCGGGCGAAGTGTCACGGGCGACAAATGACAGGGCAGGGCACAAAGGGGATTCACAGGATTCACCTTTTGTGCTCAATACTGATTGATGGAACGAGCCCCTGAAATCACTGGCGTCGGTGGGATCTACGCGGTCCTGGTCGAAGCCTCGAACCGCCCGCGCTATGCGTTTCTCGTCCTTCAACTGGTAGCCGAAATTGCCGACGGGCGAGGGCAGGCCGGACCCTTCGTCGCGCAGGGCGGCGTGCCGGTGCTCCTGCGCGAATGGCTCTGCTCTCAGCTTCTGCCGATGAGCGAACAGCCCGCTCGTCGTGCGGCGATGCGTGCGCGCGTTGCCGCTGCGCTGAAGGACGAACTGACCGGTGACGCTGTTCGCGATGCCGCGCACATCGAAGCGGCGGTGGAAGAGCAGGTCCAGGCCGTGGGCCGCGCCAATGTCAGCCGCGCGATTTCCGATCTGGTCCGCGCCGGGCTGATGACCCGGCACTATGCGGGCTACGCCACCAACCACAAGAACCGCGGCGGCGGACGTCACGCGGTTTATGTGGTCAAGCCAGGCGTCCTTGCGCTGCTGCGCAAACCTGCGCCGCCGCAGCGACAACGTCCAGGTCCTGCCAATCCCCAAGGCGAACTCTTTGCGGCCTGATCTATCCATGGTCGCTCCCGGCTATCCCGCCATGCAGAAAAGCTCGCGGCGAGGATCGGGCTTTGGCCCTACGCCCGGCCATAGGCCGAAGGTCCGAGCTCCGCGGTTATGGCTTCGGTCGTGCCCTGACTCAGCACGGGCTCAACGTTCTGCCGCTGCCAGGGAAGCAGCGATGGCGCCGATCGACTGGAACAGCACGAGTGGATCGTCGCGCGAAGGCAGGAAGCCCTTGCCTAGCCAGAAGGCTGCAGCCTCGTCATCGATGGCATTGACGATCACTGCCCGGCCGCCAACGAGGCGGGCAGCTTCCAGACACCGTCCCAGAGCGTGCCGCAGCAATCCCGAGCCGATGCCCTGTCCCGCCCATGCCAGATCGGTCGCGAGTTGACCGAGCAGCAGGCAAGGCACGGGATCGGGCGGTTGCCCCGTCCGGATGGACCGCGGCAGAATGCCGGGTATCACCGATGTCGGAGCCAGGCCGTAGTAGCCCACCACCCGCATCGCCTCATGCACGACCAACACCGCAGTAAACCCGCGCTCTTGGTTTGCGAGGGCGCGCCCCTTGAGCCAGTGATTGAGCGATGGCTTGCCGCAGTCGAAGTCATCGACTTCGTGAGCTGCGTTCAACAGTTCCGGCGCCGACAGGCCCAATTGTCAGTGCCGATCGTCCGAGGGCATGTCCCAAGGCGCCGGTCGTCTGAGCACATCGACGAGCGAGGGAACGGCCTCGGCAGGCTTTTCGAGCAGCGCGATGAATTCGGCAAACCCTTCGGTGCTCATCCGCACGAGCCTCTGGTCCATCAGCACATCCTCGGCGGCGCGCACCGCCGCTTCTCGCACGAAATCGGTTCGCGAGCGGCCGCGCGCAATTGCCGCACGATCGATCAGGGCAATGTCGGCATCAGGCAGACGCATCGATACCGGGTGATCCTTGCGTTCAAGGGACTTGGCCATATTCTATCTCCACAAGGCATCATACAGGGTGTATTGCAAAATGCAATACAGACTAATTGCGGTCGGACGGGGTCCATGAGCAATTCGGAATTCTTGAGTGACGTATCCGACCAACACGGTGTTTCTCCCCGGCGTCTGGCTGCGGCGCTCAGGACCGCCGAATCCGAGTTGGCCATTGTTGCCTGGGTCTCGCCTGAAGCGCTTACCAAAGCTGCCCGCATCGGAAGCGTGACACCGCAATCGCAGTTGGTTGAAATTTGCGGGATCATCGACCGGATCATTCCTTGGGCGGGCAGCGCGCCAACGGCCTATGCCTGGTACCGGTCGCAATCGCTGCCTTCTTTCGGTGATGCAACGGCTGAAGAACTTGTGCGTCAGGGATGGAGCAACAAGCTGCACGCTTATCTTGATCGGCTGAAAGATGGCGGCTTTGCCTGATTCTGGAGTGCTATGCTTCGCGCGATCGCACTTGCCGCGCGACGGGAAATCCGTGTAAACCATTGATAACATTTTACATATATCAACACCAAGTCGTGTCTTATGTCCTGGTTTCAATGGTTTGCAGGCGATAAACCTGTCCATTGTGTTTCGCTCATAATTTGGACGATCAAGGGAGTTGGAAGTGCAAGACGCCGTAGGCGGCTCACTTCCTACTCGCTTGATCGTAACCCGATCGCAGCGTGACGGTTCAGTCTTCGGAGGAGGGCAGCGGCTCGGGCGACTGTCCCGGTGATACGCGAGCTAGGACAGCCGTGTAGAGCTGACGCCAGTGTTCCGCCTTACCGCGCTCACGCTCGGCCGTTCGGTCCGCCTTGGCCTTTTCGGCGCGGGCATCCCGGAGTTCGGTCTCAAGACGCTCGATCTTGTTGCGGAGCGCCGCTTCGATGTGCCGATATTCCTCGGGCGTTCGCAGCGGGACCTTCTTGCCGTCTATCACCTCGGTTTCCGCGCGGGTTTCGACGCGTTCCTCGCCGATCTCGTCGGCGAAGTTGTTGTAGAGGTACTGGCGGCTGACCTTTGCTTCACGGGCCACCGAGACGAACGTCACAGCCTGCCTGGTGTCGCGCAGCCGCATAATCGCATCTTCGACCGCGGCGCGCTTCTCAGCGCTACGACGGCTGCGGGCGTCGTTGAGTGTTGCGATCCGCAGATCCGGCCCCATGGTCATGACGTCGCTTCCTCCCGAGCAGCGGCCGGCCTGTAGCGCTGCTTTTCACCCTTGTAGAGACCGTGTTCCTCGATGGAGCGGATGATGGTGTCGGTGTTGTGGACCGCATCCTTGTTGCGCTGCAGGCGCTTGCGCGTGATGTCGGCCATGCGGGTCTGTCCGCCTTCCTCGTAGTTCTGCGCTTCCTGCTCGAGGCCTTCGATCGCGGCGTAAAGTCCGGCCCGCTCGCAGCGGAAGTGCTCCACGTCGTCACCATCGGCGCGGAAGAACCGGCAGGTCAGGCAGGCGTGGGCATGCTCGCACCATTCGCCGAGTTGCCCTGGCAGCGTGCAGGCGCCGCCGCAGACCCGCGTAGCCAGCATGGTTTCCTTGCGCAGCAGGAGATCGCCAACCGCTTCGTCGACCTTGCCTGCGATCGTGAAGAACTGGCCGCCGCCCTTTCGTAGCAAGGCGTTCTTCTTGAGGTCGAGACGCTGGTTGACGTACATCGACGCCATATCGGGCGAGGCATGGCCGAGCTCGAACATGATGCTCAGGATATCGTGGCCTTCGGCCGCCATCTGCGTCCCGCGATGGTGGCGCAGCGGATGCCACGAGAAGTCGAACGGACGGCCATCACCATCGACGATTCGGTGCTTGAGGCACAGCTTCTTGAGCTCCTGCATGGTCCAGTTTTGGCCGAGGAACGATTCCCGCTTTCCATAAAAGACCGGGAACAGGTATTTCGTGGCGCGTCCATGACGCCGCCGGACACGATCCCGCTGGGCTTCGATCAGTTCGATCATGGCCTGGTGCGCGGGATCGGCCGCCAGTAACGGCTTGGTATTCCAGCGGCTGACCTTGTTCTGCCAGAACGTGAACAGCATGAACCGCTTGTCGTGCGGATCGGGCCGCAAGCAGTCGAAGAGCAGGGCATGAAGGTCTTCGGCCCGCGCCCCGGTCGTGATGCCGATCATGAAGATGGCAGGGATGGGTGCGGGCATTTCGTCGAGTCTGGCCACCATCGCCGACAGGGCTTCCGGCGGTGCCGCCCGGTTGGCGCCCTCGCGCGATGCGTAAAGGCGGTTACGCGGATCGTCCGGTGCCTGCTTGTAACGGATGCGCCGTGCCGCGCGCTTGTCGAGCGTGATCCGCGGCCATTGTCCCGGCAGGAGGACTGGCGCTGCACGCATCAGTTGGACGATGTCGGTGTACCAGTTCTTGCCAGCGGCATTCTGCGCATTCCCCCAAGCGAGGTAACGCTCCATCGACAGTTCATTGACCCGAGCGGGCTCGGTAATGCCCTCCGCGTGCAGGAACTGCGCGAAGAACCGTAAGCGCGACTGCATTCCGACAAGTGTCGATGGTGCAAGTTCGCCATGCGCGACCTTGTCCAGAAGGAAGCCGCGCATCAGCGGGCGCAACCACGGCTCGACGCACAGGAAGTTCAGATAGGTGTCGCTCCGACGCTGCCGGTCGCGGAAGCGGGTGTCCTCTTCGCTGTAGAGATCGTTGAGCAGGATGATGTCGCGGTCATGCATCGGCGCCATCTGCGCACGATTGATGATCGCGAAGCGATGGATATCGCCGAACAGCTGCACTTCCGGTGATCGATACTGCGTGGTGACGATCTCTCCGTCCCGGATCCACTGGCGGGTCTGGCTCAGTCTTCGTCGCTCATAATTCGCGCTGTACCAAGCGGCGTAGCGCTCCAGGACAGCATCGTTGTGGTTCCGGGCACCGCCACTCTCCGACGTTCCGAAGCCAGGATGAGGGATGTCGGCAAGGCAGCCCGCCTCAAAGTGCTGAAGCAGGTTCGCGCCTTCCTCGACCAGATAGCGGATCACCGGGATCCGGCGCTGGAACCAGTGGGCGTCCGCTTTGCGGTCGTCGAGAACGGATGTTGCCAGGTAAGCCTTGATCTCGTTGGTCAGTACCGGAACCGCAGCCTGGAGCGGCATGCTTGCGTATGTCTGGCTCAGCCAGGGATGGCCGAACACCTCACCCATCATGGCGTCCGACCAGACGGGATTGGCGACGAGGAGGGGGGATATCTCCGCGAGGCGCCCCTCAAGCCAGTTGTTGTAGCGATCGGTATCGTGCGGTGTGCCGCCGACGAGCGCCAGCGGTGTCAGGCCCATCGCAGATCCTTTCCGAGCAGCTCAGCCTCGCGAAGTTTCTCAAGTCTTTCATGCACCTCGTCGGGACCTGTGAGGTAGAGCCTGCGGATTTCCGAGGCGAACAGGTGCTGGTAGAACGCCGCTGTCGTTTGCGGGCTGGCATGCCCGAGCCGGTCGGCCACTTCGAGCAGGCTGTATCCCGCCGCTATCGCCTCGGATGCATGGCTGTGGCGGAACATGTGCCAGCTGAAGCCGATATGGGCGCGCTGCTCCAGCAGGCCCGCGAGCTTCTGCGCGTAGGACAGGCTCATGGCGTGCCCGATGACGCCGGCTTTGACATTGGCGAAGACGTACTCGGCACCGGCCTCGAAGGCTGGCAGATATTCGTCGCTGGTGAGGTAGTCGACGTACATGTTGAGCACGTAGTCGTGCACCGGCACACCGCGTGTTCGGCCCGATTTCGCGCGGGCTTCATTGGCATTGTCCTCGCGCGGAACGACCCAGATGACCTTTTCGGCGAGATCGATGTCGACGTGGCGCAGGCCCAGCGCTTCACCGATCCTGAGGCCCGTATTGTAGAGCAGCACGATCAGGAACGCGTCGCGCGCGAGCCCGCAAGCCTCGATCAGCCGCAGAACCTCGCTCGGCGTCAGCCGCTTCTTGAGCACCTGCTGCTGGACCCGGCCGGGATCGCCCGAGAGATAGCGGTCCTTGCGCCGCGTCGTGCGCCTTTGGCTGATATGCTCGAGGAACGGCTTGTAGATCCGGTGCCCATCATAGGCCTTGGTGACCTCGGCCGTATCGACCGCGAAGTCATCGGTGCCATTGTAGAAGCGGTAGAACGATTTGACCGCGAGTTGGATCTGGTTGCGCGTCGATGGTGCCAGAATCCGCGTTTCCTGCTTGCGTAGCAGGATCAGCCGAGGACTTGGCAGCGCATCCTTTCGGCGTGCGAGCCGCCAGGCAAGGAAGCTGTCGTACAGCGCGACCGTGGCTTCATGGATGCCGGCGCCGTTGGCGCCGAGGAAGTTCGCGAAGTCGACAACGTGGCGAACATAAGCCCGGATCGTGTTTGGTGACGAATGGGTCTGTTCGAGATGGACGATCCAGTGACGAAGGCACTCGACGACATCGCCGTCATCATCCAATACCGTCCACGACCGGCGACCGCCGGGCATTTCGATGCGCGCAGCCTGCCAGGGCGTCGTAGCGAACGGAGTGGACACGGTCGCTGATACTGTTGAAAGACCCCCGTGACTGCAAGCCTTTCGCCATCACACTGGACACAGTTTACATGGACAGTTATGGTATCGGTATTAACATAAGATATATTATCAATTTGAAACGGGTGGCAGCGGTGACCGCTCGCGTCCCGCCAATTTATCCCACATTTTCCCCTCTTGCCAGGTTGTGGGATAAACCCGATCCTGTCTCGCGCTTTGGGTGCCGATCAGGTCGCCTGCATTGGCCTCGATCTGCGGGCGGCGCATCCTTCAGGTGACACCGCTCCGAGATCATCGGTCCCAAAGAAGCGTCGCATCTGGTCGTCGATTTCCATGTCTTTGCTTTCGGATTTACAAGCGGCCTGATGACCTCGTCCGCCTCGTCGAGTGCAGAGCGCATCGCACAGCGGGTCCGGCGATCCCGGCGCAACGTGTTCATGCGATTCGATTTTGGCGAATTTGGAGGCAATGACACGGTCGGGCGCGGGCTTCTCCATCAGGTGCAGTCAGGCCGTCTGGTCCGGATTGGCTAGGGTCTTTACGCGAAGGCCGAGCCCTCGCCGCTGACCGGCAGGCCTGCGGCTATCATCGGGATCCGGATCTTGGCAAGCGAGGCCGTCGAGCGGCTAGGCAAATCGGTTTCACCATCGAAGCTGGATACTGCCTGAAATAGCAGGCGCTCGACCCAAGTTCCGACTGGACGCGCGCTGCGGTCTCAGCCCGGATCCGCCGACAGATCGGCTACGATGGCCACTTTGTCGTCTTCCAGCGCATCGGATCTCAAGGGTCCTACCGGATCGCAAGTGAAGTTCAACCAGCCTGATCATGCTTTTCGCATGGTCAGTTGGCCCAGAGCACCGATACAGGAACACCGGAAATCTTCTCACTGAACGGTCGCGGCCCGTCATAGTCGTGGAGCATCAGCCCACGAACGAATTTGTCGCCAGCCGCCTCTTCTAGTTTGCGCAGCCCCGAAAAGTCCCCGCGACGCAACGTCGCGGAAGCCTTGACCTCGATACCGACGACGCGTCCCTGTTGATCCTCGAGCACGAAGTCGACCTCGTCACCCTCTTTCGTACGAAAATGCGAGAGGGTCACGCGTGCATCGCTCCAGCCGATCAGCTTGCGTAGTTCAGACCCAACGAAGCTTTCGAGGAGCGGGCCGAAGCGCTCGGGATCTGTCTGCGGCGGTGCCGGGCTGAAGCGACGGAGCGCGGCCAGGAGGCCACTGTCAAGGAAGTGATGCTTCGGTGTCTTGATGAGGCGCGAGATACGATTGCTGAACCAGGGCGGCAGCGTGTCGATCAGGAACATGCGTTCGAGCGTCTCGATGTAACGCCCGACTGTCGCCCGCGAGATTTGCAGTGCCGACGCCATGTTGGAATGATTGGATAGCTGTCCCGACTGCTCCGCGAGCAGCCGGACTAACAAGGGGAGTTTTTCCAACTGGTCGATCGTAGCAATGTCGCGCACGTCCCGATCGAGGATCAAGGCGAGATAGTCGTCGAACCATTTGATCCGCCGCTTTCCGTCGGCGCGACCTATGGCTTCGGGATATCCGCCTCGGGTGACCAGCTGCGCCAGATCCTGCCCGACAACGGGTTCACCGATCACAATCGGATCGCCGCTGAAGAAGCGATCGATCGCATCGCCTGATCGTTCCAACAGCTCCGCCTGGGCGAACGGAAAGAGTTCGACGATCTCGATACGGCCCGCGAGCGAATCCCCTATCGTTGGCAGCGCCATGACATTGGCTGAGCCCGTCAGCAGGAAACGTCCCGGGGTTGTGTCGGTATCGACCGACTGCTTGATCACCAGCATGAGTTCGGGAGCTCGCTGGATTTCGTCGATGACCGCACCCTCCAGGTTCCGGATGAACCCGACCGGATCGCTCTTGGCGTTGGCAAGAATAACCGGGTCATCAAGCGACAGGTAGGGGCGACGCTCGTGAACGAATTGTCGCACAAGGGTCGTCTTGCCCGCTTGGCGCGGACCTTCGACCAGCACGACGCGCGTATCCTCGAGTGCTGTCGCCACAGCCGTCTCTGCACGGCGCGGTACGAGCGGCAATTTTCGAGATGCGATCATGGCCAATTGCTACATCAAAGTGCGTCCAATCGTCAATCTAAGCCTGACCAATCGTCAGTCTATATCCGTCCCATCGCCAACCCAGCCCTCTCACAGCCGCTTGATCAGCGAAGAGTAGCGGTGTTTTGCGGTTAACCCCGAACGCCCCTGCTCCTTTCAGGTTCAGGGTTTCGGGGGCAAAACCGTAATCTCTCTCTCATCTCGGTGGCTGAGCGAAATCAGCATCGCCATAGCATGACGCCTGGGAGATTGGCGGCCGTCAAGGATCGCGGGTGCCCCCCGATTTTGGCTTGCTGCGGCTAGCGCCTTGCGATCAAAAATCGGCTCCCCCCACGCCCGCTATTCGCGGCGGCAGCGCGTGCGCGCCGCCGTCCCTGACTGCCTGACTCCGGCGTCCTTCAAGGCACATCTTTCATCAGCGTGATGAGAGAAAATTCCTTTTGGAGGTTATCATGACGGACCGTTTCTCGAACTTTGCCGACCTTGCTGAACACTATGCGCGCGAAATCGCCACGCCCCACTACGCCCGGGCGTTCATGGAGCAGACCGAACTGGCCAAGCTCTCGATCGAGCATGAGCCGAGCGCAGCTGAAATGCCCGACCCGGAAGCGGCGCAGGCGGCGATCGAGATGATGCTGGCAACGGTCTTCGACCTGTTCCGCGACACCCGGATGGAGGACTTCGCCAGCGAAGTCGCCTGGGGCATCGCCAACAGCTTCCATGTCGTGGCCAAGCGCCTCGATGACCGCGAGGATGCAATGGCGAACCGGCTTCAGGAGAAGCTGCGCGAGTACGATCCGAGCGAGGTCTACGCCACCGACCTTGAGGACCTCACCATGCAGGCCCGTAGCCTTGCCGAATGCCGCGATGCGATGGAATGCATGCGGGATCATGCCGCGCGGATCTACCTCGTCGAAACCGGCCGTCCGTTCTCGCCGGTCCGGGGTTCGCGGGTGTCCTCCAAGACCAATGCCTCCATGATCGAAGCGCGCGATTATCTCGCGGCACAGAAGGCGCAGCGGCGCGAGCAGTTCGCCCCCTCGGGTCCGGTCGTGGTGTTCTCGGGCGGGCAGCAGTTCACCGACATTGCATTGGTGGAAGACTACCTCGATGCGATCCACACCCGGGTGCCGTCGATGGCGCTGGCAACGACTGCGCAGAACAAGGGCGCGGACGTGATCGCAGCAGCATGGGCCTCGCGCCACAATGTGCCGGTGATCCTGTGCAAGCCCGACACCTCGAGGGGACCTTCAGCGCCCTATCAGCGCAACGCCCGCATGCTCGCCTTCAAGCCGGTCGAAGCGGTGGTGTGCAACATCCGCGACGCCGCGACGATCACCCCGCGATCCGAAGTGCAGCCTTTGGTGCTCCCCGATGACATCATGAAGCTGCCCTCGCTGCGCGGCTTCCTGGTGTTCCCCGAAGGCTTCGATGCCGCGCGGATCAAGCTTACCTACAAGGACTATCCCAAGGTTGCCGAAGGCTATGTCCTGCGCGTGCATGTCGAGCCGATCGAGTTTGCGCGCGATGCCGACGATGACGCGGAAGGCGAAGCCGGCGGACGCGAAAACAAAGATGAAATTGAACTCTTCCCTGCACCCGCGATCGACGACGAACCGGCAAAGCCCTGTCCCGCTCCCCGACAGGAAGAGCTGAACTTTGCCGCCGCGCAGGCCGAGCCCACGGCAGCGCCGCAATCCAGCCTCGGGCGCTCGATGATCGCCAGCGCCGAGATCGTGAAGAGCGCAGCGAACGCGCGCGACGATCAGCCGGAGAATGCACCGAAGCCGTCCCGGAGCGTCAACCCCAAGTCGACCGTCCAGCAGCAGTCTCAGGCATCCCGCGAGCTTGGCGAAGCGATCGACCGCGTAGCCGCAGCGGGACGCGAGAAGGAACCGTTGCGAGAGCCCGAGATCGATGCCCCAACCCCCGATGACGGCATGGAGATGTAGGCCATGCACTCCATCGCATCCGTCAGGTCGTCAAGCGGCGCAGCCGACTATTTCGCGAACGACAACTACTACACGACCGATGAACACGCGGAAGCCGGGGTCTGGGGTGGCGAGGGTGCGCGCGCGCTCGGACTTGAGGGCCGGGTCGAGCGCGACCAGTTCGAGGCGATCTTGAATGGGCGGCTGCCCGACGGCGAGATGGTGGGTCAGGTCGAGGGGCGTCGTCTGGGTCTCGACCTTACCTTCTCGATGCCCAAGTCCGCTTCGATCCTCGCACTGGTGAGCGGCGACAAGCGCATCCTCGATGCGCACCTCGCCGCCGTAAAATCGACGATGTCTCAGCTCGTCGAAAAGCAGTTTGCCGAGAGCCGCAATTACGACCGCTCGCGCAGCGGCGAACCCCAAAAGACCGGCAATCTCGTCTATGCCCTGTTCGCCCACGATACGAGCCGCGCCCTCGATCCGCAGGGCCATATCCATGCCGTCGTCGCCAACCTGACTCGCGATCCGAAGGGCACCTGGAAGGCGCTGTGGAACGGCGAGATCTGGAAGAACAACACGACGATTGGCCAGTTCTACCATGCCGCCTTCCGCGCCCAGCTGCAGAAGCTCGGCTACGAGACCGAGGCGGCGGGCAAGCACGGCTCGTTCGAGATCAAGGGCGTGCCGAGCGAGGTCATCAAGGAGTTCAGCCAGCGCCGCGAAGACATCCTGACCAAGGTCGAGGAACTCGGCATCGCTTCCCCGCAGGGACAGGACCGGGTGACGGTCAACACCCGCGACCCCAAGCTCGCTGTTGAGGATCGGCAGGCACTCGTCCAGACTTGGCAGGATCGCTCGGCGGCACTGGGATTCGACGGCAAGGCGCTCATCGCCGAGGCCAGGGCCCGCGCCGAGGTGCAGGCGCGCCCGACCTTCCGCGAAACGGCAACCGCCGCGCTTGGTGAAGTCTCGACCCGGATCGGGGCCGCGCTGCGCACGCCGAGCCCGCTGGCGGTGAGCGGCGCAGCCGCCTTGTTCCTCCCCGCCGGCACGATCAAGGCCCAGCACGCGACGGCGTCGGCCATCCGCCACCTGTCAGAACGCGAAGCGGCGTTCTCGCCGCAGGCGATCCTCGGCGCCGCGCTGGGCTTCCAGATCAAGGGCCTCGAAGGCGGCGCCGTCGTCGAGCGGATCGGCGAACTCATTCGCGAGGGCCACCTGATCCCGGGCAGGTCGGAGCGGCTCGACGGCCACTTCGATCTGGTGACGACGCCGGCGGCGCTCGCGATGGAGCAACAGATTCTGGACCACATCGATGGGGGGGGCGGAAAGGGCCGCGCGTTCATGCCGCCCGAGCAGGCCATGGCGCGGCTGCAGGAGGCGGCGCGCGAACTTGGCCAGGCCCGCGCCGGGGTCGACACCTGGCAGCTCAACGAAGGCCAATTAGCCGCAGGCGTCGCGATCCTCTCCGGCACCGATCGCTTCCTTAATGTCCAGGGCGTCGCAGGTGCGGGCAAATCGACGCTGCTCGGAGCGCTCGACAAGGTCCTGAGTGATGATGGCGTCAAGCTCGTAGGGCTCGCCTTCCAGAACAAGATGGTTGCCGACCTGCGTGGCGGGGGCGGCCAAGGCATGTCGACCGAGCAGATGCGCAAGGCGGGGATCGAGGCCTACACGATCGCGAAGTTCCTCAGCACCTAGGGCGGGGCTGCGGCCGCGGGATCGGGTGAGCGCTTCGAAGCCGCCAAGGCGGCGCTTGCCAACACGGTCATCATCACCGACGAAAGCTCGATGGTCTCCTCGCGCGACATGCTGCGACTGACCGCGCTTGCCGAGCAGCTCGATCTCGCCAAGGCACCCTTCATGGGCGACCGCCAGCAATTGTCGGCCATCGAACAGGGCAAGATGTTCGCCGTCAGCCAGGCCGCGGGGCAAGCAACCGTGCGGATGGACGAGAACATCCGCCAGAAGAACTCGCCCCTGCTGCTGGCCGTCGCCGGGCTCTCGAACGAAGGCCATGCCAGCCTGGCGCTCGACCTTCTTGCCGCTCACGGCCGGGTGATCGAAGCAGGGCCCGACCATGTGGCCCGTGCAGCCGACATATGGCTGTCGCTCAGCCCCGACAAGCGCGAGGCGACCGCGATCTTCACCGCCGGGCGCGATGACCGCGCCGAGATCAATGCGCGGGTCCAGGTGGGGCTGCTCAAGGACGGCGCCCTTACCGGGCCAGGTGTCACGCTCACTACTCTGCAGAGCGCCAACACCACGCGCGAGGAACTGCGCTTTGCCTCAACTTATCGGGTGGGCCAGGTGTTCGACGCGCGGATGGACGTGCGCGAACTGGGGCTGAAGCGCGGGGAGTACGAGGTTTGCGAGATCCGCAAGGACGGCAAGGTCGTGCTCGAGGCCGGGGGACGGCGCAAGGCCATCGATCCGACCCGCATCGACCCCGATCACGGCTTCGACCGGATCGGGCGCTACGAGCAGAGAGAGCTCAGGATCCATGACGGCGAGACCGTGTTCTGGCGCGACAAGGATGGGTCCCGCGACATTGTCAAGTCGACTTACGCGACCGTCCTCGAGGCCCGGCCTGAAGGGGTGCGGGTCGAGCTTGCCGACAAGCGGCAACTGGTGCTCGCGCCGGGCGATCCGATGCTGCGCCGACTCGA
Organism: Novosphingobium sp. ES2-1; assembly: GCF_015169775.1. Classification (NCBI taxonomy): domain Bacteria; kingdom Pseudomonadati; phylum Pseudomonadota; class Alphaproteobacteria; order Sphingomonadales; family Sphingomonadaceae; genus Novosphingobium; species Novosphingobium sp. ES2-1. Next base: position 188,723 of record NZ_CP063447.1, read on the forward strand.
CCTTGGCTATGCGCTCAATGCCCACATGGCGCAGGGCATGACCAAGCCTGAGGCGATCGAGGTCATTTCCTCGTCGCAGCGCAATCTCGCGACCCAGCGCACGCAGAATGTGCTCAACACCCGCGCGACAGACGACATCACGGTCGTCACCAACAACCTCGAAAGCCTCAAGCAGCAGCTCGACCGGACGCCTGGGAACAAGACCTCCGCGCTCGAGGTGACCGGCAAAGTCGAGGTCGAACCCCGCCACCACAATCCGGTCGATGCCCGGCAGTTGCCCGAACTCAGGATGAGCGCGGATCTCAAGGCAAAGCTGGATGCTTTGCTGGGGCCCGCAAGCGAACCGCAACTGCGGCAGCTGCCAGTGCCCGAAAAGTCCCTGGGGCTCGATCTGTGAAGTTGTCCCACTGCATGGGCAGCCTTTCACCTCGGCGTTCAGACGAGCTCTGTCGAGGCGTTAGATGACAATGCCGGGTTGCCCTCGCCTTGCAGATGGATCGTCCCCTCCGAGCCACAATTTGCGGGGACCGCGCGCGCTTTAACGTCCTGCCCGTAAGGGCGAGACGGCGCGGTCCGGGTTGCCTCCCACCGGGCCGCGCCATAGTTGGTCATCGGCATCCTTGCGCTATCCGCCGCGGGCGCGTGATCTATGCCGAGGTAGCGAGACATGCCCAGCCTGTAAAACGGGGGCATGCTTCGAGTGAGCCCCCGTTTTCTGCGTCAATGACACGGAGAGGCGACTAGCCTTGCAGCCAAGCCAGTCACACAATTCCAGGGTCTTAGACGGCAATGCATATTGTAGTATCATACAAAGTGTTATATAAAGTCACCAGCCATGACCGGTAAGCTGCGAACCCGCATCTACAAGAACCGCTGGTTCGCGAAATTTGCAAGCCGTGAAGGGATAAGCAACGCGACGCTTGTTGCGGCGATAGATCAGGCCAATCGGGGCCTGATCGACGCCGATCTTGGTAGCGGCTTGATCAAGCAGCGCGTCGCTCGTGAAGGCGGAGGCAAGTCCGGTGGCTATCGTACTCTGTTGTTCTTCCGTCATGAGGAGCGAGCTGTCTTTGCCTTTGGTTTTGCCAAGAGCGACAAGGCCAACCTTAGCGCGGCCGAACTCAAGGCTTACAAGCAGGCTGCGAAGATCGTTCTTGCGTTGACTCAGGCGCAGATCGAGACCGAGGTGCGTGAAGAAAGATTGTTCGAGGTAAAAGACGATGCCCAGGACCTATAAGAGCGAGGCGCTTGCTGCCGTCCACGAGATGATCGAGGGGCTCCATGATGCAGGAGCCATCGACAAGCGCACACTGCGCGAGTTCGACGACGCTTGCCTCGCCCCAGCGACTCCGCTCCAGCCAGAGCAGATCAAGGCCATCCGCGAGGCGGAACACGTCTCGCAGCCGGTGTTTGCGCGTTATCTCAATGTTTCAAGGAACCTTGTGTCCGACTGGGAGCGCGGAAAGAAGCGACCGGGCGGACCAGCGCTGAGGCTACTTTCAATCATCCAGCGCAAGGGGCTCGAGGCAATTGCTTGATTTGTGACGAGCCCGTCAATTCAACGATCGGTTCGCACGACAACCATTGTGCGGTTCGAAGTCCTTGCCTTGCTCGGCAACGCGGCGTGGTCGGGCCGTCTTCACAATCGCGCCGGGCGATCATTGGGGGGCGAATGGATTGTCGCAACCCGCTTCCCAGTCAACACCTGGAAACTGCATTGAGCCCGACCTCGATAACCATCACAGGCATTCTGGAGGCCGGCGCCCGCGGATACCTACTCCGCGATGACGATGGCGTGATCTGGCGGCTCTATCTTCAATTCGTCGATGAAACCACTGCCAATGGACTGAGCGGGCGAGTCCGTGGGCGCGGACGCATCGTCGAGGTCGACCGGATCGAGGTCGAATACGTCGAGACCCAGGACAGCGCCTGATCGCTCCTGCCGCTTCCGCTTTTCACCGCAGGTCTTGCTGACAATAGCCGCTTAAAGCTTCGCATCAGCTTCGATACTGCGAGTTCGCGTCAGTGGGCGATCAGCGCTTTGCGCCGAGGAGTGCGGAGGTTCGGCATGGGTGCGGGGGCTTTCCCTTTTCTTGGCAAATCATTGAAAATCCTGTGAGAACTGGATATGATCTTGCCAGTGCAAGGAGCCCTACCATGGACCACAATCGTTACGGACTCGATGGCCAACCCTTGTATCCCCGCCCGGGTCACTTCGATCACGTAACCGGCCAACCGCTCCCGACTTTTCGCGGAAGGGGTCATTCGGGGAACTACCCCTTGGCACTTCCCTTGGCGGTGATCATGGCCGCGCTGGGAGCTTTCCTCGCTTATATGTCGAATCTGTTCGGCTGAAGCTATAGACGCCGCTTGGCCACGTGCAGGTGATCCCGCGCTGGGTTGTCGGGGAATCTCTCGAAGTCGACCGCATAATTCGGGCCCAGACGCTCGCGCACGCGATCCGCCCACTGCTCCCCCTGTTGGTCTGAAATGTTGTTTCCGCGGAAGTCGAGCGCGCGATTGTCATAGTGCGCCGAGCTGGAGGCATGCTGGGTGCTGTCATTCCCCGAGGTTACCACCGGGCGCGGCAGCCCGAGCACCCTTGCTTCGTCCGCCACCACGCCCATCGCAGGGACGAGGTCGCCGTCCATTCGGCCGAGACGCGCGCCGGCCTTGACGCCCATACCGAGTTCCCTAGCCAGCCTGGCACCATCAACCGGGCCTTCGGGAGCGGCAAGCAGCGTTCCTCCTTGGAGGGGTGAAGCCACGAGGGGCGGTGTGCGATCGGCAGGCGGGAGCGATGCGGCTTGCGGCATGCCGAGATCGGCATGGCTGCCGAGTTTGCCCTGCCCGGCGATCGCCGCGACGTCGCCCAGTTCGTCGATCCGGCGGTTCCTGAGATCGCTCAGCAGGTCATCCATGATGTAGCTGATCGCCTGATCGCGCCGTGCCATGTCGCGGTAATCGAGCCGCGGATTGGCAATGTCTGGCAGGTGCCACTCGGGATGCTCGCGCTGCAGCGCCTCGTATCGATCCTGGATCAGGTTCGACATGTCGCTCGAGACCTGGAACCCGTGGCTTTCTGCGTAACTTGCTTCGTTCATCATACGGCTGCCGATCTCGCGGTAGCGCGCCGCCGCCGCGCGGCGTTCCTCGGCTTTGGAGACCCGCCAGTCGGAGCCCTCGCTGCTGGTCCGACTCTGGCTGGCATCGGTGTAGTCGGAGCTCTGGCTGAACGTGCCCGAAGACTGGACTTCGCCGCTGTTGCCGCTGACGACGACGCGGCTGCTGAGATCCTCGGACTTGTCGGTGCCGCGGGTGACCTGGTTCGTTGCTGACCGCTCGGTGTTTACGCTCGCGCTGTCGCCGGTCTCTTTGCGACCAGATATGGCGGCAGAGGCTGAAGCGGAGAGGCCGCTCCCGATGGCGCCGTCGAGCGGGGTCCCGATTGTCCCGGTGCCCGTAACAGATGCGCTAGTACCAAAGGTCCTTGTCGAGAAACTCCCGCTCGAATGGCTATTACCCTGCCGCAGGATCAGATCTTCGTTGGTTACCTCCCGTGTCGACTTGCCGACCGAGCCTTCCACCATGACATTGCCGCCGACATTGTGGGTGTCGGACGCGCGCGATCCGCGTTCGCTGCGGCTTCCGGTCACCTGGCTGCTGGCAGTAACCGCGCTGCCGAAGGTCCCGCGCGTGCTGCTCCAGCTCACCGAAGTGCCGTTCTCGATCCGGTCGGCCTCATTGAGGTACGACTGGCCCTGATTGCGCAAATCGCTGGCATAGCCCTGCGTCATCGAGGCCTTGAACGGCAATTGCGAGATTGCTCCGCTGGTGTCGATCACCCGCGCGCCGCTGCCATAGGCATGAACCATCGCGCCATCGTCGCTTCTGAGGCCCATGTGGCTTGCACCCACAGCCAGATTGGGCGCTTGGTTCCACTGCGCCATCTGGCGGTTGTTGACGTTGAAGTTGCCATGGCTGACGTCGCCGAAGGCATAGTTGCCGGTGGTCCGTTCGGCGGCTGCGGCATCCGCTGCTCCCTGAGCAGATGTCAGCATCGAACCCATGCTGTGCGCGACCGCCAAAGTCCCGCGCATGACCATCAAGGCCAGGACCGGGACAGACATCATCAGGAACCCGGCCATCGTCGCGATGTCCTGGTTCACCCCGGCAATGCCGGACCAGTTGCCAAGCGTCACACCGCTGCCGGCAAGCGCGCGTGACTGTGCTGCAAGGCGGTCCATGACGAAACTGTGGATCAGGACATAAATGGGTCCCCAGGCAGCGAGGTAAAAGAATCCCGCGAAGTAGCCTTTCAGTGTCGCGATTCCGGTCCGCGGAAACAGCAGCAGGGGGAAGACCACCGGGAACAGGGCGTAGAACACTACAGTCAGCACGACGTTGAGGACCGGGATCCAGATAAGGCCCTGCTCTGCGGTCGTGGTCATTGCATTGCGGGCCTGAGTATCGGCGCGCTGCAGCGCGAAGGCATCGGAATCTACGTTCCCAAAATCCAGCTGCGCAGTTTCGAATGCATCGACCATGCTCTTCTGGCGGAGGATCTGATTTCGTGAAGCTGAGGTGCCGGTCAGCAGCTGCGAGATTACCGGCAAGTCTGCTGCGAGCCTGCTGCTCGCTGCGGCCGATGCGAGCTTGGGATACAGCGTGCGCGCAAACGGGATGGCCGCCACGTCGATCTGTGCGTTCCACTGCGCATTGAGCGTCTGCCAGGCCTGCGCGCAGGTCTTGCCCTCGATGTCGGTTGCGCCCCCGGTATCAGTCAGGAACTTCATGCCGCGATTGGTCGCGGCATTAGTGCCGAGCTCTGCCCACAGATCGCTGGACTCACTAAAGATCTTGAGACTGCGAGTGCCCAGGAGGATGTCGTAATAGGCGCACTGCTTGAGAAAGCCGTCGAGATTGGCGCGGAAGACCGGATCCCGGATCTCGAACGCACGTGTCCTGTCCCACAGCCGGGCGCCATAGACAAAGCCGCCGGTCGAGTAGTTGAGCGCCGAAGGCATGACGAAAACCGTTTCGGCCGTGCGGGTGAAGTAGTCGCTGATCTGGCTGGTGAACGAGGCCATCATGCCAAGACCGATCGGCACGTTGGCAACGGTGGCAGGACCAAGGCTGGGATTGATGCGATCGGTGACCTTGACCGTCACGGTTGGCATCATCAGCACGAGGTAGATCAGCGTCGACTGGATGAACCAGCGCAGCCACACCCGCCAATCGAGGTCCATCGCGGTGATCAAGAGGGCATAGGTCAGCCCCATGACCATGCAGACCCTGAGTAGCGAGCGAAACCCGCCAGACCCCGTCCAGGCCGCCACCGCGTTGAAAGTGTTGACGAGAAATTCGCCGCCGCCGACCGTGAAGACTTCGAGCATGTTCCGCCCTCCCCTTGGCGTGACCTTTCCGCAACCTACTGAACCTGGGTTCCGAGCGACCGCGAGAAGCGCAATGCGGCCGCCATTTGCGGCGAGAGCTGACTGCGCAGGGTCTTCTCGAGCATCTGCGTGCGCTGTATGAGGGCGAAGGTCTGGTCGAAGCGCTGCGAGGTGCGCGCCGCGATGCCGAGGAAGTTGCGGCGTGTTTCGTAGAGGCCCTCACGCCATTCGCGCAAACTGTCCGCATCCGCGCCATTGAAGTCCGAACGGGCGTTCACGGCCATGTCGATGAAGCGCATGGTCATGGTGGTGACGAGGTCAACCGCCACGATCTCGGAAAGGTCGTTCAATTCCTGAGCCGAGATACCGAACTCGGCTGCGGCACTCACCGTGATGATCTTGTAGACGGGCACGCTGGCCATGCCGAGCAGCTGGATCTCGGCGGGTGTGAGCGCAGCGCCCGGGTCGCGGACCTTGCGCGCCATGCTTTCTATGAGGGTGCGCACGCGCGCCTTGATCGCCGCATTGGGGCCGATCAACATCTGGACCTCCGACGGGTGCATGCATGCAGCACTGTCACTGCCGCAGGTGAGGACCTTATGCGGGCTCGATGCTGTGCCATCGAGCATCGCGCTGATCAGCGCAGCATCGGCAGGACCAATGAACTGGACCCGCGGCTTGCCCTCGTTTCCTGCGGGATCGTAGATGACCGTGCCGACCAGCGTCATCAGGAACTCGCGAAACTGCGTGTCGAAACCACCGTATTTGCGGGAGAGCGCCTTCCAGGTGTAATTGTTGGGCATGCCGGCAAGCTCGCCCATTGCGGGATCGGAGTTCGCGGCCTTGAGGCTCTCGCGCTGCCCGCCGTTGTTGCATTGCTGGCGCGCACGCGCCCAGTCAGCCACCGCGCCCTGGCTATTGGCGATGGCTTCGCAGACCACCGAGGAGGCGGTGTCGCTGGTCGGCCACAGGCCGCCAACGAGCGCCTGCGCGGTCTCGCAGCTGGCAATATTCATTTGGTTCATCTGCTGAACCTTTTGCGCCAGCTCATCCATAACCTTGCCAATCTCGGGCGATATCGTGTCGATCGCGAGCTTGAAGGCAAAGCCCAGGGCATTGTTGGCTGTCGCTTTCATCATGGCGACGAGCTCGGCAGTGTTGATGAAGGAGAATGAGCCCGAGAACAGGTCGATACCGCCACAGCCGGCGCGGGCATGAGGCAACTGGAGATTGAAGGGCTGAATGCTCTTTTGCGGAAAGCGCGACCACACCGTGCCCATCGAGTAGTAGCCTGCGGACTGCCCGCGATAGGCGCTGGGACCAGTGACATTGGCGGCAGCGCCCATCTCGCTCATGAAGCTCGACATCTCGCCCTCAACCCCGGCGCTTGCGGGCATCGGCGTTCCGAGAAGGAGGGCACTGCCCGCAACGATGCTGGTCAGGTACCTGCCCCGGACCCGACGCCAGGAGAGCCAGTCTCTCATTAGAAGTCGCTCCCGCTCTTGACCTTGGTCAGCTGGAACACGCGATCGAGAATCTCGTCCTGGCTTAAGATGCCGTAGCCGATCGGCATGGGGCGCCGGGTCACGCTGTCGAACAGGACAAGGGCCGGCACTTGCCGATCGCTGCCGAGCCCGAGCCGCTCGTACTGCCCGCTGTCGACCATGTAGTCATGGAATATGGCCGAGGGGCCACCGTCCATCGAGACTGCCAGCACAGGCAAGGCATAGCGATCGGCGACGGCCTTGAGGATCGGAGCGAAGATGTCGCAGGCCCCGCAACTCGAAGAAAAGAAGTAGAAGACGCCGTAGCGGCGGCCAAGTTCGGCCATGACATGATCGCGATCGGCCCTGCGCTGGTCGATCCAGGCACGCTTGCCGAGCGTAGAGACCGGCCGCTGCAAGGTGTAGTCGAGCCCTGGGTCCTGCCACAGCACACGCTGCCAGACATCGGCAAAGGTCGAGGAGCGATCAAGCTGCGCGCGCTGGAAGCGGATGTAGGAGGTGACGTTCTCGGGACTGGGATCAAGGATCGCCCTCGCCTTGAGCTCCTCGAGTTCGGCACCTATGGCCGCAAGCGTTGCCCGCGGCGAGGTCCTGCTAGGTGCAGGTGCAGGCTTGCGCTCCGGGGGATCGCAGTAGAACCAGGTGCCGAGCTGCCGTTCGGTGCAATAGAGCGCATCGGGGTCGCGGCGAATCTCGATTTCGCTGCTCTCGCTGGGCGATGCATGGCCCTGCGCTGCGAGTCCGAGAGCCATCGCCAGACCGGTCACACCAAGAGGCCGAAGAGTTGTTGTCGAGGTCGGCATGGCGTGGTCCTTTCCTGTCACTCGCGGGGTTATGGCTGGGCCTGACCGTAGAACTGGCCAATGCGGTTCTGGACTTCGACCAGCATCGCGGCCTCCTCGGGCAGGCGCGCGGCCTCGGTGAAATCGGCGTAGATCTCGGAAAAGTTCATGACCGACAGGTCGAGCTGCTGGAATTCGAAAACAGTAAAGCCTTCGCAGCTTTCACTCTTCGGGCGCCCCCAAGGCTTGCGGAGTTGCACCCTGCCCTGTTCCTGCAGGATGCGGGTCAGCTTCGAGGCAAAGCAGCAGTAGGCGTCGCGCTTGGTCACGCAGACGCCAAGCACCTTGGAGGAACAATAGGTCCCGACCTTGTGGCACAGGCCGGCATCGTCCTTCTTGTCGAGCTGCTGTTCGGCGGCGCTGCACAGCCACGGGGTCAGAATGGGGGCGCCCTTGCCAGTGCAGCAGTTGGAAATGCCGAAGATCTTCTTGGCACAAGTCTCGCGGTTACCCTGGAACAGCGACAGGTCATTCTCGCTGAATTCGGCATTGGCCTGCCCCAGGGCATGGAGCCCGACCAGTGCATCCTCGAACTCGTCCGATGCCTCGCGCTCGACCGTCTCGCATTCGCCATTTAGGCAATAGATGTCGCCCGAGCAGAGGTATTGCTGAGGTTGGGTGACTGAGCCCGGAACCGGGCAGGAATAGGTACGCTCGGTGACCTTGCAGGACCCACCCGGATCGGGCGGATCGTCGAGACAGATCTCGCCGGTCTGTCGGCACCCGGGCGTGGCTTCGATCGCGCCGCAGTCGTTGTTGCCACCAGTGGCCTGGCTGCACACAGAGGTGCGTGTCTTTTCCCAGCAGGCTTGCCGCACCGGAATGCCGGCGATGACCCGGGTTTCGTCGGGCACGCTGCAGATCTCGTTGGTCGACGTGCAGTTTCCCTGATCGGCCGTGCAGGGACTTGCGGTCCATTGCGCGGTGAACCACCGCGTATCGCTGCGCTCGGGCTGGAGGCCGGGCACCAAGGCGTTGCAAGCGTAGACCTCTTCCTTCGGCGCCGTCTCGATACAGCGCAGCTTGCCACCGTTAATGGGATCGCCTGCAAAGTCCCAGGATAGGCAGAGGTCGCGCTCGACGAGACCAGCGGACAGGACATTTGTGCGCGTGCACGAGGATGTGCCGAGATCTGGCGTACATTGCTGCAAGCCCGTGAGGTATCCGAGTGGTGCCCCGGTCGCTGGATCGACGCTCAGAGCCTCTGCAAGCCCCGAGCGATTGCAGCGATAGACGTGACCACTCGCTTCAAAGGCGCCGACAGGTGGCGGCGCGGTCGTTGTGCCCACAAGGAAAGCGTCCGGATCGGAAACGGCCGCGTTGCAAGTATAGGAGGTAACGGTGAGGCCGTACTCGGGAACGGGCGTGGTACCGGTTTTGAGGCACTGCGCCGAACCGTCCAGGGCTCCGCAGCCGTTGTACGTGGGTGACGCGACGCAGACATACTGATAGTCGAGGGCCTCCCAGGGCTTCACCTCAAGCGTCGACTTGCAGCTCTGTTCATGCTCGACGATGCTTTCTCCGACGTTGCAGGTCATCTCGACGCTGCCGGGCGCACTCGATCCCGCCGGCAGAGGGGTACAGGCCCCGCCGCTGCCGTCGGCGGCCACACCGTCGACAAAGCGTGTCGGGTCCCTGGCGATGGCGGCGGCGCGTGCCAGGTCCTCGCGCTGGACCTCGATACGCGGGCGCGACGTGGAATTGGCCGTGCGCCAGGCTTCGCTCTGGCTTGCCGCGACCCCACCGTCCGGGGCCAAGGCATCGGCATGGTCGTAGTAGCGGGTTGCTTGCGGATAGTTCGGGGCGTAGCCCGGGATCTGTGCCGCTGCGCCCGGAGCCGCAGTCAGTCCCTGGTAGCTCTGCCGCAACGCACTGCCCAATTGTCGCGCTTCCGCTTCTGCCTGGGCAGCGGAGGTCGGGCCTTCCGCCCTTCCCGGGGGTGGACCCGCCTCCGGCAACGCCGGGGCTGGCGCGGTTGGCAGTGCCGGGAGAGCTTCGATCACATCGTCAGGGGGCGGGATATAGACCTGCGCAGAAGCGTTCGCCGCGAAAGCGATATAGCCTAGCGCGGCCAGACCGGCGAACAGAGCCGGGCCCTTCATTGCCCACGCCTCTTCTCCAACTGGTCCAGCGCAATCCGCGCGACCACCGCACCAGGTTCATTGGCCGCGGCAAAGCTCTCGAGCGCGTAAGCGAGGCTGACATTGCCGGTCATGCGTGCGTGGGCCGGCACCGCGCTTGTACAATCGAGACCGTCACAGAGCTCGTAGCCGCCTTCTGCCACGACGAAGGTGGGCGCGGCGTCGATGCGGAAGGCGCGGAACAAGCGCGGATCGATGGCGATGTGCGCCTCTTCCTGTTCGCTTGTGACCACGCGCATCAGGCCTTTGGCAAAAGTCTTGACGCTATTGTCCGGAAAGCCCCTGAAGACGACGACACCCCCTGCCCGCGTGGTATCGCGCACCAGATGCTGGAGCGAGGCTTGCGGCATCGACAGGCTGGCAAAGACGATAAGCAAGGGTCCCTCGCCCATCGGCACTTTTGCATTTGCGACAGCGCCATCAAGGATCGCGTCGAAATCAACCACCCCCGCTGGAGCGCGGGCGCTAAGCGTCTCCTGCCCGCGGCCGGAGTTCTGTTGCGTTTCGGCGCGGACCTGCTCTGCCGCACCACTCTGCGCCTCGGCCCGTTTCAGCGCCGACGCGACAAGCGCTTCAAGCTCGTCAGTGTCGGTCCTGTTCCTTGCGCGAATGGCTTCGAGATCAAGCCCGTCAATGCTCTGCGCTGTCACTCCCGATACGGCAGCAAGCATCGCAAGTCCGAAAAGACGGGTTACAAGGCGAGCCGTCAGCCGCAGCGGTCTGCGTTCGAGAGGGACGCACTGCGACTTCATAAAGCGCAACAGTTGCGTTTGCGCCAGACGAGGTAGCCGAAATCCTCGCCTTTGACCGGGTAACTTTTGCCGGTCTGCGGGTTGATCGTGGTGGCACCGAGCGGTGCGCAGGCGTAGCGGCCTTTCACCGTTGCCGTGGGATTGGTCATCTGCAGGCGGTACTGCTGCTTGCGCATGACCGGCATAAGGTATTTCGAGCACAAGGCCCTGGAGCCCATTGTGCCCCAGGCAAGACCGCTGCGGTGCATCTTGTAGAGCATCCGCGTGGCAACCAGGCGCGAGGCCTGGACCGGGGTGACATGTGCAGCGACATGACCGTTCAAGGGATACATGCTGCCGTTGCAGCCGGCGCACCAGAACAGCTGGTCGATCGGCAGCTTCGCGGTCGATGCGACGCAGTCGGCAGCACAAGCCGCCGTAGCAGCAGGATTGGCGAATAGAGCGACCTCGGGATTGAGGATCGAGGTCAGCGCGGAATCCTGCCAGAGCGGATCGAGCTCCGTGACATAGGCGATGTCGAAGGTCGTCTGCTCGAAACAGAGGAAATCGGTCAGGATCTCCATCCAGTAGAGCAGCGGGTAGACGTAGTAGTGCGCCTGCCACTGCGAACTGTTCTGCGCCTTTCCGCCCACCTGGCTTGCACCCTGGACATGGCCGCCGCCGATGTCAAAACCGGGGTCGAGGCGGATGCCGCCCAAGTTCGGGAAGCACCACGGTTTGTTGGTGACATCGACCAGCCTTGCCGGCTCCCAGAAGCCGATCGAAATTCCGATGCGCGGGATCGGGCTGCCACAGGCGCAAAGCGGAAACGAAGGATTCCTCGGGTCGGGCCGTGAGCCTTTCCAGATCGCCAGACCGCCGACCGAGAGTGGAAACAGGCAGGACCAGCAGACATCGGTGATCGGATTGACGAAGCTGCCATGGCACGGCGCGCCCGCCGCCCTCGCCGGGGTCATGGTCCCCAGGAGGAGCGCCAACGAGAGCAGGACGGTGCGAAGACTTCGGTTCATGACACCGGGCTCTCCCGGATTGTCGTGTCGGGAATTGGTATCTCGGAAACCTGAAGCTGCCCGCTGGCTGCAGAGACGACCGCAGGCGTGTGGCGGATGCCGAAGCGGGCAACCAAGGCACCGCGCTGATCGAACCAGAAGCGGCGCTGGAAGGGTTTCATCGCATCGAAGGGCGAACCGGCAACCAAAATGACCTTGGCTTCGTTCGGCTTCCAGTAACGCGTGGCCCAGTCGAGCTCCGCCGTTCGGCGGCCATCTACGAAGACCAGATCCGTTGGCAGCGGAACAAGATCCAGCGGATTGACCCGCGTGCCCTTTGCGGCAATGCGTTCGCCATTGGCGCCGATCACGTCCTGCTGGAGCACGAAGGATGGATCGAACAGCCACTCGCGGCGCTCCTGCGCGGGACTCAGGCCTGCCACGAGCGCTGGCCGGCGCACGCTCGCGATCGCTGTGTCCCGCATTCGGGCCTGCAGTTGCGCGATACTGCCTGTGGCCTCGAGCGTGTGTAATCGCGTGGCAATGACGGTCAGCATGTCGGTTTCGATGATCGGAAAGATCTCGCCCATCCTGCCATGATCGATTGCGGCAGCGGGCACAGATCCCGCGACAAAGCCCACGACCACGATGCCAGCCATGCCCGCAACAAGACGGGCTGCACCGGGAATGCCCCTCGTCCGTTGGACCCACGGCATGCTCGTCTGGCGCGTCATAAGGCTGCATCACCCGAGCCGATGATCTGGCGCCGACAGACAAAGCCGATCTCGGCGTAGCGGCTGTCAAAGCCGTCCTTGTGCGCAGTGCCCGCATAGAAGCAGCCTGGAGGCACGATACCGGTCGGCCCCGGGGTCAGTGTTTCGCCACGCGTCGTCCGCGCCTTGAGCCGGGCAACTGGCCTGCCGTTGACGAGGATGGTGTCGCCCTGACGGGTGACAACGTCACCTGGCATGCCGAGCGCGCGCTTGGCAAACGGAGCCGGCTCTCGCCCGAAATGGGCGCGGATCAAGGGAATGTCGGGCGGCGCAAAGACGATCAGGTCACCGCGCTGTGGCATCCTTCCCTTGTCGATGAAGAAGGCCCACTCCGGCATCGAACGGGTGGTGTTGATCAGGATCGCATGATCGTCGCGCCAGTCCGCAAGCGCCGATCCTGTCATGAGCGTGAGGCCCAGGGCGCCGATGGCGAGCCAGCGCCGGCTTTCGCGCGAGCGTTCAGCGGGCTCTGTCATCGTCAACCTCTCTATCGGCAGCGCTGCCAAGGGCTGCGCTTGCGGAATTGGGGGCCATGACCTGGCGCATTGCGTCGATGACGGGGCTGTTGGTGGCGGTCCTGGAGCCCGGCGAAGGGACCTTGGCGTAGACTTCCCGGCGTACGGCCATCGTCACATCGGGAACGTTGCCGGCCAGAACGGCCTCGCCGACCAGCACGACCTGCCCGCGCGCGCCTCGCGCTTTGAGATTGCGCTGCACGGCACCCATGAAGGCCTTTGTTTCGGCGGTCACCACATCGGGGGGTGTCTGCGATCTCGCCTGGGCTGCAACATATTCGCCGATGATCGAGGACAATTGCACACGCACCAATGTTGGCGCTGCCGGGGCATTGAGCAGTTCACGCGTGACCCAGGCGCCCCACAGTCCGGCGACGACTGTAACCCCGATCAGTCCAGCCAACTTCCAATCGACCGCGCGCCGCCGCGGATGCGCGGCGATGGTCGTCGAAGGCACTGGTGGAGCGTCCGTTTCGAACAGGGGTCCGGGGCTGACCTCCCCGGCCAGGCGGCGGTCAACCATGGGACCTCTCCTTGGAAGGTGTTTGCGCACGTTCGGAATGCCAACGCGGCAGCGATCCGGCGCGCAGCACCGCTAGCCCCAGGAACAGGACCGCGCTCGCGATCCAGAACTGGTCGCGCAAGTGCGTCTGATGTGCGGCCTCGGCCGCAAGATAGCGGCTCGCGAAATTGTCGAGGTGCAGCAGCGTGCCGGTAAGGGTGAACTCACCGAGCACGATGAACAGCGCAAGCCAGATCGCCCCGGTGCAGCAAATGTTGATGAGCAGCCACCCGGCGAGGCACAGGCCCAGGTGGCAGGTGTCCTGAACCTGCGCGGAAGATGGCACCAAGCGCGTCAAGGCCGGATAGCGGATCATGCCCCGGACTCTGCCGCCATTGCGGGTTTGGCGCGATCCGGGAAGGCAACCTGTTCGATCGCATCGGCGAGCGGCACGCCCTGGCCGACCAGCGTCTCGATCGCCGAGAAGACCTTGGGGCTCGAAGAGTAGAGCGTCGCTGAGTAGGGATCGAGCACCAGACGTCCGACCGCCAGGGTCTCGGGTCCCTTGATCAGGACGTCGGAGTATTCCGTGCCATTGCGCTTCAGCGAGCGGATCAGCGCCTCGGTGTGCCTGTCCATCTCGAAGCGCTGGTGCCGGGCCAGATCGTTGACCGTCTCTTCCTTCTGCTGGAGCACCACCGACCAGTCGCTGTTCTCGAGCGCGGCCAGCGAGCCTTCCGATTTGTAGAAATCGTTCAGAGACTGTGTCGCTGTGACCAGCGCCCCGCCGTACTTGCGGCAGGTGCGCGCATAGGTCTCGATCGCCTGGCCCATCTGTCCGCCACCGAGCAATTGCCAGGCTTCGTCGATCATCGTGAGCTTAGGGATCGAACGGTCGAGATCGCGCATGACGCGCAAGGTCAGGAACATCAGCGCAGTGAGTGCGACCGAGCGCAGCTCGGGTTTGGATGACAGGTCCGACAACTCGAAAACGGTGAGATCTGCCGTCAGGTCAATCGAGCAGGATCCGGCAAAGAACCGTCCGTAGGTGCCGCCCGACAGGAACGGCGACATGGCATCTGCGAGATCATTGGCAAATGGCGAGGGGCTGGCGCGCAGGGCGGCGGCGATCGCATCGATAGTGCCTGCGCGCTTGTGCTCGCTCCAAACGCGGCTGACAGCAGAATCGATCAAACCGCGCTCGGTATCGGACAGGCGGTCCTGCTGGCGCGCCATCTGCCCGACGATGGACTTCAGCATGGCAAGGCACTCGACTTCGTAGTCCTCGCCATCGGCATCGCTCTCGAGCGCCCGCGCATCGATCATGTCGAAGGGATTGAGCGAAAAACCCGACGACAGCCGAAACTCGACGAATGCGCCGCCGAAGGCCTTGGCCATGTGCTCGAACGAGCGCCCATCGTCGATCACGATGACCTTGGCACCGGCTCCGGCAAGTGCAGCGCAGACATCCTGGAGGAAGACCGACTTGCCCGAGCCAGACTTGCCGAACACCGCGACATTGTGATTGCCGGCTGCATTCTGGAACGGCGACCAGAAGAAGGGTTGGCCGCGCCGTCCCACCAGCAGCATATGCGGGATCGGACCGCCGGTATGCTCGCCCTGGAGCGGCGCGATCGCTGCTGCGGTATTGCTCAGCATCGTACGCAGCCGCTTCATTCGCTTGAAATCGCCCGACAGGCCATTGGGGAGCGCGAGCGGCATTGCCGCCAGCAGAGCCATCGTCTGCAGGTAGCGCTCTTCAACCAGGTCCCAGCCAGCTGCCTTGTAGACCGATTTGAGCAGACGTTCGTTGGCATCGCCCTTGCCGAGCGGCGACAGCGCGCCCGCGGCATAGTAGGCCTGGACGAGCTTGCGCCCCTCGCGCAGTTCCGCCTGAACCTGCTGCCACTCGTCGCGCTGCTGCGCCAGTTGCGGCAGGAAACGCGCGGAGCGGGAGTCGGCCAGGCTGGTGGTGCGCAGCACCTTGAAACCGGCCCGCGAAGCCGTTGCTTCCTCATCGGACAGGACGAACCCGAGAACTGTGAGCACGTTGCAGCCGAAGCGCAGCTTGTCGTTGAGCACGTCGCCAATCAGCTTCTGGACATCCCACGGTGCCCATTGCCGCGGCATTTGCCGGACCGAAAAGAAGCGCCAGTCGAAGGCTTCGGGTTCGCTGGTCGGCTGCAAGGTGTGCCCCGAAGCTGGCCCGCTTGCTTGGCCGTCTCGCCCGTCGCGGCTGACCTTGAGCACGATACGGTCGGGTGAGATTTCGGTGATGAGGTCGCGTCGCAGACATTGCTGGTGGATGGGGTCGAGTGGAGAGTAGAGGTCTGCGCTCTCGGCATTGTCTATGCCCGGAACGAGGAGATCGTTCAGAAACGCGATCAACTCGGCAGGGGCAATGTCGCGGTACGGAATGCTGAGGGCCTGCAAGGTCCCGCCTAGGCTTTCGCGAACGCTCGCAAGGTCCGTTGCAGTCAGTGAAGACCCCAGCGATGCGCCGATGCTGACGAGAACGCGATGCTGGCGCAGGCAAAACGGGGCATCACGCGACAGCGAGGTCCAGGCCGCACGCCTCAGGTAGTGGGCGCGATGCTGTGCCGCGCGGCCATAGACGCCTTTGGCGAGCACCCTCGGCATTACCCAGTCGGCAATGCGCACGCCGGCCGCAGGGCTCTGCCAATGGATGATCTGCACTTCGCAGCCTGCCGGCAGACCGTCTGAAAGGAACTGGGTGAAAATTTCGCCGGTGCGCTCGTCCGCCCCGACCATCGGCGCAAGCTCGAGAATGAAACCCATGCTTGCCGTATTGATGAACAGCCGGGTCTCGGGGTCATAACTGCGATAGGGCAGCCAGTCCGAGAGCATCGGCATACCGGTTGATTGCGGCGCAACATCAGCCCGCGCCCCCTCGCCGAAGACGAGATCGAGAAAACGGTTCCATGCGCTGGTCGACATGACGATCAATCCACTTCTGGCGTTGAGAATGACGCAGGCGGATTTGCGGCTAAGGGCATCCCGGGTCTTGCTGAGATTGTCGCGGAGGATTCGGGCGGGCGTCCCTTCTCTGATGGCGTGGAAGCCCCTGCGCGCGGTCCATCTGCTTGTGGCTGCACCGTGGTTGGCGGTTTGCGCGTTGTGGCAAGGCGCTCTGCGACCTGGGCCCGGATAGCATCGATTGTGAGAGGGCTGGTCGGCGGCGCCCCTCCGGGGCTCACTGGTCCTCCGATCTTGTCCAAAGCCGGCGCCGAAAGCGATTGGTCCGATATGGATGTTTCTGGCGGGTCAGGTGCTGGAGTGGCGGGTAAATCCTCACCCTGGCTCGGGTACGTTCCGGCTAGGGGCGCCAGAGAACCGTCCGTCAGTTCGATCCAGCCACCCCGATCGACAACGGTGTGAACGACGCGGGCTTCGTGCAGGTTGCCTGCATCATCGACATAGGCCGGGAAGACCAGGCGCAAGGTCCGAGTTTCGCGGTGGAGCAGATTGTCGCGGACGCGTGCCGGACTTTTAAACTGCCCTCCCTGCGAACTGCGCGATACCGACCGAAACGTCTCTGCCCTTGCCTTGGCCTGGCTGAAGCCAATCGGTTGCTGGGACCCTGAAACCTCAGGCCGGGCACCTTCGATCAGGGCCAGGGCCTGGTCGTCGATCAGCGTGGAGGGCGCACAGGTCCCCCCCGGGGCGCTGCAGATAAAGTTCCCCTTGACGTTATCGCCAAGCAGCACGCCGCAGGATGACAGGGCGGCGCTGGATAGCAGGACCATGACCGAGCGGGCGCTGGGAATGGACTGGAACACGCAAAGCCTGTGCAATTGGAGGCTCATGAACGCCCCCCCTTGATCCAGTTCTCGAGAAACGCCCGTGGGCGGAAGCCCTCGATCACCGCACCATCGCTGCGCACCAGGACCGGGGTTCCAGCAATGCCCTGCTCCCTGGCGAACCGCTCGTTGGCATCAAGCGCCGAGGTATCGCAGGGCTTGGCCTGCTCGATAGCCATTCCGGCATAAGCGGCCTTGATCGCCCGGGCCCGATCGCGAGCACAGAACACCTGGTTCGCGAGTGCTCGGCTGCCAAGAATGGAGATAGGCCGCTCGATGACCCGTACCTTCATGGCCTCTAGGGTCTGCGACAGGGCGCGGCAGTAGCCACAGCGGAAATCGCTGAAGACAGTGACGGCCGGGCCTGCAGGGTTGCCCCAGACAATGCCGCCAGCGGCGGGCAGTCCGGCAAGGGACATTGTCCGGGGCGCCCCGCTCGCGGCCTGAGTGGGGGCGCCGCGTTCGGGATTGGGGTCATCGGATGCCAGGTCGGTGTCATGTCCACTGCCCTTGGTGGCGGGGGCTCCGAGCAGGAGATCCGGGTTCACTTCCAGTAACCGTGCTGCCGTCAGGTCCCGGTGCGTTTCCATGTCGTAGACCCGGCCGACCAGCAGATATCGGCCAGAGCGATCGACATAGAACAGCTGCGATCCTGCGGTCACTTCGCAAAGACCATCGACTAGAGTGCAGTTGACCTTGGTAACGGGCGTACGCGGCAAGCGTTGCCCCATTGCATGCCTGACCTGCATCTCAATGTCGGCGGTCTTGCCCGCGCTTGGCGAGCCGGCCTCGGCCCAGACCAGCGAAGTGCCACTGCCGACAAGGATGGCGGCGAGGGGCAGCAGGATCCTGACTGCAGGCGCAGCGATTCTGGTGCGCGCAATTCTGGTCGTGGCGTCTGCAAACATGGGATGCGGCCTCCTCAGCCCTGGATGAATACGCCTTCGAGAAACACGATTTCGACATCGATGCCGGTCGGCATCTCGATCACGGGCTGGTACTGCTCGGCCCGCTCGATCAGGTACTTCGAGACCATGTCGCCAGAAGTCGCGACGCCCTCGCCGATCCCGCCCTGCAGGATGTCTCCGGTGCCGAGCTTCTGCCGCTCGCCATTGACATTGACCGTGCTGCCGGTGAGCAAAGAGCTGCTGTTGGCAGCAAAGCCTCGGCCAAAGCCTCCGGCGAGGCCTGCCAGGAACGCTTGGCCGACGAGCGCGCCTTCGCGGCTCACCACGCGACCGCGCACGCCGGTCTTCCCGCCGAACGCGATGAAGCCCTTGACGTCCGACACTGCATAGCGACCGCCCTTTTGCGGGCAGGTCATGCGCTGCAGTTTGACATAGACTTTTTCCGAGGAGAGGTCGCCGCGCGCCGCGCCGTTGACCAGGCAGCCGCTGATCTCCGTCTTGAGGAGGCGCCCCCTGTCATAGACCGAGCGTGCAGGGCCAGTGATGCGCAGGACAACCGGGAGCGGATCGGTCTCGCTGCGAACGCCGGCATTGGCATCGACGCCGACGATGACTCGTGCGACCGCGATCGAATTGGGCGGCAGATAGTTGGCACTGTCGGTGTAGACGGTGTTGCCCTTGGGCACCGGAGATCCCGTCCCTGCGGCGCCTTCTCCGAACGAGACCAAGCTGACCTCGCTCTTGCGCAGCGAGCCGAACCCGGCGGCCGCGGCCGCCGCTTCGCCCGCCGGCGTCGTCCCACTCTGGGTAAACGAGGAAGCGCCGGGCCCGTACAGGTTTCCAGGAGCTGCCGGCGCAGTTGCCGGCGACTGGCGCGCCGCATCGAGCGCCGCGCGCAGCTGGTCGTTCTCTGCCTGGTAGGCGGAAAGGATCCGCTGCGTGTCCGCTGAAACGGCACCGCCACTTTCCCCTGCCGAGCCGGACAGTTGTTTTTCGAGCTGGTCTGCCCGCTCGGCCCGCGCACCAAGCGTGCGCAGTTCTGTTTCGATCCCGGCAATCTGCGCCTCGGATTGCGCCCGCCATTCCTTCTCGGCCATGTTGGTGTTGACCATCTCGTCGACCGAGACACCGGAGGCCAATGCATCCGGCGAGACGCCTTCAGCGGCATCATCACCCGAAAAGATGTAGAGCGATCCTGCCACCAGCGCGAAGCAGCCGACGCCGGCAAAGCGTATGCTTTGCTTGCGCCGTTCCGCCTCGTTTATGGCATTGGCATCGCCCAGTGGGGAGACGTCGCCTCGCAGTGTATCGACAGTTGCGCCGCCATCGAGCGCGCGCTGCTTCTTTCGAAAGATATGGGCGAGCTTCATTATCGTGCTCCCGCTTTCTGGATGAGGTAGACGGCTGAAACGGCATTCGGTGCGAGCTCGCTGACCGGTGCCATGAAGGCGACGGCGCCGCGGGCCGAGAGGACCTGCTCGTCAAGCGTGATCGGCTCGCGCGCCGTGTTGCGGACCCGCAGGATAAGGCCACGCAAGTCCTCGCCCTGGTATTGCCCGATCTGCTGCACTTCGAGCTTGCCGATGCGCACCGGCGCCAGCACATCATCCACCTGCTCGAAGCCTTCGAGAGCTTCGCCGCGGTACATCGCCTGGACGAGGCGCGCCGCCGTCTCCTCAGGCGATACGGATCGTACGGTCTGCCGTTCTTCCTCCGCCTGAATTGCGCGATTGGCAACGAAGAGCTGTTCGGCCTCCTCGCCCCTCACCTCGCAGACGAACTTGTAGACGTAACCCTTGCGAGTGGTGCCGAAGAACGAAAGCTTTGACTT
The DNA here is from genome assembly GCF_015169775.1 of Novosphingobium sp. ES2-1. Taxonomy (NCBI): domain Bacteria; kingdom Pseudomonadati; phylum Pseudomonadota; class Alphaproteobacteria; order Sphingomonadales; family Sphingomonadaceae; genus Novosphingobium; species Novosphingobium sp. ES2-1. The sequence goes on from NZ_CP063447.1 coordinate 208,698, forward strand.
CCCGTAGCCGTCGGGAACGGAGAGGTAGATGTCGCCACGCGTGGGTTCGTTGACGATCTTGAAGTCGTCGTCGGCGTTGCCGGTCGAGATCTTGGACACTGATGCGAACTGATCGCCGGCTAGGCTGATCCGCGTGAGGTCCTTGGCCGACGCGATACATCCAACCGTACCGTTGTCTGCCGCCAGCACGGATTGGTCAGCCAAGGCCGGGTTTGCTACCAGACACGCGCCCACCGATAGAACCGCCGACAAATGTGCACGAAGAGCTCCGTTGGACCGCAGCAGCCGTGCCATGCTTATGGACACGGTGGGCCAATTGTCAGGCGCGTGCATCATGCGTCCTCGCCTTGCTTCTGGTCGGGTTGCACCTGCCCGAATGCAAGGAGGCGCAGCGACACCCCGCTGTAGCTCCACACGAACCGGAACGTCCGTGCCTCCGCGCTTACTTCCTTGGAGCCGAGGACGGTGTGCAAGGTGCCATTGACTTCGCTTGTGAGCCCTGCGGGATCGACCGTAAGTCGCTCCATCGTGAAGTATTGCGACACGCTCGAACCGCTCTGGTCTGTCACGACCTTGAGCAGCTCCGCCTTCATCCGGCCGTGAGCTTTGGGATCGGTCAGCGCGAGCACCGCTTCCATCCAGTATTGCAGATTGGAAGGCGAGCGATTGAGCATCAGCAAGGCCGCGTCACGCGTCACCAGTTCGAGATAATCGCGGCTGACTTCGTCCGAAGTGATTGTCAGCGGACGCGACAGGACGGGCTGGAGGATGACCTCGCGGTTTTGTCCCGCTGCCGCAAGGACTAGCAGTAACGTCGCTGCGAACAGGCCGAGCGAGCTCGCGGCAAGCAGGTTGCGCTGCTTGAGCAGGCGCTGCGATTGCTGGTAGGTGATCGCCAGGTCCATGGTCGCTGCCTCATCCTGCCATGATGCGAATATGTGAGGGTGGCGTTGCCTTGAGGCCGATAAAGGCGCCCGGCAGATGCCAGTAGGCCGTGTGCACTATCCAGGACACCGCCCTCCCTGCCTTCAACTTGCGCAATCCCCACCAGGCCAGCACGCTCATCATGAGCCCGATCAGAATATGTTGGGACAGGATCCCCCAAGCGAACGGCACGATCAGGCCAAGGAACTCGTCGAGAGTCCAAAATCCGATCAGTTCCGGATCGTCGAGGTGCTGAGGCACGATGTATCTGTGCATGGTCACTTCGCCACCCTCCGACTGTAGCTGTCACGTCCCGAGGGATTCGCGAGCCACAGCCGATCGAAGTTCAGATCGTCGCGGTGATCGCGGCGGTCACGATCGGCACGCCGGTGCCGACGCCCACGCCTACACCGACAGGTATCGCGATCTGCGCGAGGCTGAAGCGCCCGGCGGCGAGGCCAACGACCCCGCCCGCAAGACTGAGAACAGTGATGATCTTCCCGCCCGAGCCTTGGAGGAAGCCGGTGAACTTGAGCAGGGCCGTATTGAATGTCTGGTCGTTGCCAGCCATGGCCATCTCGCTTCCGAGGCCTGCGGCAATGGCCATGATCGCTGCGCCCTGGAGGAGGACTGTGCCCTTTCCTTTCCAACTGCTTGTCATTGGTCTTTGGCTCCATTCGTGAAAGGTCGCCGCGTTGTCCGCAGGCGAATTCACGGAGCGTTCACGATGGGCCGAGAGCAATGGAAAAGGCGCCGGCTGATGGCAGAATTCCAGGAAGTGGGGACGCGCTGCGCGCGATCTTGCGTAACTTGGAGTCGGGGATTGCGGCGGTGGGGGACGGAGATTCCCGAGATCAGGGATTCCAGGACCAAGATCGGAAAATGCTGATCCCGGTTCTTGGCACCAATTTGCCGAGTGGCGAGTCGCGCTTGGTACGCACCGTGCCGAAGGGTTTGGCATTCAATGCAGAGAGATAAGCCGATTATAATGTTGACCGTAAAAGGCTGGATATGATGCCATGCGATCAAAGGGGAACTTTGATGCTGCATGGGGCCATGACACCAGAGACGGTCTTCAACTCGTCCTCTGTCATACGGAACGTGGATGCCGTAGGAGTTGCTGAACCGGAAACCGAGCAGTCACGTTACAAGCGCCTGATCAACGCCGAGCTTGCCCGCCAGGCTATCCCCCTGGCGCATATGGCGGACAGGCTTGGACTTCTTCGGACCAAGTTGCACAAGGTGCTTCGCCAAGGCGCATTTTTGACCGAGGAGCTTCGCGATCAACTCTTCGCGCAACTCGGGATCGACCATACCCGCGCGACGATTGCGGTCTCCTTGTTGAAAAGCGAAGCGGTCTATCACGATCAAGCAGTTTTCCTGGCTGCCGAAGCGCTGAAAGGGCTGTACTGCGAAGCCGCATCGGGCAGACGGGGCGCAATTCAGGTCGACCTGCGTCCGGCGATTATTCATACCGCGTTAGGCCGCGCTTACGAGATGTTGCTGACACATCAGGAACGGGTGCCGGAGGCTAACCAGACGTTGTTGAGCTGAGGCAGCCCTCAGGACGGACTCAGCAATGCCTTCTGCACCAAATTCAAGTCAGCTGTGTCGGTTCTTTCTGGTGCAGCAGATTCCGCCGTCCATTGCTGCCGTTCCGGGCAAAGAATTGTCCGGCGGCACTTGCCGTAGGTTCAGGAGGCCTTCGCGCTCATTAATCGTTCGGGGACTGGGTGCTGGCCGTCAGCCCCATGACGGCCAGATCAAGAAACGTGAGCGTCCAACCGAATCCTCTCGCCATCTGGATGTGGATTTTGCCAGTGGGCTTGATGATCGCCTACGAACATCAGTAAAGTTTGATGTGAGCGAAACCGTGTTTTGCGATCATCAAATGATGTAACTGTCGATAGACGATCAACAAGCGGCGAGCGTGTGATTCGCTCGCCAGTCCATGATGGTCTGACGGAGACGCCATTGCCTATTGCCTATCACGAAGGACGATTTCCGCCAGCCGCGCTTGATCTTGGCGCACTTTTTCCGCTGGTTGGACCTGCAAATGCCGCGATTGCACGGTATGAAGGTGTCCTCGCAGGCATTCCAAATCCCGATATCCTGCTGTCACCTCTAACCGCCCGCGAAGCTGTGCTGTCCAGCAAGATCGAGGGAACGCAGGTGACGTTGGGTGAAGTCCTGGAGTTTGAAGCCCAGGGCCATCTGTTTGACGAGAGCACACCGAAGAAGGCCGACGCGCGCGAAGTGCTGAACTACCGCGCCGCCCTGCGCGAGGCAGAAAGTCTGATGAAACAACTTCCGCTATCGCAGCGGCTGATAAAAGCCACTCATCGTGTGCTAATGGATGGCGTTCGCGGCCGCAACAAAGATCCCGGCGAATACCGCCGCATCCCGAATTGGATCGGGCCAGAAGGCTGTACCATTGAACAGGCGCGCTTTGTGCCACCCGGCGCTGACTGCCTTGACGGCGCAATGGCAGACTGGGAAGCCTATATTCACGCCGACGCGCCAGACAGACTGGTGCAACTAGCCATCGTCCATGCCGAGTTTGAGTCGATCCATCCGTTTCTTGACGGGAATGGGCGCATCGGGCGGCTGATCATCCCGCTGTTCCTCTACGCCCACGGGTTACTCTCGCGGCCGAACTTCTATCTTTCGGAATATCTCGAAGCCAATCGCGACGAATATTACGACCGCATGCTCGCCGTCTCCCGTGACGATGACTGGAGCGGGTGGGCGGCCTTCTTCCTGCGCGGCATAATCACCCAGGCAGATGCCAACACCCAGAAAGCACAGGCGATCCTTGCCCTCCATCAGGACAAGCGAGATTGGGTGGTGGAGATCACCCACTCGCAATATGCGGTCCGCGCCCTCGACTGGATCTTCCAGCGCCCGATCTTCCAAACGCCGGATTTTATAGCCTCGGCCCAAATTCCACCGGCAACGGCGCGAAAGATCATCCGTGACCTACGTGATAATGGCCTTCTGCGCGAACTGGTTCCAGCTTCAGGACGCGCACCGGCGACTTTCGTTTTCTCTGAACTACTCAACATTGCCGAGGGGCGAGAGGCTTTTTGACTGTAAGCGCCCAAACCTCTCGTTGGTGTGGCTCTCAACATCAAGGCAGAAGCCGCCTTAACTCCGGTCATTCCGTAGTTGATCTCGTCAAATTCATTGCTGCCGTTCATTCATCGATTGTCGAGCTTGCTTGTCCCTCATAGGCCCAAGACAAAGACGTTGAGATATCCGTTCGCTCTGACAGTGTAAGCTCCGGAGGTGCGGAAATTCGGTCGAGCGATCTCGCCAGGAGTAGCGTTCACGACGCCGATCTGGCTCAGCATTTATCGAACCTCGAGTTGCTATTCATGGCGCGTTTTCAAAGTCTTGGCTATTCGTCCAAACCTAAAGGAGCTACGATGCCAGCTTATGCTGGACACTGTAGCAAGTTCTCCTGGTAGCAGCGGCCTTTTCGGCGGTGGCAAGACGGGCGATCTAATCCGCTCCAAGGATTGGGAATCGACCGGGCTCGGTGCAATCGAGAGTTGGCCTGCCGAGCTGAAGATAAACGTTCAGACGGTGCTGTCATCTCCAGTGCCGATGGTCGTCCTTTGGGGTGCTGACGGGATCCTGCTCTATAACGATGGCTATGCGCAGGTCTGTGGGCCTCGCCACCCTGAAGCTTTGGGTGGGAAGGTTCTCGAGATCTGGCCAGAGGCGCGTGATTTCAACGCAAGAGTGATAGCAGCGGGGCTAACAGGTGAGACCCTGAGCTTCCAGGCGCAGGAACTCGAACTGTGGCGTCATGGCAGGCCCGAACAAGTCTTCATGGACCTTGAATACCTGCCGATCCGGAATCAGCACGGCGAGCCAGTGGGCAGCCTGGCCATGGTTTTCGATATCACAGCTCGCGTCTTGGCAGAGCAGCAGCTGGCAAAAAGCGAAGAACTTTATCGCTTTCTCGATGATCTGGGACAAGCTGTCGGCGGGCTTGAGGACGCTGACGCCGTCTTGGCGACAAGCACGCGCATGGTTGCCGAGCATCTCTCGATAACCAACTGCGCATACGCCGACATGGATGACGACCAGGACGGCTTTACCATCCGCGGTAACTGGCATGCTCCGGGCTCGCCATCGATTATTGGCCGGTATCGCCTCGCTGCTTTTGGTAAGCTCGCAGTACAGGAGCTCAACGCTGGGCGACCCTTGATCATCAATGATAATCTGACCGAGATTGCTCCCGAAGAAGCAGAGACATTTCAGAATATCGGGATAGCTGCGACCATCTGCATGCCGCTGATCAAGGATGGTCGGCTCGCGGCCCTGATGGCGATTCACGACAACGTTCCACATCGTTGGTCTGACTATGAGCTCAGGGTTATTCGCGAGGTCACTGACCGATCCTGGGCGCATGTCGAGCGCGTGGGTGCCGAGGCAAACCTGCGCGCAAGCGAAGAGCAATTGCGCCTGGCCATCGATGCGGCTGAGATCGGACTGTGGGACGTCGACGAGATCAACCAGACGTTGTTCTGGCCACCGCGCGTGAAGGCAATGTTCGGCATCTCTCCAAATGTTGCAGTGTCGATGGATGATTTTTACGCCGGGCTACACCCCAACGACCGTCAAGCGACGGCGGCAGCCTACGCTTCGGCTGCGGACCCCGCTCGTCGTACGACGTATGACGTCGAATATCGCACGATTGGCAAGGAAGATGGCGTAGTACGATGGATCGCCGCCAAAGGTCGCGGGGTCTTCGCTGGTGACGTTTGCAATCGCGTCATCGGCACAGCGATCGACATCACTGCAAGGAAGGCGATCGAACAGTCGCTGCGGGAGCTGAACGAGACGCTTGAGCAGCGGATTGCTGACGCTCTTGCAGAGCGCAAGCTGCTTACGGATGTGGTCGAAAACACTACGGCTATCATTCTCGTCGCAGATCGCGACTTCCGCTGGCTCGCTGTCAACAAGGCTGCCGCCGCGGCCTTTGAAGCCGTCTATGGCGTCCAGCCCCGCGTTGGCGCTTCGATGCTCGATGTCCTCCGACACCTGCCGGACGAGCAAGAGCATGTTGGCGCGACCTGGAGCCGGGCCCTGGCAGGCGAGGAATTTACGATCATTGATGAGTTTGGCGACCTGGGACGGCAGCGCCGATCATTCGAGATCACCTTCAACAGGCTTTGCGATGCCGCCGGTCAGCAGATTGGCGCTTACCAGATAGTCCATGACGTGACAGACCGAATTTGCGAACAACAACGTCTGGCCGAAGCAGAGGAGCAGCTGCGGCAGGCTCAGAAGGTTGAATCTCTGGGACAGCTGACCGGCGGCGTCGCACATGATTTCAATAATCTGCTCACCCCCATCGTCGGGACGCTCGACCTCCTTGCCCGAAAGCAGTTCGGCGGCGAGCGCGAGCAACGCCTGATTGCTGGAGCCATGCAATCGGCAGAGCGCGCAACCATGCTCGTACAAAGGCTGCTTGCGTTTGCACGGCGTCAACCTCTGCAGCCGACCGCCATCGATATTCGCGAACTCATCACAGGCATGAGCGAGCTCATTGCCAGTACCACGGGTCCGCAAATCAAGGTGGTGACCGACCTTGCCGATGATATTCGGCCTGCCCAGGCCGACTTCAATCAACTGGAGATGGCGCTGCTTAACCTGTGCGTGAATGCACGAGATGCCATGCCTGAGGGTGGAACACTTCGGATTAGCGCATCCGTTCGCAATCAATCCAAATCGCCCAAGGGCCAGCTTAAAGAGGGTAGCTACATCGTAGTATCCGTCGCTGACACTGGCTCGGGCATGGACGCACAAACCGTTGCCAGGGCAATTGAACCTTTCTTCTCGACAAAAGGAGTGGGCAAAGGAACTGGCCTCGGCTTGTCGATGGTCCACGGCCTTGCGCGCCAACTTGGCGGCGAGCTTCGCATCTTCAGCCGTCAAGGTTACGGCACCAACATCGAACTTTGGTTGCCGGTGGCAGAAGACCAGCACTCGAACGCGACTGCCCCTGTTCGCAACCGGTTAGGATCCCAAAGCTATCGCGGCGTCGCTCTGCTTGTTGACGACGACATACTGGTACGGGCTAGCACTGCCGATATGCTTGAAGACGCAGGCTTCGAAGTGGCGGAAGCTGGGTCAGCCGAAGAAGCTTTGCGCCTGCTGGACGACTTAGACGACGTGGCAGTCCTTGTGACAGATCACCTGATGGCAGGCATGAACGGGTCGCAACTTGTGCGCCAAGTACAGGACCTTCGTTCAGGACTTCCGTGCCTGATCGTATCTGGCTACGCCGATGTGGAAGGAATATCACCCGACCTTCCGAGGCTAACCAAGCCCTTCAAAGCCGCAGATCTTGATCAGGCGCTTGCGGCGCTGGGCATCGGCAAAAAGTGACATCTGACGCCTTTCAACTCGGTCATTCCGTTGTCGATTTCCTTTTATTGATTGCTGCCATTCGTTCATCGATAGTCGGGCCTGCCGATCCCCCACAGGCCCAATTGCCAAGAGTTTAAATCTCCGTTCGCTCTGACAGTGTTATTGCATCGTCCACGTCGACACCGAGATAGCGAACGGTGTTCTGAATGTTCGTGTGTCCGAGCAGGATCTGGACCGCCCTCAGATTTCCGGTCGATTTGTAAATCAAGGACGCTATCGTTCGTCGAAGCGAATGTGTGCCATAGTCTCGCCTGTCGAGGCCGACCACCGACACCCATTCATCGACGAGCCGTGCGTATTGCCGCGTGCTAAGATGGCCGAGATAATCGATCCGACTTGGAAACACGAAATCGTTGAGTCGCCCGCCTCTTCGTTCAAGCCAGCGTTCTAGCGTAGCTCGCGTTTCAGTCATGATTTCAAACTGGACAGGTCGGCCCGTTTTTTGCTGGATCACGGTTGCACGGTTTCTGATGTGTCCGCCGCTTACAACGTCCCCAATGCGGAGCTTCACCAAATCGCAGCCCCTAAGCTTGCTGTCGATGGCGAGGTCGAACAACGCGCGGTCGCGAAGGCGTTTGTGCTCGTCGAGATAGAAGCGAATTGCCCAGATGTCTCGCCTGCGCAAAGGGCGTTTCGGGCCAACATTTTGCCCTGCATTCCAAGGCGGCCGATCATGCACGGCAGCATCAAGATCTGAATATCCCATGACGATTCTCCTGTAGGCCTGACGGCCTTGGAGACTTTGCCACGTAGCCTTCATCAACCACCATGGGTTCTGCGTCACAGGTGGTCAGCCGGGTGCGGCTTTGCTCGCAACCGGCTGAAAAAATGTCGGCAGTCGCGTACCTCGCTCTACACAACTCTCGTTCCTTGGGAGTTTCGACTGAGGGTGCAATCGACAGACAGTCGTCAAAAACGGTAAGTTGCGGCTGCTCCGAACATGCGCGGCTCGCTGGCTGAGACGCGATTGGCGGTGCTGCCGGGGAAGACCGTATTGTTGAGCCCCAGTGCCCCGCCCAGTGGCTGGTAGACCGACAGCGGGCGATAGTGCTTGTTCGCGAGGTTCCGTGCAAAGACCGAGAGGGTCCAGCGATCATCCGCGCCGCTCAGCGAGATGCGACCGCCCAGCAGGGCATAGGGCGCCGCCAGTGACTGTGGATTGTTGTCGTTCACCGTGCCGACGAACTGGCTGGAGATGAATGACATCGTGCCGTTGACGGCGAGGCGCATCCCGCTCTGGCCAAGGTCCGTGCCCCAGTCGACCGCGACATTGCCGGACCACTTCGGCGAGAAGGTGTTGGGCTTGCCGGTCAGGTCCTGGGTACCGGGCAGGCCAGGCAGGTTCGAAGCTGTCCTGAAATCGGTGAACTGGGAGTCGAGATAGGCGACCGAGCCGGTGACCGAGAAATCGCGGCTGGGCGCGATGGTCAGGTCCACTTCGACGCCCTGCTGGCGCAAGTTGCCGGCGTTGCGGACGATGAAGCTGACGCCATCGAACGCGCGGTCCTGGAAACCGCCGATGTCCATGCGGTAAAGCGTGACGTTGGCGCGGACCTTGCGATCCAGCCATGCCGACTTGATGCCGAGTTCGTAGTTCTTGACCGTCTCACGCGTGAACAGCCGCTTGGTCGAGACGAGGTTGCCGTTGCCGTCGACCACCGAGAGCGACGGCGTGCCGCCGCCCGAGTTGTAGCCCCCCGACTTGTAGCCGGTCGAGTGGTTGGCGAAGACGAGGATGTCGTCGCTGGGCTTGTAGTTGAGGCTGACGCGATAGGTGAAGCGGTTCTCCCTGATGCCGGGGAAGGTCAGCATCTCGGTAGCGCGCAGGGTCTGGGTGAAGGGGCTGGAGGCCTGGGCATAAGTGCCGCGCTTCCTGTCGGTGGTCCAGCGGCCGCCCAGCGTGAGGGTCAGCTGGTCGGACAGGTGCAGATTGCCCTGACCGTAGGCGGCGAAGCTCTTGACGTTCTGGAACACGTCCTGGTCGGTCGCTGCTACGCCGTTGTTCACGGCGTAGTAGTTGCCGCAAGCGGTGCGTGGAGGGCCAGCAGGGACGAGCACGCCGCAGAAGGCGGTGCCCAGGTTGAGTTGTTCGCCCAGCGCGAAGTCTTCCTCGAAGTAATAGACGCCTGCGACCATGTCGAACTTGCCGCCGAGCCATTCCTTCTCGGGCGAGATGAACTGCAACTCGTGGTTCTGGCTCTTCGAATCGAACAGACTGCGGCGCGAGGCGAGGCTGACCGGGAAGTAGACGATGTCGCCATCGAGCTGGTCGTTGGTCCAGACGCGGTAGCTGTTGATCAGCTTCAATGTGCTGCCGCCCGCGAGTTCGAGCGAGGCAGTGCTCGAGATGCCCCAGTTCTCATCGATCAGGCCCGTCGCCATCGACTGGTTCATCACGCGGTCGTTGAGGTTGGTGTCCGGCCCGCCGTTGAATGCGGCCTTGATGAAGGCAAGGCGTGCGGCGCTGACCGAGTTGGGATCGAAATCGAAGTTGGCGACGCCATCGCCATCGAGGCGGGTGTAATCGCCGCGCAGGATCCATTCGACGTTGCCGAGATCGGCCTTGAGCGTGCCGCGGAACGACACGTCGTCCGAACCGCCGTAATGCTTGCCATCGAGCTTGTTGATCCAAGGGCCCTTGAACCACTGGCCCATGCCGGCGACGCGCAGGGCGACGTTCTCGGTCAGCGGCAGGTTGAGGTTGCCGGAAATCTTGTAGCGGTCGAACGAGCCGACCTCGCCGCTGACTTCGCCGCTGAACTCGCCCTTGGGCAGAGCGCTGCGCAGCGAGAGCGCGCCGACGCTGGCATTGCGGCCGAACAGGGTGCCTTGCGGCCCGCGCAGGACTTCGACGCCCTCGATATCGAGGAACGCGCCGAGCACCGAACCCGAGCGCGGCACGTAGACGCCGTCGACGAACACCGCGACGCTGGGTTCGATCAGGGTGTTTGCGAGCGAGCCGACCCCACGGATGCCGATGCGGGTCGAACCGGTGTTGGACGAGCGGACCGTCTGGAAGTTGGTCGCCACCTTTCCGAGATCGAGCACGGTCACGACGTTCTGCTTGTCGAGGCTGGCGCCGCTGAAGGCTGCAATCGAGATCGGCACGCTCTGGACGCTTTCGGCGCGCTTCTGCGCGGTCACGATGATCTCGCCGTTGGCGGGTGCTTCGCTGGCGGTGTCACTTGCGCTGTCCTGCGCGTGGGCGATGGTCGTGCCCGCAGCAAGGATGGCAAGCGCGCTGGCGCAAAGGCGCAGGTGTCCGGTGGTCATTTCAGTATCCTCCCCAATTTCCCGTTGTTGCCACCCTGATACCCGGGAGACCCGCACGTTATTTCACAATAGATGACAGCGATTTTGCATTTCGTGTCACACGAGGTGGAGATGCAGGATCGCGAGGACCATCGCTGCCAGCAGCGCCGTCTCGATCAGCATCAGCACGACGGGCTTGAGCCCGACTTTCACGATATCGCCCAGCTGCGTCTTCATGCCGATCGCCGAGAGCGAGGTGACGAGGCACCAGCGCGAAAGATCGTTGGCACCGTCGGTGACGGCCTTGGGCATCGCGACCACGCTGTTCAGGACGACGAGACCGATGAAAGCCGCGACGAACCATGGCAGCAGGGGCGGGCGGGTTGTGCCTTCGGTCGCCTGACGCCGGGTGATCTGCCCGGCGACGAGGATCACCGGGAGGAGCATGGCCACGCGCAGCAGCTTGACGATGGTCGCAGTGTCCCCGGCTTCGGGCGAGATCGCGTAACCGGCGCCGACGACCTGCGCGACGTCATGGATCGTCGCGCCGATGAACACGCCGGCCTGCCGGTTGTCGAGCCCGACCGCGTGGGCAATCACCGGATAGGCAATCATGGCGAGCGTCGACAGGGCCGAGACGCCGATGACCGTGAACAGCGTCGCCTGCTCCTTGCGCTCATGGGCGGGGAGCGAGGCGGATATTGCGAGCGCGGCCGATGCACCGCAGATCGCGGTCGCGCCGCCCGAGAGGAAGCCGAACAGGGGGTTGAAGCCCATGAGTCTGGCGAGCAGGATCGAGGCGAGGATCGTCACTGCGACTAGCAGCAACACCATGACAACCGGTCCCCAGCCGAGCGCCGTGACTTGCGCCCAGCCGATGCGCATGCCGAGCAGTGCGACCCCGGTGCGCAGCAGCGCCTTTGAGGCGAACTCGATGCCAAGGCGCGTGCGTTCGCCTTCCATCAGGAAGTTGAACGCCATGCCCAGCAGCAGCGCGTAGAGCATGACCGGAGCGGTGTAGTGTTCCGACAGGAAGGTAGCCGCTGCGGCGATGACGAGCGCGACTCCGAGCCCCGGCGCGAGCGCCCGGGCACGGCTGGTCAGGGTCTGCATGGGTCAGGTATCCTTGGCGGTGGCCAGATCGGCAAGATAGCTGCGGCGCATGGCCGCAAAGACGAGCGCGGCCGCGATGCAGGGCAGCGGCAGCAGGCGGAAGGCTCCGACCAACCCCACGGCGTCGGCGATGCGACCGGTCAGGATCGGTCCCGGCGCCAACCCGACGAGGTTGTTGGCGAGCGTCAACGTGGCAAAGGCCGAGCCGTGGATGGCAAGCGGAGTCAGGTTCGCGACCATCGCTCCGGCGGGGCCGGTGGTTCCGGCGACCAGGAACATGGCAAGGCCAATCAGGACAAGTTGTGCAAGGCCGGGTGGCAGTGCCATGGCGAGTGCGAGGCACGCAGCCGTGCCGATGCTGTAGGTCATGGCGAGGGTGATCTTGCGCTCGGGCCGCTGCTGCGCGAGACGGTCGCTGATCACTCCGCACAGGATCATCCCCGCGCCACACGCCAGCAGCAGCAGCGCGGCCACTTGCCCGGCACGGTCGACTGCATAGCCGTAGTTGCGATTGAGGAAGCTGGGCAGCCAGGCAGGAAGTGAACCTGCGGCAAACATCTGCAGGCCGCTTCCGAGGTAGGCGAGGCGGACCGAGCGGCTGCGGACAAGCGCACGCAAAGGGGCGGACCTGGCAGGTCCATCGCAGCTGTCCTGATCGGTTGTCTGCCGGGTCATCGCCCGGATACGGCGCTCGCTCACCAGCAACGGATAGAGCAGACCCAGCACCAGACCGGCAATGCCGATAGCCATGAAAGCGCTGCGCCAGCCGTGGCTTGCCGCAATCGTGCCGCCGACGGCCACGCCGAGCACCTGCCCGAACAATCCGCCCGCCATGAATGCAGCGGCAAGCGTCGCGCGCAGACGTTGCGGGAACACGCTGATCACCACCGCGATGCCGACGCTGCCATAAGCGGCCTCGCCAAGACCGACGAGAGCGCGGCCCACCAGCATTTCGCCAAACCCGCTCGCCACGGCACAGAGCAGGGTGGCAAGGCTCCACAGCACCGCCATGAGGGCAAGGCTGCGAACGCGGCCCCAGCGATCGGCAGCGAGCGAGAGCGGAAAGGTCAGCAGGCCGACCATGACCGCAACGACGCCCGAAAGCAGGCCGAGTTGTCCGTCACTCAAGCTCCATTCGGCCTTGAGCAGTGGGAATACGGCGTTGAGCACCTGTCGTGCCATGTAGTCCGAGATAAGCAGGCCGAAGCTCAGCGCGAAGACGATCCAGCTGTAGGCGCTGGCGCTTGCAGGGCCTTCCTGCCCGTTCTCGATGCTGATCGGCCCTGCCATTTTTCGCTCCCCGATCCGTCCCTTAGCCCGCCGCGACCTTGATGATCAACGGCAGGGCCTCGTCCCACGGCCCATAGCCCGCAGGGGGATTGAGATGCCTGACTTCGCCCGCATCGTGCAGCCGCGCGCCCCAGCTGTGCGCCAGTTCCGCCACGCGGTCGAAAGGCCCCAGCGGATCGTTGTTGCTGGCCACGACGATTGCCGGAAATGGCAGGCGTTCCCGGGCGATCGGGCACCAGCCGTTGGCCGTCAGGTCCTCCAGCGAGGGATAGCCCGGGGGCAGGGGATTCTCGACATCGGCAGGCGTCGCCAGCAGCGCGCCGCGCACTGCGCGCGTCGGATTGCGTGCCCATGCCGCCACCATCAGGCACCCGGCGCTGTGGGCGGCAACCACCACTTCGCCCTCGATCGCGTTGAGCGCGGCATCCAAAGCGGCAACGCGCGCGGCAAGGCTCAGGCGGTCTTCGGTCAGCGGTTCGACCGTGACCGAGCCCGGAATGGCCCGTGCCGCGTGCGTCTGCCAGTGGTCCTCCACGTGGTCGCGCAGGCCCGGAACGAAGAGGACCGTCTTCGTCATGCGACTTCGCGGATCGGCACGGCGAGCTGGCCGCGTTCGCGATTGGGCGCCATGCCGAGACGGGCGAGCGTTTCCTCGGTGGAATTGTACTGCGTGCCGATCTTGTAGATCGCGCGCGCCTCGTCACCGTTGGCGACTTCGCGGCCCAGTTCGCGGCTGATGCGGACAAGCTGTTCGATCTGTGCGACCGAGCCCATCTTGTTGCCATGGGGATCGTAGATCGTGTCCTCGATGCCGCAGCGGGCATGCATGCCCAGCGCGATGGCGATCGTGTTGATCGGCAGGACATTGCCCATCACGCTTTCGAGCGTCACGGTCGAGCCATCGGGCGCGCGGCGGATGAACTCCATGAAGTTTGCAGGGTTCGGCCCGTCAAAACCGCCGCCGATGCCGACCCAGGTGAGGTTGAGTGGCCCCTTGTAGTGCCCGCGACGGATCAGGCGCTCGACCGTTTCCATGTCGGGCATGCAGGTCAGCTGGAAGTGGGGCTGGATGCCGGCGCCGGTGAGGCGGCGCAGGTGCTCTTCCACCCACTGCGGTCCGGCCGGCACCACCATCTCGCGATAGGCGTGGTAGAGGGCGGGGCTGGCGATGGAGGTCTGCGCGTATTCCTCCTCGTGCATCAGGTCCATGATGTTCATCTGCGTCGTATTGACGGCGATCGTGACCTGCTCGGGAGCGGGCGTCAGTTCGGCGAGCATGTGGCGCACTTCGTCCGAGAGCCACTTGGCCTCGGCGCCTTCTTCCTCGCTTTCGGGCGCGAAGGAGATCGAGCCGCCGACCTGGATGATCATCTCGGGCACGGCGTTGCGGATCTTGCCAATCATCTCGTTGAACATCGACAGGCGCTTCGAACCGTGGCCGTCAGGCTCGCGGCAGTGCAGGTGGAGCACGGTGGCACCGGCATTGTAGCAATCGACCGCCTTCTGGACCTGCTCGTCCATCGTCACCGGAATGTCCTCGAGGAAGTCCTCGGGCGCCCATTCCGGGCCATAGGGCGCCACGGTGATGACCAGCTTTTCCTGATTGCGGGGGAGCAGGGAGTCGTCGAGGAACTGCATCGGATCTCTCCTTGGAATTCTTGTCGTTGATGGGTGTTCAGAAAGGGCGGTCGCCGATGATCCCGGCGCGTTCCATGCGCCGCACCGTGGGCGCATAGTCCATGACCGCGTAGTGCTGGGTCGAACGGTTGTCCCAGATCGCGACCGAGTTGGGCTGCCAGCGCCAACGCACCTGGTATTCGGGGATCGAAGCGCGGCCGATCAGATACTGCAGCAGGTTGGCGGCACCGGGGGCATAGTCCTGCCCGTAGCGCACGTTCTGTGCCGTGTGGTAATTGGTGAAGTGGGTGGTGAAACCGTTGACGAACAGCACCTTCTCGCCCGTCTCGGGATGGGTACGGACCACCGGGTGTTCGGCATCGGGGAAGCGCGCCTTCAGGTCGTGACGCTCTGCCTCGGTCATGCGCGCGCCGAAGGAAGCCTCGATCGAATGGCGCGCCTTGAGCGGGGCGATGGTCTGCTTCACGTTGGCGGGCAGATCGTCATAGGCCCTAGCCATGTTCGCCCACATCGTGTCGCCGCCTACCGGAGGGCAGGCAATGCAGCGCAGCACGCAGCCCAGGGGCGGGGCTTCGCGCCAGGTCGCGTCGCAGTGCCAGGCGTTCTCATAGAAGTCAGGCGGCGAGTTCTCGTCCTTGTATATCCTGACCAGACCGGGGTGGTCGGGATCGCTCCCGGCCACCGGGTGGTCCTCGAGCGACCCGAAGCGTTCGGCAAAGGCGACGTGGGTGGCGCGGTCGAAATCCTGATCGCGCAGGAACAGCACCTTGTGTTCGAGCAGCGCCACGCGGATCACGCGGAACAGGGCGTCGTCGTGAACCGCGTCGGCCAGGTTCACGCCGACCAGTTCCGCGCCGATATGGGTGGTAAGCTTATCGATCCGCACGGAATTTCTCCTCAGACCACGAAGATCGACGAGCCGATGGTGCGCCCGGCTTCGAGGTCGCGATGCGCCTCGACGCAATCGGCAAGGCCATAGCTCTGACCTATCTCGACCTTGATCCGCCCTGCGGCGAGGTGGCCGAACCAAAGCGATGCCAGTTCGGCACGCTCGGCGGGATCGGCGTAATAATCGGCAAAGGCAGGGCGGGTGAAGTAGACCGAGCCCTGCAGCATCAGCTGGAAGGCATCGATCGGCGGAAATGGGCCGGAAGCGGTGCCGCAGCCGACGAGCACGCCGCGCCGCTTCAAGGACTTGAGCGAGCCTTCGAACGTGTCCTTGCCGACGCTGTCGAACACGGTGCTCACGCCCTGGCCGCCGGTCAGGTCCCTGACCCGCGCGGCCACGTCCTCGCGACGGTAGAAGATGATCTCGTCGCAGCCCATGGCGCGCGCCTTTTCGGCCTTCTCCTCGCTCGAGACGGTGCCGATCACCCGCAAGCCGAGCAGCTTGGCAAGCTGGACCGCAAGCAAGCCGACGCCGCCCGCCGCAGCGTGCAACAGGATCGTATCGCCCGCCTTGATCGAGGGGTTGGCCTTGACCAGCCAGTAGGTCGCCGAAAGGCCGCGCATGGTCGAGGCAGCGGCCTGCTCGAAGGTGATCGTGTCGGGCAGCCTGAACAGAGGCGCTGCCGGCATCACCCGTTCGGTGCTGTAGGCGCCCAGCGGGCTGCCGTTGTAGGCCACCCGATCACCGACAGCGAAGCCGGTTACGCCAGCGCCGAGAGCGACGATGGTGCCGGCGCCTTCGACGCCGATGCCGCAGGGCGGCTGCACCGGATAGTACCCCGAGCGAAAGTAGGTATCGGCAAAGTTGCACCCGACCGCCGCGTGGCGGATGCGTACTTCGCCCGGACCGGGTTCGCCGACATGGACGTCCTCAAGCTTGAGAACCTCGGGCCCACCGGTTTCGTAAAAGCGGACAGCCTTGGCCATCGCAGCATCTCTCCCCAAAACTTCTGCCTGTGCAGTTGTCTTGGACCTAGAGCGGCCCGCGCTTGCCTTTTTCACATTTCATGACATTGTTTTCCCATTCGACGCCAAGTCGGGCGATGCGGGGGAAGACTGGCCATGGCAGAGCATGTCCGGGTGGCGGCCTTGACCGGCTACATGGAAACGATGGCCGGGTTCGCCGTCGATCCGCGGCCTCTCCTGCGCGAACAGGGGCTCTCGCCCGATCTGCTGGTGAACCCCGAACAATTGATCCCGGCACAGGCAGCCATCCGTCTGCTCGAACGCAGTGCGGCGATGACGGGCTGCGTCACATTGGGCTTGCGCATGGCCGAATGCCGATCGCTCGCCAACCTCGGCGCGACGAGCCTGCTGATTGCCCATCAACCTACGTTGCGGCAGGCCCTTTCGGCCTTGGCCGAGTTTCGCTCGCGCATCAATTCGACGCTGGTGCTGCATTTCGAGGAACACGGGGAGGACGTGATCCTGCGCGAAGACTTCCAGCTTCGCCGGCCTGAACCATCGCGGCAGTCAAACGATCTGGCGCTTGGCGTGCTTGCGCGCCTTTGCAGCAGCGTGCTGGGTGATCTGTGGTCGCCAAGCATGGTCTGCTTCACGCATGATGCCCCCCCTGCGGCGGAGTTGCAGATCTTCAGCCGGGTGTTCCATTGCAGGCCGCAATTCGGAAGTGAATTCAACGGCATCGTCCTGCCAATCGCCGATCTTGACCGACGCAACGCCAAGGCGGACGACCAGTTGGCCCGCCACGCTCGGCAATTGCTCGAAGCGGTCATGAGCCCGGTTGACCGCACGGTTGCGCAGGACGTCAGCCAATTGATCCAACTCCTGATGCCATCGGGCCGTGCGAGCATCCAGGGCTGTGCTGCCGCATTGGGCATGACGGTCAGGACACTGCAAAGGGCACTGGACGCCGAAGGAACCAGCTTCAGCACGCTCCTCCACAGCGCCCGCATGAACCTTGCCGTGCAATATCTTGCCAATCCTCGGATGCGAATAACCGACGTTGCGGAACTGCTAGGCTATAGCTCTATTGGCGCATTCACTCGCTGGCATGGCGCGACTTTTGGAGAAAGCCCGAGGAAGGCCCGGTCTTTTTCTTAAGCCGCCTTGAACCCGGTCATTCCAAGGTCGGTTTTGGAAAATTGATTTCTGCCATCCGTTCATCGCTTTTCGGGCCAGCCGATTGCTCGCAGGCCTCAATCTCCGACGCCTAATTCTCGTCCGCTCTGCCAGTGGTGATTGCATCGTCAACGTCGACCCAAACGAGGCGTAGCTTCCTCGGGGCAATCCATTACGCCACTACCACGTGCGGGCTCAAATGCGTCCACGCGGCCTAGTTAGCTCGAAGATCACGAGTGAGTTGGACAGCGTCAATGTCGAGGTAGGCTGAATTCCTCGTCACTCCTTATTGCTATTCTGGACGATCGACTTCCTTTACTGGGCGGCAAATACCATATGGCAAGTAAGCCCTTCAGGGTCATAGCTTGCTTTTGCCGCCTTTAGACCTCCTCCCGGCCTCAGAAGATAGGAGCCCAGCCCTTCGCGAGAGGGCTGTTGTACCGGCGGCCCCCCTGTTTCCTGCCAGACAATCTGCAATAACCCATTCTTGTCGGCCCAGGTGATCGCCACTTGACCGCCTTCGTCGCTCAGGGCCCCATACTTGACAGCATTTGTGGCCAGTTCGTGCAGGATCATGGCGAGACGCGTAACGACCTGCTCTTGGACCTCGTAAGCCGGTCCAAGTAACTTGATTTGCTGGATTGGGAATGGCCGCAGCACCGCCTGCGCCAGAGCCTTGAGATCGCATGACTTAGCCATGCCGAACTTCAGTATTTCGTTAGCCGCAAACAAAGCCGTTAGCTGAGCCTCGAACTGGTCGAGTTGGATGCTTTGCGGTTGGGATTTCCTTGCACGATGCAGCAGGGCACGCACCACTGTTGCAACGTTGCGCGAGCGATGATGCAGTTCGCGATTGATGCTCTTCAAGGCAGCAGCATTCTCGTCGGCTTCGCGCATCGTCGCTCTTAGTAGGTGCCCGAAAAAGGCGATAAGCGTGCAGCCAAAGGCATAAAGACCAAGAATAACCAGATCGGGTATTGAAGCCCGGAGCGTAAAAGCGGGGTCGAAGAACAGGACAACCGACAAGAAGCTGGACAACGCGCCAGCGACGACAGCCCATCGGCCGCCGAACGCTACAGCGACCAATATGACCAGGGGATAGTAGAGCGCAAAGGGCGCGCCGGACCTGCCTCGATCGATATACCAGCGGATGAGCGTTGCGGCTGACAAAGTCAGGACAAGCATCGCCGCCTTGACCCAAAACGGGCGCGACTTGGTCAGGCTTCGGATGAAACCACTGCGGCGCAACTCTTATCCCCAATCTAGGTCACTAGTGGACCTTCTCGATTGCTTGTCAACCTTGGTGCGACTGAGACCGATTTTACACAGTTGTCGGATCCGAAAGCCGAAAAACTCAATATGTTGACGTGTTATTGCGAATAGCTTGCATTAGCATCGGAAGGTTGCTAGCCGGCTCTGCGTCCAGATTCCGAGGTCAGCCCCTTGTCCAATTCCGCAACCTACGTTCTCCTCCTGTCAACTGCAGCCTGCTTGTCGAGCGCTCCTGTATTTGCTCAGCAAGCCACAAAGCCTGAGTATTCCGCGACCCAAGCAGAGAGTTCAGATGAGATCATCGTCTCTGCGGCGCGATCAATCTTGCCAGCGAACGCCCTACCCTTGACCGTTGACGTAATTGGCAAGGAAGACCTCGACCAGCAGGTGGCGATATCAGGCTCGGTGACTGATGCAGTGGCCACGCTCACGCCCTCATTTTCGCCGACGCGCCAGAAGCTTTCAGGTGCTGGAGAGACCTTGCGGGGTCGCTCTCCGCTCTATGCGATCAACGGTATCCCGCAATCTACGCCACTTCGCGACGGCAGTCGCGACGGCTTTACAATAGACGCATTCTTCATCGAGCGGGTCGAACTGATCTTCGGGTCGAATGCGCTCCAAGGAATTGGTGGAACTGGCGGAATCGTTAATCAGGTTACCGTCGGCGCGCCCCGGCAGGACGGAATCAGCGGTCGCGCGCTGATCCAGGGTACTGCTGCCGATGGGTTCGAGGGTGACAGCATCGGCGGAAAGACCGCGGGTCTGGTCCAATACAAGAGCGAGCGCTTCGACGCCTCCGTTGGTGCTGCATACGAACGCCGAGGCGTCTTCTACGACGCGGAGGATCGCCGCGTCGGCATCAACCTGACGCAAGGCGAAACGCAGGACACCGCCACACTCTCACTGTTCGGACGCTTTGGCTACGCACTGAGCGACAGCGCACGCCTTGACCTCATCGCCAGCCGCTTCGAACTCAAGAGCGATGGCGATTATGTCGCAGCCAACGGCGATCGCCTCAGGGACCTGCCAACCAGCGCCGTGATCGGGACGCCCCCAGGCGTGCCAGCAGCCAACCGCACCGAAAGCGTTGCCCTTTCGTTGACTGACAGTGCGCTGTGGGGCGGCAATCTGATTACGCAAGTGTTCTGGAACCGTAGTCGCGACACCTTCGGTGGAGAGATTGCTCCGGTAGCAACCTTCCAAGACCCGCTCATTGCGCCTGTCGGAACGCTCTTCGACCAGTCGCAGAACCGTTCACGCAAGTATGGTGGCAAGATCAGCTACGAGCGCTCGGTCCCCGGCCTTGAGGCGCTGACGACCATTGTCGGCATCGATGCGCTCTGGGACAAGACCGAGCAGCGCCTGATTGCCACCGACCGGGTCTGGGTGCCGCCAACCGACTTCCGTAGCCTCGCCCCGTTCGCCCAAGCCAACCTCGCCCTGTTTGACAAGGTTCTGCGATTTGCTGCCGGGGTGCGGTATGAAGATGTGCGCATCACCATCAATGACTACACCACCCTTGCCACGTCAAATCGTGTGAAGGTCGCCGGCGGCAGTCCGCGTTTTTCCGATACGTTGCTCAATGGTGGCGTAATCGTCGAACCGGTGCCAGGCATTCGCGCCTATGCCAGCTACGCTGAAGGATACACGGTGCCCGACGTCGGTCGCATCACTCGCGCGGTGAACCGTTCCGGGGTCGATATCGATACCTTTCTCGACATCAGCCCGATCGTTTCGAACAATCGCGAGCTTGGCATCGAGATCAAGCGTGGACCACTTGATGCATCGGCCACGTATTTCTGGTCGTCCTCGGACAAGGGCCAGCTGCTCATCGCCCGTCCAGATGGCATCTTCGATGTGCAGCGCCAGCGTGTAAAAATCGAGGGCATCGAGATCAATCTCTCGGTCATGACGCCGATTGAAGGTCTGAAGCTCAGTACCGGCTATGCTCATCTTTCGGGACGCTTCGACAGCAATGGTGACGACGTCGTCGATACCGATCTCGATGGTGCCAACATTTCGCCGGACCGACTCAATCTTGCCGCAAGCTATGCCAAGGGGCCGCTCTCGGCGCGCGTCCAGACCCAGGTCTACTTCTCGCGCAAGTTCAGGGGGCTGGTACGAGATCCTCGAAACGATTTCGGCGGTTATACGCTGACCGATGCCAGCGTCCGGTACCAGACAGGCATCGGGGCGCTGACGCTGAGCGTTCAGAACCTGTTCGACCGGCAATACATTACCTATGCGAGCGATACGCAGAGGCCGACGGACAACACTTTCTATTTTGCTGGTCGAGGCCGCAGCTTCACGCTGGGCTGGGACTACCGCTTCTAGGATGATCAAGCTGCTGGACCTGTTGCATCGCTGGTGCGGTGGATTGCTGGGGCTGATCCTCACGATCTTGGGCCTGAGCGGTGCGATCCTAGTTCACAAGGAAGAGTGGATCGGCCTACCCCATGCGTCGGACGTACGGGTAACGGATCCCTCGCAGCTCGGCCGGCTCGCAGAACAGCTGCTGGGCGGTGCGAAGGGGGGCGAAAGTCTCGTTTTCGCCAGCGACCGTTTCGGCTTGGTGCAGTTACGGGAAGGGGCGCACGGCCTCTATGCCACACAGCGCGGTGAAGTCATCGCCCGTTGGTCGAGCCTGTGGGAGCGACCCGAACTGTGGCTGTTTGACTTGCACCATCACTTGTTCACCGGCGATGTCGGCGAAACAGTCGTGGGCGTCGCCGGGCTTGCCGCTATCGTTTTTGCCGTGACTGGAACGATACTGTGGTGGCGCACGCGGCGCACCTTCAGGTTCCGGCTTTGGCCATCACGCATGACCGGCCCGGCCATCCGGATGCAGCACCGCGACCTTGGGATAATTGCCGCCCCCCTGCTGCTGCTCTTGGCGCTCACCGGCACGATGATGATCTTTCGCCCGGTCGCCGGTGCCGTGCTGGCGCCGCTTACTTTTCCGGCAGCAATCGAAGCCGATCTCAAAGCTCCGAAATTCGCGGTCGAGCCGCTTGCGCCTCATCTCGATTGGCAGGCGATCATCAGCGCCGCGCACGATGCCTTCCCGACTGCCGAATTGCGCATCCTTGCGGTACCGAAAAAGCCGGGGGATCCGGTCACCATTCGCATGAAGCAATCGGCCGAATGGTTGCCAAATGGCCGTACCATGCTGTGGTTTGATCCCGCTGACGGACGTCTACTGGGCAGCCGAGATGCAACCAGGATGCAAGTGGGCACACAGGCCTTTAACATGGCCTATCCCATCCATGCGGGAAAGGTTGGAGGACTTGCCTATCGGCTGCTCCTCACAGCCGTCGGTCTGGCCCTCGCAATGCTTGGATCGTTTTCAGTGTGGAGCTTCTGGTTTTGCAAGAAGCAAAGGCAAGCAGCATCGCGGCCATTGCCTCGACGGGCTCGTGGCGGCCCGGAGCGGTAGCAAAATTGCCACAGCTAGCCAGAGCAAGGCAAAGAAAGTTAACACGCCCCACTCCACAGCGTGGCCGACATCAATCACAGCGCCGCGATACCGACCCTAAAGGTAGCCATCCGGTGAAGGCCGCGGCCGCCTTGATAGCGGTCATTCTGGTCGAAAAATGGATCAATCAGATGCCGCCGTTCGTTCATCTTTTCTGACATCGCTTCCAAAGACCATATTTGATACGTCATACCGCGTCTTATGACGGTAGCAGAAGCGTTTTTTCCATAGACTGAGAAGCGGGCTAGAACATCTTGAAAGACGCATTTCCTCCCTTTCGGCTTCTAGGGATCGATCACGTTGTCTTGCGCGCAGTCGACGCGCCTCGTTTAGTTGATTTCTACATAAGAGCTCTTGGCTGCACTATGCAGTGGGAAAGACCAGAGTTGGGACTGTATCATCTTAGGGCCGGATCAGCCTTGCTTGACATTGTTAGCATAGATGGTCCGCTGGGTGTGTCTGGCGTTGCGGCTACGGAGGGAACTGGGCGTAATGTCGACCATATCTGCTTCCAAGTCGACGCTATCGAAACCGAGGCGCTCGGAAAGTATCTTCGCGAGTTTAGTTTAGAGATAGAAGAACCCAAGACCCGATTCGGAGCGCAAGGATTTGGCTTGTCGGTCTACCTAAAGGATCCCGAGGGAAATGGGATAGAATTGAAGGTAGCGGCTGTTACGGTCGCGGACACTTAGCGAAACAGGTAAAACAAAATAGATCTTACTTGGCCAGGAAACTGCGGGTCCGGAGCTCGCGAGTGAAGCCCCGGACGCACATTGCATGAAACCTCAGAACTTGACCGAGATTTCCGCACCGATGGTGCGGGGTTCGCCCGGGTATGCCGTGTTGACGCCGTTGGATGCACCCAGCGCATAACCTGAAATGTAGTAGGTCTCGTCGGTAAGGTTGCGGACGAAGACTGCTGCGGAAACCTGGCTTCCCATGATCTCCTTCCAGTTCAGCCTTGCGCCGACGTTCCAGTACCCATCGAGATGCGTACCGGGAGTCGAAGTGCCGTTGGTGTTCGAGAAGAAGAAGCCGGTCTGGCCGTAGTAGTCCCCGCGCAGGCTGATCTTGCCGATCTCGGCGGGTACCGGGAACTTCACCTCGATGTTTGCAGATCCTGCCCACTTCGGTGCGTCAGGATAGGAATCAACCTGCAGGCTGCCGACGAACGGAATTGGCACTGTCCGCTTGGTGTACTTCGCATCGGTGTAGGCCAAGTTGAACCCGACATCGAGCCATGAGGTCAGGCCCGCCATGGCGTCCACTTCGAAGCCCTTGGTTTCGGCCTGCGGCACGTTGACGGTGAACCCTGCCGGAGCCCCGCCGACAAGCGCGTAGAGGGCGCGCTGTGCGTCCTTAACGATCACCTTGTAGGCGGCGATGTTGAACTGGACTGGAGCGCTGCCGATGCGCCCGTTGAACTTGTAGCCCAGTTCGAAATCGTGGACCTTCTCGTTCTTGAAGAAGTTGGCGGGCTGGCCGGTGAGCGGATCGGTAAACGGTGCCACCGTGCCGTTCAGGTTGCCCGAACGGAAGCTGCCGCGCTGGTTGAAGTAGACCATGTTGTTCGGGTCGATCTGGTATTGCAGGCTGGCGGTCCATGCCGGAGCCGAAAGCTTTCTGCTCTGATCTGCGGCCGGCGAGTTTGGATCGACGCCGAACACGTTGCCGGGCGCCTGCCGGATGCCGACGTTCTCCCATGTATAGCGTCCACCAAGCGTTGCTGTAAGCGCTTCGGTAACCTTGTAGCTCACCTGAGCGAAGACCGCCTTTGATTCCTGACGGTTGCGATAGGCGTAGGAGATATCCGCGATGCCGCCGGGGACCACGTCCGCGCCGATATTGATCGGGATGATTTCGAAGCGTTTCTGGTTCGAATAGAACACGCCTGCGGTGTAGTTCAGGCGGTCATCCATCAGGCTGCCCTGGATCTGCAGTTCCTCGCTGAAGATCTTGGATCGGAAGGTCTGGCCACCGGGCGCGCCGGTTGCGTTGATCCCTGCCAGCTTGAACAGCCAGAGGGACCCGAACGGCCCGCCGCCCAGGTTGCCCGGGGTGTTGGACTTGCCATTCATGTAGCTGAAGATGTTTTTCAGCTTGGTATCGGCGCCGATCTCGAGCTCGGTCGTGTTCGATACGAAGACGTTCTCGGCACTGTGCGGCAGATCGTACTGAAGCCAGACCTTGTAGGGATTGGCGCGAGTAAAGCGGGTGTAACCTTCGACAGCACCCGGCCAGAAGCCGGGGGCTGCAGGACCGTCGTTCAAGCCGTAAATGGCCGCAAGGGTGTTGGTCAGTCCGCTGGCGGGGATGTGATTGGTGCCATCGCTGACGAACTGCGGGTTCGTTGCCGAATAGTAGGTGTAAATGCCGCCAACGCCTTCGGTGCCCTTCACGCGATCGTACTGGACGATCGTGACGTTCTTGAGCGTGTCGGTAGGCGTGAGCAGCAGCGTTGCACGGCCCGAACGGCTGTTCTTGTCGCCCAGCGTGTTGCCGGTGTTGACATTGGTCACGTAGCCGTTGCCGCGCGTGGCGTCGAAAGCGAGGCGCAACGCGGCCTTGCCTTCGGCGATGGGCAGATCGACGGCTGCCTGGATCTGACCATAATCGCGCGATGCGCCGCGCACCGTGACGTAGCCGCCGAAGCTGTCGCCGGGCATGGGCGTCGTGTAGAGTACCGCACCGCCGGTGGCGTTACGCCCGAACAGGGTTCCCTGAGGCCCTTTCAGCACCTGGATCGATCCTAGATCGAAGAAGGCCGTGGCCGTGTTGCCGGGATTGTACGGCGCTTCGTTGAGGTAGGGCAGAACCGCCGGGCTGGTACCCGAGAACGGATCCAGCGACTGGCCGCGCATGCTGTAGCTGAGCTGGTTGGAGTTCTGGCCGTTCTTGACCTGCAGGCCGGGCACCAAGGTGCCGATATCCTGTTCGCTGGTGATATTGCGGTTTTGCAAGGCCTCGGCCCCGAAGGCCACGACCGAAACCGGAACCTTCGAAAGGCGCTCTTCGCGACGCTGCGCCGTGACGACGATGTCCTGGGTGGCAACTTCTTCCTGCGGCTCTGTGGTTTCTGCCTGAGCTGCAGCCACTGAAGGCAGCAGGAAGCACGATGCGATTACTGCAAGACTTGCGCCGCTGAAATGGCGCACCCCGTTCTTGGACGCGGCATGGCCCTGATGCGAATTGGTCATTGTCCCTTCTCCCGTCTATATTCTCGTTGGAAATCTGGTGCCGGTCGCGAGCGCGCCGGCACCAAGCACTTTTAGTTTCAGGCTGCGGCGAGCGCTTCAGGCAGCTTGACGCGCGGGGCCACTTCCTTGGCGAGGAGTTCGAGCGAGTTGAACCACGGCGAGGGGTCGTCGTAGTAATCGTGCGCTTCCACCTGGAGCGTGCCCCAGCCGCCACACTTGGCAAACAAGGTGTTGAGCTTGTCGACGATGGTATCCGGTGATCCCACGACGAAGACGTTGTCGACGAGGAACTCGAGATCGGCCTTCAGCGGATCGATGCCGGCGTCCTTGGCGAACCCGTCCATCATGCCGAAACGGCGCCAGATCGGGATCAGGTAGCGTTCGAAGCAGTAGCCGATCGGGCCTTCCATCACGAGGCGCTTGGCCTCGGCATCAGTGTCGGCGCAGAAGACCGTCTGCGAGACGGCGTGGCGCTGACGGTCGGGCGTAAAGCCGGCCTTGATGTTGGCTTCCGAGTAGGTTTCCCAGTGCTTCTTGAGCGCATCGATGCCCGAGAAGATCGACACCGGCTTGAAGTTGCGCTCGCCCGCAAGTTTCATGGACGGCGAATTGTAGCTGAACCCGGTGACGGCGAATTCGGGGAAGCTTCCGCCGTAGGGAGCGTAGTTCGCGAGCATGTGCTGCTCATCTTCCTCGGTCTGCGCAGGCTCTTCCTCGGGGAAGCCGGCGCTCCAGAACTTGCCTTCGTAGAAGAACGGTTCGCGCTTCCAGATCTTCTCCATGATGAAGAGCGATTCACGGACCATTTCGTTGAGGAACGCGGTGTCCTGACCGTTCTTGATGCCATGGATATAGGAGGCGAGCGGATAAGCGCCTGCGCCGATGCCCATGAAGTAACGCCCTTCAAGGATCTGCGAGAGCCAGCCGACCATCATAGCGAGCTTCGCCGGGTGTTGGTGCGGGAGGATGTGCGCCATCGGAGCAAACTTGATGTTGCTCGTCTGCAGGGCAGCAGCCGCCATGATCAGTTCGGGGTTCGGGATGTTCTCCCAGATCTGCGACGCATGCTCCGAGATCATCATCGAGCTGAAGCCGATCTTGTCACAGTGGACCGCGCTCTGCACGCCCCATTCGAACGTCTGCCGGGCGGTGCGGCCCGGACGCATGTAGGGGTGAAAAATTAAACCGGTGTCCATGGCCATGTCGTCTCTCCCATGTGCCTTAAAATTAAGCCATGTGGGTTACATGCCCTTAGGTGCAGGGTTCGTCAATCAGGAAAATACATCTCGAAGCCGATGCCGGCGTGCTCTGGTCGCTTGCGAAATGCCTGGTTTCTTGACGAAACTGGCGGATTAGCCCAAATGGCTTAAATGCCTACAAAACCTGCCTTGCGGCCGTCCGCTCCGACGAGTTCAACCCTGAATCAGGGGCCCAAAGTGGCCCTGATTCTGGCGGCTGAGGTCCTTTTTGCTCGTGATGGAATAGAAGGAGCGTCCCTGCGGGAAATCGCTTCGCAGGCCGGTCAGCGCAATCACCATGCAGTGCAATATCACTTCGGCTCGCGTGATTCGCTGGTGCAGGCGGTGTTCGATTACCGAATGAACCAGATGGAAGAGATGCGCGGCCTGATGCTTGCTAAGGCGGAAGCGGAAGGCAAGCTGAACGACCTGCGCACAATCGTCGAAGTGATCTTCCTGCCACAGATCCAGCTCATCGACGCTTTTGGCGACCATTCGTACGCGGCGTTCCTGACGGCCTATCTGCAGCGTTATCAGGCGCAGCAGTTCGGGCAGTTCGGCGATCACGTTGCCCCTCAGCTCGCGCGGACGCTGGCCCTGCTACGCGCGTGCCTCGACTATCTGAGCGAAGCAGCAGCGCAGCGCCGCCTCATCACCGCGTGCTTCATGTTCCTCAACATTCTCGTCATCCACACCCGTGACAGCGACAGCCAGGAGGAGCGCTTCGAGGATGCCGTGGAAGACACCATCGGCCAGATCGTTGCCGCATTCGCTGCGCCGGTGCGGGTCGGCACAGAAATCGCCGCCTGAAGATCCGGCTCAGAAATCCGGCAGGATCCTGAGCGGTGAGTCGGGGCGGTTCTCGCGCAATTCGGTTCGCCCGTTGATCGTCAGGCCGAAACCTTGCAGCGCGGCAAGCTTGGCCTTGCTTGATGTCAGCAAGGTCATCTGCTGAACGCCGAGGTCGATCAGGATCTGCGCGCCGATCCCGTAATCGCGGTTCGCGTTCTTCTCGTGGTACTCGCGCCGCCCCCCCGCTACGCGACGGGAGATCGACTCCGGATCCGGATCGCGCACCAGCACGAGCGCGCCCGGACCGGAATGATCCGAGATGAAACGGAGGGCCCGCCGCAGGTAATCGGGCGCCGCGGTGTTCCAGCCAAGTACGTCGGTCGTGAGATCGACCTGATGCACGCGGACAAGTGTGTCCTCGTCGGGCCGGATCTCACCCTTGACCAAAGCAACGTGTTCGCCCCCGTCGATCTTGTTGCGATAGACATGAACCGTCATGGGAGAGGGGCAGAAGTGGCTCTGGAAAGGCGCGGATGCCATTTTCTCGACCAGTTGCTCGGACGAGCGACGATAGGCGATAAGATCAGCGATCGTACCGATCTTGAGCCCGTGCCTTGCGGCAAAGACCCTCAGGTCCGGCAGGCGTGCCATGGTGCCGTCGTCATTCATGATCTCGCAGATCACGCCGGCGGGCGTAAGCCCGGCGAGACGGGATATGTCGACCGCCGCCTCGGTGTGCCCTGCCCTGACCAGCACTCCGCCATCGCGAGCTGTCAGTGGGAACACGTGGCCAGGTGTGACCAAGTCGTCTGAACCTTTGGTGGGATCGACAGCGACGGCGATGGTTCGCGCCCGGTCGTGCGCAGAAATTCCGGTGGTAACGCCTTCCTTCGCTTCGATCGACACGGTGAACGCCGTGCCGTAACCGGACCGGTTGCGCGGGGCCATCGGCCTCAGTTTCAGCTCCGCCGAGCGTTCCTGCGTGATGGCAAGGCAGATCAGCCCGCGGGCGTGACAGGCCATGAAGCTGATCTGCGCCGGCGTTGCAAACTGCGCCGGGATGATGATGTCACCTTCGTTCTCGCGGTCGTCGGCATCAACGAGGATGAACGGGCGGCCTTCCACGGCTTCGCGGATGATATCCTCAATAGGGGAGACTTCGGCCTCGATCATTGCGGGCATTCCTTCGATTCTCGTGCAGCCGGATTGCATCGCATCCTCAGACCGCCTTCTGTTCGGCGAGCATCTCCAGCGCGATCTTGCGCAGTTCCGCCTTCTGTACCTTGCCGGTCCCGGTCTTGGGCAGCGCCTCGTCTGTCGTGAACCAGACGTCGCGTGGCATCTTGAACGCGGGAATACGTTCGCGAAGGTAGGCCATGACGTCCTCTACGGTGATCGCGCTGCCTTCTGCACGCACGACCCAGGCGCAGCCGCATTCGCCGAACTGGTTGTCGGGCATGCCGATGAAGAAGGCTTGCGAGACCGCAGGATAGGCGGTGAGGATCTGTTCGAGTTCCTTGGGCGAGACGAGCTCGCCCTTGCTCTTGTAGAGTTCCTTGGTGCGCCCGGTCAGGAACAGGTTGCCGTCCGGACGGAACTGACCGAGGTCCCCCATTTTGATCCAGCCTCCGTCGAGGAACAGCGATGCGGTCGCCTCGGGTCGGCGAAAGTAGCCCTTGCTATTCATCGGGCTTCGGCAGCACAGCTCGCCGGGCGTGCCCCAAGGCAGGTCTGCCCCGGTTTCGGGATCGATCGTCTTGAACTGCGCGATCCGGCCGTCCTGATCGGCCATGCCTGCAACCCCGGCCTCGACGATGCGACCCTGCGTTTCCGATACGATCTCGATTGAATCTCCAGGCGCGGTACAGATCACCGTCGCGGTGACTTCGGTCTGGCCATAGCTGGTGATGATTTCATCGCAGCCGAAAGTGGCTTGGATGTCCTCCCACAC
This sequence comes from Novosphingobium sp. ES2-1, assembly GCF_015169775.1. Lineage (NCBI taxonomy): Bacteria > Pseudomonadati > Pseudomonadota > Alphaproteobacteria > Sphingomonadales > Sphingomonadaceae > Novosphingobium > Novosphingobium sp. ES2-1. The sequence goes on from NZ_CP063447.1 coordinate 238,317, forward strand.
CCAGCTCGGCGTGGGTGCCGCAGCGCTGTGGATCGCGTTGAGCGACGACAGATCGTAGGCTTGTCGCTTGGCCTGCTCGAGCAGGGCGATGGTCATCGTGGGCACGCCCATCAGGTAGGTGGCGCGATGGCGTTGCGTGGCATCGAGGATCTGGTGCGGATCGAATCGTAGCAATGGAATGATCGCGCCGCCCGCGACCATGCCCGAAAGCAGGCCGACGACGAGGCCGAAGCCATGGTAGAGGGGGAGTGAGAAGACGGCACGGCGGCCATCCTCGAACGCCTGATGATAGGCGCCGGCGTACATCGCCCGTAGCAAGTTGTCGTGCGTGATCTCGACACCTTTCGGAGAGCCGGTGGTGCCCGAGGTGAACAGGATAAGCGCGGTATCGTCTGCCGCGATGTCCCCGCTGCCTTCGTCAGAAGGGACCGCTCCCGAGAGCTGCCTGACCAGACGCGCAGGATCGGCGCGGTCGAAGATCAGACCTCCGCGCAGTTCTGGCAGGTCGCCGCACGTACCCGACTGCCAGCCGGGGAGACCGTCGTCGAGTTCCTGTTCGAAGCTGCGCGAGCCGAACCTGTCCATGGCGATGAGCAGGGCACAACCAGCTTCGGCCAGCGCGAACCTGATCTCGTCGGGCCTGTAGAGGGTATTGAGCGGCACCGCGATCGCACCGGCGCGCCAGATCGCGAACAGCAGCGGGACAGTCAGGGGATCGTTGGCCATGATCAGCCCGACCCTTTCGCCCTTGGCAATGCCCCGCGCCTTCAGACCGGCAGCAAGTGCAACGGACTGGCGGGCAACGTCGGCGTAGGTCAGTACGTCCTCATCCGTGATGACCAGCGGACGCTTGCCGAAATCGTTCGTGCTCCAATCGAGATAGCCATGGAGGTTGCTCCACGCCCAGGCAGGATGGCGAGCGGCAATCGCGTGCCTCCGGTCATCTGCACTCATCGCAAACATGTCAGTCGTCTCTCCCGATGCGCATTCCGACGTCTAGCCGGTCAGAGCGCAAATATCCGTTAAGGCATGGATCTGGCTTCGTCACCAAGACTTCTGCCTAACGAGATTTAGGTTTGCCCTAATTTAAGCCACGTGTAAACAGTTGAGGCCAACGAGATGCAACGACCGGTCGGCGCGTGGCGCCACAGGTCCGAGGGGCGTTGCTGGCAGGATGACCCGGACCGGTGTCCGGACAGGAGATGACGATGGACGTGGATGGAGTTGCCCTTGAGGAAGGCGAGGCGATCGACTGGATCGTCTTCAATCGGCCCCAAGCCGCAAACGCCTTCTCGGCAGCGGTGCTCGAGCAGTTTTCCGCGCTGGTGAAGGACCGTCAGACAAGGGGCGCCCCGGTTCTGGGCATTCGCGGAAACGGAAGGGGCTTCAGTTCCGGAATGGACCTTGGCGAATACAGCGCGACGAGCGGCCCGACGAGCGACGTGCTGAGGCTTTCCTCCTATGTCGAACGCTGGCTCGACCTCTGGCGGCACCCCAAGCCGGTGATCGTGGCGGTGCACGGCTATTGCATTGGTGTTGGGGCACAACTTGCCTCGTTTGCAGACATCGTGGTGGTGGCCGATGATGCGGTGATAAGCGAGCCGACCATTCCGATCGGCGGCGGATTTATCGCCCCCACCTGGGCCAGCCATGTCGGTTCGCGGCGGGCCAAGGAATTCGCGTTCCTTCCAGGCAACCGCATCGACGGGCGTACAGCGGCCGAATGGGGATGGGCGAACTGCGCCGTGCCCGCGTCGGAACTCATCGCCTGCTGCGAAAGCCTCGCCGAGCGAATAAAACTCGTGCCACCTGCGGTTCTCACCATGAAAAAGCGCTCGATCAACCGGGCCATGGAAGCAGCGGGCTTCCATGCAGCCCTCTCCGCAGTTGCGGAAAGCGACGCGCTTCTCCACCTCGAACCCGAGGTTTCGAGGATCAGAAACCGCCTCAAGGGCGAGGACTTGAAGGCCGTGGTCAAGGATTACGCCGGCGAAAGCTCGCAGGAAATCTTCCGCCGCCATCGGGTTGGCGCCGAGAACCACGACCGAGGTGACAAAAGAGTTGCCGATTCAGACTAATCTGAATTAGGCTGGACAAAAGGAGTTCGAACAGCTGGGCTCAGCGTTCGACGTTTCGAGACAGGATGATGCGATGATGGAAGGTGAACGGTGGCGCTGCCTCTGGGACGCCAAGGCTATCCTCGGCGAAGGTACGATCTGGGATGACCGCGATGGCTGCATCTACTGGGTCGACATAGAAGCGCCGAGCGTGAACTGGTTCAATATCGAGACCGGCAGCAAGGGCACCTGGGTTCCCCCCAAATGGGTCAGTGCATTAGCGCCCAGATCGTCGGGTGGGTTCATTGCCTCTTCGGCCGATGGGTTCGTGCATATCGATCCCCAAGCGGGAACCTACCATCCGCTCGTCCACCCGATTGCCGATCCGCGCATCGCCAGGTTGAACGATGGCGTGGTCGATCGCAGCGGTCGCTACTGGTCAGGTTCGTGTGATTGCAGCCAGTGGGACGAAAGCACCACGGCCGAGGACAAGGAAAGCACGCTCGGCAATCTCGACGCGCGCAATACGGGCGAGCTTTACCGCCTGGACGCGGACGGAACCGTGTCGTCGCAAGAGCAGAACATCGTGACGGCCAACGGTCCGGCCTTCAGCCCCGACGGCCGGACCGCCTACGTCAACGACTCGATGCCTTTGGTGAGTTGGGCCTATGACGTCGATGCTGACGGCAACCTCTCGAACCGGCGCGACTTTCTCCGTTTCAAGCCGGACGACGGTTATCCTGACGGGATGGCGGTGGACGTCGAGGGTTGCATCTGGATGGCGTTTTACGAAAGCTGGATGCTGCGCCGGTTTGCTCCGGACGGCACGCTGCTGGAAGAGCGCCGCCTGCCGGTAAGGCGCGGCCTTCGCCCAGCCTTTGGCGGCACGGACTATTCGCGGCTGTTCCTGATCACCGGGTCACAGGGGTACGGCGCCGACCAGTTCGCGCAGCAGCCTTTGGCCGGCGGGCTTTTCGAAATTCTTGATCCCCCTGCCGCTGGCGTGCCAAACGTTCCATTTGCAGGTTGATCACAAAGCCCCGGTGCATCAGTTGTGCCTGAACCAAACGAAGATTGATCATGGCACAAGTTGAAAACGGCAAGACGCGCATTCTTGATTCGGCGGCGACCGCCCTTCGACAGAAGGGCCTTGCCGGCGCGAAACTCACAGAGATTGCGGCCGGTGCCGGGATGCTTGCGCCCAGCATCTATCATCACTTTTCCTCGAAGGACGATCTGGTCGAGGCGGTGATGATGGAAGGCATATACCGCAACAATCGCCACATCATGGCTCAGGTTGAAGTGCTGGGGCCATCGGCGACCGCGCTGGAACGGCTGCGGGCGGCGATCGAAGCACATATCGGCTTTCTCCTGACCGGCGATGACTATTCGTCGGCGGTTTCCCGCGTATTCGACGATCTGCCTGCGGAGATGAAGGGCCGGGTCCTGGCGGCCTATTCCAGTTTCGACAACTACTGGCGCGATCTAATTGCCGCCGCGCAAGCCGATGGCTCTGCAAGAAGCAGCCTTGATCCGACGGTCGTCAGGAAGTTCCTGATCGCGATGCTCGACTCCTGCGCCACATGGTACCGGCCGGGCAAGCTTGCACCTGCCCAGATCGCGGAGCAGGCTGCGGACCTCGCCTTGAACGGGTTTGCCAACGAGTAACTCGGCCCGCCCCGGGTGCAGGGCCGCGACCGGCATTCGGACGATCAGGCTGCAGGCGGGAGGGATGCAACCTTGCCGTAGCTTCCCTTGTGAAACAGCAGGGGATCGCCCTCGCCTGCGACGCCGAAGCTTTCGACAGCACCGAGAACCAGCAGGTGGTCCCCGGCATCGCTTACGGAGTGCGTCGAGCAATCGATCCAGACGAGTGCCCCGTCGATCAAGGGAGCGCCGCGTGGTGAGGTGGAGTGCGCTATGCCTTCGAACTTGCGCGGGTCCTTCGACGCCAACTTGCGGCAGATATCTTCCTGTGACGCACCCAGCACGTTCACGCAGAACCCGTCGCAAAGGGACAGCGCGCCCCAACTGCCCGACTGCTTGTCGGGGAAGAAGCCGACAAGAGGCGGATCGAGCGATACGGACGTGAACGAACCGACGATCATCGCAGCTGGCGCGCCATCCAAGGACATCGCCGTGATTGCACAGACCCCGGTAGGATAATGGCCGAGGACCTTGCGGAAAGATGCCTTGATGTCGTCCATCATGCCGAAACCTTCTGCCGCTCCCACTCGAGCGGAATGTTCTCGACCGCCGCGACGATACCCGAATGGTAGATCGGCCTTGCCCCGTCCGTGAGCCTGAACTCGGGAATGCGAGCAAGCCATTCCTGCAGCATCACGGTCACTTCCAGCCGCGCAAGGTGCATGCCTGCGCAGCGGTGCGGCCCTTGCGCAAAGGTGGAGTGGGTGACGTCCCGACGGGAGAGGTCGACGGTCATCGGATCGGCATGCTGCCGATCGTCAAGGCCATGCAGGGCTGTCGGCAGGAGAATGAGATCGCCCTCCTTCAGTTGCGTGCCATGGAACTCCATGTCGGCAACGACATAGCGGGCATCGGAAACCACGGCGAAACGACGGAACAGCTCTTCAACCCCGCGCTGCAGCTTGAGCGGATCGCTCCTCATTTCAGCCACCGTTTCCGGATGCCGAGCGAGGTAGATCATCATGAAACCGAGGAAGTTGACCACGGTATCAAGCCCACCGAGCAGCAGGAGCGACACGAGGCCGAGCGCCCGGTCGTCGGGCATGGGCTTGCCGTCGATCTCGACATTGAGAATGCGGGTGATCAGATCTGTCCCACTGCCGCCCCTGCGCTCGGCAATGATGGGCGCCACGTATTCAAAGAAGCCGCGGTTGGCCGTTTCCAGCGATCGGCCCTGCTCCTCGGGCGTCTTGCCTGACGGACGGGTCATCTCGTTTGCGAGAAGGCCAAGCTTGTGTGCATCCTCCATCGGCAATCCCGCCAGTGCGAGGAAGACCCGCACTGGAAAGACCGTTGAAAACTCGCTGCCAAAGTCGCAGCTTCCCCGATCGGCGAAGCTCTCGATGATCTCCACCGCAATGGTCCGGATCTGCTCTTCGAGCTTGCGGATCTCGGCAAGATTCAGACCCTTGTCGATGGCCTTGCGATAGGGCGTGTGCTCGGGCGGATCGAGCTTTGTGGGCACCATATCGTAGGCTTCACCCGCTTCGCGCGGGACCCAGATGACCCGGCTCGAGAAGCGTTCGGGGCTGCGATAGACTTCATCTATCACCACGCCGCGCGTTGCGATCCAGTGCCCACCCGTGAACGGAGTCCAGACCAGCGGCGGGGTATCCGGCTGCTGCACCTGCTTCCAGGCTTCGTGGAAACCTGCCTCCAGTCCGTCAAGGTCATAGGCGTCGATCTCGCGTATCAGGTCAGCGGGAACGTGGGGGGGCGGGGACACGCGATGTTTCTCAAGTGTTTTCGGGGTTTCGGCGTTCATCGGTCCTGTCCTTGAATTCTGGTCTGTCACCCTAAGGTTCAGCTGATCGACGGGTCGATCACCGCCTTGGTAGCGATGCCGGTCTTGGTGGCGTGAAGCGCTTCGGCAGCTTGCGAGATGCCGAAGCGGTGGCTGACCAGTTCTGCAAGCGGCACCTCGTGCTGCACGCGCGCGGCGAACTGCATGCCGTGATAGTAGTTCTTCGGCGCAGGGAACGATGCCCCGCCGACCGTGAGGTTCTTGAGCGTCAGGTCACGCGGCGAGATTGGCTGCGTTCCGATCGCACCCCAGAGCCCGAGGATGATGTAGCGGCTGTGGATGCCACTGATGTCCACGCCTTCGGGAAAGGCGGGCAGTGCGCCTGCCGCTTCAATCACGATATCGGGGCCCTGCTTGCCGGCGCGATCGTAGATCATCCGCTTGCGCTCGTCCTGTGGCAGGCCGAGCGACACCGTTGCGGTTGCACCGAGCTTCACCGCGGCATCGAGCCGGGCGGGCGCAGCATCGATCACGATCACTTCGCGGGCTCCGGCCTGCGCCGCAACCAGGACCGCAGAGAGTCCGACCGGTCCGGCGCCTTGCACGACTACACTATCGCCGAAGCGCACCGGTCCGCAGCGATCGAAGCCCCGCAGCACGGTTGGCAGCGCGCAGCCGAGCGCAGCAACCGCTTCGGGGATGGCGCCATCCGGCAACCGGTAGAATGGCATCGAATTGGGAAGCCATGCGAAATCGGCGTAGCTGCCCCAGTTTGGCTTCGATGCATCCTCGAAGTAGCGGCTGTTCTCGCACGGTGTCTCTTCAAGGATCGTGCAGGAATAGCAACGGTGGCATAGCGCGATGGGCGACCACACGACGAGATCGCCGCGCTTGACCGGCACGCCTGCGTAATCGGTGGATACGCCCGCGCCGAGCTCGATGATCTCGCCGACGCCTTCGTGACCGAGGATGATCGGGAAAGGCATCTCGCCGGCCTCGCCGGTCATGATGTGGACATCGCTGCCGCACACGCCGCCCAGCACCGTGCGCACGAGCGCCCCTCCCGGTTCGGGAGAATGGACGTTCACCTCCCAAGTTTCGAGGCGGTTGGTCTCAACCAGGACCGTTGCCCTGCCCTTCATCCGTCATCTCCTCTCGACATGAAGCCGCCGGAAGCCCTCGCAGCTCTTTCGTTGCTGTGAAGCTATCCAACTAATCACAATTAGTCCATAGGATTGATTCCACCTGCGGTAGGATTGTCTCAAGCGAACAAACGCAAACGCGCAAAGCGGCAAAATACCCGTTTTTACGGCCTTTCTCAAATTCCGCTTAGCGACAAGCGGCGAGATCTCCCTCAACAAAAGCCATTGTCGTTCCGACAAAATTTGATAACATTACCTGAATCGGGATTAGGTAGCGACGTTCGAGAGGAGACGAACAATGGCAAGGCTGGCAGGCAAAACCGCAATAATCACGGGTGCCGCGCGGGGAATGGGGGAATCGCATGCCCGCACCTTCGTAAGGGAAGGCGCAAAGGTCGTCCTTACCGACCTCAGCGAAGCTGCAGGCCACGCACTGGTCGAGGAACTGGGCAACGATGCCATATTCCTGAAGCAGGATGTGACGGACCCCGGCTCCTGGGATGGCATCGTCGAAGCCGCAGTCCGCCAATTCGGGTCCATCGATATCCTCGTAAACAACGCCGGCATCCTTGGCCCCATGGCGGCGACCGACAGCCTTGACGACGACGGCTACCGCAAGGTCTGCGCTGTGAACCAGGACGCGGTCTTCTTCGGGATGCGCGCGGTCCTGCCCGTCATGGTCAAGGCGCAAAAAGGCTCGATCGTCAACATCTCGTCGATTGCCGGAATGGCCGCAAACTACGGCTTTCCCAGCCTTGCCTACGTTGCCAGCAAGTTTGCCGTGCGCGGAATGACCAAGGCGACTGCCGTGGAATTCGGCAAGTACAACATCCGCGTCAATTCCGTGCACCCGGGCTTCATCCAGACGCCGATGATGGTCGAGGCCACAGACGAGGTGGGCGGTGATGCGTTGTCGCAGATCCCCCTCGGCCGCATCGCCGACCCGTCCGAGGTTTCCAACCTCGTGCTGTTCCTGGCGTCGGACGAGGCTTCCTACATCACGGGCGCGGAACACCTCGTCGATGCCGGCATGCTGGCACACTGAGTCAAAAGACTGAACTAGGCCCAGGCGGGAACCGGGGAAGGATAGGACAAATGGCGCTGATCGAAACATCCACCGTGGGGCACGTCGGCTACATTACCTTGAACCGGCCGCAAGCGCTCAATGCCCTAAACGAGGAGATGGACCAGCTTCTCGGCGCAGCGTGGGACAAGTTCGAGACCGAGAGCGGAATCTGGGTCATCGTCCTGCGCGCCAACGGCGAACGCGCGTTCTGCGCCGGGGGTGACATGCACGCACCGCCCACGGGCAGCAGCGGCCTGTCGTTCGGAGGCGGGATCACCGGCATTGGGGGGCGGCTGCGGCCGATCTCCAAACCGGTGATCTGTGCAACGCACGGCCACGTTCTGGGGCTTGGCTTCGAGATCGCGATGTGCGCCGACATCATCGTCGCTGCCACAACCTCGAGATTCGCCTTTCCCGAAGCTCGCGCGGGAATCATCGAACACTGCGGAGTGGTGCACCGGGCAGTGCGGCAATTGCCCCACCATGTCGCCATGGCGATGATCCTCGCCAGCGAGCCGTTGGATGCCGTGCAAGCCGCGCAATACGGGCTCGTCAACGAAGTCGTCGCACCCGACTGCATTGAACAGGCGACGGCACGCTGGGCGGAGAAGCTGCTGGCCTGCTCGCCCCTTGCGGCACGAGCTGCAAAGGAAGCCGCCCTCGCAGGGCTGGAAGGCTCGCTTCCCGAGGCGCTTTCCCGCACCTACCCCGGCATCAGCCGCTATGCCGATAGCGGCGATCGCACCGAGGCAATCGGCGCGTGGTCCGAGCGCCGGAACCCGCACTGGACCGGCATGTAAGCAACTAACCTAAGATTGGTTAGAGTGCATTTCACCAAACCCCGCGCTTTCGCGGGCCAGATTTGCTCAAATATCTCCCATCATCAGGCATATTTCCGAGAATCTTGAAACACTCTTCAAATCGTGTTGCCATCCAACCTAATTCTAATTAGGCTGGATTCAGCGATTCAGGGGTACCGTCAGAAGCGCACGCCCCTGCGCCCGAACAAGGCCGAGGAACGCCAATGTCAGATTCAAATAGTCCTATCGTGGTTGATGCGGTCGTTGTCGGCGCGGGTGTCACCGGGATCTACCAGACGTATCTCTTGCACCGGAAAGGCATGTCGGTTCTCGGCGTGGACGCCGCCGACGACGTTGGTGGAACGTGGTACTGGAACCGCTATCCGGGCTGCCGCCTTGATACAGAGAGCTACGCTTACGGCTACTTTGCGATGACGGGGATAATCCCCGACTGGAAGTGGAGCGAGCGTTTCGCGGGGCAGGCAGAGATGCTGCGTTACGTGAATGCGGCGGCCGATGCGATGGACGTGCGCCGACACTACAGGTTCAAGACGAAAGTGCTGAGCGCGCACTTCCTGGACGACGAGAAGCGGTGGAAGATCACGCTCGACAGCGGCGAGACGATCCACGCACGCTTCTTCATTTCGGCCACCGGTCCGCTTTCGGCATCGAAGATGCCGGACTACAAGGGCATCGACCTGTTCAAGGGCCAGGCCTTCCACTCCTCGCGCTGGCCCCGCGATGACCAGGGCAATCTTGCAGGCATGGACTTCGCCGGCAAGCGCGTTGCAGTGCTGGGCACCGGGGCGACCGGCGTGCAGATCATTCCGATCGCGGCGGAGACGGCGGGCGAGCTGTTCGTGCTGCAACGCAATCCGAACTGGTGCACGCCGCTGGGCAATACACCGCTCAGCGACGAGGACATGAACCTGATCCGCACCCGCTACCCGACCATCCTCGAATACGTGAAAACTACCGACACCGCGTTCCCGTATCACCGCGATCCGCGCAAGGCATCTCAGGTCTCAGCCGAAGAGCGCGAGGAGTTCTTCGAACGACTGTATGACCAGCCCGGCTACGGCATCTGGCTCAGTGGCTTTCGCGACCTGTTGCTGAGCCGTGAATCCAATCAGTTCCTTGCCGATTTCGTGGCCAAGAAAATCCGCCAGCGGGTCAAGGACCAGACGGTTGCGGAAAAGCTCATTCCCACCGACCACCCATTCGGCTCGAAGCGCGTCCCGATGGAGACGAACTACTACGAGGCGTACAATCGCGAGAACGTGCATCTCGTGGACCTGAAGGCCGCGCCAATCGACGAGTTCGTCGAGAACGGCGTGATCATCGGCGGCGAACTGCTCGAGGTCGACGTGATCATTTTCGCAACCGGCTTCGATGGCGTTACCGGCTCGCTTGACCGGATAGACATCCGTGGACGCCAGGGCCAACGACTGATCGACGCCTGGGCCGACGGGCCGACGACCTACCTGGGCCTGCAGACGCGCAACTTCCCGAATTTCTTCGCGCTTGTCGGGCCGCACAACGGCTCGGCTTTCTGCAACGTCGGTGTCTGTGGTGCGCTGCAGGCTGAATGGGTCACGCAGATGCTGCTCTATATGGCGGCGCGTGGCTTCGAGACTGCCGAGCCGAGCGAAGCGGCGGAAGCCGCATGGACCGAGGCAATCTACCGTGACTTCGAACGGACGCTGATGGCCGAAACAAACGCTTGGTGGATCAAGGTCACCCACAAGCCCGACGGCAGCGTGGTTCGACGCACGCTCGTATATGTAGGCGGAGGCCCAGAGTATCGCCGCCGCTGCGAGCAGGTCGCCTATTGCGATTACGAAGGCTTCGAAATGGCCTGAGCCTGCGATTCCTCAGTCTCACCCCTTTTTTCAGTAGGCAAATTATGATCGATCTGAAAGTCGTGAAGCGCAACGGCACCGAACTCTCCATACAGGCAAACCCAGGCTGCTCGGTGATGGAGGCACTGCGAGACAATGGCCTGGACGAGCTGCTGGCACTTTGCGGCGGCTGCTGCTCCTGTGCCACATGCCATGTCTATGTTGAGGCCGGGCCAATTGGAGCCAATCAAGTGGACGGTGCAGACGAGGACGACCTGTTGGACAGCTCAGACCACAGGCAGGAAAATTCACGTCTTTCATGTCAGATCATGCTGGACCAAACAATGCACGGCATGATTTTGCGGATCGCGCCGGAAGACTAACAGGCACAGCCAGCGGCACTTGATGCTGTGAGCCCTCATCACGATGAGATGAGACAAATTGACGCGCCCGCTTCAACCTGCCGGGCGCCGCCACATTGGCTGGCCGCAATCGAGACGATCAAGGCCGCTTCATTACGTCCAGATTACGCCTGACAAGGTGCATATCGTGACTCATGCAGCATCTTTGACGAAACCCAAAACCCCCGGAAGCAGGGGTTTCTCCCGGTCGGGGAGTAGCGCAGCCTGGTAGCGCATCTGGTTTGGGACCATAGGCGCAATCGGCTTAACGAAGGGCAGTCTAGACGATCAGGCACCGGATGCTGGAAAGTCTTCAGCGTCTGCACCCTTTGGCATGCTCGCGCCGATGTTTGTGCCGATGAACGAAGGGCGGCTTAGGCCAATCCCCGTGGCAGAGTAGCCGTTCCGGTCAGTCCGCAATCATCGCCATACATCGGAGGAACCCCGCTATTTAAATGTTGCCAAGACAGCCGTCCTCCCGGTTGATGGACCGCCCGCCATCCGGGTTTGTCGCTGTAAGATTTCGCCGTGACGAGCGTGCTTGGCGATCCTCTCCCAATTGTTCAGAACGGATCGAATGTATGCCTTCGTTTCGCTGATGTTTGGAATGCGGCCTTCACTGAGCGCCCGACGCTCTGGACCTGCATTGTACGCTGCCAGCGCAAGGTCGATTCTGCGGAACCGGACCAACTGATCGCGCAGATAACGGGCTCCACCGCGCAAATTGCTCATCGGCTCAAATGGCCTTGCGACTCCCATCGCATCGGCTGTTCCGGGCATGAGTTGGGTCAGCCCTTTGGCGCCTGCTCTGCTGGTGGCCAGTGTTCTGTAACCGGACTCCTGGGCTACCAAGGCCTCTAACAGACTTGGCAAAATACCGGATTCGCATGCCGCTTTCGCAATAGCGGCGTAATGCATCCGCCGTCGTCGTTCGACCTTGGCAGAGAGCCAAGGTGCAGGAACATACGGCGCGGAAGCACAGGAGGAATAGGCAAGGTGATGCTGCGCTGGTGTCGTCCGCGGATCGGCTGTGGTGCGAAGAAAGAAGCGCAGTGCCCTGTCTACAGGACTGCTGGACCTCGAGGCCGACTTTGATTTGCGCAGGTCGTCAACACTAGCAGAAGTTGATGGCCCGAAAACCATCACCTCGACAGACTGCGCATGCGCTGACGGGGCAAATCCGAGAGCCACCAGGCCAAGTGCCAGATACCGAAGCATTCACGCCTCCACAGGCGTGCCGGCTCGGCAGGAATTGCGCTAGAAGCATTTGACTCGATCCAGCCAGCCAAGTCAAACGCTGTCGGGACCAATCAACGAAATCACGGCTCATGCCGTCTGCCGCCGGACCTGTGCCTCGAGTTCGGCTATGCGCTCCGAACAGATCGCATGGACTACGCGACCGAGCTCTTCGACCTGCTCTGCGAGCCAAGCCAATTCCTCGCCAGAAATCCGGTAATGCTTGGAATATCGGGCCTTGACGTAGGCTTCCTTGAGCTTCTCGAACATCCCGCGCTGCTTGCGGTTGTCCGTCGGCCAGACATGAACGAGCCGCCGATCAAGCCGCTCAGCTTGGGTGCGCAAGAAGCCAAGGTTGTGCACGTGTGGCGTGTAGAATGTCACCGTGAGAAGGACACAGTGGTAAAGGCATTCAGTTGTCTGGTGCAGGAGGAAGGCCGCGTCTTTGCTGTAATCCTTCTCAGCTGCAATCTTCGCCAGTTCAAGTTTCCGCTGGGCGCCCGGCATCCACTCCTCGAAATACTCCCGTGCCATCGCAACCGCCTGCTGCGGTGTCTTGGGCTTTGGCTGATGCAGTTCCTCCTCGTCTGCCTGGTAGAGCGCGATGCCATCCCGGGCGACGTCGATGAAGAAGTAACGCCCATGCGCCAGGCCGTCGTTCACCTCGCCCAGCGTGTGGACGATGAAGTTGACTGGCGTCTTGAGAGTGCCGGTCACTCCGTACTCGCGCATCAGGCGCTCATCGAGCCGTGACCAGTACTTTACCCGGTCGGTCAGCCGCGCATCGTTGACGATGATCAGCAGGTCGTAGTCGGACTTGTAGCCCTTTGCAGTGTGGGGTTCGTCGACCCAGCCACCGCGCGCATATGAGCCGTATAGCACCACCTTGAGGATCCGACCCTGTTTCTTCCATTCGCGGCGCGCTAGAGCAAAGCTGTCTTCAAACTCCTCGAAAACAAGCTGTACGACGCGCTCAAGCTCACGTTGTTTGTGTGCTGGGAGATGATCGAGACTCGTCCGCATCTTGGCGTCAGCCTAGCAGCAAATTACGAGCAATGCACCAATATGAATGCTCTTTAACACATTGTATTCTATGAATTTATCAAGAAGTGTGCTTCTTCTCCGGGCCGTTGCAGGGCCATGATGCAATTGATTTGCGTTGCGCCGCTGCTCCTGAGTGACCGGGTCGCCGCTGCGCATGTCCAGGCCGAAAAGCTAAAGGCTGCGGTGTGGGTCCCCAACGATCCGTTTCATGTCCCGGTCATTTCATATCCCTGTCCCAAGCCGCTCAAAATAAAGCCATTATAAAATGGCTGGCAATGCCGGTCGGGATCATCCTTGGCCTGCGACAATGGAGTCGCATTTAGCCAAGAAGGATGAAGATCATGACCGAGAACACTCCCCGCGAGGACACCCTGATCGATCTGGGTGAAGCCTCGACCACCACCAAGGGCCAAGCGATCGTCGAACTCGATGTCAGCGGTGGCAACCTCCGGTTCCTCCCCGGCATCGCTGCCGAGTGACCGGATCGGGCGCATGCCCCTGTTTCAGGGCATGCGCCCTTCGGTGCAGTTTCCCATGACCACTCCCCTCCGCGCATTGAGCTTCTGCGTCATCGAAGATACGGCGCTGTTCCTCGATCTGGCTCGCGACCGCTACTTCCGGTTGCCGGAAAGTGCCAATGCCGCTTTTCTCGCCAGTCTGGTCAATGGCGTTGCATTTGCCCCCGCGTTGCAGTCTGCCGGACTAGACCAGTTCGTTTCACTCGCTCCACTTCGTGCACAAGGGGGTAACATCCACACCCGAGAGTGCGCCGATCTGCGGGGGTGCCATTTCTCGCCATACCTGATCGCCCGCTCGCTTTGGGAGCAGCGCGCCACGGAGCGAAGGCTGGCCAAACGTGGTATGCACACGGTCCTGTCCGAACTGCAGTCAGCTCTGCGCGGGCAACAAGCGAACAGACCTCTAGGCGATAATGGGGCAGCGCTGGTTAAGGCCTTCGAGGACTCTGCGCTTGTGCGAAGTGCAGTCGATCGATGCCTGCCGCGATCTGTTGCACTTGCCCGACTCCTGGCGCGCTCAGGCTACTCCTGCCAGGTCATCATGGGTGTCAAACTTAGACCCTTTGCCGCCCATTGCTGGGTACAGGCCGGGCACCTCGTACTTAACGAAAGCGTGGAAGAGGCGGCGCGCTACACACCGATCCTGGTCCTGTGAAACCGGTCCGCTTCCTGCTGACCTGGCCGGACGCGAGTGCGGGCAACATCGAGCACTTCGCTTTGTCGACCGGTTCCACGATCCGTGTTCCAGGACTCGATAGCCCTCGCCTGTGGGCCGAGCACGAGGAGCACGTTCTGGACGCTGGCGAATGCGGCGTCGTGATCGGCTATCTGTTCGAGAGGGCGACCGGCCGACGTGTCACCCGCCTGCCCCGAGAAATCCTTCAGGCTCCTGACGCATCAAGTTTCGCGACATGGCTTACGCGCGAATATTGGGGCGCCTATGCAGCCCTGCTTATCGATGGGCCGCATTTGTGCGTTTACCCGGATCCGTCAGGACTGCTGCCAGTTTTCCGGTCGGAGACCGCCGAGGGCCAAGCCTGCATGAGCGACCCGACGCTGCTGCATACGCACTCCGTTACCAAAGCGAGCGTTTCCTGGTCTGACCTCGCCTCGCATCTCCAACGGCCGGATTGGCGCGGTCAGCGAACCTGTCTTACCGGCATCGAAGAAGCGCCCGCTGGACACATGACGTCGTGGACCAAGGAAGGCGCAACGTCGGTCGCCGTGTGGCAAGCCAGCCATTTCATGCCGGACAGAGAGACCCAACCTTTTGACGAATTGGCCGTTGAATTGCGCACGACGGCACAACGCGTCATGCAAGCGTGGGGAAGCGTATCCGGCCGCCTGCTGGTATCAGCCTCGGGCGGAGTCGATTCCTCGCTGATCGCAGCCGCGCTTGCGACGGCCGGTCAGGACTTCGCCTGCCTGACGATGGCGACAGGTGACCCTAGCGGCGACGAGCGCGTGCCAGTGCGGATGCTTGCCAATGCGTTAAGCGTAGAAACCTTCGAGGCTTACTACGATCCCCGAAGGGTCGATCTGGCCGCTCCGGTTTCGCTGGGCTTGGCGCGCCCCACTGGCAAAGCGTTCATGCAGGAAGTCCGGCGCCACGCAATCGAAGCCGCTGGCCGGTCTGGGGCCAGCGCGGTCGTCGATGGCAATGGCGGCGACAATCTGTTTTGCTATCTGCATTCTCCGGCGCCGATCCTCGACCGCTGGCGCAACGAGGGCCTCTCGCGCGGCACGGCGGCAACTTATCTCGACATGTGCCGGATCGCGCAAACGACATTGCCAGGCATGGCACGGGCTTTGGCCATGCGGGCGCGGCGCGGAGCTCGACCTGCAGCCTGGATGGCTGATCGGCGATTGCTTGCAAGTGATGTGCCCGTCTGTGACGCGCGGGCTGAAATCGAAGACCAGGTACTCGCGGTTCCGTTCAAGCATCAGGGCAAGGTCGATCACCTGGCGTTGTTGCTGCGTACGCAGAACTTCATCCATTCCGCCAGCGGTCCTGCAGACCCGTTACAGTTCTCACCCTTGATGAGCCAACCCCTAGTCGAGCTGTGCCTGTCGATCCCGACATGGATCTGGTGCCAGGGCGGAATCAATCGGGCACTGGCCCGTGCAGCGTTCTCGCAAGAACTGCCCGCTGCCATCGTACGCCGTGTGTCCAAGGCCGGTCCCGACAGCGCCATGCGCGTGATCTTCGCCCAGAATCGGGCGCTGATCCGGGACATGCTTCTCGGTGGCCTGTTGAGGGCCAACGGACTACTCGATGCAGTCGCGATTGAGCAGGCCATAGCCAGCGACCCACATGGAAAAGACCCGATAATTTATCGGCTCCTGGACTTTGTCGAAGCTGAGGCTTGGTCGCGCTCTTGGCAGCCTTGATCTCCAGCGTGGCTCAAAATTCCCCATCTGGTCATTTGCAGCGAAGAGCAGCGGGCGCAGGCGCGCCTGGCATGGCCTTCCAGCGCTCATACTGATCGCGCTTGACGGGCGAGCAATCCATCTCGTGCATCAACCAGAAGCGAAACCAGTCGACCGAGCGCTCGTAGATCGCAAGCCGATGCGCTGGCTGCCATTTGAAATGCGGCTCGTTGTCCAGCACGATCATTTCGATGGCCTTGCCCTGCTTGCGCAACGCTGCAAAGACATCGAGACCCGCCTCGTATTCGCTGTCGCCGGTCTGGACCAAAATCGGTGCCTCAATCTTGTCCGCGTTTAGCACCAATGACATCGGCTTCCAGAAATCCGGGGCGTCTGCCTCGAAGAAGCGGTAGCCCATTTCGCGCCCGAACCTCTCGAAATAGGGGCCTGCCGCCAGAGGATAGGACACCATATCCTCGCAGCACGCGCCGAGGCTTGCAACCTTGAACAGCTTCGAATTGATCAGCGCCCATTGGGTAGTGGACGTTCCGTCGCTGAAACCGCTGATCCCAATTCGGTCGGCATCGACAGCGCCAGTGGTGATGGCCTGTGCAATGGCCATCTCGAGCGAGGACTGCACACTTCGGCGATCGAGCCAGTCGGTACGATTGCGCGCGCGCAGTTCGCTCTCGTCCTTTGCTTCCATGACCCAGGCCGGAAAATCGGGCCGGGCAAAGCTCAGCACCGCAAATCCCTTCGCGGCAAGCACCTGGACAGGGACTTCATCACCGGTGCCGCCGCGAAGGAATCCGTCGCTGCCGTACTGGACGACAACGAGGGGGTGCTTCTGCCCTTGCCTGTGATCCGGCGGGAGCACGAGGTCGGCGAAACTTTCCACACCATAGGCATTGCGAAACCGCAACCGCTGGACCGTGCCAAGTCTGAACCGCGACCAGTCGGAGTTCGGATCGTGGAGAAGGCGCTCACGACCCGTCGAAGGATCAATCGCGACGAGGCGGCGCGGTCGCGCGGCACTCTCGCGCGCGCAGACAAGCTCCGGTCCAGGCATCGTGCAGCCGATCAACGCATCCTCGGTCACGAAAACACGCTTTGGGCGAGGCCAGGACACGTGCCAACGCAGCAAGCCCGTCTGGCCCTGCCCCCATCCGGTTTTCTGCAGCACATAAAGGTCACCACTATTGGCTGACCACCACAGGTGCCGCCCGCCGTCGCACAGCGCCGTGTCACAAAGCCGCGTTGCACCGCCTGGCAGTCGCAGGACAAGGCGTGTCGGCGCGATCAATCGACCGGGTGCCTTGCTTTCTATCCAGGCTGCGCCGCCATCCGCTCTCCTCGTAAAACCCCGCGCGCCGACCGGGAGTTCGTCGCCAAGACTGTCGCGCCGGTTCGCGAAGGCACTGATTTCGGCATCAGTGGCAGGGCGCACAAGACCAGCATCGTCTACCGCGGTATACGACGTGATCATCGGCCCCGTGGGCATGGGACGATCCGCAAACTGCGGCGAGAAGCGATCGTCGAACACAAAGCCCGTCCGCGCCTCGGCTGCAATCTGCGCGTTCATTTCACGCAAGGACGGCCGCGTTTGCGCAATGAGTGCCTTCCCGTCCGTGCTCCAGCGGAAATCCTCGACATCGTCGGGCAGTGCCGTTGCTTGCCTCGCCGGAGCGTTACCGTTCACGTTCACGGTCCAGACCTGGGTCTGTTCCGACACGCGCTTGAGAAAGGCAATACGCTGGCCATCCGGAGACCAGCGCGGGGTGATGACCTGAGCGTACCCTGCGCCGACAACAGGGAAATTGCGCAAGGCGAATGTCGCGCGGATGAAAGCGCCGCCGCGGTCAATCTCTCGCGGCGGCGCTCCCTCCCTGACCAGGCTCGCGACCATGAGCTTCTGGCAGAAGGCATTGGCTTGCGGATTGGCCCGGCGCACAACGAAGGCGATCTGCTTCCCGTCGGGCGATACGCCAAATGGGCTGGCAGATTCGTTGGGATCCGAACGCCCGATATCGGCTAGAGCCGCCAAATGGCCGGACGTGAGTTCGCTGCCCTTGTCCTCGCCTGGCCTCAAGGCTTCCGCTTCAAGCGACAGGCAAGGGTCGACTGCTGCAGACGTTTCAGGGACGGAAGACCCGGGCACGACAGCCTGAGCCAACATGAGCGCCGCGCCGGTCAGCATCACCACCGCCTCGACAAGCCGAGGGCCACAAATCGGCCAATCGGGGAGTAGTTGGTCGAATCATAGGGCGTATCGGTCGGCCCCGTCGTGCGAATGATCTGCGGCTTCTTGTTGGCGAGGTTGTTGACGACAAGCGAGAGGGCCAGACCCGGTTCGTCACCTGCACCGGCAATCGCGGTATAACGAATCGCAAGATCGACTGTCGCTTGTGATGCAATGCGCACAGGCGTCGCGAAGCGGCGATCGGCAAGCGCACCGGTGTAATTGACATAGGCCGAAGCCAGAACCTCACGCGACTGGTAAGCGACGCTGCCGCGACCGCGGAACTTCGGCGGATTGAACAGGGTCCCCGCAAGATCGGCCTCGGGCAACGCCGCGTTGACCTGTTGGCCGCTGTCGAGCCACGAGCCGGCAAGATTCGCCGTGAGCGAACGACCCGATCCCAGGTCCTTGCGCCAGCTAAGAGACGCATCGACCCCCTTCATATTCTGGATGGCGACATTGAGATTGCGATTGTCGACCAGCGCGACGACTGCGGCGGGATCATAGGGGCGGCCTGTAAAGTTCTGCAGACCGAGCTGTGCCCCTTCTATGAGCTGGCTCAGTCGACCTGCATCAAGGTCGCGATCAATCAGTGAAGCGTAAGCAGGATCGGTAAAGGCAGCTGCGATCGAACCGGCAATGGGCTGGACGACCCGGTCGCGATAACGGATGTCGAAATAGCTCGCCTCGAAGTTCAGGTTTGGCAAAGCTGTGGGGGCAATCACGAACCCGACCGTCCACGAACGCGCCCGCTCGGGTTTGAGAACAGGATTTCCGCCGCTGGTATATAGAACCGCCTGAGCGCCTGTGCCGGCCCCGAAGGCTGCTGCAGGCAGGAGGTAGGCCTGGTACCCGACATATTGTTGGTACAGCGTCGGCGCCTTGAACGAGCGCGCCCACGAGGCCTTGAGGGTAACATCGTGCACTGGAGCGTAGATCAGGCCCAGTCGTGGCGTGGCAACCTGTGCCATGCCCGGGTAGTCTTCGTAACGCATTGCGGCTGACAGGCTGAGCCGGTTGATCCCGGCGATGCCATTTTCTGAGGCAACAAAGGGCAGGAACACTTCCCCGAATCCATAGACGCTGTGGCGCGACACATCGAAGGCCTGTGCCAGCGTCCCTCCGACAACCCGCGTGAAGCTCATGCCATTATCGCGATAGCCGCCGCCGATGGCGAGGCGAGCGGGACCACCGGCCAGTGCGAAGAGTGGGCCGGTAGCATTGACTTCTGCCGAAGTAGCATCGTTGCAGTAGCAACCCTGGGTTACCGTGGGCGTGCTACTCGAGGGGGTGGAGGTCGTATGGTAGCGAGTGCGGTCGCGCCCGAAGGCTCCCAGGAGCTTGATGCTCCAGTCACCTCCTGCTTCCAGTCGCAGCTCTGGCGCGATGGAAAACGTGGTGACCCGCGGCGCGAACAGATAGCGCGCAGATGTGGTACCGCCGATCGTACGCGATGTCCGCCTGGAATAGAGCACATCCATGCTGAAGGTGAGGCGCTCACCCAAATCCTGGTAAAGCGTCATCAGCGCGGCGTGCCGCCTTTGCTCTGGGTACAACGACGCCCGGGCGTCGAGCGAGGATGCGTAATTGCGCTGCTCGGCAGAAATGGCGGAATTGTGCGCATAGTCGTAAGCCAGCATGGCGCCGCCGGAGGACCACTGCGTGCCGCCCACGACATCGGCTTGCTGGCGAAAATAGCCGCCATCGGTTGCGGCGCCGATCTGCGCGGACGTTGCAAGGCCGCTATAGTTCCGCCGCAGGATCACATTGACGACACCGGCGACGGCATCCGAACCGTAGAGGGCCGAGGCACCGTCGGGCACAACTTCGATGCGCTCGAGCGCCGCAACCGGTATGGCGGAGATATCGACGCCACCAAAAGCCGAATCGTAGGGCAGTCTGTGGCTGTTGAGCAGCGTCAGTGTTGCGTCTGGACCGAGGCCGCGCAGATTCGCGCTGGCTGCCGAATTGACGTTGGTGTTGATGAGGCCCGCACCTGTTCCGACCCCCGGGTTTTGGCCACCTGCAAAGTTCTGCGGAATCGCCCGCAAAGCCTCGCCGGTATCGGTCTGCCCGGCAGCCACGATAGTCTCGCGCGACAGCCTGATCACGGGCGCTGCCACTTCGGCACCACGGATCAAGGACCCCGTGACGACAATCGACGCATCGGCATCAGCGGGGGATGCGGCCTTGTCGGGCATGGTAATGACGATCGTACGGTTTGAGAAACTTGCCCGTAGTCCAGTTCCCGACAGAAGCCTGGCCACGGCCTGTTCCACCGTCATCCTTGCGCGTAATGGTTCGACCCGACGACTGCTGACAGCCTCGGCCGGAGCATAAACCTGCCACCCCGCCTTGGCGGCAACAGCCATGAGTGCTGCACCGAGATCGGTCTCGGAGATCTCGAAATCATAGCGCGCTTCTTGCGCCTGAGCGGGCGTTGCGATCAGCACGGCGCATGCGCCGCCAAGCAAACTGGCAAGCAGTCGGGGTGAGCAGATCATCGATAGTTCCCTCATTCTCGTTGACCCGGTTGCGCGAGAGCAGCCGGGCGATGAGGGCAATGACGTCGGGATCTGCAGGGACCCTAGTTGCAGTTGCAAATATTTCTTCAGGGTCGATCGATGTAGAATCCCTCGGGACGTTCCGTGACTGTCAGGGCGAATACGCGCCCCAGGTTTAGGGCGACCGCGGATGGATCAACGATCCGGAAGCGACCGGAAATGCGAAGTCTACCAAGCGCAGGATCCGAAAGAATGATGGGCTTGGCGGCGTAGCGGTTTACGGTGTGCAAGAGGTCAGCCAAAGGGACACTGCGATACTGCACCCACCCTTGTGGCCAATCTCGCTCATCTGCAGCAAAGCGCGGCTGCAGCGGCTCGGCCCGGCCTCTCGCAAGACGCATGGACAGGCCTGTGGGAAGCCCATGCCCGCCGACGACATAGCCTGCGCTTTGCAGGACGGGCCGCGTCATGGCCTCTCCTGCATAGAGCTGCACATATGGCGCCTTGCCACCGCTCCAGCTCACATCGAAGATGCCGTTTCGGGAGATTATCTCGCTGTCGTCCACACGCACCACCCATTCAGTCCCACCGCCGGGAAGACGCAACTGGGCACGTCCCTTGACCACGGTGACAACTGGCTCGCCGTCTTGCTCTTCGAAGTGCACTTCAGTCGCAGAATCCAATGCAAGGCTTGCGCCTTGCGCGAGTTGCACGGTGCGCATCGTGCCATGCCTGGTAGCGAATGTGGTGGCACGCCCATCTGACGCAGTCTGTTGCAGCTTGAGCAGTGGTCCCCTGACAACACCTGTGGCAAGGGCGACAGCGACACTTGTCGCAAGAGCGCCCCCAATCCATGAACGGGTATCCAGACGGAGAAGCGGCGGCCGACGATGCCGCGGCGCGGCCGACCTCTTGAGCACCTCAGCTCCATCAAAGGTGGCAGCCACCTGCTCAAACGCCACGCGGTTCAGCTCGCTTGCGTCGCGCCATTTCACGAAATCCGGACGGTGTCGATCTGGATCAGGCCCCCTCAATATGACAAACCAGTGCGCGGCCTCGTCGGTGGCGACCGCGTTGCGTTCGCTGTCGGATCCCCCCTCACCACTCATCGCTGAAGACTCACCTGTGCACTGCGAGACGTTTGGCAAGGTGTGCAAGCGCCTTGGACATGTGATATTCGACCCCCGCAGTGGTGAGGCCTGTGACCAGAGCTATCTCCTGATAGGTCAGCTCATCAACCCGATGCATCACGAATATGTCGCGCGTCCTCTTGGGGAGTGCCGCAAGTGCCGTCTCGTAGCGTAACTGCAACTGGGCAGCTTCGAGTATCGCAGCCTGATCGGCAAGATCGGGCGAATGCTGCGTTTCGTCGAACTGGACCAGCGGTCCGCGTCGTTTCCGGACACGCAACGTGTCGATCACGAGGTTCTGGGCAATGCGCCAGAGATAACCTGCCGGGTTCTCCAGGCGCTCAGTCTGACCTCTGCCCAAGGCCCTGACAAAAACATCCTGCACCAGATCCGCGGATGCGTCTGGCCCTGCCTTCCAATCGAAATAGCGCTTCAATCTGGCCTCCTCTTCGCGGTACGCCTTGTCGAGCGTGCTGTCGCGCGGCGACGTCAGCGCAGGGGAAAATCTGGTAGGAGACACATTGGCACCGAAGCCGGCATGATCCCGGCAGCCGGGCAAGGTAGTTGCCGACTGCGTTTGGAGTCAGGTCTGTGCCGGCCTCACGTGGCGATGACCGACCACCGGTCCATCAGGACAGGCGTGCTTGATGCCTGGCGGAATTGTAGTCCGGGCAGCTTATGCCAGCTGTTCGTGCTGCCTACGCAGAAGATGGCGCGATTGCAGGGACTTGGCAAGAGTCAACGACCAAGCGGCGTCAGCTTCTGGTCGGATGAATTTGCTGTAACATGGCAACGAGGCGTGGCGCAGCAGAAATCCGGCGCTGATGATAACGCCGCATAGCGACCGCAGTCTGCCGCCCGGGCGAGTCTATCACCGTGGCCTCGAGATCTGCGACTTCCTGTTTGGCGTCGCGCAAGACCTCGACCTCGATCCGCCGGAAAGGATGAAGGCGATCATTGAGCGACTCTATTGCGTCCGCCAGGGCCTCGTTGCGCGCGGCTGCAGCGATGCTGCTAAACAACGCACGCGAGCGCAGGGCGAGGTCGGGTTCGCCGGTCCCGATATCAGTGATCCCAGCTTGGCCCGTGCGCTTCACTGCGAGTCCCACCAGCGAAAGGTTGAGCTCCAGGAGGTCACGAAGGTCGAACGTGCAGAGCCGCGGCACATGGAAGCCGAAACCTGGCCTCAGGTCCACCATGCGCTCGCCAACAAGGCGATTGAGACTGTCGCGAACCGGGGTCATGCTGACGCCTACCAGATCGGCGATCCGCGCGCTCTCCAGGCGAGAGCCCGGAGGCCAGGCTCCATCCAGCAACTTTTGCTTGATGGCCGTGTATGTCGGTTCGAGGACATGCGCCGGGCTCATCGCTGTGCCCCCTGCCCCCGCGCAAATTCCGAGAGCATTGCAGCCTGGTCGGGTCGTAGTGCATCGACCGCACCGAGCTTGCCTCGCCTGCCGCGATTGAGCAGCACGGACGGGCATTGTCCTTCGTAGTTTCCAAGATTGGGGCGGTGCTGAGCATAGCCGACAAGCGCCGCGAGTTCGGGCGAGAATGTCCTTGCGACTTTCGGCGGATAGGCCAGCCACATATTCTCGTATGGTTTGAGCCAGCCCAGACTGTACCCGACAACGATCGCGCGGCGGACGCCCGAGGAGCGGTTTGGACCTGCGCCATGAAGCGTCGAGCCCAGAAAGCATATGGCAGAGCCAGGTTCGCACTCCGTGATGACGGGGTCTGGAAGCTCCGAGAAATCAGTTGGCGGATTACGATGCGTGCCGGGGTATATCCGAGTGGCACCGTTTTCAGGCGTGAAGGGATCCAGAGGCCAGACCACGTTCAGGAGATATTCGTGCGCCCCCTTCACCCCGGCCCACATGTCGTGGTCGCAGTGAGGGAATTGCTCGAGTTCGCCCGGGTGGATTGCGATGGCCTGTGCCACGTTGAGCTGGATTCTGTCACAGGCGGCCCCCAGCACCGCCTGCGCCAGGGCGAGCACAGTGGGCTCCATGACGATTTCCGGAGCCCGCGTCGATCGGCGAAGCAGGCTGCCGAAGCGCTTGGTCCGATAGCCATAGAAATGACCTTGGCCGAATGGGGTCGTTCTGAACGGGACCTCTAAGTCGCTAGCCAGATCGGACAAGATTCTCGGCGAAAGAAGCTGCGGGATGACGCAGTAGCCTTGCGCCATCAGCTCATTGAGCCATGGCTCGATTGTGATGGGCGTCATGCCGCTCCTCCCGTCGCGGCGGGCATTTCGATAGTCGGCTCGGCAAAGCAACCTGCCTGCTTGAGCCCTTCAAGGGTATTCCGGTCGATACTGATGTGCAGACCGACGAGCATTTGCCCATCATGTGTTACAGCATCGCCAAGCGCCCGGCACTGCCACCCGAATGTCCGGATTTGCCGATACCAGGCAAGGCCGGCGACACCGGTATAATCCGTGATGCCGTTTCTCAGTGCGTATTGGACCAGGGCGGTGACGAGCTCGTTGCGCGCGACCTTGCGTTCTGCAGCAGTAAGCCGCGGATCGAGGCAGAAGCGGGTTATTTCCCGGGTCGCGGGTCCGGACGGAACTGGCCCGGGGCACAGCACCGGAAACATGTCTCGCAAGATGTGGGGGGTATCGGTGCGCAGCAGCCTGGTCGATGCGCGGTGCTCACCGTTCTCATCGAGCAGTATCAGGTAATCGGCGTGCTGGTTGTCGAATTGATCGACCTCGTACTTGTCGGCAAGCACTGGCAGGTCCCAGCGCAAAAGGTCGATAAATACCCGCTTGCGCGCGGCAAACATGGTGCGAAAGGCGTGGGCTTCATTCGCTGCAGCATCAGTGAGGTTGGGCATAGTGCCATCTCCAGTTGGGGATGGCGCATCCAAACAGGCTGGGATGCCTCGCGGTATTCTCAGATCTGAGAATAGCCGACGCAAGAATGCCTAATTTTTGAGAGTCAGCGCAGCATGTTGTTCCACCAGCGCAAGAGGTCCGGAAAGCTGATCAGCCCGTCAAAGAGGGCGCAGAGGATCAGTGTCTGGCCGCAATGGACGTTATAGCGTTCTCTGGCGTCGCGCAGATGCTTGAGCACTGTCGTCTCAGTGATTCCCATGATGATTGCTGACTCTGCGGCCGTCTTTCCTCTGGCGGACCACAATACGCATTCGCGTTGTCTGTCCGACAGGGCTGGCTTACAATTGTACTGCCCCAGTCCGGTCAGTCTTCGAGCGGCCGCTATCGCAATTCCGCCCAGCAACTCTGCAGCCTCCAGCCTCTCTCTCGGGAGTTCGGACTGCGCGCTTACGACAAACGAACAAGATCCGCTGCCTTCTCCGGGGATGTGGCGGGGCACGGTATAACCGTCCGCGACCCCAACCTCACGGCCCACAGACAGCATGCGGTGGTCACCGATGGTCATGGGGATCAGTTTGGCGAGGTTTCGCCATTCGAATCCCAACAGCGCTCGATCACAGGCACGTCGTACCGGATCCTGTCCAGCAAGGTCGAACGATACATATACCTCGGCCCATTCTGCTGGGTAGTTGTGCATGAGAATGGATTTCCGTTCCTCGAACCGAATTCGTGGTTCGTAGGCTAATGCGAAGTGATGGAACCCGAGTTCTCGTGCGACATGCGAGAGGCAGTCCGACAAGAAGATTGGCGTCTTGGCTTCGATCAGGTGGGGGCCAAATTCGCGAACGATCGATAGAGGCATGCCTGACAATCGGCACCCTCGACGTATCCCAACCCGTCCAGGATGAACCGTCCTGCAACGCCTGAACGCTGGTTCCATGCCAACGCCTGCGGCTGTTTGATCGACGCGCTTGGCCAGTTAGCGCCTAAGCGCACGTGCAGTATGATTGATCTACCGTCCGCGATCAACCGCAATGAGCCTGAAAGATGTTTAGTATCCGCTGGTGGTCTAGCTGTCTGGTTTCGATACATCATAGGCGCAACGTGCTGGCTACCGAGAGCGCTGGAAAGGAATGGATCATCAAGTTTGCAGCGACCAACGACCCTGTAGATTTCGGGCCCTTGGATGAGGCCTACGCTCGGATGGCCCGCGCTGCAGGGATTGGTATGGCGGAGACGCGAATGATCCCCTCGACGACCGGACCAGGCCACTTCGCCACGAAGCGATTTGATCGACCTGTGCCGGTCAAGCAGCTTCATATGGTCAGCCTCGGTGGAGCGCTCGAAGCGTCATCGCTTATGCCCAGCGTCGATCGACGGTGGCCACCCCTTTCAGGGAAACCTACCTGAACGACCCCGCTCAACGTGCCCTCTTGCAATCCGGACCAAATCCCTCCACATTGCTCATGCGGACCGGGCCCCTCTGGCGCGGCGTTCTGGCCATAGCGGCAGTGCGCTTCGTGATGTCGGACCGCATCGGTAATGCCGATGTCATGCGGGTCCGGGTCTCTTCCCCTCGTTTCCGACTTTGGCCTCGCGGGCTTCGGCATTCCCGATCGAACGCAACCGTTTCGACAAGGGAACTTTCAATGTCCGATCGTTACTTCCGCCTGATGGAGCGTCACCAGAAGCTGGACGATGCGCTGCGCATCGCACGCGACCCGCTTGATGTGCTGCGGCTGCGCAGCCTCAAGAACGCCGTGAAGGCGCGGCTTGCGGCGCTGTTCCTGCGCCGTCCCGAAGCCGCTGGTTTTCCGGCGTCCTTGGCAACAGTCTGACACAGAGGAACGCCCCCGCGGCCCGAGCATTGCCGAGGCAATCGCGGGACGTGCGGGGGCACAAGGAGTCTGACTGATGGAGTTCCTTTTCGCAGACTGGCTGGGCACGCCTGCGTGGTTCTGGCTGGCCTTCCTCGGCCTTGTCGTGGCGCTGACCGCGTTTGACCTTGGCGTCCTCCACAAGGAGGACAAGGCCATGGGCATCGGTGAATCGCTGAAGCTGACGGCGTTCTACATCACCATCGCGCTGCTGTTCGGCGCGTGGGTCTGGGCCGAGAAGGGCGCGGACCTGGGGATGAAGTATTACACCGGCTTCTTCATCGAGAAGGCACTGTCGATCGACAATGTCTTCGTGATCAGCCTGATCTTCACGTTCTTCGCCATTCCGCCCAAGTACCAGTACCGTGCCCTGCTGTGGGGCATCGTCGCCGTGATATTCCTGCGCGGCGCGATGATCGCAGGCGGCGCCGCGCTGGTCGAACAGGCCTACTGGGTTCTGTACATCTTTGCCGCGTTCCTGGTGTTCACCGGCATCAAGATGTTTTTCGCCAACGACCATGACCCGGACATCGGCAACAATCCCGCGGTGCGCTGGATCAGCCGCCACATGCGCGTGACCAAGGAGCTGCATGACCAGCACTTCTTCGTGAAGGTGCCGGACGAGAAGACCGGCAAGATGGTCAACGCCGCTACGCCGCTGTTCCTGGCGCTGGTGGTCATCAACCTTGCCGACCTTGTGTTCGCGGTGGATTCGGTCCCGGCGATCTTTGCGATCACGACCGATACCTTCATCGTCTATACCTCGAACATCATGGCGATCCTCGGCCTGCGCGCGCTCTATTTTGCGCTGGCTGCGATGATCGACCGCTTCGCCTACCTCAAATACGCGCTGGCCGCCGTGCTGGTGTTCATCGGCTCGAAGATCTTCGTCGCCGATTTCCTGCTCGGCGGCGACAAGTTCCCGCCGGTGCTCAGCCTTGGCGTCACTTTCGCGCTCATTGCCGGGGGCGTGGCCTATTCGCTGTGGAAGACGCGGGGCAAGCCCCTGCACGATCCGGCCGAGCCGATTGCCTCGGGCACGATCAACTGAGCACGCCCCCTCCCCTGACCGGGAGGGGGTTTTGCTTTCAGCTTACCACTGCCGGATCACTTCGAGGAAACGATCGCCATAGGCATCAAGCTTGCGCGAGCCGACACCGCCGATCTGGCCGAGTTCGGTGAGGCTGCCCGGGCGCGTAGCCGCCATCTCGCGCAGCACGGAATCGTGGAAGATGACGTAAGGGGGCACGCCATTTTCGCGCGCGAGATCGCGGCGAAGATTGCGCAGGGCATCGAACAGGGGATCGCCCACAGGGTTCAGTGCCGCCCCTGTACCGCTGCGGCGGCGACCTGAGCGGCCTTCCTTCTTCGGCACGAGGACGAGGGGCACGTCCGCTTCGCCCTTCAGGATGGCGCGGGCATCGCCGCCCAGGGCAAGGCCGCCGTGTTCCGTGGCCACCAAGGCACCCCTTGCCTGCAGGGCGCGGGCGAGCGGGCGCAGCAGGGGGGCTTCATCGCCGGTTACGATGCCGAACACGGAAAGCTGGTCGTGCCCGCGCTGGGTCACGCGATCGTCGGCAACACCCGTGAGAACTTTCTCGACGTAGCCGAAGCCAAACGACTGTCCGGTGCGGTAGACGGCGGAGAGCAGCTTGCGGGCAACCTCGGTAGCATCAGTGACGCGCGGGGCTTCCAGGCAGTTGTCGCAATTGCCGCATGACGGTGGCGGGTTTTCGCCGAAGTGGCGCAGCAGCAGGGCGCGGCGACAGTGCGCGGTTTCGACCAAGGACGCGAGCGCATCGATCCGCGTGCGTTCGCCGGCGCGGCGGTGCTCTTCGACTTCGGCGAGGCGCTGGCGGGCGCGCATGAAGTCTTCTGCGCCCCACAGCATGACTGCCACGGAAGGATCGCCATCGCGCCCCGCACGGCCGGTTTCCTGGTAATAGCTTTCGATCGATTTCGGGCATGCGGCGTGGGCAACGAAGCGCACGTCGGGCTTGTCGATCCCCATGCCGAAGGCGACCGTCGCCACCATGACCATGTCTTCGGAGGCGACGAAGCGCGCCTGATTGTCGGCCCTTACCTGCGGATCGAGCCCGGCGTGATAGGGCAGGACGGGGCGACCGCTGGCCTGCAGCTGCTGGCTGAGCTTTTCCACCTGCGCGCGGGTGGGGGCATAGACGATGCCGGGGCCGGGGTTTTCGGCGATGACCGTCATCAGCTGGCGCAAGGGATTGTCGCGCGACGTGATGGCGTAGCGGATGTTGGGCCGGTCAAACCCGGCAACGATCAGGCCCTCTTCCGGGATGCCCAGCTGGGTGAGGATGTCGGCGCGGGTGTGGCGGTCAGCAGTGGCAGTCAGCGCGAGGCGCGGCACGTCCGGGAAAGCGTCCATCAGCGGACGCAGGAGGCGGTAATCGGGGCGGAAGTCGTGGCCCCACTCGGAGACGCAGTGCGCCTCGTCGATGGCGAACATGGCGACGCGGCCGCGGATGAGCATCTCGAGGAAATGCGGCTGGCTGGCGCGTTCGGGGGCGACGTAGAGCAGATCGAGATCGCCCGACAGGAACCGGTCGATGGTCTGGCCCCGGTCAATATCTACGCTGGTCAGCGTGGCGGCGCGGATGCCGTTGGCGGTGGCGCTGCGCAGCTGGTCATGCATCAGCGCAATCAGCGGCGAGACGACGACGCAGGTGCCCGGCAGCATGACCGCTGGCAGCTGATAGGTCAGCGACTTGCCCGCGCCGGTGGGCATGACGGCGAGCGTCGAGCGACCCGCCAGCACGCGCTCGACCACGTCCGCTTGCACGCCGCGAAAGGCGTTGAAGCCGAATACGGCGTGGAGACGATCGAGGATTTCGGATTCCGGGAATGCGGTGTCGGCGATGTTCACGCCAGCGCTATGGCAGATCGTGCGCAGTCATTCCACGCCGGATGCGCCCAGGTTACTCGCCGACGATCACATGCAGGCGGCTTATGCGGCTCGTCACGATCTTCCAGCCGCCTGCCTCCTTGCGGTAGGTTTCGTGGTAGTGGCCCATGCCGTGGAGGAAAGGCTTGCCGTCGGCGTCCCAGATCTGGTCCTCCATGGCGATGACGCCGCGCGCTTCGCTTTCGGAGAGCAGTTCGATTTCGTGGCAGTGGCCGTGGTGGACGGTGCGCAAGGGGGCGACTGCGGCCTCGACAAAGGCGGCGATGGCGTCACCGCCCGCATGCGTCCAGTTCTCGGCGTCCTCAGCGGGTTCGATGGAGAGCGAGCAGGAGGCATCGAACACCGCGTCGTCGGCAAAGACAGCACGCAGGCCAGTGTAGTCCTTGGTGTCCATGCAGCGGAAATAGCGCGCCTTGAGCTGCTTGATTTCCTCGATGGCGATCAGGCGGGTGACGGGGTCGATGACGGACATGCAGGGCCTCTCCGGTATTTTGCGACAGGAGAAGCGAGATTGCGCGCCTGCGCCACTCTTACTTGTGCGAGACTTCGGCGGCCGAAAGATCGACCAGCCATTGTGGGGGCTGGCCAGTTCGCGCCCAGTCTATGCCCCAGGCGAACGTGGCATAGAGCGCAGCGGAGGTTAGCAGGGCCATCGTGAACCAGTATCCCGGGCCATAGGCAGTGACGCGCTGCGGATCATCGCGGCGGTACCAGATGCGGAACACGCTGGAGGGCTTCCACGACCGCTGCACCTGCCGACCGACCATGGCATGAACGCGGGTGCCCTCGGCTGTTTCGAAGACGACCTCGTCCTCGATCCAGCGCTTGCCCTCGCCATCGCGGATGTCGAAGCCGCGCAGGGTGCCGATCGATTGCTGCAGGTGGACGAAGTCGTCCAGCCGCTCGAGATCGCTGTAGCCGCCGCGCCAGACATGGGCGACGGCAACCTGCCAGCCAGCGAGCAGCGTGACGCAGCGGTAGAGGCACCAGCACAGGCCGAGCACGAGTGCGGCAACGCCCGCCATGAGGAGATCGACGGCTTCCATGCCCGCGATCCTTATCGCGACGGCGTTAATGGAGCGTTGGCTTGGCCAGCGCCTTCAGCCTGGGGGTGACCAGCGGAACGGTCAGCATCGTGCTCATCACCGCCATCAGCAGCAAGGCGGTGAAGGTCTCGTTGGTGACGATGCCCTTGTCGAGCAGGACATTGACGAAGATGATCATGATCAGCGCCTTGGTCTGCAGCAGCCAGCCGATGATCGAGGCCTCGCCCCTGGCCCAGCCGAGCAGGCGTCCGGCGATGCGCACGCCGACAAGCTTGCCCGCGACCGAGGCGACGAGGAACAGGAAGGCGGCGCCAAACACGGCAAGGCCGCCGACGTCCCACTTGGTGCGCAGACCCGTCGAGAGGAAGAACACCGGCATGACGGCAAGCAACAGGAACTGGCGGAAGCCGTCGAGCCGCTCGCGCGTGAACCACTGCGCATCGAGCACCGCCCCTGCTAGAAACGCGCCGACCATGAAGTGCAGGCCGGACCAGTCCGCGGCAAAGCCGACCATGGCAAGCCAGATCAGCGAGACGTACCAGCGATCGTTCTCGGACAGGCGGCGGAACAGGGCCCGCACGGCCCACGAGGCCACGGCGAAGGTCGCAAGGAAGATGCCCTGACGCCCGACGCGCTCCCAATCGACCAGGATCAGCGCGAGGACGCCCCAGATCGCCACGTCATCAAGGCTGGCGTAGCGCAGGATGCGCTGGCCCAAGGGTTCGCGGAAGATACCGAGCTTCTCCATCAGCAGGACGAGGATCGGCAGCGCGGTGACGGCGCAGGCCATGCCGATGCCGAGGACGACTTGCGCATAGCTGCCCTTGGGGCCGATCCAGCCGGGCGTCTGCAGGAGCAATGCGGCAGCAGCCGCGCCGAACAGCAGCGGCGTGATCAGTGCGCCCGCAGCGGTGATTGCGGTTTCGCGGCGATTGGCCCAGGCATCGGTCAGGTCAAGCTCAAGCCCCGCCGCGAAGACGAACATCATCACCGCCCACCAGGCGATGCCGTTCAGCGAACCGATGACCTGCGGGTTGAAGACGAAGGCGTAATAGTCAGGAAATGCCGCACCCAGCACGCCTGGACCAAGCAGGATGCCCCCGATGATCTGCACGACGACGAGCGGCGCCCAGTAGTCGGTTCGCAGCAGGCGCCAGACCAGATAGGGTACGGCGAGGATGATCGTCAGCGCGATCAGGAACACTTCCGTCGTGCCCATCGCGGGCGCAATTGCCGTCACCGTCTATCCCCCGAGTTGCCGTCGTCTATGCAAGGATGCGGCGGCTTGTCCAACTGATCTCAAGGGCCATATCCTGCCTGGAGGAGTTGGCCCATGACCTTTGACCTCGGCAAGGCCCTGTTGCGCAAGGAAGAATACGAATCCGCAAGGCTGACGGAGTTCGAATTTGCGGAGATGGTGCGGGCCCTGAAGGCCTTGGCGGCGGAGCTTGCCGTGCCAGTCGAGCCGATGCTGGGCGTGCTTGCCGAACGCGGGCTCGGCCGAGCGCTCAATCACCTTGCCCAACTGGCCGGGCGCGATGTCGAGGCTGACTACCTGCGCTGCCGGGCGAATGCGCGGGCAAAGCTGATCGAGGAGCGTGGCGATCCGTCTCCGGTAAGACTCGGCTGACAGGAATCTTACCGCTTAACCATCACGTGGCTCAGGCAAGGTGCGCTGCGGTCGGTTAAGCGACAGTTTGCCGAGGCCTGACAGCTTCTCCGCATGGCGGGTTGGTCCGCCGCGAGAGGAGAATGGTCATGGGCTTCGAGATGCGCGACAGCTTCGTTCGCCGCGAGGAATGCAAGGCGGCGTGGGAAAGCGAAGTGGAGTTCGCCGAGATGGCGCGCGTGCTCAAGACATTGGCGGCTGAACTGGGACAGGACACCGACGCCGCGCTGGGAGAACTCGCCGCGCATGGCCTGGGCGCGGCGCTGGGTATTATGGGAGGACAAGCCGAAGGTTCGGACATTGAGGCCGACTACCTGAGGCGGCGGGCAATGGCGCGGGTGGCGGCAAGCCGCTTGCAGTAACCCGTTCATCCACATAGCCGCCTCCGATGCGGACAATCGATCCGCTTGACGCACTCCAGCGACACTGACGAGGCTTTTCCCAAGCGAGCCGAGCCGGGCATTTTGGCGTGCATAGGGCGGCTGCGGGTTGCGTAGGAACGGCGGATCTGCCCTTGTGGCGGTTCTGGGCTGGATGCGCGACGCAGAGGAACGCGCGCGGATAGCATGCGCCATGCAGCCTCCCGCCTTCGCTATCGAGCACGGCATCGAACATGGCGGTCAAGGACAAGGCGCGCCGGGAGGCGCGGCGGCGTGGATATCGGGAAGCTTCAAGGCCGAGACCCGGGTGGAGATCTGTGTGGTCTCCAGGCTTTCGTGGCCGGGCATCGTAGCACCTGAAGGCCCTCCGCCAACATGAACCCCTGTCGCTCGGGCCCGATCCCTGCCGCCACCACACCTGACTTGCGGCTCCACTCCAGGACAGTGATGCCGTCCGCCGGGCAAGGATTTTCCTGGCCTCTATGCCACAGGGGCACCTGAAAACGAAGGCATTGCGCCAGACATCATCGTGCTGCGGCCCGCGCAATTTCCGCAAGGCCCTGAGCCAGCGCCAGTTCCCCGTTCCTGTTGTCGGCAATCAGCACGCGATGCAGCTGAACGAGTCTTTGGCACAGGCGGACTAGCCGCGGACCGCGCCAGCGCTTGAGCTGCTGGGTCAGGTCGGCGCGGTCACGGAAAAACACCCGACGCGCATCGCTTTCCTGTTGCATGAAAGCATTTACGTCTCCGCGTTCCCCAAGCCGACCAGCGAGCTGGACCAACTGCCCGGCGCGGCGTTCAAGTGCGAGGACCAGCCCGACCGGGTTCATGCCCTGTTCGCGCATGCGGGATAGCTCGGCGGGAATGCGCCGCACCTCACCGCCAAGAACGGCGTTGACCAACGGCATCATGCCGTCGTCCTCGCTGACGGCGCAGACTTCGTCGAGGTCAGTCGCCGTCGCTGTTCGCGGCGCCTGCGGGCTGGCATCAAGATAGAGAGCGATCTTTTCAAGCTCGCTTCGGGCCATGCGCGTATCGAGCGCAGTCGCGCGTGCGACTCGCTCCGACAGCTCGTCGGTCATGCGCACACCCATCGCATCGGCCGAACTCCGGATCGCACTGGCGACCGATTTGAGGTCTGGCGGATGGAACATGCCGACCAGCGCATCGGCGCGGCTTTCCAGCAATTTCGCAATGCGCGACTTGTCCGTGGCCGAACTGGCGACGATCACGACAGGCCAGCCGTCGACAGGGCTTTGCAGCAGGGTTTCGACGGCGTCGTGCGCATCGTCGCCGGTCGCCCGGACGTGAATGATCCGCCTGTCGCCGAACAGCGAAACCGAGCGCGCCTCGTCGGCGAGGCGCACCGGGTCGCGCTTGAGTTCGGCTCCGCTCAGATCGACCTTCTCGGCCTCGCCCAACATGCCTGCGATCTTCGCGGCGGCATCGCTGGCACCGGATTCATCCGGCCCGCAGAAATAGAAGATGCGGCAGTCATTTACCGCGCGCGCCGCACTTGCCGAAAAGTTTTTCTGGGTAACCTTCACGCCCCGTCTCAGGAGCGCTTGCGCAGGCGGACCGAGACGCGTGTGACGATCTGGTCGGCCACTTCCTGTGACAGGTTTTCAAGCGCCGTCTGTTCGGCCGCGATCACCGCGTATTCGCTGTTGACCACGTCGAACCCGGCGTCCGATCCCGCGGTTGCATCAAGGACGACCTCACCGTTCTGCGTGTCAACCAGCTGGTAGCGGGCGCGCAGGGTACGGCGTTCGCGCGTGATGGCGTCGTTGGAAAGCTGGCCAAGCCCCTCCACGCGATCGTCCAGCCGGACATCAAGACGATAGCGGGCGCCGGTCCCTGCCGCGCCAGCGCCCAATCGGTCGACAAGCGCATTGCGGACAAGCCAGCCGGACTGCCCCTCGATCGGCGAGATGGTGACGTCGGCAAGCGCCCGCGCCACCTCGCCCTTGCCGCCGCCTGCGTACATTGGCTGCAGACCGCAACCGGTAAGCAGCGCAAGCGGCGCGAGAATCCGGACGAGGCGCTCAGGCGACAAGATTCACCAGACGGTCAGGCACGACGATCACCTTCTTCACTTCCGCCCCTTCAAGTGCACGCTGCACTTTCTCGGAAGCGAGGGCAAGGCGTTCGAGGTCTTCCTTCGGCGTCCCCTTGGCCACAGTCAGGGTATCGCGAAGCTTGCCCTTGACCTGGATGGCAACGGTGACTTCATCATCGACCAGCAATGCCGGATCGACTTCGGGCCAGGCCTCGTCGGCGATCAAGCCGGTACCGAAGCGCGCATGCGCTTCTTCGGCAAGATGCGGCATCATCGGCGCGACGAGCAGCAGGACCTTCCTGATCGCGGCGGAGCGGCTGGCCGAAGGCGCAGCCTTTTCAATCGCGCCGGTCAGTTCGTAGATCCGCGCCACGGCCTTGTTGAAGCCCAATGCCTCGATGTCGGAGGCAACCGCGTGGACGGTCTGGTGCGCCTTGCGGTCCAGCGCCTTGTCTTCACCCACTGCGGCAGCGTCGTACTGGCCGAACAGGCGCCACAAACGCTGAACGAAGCGTGCGCAACCCTCGATCCCGGCTTCCGACCACGGCAGGTCGCGCTCGGGCGGGGAATCCGACAGCATGAACCAGCGGATCGCGTCAGCACCGTACTTTGCTACGATCTCGTCCGGGTCCACGACGTTCTTCTTGGACTTGGACATCTTGATGACCCGGCCGACCTCGACCGGCGCACCGTCAGCTTTCAGCGTTGCGCCATCACTGCTGCGTTCAACTTCTGTGGGCGAGTAGAACACCGGCTGACCATTCTCGGGATTCCGGCGCTCGTATGTCTCGTGCGTGACCATGCCTTGGGTGAACAGGCTGCCGAACGGCTCCGTCACCTCGATCTTGCCGATGCGGGCGAGCGCACGGGTCCAGAAGCGCGCGTAAAGCAAGTGCAGGATCGCATGCTCGATCCCGCCGATGTACTGCTCCACCGGCATCCAGCGGTTGATTTCTTCGGGATCGAACGGGCGATCTTCCGGCTGGCTGGCAAAGCGCAGGAAGTACCACGACGAATCGACGAAAGTGTCGAGCGTATCGGTCTCGCGCCGGGCGGGATGGCCGCATTGCGGGCAATCGACATGCTTCCACGTCGGATGCCGGTCAAGCGGGTTGCCGGGCACGTCGAAGCTGACATCCTCGGGCAAGGTCACGGGCAGCTGCTTCTTGGGCACCGGCACAACGCCACACACCTCGCAGTGCACGAACGGGATCGGCGTTCCCCAATAGCGCTGGCGCGAAACGCCCCAGTCGCGCAGGCGCCACACCGTCTTGCCTTCGCCCCAGCCTTCGCTCTGTGCGCGGCCGATGACCGCAGCCTTGGCCTCGACGACGTTCATGCCATTGAGGAAGTCAGAGTTGACGAGAACGCCGTCCCCCGCCTCGGCTTCACCGGCAAAAGGCTTGTCGGCATCTGCCGGATCGGAGGCAACCACGCGCAGGATCGGCAGGCCGTATTTGGTGGCGAAATCAAAGTCGCGCTGGTCGTGCCCCGGCACGGCCATGATCGCACCGGTGCCGTATTCCATCAGCACGAAGTTGGCGATGTAGACCGGCAGGTACTTGCCCGTCAGCGGGTGCTTCGCGCCGATGCCGGTGTCGAAGCCCAGCTTCTCGGCCGTTTCCAGTTCGGCGGCGGTGGTGCCGCCCTTCTTGCACAGCGCGATGAAATTGGCTGCTTCGCAGTTTACCGCCGCGACACCCTGCGCGATCGGATGGTCCGCAGCGACGGCAACGAAGCTTGCGCCGAAGATCGTGTCGGGGCGGGTGGTGTAGACCTCCACGCTCTCGCCATTGGAAAGGTCGAAGCGGAACTGCAGGCCCTGGCTCTTGCCGATCCAGTTCTCCTGCATCACGCGGACCTTCTCGGGCCACTTGTCGAGCGTCGAGAGGCCTTCGAGCAATTCGTCGGCAAAGTCGGTGATCTTGAGGAACCACTGGTTGAGCTTGCGCTTTTCGACCAGAGCGCCCGAACGCCAGCCGCGTCCGTCGATCACCTGCTCGTTGGCCAGCACGGTCATGTCGACCGGGTCCCAGTTGACCGTCGATTCCTTGCGATAGACCAGGCCTGCCGCATAGAGATCGAGGAAGAGCGACTGTTCGTGGCCGTAATACTCCGGCTCGCAGGTCGCGATCTCGCGGCTCCAGTCGAGCGCGAAGCCAAGGCGCTTCAGCTGCGCCTTCATGTTGGCGATGTTGTCGCGCGTCCAGCCACCGGGGTGGACGCCCTTTTCCATGGCGGCGTTTTCCGCCGGCATGCCGAAGGCGTCCCACCCCATCGGGTGCAGCACCTCGAATCCGCGCATCCGC
Source organism: Novosphingobium sp. ES2-1 (assembly GCF_015169775.1). Classification (NCBI taxonomy): domain Bacteria; kingdom Pseudomonadati; phylum Pseudomonadota; class Alphaproteobacteria; order Sphingomonadales; family Sphingomonadaceae; genus Novosphingobium; species Novosphingobium sp. ES2-1. The sequence goes on from NZ_CP063447.1 coordinate 275,233, forward strand.
TTGTAGCGCGCCAGTACGTCGCCCATCGTGTAATTGCGCACGTGGCCGATGTGGATGCGGCCCGAGGGATAGGGAAACATCTCCAGCACGTAGCTGCGAGGCTTGGTGCTGGAATCGTCGGCGCGGAACGACTGGCGGCTGTCCCACACCTGCTGCCAGCGGGTGTCGGCGATTGCGGGATCGAAGCGCTCAGGAGCAGAGCTGGCGGGAGCAGTGTTCTCGGTCATGCGCGCTCCTCTAGGGAGCGCTGGCGCGACACGCAAGATTCGCCTCTCGGCAGATCAGGCCGGCCCTTTGCTCTGGACCGGCGCCTTATCCCGTGATTGCGGCGCGGCGCAGATCGCGCGCCTTGCTCAGGATGATGTCTTCGAGCTTCTGCACGGTGGCGGCCTGGACAGGGGCATCAATCCACTGGCCGTTCTGCGAGACCTGACGGCTGGCGGCAACGCGCAGCGCATCGGCGCGCAAGTCCTGGTCGACGATCGAGACAGTCACCTTGACGCGCTCGCCCGGGTTCTTGGGGTTGGCATACCAATCGGTCACGATCACGCCGCCGTTGCTGTCAGTCTGCAGCAGAGGCATGAACGAAAGCGCATCGAGCGTTGCGCGCCACAGGTAGGCGTTGACGCCGATCGTGGTCACCTGGCTGGCGGCGAGATCCGCCCGCGGGCGCTCCTTCTTGCCGCAGGCGGTGACAGCCAGGGCCATGGTCCCGATCATCAGCCCACGAAGAATCAGCTTGCGGGTGCTCTGCGCGGTCTTGACGGTCATGGTCACTACGAAACAGTCCTTGGCTTGCGGGCATGCCGTTTCCGGGCATTGCCGCAGGTTTGCGCGCATGTGAACGCGCGTGATCGAAAGAGCCTCTATCACCGGCGCGCGCCATGCGGCAAGCACGATGAACGAGGCACGAAATTGCGTGGCCAAATGGTCAAGGCCCGCGTGAACCGTGACTGAACATCACATGTCCTGCACAGCGGCAAAGCGCAGTCGCTTGCCAGGCACCTGTGGATATTGCGCCACACCTCACAAGGAAGAGTCTTCCGCCGCTACTTCTATCTGGTGTGGGACTGGAAACCTTCACGCATTAGAGGTATTGCACAGAACAGTCCGAGTGGTGCGCGGAGTCGTTATGACGGCAAGCCGCTCTCGGTAGCATAATGGGGCGGATTACAGCCCGGGTTGGGGTAGAACGGACGTATCATGGTCGGCAACGGCAACAGGGCTGCAGGTAAGGGTGCGATGCGCCGCCGCCTGCGCGCGCCTGTGACGCTAGGGCTGGCGGTCGTGGTGGGTCTTGCCCTTTCGCCAACGGTCACCTCGGCTTTCTCCAGCGGTTTCGACATGGCGCCCGTCAGCCTTGCGGCGCGCGGTGGCATCGGTTCTTTCACGCCGGCCTCGGTTGACGAACGCCTTGCTTCGCAAATCACCGTTCGTGCGCTCAAGAACGGCAAGCTGTTCCGCTTCACGCCCACCGGCACCGATACCCGGCCGACTCGCTCGGTTACCGTTGCGGTCCGTGTCGATGCGCTGAATTCGTCGAACTTCGCGGTCCGCACCGCAATGGCCGATACGGCACAGCCGGGGGCTTCGCCGGTCCGCATCGCGCCGATGGCGTTCAACCTCGGCATGGCCCGTGGCTACGCCAGCTTCGCATCGCCAGCTGCCGCACCTTCGCCTTTGCATGACCTGCAGCGGATCGAGATGCCCGATTTGGCCAAGTTCAAGGCTTCCGGCCCGGCGTCGACGCCGGGCCGCTTTGCGCCCCGGATCGAAGCCGAAGGCCGCGATCAGGTTGGCCGCGCGCCGCGCACTCTTGAGGGCCAGGGCGATTACCAACTGGACCTTGGCGGCAGCTATCGCCTGACCAAGAACCTGAACGTCACCGCGGGCGTGCGTTACTCGCCCGAGCGTGATCGCCTGCGTCCGCTGACCGATGGCAAGCAGGACAATCAGGCCGTCTATGTCGGGACGCAGTTCCGCTTCTGATCGCGGTCAGCATCTGACACTATTAGCTTCATTGCTGCAGCAATTCTGCGCTGTGTTTCCTCGTTCTTTTGCAGCATTTACGTATTCGGCAACTTGTCGCATCTCCGTCATGAACCTACCCTACCCGCGAGAGGGAACAATGGAGGGTAAAGCATGTCGCGAGTTGCAGTGGTTACCGGCGGTACGCGCGGAATCGGTCAGGCGATCTGCCTGGCACTAAAGGCGCAAGGGCGCACGGTTGTCGCCAACTATGCAGGAAACGAGGAAAAGGCCCGCGCCTTCACCGCGGAAACTGGAATTCCCGCCTACCGCTTTGACGTGGGCGATCATGAAGCCACGATCAACGGCTGCGCACAGATCGCCGCCGAAGTCGGTGAGATCGACATCGTCGTCAACAATGCCGGCATCACGCGCGATGGCGTGCTCCACAAGATGAGCTTCGATGACTGGAACGAGGTGATGCGCATCAACCTCGGCGGATGCTTCAACATGGCCAAGGCCACATTCCCCGGCATGCGCGAGCGCGGCTGGGGCCGCATCGTCAACATCGGTTCGATCAACGGCCAGGCCGGGCAGTACGGCCAGGTCAACTATGCCGCTGCGAAGTCCGGCATCCACGGTTTCACCAAGGCTCTGGCGCAGGAAGGCGCAAAGTACGGCGTGACCGTCAACGCAATCGCGCCGGGCTACATCGACACCGACATGGTTGCCGCCGTGCCGGCGCCGGTGCTGGAAAAGATCGTTGCCAAGATCCCGGTGGGCCGTCTCGGCCACGCCGAGGAAATTGCTCGTGGCGTCGCCTTCCTCACGGCGGACGAGGGCGGTTTCGTCACGGGCTCGACCATGTCGCTCAACGGCGGCCAGCACATGTACTGATGCGCAAAGGCCCCGCCTCACGCAGAGGGCGGGGCCTTTGCCTGCTTACTCGACGGTTATGGCAGTCACCTTCCAGCCGCCGTCTTCCGACGCCATTTGCAGGGTCTCGGTCACGTCCCCCGCCTTCGCGTAGCGCGCCTTGAAGGTTACGGTCCAATAGCCGTTGGGCGGTGCAGGCGTGAAATCGACCCTCTCGAGCCTGCGCGTGATCGGCTTGCCGACGCGGCCCCGCACGCCCTCGGAGGCCTTCGCCCACCAGTCCACGGTGTTGAGCAACTGGAACGACTTGTGCGTTGCCTGCCAGCTTGCGGCCCAGTCATCACGGTCAACCAAGGCAAGGAACGCCTCGGCGGAGCACAGCCAATCAATGAGTTCTGAGCCCAGGTATTCCAAAACCGCGGCGAATCAGATACCTGTCTGACATTGCACCTGCACACTGGAGCGGAGGTGACGCTGTCGGACATAGTGACCAGACGCGGTGCGAAGCGCCTGTCCTCGAATGACGGCAAACGCATTCTCCTCGTCGATCTCAACAATTTCGCTTCATTCCCGACGCTTGCTGTGGGGTTGCTGGTCGCATCGCTGCGAAATGCCGGGCATCGCGTTGATCTGCTCGTTCCGCTGGCGTACGACGTTCCAGCCGCAGCGCGCGAAAAGCCGGATCGGTTGCATCATAAATGGATGCGGGCTCTGCACCTCTCGACGACTCCAGGCCTCATCGTGTTCCGCAATGCCATGCGATCGGCGTTTTACTGGTATCACAGGCGTCCCCACGAAACAGTGATCCGTGAAGTTGGCCGCGCGTTGGATCAGCGGCCAGACATCCTGTTGCTGTCCGCCTATCTTCAGCATCACGCAACCGTCGTGGAGCTGTGCCGCTTAGCGAAGGAGCGCAGCGTTCCAGTGCTATTGGGCGGCCCAGCCTTCAACTTGAAGGGTACGACTGAAGCGTGGCGCACCATTCCCGGCTTGACCGCAATTTACGGCGGTGAGGCCGATCTTGTCGCGCCCGAACTCGTCACCGCCATCCTCGCCAAGCAGGACATGTCCGGGGTTCCCGGCATCACCCTGAGCGACGGGCGGGGCACGCCTGCCGCGCCGCCATTTAGAGAATTGGATCGCTCTTCGGTTCCAGATTTCACCGATTTCCCGTGGGATCGCTATCCGGTGCGGATCGTGCCGATCATGACTGGCCGCGGTTGCCAGTGGGGGCGCTGCCTGTTCTGCTCGGACGTCGTTTCTGCAAATGGCAGGACGTTCCGGACACGGAGCGTCGAATCCGTCCTCAATGAAATGCGGGAACAGTCGCGGCGCTGCGCCACAACCAACTTCCTTTTTCTGGACCTCAAGCTCAATTCAAACCCACATCTCTTGCGTGGACTGGTCGAACATGTGCAGACGGCCGTACCGGGCGCTCAGTGGATCGGGACCGTCCATGTCGACCGTCGGCAAGATAATGGCCTGTCCAGAAATGAACTACGCGCTGCGGCTCGAGCCGGAATGCGTCGGGTCAGCTTTGGCCTTGAATCAGGCAGCCAGCATGTGCTCGACCTGATGGATAAGGGCTCATCTGTTGAAGGCAACGAAGCCTTCATTCGTCATGCCAGCGAGGCTGGGATTTCCGTGCGCTGCACAATGTTTCAGGGATTTCCGGGCGAAACCGCCGAAGACCTCTCCATGACCGCCGATTTCCTCGTCCGGAATGAGCGCTACATTGATCGTGTCCGTTTCAATGACTTCTCGATCTTGGAGGATACGCCGATTTGGCACAAGCTGATGGCGGAGGCTAACTCCTATCCCGGGCTATCAATCAAAGGCATCGACAAGCGTCATGCAAAGGCTTCCTACGCCTACACACCTTCGCGCCATCCCGAGTATCGCAGGGCGCGAGCACGAGTGCTTGAAGCAGTCTATGGCATCAACCGCAGACCACTTCGCGATGAGGCGCGCATGTTTGACGGGCTGATGTGACGAACGAGGCAGATCGCTTTGTTCAATCCGATCCGGTGCGCAGGCGGTTACGACGTCTTACGCGCTCGGAACGGATTGAGGAAGCCGTTGCTTTCATCCGTCAGTTTGCTTCCGAAACCGGGCAAAGTTCAGCAGATGCCGATCTCCGTATCCGCGATATTCGTCGCAGCATTCGGCAGAAGGGAACCTATTGGCATAGTCCCGACGAGCTGGTGTTCGGCGCCCGCGTCGCCTGGCGCAATCATGCGCGCTGCGTGGGGCGTCTCACGTGGAAATCCCTGCAGGTCAACGATTGCCGGACGATCACGGATTGTGATGAGGTCGTCGATCGAACCCTGATGACTCTGCGCCAGTCCCTTTCCAGCGGCGAGCTGCGATCCGCGATCACCATCTTCGCGCCCGCGACCGTTGCATCCATGCCGCCTACATTCGAAAGTGCGCAGATCTTTCGATACGCAGGCTATATGCTGAATGATGGTGCTGTAATCGGAGATCGAGCGAATATTGAGCTTACGCAGATCGCTCAGCGGCTTGGCTGGATCGCACCGGCGCAACCCACCAACTTCGACCTGTTGCCGCTTATCATGCGGACGGCAGATGGCGTGCGACATGCCTACAACATCCCGTCGGACCTCAGGCATGAAGTACCAATTCATCACAACAGCTTTCCGGGCCTGAGCGACCTTGGGCTACGATGGTATGGGGTGCCCGTCGTCACCAATATGGTGCTGACCATCGGCGGCATCGACTATCCCTGCGCACCGTTCAGTGGGCATTACGTCGCGACGGAAATCGCATCGCGCAATTTCATCGATCCAACGCGCTATGATCTGCTTGACACCATCGCACGCGCCTTCGGCTTCAGTCCCGATAAGCAAGAGCGCTCTCTCTGGAAGGATCACACGCTAACTGAACTGAACCAGGCTGTGCTCGACAGTTTCAGGCAAGCCCGGATCACCATTGCAGATCACCACAGCGTCAGTGATCAGTACGTTACTTTTGCACAGCTGGAACATCGTGCCGGCAGAACGCCCTCAGGCGAGTGGCCCTGGATCGTACCGCCGCAAGCTGCAGCGGCGTGCCCGACATTCCATCTGCCTATGGCGAACATTCAGGCAGTCCCTAACTTTTACGTCAGCCGTCATATTGATGGCGCCAGCCTTGCAATCGACCGGACCAGCCTGCGTGATGGCAAATGGCGGACGCGATATGAGCGGCTGAAGCGGCGCTGGCGCAACTGGCGCAAACGCCGAGACTACATCTGGCAGCGGGCGTGACACCGCCGCGCTTCAGCATCATCATCCCGCATAGGGACGATTCCGTGGGTCTCTCTTGCACCCTCGCGGCGCTTACCCGCCTTGACGCTACGCCATCGTTTGAGGTCATCGTCGTCGACAATCGCTCAGCTTGTGGCGTTGACGGCGTCAAAGTCGTCACTGCCCGGTTCAATCAGCTGGACATAACCTTTGTCGAAGCACCTATTGTAGGAGCAGGACCTGCACGTAACGCTGGCGCGCGCGCGGCGCGAGGTGATTTGATCGCCTTTCTCGATTGCGACTGTCTTCCCGAGCCTGATTGGCTAAGCGTGGCCGAGCGACTGCTTGCTACACCTGGTGCGGTTGTCGGCGGTCCTGTCGAGGTATCAGTAGGCTCGCTACCTGCCGATAAGATCAATCCGGCGCAGCTCTTCGACCTACTGTACGGCTTTGATGTCGCGCGCAGCTTCCGCCTTGATGGCCTTCTGCTTTCCGGCAATCTGTTGACATCGCGAGAGACGTTTTTTCGCGTTGGTGACTTCAGGACGGGCCTCTCGGAGGATCGCGATTGGTGTATACGTGCGCGATCCATGGGCTATCTGCCGACGTTCTCATCCGACCTTGCCGTCATGCATGTCGCACTAGATGACGTGAAGCGCCTGCGCGCACGGTGGGCGCGCGTCGCACGGGAAACGCACGCCTTCCACCGTTTTCATGGTGCGGGCCGATCTGGCGGGCTGCTCTACTGCTTGACGGTTGCTGCCTCGCCCTTGGTGCATGGATGGCGTCTTTTCGGCGCCAAGGCTGCCAGTGCACCTGCGTCCATCCGTTGGCGCACACTGCTCCTGCTGATCAGGATCAGGAGCCAACGAGCTGCAATCGCCGCCTCTCTCCTTGTGAGGGATCTGTTGAACGCCGTCAGAGACGCTCTGTCGGGTGCGTCAAAAGCAGGACCGTGAGCGCAATGAACACCAATAGCGTGATCGCACTCATCGCCAGCGTGTTCGTAGTCTGGTCGAGGTAAACACCATTGGCGCAAACCGCCGCAACGCTGTCAACGAAGGTAGTCTTGGTCGAACTGAACTAACGTGAGCCGAGCGGCCCGGTAAATCCGTTCAAATGGGCGAACGATGCGCCAATCCTAAGAGTGAGCAGTTGATACGAGCGGCCGCTCCCATTGCACTGAGGATGCACGCGCCGAGCTTGGTTCCGGGGCTTGCCCCTTCCGCAAGCTTGAGCCAGATGCCGAGCCGCACGGACCACGCTCAATCGTCAGTCGGCATCGGAGGGGTGACAGTTCCATGGTGACTCATTGTCATTGGGCTCATCGTTCTGGTAGCTGTTCTCCGAGGTAAAAGGAGAGGCTTCCATCGTGATAGGGGATGTGTCGGTTGTTCGCTTGGGTGCGTAGACATGTGCGACTGATCGTCGCTTTTTATGACCAGCTTTATGACTTCGGCTTATTTTTCTGCCAGAGGCTAATAACTGCAGAAAGTTGTCGGACGCCTGCTCCTTCTCGCTCAGTGCTTCGTAGCCTCTTGCCATCATGCAGGGGGAGGAGCGAGGCGGGTTGCGGGCCACCCCCAATAATTCCAATCCCTGGCGCATGACCAACCCGTACCACCCGCCGGCAAAGCGCTCGGTCGAGATTGCCGGACACAAGACTTCGATCAGCCTCGAGCCGATGTTCTGGGACATGCTGCGCGAAGCTGCTGCCGCCGAGGGCATGCCGATCAATGCGCTGGTTGCGCGGATCGATGCCGAGAGGATCAGGGTGGAAGTGGCGCCAGGGCTCGCCGGCGCAATCAGGCTGTGGCTCGTGGCGCGTCTGCGCAGTCAGCTTGCGGACGGCATGGGCGCTTCCTGAACGGGAACCGTGGCTTCCGGCAGGGCAGGCTGCGCGCGGGCATCGAGCATCTCGGCCGCAGCATCCAGTGCCTTTGCGTCATCGCGCGATACGCCGCCGGGCTTCTCGTCCTCGCCTGGACCGCACGCACTGACAAGGCCGACCAGTGCAGCGATGGCGAATATGCGGAATGTGTCGCGGGGCGTCGCCATGGCTAAGGTTGCGGGGGCTAAGGTTGCGGGCGGCGCGTGAGCGCGTCGCCCGCTTGTGTCTTTACTGCGCCGGGGTCTGCGGATCTTCGCCTTCATCAGCCGCAGCCTGTGCCGCGGCTGCCACCGCTGCCGCATTGTTGGCAGTATCGCGCACGGCGTTGGCTTCGGCATCCGCTGCTGCCGAAGCATCAACCACAGGTGCCATCGGAGCCGCTGCAGCCGAAGGCTCCATTGCCGGCAGTTCGTCTGCGGGCATTTCCACCGTGTCCTCGGCAGCTGCTTCGGATGCATCGTCGGACTTGCCGCATGCCGAAAGGGCAAGGGCTGCTGAGGCGACGATCGCGAGGCTTGCGTACTTCTTCATCGAATTCCCTCTCTGGGCTGTTTCTGGGCTGTTCGCGGACGGAACTCCGCCCGGCGTGAAGCCGAACGAGGCTGTTCTATAAGTGGCCAGAGGCTAAGGCAAATGCATCCTGTGCGCAAAATAGGCAGGCACTGGAAAAACTATAACAATTGATATAACAAAAGCCTTATATCAATTGACAGGCATAAAGGTTTCTTTATATGAAGCCCCACATGAACCTTGAAAATGCCATTCGCGCGCTCGACGACCCGACGCGCCTGCGCATCCTGCGCCTCCTTGCCAGCATGGAGCTGGCGGTGGGCGAAGTCGCGCAAGTGCTGGGGCAAAGCCAGCCGCGCGTGTCGCGCCATATCAAGATCCTGTGCGATTCGGGCCTGGCAGAGCGTCGCAAGGAAGGCGCCTGGGTGTTCCTGCGCAGCTCGATCTCGGAAAGCTCGGACAGACCGCTGGCCGCTGCGATCGCACGGCTGCTCGCCGTGGCCGAGCACGAGGACACCGCCTTCGGCCGTCGCTGCGCCGAAGACCGCCAGCACCTCGACGCGATCCGCGCCTCGCGCGAATCCCACGCTCTCGACTGGTTTTCGCGCCATGCCGAAGAGTGGGACGAGTTGCGCTCGCTCCATATCGAAGATGGCCCGGTAGAAGCCGCGCTGACCGAGATGCTGCTCGATCTTGCAGGCGAGGCAACGCCATCCCAAGGCAGATTGGGCCGCGTGCTCGATGTCGGGACCGGCACCGGCCGCATCGCCGAACTGCTGGCACCGCATGCCAGCCACGTCGTCGCCTTCGACAAGAGCCACGACATGCTGCGCATTGCCCGCGCCCGGCTCCAGCACTTGCGCGCCGACAGTGTCGAGCTGGTGCAAGGCGATTTCGCGCAGATCCCGTTCGCCGCGCGCAGCTTCGACACGGTGCTGTTCCACCAGGTCCTGCACTATGCCCAGGCACCCGAAGCCGTGCTGGCGGGCGCTGCCCGCGTCACCGCGCCGGGCGGCCGCATCGCCATCGTCGATTTCGCCGCGCACGATCGCGAAGACCTGCGCCAGACCCACGCCCACGCGCGCCTCGGCTTCTCCGATGCCCAGATCGAGGCGATGCTGCGCGATGCCGGTTTCGTGCCCCACGAAACCCGCGCGCTCGCGGGTCATGAACTCGTCGTCAAGCTCTGGACCGGCACGCGCCGGGAAGACAGCGTGGCGCAACTTGAACCACGGCAAAGCCGGAAAGCCCCATGAACGCCAGCTACGATCAACCCACCTACGACAAGTTGCGCGAAGCCCGCACTGCGCTCGACACCCCGCTCTTCGCCGGGCTGCCAGGCGACATCAATGTGTCGTTCGAATTCTTCCCACCGAAGACCGACGCGCTGATGGCACAACTGTGGGACGTGGTCGAAACGCTGGGGCCGCTGCAGCCGAAGTTCGTCTCGGTCACCTACGGCGCGGGCGGCTCCACCCGGGACCGCACCCACGGCACTGTCGCCCGCATCATCAGGGAAGCCCGCCTTCCCGCTGCCGCGCACCTGACCTGCGTCGATGCCAGCAAGGCCGAGATCCGCGAAGTCGCCGAAAGCTACTGGGAAGCGGGCGTGCGCCACATCGTGGCCCTGCGTGGCGACATGGGCGCACCCGGCGTGCCGTTCACGCCGCACTCGGACGGCTATGCCAACGCTGCCGAACTGGTGGCCGGCCTGAAGCAGATCGCTCCGTTCGAGATTTCGGTGGCCGCCTATCCGGAATCGCACCCGGATTCGCCGAGCAGCCAAGCCGACATCGACAACCTCAAGCGCAAGCTTGATGCCGGTGCCACCCGCGCGATCAGCCAGTTCTTCTTTGAGCCCGAAACCTTCTTCCGCTTCCGCGACAAACTGGCAGCAGCGGGCATCGACGCACCGGTGCTGCCCGGTATCCTCCCGGTCTCCAACGTCGCCCAGACGCGCAAGTTTGCCGCGGCCTGTGGCGCGGCGATCCCGGCCTGGATGGATGGACTGTTCGAAGGGCTGGACACCCATCCCGCCTCGCGCCAGCTTGTCGCCGCGACCATCGCTGCCGAATTCTGCCGTCGCCTCTATGCCGGCGGCGTGCGCGATTTCCACTTCTACACCCTCAACCGCGCCGAACTGTCCTACGCGATCTGCCACCTGCTTGGCCTTCGCCCCAAGGCTCCAGCGCTGGAGAAAGCCGCGTGACCTTGCTTCCTTCCGCCGCCCGCACCGCTTTCCTTGAGCAGGCTGCCAAGCGTATCCTGATCACCGATGGCGCGTTCGGCACCGAGATCCAGAACTTCAAGCTGTCCGAAGCCGACTACGCCGGGACGCTGGGCCTGGCCAAGGACCAGAAGGGCAACAACGACATCCTGGCGCTGACCGCTCCGCAAGTGCCGGAATCGATCCACCGCGCCTATTTCGAAGCCGGGGCCGACATTGCCGAGACCAACACCTTCAGCGCCAACCGCATCAGCCAGGCTGACTATGCCGCCGAACATCTGGTGCGCGAGATCAACGTGGAATCGGCAAGGCTCGCCCGCCGCGTGGCCGATGAGTTCACTGCACAGGATGCCGAAAAGGGTATAAAGCGCCCCCGTTTCGTCGCCGGTGCCATCGGCCCCACGAACAAGACCCTCTCGCTCAGCCCCGACGTCAACGATCCCGGCTTCCGCGAGATCGACTGGGACCACCTCGTCGACGTCTATGCCGAGCAGGTCCATGCCCTTGTCGAAGGCGGCGCGGACTTCATCCTGATCGAGACGGTGTTCGATACCCTCAACGCCAAGGCCGGCGTCATGTCGGTGCGCCAGGTCGAGAAGGAACTCGGTCGCGAGATCCCGATCATGATGTCGATGACGCTGACCGACCTTTCGGGCCGCAACCTTTCGGGCCACACGGTCGAGGCATTCTGGTACGCGATCCGCCATGCCAAGCCGCTCACCATTGGCCTCAACTGCTCGTTCGGCGCCACCCAGCTGCGCCCGCACGTGAAGGCGCTGTCGGAAATCGCCGACACGCTGATCATGGTCTATCCCAACGCCGGCCTGCCGAACGAGCTCGGCGAATATGACGAGATGCCGCAGACCACGGCGGGCCTCGTCAAGGAATGGGCAACCCAAGGCCAGGTCAACGTGCTCGGCGGCTGCTGTGGTTCCACGCCGGCTCACATCGCGGCGATGGCGCAGGCGGTGCGAGCCCTGCCGCCCCGCAAGATGGCCGTGCCTGCCACCGTTACCCGACTCGCCGGGCTTGAACCTTTTGTAATGGCTGCCTGATTTCCATGACCGATACATTTACCGGCTCGCGCTTCGTCAACGTCGGCGAGCGCACCAACGTTACCGGCTCGGCCGCATTCAAGAAGCTTATCCTTGCCGGCGACTACGCCAAGGCCGTCGAAGTCGCGCGGCAGCAGGTCGAGAACGGCGCGCAGGTGATCGACGTCAACATGGACGAGGGCCTGCTCGACGCTGTCGAGGCCATGACCACGTTCCTCAAGCTGATCGCTGCGGAGCCCGACATCGCGCGCGTGCCGGTGATGATCGACAGCTCGAAGTGGGAAGTCATCGAAGCCGGTCTCAAGTGCGTTTCGGGCAAGCCGATCGTCAATTCGATCAGCATGAAGGAGGGCGAGGACGCCTTCCTCCACCACGCCCGCCTGTGCATGGATTATGGCGCCGCCGTCGTCGTCATGGCCTTCGACGAGAGGGGCCAGGCAGACACGAAGGACCGCAAGGTCGAGATCTGCGAACGCGCCTACAAGCTGCTGACCGGCATCGGCTTCCCGCCTGAAGACATCATTTTCGATCCCAACGTCTTTGCCGTCGCTACCGGCATCGAGGAGCATGACAACTACGGGCTCGATTTCATCGAAGCCACGCGCGAGATCAAGGCGCGCTGCCCGCACGTCCACATCTCGGGCGGCTTGTCCAACCTCTCGTTCAGCTTCCGCGGCAACGAGACGGTGCGCCGCGCCATGCACTCGGTGTTCCTCTACCACGCCATTCCGGCTGGCATGGACATGGCCATCGTCAACGCCGGCCAGCTCGACATCTACGACCAGATCGACCCCGTCCTACGCGAGGCTTGCGAGGACGTGGTGCTCAACCGCGCGCCTGCCGCAGGCGGTGATCAGACCGCGACCGAGCGCCTGATCGAGCTTGCCGAAAGCTACAAGGGCAAGGACAAGGTCGCCGAAAAGGAAGCCGAGGAATGGCGCGGCTGGGACGTCGTCCGCCGCCTCGAACACGCGCTGGTCAAAGGTATCGACGCTTTCGTCGTCGAGGATACTGAAGAAGCCCGCGCTGCCATCGCTGCGCGGGGCGGTCGCCCGATCGAAGTGATCGAAGGCCCGCTGATGGAAGGCATGAACACGGTCGGCGACCTGTTCGGTTCAGGGAAAATGTTCCTGCCGCAGGTGGTGAAATCGGCCCGCGTAATGAAGAAGGCGGTTGCCCACCTGATCCCGTTCATCGAGGCGGAGAAGGAAGAGGGCGCCAAGGCGAAAGGCCGGATCATCATGGCCACCGTCAAGGGGGACGTTCACGACATCGGCAAGAACATCGTCGGCGTGGTCCTGCAGTGCAACGGCTATGAAGTGATCGACCTGGGCGTGATGGTGCCGTGGGCGACGATCCTCGACGTTGCGCAGAAGGAACAGGTCGACATGATCGGGCTGTCCGGCCTGATCACGCCTTCGCTCGACGAGATGGTCACCGTGGCGGAGGAAATGCAGCGTGCCGGGATGACCATTCCGCTGCTGATTGGCGGCGCGACGACCAGCAAGGTCCACACCGCGCTGCGCATCGATCCGGCCTACGACGGCCCGGTCGTCCACGTGCTTGACGCCAGCCGCGCCGTGGGCGTCGCTTCGCAGCTCTTGTCCGATACGCAGGCCCAAGGCTTCATCAAGGCCACTGCCGCCGATTACCAGCATGTCCGCGATGCGCGTGCAGGCAAGGGTGCCTCGAAGCTGCTCAGCCTCGAAGACGCGCGCCTGAATGCCTTCGCGCCGGACTTCTCGGAAAAGGCCCCGCCGCCCGAACAGCCCGGTCGCCACGTCTTCGAAGACTGGGATCTCAAGGATCTGGTCGAATGCTTCGACTGGACGCCGTTCTTCCGCTCTTGGGAACTGGCAGGCACCTATCCTGCGATTCTTGAAGATGAAGTGGTTGGCGAAAGCGCGCGCAATCTCTATGCCGACGCCCGCGCGATGCTTGAAAAGATCATCGCCGAGAAGTGGCTGACGGCCAAGGGCGTCGCCCAGTTCTGGCCCTGCGCCCGGCACGGTGACGACGTCATCCTGCACCCGAACGACGACGAGCTCTCGGTGCGCCTGCCGTTCCTGCGCCAGCAGTTCATCAAGAGCCGCGGCCCAAATGGACAGGGGAGGGCCAACTTCTGCCTGGCAGATTTCATCGACCCTGCGGGCGACTGGATCGGTGGTTTCGCCGTCGGAATCCACGGCATCGACGAACACCTCGCCCGCTTCAAGACCGACAACGACGACTATTCGGACATCCTGCTGAAGGCCCTGGCCGACCGCTTTGCCGAAGCCTTTGCCGAACGCCTGCACCAGTACGTCCGCACCACGCTGTGGGCCTATGCCCCAGGCGAGCAGCTGACCAACGAAGCACTCATCCGCGAGCAGTACCGCGGCATCCGCCCGGCGCCCGGCTATCCTGCCTGTCCGGACCACACGCTCAAGCCGATCCTGTTCGACCTGCTCGATGCCACCAACACGGCAGGCATCACGCTGACCGAATCGCAGGCGATGCTGCCGACCTCGGCGGTATCGGGCTTCTACTTCTCCCACCCCGAAAGCCAGTACTTCGGTGTCGCGACCATCGGCCGCGACCAGCTCGAAGACTATGCCGGCCGACGCGGCTGGGACGTGTCCGTCATGGAGCGCTGGCTCCGGCCCAATCTGGACTGACACGCCCCTCCCCTGCATTCATGGCACATGGCTGCTCTCGAAAGTCACCGATCGCTTGGGCACTGCCATGACCTTCCAGCGTCGCCTAGGGTCTGAGCGCGCGCACGAAACAGGGCCTGTGACAGAACGCAGCGAGCAGGACTTGGCTCGGGACCTTCTGCCCCGACCTTCACGCGAAAGGCACGGATTATAAAGTTGACCGGGCAAGACTGCCTGTGGTGCCATGCAGGCAAAGGGGAACGCTGCTATGCTGGATGGGGCCATTACGCCAGTCACCGTTTTCAACCAGAGGTATGCCAGCGGGAGCGATGGAGACCGCGCTGGACAAGGCACTGCTGATACCGAGCAGACAGCCTACAAGCGGCTGATCAACTGCGAGCTGACTCGCCAGGTCATTCCTCTGGCCCACATGGCCGACCGGCTGGGCGTCTTGCGGACAAAGCTCCATAAGGTGCTGCGGCAAGGCGCTCATCTTGACGAAAAGCTGCGGCTGCGATTGTTCGAACAATTGCAGATTGACCAAACGCGGGCAACGATTGCTGTTTCCCTGCTGAGGAGCCACCTTGCCTATTACGATCAGGCTGTCTTCCTTGCAGCAGAAGGCCTCAAAGGTCTCTATTGCGAGGCGCGTTTGGCAAATCAGGGAACAATCCAGATCGATCTGCAACCAGCCATCATCCATACGGCCGCGGGTCGGACGTACGCCATGCTGATGGTCCATCAGGCCCGAGTCCTCGAGGCCAATCAGACCCTGTTCTGCTGATGCAGGACCCCAGCACCAAGCTCGATCTGCCCAGCACGATCCACCCAGCGTAGCAGTCTTGTCGTTGCAGGGCGCAAAGACCGGATCCCGGACCAAGAACAGGTTGAGGACGCGTCCATGTCCCTGATTCCTGGCGCAGGCCGGGCAAGCGGCCTGTCGGGATTCTCGAATGGCACTGCAGTCTTGCCGAGGCGCATTTGCTGGTTTCGGGCGATGCAAGAGTCGCGCGGCTGGCTCGGAGAGGCATGCCGCGACGTCTCGCGGCATATCACAGGAACGAGCACCGCCAGTAACGAACCGTGTCGAAGTCCGCGGCCTTGATGCGGGGCTTCAAAAGCATTGCTTCCTGACGTAAGATCTGCAGGAACTGGAATTGGTCTCTGCCCAACTGCGCACCGGGTGCTAGCCAGCAAACTCAGATATGTCGCCTCTTTCGTGTTCCTCTCGCGGCTCTGCCATGACACATTCTGGAAGGAGCCACCCTGTGAGCCGTCAAACGAAACGCAATGCCGGACAATTCGATACGGAGCTTCTCAAGCTCGCGTTTGCAGCCGTCCGCGACCAGCCTGTTGCTGTCCAGCGCGCGGTAACCAGGCAAATCGAGGACTGCACCTTGCGCCTCACGATCGAAGGCAAGGAAGTTGAAGCCGAAGCGCTCTGCAGGTTCGTCTCATCCATCTTGCCCGGCAGCTTTTCCGATGCGCGCGACACGGCCACCCCGAACCGTCCTGTGGCTGAAGCGGCGCCTCCCTCGGCAAGCCCGGTCGGCACGTTCTTCCGGTAGAGACACGCGCCCGCGCAGTGCCCAGGAGCCCACTCCGGCAAGCCGTGAAGAACGTTGCGTTCGTCCTGGCGTTATCACGCAGCCTGCAGAAGCGGCGCAGACGCGCTGACGGCCGCAGGGTGGCTGCGCAAACGGCGAACGAGCCCGTCCAGGTCCTGCGCCTCCCTGATGAGGGCCCTGGCTGCCGCGTCTGATTGCTCGGCCATGGCTGCATTATGCTGCGTCACCTCGGCAATCGCCTGAGACGCGCACTTTACAGTGCCAAGCGAATGCGTCTGCTCCCCCATGCTGGCAACAATCGTCCGGACATTTTCAGCCACCATGCCCATGCCTGCCACGATCCGCCCGAGCGCCGCGCCGGTTTGGCCGACCAGGAGCACGCAGGAGCGAATCTCGTCGCCTGAAGCGGCAATCACGGTCCTGATGTCGGCAGCAGCATCGCCTGCACGTTGCGCCAGAGACCTGACCTCGCTGGCAACGACAGCAAAGCCCCTGCCGGCCTCGCCCGCGCGGGCTGCTTCCACGCCAGCATTGAGCGCGAGGAGATTCGTCTGGAAGGCAATTCCGTCGATCAGGCTCACGATCTTCTCGATGTCGCTGGAGGACTTTTCCAGGGCATGAACAGCATCGACGGCCTCGGCGGCGACAGTGCCGCCCTGCACCGCCTCTTCGTGCGCCCGCGATACGTTCAGCCGGATCTCGCCAGCCAGGCTTTCGCTTGTCTCCAGCATTGCAAGGACATTTCCAAGTGCTTCGAGGTTGCCCTCGACGCTGCCTGCCTGCGCCACATTTCTATGCGCAAGGTCGCTCGATGCCGCACCGATCTGCTCTGCCGCGATCGCGACCCGGCCTGCCGAGCTGGACACTTCTCCGACAACTTTCCCCAAAGTTTCAAGGCTCACGTTGAATGTACTGCGCAAGCTCTCGAACTCCGGGGCAAAGGCTTCGCGAAGCCGATGGTCAAAGTCTCCTCTCGCCAGCGCGTCCAGACCGCATGAAACACTCGCAACGACTTTGCGCACTTCTGCCTCCACCGCTCGCTGGTGCTGGGCTGCAATTCGGAAACTCTCGATAGCACGGGTCATGTCGCCCACCTCGTCGTCGCGGTGAAGCTGGGAGCGTCCCGCTTCCAGATCGCCTTCGGCCATGGTGCGCATCGTCCGCGCCGCTGCAAGCATCGGGTCGAGCGCACTCGACATGAGCCTGTGCAGGCCAAAGCCGACCAGGGCCATTGCGCTCAGGGCAACCAGGCCAAGCAGGCCAAGGACAGTCTGCACCGTTCCCAGTGCTTCCTCTTCAGCAAGGGCGTTGCGGCGGATGCTTTCCTGGGACAAGGCCTGGATGGCAGTGCGATGTGCATCAAAAATGCGTCAGCCTTGCGATAGACCCTTGCTGCAGCTTCCATGTCGCCCCGCTCGACCGCAGGCAGCAGTTCCGTGTCGACAAGTTGCCAGAAGTGGTCCGCCTGCATCATAGCGTCTTTCTCATGACGCTGCTTGAGATCGCCATCAAGCTCGCTGGCCGCCCAGTATCGCGAGCGGTCGTGATAGACCCTTTCAAGCTCGGCAAGCCGGTGGCGGCGCAGGTCAAGCGATGCGGGATCCTGCACGATCCTGGTGACTTCCAGCATGGGTTCGATGACATACTGCGGTGGAGGCAGGATATCTGCGAGGTACTCGCCGGTCAGTTTCTGCCTCTCGTGCAAAGGTCCGCCCAAGCGAATCTGTGACATGCCGAACGCTGCAAATGCTGAAAGAGCCAGAAGAGCACAGATGACGAACGTGCCACCCCTGCGCACTGTTTGCCTGATCATGTCCAGACCCCCCGTGTCTGATTTCGCGTGAGTTGGTAGACTGCAAAGGGCCACGAAAATGATTGCTGGCCCTTCCCGGCAAACACGAGGTGTTATAGCCTGGCCACATTAAGGCCCTAAGTTTGCTGCCCCGAACAAACTTGACGCTGTACAAAGTGTTACAAGGCCAGACATTGCAGAAAAGATTAACGCTATCTGGGTGACCGACAGAATTGCCGCAGACGTACGACATCATCGAGTTTGGAGGGTGGCCCGCACAGGCAGGCGATCTTGACACCGGCGGCACAACCAACAGCAAGCAACCGTGCCGCCCTCCCTCCACAGCGCTTACCGCGCCTCACGATCTAAATGCTTGCGCTTGCCTTTCCCAAAGCGGCTCGACAGCGGAAGGCCTGAAAAGCTGTCGGGCGGAGCAGCGGTGATCGGATAAGTTGCCCTTTCACGCCGCCGAGTGGCCCGCAACAACACTCTCACGAATATTCTGACGGGTGCTGCGGCCGGACTACTAGAGGCGACCGCCTGGCAAAAGGCACGTGATCGACGGGGTGATCGACAAGCTGCCACTGCACATTCCGGACCTGATCCCCTGCCAGATCCACGGCCCGGATCAACAGCGGTATCCCGTAGGGCGCAGGTTTGGCAGCACCTCGGAACACCTGGTTCGAAAGGATGCGGCGGTCGCAACACACGGACTTGTGCGTATTGGCTAACAGGTGATTGCACACTATCGTCCCCTTCGGCGCCTGCACTTTAAGGATAGCTGCCCGGTCCAGACACGAGTTCTCTCGCAAAGGGCGGACAATCTTGAAGTTCGTGCGTCTGGGTCAAAAGAACAGAAGTCCTCTCCGCAAGTTGCGGTGGCGTCGCCAGCCGATTGGAGAAGGACGGGAGACGTAAGATGCAGCGATCAGCCCACCCGTTCTGGCACAGTGGCCAAGGCACCGGGTCCGCAGGCAAATCGAGCACATGGCGGGGATGGTTGCGTCTGACTTTGCCACTCGGCATCTCCATGGTGCTCTGGTACGGGATATGGTTGATCGTGCGGACCCAGCTCTGATCGAACGGTCCCACCTGATCGTGCAACTGCCGCCTTGTCCAGTGCCTGGGACGATCGGGACCGAGCAGATCACACAGCCTAAAGTCGGCGCAACGCCTAGCCTATCGCTCGTGTTCGCTCGATCAGAATAGTTGTGACAGGTGCCCGCAACCCGGTGTCACCCTGATCGAATTATTTCTTGCCAGTTCACCTGCTTCTCGGCAGCGGCTCGCGACAGATTTTCGTGCGAAACCAGGCTTCCAGCAGGGACGCACAGGCTGGCACCCAAGAGCAGGACTGGAACCAGAAATCTGCAGGCGCGCACGGAGTACAGCTTATCTGCTGCAGGGCGGATCACAGGTGCTGTAAGAAGTTTGGTTTATCGTCGCTCGATGCGGCGAAACTAGGGGCAATCGCGCCAGGTCAGCTGTGAGCAACCTTTCCTGGAAGCGATCCCGCAGCCTGCATGGCCAGGCACTTCTCGATCAGCGTCACCGCTGAATCATTGAGGACAATCCACGTCCTGCGCGCATCATTGCGATCGGGCGAACGCAGGACAAGCCTGCGCGAGCCGAGCAAGGCAAGCCAGCGAATAACGGTCGCAGTGGGAATGCCCGTGGAATAGACAATGTCGGTCACGCACATGCGCGAACAATCGCAGCGCGACAGGTAGAGCGCCACCAGGATCGCCCAGCAATACTCGCTCGACAATTCTGCGCCCAATATCTCTTTTCGTAGCATGCAGCTTCTCAGGTAATCATTCGCAAGCTTGCGAAATTGCCGACCTCCCGCTGAATCGGGTGAACCACGGACAGGCGAGCGACAATCTTCGGAAAAAACATCGAAGTACTGGTTGAGGATCGCCAAAGCTTCACGTGCTTCTGCCAGACGATTCAGCGTCATACTGCCCTCTCCAGCTCGCCGAGGACTACCGAAGGCTTCGGCGCCGTGGCATGGAAGACCTTTAATCAGACAAGACTACCGCAACTCGATTACCCAGACCCTCAAAGAAACGTCGAATCTGGAGCGTTCCTCGCATTGGCTCGCAACACCGTCGATTATCTGAGGGGCGGCTGGAACCGCTGCCGGGCCGTCACTCGCTGGCGATAGCCAGATCGCCCTGAAGACGCAGTCATCGTGCAGGACAGACGCCACCCGCCACCCGCAGCGATCAGCTGAGCCCTGCAGCCTCGATCTCGACTCGGATTGCTTGCGCGGACGTCTTGGCGCCCAGTTTTGTCATCATTTTCATGCGGTGGATTTCAACCGTGCGCGGACTGATATCGAGCTCCCGCGCGATCTCCTTGTTCGACAGTCCCGTTGTCACGAGTCGCAGCACTTCGGCCTCACGCCTCGATAAGGCCTTGATCGCCCGCCGCGCGACCGCCTGGCGCAGGCGGACCGCAAGGCACGCCTGGCCTTCTGCGTAGCCATGGTGCAACTTCGTAAGCAGTTCTTCCCGCGATACATCGCCGACAAGATAGTTCACCACTCCGGCCTTTATCCCCGCGACTATGGCATCGCAGTCCAGCGTCCGGGCAAATGCGATGACCGGAAGCCAGATGCCCTGGCTGTCCATCATCTCCATCAATCGGCACGCCGCCCCGGTCCCGTCTTCGCACAGCAGGACCAGCCCTTGCTCGGGCATCATGGCAATGAGTTCGTCGGCATCTTCGTAGACCTCGGCATGATGACCGAGTGAAAAGATCAGGCGCGCCTTGGCCGCGCGCTCGAGCTGATTGCTGGCAACGACATGAATGTACATGCGATCCGGCACTTGCATGGTTGCCCGCGCGCCGTACTCGTCGGACACAGGCTGGGCGAACAGGTCCATGAGCAGCGCGCGATCGGCTGGTGTGCTCGGAATGGCGTTCACTGGCATTAAGAAGCTCATCTGATCCCCCTCACAAGTGTGCCGCAAGTTGCGGCCTGACCTAAGGGAATGTGCAGAATGAAGGTTAACGCCGGGTCCGGGGAGCGGGTAGGCTTTATCCCTAAGGACTTTTGACTATACCGCGTCATGTCCTCGCTTGGGATCTGGCGCAATCGAGCTGAAATCCCGACGTCGGACAGCCGTCCGGGATAGGACGACCCGCCGTCAGGACCTGAAAAGATTAACAAGCAAAAACGGCAGCTTAACCATCCATCTTGAGCTTTACATGAATGCCCGTCGTCTTTCTCTCGATCAAATAAACCTTGAGGCAGGATCGCGATAAGGATTTCCCTGCTTGCTGAACCTGCATCTTTGAGAAGCGTCGCTGGCTGCCCGATCTCGTTCCTGATTTCCGGCGCGATCGCATCTATGCCGCCTTGGCGCCTTTACGCTGATTGCCTGTGCTCTGGCCATAGCTGGCTCACGGCCTGCCCTGTCCGCCGCCTCCCGACCCTACGCGAGCTGAGTAGTTCGGAAATTGCACCCTTACGCTTTTGCAGCATGGTCCCTGCAGTCGAGCGGTTGATCCCAGGCGACGCCTTATGGCGATGTCGTGGCCGTTGGCGTAATTGTCGTTTCAGGCCCGATCGTCAACGGCCCGGCATACTGTGCGCTGCCATTGCGCAAAAAGGGTCACCAGCTGCTTGACGTCGCATTCCTGGTCATGTTGCCCGGCGCCCTGCGGGGGTAGCAGAGGCGCTTTTGGCCATTCTCCATGCGAGGCCACGGCCATCCGCACCATGATGAAGGGCGACCACGTATACTGCGCATCAGCGCGCTTGCATGCCCTGGATATGTTCTGCAAACTTCCGTTTGGGCGAAACGCATGCCATAGCTCAATACAGCGGAGGCGGGAACATTCTCGTCACGGTACTGGTTCTCGCCAGAGCCCCAAGCCTGTCACGCACTGACGACCGGCATCGGGCTAGCGATGGCCTTTTCTTCGTGGAGAAACCATCTGGTCACCCCCTCCAGCCCGATCGCAGTCAGGCGCCCGTGCAGGTAGGCGCCTGTATCGATACCGATGCGGCAGGAACCAGAAATGACGTCCGGCGCTACGGTATGGCCGTGAACGACCACGAAACCCGGATCAAAGTCCGCGTCGAGGAAATCCTTGCGGATCCACCGCAGATCCTGCTCCGACTGCTCCGCAAGCGGCACCCCTGGCCTTATGCCGGCATGCACGAAAACATAGTCGCCAATCATCAGGATATTGTCCATCGATCGCAGCAGCTGCAGGTGACGCTCAGGTACAAGTCTCGGTAATTGTTCGCGCAGCTCCTCGATGGTCAGCCGGGCATAAGCATCGGCATCCTCCATGTAGCTTAGGATTGTCTCGCGTCCTCCATGCTGGAGGAACTGGCGCAGGACGCGCCCGGACCTAAAACTTGCAAGAAACATTTCTTCGTGATTGCCGACGATCAGTCGGACGTTCCGGCGGGTCTGCAAATCAGCAACCATGTCAAGCACGCGCGCGCTGTCCGGGCCGCGATCGATAAGGTCACCCAGGAACACGACCGTCGTTTCCGCCGGTTCGCGGGCGAAGTCATCGGCATCGATGCGCTCGAGCAAAACCGCCAGAAGATCTGCGCAACCGTGGACATCACCAATGGCATAGACCCGGTGGCCTTGCGGTATTCGGGCCTTCAATCCGCAAGCCCGGGAATTACGCTGCCAATGTCGCAGAATTTTCGAGAATTGACCAAAGCCTAACACGTTGATGCATATGCTCTGTTTAACAGCAGCATGCAATGACGTCTGCCACGCTTGGCGCACAGCTCGTCTCCTTGATGCGGCTCGCTGTCTGGTTGCGACCCATCATTTCGACACGTACGCAGTGCTCTTGCGAACCACATGTGACACCTTGCTGCGCACGTTGATGACGGTGGCCTTGTCAGAAGCCTCCAATCCAAGGCACTTCACGCGGCTGCGTTCCAAGGCACGTCTTCCCGTGCCCATGCAAGAATTGTTACTCCGTCCCCGTTCGAAGTGCGATAATCCTACCGATTGGATCTGCGCCGGGCAAAGGAGGCTGCGACCGCTTTGGCTTGACTTCTACCTTGGAAGCAACATGAGATGAAGTTGCATTTGTTACAATCTCAGGCGCTATGCCATCGAGGAAAGAGGCTGTGATCGCCTGGGATTTGGTCGGGCGTCGGGGCAGCGAGTCTCCATCCGCTGCATGCGCCGTCGCAGCAAGCGCAGTAATTGCGAAGAGTATGATCAGCAGGCGAGATATGAGTGGCATGGAAGCGTGATAGAGCTTTCTGATTAATCTACTGTGAAAACGCGTTTTTTGCCTGTACGCCGCTGCGGTCCGTGTGTGCCAAGCTGGCGGATAGGACGTTTGGCTGGAAGATCATGAGAAGGCGTCGCCCGCTCAACTTTTAATGCTTGAAAGGATTTCGAGCCTTGCTCTGCGGAGAAAGAAAGGCCGCGCTCGAGATGCGTAGGGGATAAGCGCGGCCTAGTCATAAAAAGGGATGTCGCTATCGCTGTAGCTGACAACCAGACCCTAGACGTTGCATGGTTACTGATTGCTTAAAGCTTCAAGAAAAAGCCCCTCGCAACCGGTGGGTGCGTGGGGCTTTTCCTGGCTGAGAATTCGGGACGGGGAAATATCCTGATGTCCTTTAGACAGGCGACAGTTAAAGACGTCCTAACGGATGTAGAAAGGCCCCAGATGCTCGGCCTCGACTGCGTAGGCACGGTGCTTGGCCACGTCGGCACTCAGCAGTAGAAGCGTCAGAAACGCCTTCGATGAGAACGAGTGAACCCATCACAAACTGGCGAAGCCTCCCCGAAATGCTTGGATAATCTGTTATCCCCTGCACTGTGCGGCGCCACAAATACCACAGGTCATGCAAGTCGATCCTGTTCAGCCAGGCAAGGCAACTGCATGCTCGTCAGCTACAGAGCCGCGTCCGTCGCCAACGGCTACGCAAACCACCCCTTCCCGCATTGCTTAGCATACAGCGACATACCGATCCGGTCGTGCCCCCAATCATCTTCACCGACGACCAGGAGCGACCACGGAAACCGTTGAACCGCGCCGATTGGGTATCTTGTAAGATCCTGCAGGACCATCAGTGCCAGTTACTGCATATCGCCAGGGGCCACCGCGATCCACCTTCGTCGATCTGCCGGAACCATAGCGACGCCTTCAAGCAGCCAAAACCGGCACGATCGTCGTCAATGACCTGTACGTCTACCTCGAGGCCCGACTCCGGCACGTCAGTTCCAATAGCCATCCTGCCGTTGCTATTCGCCACGCGCCCATCGTCTGGCCCGGGCTGTCGCTGCTCCTCGACGGCAGTCGCGTCAAGCTGGCTTCCAACACCTTCGAGCGGTCGATCGGTCCGCTGCTTCTCAGTCGCAAGAAGGCCCTCTTAGCAGGCTCCGACGAAAGTGGCGACGACTGGGCAGTGATCCCCACGCTCATCGAGAACTGCAAGATGCCAGCATCAACCGGCATGCCACGCTGACCAGGCTGGCCAGCGATCATCCTGCAAACGCCGTCGCAAACCAATACCGTGGACCGCCGTAGCCCGAGTAGACCGCTTACAGCTTATGGTCGATCACCGCCGGAACGAATGCCTGATAAATCTGTGGCCAAGTGGCCCGGCAGCACAAGCCATTGGAAACATCATGGCGCCGCGCAACTTCCATCACTCAGCCACCCGACGATGATGTCTCGCGCAAAGTCTCCCGGCGATACAGCCTTGTCCAATCCCGGCGGCGTTGCATGTCCATCAGCACCGTTACCAGTGTCATAGCCGTCTTGGGCGCGCCCTATCGCACGAAGTATGGGACGTCCTGACGCCCGGGCAGCAAGAGCAAGCGGTGCTCACCAGACTGTTACCCCAAACTAATCATTCCATTCGGGTCTAGCCGGCGAATTACCAGCAAGTCTTCCGGAGGACATCGCCTCGCGCTCAACCACACCTGCTCAATCTTGACGGGCAACCTTTGCAGGCTGTTTGCCTGAGGTGTTCTTAAGCCCGAATCTGCAACAGGGCCCCGTAAGTGTCCATGGTCGAGTTCTCTTGCCATCTTAGATTTCGCCTTAGCATCCGCTGCTAAGTGCATGGCTACACGCAATTCATTCCGTGACGTCAATTTCGCCGATACCCGAATGCGCGGCCGGGTCGCGCGACGGACGGCTTGTTGCCAGATCAGGCGCCCAAACCTGATCGATGCCCGATAGCAAACCATTCAATAGAGGTATGCTGCTTTGCTTTGTAACCTTGGTCAGATGGATTTCTGGGTCATAGCTCCGCAAGCTCGGTGAAAGCGTTTCAGGGTCGAGCGCGCCCATAGTCGACAGGAGGTTTGCGCGCGCAACATATTCTTCAGCAAGCGCGGCGTTGTAGCGGTTACGCGCGTCGAGTAAATCCCGTGCCAGATCAAGAAGCTCAAGAGTAGTCCTGAAACCAGCGCGCTCTTGTTCCTTTGCGCCTTCATATGCGCTGAGTGATGCTTGCAAAGACTTCCGACTGAACTCGACGGACCCACTGGCTGCTTGTAGCTTTGTCCACCTTGCTGCTACCTCTGCCCTGGTTTCGCGACCCGCAGCATCCAGCAATTGCCAATCAGAGTCATTGGCTTCTTCGGCCCTTCCAATCTCCGCTGACCGTTTGCCGCCATCCAAGAGAGGCATGGCAATCGTCAGTTGCCCGCGCAGCCGCTGCGTGCGCAAATTGTTACCATAATCTAACAACGTCCCATAGTCTGCTGAGCCCTTCAAGCTAAGAGTAGGCCGTGTCTCCGCTTTCGCCTGAGCCACGTGCGCGCGCGAAATGCGCTCGCGCATCCTGGCTGCCTGAAGCAGGGGATTATGCAAATCCGCCAAACCATAGGCTTCCTCAAGCGAGGACACAGGGAGTAGCATGGTTTCCGGAGCACTGAGATCGCCAGGTGCCATGCCTACCGCAGAATAAAATGTGCCCTGCTGAGCGGAAAGCCGAGCCTTTGCGTCGAGAAGATACGTTCGTCCCAATGACAAGCGAGACTCCACTTGCTGGACGTCCGTCAGCGTTATGTCGCGCTCGGCATACCTCGTCCGAGCGTCTGCAAGCTCCTTCTCCAAAAGCGAGACATTTTCGCGAGCAATGGTCACAGCACCAGCCTCACGAATAACACCGGCATAAGAGGAGATTACTTGCAGGAGAACCTCATTCTGGACAACTCGCAAAGCCTCCCGGCGATAGGCTATTGTTGCCTGCGCGGCTCCTACAGCCGCCGCAGAGCGGCCAAAAGTCAGCAGCGGCTGAGACAGGACCAGACTGGCAGTATTTGTAAAGCCTTGGTTGCTGGTCATAGTGCCCGGGAGGATTTCGTCTCGGTT
Source organism: Novosphingobium sp. ES2-1 (assembly GCF_015169775.1). Lineage (NCBI taxonomy): Bacteria > Pseudomonadati > Pseudomonadota > Alphaproteobacteria > Sphingomonadales > Sphingomonadaceae > Novosphingobium > Novosphingobium sp. ES2-1. The sequence goes on from NZ_CP063447.1 coordinate 301,341, forward strand.
GCGGGCAAAAGCCAAGCTGGCGGTCACGTCGAGCTCGGGGCCATAGGCCGATCGCGCTGCGGGCAGAGCAAAATCTGCCGCTCGCAAGACAGCTCTCTCGGACAGCAGACGCGGATTCCGAGCGTAGCTTGCCGCAATTGCATCTGCGAGGGTTGATACTCGCAAGGGTCCCTGTTCGCCTGGCGCAGACTTCGGACCTAAGCTTGCCTGTGGTTCTGCCAAGGGGATGGCGGTCTTTTCCAGCCCAAAAAGAGGACTGGGCATTGGCCTTGAATTCGAAGAAGTCACAGGTATCTCAACCAGCTTTGCAGAGGTGGTTTCGACAACCGGTCGCTTTGCACCGCTGATACTCCCGATGTCCCGAGCAACCGGGGCCACGTGGAAGACAGCATCATGGAGATATGCGTCGCCGGGTCTTGACGGCGCCACAAGGCCAGAAGAGCTGCGCGTAACTTCAGTCCCGGGGTGCTTCACAGAAGCAGCGTCAAGAGCTCCACCAAAGTCCGAAGGTTCTGTTGAAATGGTTTCAGGCAGTGCTTTCGTTGGCGCCTCTGGCACCATGTCCGAAAAGCTCGAAGAGGGGCTAACCACAGCAGCGCTTGTGTCCGCTTTTACAGGCGTTGGGGCTGTTACAGACTTTGGGTCCGTCGGCGGTGCCTGGTCAGTCAGGATATCGGGGAGCAAATCAACATCTGTGGAACTCGGCACATCTGCCACCAAGGCCGCAAGTGGCGTCATCTTGGTCCCACTCTGTGCGTTGATCGAGGACACATTTTGCTGAACCGGCTCAGAGGGATGCGGGTCGGTGATCACAGCAACCGGATCGACCGCTACCATTACTTGGTCCCCATTATTGCTGCGAGGGACTTGCGAGAATTCCGCAGAGGCAAGCTGCAGTTGGGCTTTGGCGGCTTGTGGCTGGCCCGTTGTGTCGGAGGTGGCAATCGCCACTTCTGGCGCTCGCGCTGACAAGCTGGCCGACGCCGAGTGGGGCTCAGGGGAAGGCCAACGCAACTTGCTCGCCGTTTCAGCTGCTCCAATGGGATCGGGAATTTCTGGCATCAAAAGCTCCGATGCTTTGGCAGAGCCAATCTGCTCTGCCGAGGCGAATGTCGGAGACGGAAGTGCCAGATTTCCTTGGTCATATTGGGCATGCGTTTCAGCGTCATCTGGAAGACTGAATGGCGTGGCGCTATCTGCTCCTTGCAATTCCTGAATCAGGAAGAACCCGCCAGGAATTGCCGCAGCCGACACCAGCAGTTCTGCAGCACGACGCATCGTCATCCACCTCCCTCAGGTTTTAAGTCGGCCGCTCGATTCGGGCGGCGTACCGTTAATAGCGTCTTTTTGTGGATGTCCAAAATCGGGACACTTCTGGCGCAGTTTATACAGCACGACGGTTACGAGGCTGGTGTTGCCGAGAGCCCTTCAGGATCGAGGAAAATCATTCTGACGTCCGCCGAAGATCAAAACTGTGCATTCTCCGGTTTTTTTCCGCACATTCCCGGAAGTGGATATTGCCATTCTTGGCACTAATCATTCAGTTAGGTTTCAGCCGGCAACCTTCAAAAGGGCGGTGGCGCATAATGTCTATCGGTATCAGGATTAAAGGGACGCGGATAGGCTCATCCTGAGGTGAGCCGAACGGAAATGGGAGTGGGTCGCAATGATATGTTCTAGCAAGATTGCAACTGACGATGGATCAAGCGTCGCGCAGTTGCCAACAAGAGGAACAGTGGACGGTTCGCGTAAGTCGAAGAACTACAAGCTGGGTCTCTCGGTGGGAGTATGTGTCTCGCTCATGGGCTGGCTGGGAATCGCGCTTTTGGCGCTAAGATTGTAGAATATTTATTCTTCTTCAGTGCTTTAATGTAAGGGTCGGTGGTTGCCCCTCGTGTAACTGATCCAGTTGAACGCCAACGCTGACTCGTCGGCCGCTGAAGATCGGAAAGCCAGAATTACTCCCCATGACGGGGAAGGCGGCGGTTATCGCCTACCTGCCCGAGGTAAATCCGTGACATGGACCAACAAACCTCAAACCCCCCTCCCGTAGATGATCGGAAACGTCAAGTCGTCCGATGCGGGTGGGTACCCCTGCGAGGAAAGCCCCGGCCGGACCTTAGAGAGTCCTGACCGGGGAAGTTTCCACTTTGACGAAATCTGGCATGATTCGCCTTTGCCAAGATAGGCGCGTTAACCAATTTTCCAATCCATTTGTTAATGATCTCGAAGAACCGTGCGCGGGCTTGTGCTTCGCTCGCGCTCTAAACGCCCGGATCCACTGAACACAGCGAAATCAGCAAGGTGGCGGCTCAGGAGAGCGCGGGCAGAAGCAGGTCGGGCAATGGTCCTGTCGCGCTTCCCCCGTTCTGGAGGCGCGCCCCCCTTTCTTTGCCCAAGGCTTGAAGCCATCTGGTGAGCCTTGAGGCAGGTCGCGTCAGTCATGATTGCCTAAGGTCGCCGGGCCTGCCATCGTCCGGGTGGCCCCATCCGTCGCACACCACCTGTTCCAGCGGTGGCACGATGCCTTGTTCATCCCGATTTTCCTTGGCACATCTGCCAGCGCGGGCCATCTTAGTTGACTCGGATGTTTGTGTGTGAGCTTGCCAGTCATCAACCCGCGGAGTGCCACGGCTCTTGAGAAACACGGCGATCCGGAGCCACTTCTCGTCCGCCAGCCAATAGCTCGCACGTGCTCAATCACCACGCGGAGCTGGAATCACATTCTTTCCAATTGGGTGGACCTGAGGCTTGGTCAAGCGAGGCCCGTGGACCTGAAGAATCGCGCAATCGGCGACATCTACAGGTAAAGGGGACGGTCGAAGCGCATAGCCCCAAAAAATATCATGATAATATTTATTAAGTTAATAATCGAAAAAACTTGAAAAGGTCGTCGAATCATCGATTTCTCTACGAATTTATCTCTGCTACAGTTCTGGAATTTCGGCGCAATACAAGTCGAAATTGTAGGCGACAAGCTATGCATTAGGGCACGAGTATTGACATACGGCACAACTGTTGCGTTATACAGCAGGCGCTTGCGCCTTCTCCCGGTTTTTTGCGACTAAGGCCATTACGACATGATAGAGCATGCCTCAAGAAAAGCCGCGAGCGAATTGCGAGAAGCTGAAAGCCATCGAATTCAAGCTCTTGATTCAACTCGCATTTTTGCAGCATCTGCTGTGGTTTATGCCCATGCCGCCGACGCCCCGGCGATGCTGGGGCGCCTTGGCGTAGAGTATTTTTTTGCTCTATCTGGCTATCTGATTACTGGCATCCTCCTTCGTGCTCGTGGTACCGGAAGCAGGGATTTTGCGCGCCCTCTAGGAAATTTCTTCGCTAGGCGCTGCCTCCGCATCTGGCCTGCATATTACCTGCTTCTGGCGTTTCTGCTCTGGCGCAATCACGAACACATCAGGGCCAGTGCAATCTGGCATATTCTTTACAGCAGCAACGTACTGTTTTGGTTGAAGGATCGGTGGAACCCTTGGATTGCCAGTCATTTCTGGTCTCTTGCTGTGGAAGAACAGTTCTACCTGATATGGCCATTTCTCATTTACTGGACTAAGCGCGCCGTCCTGAAGTGGCTGCTTCCTGCGTTGGCATTTGCGTCCTGGGGGATGGCCTTTGCCTTGAGCACCTGTTTCCCTGGGCATTACAACGTCGGTTTCGACGTTCTAATGCCTTTCTCCCTGCTCAGTCTTGCAATGGGCGCAACGCTTGCAGTTTGGCGTTTGGAATGCCCACGGGCCTTGCGGGGCCTTAAACCCCTCGGCTATCTCTGCATAGTAACATTAATCATCAGCATTGCCATTCAAGGGACAGCAGCTTTGGAGTCATTCGGGACACGGCCGCTTACGACAATCTGCTTCGTCTGGTTCATCGCAGTGCTGTCCACCCAGACTTCGGGAACCCTGTCTCGCCTGTTAGCGGCTCGACCGCTGGTATACCTTGGCTCTGTAAGTTACGGTGTCTATCTCTATCACCTGCTAATGCTGTATTATATCGTACAATCGAAGCATGGACCACAACTTCCTTTGGGATTAGTTACATTTATCGCCACTTGGACGGCTTCGGTTCTTCTAGCCTGCTTGTCCTGGCACCTGATCGAAAAGCCGGCTAACGCGTTCAAGGCAAGATTCGTTTTCTAGCGCAATGCTTCTTATTAACGTCCGTCGTCTATCTTGGCGCCAGCGACGGAGCACGTTGAAGGTTTCGAGCGACTATGAGCGACTGCAGCTCGATATGAAACATTAGGAGCACACATGCTGAAGGATGTAGTTGTCCCGACAGCGCTATATCATCTGACCGTTGCTGAGGCGTTGGAAGCTGGTAAACTCGCTTCGCCGTTCATGGCATGGCTGTGGCATGAAGGTCGCCCGATTGCTTCGACAAAGCTCGTTGACGGCCATGGAGTGTGCGACATTGCATCGTGGGCGTCGCAGCAAGCTGTCGCGCCTGATACGGGTTCGCCGGCTGCCGTTCCCCATACCGTCTCGGTCATAATCTGCACACGTGATCGCCCAGAGCAACTGGATCGATGTCTCGCCTCTCTTGCTGGTCAGACCTTTCAACCACATGAGGTGCTCGTTGTGGACAACGCGTCCTCAACGACGGAAACAGCCGAGGTTGTCAGCCGGCATGGCCACATTTACCTGCGTGAAGATCGCGCTGGTCTTTCCCATGCCCGGAATACCGGCATCGCTGCCGCTTCAGGTGACATCGTTGCCTTCACAGATGACGACACAGTCCTGCACCCAGATTGGTTGCTACGACTTGAGGCTGCCTTTGACACTGACCATGTCTGGGCCGCGACCGGACTGGTTATTCCGGCAGAATTGCGCACAGAGGCACAATGCATATTTGAACTGGGATGGAGCTTTGGGCATGGTTTTGTCCGCAAGGACTATGATGCAAGCTACTATCAAAAAACCCGGATGCGGGGAACACCGACTTGGGAATTTGGTGCCGGCGCCAGCATGGCATTCCGGCGGGATATCTTCAACAAGATCGGACTGTTTGACCCCCACTTGGGCGCCGGCGCCTCGGGCTGTTCTGAGGACTCGGAAATTTGGTACAGGATCTTGCATGCCGGCGGCCTATGCCGTTACGAACCCGCTTCTGTGTTGTATCACTTTCATCGCGCCGACATGGCAGGACTGCAAAAACAGATCCGCGCCTACATGCGCGGACATGTTGTCGCTCTATGGATTCAATATCGCAAGTCTTCGGACATCGGGAATCTCAGGCGCCTTCTAATCTCGCTGCCACGCTATTACTTGCGCAAGGTTTGCAGAAGGGTCTTGCATGGCATCACCGTTCCCACCTGCACTCTGGGCGATGAAATAGCAGGGTATTTCTCAGGGCTGCACCACATTGTCAAAAATCACAGAAGTTTGTAAAATTTGCAGCGGCTCGATCTCAAGTCGGTCACACAAAATGACTTTTTCTTGAGATGTTAAGTCTTACCATTCAGAATGTTTCGAGGTCTTCAGCTTCCATCTGGCTGTAAAAGGCCAAATCCCTCAAAGGCCCGCTCTCCGCGACGCGTCCCTGCTCTATCACGATGCCATGAGAACACGCTTGCAACGTGCTTCGGCGGTGACTGACAACCAGCGCAGACTCAAACCTGCGGTGTTCCAGCAACAGTTGCATGATCGTCTGTTCCGAAAGACCATCGACGGCATTGGTCGCCTCGTCCAGAATAAGCAGTCGAGGGCGCACAAGAAGCGCCCGCGCGAGTCCGATACGCTGGCGCTGTCCGCCGGATAGACTCAGCCCCCGCAGTCCTACGCGCGAATCATAGCCAAAGGGCAGCCGCGAGATGAATTCATCAGCATCCGCGATGCGGGCTGCTTCCTCGATCTCGGCAAGGCTCGCCTCGGGGCGACCATAGGCAATGTTCTCTGCGATTGTTCCGTCAATCAAATCGATGTCCTGCCCCGCAATTGCTACATGTCGGCGCCACGCCCCTGCAGATATTTCGGATATGGCCGCATTACCGAGATACAGGGCGCCGGTTTCTGGCTCGATCAGACGGCACAGGAGATTCACGATGGTGGACTTGCCAGCCCCGGATCGTCCGATAAGCGCGGTTGACGTCCCATACGGGATTGTAAAGCTGGCCTCGCTTAATGCTGCACCCGAGCCGGTGGGATAGGAATAGCTTACGTTCTTGAAATAAATGTCATGGTGGGTTTCGGGCATTGGCCTGCCTCCCACCGCTGGTATCGGGTCATCCTCTTGCCCGAGCAGCCATTCGACCTGCTCCACCGATGCCCGCAACGGGGCTATCCCCAATCTCGCTTGGTCTAGTGCAGTTACCCTTGGCTGCATACGATAGAGCAAGACAAGAAAGGCCGTCGTTTCTGGTAGCGACATGGCCATTTCGCTCGCCACTAAAAGCACCGCGACAAACAGGATCGACTGCATCATTTCCAGGCGCGGCATTGACGATGCAGTGGCCTTTTGAACTGCGAGAAGGCTGCCTCGCAGGCGATCCGATACCTCCCTGAACGCCTCGTGTTCACGATCGTGCTGGCCGAACAAACGGATCAGGCGGATGGAGTTGATGATCAGAAGCATTTGCTGGGAAAGAGCGCCATTATCTTCCGTAACTGCCTGGCCGAGTTTGCGCAGTTTGCGCAGGAAGAGCGACTGAATGGCCCGGATTGCCACGACACCTGCCACGACGAAACAGAACAGTTTCCATTGAAGCAGGACCAGCATCACGCAAAACACGCAAAGAGCAGAAATCGAGATTATGACTGAGAAAATCAGCCTGACGACATCGGCGGCGCGCCAACTGTCCGTCGCGATGATATTAACCAGCTTGGTGCCGTCATGCTTGAGGAAAAAGGGGTAGTTTAATGACAGGATGCGCTCAGCCAATGCCGTTCGAATATCATGGCTGATGCGGCCCTCGACATAGGCGATGCGCGCCGCGTTTGCAGCCTGCACCATCCCCTTGGCAGATATCAGCAGCAGAATAGCAAACGCGACAGCGAGCACGCGCTGACCTTCCGGTAACGTGTTGAGCAAGCCGACCGCAGGGTGCAAGAATGTGGGCAGGCCGTTTGGAATCTGGCCGTCCACGACCAGCGAGAGCAAAGGGATGAGAAGCCCGATACTGCCGCTCTCCAGAAGACTGGCGAGGAGGCCGAACAGGACGATCCTGGGAAGCCAGGAGATGTAACGGCGGGCAATCGGAGCCAAAGGACCGTCGGGCCCGCGGGTGCCCAGCGGAAAGACGGTCGTGCTCCATTTTGAGTTGAATGCTACGGACATGCCGTTCCTTCGGTTTCCAATTTGCCGCATTGCCTCGTTGCATTCCTAACGCAACGCCGTCAAAAGAAACGTTAAGTTTTTCAAGGTAAAGACTAACGAAATGGAGAAACAAGCCGAATCTGTTGCCGTAGTGATTCCAACCTACAATCACGCCCGCTATCTAGGTGACGCACTAGACAGTATTCTTGCCCAGACAATCTGGCCGACAGAAATCATCGTAGTAGATGACGGGTCTGACGACAATCCCTCGGAGGTCGTTGCCCAATACCCCTCTGTATTCCTCCTGCAGCAGGCGAACTTGGGCTTGGCAGCAGCGCGCAACGCCGGTGCGGCAGTTGCGCAAGCAAGGTTCATTCTTTTCCTTGATGCCGATGACGTCCTTTCCCCCGAAGCGATTGCCTCAGGCTTAGCCTGCATGCGGAAAAATCCCGGCGCAGCCTTTGTCTACGGAGCCCATCGTCGCGTAAACGAGAAGCTGGAACCCACTGGTGGGTTGCGCTACATGGATGCCGGCACAAACCCCTATCTCACCTTGTTACGCTGCAATTCAATAGGGATGCATGCGACCGTCATGTACGACCGCGAGGTCCTCATGGCAGCAGGCGGTTTCGACCCGCTCTTGCCGCGCTGTGAGGATTATGACGTCTATCTGCGCCTGGCTCGTGCGCACCCAGTCTACAGCCATTCAGCATTGGTAGCGGACTATCGCTGGCATGAATCCAATATGTCCCAGAACCCTCTCGACATGCTGGCATGGGTTTTGCGCGTACATAAACGACATCACCCGCGAGGCCGAGATTTAGCAGCCATCCGCGCCTGGCGCGAAGGGCGCAGGATCTGGCGCGATTATTATGGCGAACTGGCCTGGACCCATTCCACAGGACATCACGGATGGATCGCTAGGAGCATAGGAAGGATCAAGGCATTGAAGGCGGCTCCAACAAGGATTTTGCGCAAGGGCGTTCGTCGCGTCGCAAAGGCCACCCTCGCAGCGATGCCGGAGGGATTTGCCTATCGCATCCGGAAGGCCGCGGGGCGCTCTGCGTCCCCTCCTGTCGGCAAGGTGCGGATGGCTGACCTTCAACGGATCAGGCCGATCAGCCCTGATTTCGGGTTTGATCGCGGCACCCCGGTCGACCGCCATTACATTGAAGGATTCCTTGCCCAACATTCGCAGGCGATTCAGGGACGTACTCTTGAAATTGGCGATGCAACGTACTGTACACGCTTTGACAACGGCATCACGCACCAGGACATTCTGCACATCTCCCCGGACGACCCCAACGCCACCATCATAGGCGATCTTGCACAGGATGATGTTCTGCCGCGTGACACTTTCGACTGCCAAGTCATCACCCAGACGCTACACTTGATCTATGACATGAAATCTGCGGTGCAGCAGCTACATGACGCTCTGCGTCCCGGCGGCGTTTTGCTGCTCACCGTGCCCGGGATTACGTCGATCGATCGTGGTGAATGGGGAGACACATGGTATTGGTCGCTCACGAGGACCTCGGCGGCTCGCTTGCTCGGCGATGTATTTGGTCCCGAAAACATCACCATTTCTGTGTTTGGAAATGCTTACTCGGCGACTTGTTTCATCCAGGGAATGGCGCTTGAGGAGGTCGAACAGTCCTTTCTGGATGTCATTGACCCCTCGTATCCGGTCATAATTGGCGTGCGAGCGGTTCGCGGTCGTGCTTAAACGATTGCATCGCCGGATCATGCGCGCTGCGCAATCGTGGACAGCTCCGCCCGCGCGCCAGCGGCCGGTGATCCTGATGTACCATCGCATTGCGGAGCCTGATGCAGATCCTTGGGAGCTTTGCGTGGCCCCGCAGAGGTTCAAGAGGCATCTGGCATTTCTGCAAAAAGCTTACCATCCCTTATCGGTGGACGAGCTTGTGGCCAGGATAGTGGCCCGCACTGTACCCGACAATGCCGTGGCGATAACTTTCGACGATGGTTACCGAGATAACGTGGTGATCGCGAAACCGTTACTCGAACAGGCTGGCGTCCCTGCCACCTTTTTTCTGACGACGGGAGCAATCGGCAAAGGTCGGCCCTTCTGGTGGGATGAACTTTGGGCGCTGCTTTGTGCTGGTCCACCAAAGGCGGAATTCATTATGGATGTCGCCGGACAGCCTTTGCAAGTGCAATGGTCGGACGACCAGCCGGCCACCAAGATGTGCACACCGTGGCGAGCGGGCGTGGAGCCGCAGACAGGCCGACAGCGAGCTTATGTTCTTTTGTGGCGCAACCTGAAGGACCTGTCACCACAAAGCCGCGACAAAGCTCTGAAAACCTTGCACGAACATCTTGGTGGTTCGGCAACGCCCACTTGGTCGGATCTTGATTTACCGATGAGCCTTGAAGATGCAGGCAGCTTGCCCTCGACTTGTATTTCTGTCGGCGGACATGCTCGAACTCACCACCCCTTGGTGGAATTTGATCCTGCACGACGTTGGCAGGAAATTTCGGGGAGCCGAGCCGAGGTTGCCGAGCAAACTGGGCAATTGCCGACAGGTTTCGCCTATCCTCACGGCAACTGGAACAGCGAAACACGCACCCAGGTGGCCGACGCGGGCTATTCTTGGGCCGTCACAACGCACCGCGCGGCCGTCATGCCCAAAAACTGCGATCCGTTCGCACTGCCAAGACTTGCTGTCGGTGATTGGTCAGCAGAACAGTTGCGCGATGAAATGGAGGCATTGCGGAGATGAGCAATATTCAAGCCGGGAAAATCTCCGTTGTAACAATCTTTCTCAATGGCTTGCCCTGGTTGCACGAAGCCATCGAAAGCGTCCTTGCGCAAACAGGAGTCAATTTCGAATATATCCTGGTGGATGACGGATCGGTAGATGGCAGTTCCGAACTCGGCAAGTCTTATGCAGCCCAATTTCCCGGGATTGTTCGCTACATCGATCATCCAGGACACGCCAATCGCGGAATGAGCGCATCGCGAAATGCGGGGGTCGCAGTAGCAGCTGGAGAATATCTTGCCTTCATCGATGCCGATGACATCTGGAAGCCAGGCAAGCTCGAACGACAATTGAGCATCTTTTCGAGATTTCCCGAGTTGGCCATGGTCGCGGACTCGGCAATTTATTGGAACTCTTGGAACGACGGGACGGACAAGACCATTCTGGCAGGACATCTCCAAAATCAGCCAGTCAATTCACCTGACGCCCTTTTGCATACTTATCCGTTGGGGCGTGCGCATGCGCCATGCCCTTCGGGAATCCTCATCCGGCGCTCGGCCTACGAAGCCGTCGGCGGCTTCGAGGCAAGCTTCACAGGTCCGCTTCAGATGTATGAGGATCAGGCGTTCCTCTCGAAGGTATATCTTCGGTTTCCCGTACTTTTCGCCGACGATTGCGACTTGCTGTACAGGCAACATCCGTCATCGTGCGTCGCCGAGAATGTTCGCTCTGGCAACTACGGCCAGGTACGGCTTCATTTTCTCCAATGGCTGGGCGCATACCTTGAACGCGAAGGCACAAACGATCCGCGTATTCGCGCCACATTGCGTCGCGCCTTGTTGCCCTTTCGTTTCCCCAACCTCTATGCTTTCCTGCGCCAATTGATCAGGCTGTCTCGCAAGGTGGCAAGGCCGGTGTTGCGGCAGGTAAGGCAGACGAAGCCAAGGCCAGTTTGATGGGAGCAAGCCCACCCTTGGTGAGCGTGATTCTTCCCGCTTACAATGCACAGACGACCCTCGGCGCAACACTTGCCAGTGTCCAGGCGCAAACCCACGAGAATCTAGAAATCATCGTTGTCGATGATGGCTCAACCGATACGACCCATGATCTGGTTGTCGCGGTACAAGCCAGCGATTCCCGCGTGCGCCTGATTCGCCAGGCGAATGCCGGCGTTGCCGCCGCTCGTAATCGCGCCTTGCTCGAAGCGAGAGGCGATTGGATTGCCCCTCTGGACGCCGATGATCTTTGGCACCCCCAGAAGCTTGCGCGTCAGCTTTCACGGCTGACACTCAATCCCAGTGCAGGGGTCTGTTATTGCTGGTCGGTTGATATAGACATGGCATCCCGTGTAACTGAGAGGCGCCTCCTCGTTCCCCTGTTCGAGGGATGGGTTTACGATGAACTGCTTCTTGACAATTTTCTGAGCAACAGCAGTTCACCTTTGATCCGCGTCGAAGATGCAAGAAGTGTCGGTGGGTGGGATACCGCGCTTCGCGATGCCAATGCGCAAGGGTGTGAAGATTGGGATTTCTATCTCCGACTCGCACGCGTAACCCCCTTCCAGCTCGAACCAGGTTTCTTGGTGGGCTATCGCCAGAGCGATACTGCAATGTCGCGAGATATCCGCCGGATGCGACGGTCGCACGCTCTCGTCATGGCACGACAGCCTGCTTCCTGTACCGAGAGTTGTCCTCATGCTCTCCGTCGCTCAGTTGCGCTGAATTCGCTCTATCTGGGTAAATTGGCGCTCGCGTCGGGGCGCCCCTTTGCGGCAATCGCGTTGTTTCTGGAAGCTGTGGCGCACGCGCCGAGGCTGATCCTGACGCGCCCTGTGCTTAGGGATCTCAAAACACTTGTGCTTTCGCGAGCACGTTGCTCTTCAGCTGGTCAGTCGCGTGGAGATATTATGTTCGCGGATCTAGATCCGAACCTACCAGCGATGGCGCGGAACATTATCGCGCTGCGAGGTGCGTGATGTCGTGCAAACCAGTAGTTTCGGTTATCATTCCGGCCTACAACGCTCAGGCCACCCTCGGCGAAACTCTTGACTCGGTTTTGGCTCAAACCTTCGCCCTGATCGAAGTCATAGTCGTCGACGATGGGTCGGTCGACCAAACCGCACAATTGGTTGAAAGATATTGTGCTGCAGACGATCGCGTCCGCCTGATCTCGACGGCCAATGGGGGGGTCGCCAAGGCCCGCAATATCGCAATTGAGGCCTGCCGAGGGGAATTTATTGCTCCACTTGATGCCGATGATGTGTGGCACAAACGCAAACTGGAGCTGCAGTACCGAACCTTTACCAATTCCGGCCCGGAAACCGGGGTCGTCTATAATTGGTTCCGGACCATTGACGACGCTGGTCGCATAACAGGGCAAGCCCCAATGCCGCGCGTCGAAGGTAACGTCCTGCACCGCCATCTGCAATGGAACTTCATTTCCAACGGCAGTACTCCGCTTATTCGCAGATCCGCGCTTGCAGACTTGCGCTATGACCCGAGTCTACATCTGGCGGGAAACCAAGGATGCGAAGACTATCTATTGCAATTGCAGCTAGCACTGCGCACCAGATTTGCGCTTACACCGGCTTTCCTCACCGGATATCGCCGTCTGCCAGGGTCTATGTCCACCAACGCTGGCACAATGATCCGTTCTCATATCCAGGTGTTTGAGAGCTTGCTTCCGATCGTACCTGAAAGCGCGCTTCAAATCATCGAAGACAGACTAGCCGGTTTCCAGATCGAGTATGCCCGCAACCGTGCCCGGCGAGCGGACTTGTGGGTGGCAGCGGCGGCAGGATTAGCCGGGCTCCGGCGCTCACCGGCGAGCGCGATGGCACAAGTCGCACAAGAAATGCGTCGAGCAGTTCGGCAAAAACCTGCGATTACTGCGACCGGTACCGCCGCCTTCCAAGACATTCTGGATCCCTTCCAGGCGACAGGTCGTGAAATATCCGGCCCCCGTCTACTCAGGATGACTGAACTTGAAAAACTTGACGTCGGCTGACACCCCAAAGAACGCAAGCTTGGCCAAGGAGAAGTCGGCCGTCACGAGGCGTGCATCGAAGTCAAACGTTCGACCAAAACATCGCCCCATTTAGCCCAGTTCAGCCGTTTCACGAAAGCATCGCGTGCGGCGTACTGCATTTTGGCATAGGCAAGCTCATCTTCCCAAACATCAAGGATGGCAGCAGCATATTCCTCGGCAGTCGCTTCGAGCGGCAATAGCAGACCATTACTATGATCAGTGATAATTGTTCCTACTCCACCCGTTTGGGTGGCGACAGACGGCAAGCCGAATGCCGCGGCCTCGCAATAGACCAATCCGAAAGCTTCCTGCCGGCTAGGCATGAAGAAAAAGGATGCCCTACGATATAACTCCTCCAAGGCAGACTTGGCCAAACGACCGTAAACTGTGACGTTCCGCTCAGTTATTGCGGGATTACACCCAACAATATGCAGCTCAGCGTCGTCGTAGCGTTCGCGCAGCAGGCGGAACGTCTCGAGAACAAGCTGCCCACCCTTCCGGTTCCAGTCATATCCGGCAAACAGCAGCTTCAACGGTGCCGTGTTGGCCCTAAGGACCGGCGGAGCGGGAAAGCTGTCAAGGTTGGCGCCGATGGGCGTCACCATGACCCGCTCTGGGGCAACAGAATAGTCATTGATGGCACAGTTAGCGGCCCAGTCCGAAGTCGGCATAACCAAGGCGCATCGTTCAAACAGTGCGCGCTGTATACGGTCTCCCAACCTACGCGCGCGTTTCCCCAAAGGCTGATATTTAGGATAGAAATCGATAATCTGACGGTAAAAACCATCAGCGACATGCACTATCGGCCACGATCGGCGCAGATAGGCTAGCTTGTGCGCTGCACCAATTGAAATAACAAAGTCCGGCTTAGCGGCGTCGAGCTGCCGGGCAACGTAGAGTCCGAACAACTTGCTGACAAGTGGCTCCCGGCTGAGCAGAATGCCCAGCCTCGCTAGCCACGACAGCCTTCGGAGCCACTCGTCCACGATCGGAGTGTCGATGACGTGGACGTGTTCGAAGCGGCGCTCGACTTCCTTCAACGCAAAATAGGGTATCCCACTCCAACTTCTGCGAACGTAGGGGCTGCCGAGCGCGACGAGTGCAACACGCAAAGAGGATTTCACCATATATTGATCAAGCTTAGCGCTGTCGCTGTCCAAAACTTGGCTCCTTGCTGATCGCATCACTACTTTGGAAACGATTTGGCGCAATGGCGCCAAGGAGATGCAACGCCGTAGTCAATATCACGCCTATTTCACCTGACAGCTGCTTATCTATCAAGAAACACGGGAGCAGGAGCCAGCGGGACTGCTTCGCTGGTCCGCACGATATGTTTGAACCAGTCGAGAGTTTCACGTACACCAGTTTCATACGGAATACTGGCAGACCACCCTGGAAGCACTTTGCGAGAGATCGTCAAATCCGGGCACCGATTGGTCGGATCCTGCGGGACAGGCGGGAGGTATTCGATCCGCGTGCCTGGCACCAGCTTTGTGATATACTCGGCCACGTCAACAACGGCAATTTCTCGGTCATTACCGATATTGAGCGGGCCAATGTAATCAATCTGATCACGCCAGAAGAACCGTTCGAGGGCATCCGCAATATCGTCGACGTAGCCCCAGCTGCGCGACTGCCGACCGTCGCCGTACACCGTCAGCACGCCCGAAGTGAGAGCTTGGCCGATGAAATTGCTGACGGCTCTTCCATCATCGATCCTCGTGCGCGGACCGTAAACATTGAACAGACGCACGATGCGAATATCCATGCCATAAACGCGGTTGCATTCGAAGAGCAGGGATTCCGTGCATCGCTTGCTTTCATCGTAAGACGATCTTGGCCCCGTACAATCGACCGAGCCGCGATAGCTCTCCGGTTGCGGCGAAATGAGAGGATCGCCGTAGACCTCAGACGTCGACGTAAAGCAGAACCGACCACCCGGCTTGAGAAGGTTCCGCAAATTTAGAGCGCCATGCACATTGGCCTGAATGACCCGAATCGGATCACGCATATACCAAGGCGGCGAGGCCGGCGACGCCAAATGGAGAATTTCGTCAAACCGCTCGTCGGTTGCAAACGTCTCTGCAGATCCTTCGACAAAAGCCGCCCTTTTGTCATCTATGTGAGCGAGGTTGCCTCTTGTCCCCGTCCAAAGGTTGTCCAGGATGACGATTTTTTCGACGTCATGCCGACGCAACAGGCGATCAACCAAATGGGAACCCAAAAATCCTGCACCACCAGCAATTAAAATGCGCCGCTGCATCTGAGTGCTTCCTGTTCGAGATTAAAAGTGAGCTTCTCGGGACTGATTGTCAGATGGGCGACTGATAGAGTAGAGCAACCCAATCCTTTTGATTTACGACCATGACTCTGATACCATTAAAAAAACGTTCAAAGCAAGCTTGACGCCCCTGCAGTTCGCGTGACCTTCAAGGGAAATCCATCAGCGGTTGGCGGTGCCTGATGTCGGGAAGCGGTGCACGATCGAAAGTGCCCGCCGACGGGCCGATCGAATACTTCCGCGGGATCTCGATCGATCTGATGACGCGAGGGACTTTGGCAATACGCTCGCATCGATTGTCAACCAGCGCTTGGCGGGCCCGCTTCGAATGTTGCTCGGACGTGCTGCAAGTTTCCGCTCTGTCACCCGAAAATGCCGATCTGCCTCTGCATATGCCGGCCAACGATCAGGCCTACGCCGCGGCGTAATCCCGTAACAGCCGGCCTCTCCCTTTTTGGATAGCCCCTCTATTCGGACCGCTACCATCTCGTGACGGCGAAGGGGGGAACAATGGACATGGACGTACCAGTTCTAGCAATTGGTTGGCCGGCATGGAATGGCAAGACCGTTGTCCGCCGGCGAATGCGGCGCGAGACGATCGATGGAGGCGCAGGTGGGGATCGTGGCCAAGGAGGCCCGCTGCGCGGCAGCGCTCGGGTCGCGCACTTGAGCAAAAACGGCATGTCACACGCTTGGCATTGGCTGAGTAAGGCCTCCCCTTGCGTTCTTCGTGAGCGCCTCTGTTCGACGAGCGTTTGCCGCTTGCACAGCAGGCGTGGTTACCGCCAGGGGATGACTCATCATTATCACAAAGCTTCGTTAGGCATTCCAGCAAAGCGTCAATTGTGATCCGCTACACCGCTGCCTGCCCTGATGATGCGTCGCAATCAGACAGTTTGCGTCTCGTGCAAATTCATTCGAATTGTCATACCGAAGCTGTGACCGTCCTGCTGGGCCTCATTGCCTGCCGAGACGGTCCTGATCGTACTGACCATACGGCACCCACGGGTTTGTGCTCGACAAATCCTGTTGATATTGGTTTGTAGAGGCTGTGTCAGTTGCCAATGCAAAAGCGCCTACGCTTCGTACCGTGGAACTCGCCCGAGGCATCGCGGCAATGCTGGTGGTCGTTTTCCACGCTAATGCGTCGGCCGACGAATTTGGCGGCCCACATTGGGCTTGGCTTGCCATCGGCG
Organism: Novosphingobium sp. ES2-1; assembly: GCF_015169775.1. Lineage (NCBI taxonomy): Bacteria > Pseudomonadati > Pseudomonadota > Alphaproteobacteria > Sphingomonadales > Sphingomonadaceae > Novosphingobium > Novosphingobium sp. ES2-1. The sequence continues at coordinate 317,834 of NZ_CP063447.1, forward strand.
AACATGGCGTGGATTTCTTCTTCGTCCTATCCGGCTTCATAATCGCTTTTGCCCATCGAAGTGATGCAGGCCAAAGCCAGATTGCGCGCAGGTATCTGCTTAAGCGTGCCATTCGCCTGCTCCCTACGCTTTGGATTATCGTTTTTGGTTGGGCTGTATTCCGAATTTCGATGGGCATCCGCGTCGAGCCGGAAATGATAGCTAGGTCAATGCTGCTGTGGCCATCGACAAAGCCCACGCTCCCCAGCGTTGTTTGGACGCTTCGGCATGAAGCGTTGTTTTACGCTGTGTTTGTGTTGATACTCATCAGCCGACGCGTCGGCACTTGGGCTTTTGCGCTATGGGCATTGGCTGCGGCATCGCAACTTGCTCTGGCCACTTTCGGTCGTGCGGTCGAAGGGCTCCCCGCATTTTTTCTGTCAACGTTTACTCTTGATTTCATGCTCGGAATGTTCGTCGCGAGGTTACATCGTGTAAATGCCTTCCCGCCGAGCATGATCCCCTTAATTGCCAGTTGCTGCCTGCTCGCGGGCCTGCTTTTTGTTTACAATCGGCTCGGATTCCATCGGGACGGCACGGCGGACTACGTTTCGCTGGCCGCGACTTGGGGCACGCTGCTGCTCGGCCTTGCATTTGCCGGTATTCTCCACGGGCTAATATGTATCGAGAAGCGCGTTCGCGTGCCGGAAGCTGGCGTCTTCCTGGGCGCGGCATCCTATGCATTATACCTTCTCCACACTATTGTTAACTCATTCAGCCAACGCGTTGCAGATCATCTTTCTCCAACCCTTAAAGCCTTCGGCCTGGGTCACTTGCTGCTTATTGTCGCCGGAACGATTTGCTCTCTGTTTTTTTACAGTTTGATTGAGCGGCCAATCACGAAAGCGCTGCGCCAACGCCTACTCCCTGCCCCTCCGTCATGATGGAGTTGCATTTTTCGTCCTCACGAATGCTGACGTGTCATAACGGCAGCTGACTTTCCCACATAACAGGGGCCATCCCGCGCAGGCACCCCAACGCATGGCGCCCGGCCGGCAGCGACATAGATGTCTTTCAGAACGCGATGATCATGCGCTCGCTCACCCATAGCCCCATGGACGACAGCAGCCGCTCGATAATCGACCATTCCATCATCAATCATCAATGTCTGTCAGTTCGCATCGCCGCTGCGACATCCAGCCTCACCACGAGAAAGTGCCTCGCCGAGTTGGCTGCACGACACATCGCCAAGTGTGCGGCGGGCTTCCATGAGACAAGGTCGCCGCCGCTCCGCCGCCGCGGTCAGCGAGCGGCTCCCCGGATTATGCAAGCTGAAGATTCTCGATATCGGTCTGAGCACGTACTTTCCGACGGGGTCTGAAGCCGGCGTCCCAATCATCCTAAACGACTGCGGCCAATGGCAGGAGGGGCAAGTCAATCAGCTCTGACAGTACTGCATGGCAAGGCGACGCTTCACACTCTCTGGACCAAGGCTGTACTGAGGGGCGGTCTTGGCCGGGTTGGCTCCACGTGAGGCTACTCAACAATTTCGTATGCCGTTCATGAAGGTCCGACCTCCAAGTTTGAAGCAAGGGTTCGAACGGCAATCGCGATTAGCTCCAACCATCTGTAGAACTATCACAGAGGGGGGACTTCCGCAGACAACGCTTGACAGCCCTTCACTACCGCTTTCAGGGATCACAACAGACTTAGCCACAGGTTAAGACTTCGGCGTTAGAGCCATGCCGTAAACTGCTAAGCTGACGCGGGTGGTGTGCGGGATCGGCGCGCGGGCACGGGTGGGCAGCGAGGAGGCGGCGATGAGAATTTTTGCTTTAATCGGGAACCTATTGCGGTTCGCGGGTTTTAGGGCCCTTGACTGGCCGATCTTGATGCTTCCCGCAGGAACCCCGTCCTGAAATTTTTCTGCGCGAAGGATGGATGAGAATGGAACATTCCAATTCGGCTCCAACAGGGCAGATCGCAGCACTTTCATGCGCGCAGAATAAGCAGCTACCTAGCCAACGAGCGCGGTTGAACCAGCGCTTGTTGGTTTACGCTGCCTTGGCGCTGTGCGACACTGCAGCGATCCGATGCGCCTTCGAGATTGCGGTCAATCTCAAGGGTCACCAATGGCTTAGCCCTAATGGGCTGGAGCTGGGATGGTTAATTCTGCCGCTTCACCTGCTAATCGGGCTGCGAAACGGGGCATATTCTAACGGCGCCCTAGTGTCGCGCCTTGATTCCATCCGCCTCGCCAGCAGATCCCTGCTGGTCGCCACAGCACTAGTCAGTCTACTCATATTCTTTCAGGCCGCCGGCCCGCTGGTGTCACGGTTGGGCTTCGGCACAGGTATTGCGCTATCCTTCGTTTTCATGTGGTTCTTGCGGGTAAGTTTCCTGACCCTCTTCGTCGGGCAAGACGTCTCGCGGATGTTCAGCCGCCTTGTGATAGTAGACGGGCCACCCTCCGACCTGCCGATCTCAGGGCACGTCATCTATGCCAGTGATCATGGCCTCAAGCCGGACCTTGAGGACTTTTCACAACTTGCCCGCATTGCGGAATTGCTGGTTCCTCATGATCAACTTTTGATCATAAGTGCTGACAAGAAAAAACGCAGTGAATGGGCGATAATGGCGAAGTCATTCGGGATAACAGCAGAAGTTATGCTGGATGAAGGTAGTCCGCTCGGCGCGATCGCTCTTGGACGTTATTTGGGTAGAGATACCGTAGTTGTCTCTCGAGGCCCGCTATCTCTGCCAAACAGGATCAACAAACGTCTGATGGACTTGGCTTTGGCAAGCCTCGCATTGCTCCTGGTCGGCCCACTACTCTTGTTCGTGGCAATCGCGATTAAGATAGACAGTCCCGGTCCAGTGTTTTTCCGGCAACCTCGAGTAGGCCGCTCGAACCGGCTTTTCAACATCCTCAAGTTCCGATCCATGCGGGTGGAGAGCACCGATGTCGATGGCACGCAATCAACGAGGCCGGACGATGAGCGGGTCACCCGTGTCGGGCGCTTCATAAGGGCCACAAGCATTGATGAGCTTCCGCAGCTTATCAACGTTCTCAAAAGCGACATGAGCATGGTCGGACCCCGACCCCATGCGCTGGGATCTCTGGCGGGCGACGAGCTGTTTTGGAAGGTCGATAACGCATACTGGCGCCGCCATGCTCTCAAGCCTGGCATCACCGGCCTCGCTCAGGTCCGCGGCTTTCGCGGCGCCACTCACCGGCGCCAAGATCTGACAAACCGGCTGCAGGCAGATCTCGAGTATGTGAGCAACTGGAGCCTGTGGGGTGATTTCAAGATTCTTGTTGCTACCGCAAGGGTCCTGATTCACCCACAAGCCTATTGATGTGGTGCCCGTTCGCACGGAGGATTTTCACGATTTATTAACCAAGCTTCGCGATTTTGCCGCCGCCACGAGAGAGTCAGAGACGGCCTGGAGTCTGTGAAAAATGATGTTGCAACTTCAAGGTGAACTCGGACGTGCAATTGAGCGGTACAAGTCCGCATTTGTGGCTGTGGCTCTGCTCAGCGCATGCCTCAACATCCTGCTGCTCGGCGGCTCGATCTACATGATGATGGTCTACGACTCCGTCCTACCAAGCCATAGCCTGGCCACTTTGTTCGGCCTCTTTGCAATGTTGGTGACCGTCTATGGTTTCCAAGGCATGTTCGAGATCCAGCGCGGCCGCATTCTCTCGTCGGTGGCGACTGGCCTGGATCGCGCAGTGAGCATGCGGATCCAACGCGCCGTCAGTGAGATGCAGTTGATGCAGGGAAGATCTCCAGGAGATGGCTTGATGGCCATGCGCGACCTCGACAACGTCCGTACTTTCCTGTCCGGAAGCGGGCCCGCTGCCTTGATCGATCTGCCATGGATCCTGTTTTTCTTGGTCGTCCTGACGTTGCTGCATTATTGGCTTGGCCTGACCGCACTGATGGGCTCACTTGTTTTGGTCGTTCTCACGGTCCTTAATGACCGGAATACACGCAAATCCAGCAACAATCTCGCTGAGCTGACCTCACGACGCAACGGGCTGGCGGAAAGCAATTTGCGCAACGCCGAGGCGATCACGGGGCTGGGTATGCGCGAAACGATGATAGCCCGGTGGGACCTGCTCAATCGACATCTTCTGGGTCAGCAGGACATCGCGGTTCGTTCGGCAAATGTGTTTGGTGGCATCACCCGCGTCATGCGCCAGGGTCTCCAGTCACTGATCCTGACCGTTGGCGCCCTGCTGGTCATTGATGGAGACGCCAGCGGGGGCATCATTTTCGCCTCGTCCGTCCTGTTTGGCCGTGCTCTGGCCCCAGTCGATCAGGCAATTGCGAATTGGAAGGGGCTTTCGGCTGCCCGGGAAGGATGGAAGCGACTGAATACAATTTTGCAGCAATACGGCGATCAGCGCACGCCTTCGGTTCGGCTTCCTGTCCCCAATGCGATGCTGACGGTCAACCACCTCGTGCTCGGTCCTCCTGGCTCAGACAAACCCACGGTCCAAGGGGTAAACTTTTCGCTCTCGGCCGGCGATGCGCTGGCTGTGATTGGTCCGAGTGGATCCGGCAAGACCTCGCTAGCTCGTGCGCTTGTGGGAGCTTGGCTGCCCATGCGAGGCGATTTGAGATTGGATGGCTTTTGCTACGACCAGTGGCATGAAGAACGCTTTGGTCAGCTCTTCGGCTACCTTCCGCAGACGGTGGGCCTCCTTGACGGGACGATCGCCGAAAACATTGCCCGTTTCCAGGAACGCGCTCCTTCGGAAGCTATTCGGAAGGCCGCACGGTCAGCGGGCGTCGAAGATCTTATCTCTCGCCTTCCGAAAGGATTCGACACGCCCGTCGGTCCAGAAGGTCAGTTCCTGTCGGCCGGGCAACGCCAACGCATAGGTCTTGCTCGGGCGCTCTATGGAGACCCTTTCGTCGTTGTCATGGATGAACCGAACTCCAACCTTGATGAGGCCGGAGAAGCCAGTCTACTATCGGCGATGTCATCGGTCCGCGCTCGGGGCGGTATCGTAATTGCAATCACGCACAGACCTAGCTTGCTGGAAATGACTAATAAGGTCCTGTTCATTGCAGATGGGAAAATGGTCCGCTTCGGATCGCGAGAGGCTGTCTTAAACTCAGTCGTTCACAATGCCCCACGCTTTGCTGCAACTTCCACGTCGGCTTCGGTAACGGGATAAATGGCCAATGAGTTTTATGCCCCACAGTGCCGACTTCAACGATGCTCCTGACGAAACCATCTCTACGATAGACCCGGATACACGTCGTGACGTAGCCCGAGCAGCCAGGGCAATGGCGTTTCTTGTCTTTGGACTAGGCGCAGCCGCGGCATTCTTGCCGATCGGAGGCGCAGTAGTAGGGGCTGGCCAGCTTGTTGCCGAAACTCAAATCAAGCACATTGCCAATCCGCTCCCAAGCACTGCGATCGTTGCCAAGACATTCGTTCGCGACGGCGATCACGTAAATGCCGGGGACCCTCTTGTACAACTCGATGCGACCAACAGCAGCCTCGAGGAACGTTTCGCATCACGCACGGTACATCAACTTCTCGCTCAGCGCGCAAGGCTCGAAGCCGAACGTCTCGGCTCACCGCAGATCGCATTCCCCGATGAGCTCAAGCGCTCTCCTGATCAGGCCGCGGCTCAGGCGATGGCAGATGAGTCCCAGCTGTTTCGGTTGCGGCAGGCCGAAATGCGTGGAATGCGCGCTCAGCTGGCTGCACAAGTCGAACAAAATCTGAGGCAGGAGCAAGGCCTGCGGGCGCAGATATCCTCTCTGAAGAGCCAACGCGAACTGTTAGAACCAGAACGCGCCGGGATGGAGAATCTTTGGAAACGGGGTCTTGTCACGATAAGCCGAAAAAACCAGCTCGAAAGACAGATGCTCGAAACCCAGGGCTCAATTGGCTCACTGCAAGCTCAGATTGCACAAACGCGAGCCCGCAATCGGGAAGTCAGCGAGCAATTGCAACAGCTCGGGCGCGTAAAAATCGCTCAAGCGGCCGGTGATCTGGCTGCTGTGGATATGGCGTTGAACGAACAGAGGCTTCGGAGCTCCACCTCGGCCAAGCAAGTGGAGCGTAGCGTGGTGCGTGCTCCGAACTCAGGCGTAGTCGACAAGCTCGCTATCACAGCTGTGGGAGACGTGGTCTCTCCGGCACAGCCGATGCTTGAGATTGTGCCCGACAAGGACCGTCTCATGGTCGAAGTTGCCATTTCGCCGGCGGATATAGACCGCATCCGGCTCGGAATGACAGCACGCGTGCAAGTGGCGGCGGGATCCGGGAATGCCAAGCCAGAAATGAAAGGCAAGGTCGAATACGTTTCGGCTAGCCGCTCGACCGATGCTAGCAAGCAGACGAGCTTCTTTATTGTGCGTGTCTCGATAGATCCACAAACGGTGCCCTCATCTGCAAGGTCGGCCTTGAGACCAGGCTCCCCGGCAGATGTCTTCATAGAAACGGGTTCTCGCTCGATGCTGTCTTACCTTACGCGGCCATTGCGTGACCAGTTTGCCAGAGCGTTCGCGCGGGATTGACGATTTCTGTCGGGCGCTTCACAACCATGGCAGCAGGCTTGCCTTGCTCCACCGATCCATGTGGCTTACAGGCCCTCCACTGGATACTTGGAGACGGTTTCCGCCGACACGCCATTTCCCAATTCGGTAGGCAAGGGAACCTCGTGAATGACAACACCTGAGGATCGTGACGTTTGCATGCGTCCGTCGCCTAGCGCCCCGGAAATTACCGTCATCATTGTCAGCTACAATACGTGCAGCTTGACCATCAAGGCGGTTGAAACACTGCTGCAATCCTCACCTGACTTGCCGATGCGCATCGTCGTGTTTGACAATGCCTCTCAGGATGGAAGCGCCCAGGCCCTCTCGCAGTCATTCCCTTCTGTGGAAGTGATTGCAAATCAGGAAAACATCGGCTTTGCGGCTGCAAACAATCGCGTCGCGCAGACCGTCACGACACCTTTCATCTGCCTGCTCAATCCGGACACGGAAACACATCCCAACGCAATTGCAAACCTGTTGGCTTTCGCCAAGATGCACCCGAATGCGGGAATCGTAGGCGGCCGCACAGTATTTCCCGATGGAAGTCTCAATCCAGCATCCGCATGGCGAAAAATCACGCCTTGGAGCTTACTTTGCCAGATTCTGGGCTTGCATCGCATGTTTCCCCAGAGCAATTTGTTCAATTCCGAAGCTATTGGAGGCTGGAAGCGAGACAGCATTCGAGAAGTCGATATCGTAGTCGGCTGTTTCCTCCTGACTTCAACCGAGCTTTGGAAGCGTCTCGGAGGTTTCGATACCCGTTACTTCATGTACGGTGAAGATGCAGATCTATGCCTGCGCGCCCGGGCGCTAGGATTCCGCCCGATGATCACGCCCGATGCCCAGATCATGCATCTGGTCGGGGCTTCGACAAAAAAACGTGCGGACAAGGTATGCGCTGTGATGCGGGCCAAGGCGACGTTGATCAGGGATCATTGGCCTAGCTGGCTCGTCCCTTTGGGTATTGCTCAACTGTGGTTTTGGGGCTTGACGCGTCGATTGGGAGCCTTTGTCGCCAAGACAGAAGAGGATCGCCTGCGTCTGACGGATATATGGCGAGGCAGGCGTACCTGGCTCTCGGGATACTGAAATGGCGACCGCTGGCCAGCCGACCATCATCCACATCAGTGCTGATTTTCCTGATGCCGTATCGCAGTCGAAGACGCGGGCAATTTCGGCACTTCTCGATCGCACCGATGACGAATTTCTTCATCGGGTCTATTCGATCAATCGGGTTGGTCGCAGCGCAGATGCCTGGCTACGCCCTGGCAAGATATGGCGTGTGGCGGACGATGGCAGGCTCGCAACTTGGAAGTATGCCGCCCCACCCAACAGCGTATTTCTGGCAAGGAGTATGCGCGCACTCGCTCGAGAGATTTTGCATGATATCCAAGCCATGCAACTCAACCCCCAGCTCGTACACGCTCACAAGTTATCATTTGAGGGACTGGTGGCGCGTGATGTCGCAAGCACGCTTGGCATCCCATTCGCCCTGACGTTGCAAGGAAACACGGATCAGAAGCTAGTCCGGATCCGGAGAGATCTGCGGCAAAAGTACCGTACTGTCTGGCATGAAGCCAGCATGGCGATTGCGTTCAGCCCATGGATAAGAGATTGGCTTTCCGGACCATTGGGTCAGCGGGAAAAACCCGTCGAGCTTATTCCTTGCATTCCTGTCGCCGATCGGATCATCGAGCCGCGCGAAAATCCCGGCACGACCATTGCGACGGCTTTCAACCTGGATGACTGGCGCAACAAGAATATTGCCACCCTCATCTCGGCATGTGCTCGAGCAAGGGACTCGCAGCCAGAGTTGCGGCTCGAAATCGCTGGCGGCGGCAGCAAAGCTTCCCTGGAAGCGGTGGACCGGCTGATCGCTGAAAACAATGCAACCGGGTTCGTCCAGCGGATTGGACGGCTAAGCGCTGGAGAAATTCAAGCGTGGATGAACTCAGCGTGTCTTTTTGCCCTGCCATCCCGGAGAGAGAGTTTCGGCATGGTTTTTATCGAAGCCCTGCTTGCAGGTACGCCCGTGATCTACCCGCGGGGCGCTGCAATTGACGGATGGTTCCCAACGGCACCCTTTGCCCGCGGAGTTAGCGCCAAATCGGTCGACAGCGTTTCGCGCGCAATTGTCGAGATAGCCACCCATCAGGAAGCCGTGCGCGGCGCGCTCAGGGTCTGGCAAGCTGAGCAAGCGGAAAGATTCCGGGAGACCTCCATTATTACTCGCTATCGTAAAGCAACAAACCAGGCGCTTGCGCCATGTATCTAAAGCGTTTGTCGGCAGGCTTGTTGCGTCATTCAAAAGCCCTGACGGGATTGGCTGCCCGCGCCGGAGGTGTCGCCCTCGGTTTCATTGTGACGGTGATAATAGGCCGCTGGTACGGACCGGCGGCTAATGGCCAGTACGCGCTTGTCACCCAGACTGCCATGTTCCTATCCGTCATGGCCGTTGGTGGCCTTGATCTGGCTGTGACCCGCGAGTTTTCGCGCGGTGCGGCATCGGGTTTGCGCGTGCAGCGCCAGTCCTTGGCTCTGGTCTACCTTCAGGCATTCCTGATCGCTGCAGCAATTTCAGGTGCTCTGTTTCTGGCAGGCAACAGCTTACTGGATCAGCTGGGGCGCCAGGCTGTTCCACAGACCGCGCTTGCCACGCTCGTGGCAATTCTTATGGCCCGTACCTTCACGCGAATTGCGGCAGCTGTGCTCAGGTCACAGCGTCGTTACATATTCGCCCAGGTGGTTGAGGTCATACTCATTCCCGCATTCACCCTTCTGGTCCTGGCAGCCGGAATTGTGCGGACACTTCCTGAGATTCTTTGGATGACCGCAGCTGCCGGCCTTGTGGCAGCGCTGACTGGTGCCGCCACGTCATTCGGAAATACAAGCTCAGACCAAAGCGCAGTCCGTATCCCCATGAAAACCTTGTGGGCTACCGCACTTCCCTTATGGGGAGTCGCAATCGCCCAGAACTTTGCGGAATGGTTTGGTCTAGCAACGGCAGGTGCTGCGACCGGCCTCTATGGCGCGGGCCTGTACCGTGTCGCCAGCCAAGTCTCTAGCGTGCTTGGTATAGTGACCTTAGGCTTGTTCGGCACATTTGTCGCGCAAATGAGCGAGGCGCATCATAATCATGACCGACAGCGTATCGCACAGCTTGCCGGCGCAGCTACACGTCTGTCAGTCGTGATCATAATTCCATTCGCCGCGGCTCTCGCTGCTGCCGCCGGCCCCTTGCTGAGTTTAGTGGGGGCAGAGTTTGTCGCTGCACGTCCATTGTTGCTGGTGTTGATCATCGGGCAAGTTGTCTATGCGGCCACAGGTCCTTCAGGGCTAGTGCTCGCCATCACCGGCCATGCCCGCATCAATCTTGCGATCACCATATCGACCACCATGGCAATGCTTGGCCTGGCACCACTGGCAGCAAGAGAGTTTGGCGTGATTGGCGTTGCAACCACACTTTCGGCACTTCTGGTCGTTCGAAACATTGCCTCGCTCTACGCCGTGCGTCACCTCGAAGGCATTATGGTCTTGACCGGCCGCTACGCTGCGCGGCAGTGAAAGCCTCATGACGCTGCTCATACACCCCGGATTTCACAAGACAGGCACAACGTGGCTGCAAGAGCAGCTGTTCAGCGACAAAGCGCTGTTCAATATGATGATGTCGCACGTCGAGATCGATTCATTGATCGTCAGGCCGCACGATTTCGATTTCGATGCAGGGCCTGCCCGTTTTCAGGTGGCAGAGAAGCTGAGCTCATCTCAGGCTGTCAACGTCCTCAGTTCCGAGATTCTGGTTGGCAACCCTTTTTATGGATCGCGCGATGCTGTGGGATTGGCGCATCGCCTCCACGCCATTGCCCCCGACGCCCGCATACTGCTGACGATCCGTGAGCAAGGTGCGATGCTGCGTTCGCTTTATCAGCAGTACGTCAAGCGGGGCGGAAGCTTGCCGATACGCAAATTCCTGAACCAGCAATGCGAACCGGGGTATTTTGGGTTCGCGCCCGACATATTCCGGTATGAGCGCCACGCTGCGCTTTACGCCAAATTGTTTGGTGCCAAGAGCGTGCTGGTGCTACCGCAGGAACTGCTCGCGAGGAACCCAAGGCGTTTTGTTGATCTCCTTCTGAGATTTTCCGGCCATCCCGGCCTGCCGGATGATCACAAGCTATCTGCAGACCGGCCCGGCAAGAGTTTCCCGCCCGGGGGCACGCCGCTAATTCGCCTTGCCAACCACCTCCGTCCGTCAGTCCTGCATCCTGGCGGGCCGCGGGCATCGCGCTGGATTGGCGAGTCCCTGCTCCGGCTTGGGTATTTCTGTAACATCGGCAATAGCAGGCAGCGTCGCCAGTGGTCTGCGGTCGTCAATCCCTTGCGCGATGGATACGCCGCTTCTAATCGGGCGCTGCAGCCTTATTGCCCTGTTTCGCTCGAGGAATTCGGCTATGTCATGGAGGACAACACAGAAGGGTAGAGCCATGATCCAACGCGCCGCGCTACCAGCAATTTTTGCTGCATGTACGATCGCGTCTTGCAGCCCCGCTGTCGGTACCGTATGCCCTTTACAGGTCTCTTCCGCATCCGAGTTGTCTCGGGCATGGACATGCGCCCCCCCAGGCGCCGTGATTCAACTGGCAGCCGGAGACTACGGAGAACTCCGTATCGCAAACCGCACCCGCGGAGAAATCACCATTCGAAGCGCTGAAGCGGAAGATCCGGCAGAGTTCACATCTCTGACCATAGCGTCCAGTTCGGGGGTCACGATTGAAAATCTGCGATTTACGCGGCGCCCCCTGAAGCAAGCTTACGGGCTTCTGGTTGTTGGCTCCCAAGGCGTGCATGTTCAGAATTCCGAATTCGCTGGTCCGGGTACGGAAGGCGAAACCCGACCCTTGGCGGCCGTCATGCTAAGAGATTCTACAGGCTTAGCCATTCGGCGCAGTCACTTTTCTCGCTACAGGCACGGTATTGCTCTTCTTAACGTCGGCGAGGTCATAATCGCAGACAACCGGTTCGCGGACTTGCAGACAGACGGCATCCGCGGGGGCGGCGCGTCAAACATTGTCATCGAACGTAACAAATTCACAAACTTCCATCCCGCGCCGAAGGATCACCCCGACGGTATTCAGCTCTGGTCCACCCAGCAAACTAAATCGGCCCATAATATCGCGATACGCGACAACCTAATCTACAGAGGAACAGGCGCTCCTACACAAGGAATTTTCGTCCGGGACACCTTCGGACAAGCACCTTTTGAGAATGTTTCTATCACAAATAATATAGTTTTGGGAGGCCTCTTTAACGGTATAACTGTCGCGGGGGTCAGACAAGGAAAGATTTTTGGCAATACTGTAATCCCTTTCCCGGATCAGGACAGTCGTATCAGGCTTGAAGCGGCAAACGATACGGAGTTAGCCGGAAATGTCGCAGGTCGCTTCGTTCTGCGCGGAGACATTCGCAATATCGACAACAAGACCGTCCTGCCCAGGATTGCCGTTGAGGACATTGTACGGCGATGGCAGGCTGAACGAGATACCAACCAATAGGGTGCTCCAAACGGCACCAATGGACCCAGGCCGACCGCAGCGGAGCCGGTGATCTTACCTGTCGGCAACAGTACGCAGTACAACGCCGACCTTAACGGTGGTTTGGCGGGCTCACCCCCCTGTCGGACCGGTTGCGGCTACACTGGGTTCGGGATCGGCTTAGAGTTAAGCGCCTGTGAGCCCCACGCCCACAAACACGAGCACCCAAGCGGACGGCTCCGGGGCGCCGAAGAAACTGAGGCCGGAACTGTAGCTCAAGAGTAAGTTTAAGGACACGCCCAATGTCAGCGGCCCGTCGGGAAATTGACACCTGATAATCGTGGGGCAATATCTGCGATTGTAATCATCGAACTTGTAGAAGATGAGCTTGGCGTGAGCGAAGCGTCTAGACCGCCGGCCTCGGCATGTTTCATGATAGTTTCGCAATAGCCCGTGGCTTTGACGCGATCGACCCGATTGTATAATGCTCCACAATCCAGAATACTGATGACAAGACGTTTAACGCAACTCGCGTCAGGACGGTCTGATGCCGAGCGGTGTCACTAAGAACGATCGGGTTGGGGGGCTCCAAGGTTGATAGATAAAGTCACCGCCGACGCCGGAACACCTGCGAAGCACAGCCCAGCACGGCAGAAAAGCCCCGGCCAGAAGTAGCCGGACTGGCCGGGGAGTTTCCACTTTGGCGTCGATCTGCGAAAGGCGCCCCGGCAAGTATACACCTGTAAAATATTCCGACAAGGTATTCGGTCTCGCAGGTTTCTGGATCCTAGCACTACTTTGGCAGAAGTGTGGTTTTGGGATTCCCTTGGCCCGTAATGCGTGATTCATGGGGAGCCAGCTTTGACGGAGGCTGGCGATGGACGAGGACTGGCGTGCGGATCTGGAGCGGTGGCTTGAGCCGTATCTGGGCTGGCTGGGTAACAAAACGCGGCGCCGGATGTGTCCGGCCTATATCGCCGGGCTGATTGGGCCGGGTGATCGCAAGAGTATCCAGCCCATGGCGGCCCGGTCTGACGCCATTGCTTATGACCGGCTGCATCATTTCATCGGGGCGGGCCTGTGGGACAGCGCGCCGCTGGAAGCGACCTTGTGGAGTCAGGCGGATGAACTGGTGGGCGGTGACGGAGCCTGGCTGATCATTGACGACACCGCGTTGCCGAAGAAGGGCAAGGCGTCGGTTGGCGTCGCGCCGCAATACGCCACAGCGCTGGGTAAGAACGCAAACTGCCAGACGCTGGTGTCGGTGACACTGGCCTCGGGCGAAGTTCCGGTCATGCTGAGTTTGCGGCTGTTCTTGCCGGAAAGCTGGACGAGCGATGCCGCGAGAATGGATAAGGCCGGCGTGCCTGCGCCCTTGCGTGAGTATCGCACAAAACCGGAGATCGCGATCGAAGAGATCGACCGAATTATCGCTGCCGGAGTGCGCTTCGGCTGCGTGCTGGCCGATGCTGGTTATGGGTTGTCGGCTCCGTTCCGGCAGGCACTGAGCGAGCGCGGCCTTTGCTGGGCCGTCGGCATCCCTCGGCACCAAAAGGTATACCCGTCCGATGTGGAACTGATCTTCCCGGTGGCGGCTCGCGGGCGACCGCGGGTTCGGCACGTGCCAGACGTCAAGTCCCGGGCTGCACACACCATGCTCGAAGACGCTAAGTGGCGTCAGGTCAGTTGGCGCAAGGGAACAAAGGGACGCCTGAGCGCACGCTTTGCTGCTGTGCGTGTGCGCATCGCCGACGGAGCTCCCCAGCGGATCGGCTCCGCCGGAGCCCAGCATATGCCGGGGGAGGAAGCTTGGTTGGTGGGCGAGCATCGTTCGAATGGCGAACGCAAATACTATCTCTCGAACCTGCCCGCCGGCACTCCGGTCAAGGACCTGGCCAGCGCGATCAAAGCGCGCTGGATATGCGAGCAGGCCCATCAGCAACTTAAGGAAGAACTCGGCCTCGACCACTTCGAGGGCCGGTCCTGGACCGGGCTCCATCGCCACGCATTGATGACGATGATGGCCTATGCCTTCCTGCAATTCCGCCGGATCGCCCAGGCGGGACGGAAAAAAAAGAGTCTGCGGCCCGCCGCCGCAACCCAGCCTGCCAGCAGTACGCCAAGCCATTATTGACTGCCTGTCACGCTCTCCACCATTGCAATGCCCTCACTGCGGATGCTCGTTCAATCCCAGCCCGTCTACACTTCTGCCAAAGTAGTGCTAGCAGGCGTGGACAAATTCAGCGAAGCGTTTCTAAGCTCACCAGTTTGAGGTCGCGTCGAAGGGCTCGACGTATGCGCAAATGCTGTCCGAGAACTCGTCCATTAGGTTAGGCCCTTCGGGGTCATGGTCATTCTCGGCGACCAGTCTCAGCTTGCCGTCCACAAAGGTGCAGATGACGTTGTGTTCGTGCGGATTATGAAGGCGAAACGCTTCGGTGATGTCACGCGCCGCTTCGTCTCCCGCTGCGGCGGGAACATCATGACATGCTAAAGTGATGCGATACATGTGTCGATGCTCCGGGTTTTGCGAACCTATCGCGAAACAGGACTGACGGAAGCCGAAATGATTGACGAGGCGTGCGGGGATTGATCCAAGGCTGCTTTTTGGAGGCAGGCCGCCCGAGCAGAACCGCTCAATCGTCAACGGTGTCCGGTGGCGGCTCCGCTGCGGCGCTCCGTGGCGCGAGGTGCCACCCAAACATGGTAGCTGGAACACCTATGCCGGTTCCGGCGATAAGTGAAGCCGGGGTCTGGGAGACCGTTGCCGTGACGCTGGCCGAGACCATGGCGGAGAGTGGCCATTACAGCATCGACAGCACCACCGTTCGCGCCCACGTCTCGGCAGCGGGCGGAAAAGGGGGACTCATCGACGCGCTCTTGGCCGCTCGCGGGGCGGGTTCACCAGTAAGCTTCACTGAGGATCGGATTTGCGTCGCTTCGTCGTGATCTCACTCCAGATAAATAAGCAGAAGGGCACAATGGACTGAGCTACGCTCGTTGTTGAACTCCGGTGGGTCGTCGAGCGGACGCTGGCACGGCTGAACCGAAACCGGCGCCTCGCCAAGGATTTCGAGCAAACCATCGCATCAGAAACACATAGATCTTCATCGCCTCGATCCAGCTCTTGCGCGCCGCATCGCAGGGCTATGAATTTGCGAGGGATAGCTTTGAGTCAAGTTCTCACCAGATAAGTAATACTATTTCCGAATTTACTGTAAAAAAACATTTCCCGACCGGAACCGCCTTCTTGAAACAACATTTAGGGCAGTGCGGCTCGCGTTAACCATAATCATCAGTCGGGCGAACGTTCTGGCTTTTGTGAACGTTCGAGACTCTCACGATTGAATGGTGGGCTATGGGATCAAGTTTGGCGGAGCGTGCAGCGCTCTATCGGCGGTTAGCAGAGACGCTGTCCAACGCAGACGATGTCGAAATGGTACTGGAACTAGCCGAACAGATGGACGATCTTGCGCGTCTCGAATTTCCGATGCACGTCGAAAGCAGTGACTTACGCTATGAACATCAGTGGCTTAAACACGCTCTTAATAACGCCTATAAGCTTCGTCGCTTCGCCCCACCGCTAATCGAAGTCTTATTTCATGAAGTCCTCTTTGGCGCGCCGAGCTCCACTGAGAAAGGCACAGACAGCGCAAAAGGCTAGTAATTTATCTTGTTCCGAAAATGGACCCAGGAGACCACTTCCTGAACCCGCCCGGCCGCGTCGAGCTTCCCGTAACCGGCACCACCATCGGCCTGGAGGAGGTCGGCAAATGCCGCTGCTGCAAGTTGTGAACCTGTACCAGACCAGCGCCGGAGCCGCTGGCACGATCATCAACGACACATGTTCAAAGCCGACCGCGTGTCGCCTTCCGTTGCCAACCCCCGCACCGGCCTGCTGGATACAGTGGCGAACTGGTGATGATCGATTCCACCTGCATGCGCGTCCGCCAGCATGGTGCGACGGGCCAAAAGGGGGAAAACTGCGATCGTGGCATGGGACATTCCCGGGGCGGCCTCACAGCTGAGTACACGCTCTTGCCGATGCTGACGGAAGTCCTGTCAGCCTGAGGCTGACAGGCGGGCAGGTTCACGATGCCTGTGAGGCGGAAGCGCTAATCGTGGCCATTCCCGAGGGCGTGATCCCGCTCTGCGACAAAGGATATGATAGCAACGCAGTCCGTAAGGCCCGCTGAAGCCAGGATCGTCTGGGCCCACACTCCCAATCGATCCAACCGCAACCAGCGCTATGCCTTCTCGCCATGGCTCTACAAACAGCGCAACCTCGTCGAGCGCTTCTTCAACCGCATCAGGCAGTTCCGTGGCATTGCAACGCGCTACGACAAGGATCCCGCGAACTTCCTTGCCGCCATCAGGCTCGTCTGCGCTCGCCTCTGGTGCTCCGCATAATGAGTCTACGCGCTAGGGGTTACTCATATGAAATGAACATGTACCGGCTCACCAACCAAGCCTGAAGAATATCGGGCTGCGTTGGAACTCAAGCACGGCTCGAATCTGCAGTTGGCGACGCCGAAGGGACCTGATCTCTATTAGATATCAGAAGCACAAGCGCTAGAGTGGCACCGAGAAATGCGAAAACCAACGGATGATTTTCAAGTTGGCTGAAAATCGACTTAATAATTACAAAGTTGATAATCGCGATTACAAGCGGAAAGATAACGGCCGTATCGCTGTCAAATTGGCGAAGAGAAACGCGTATTGCACGCAAGCTAGCGCCAATGAAAATCGCATAGAATACCACAAATCCAACAATGCCCAGCTCAAGTGCGATCCCGAGATAGTAACTATCGATCGTCAAGACCCCAGCCCCGTTCCGAAATCCAAGTGTTTCTGCGCCCTGTCCTATGCCGTGTCCCCAAGGACGCCCCAGTATTTTTGGTATGCCGGAAGCAATCTGGATCTTTCTGCTCTCGGTACTGGCAGACTGCGCACCGCCTCCCCAAATCAATGCCCGCAGTCGGCCGACAAAAAACGTCGACAAAATGAATGCAACAAAGATTACGGGATAGGCGAGGACTGTCGCAGGCCCGAACAGACTCTTGGTCGAACGCCGCCATCGTAAAGCTGCCCACGCAATAAGGTAAAGCATGAACGTCATAAAGAATCCGACCATACCCAAGCGCGAGTCAGTTCCTACAATAGTCGTCCAAATAAGAGGAAATGTTGCCAAGGCTGCAATACGCACAATGAAACGCCGGGTCGTCAAGGCAATGTGCAGAACAAAAGGCGTGGCATATGCCAAAAATTCGGCGAGTCCCAAGGGCGTGGTAAACTTGCTTTGGACGCGGTACAATTTGCTCGCAGCGCGCGATTTCGCCGACAGAATTCGCTCTACCGCCGGATCCTCGATCTTCAGAAAACTGGGGATGTGCCCTGCCCACGGTACTGACTGGAGGCGTTGCTCCCACAGCCCTATCACGCAGATACCGACTAGGATCATCCACAGAGCAAACGCGAGGAATGTGGCCCGACCGGGTTTCTGGAAAACCCACGCGGACACGAAGAATATCATTACCCAGTAGAGCATCGCCACGATAAATTTGCTCGTGGAGCCTGACGGATCTGATGAAAGTGGCACCGAAACAAGGGCTATCAAGGAGAATAGGACCACAAGACGCAATGTGATCGGTGAAGCCTTCAGCGGTCGGGCCATGTCCGCCCGGAAAGACGGTGATTGCGACAGAGATATCAGGAGAACAATGGCAAGTGGTACGGCCACGAGGCGGAGCGCTGTAAACCAGGGCAGGCCGGGAATCGCTACGGCGAGATAGTCTGGCCAACATAGCAGTGCGATCAGGAATGCAGCAAACAAACCCTCCAGCAAACGTTCAGGCGCTTGGCCAGTCTCCGGCAAGCACCAGATGATCAAAAGTGCAAGCACCACGAATGGCACCGACAACTGCATGAGAAAATAAGTCTGCGTCAGCGCAAAAATCGCGCCGTAAGCAAACGAGACCAATGCCAGCAATCCGAGCAAAAACAGTCGCCGGCGCGAGCGCCAACCAACTTGGTGATAAGCAGCAAGGGTCGGGCCGACGTACTGTCTACCTCGTGGCATGGACATCCCTAGGTGGCGCTTCCATCGAACATATCATCCTGAAGTCGCGCCGGGTTCCCGACAACCGTCGAGTTTGGTGCGACATCTCGAAGCACAACCGCTCCAGGCGCAACGTGACTGCCGTGGCCGATGCGCACCCCGGGAAAAATTATCGCCCGCGCTCCGATCGTGCAGTCATCCGCGATAACGGTGTCCAGATAGAGGCCGCGGGTCATGTCGTGCGTGAGAATCACTGCATGATGATCAATGATGCAGCGCTCACCGATGTGCACCCCGCGTGGCCACGTTCTATCGATCAAAGCCGATGTGGCGATCCATGCAGTGGGCGCGATATCCATTTTCCAGACACGGGTCTGCACAAAGCGCTGCAGGATTTGCTTCAGGGTTCTGGCGGGCGGGATCATACCCCTCGACTCCATCATGCAACTCCAATAATTGAGAAATGTCTGGCTGTGCAATGGCCGATGTCGAGGTGCCAAATGAGTGTATGGTCGTTGAACCGGTTACGCAAGGTGCGCTATCTGGTGACAGGTCTGCGGCGGCGATGGCTGACGCTACGCCACGGCGTTGTCATGGACAAATCCGTCAGCCTTTCTTTGTCTGCAACGATGATTTCAGGCGCAAGAGGCAG
>NZ_CP063448.1:0-199902 GCF_015169775.1 Novosphingobium sp. ES2-1
AGAATGCGCTTACAGGACTGCCGATTGGTGGTGGCAAGGGCGGCTCGGATTTTAATCCGCGTGGACGCTCTGAAGGCGAGGTCATGCGTTTTTGCCAGTCATTCATGACTGAATTGCAACGACATCTGGGCGAATACACCGATGTGCCGGCTGGCGATATCGGCGTTGGCGGGCGCGAGATCGGTTACCTCTTTGGCCAGTTCAAGCGCCTGACCAATCGGTACGAAGCCGGGGTGCTGACCGGCAAGGGACTGGTCTATGGCGGCTCGCGTGCCCGCACCGAAGCCACGGGGTTCGGCGCGACCTATTTCGTCTCAAGCATGCTTGCCACCAAGGGCATGGATTTCGACGGCCGCAAATGCGTGGTGTCGGGTTCCGGCAACGTGGCGATCTACACGATTGAAAAGATCCGGCAGTTCGGCGGCATTGTCATCGCCTGCTCGGACTCCAATGGCTACATTGTCGATGAAAGCGGCATCGATCTCGATCTGGTCAAAGAGATCAAGGAGATTCGCCGCGAACGGATCTCGCAATATGCGCGCAGGAAAGGCAACGACACCCATTACATTGAGGGCGGTTCGATCTGGGATGTTCCGTGCGATGTTGCCATGCCATCGGCCACGCAGAACGAGTTGACCGGCAAGGATGCGCGCGCATTGGTCAAGAACGGGGTGGTTGCTGTGGGCGAAGGGGCAAACATGCCTTGTACGCCCGATGCCGTCCGCGAATTCCAGGGCGCGGGAGTGCTGTTTGGACCTGGCAAGGCGGCCAATGCCGGCGGAGTTGCGACTTCAGCCCTGGAAATGCAGCAGAATGCCTCGCGCGATAGCTGGAGCTTCGAGAAAACCGAGGAACGCCTCGCCGCCATCATGCGCAACATTCATGATACCTGTGCCGAGACCGCCGAGGAATACGGCGCCCCTGGCGACTATGTTCTGGGCGCAAATATCGCAGGGTTTGAGCGTGTAGCAGCTGCCATGACAGCCTTTGGCGTCATCTAGATTCTGCATTGCCAAGGAGTGATCCGGCGTCCCGGAGTCTACCGACATCACTTCGACTTAGGGCGCCGGATCAAGAAGGAGCGAGACTCTACCTCTGAACGGTAACAATCTGGGGAGCACGTCACTGACGAAGCTGGAGCACGATCATTTCGACCTACTGGTCATGGACGAGATCGGATACCCTGCTAAATACCCCCACGCCAAATCTGGCTGCATGCGGAAGCGCTCGGCTGAACATGGACGCGAATCACCCGCAACCCCTAGCAATTCTGCGATTTTCTGGAAGAATCCGGAAGTCTGTGGAAGCTTCCGGAGGAGGGACTCATACTTGCACGGGCAGGTTCGAATTTCTGCTATTATAAGAACCCGCCCCCCGCATGGGCATCAAACAGCTCAGCTGACCGAACATAGCCCAGCAGCACTTCGACTTTCTTGTGCCGCGACACCTCCTGCATCTTGGCTATAGTTGCTCCGGTGCGGGAAGCTTCGGTGAGGAACCCGGCCCGCAACGAATGTCCTCCCACGCTCTCCGGATCGAGCCCAACGAGCCCCGCGTATTTCTGGATCAGCCGCGCGATCGAGCGGTCCGACATGGGCTGGTCGGTCAGCCTGCCCTGCGGGTCGATCTGGTAGAACAGCGGCCCAGCATTCCCGCCGCGCACCGCCAACCACACCTTGAGCCGTTCAACGGGTTTGAGTGTCTTGCCCGAGGGCACCGCGATCACCTGCCCCTCCCCCTCCTGGT
Organism: Novosphingobium sp. ES2-1; assembly: GCF_015169775.1. NCBI lineage: Bacteria > Pseudomonadati > Pseudomonadota > Alphaproteobacteria > Sphingomonadales > Sphingomonadaceae > Novosphingobium > Novosphingobium sp. ES2-1. The sequence continues at coordinate 1,747 of NZ_CP063448.1, forward strand.
CGGTCTTGGAGTGGCGCAGCGTCAGTTTCAGGCCCTTGTCCACCATTACCACATCGCGCCACTCGAGCGCGACCAGTTCCGACCGGCGCAGCGCGGCCGCCAGGCCCAGCGCCAGGATCGCCCGGTCGCGGATCGCGCGCGTGCCCTGTCCGTCCGCCGCCGCGATCATCTTCGCCAAATCGCTGGCGGTGATCGCGGCCTTGCGGGCGCTGGGCCGCGCTCTGGCCCCGCGGCGGATCCCCGCGAGCGTATCAGCGATGACCATGCGTTCGTCTCGCTGAACTGGCGCGACCAGCCCATCCTGACGGTGCTTCCATCCGATCGCGGCGAGATGTCGGCCAATTGTGCTGTCGGCTTTGCCGTCCATCGCGAGCGCGGCCAGCCAGGTTGCGACCGCCTCGGGCCGGGCGGGCAGCGGTTCGAGCCCGCGCGCGTCGCACCAGCCTTCGAACTGGTTCCAGTCGCTGGTGTAAGCGCGCAAGGTATTGGGGGGCACCTCAAGGTCTGTTCGCCAGATAACGCTAAGCCGGACAAATGGCGAACACACCGGAGTCCTTTATGCATGCCTGCCTCGCCGCGCGGGTCTAGCCTGACCGAATGGGGGTCATCCCGAATCAGGTGAGGTGCATCATGGCGCGGCGCAATCTGCTGACGCGGGACGAGCGCGAACGGCTTTTCCTGCCACGAACCGACCACTTTTCGATCATCAGAAACTACACTCTGGCGTCCGAAGATCTGGACATCATCGGAAAGCGGCGAGGCGCCGTCAATCGGCTCGGCATTGCTGCACACCTCGCGCTGTTGCGACACCCTGGTTTCGGTCTGCGGGTCAACTCGGACGTCCCGGAGGCCGTACTCAACTACCTGGCTGTTCAGCTAGAACTCTCGCCGCATGTATTCGAGACATATGGGCAACGCGCGCAGACGCGAACCGATCATAGCTCGACTGCGGCCGAATACCTTGGCCTCCAACCATTCGCGCGCGGCGACATCGCCCATGCCATCGAACTTGCAGCCCGGGCAGCCATGCGGAGCGACCGCGGCGAGACGATTGCTCGATCCTTGATGGACAGCCTCAAGGCGGATCGGTTCATCTTGCCGCTTCCGGACACCCTCGAACGGTCCGGGCTCGCCGGACGGGCCCGCGCCCGCAAGCGCGCGGCGACAGAGATCGTCGCCGAGTTGGACGGCACAACGTTGGAGTTGCTTGACGCGCTCCTGATCAACGACCCTGCCCTGGGCATGACCCCGCTCGCATGGCTCCGCGACATGCCGGGGTCGCCGTCGACCAAGAACATGAACGCGCTGCTCAAACGCCTGCGGTATATACGGCAGCTCGGGATCGATCCTGGGATCAGCTTGGCGACGACAGGCTTCCGCTTCGGCCAGTTCGTGCGTGAAGGCAGTGTGGCCCCGCCGTTTCTGCTTGCCGACTATTCCCTCAATCGCCGCAGGGCGACGCTGGCGGCTGGAGTGGTCAATCTTGAGGTCAGACTTGCCGATGCCGCGATTCTGATGTTCGAGCGTCTGATTGGTGGGCTGTTCACCCGTGCCAAGCGGGGCCAGGAACGACGTTATCAGGACACGGCACCGTCGGTCGGCAAACTCATGCGACTGTTCGGAGCAACTATCGCGGCATTGGATATGGCGGAGGAAACCGGCGGTGATCCGCTGATCCTGATCGATGAGATGGTGGGCTGGCATCGCTTGATGGCCGCGCGCCCGCACGTCGATGCCTTGGCTGATCTCGCCCGAGAAGACACCCTGGTCCTTGCGACCGGACGGTACGCCACGCTGCGCCGGTTTTCCGGCAGCTTTCTCGACACGTTCACGTTCAAGGCCTCGAGCAGCGGAACTAACCTGCTTTCAGCTATCGATCTCCTCAAGCAGACCAACGCCAGTCGTGGCGCGCACCTGCCGGAAAATCCACCCATGCCCTTTGCCAATCGACAGTGGCCAAAGCTGATCACGGAAGGCGGAAAGGTCAGCCGCGCGCGCTACGAGACTGCAGTGCTTGCAACTCTCCGCGACAAGTTGCGGGCCGGCGATGTCTGGGTCGAAGGAACCCGCGCCTACCAGCGATTTGATGCCTATCTGCTTCCCCGCAAAGCCGCACAATCGGCGATAGCTGACTTACCGATCAACGTGAATGCTGGGGAATATCTAGCTGAGAAAAGTGCTGAACTTGATCGGCGCCTGCGCCACTTCGCGCACCAACTGCGGACCGGCCGCTTATCTGGTGTGGCGCTCGTTCGCGACAGACTGAAGGTTGTGCCGCTGCAGGCGGCAACTCCGCTGGACGCTGAAGTTCTGGATCGCAGGCTCGACTCGCTACTTCCGCGTGTCCGGATCACCGAACTCCTGTTCGAGGTTGCCGAGCGCACCGGCTTCCTCGCGGCATTTCGGGATGTCCGCTCGGGCAAGGAACACGACAAACCTCAAGCCATCCTCGCTGCCATTCTGGCAGATGGCACAAACCTCGGCGTCGAACGTATGGCAAACGCTAGCCAGGGCGTGACCTACGCGCAGCTTGCCTGGACCCAGAACTGGTATATCTCGCCCGAAAACTACGAGGCCGCCTTGGCCCAGATCGTGCGCGAACATCACCGGCTGCCGTTCGCGCGCAACTGGGGAGAAGGTGTCAGCGCATCATCTGATGGTCAGTTCTTCCGCACCGGCCGAATTCGGTCAGGCGCAGCCGAGATCAACGCCAAATACGATCACAAGCCTGGCATCAAGATCTACTCGCACCTGTCCGACCATTTCGCTTCGTTCAGTTCGCGCATCATGTCTGCCACCGCAAGTGAGGCACCGTACGTGCTCGACGGCCTGTTGCTTGGCGCCCGTGAATTGCCACTGCAGGAGCTGTATACCGATACCGGCGGCGCCTCCGATCACGTCTTTGGCTTGTGTCACCTGCTGGGCTTCCGTTTCGTCCCGCGGATGCGCGACCTAGCCGATCGACGGTTTGGTGCCATTGCAGCGAACTCAGCCTACAAAGGAATCGAATGTCTGTTCGGCCAAGCGATCAAAGTCGGCGCGATCGAGGCAGAGTGGGACGACCTGGTCCGCATGGCGGCATCGATCCGTGAGGGCACGGTCGCTCCGTCAGTCATACTGCGCAAGCTTTCCGCCTATCGTCGGCAGAACAAGCTCGATCTTGCCCTTCGCGAACTCGGTCGCATCGAACGGACGCTGTTCACACTCGACTGGCTGGAACAGCCCGAATTGCGCCGCGCCTGCCAAGCCGGATTGAACAAGGGAGAGGCCCGGCACGCCCTGGCTGATGCAATCTACACCAATCGGCAGGGACGCTTCACGGACCGTACCTTGGAGAACCAGCAATACCGAGCGTCTGGCCTCAACCTGCTCATCGCCGCCATTGCATACTGGAACACCCTCTATCTCGGCCGCGCCGCCGATCACATTCGCTACTCCGGGGCAGAGATCGACGAGGCACTACTGGCGCACGTCTCGCCGCTGGGTTGGTCGCATATCGGCCTGACTGGCGACTACCTGTGGGAGGATGCGTCATTCAGCGACGGTGGCGGGTACCGAGCCCTTCACGACCCGAGCGGCAGGTTGCAGCTCGTCGCGTAGGATGTTCTCACTATGTCCGGCTTAGCGTTGTCTGGCGAACAAATCTTGAGGCGAGGCCAATGCACAGCTTCGCTGGCTGATCAGCCGTTGCTGGCAAGACGTGGACTTCATCGACGCCAGCGCGCGGTCTCAAGCGGCCGATGATACGCTCGACGCAGGCATCTGCAGCATCCGCCACCCCGGGCAAGACGAGTGGAATATCGAACTGCGCTTTTTCCGTCATGCGAGCTATCCTTTAATTGTCTCGAGGCGAAGCGCTGGAAATCCGGGCCAGCAGATCTTCGAAGTGGGCGGCCGACGCATCGCGCTGACATGGCCGCCCACATCCTCATTTGACCGGCAACTCAGCACCGAACGTGTCGACATCGCCGTAGTCACCGGTGACATGATGCTTGTGGCGTCCCCGCAGCAGCAAGTGGCTGATGGCAGGTAAGACGAACAGGGTCAGCAAGGTCGAGGTGATCAAGCCGCCTATCACGACGATCGCGAGCGGCTTCTGCACCTCGGCACCCGTGCCGGTGGCGAGTGCCATCGGCACGAAGCCGATGGCCGGCACGATGCCCGTCATCAGGACCGCACGAACGCGCTCCATCACGCCTTCACTGATCGCCATATCAACCGGCTTGCCTGCGTCGATGCGGGTGTTGATGCTGGTCATCACGACCAAACCGTTCAGCACTGTCACACCCGAAAGAACGATGAAGCCAACAGCCGCAGAGACCGAGAAGGGCAATCCGGTCAGAAGCAGCGAGAACACGCCGCCCGCCAGTGCCAGCGGAATTGCCGAATAGACCGCAATCGCCTGACGCACGCCGCCCAATGCCAAAAACAGAATGCCAAAGATGGCGGCGAAGATGATCGGGATCACCACAGACAGCCGTGCAGACGCGGCTTGCAGGTTCTCAAACTGCCCGCCCCATTCGATGAAGCTGCCGGTCGGAAGTTTGACCTGCGCTGCAACCTTTTCCTGCGCCTCGGCAACGAATGAGCCCAGATCATTGCCTCGCACATTGGCCTGCACGACGACACGGCGTTTGCCGTTTTCACGGCTGACCTGGTTCAAGCCTTCGGAGAACCCGAACTTTGCCAGCTCGCGTAAAGGCACCGATGCACGCGCGCCGCCTTCGCCGGGTAGCAACACAGGGAGCGCGCCTACTGCGTCGAGATCATCGCGCGTTGCCCGGTCAAGCCGGACAACGATATCGTAACGCCGGTCCCCTTCAAACACGATTCCCGCCTCCCGGCCGCCGAGGGCTATGGAAACGGTATCGCTGACATCCTGAAGGGTCAGTCCGTATCGCGCGATGGCATCCCGGTCGAACTGGACGTCCAGGACAGGGAAGCCAGCCGTCTGCTCGACCTTTACGTCGGCAGCGCCGGGGACGGTGTTCAGTACCGCTGCCACTTGCTGGGCCGCGCGGCCCATTTCCTCGAGATTGTCACCATAGAGCTTGATCGCGATGTCACCGCGCACACCGGCAATCAGCTCGTTGAAGCGCAGCTGGATGGGCTGGCTGATTTCAAATGCGTTGCCGACGAGTGGTTCGAGCTTCTTCTCAACCCGTTCGATCACATCGTCCTTGGTGCTGATACCGTCAGGCCAGGTTTCCCGAGGCTTGAGGATGATGAACGTATCCGAAGCGTTGGGCGGCATCGGATCGCTCGCAACTTCCGCCGTGCCGGTCTTGGAATAGATGAAGGCGACTTCCGGCAAGGAAGCGACAGCCTTTTCAACCTGGAGTTGCATCTCCTGCGATTTGTTCAGCGAGGTCGAAGGGATACGCAGCGCCTGCATGGCGAGATTGCCCTCGCCCAACGTTGGGATGAACTCGCTGCCGAGCATCGAAAATACCAGGCCCGCAGCGGCGAAAGTACCCGCTCCTGCGCCGATCCACGGCCAGGGACGATAAATCACCCGCTTGAGCACGGGCTCGTAGCGCTCCTTCATCCATGCGATCGCCCGCACTTCCTTCTCGGCGACTTTGCCACGGATCAGCAACGCAACCATTGCGGGCACAAACGTCAGTGAAGCGATGAACGCGCCAGCCAATGCCAGCATGACCGTAATTGCCATCGGCGAAAAGGTTTTACCCTCGACCCCGGTGAAGGTCAGCAGAGGCACGAACACGAGGAAAATAATCGCCTGCCCGTAAAGGGTCGGCTTCACCATCTCGCGCGATGCCTCGAACACCTCATGCAGCCGCTCGCTCACACTGAGCAGTCGCCCTTCATGATGTTGCCGTTCGGCCAATCGCCTCAGGCAATTTTCGATGATGATAATCGAGCCATCGACAATCAGACCGAAATCGAGTGCTCCCAGGCTCATCAGATTGCCCGATGTGCGGGTAAGGTTCATGCCCGTCCCCATGATCAGGAACGAGATCGGGATGACAAGCGTGGCAATGATGGCCGCGCGGATGTTTCCGAGCAGCCAAAACAGCACAATCGCGACCAAAAATGCACCTTCCAGCAGGTTCTTTTCAACCGTGCCTATGGTTGCATCGACCAGCTGAGAGCGGTCCAGAACCGACTTGACCGTAATGCCGGGTGGGAGCGATTTGGCGACCTCTTCAAGGCGATCTGCAACTGCGGAAGCGACGACCCGGCTATTGCCATCGGCAAGCATGAGCGCGGTTCCGACAACGATCTCCTTGCCGTTTTCGGAAGCCGAGCCGGTGCGCAGTTCGCCGCCGATCTGGACCGTGGCAACGTCGCGAACCGCGACAGGGACACCACCACGGCTGGCGACCGTCGCGCGACCGATTTCATCAACCGAGCGGATGCGGCCATCGGCGCGGACAAGGAAGGCTTCGCCGCCCCGTTCGACAAAGTTAGCGCCGACAGAGATGTTGGCGCGTTCAAGGGCTTCGGCCAATTCGGAGAAGGAGATGCCGTAAGTAGAGAGCTTGGATGCATCGGGCTGGACAACGAACTGCTTCTCATAGCCACCGATCGAATCGATCCCGGCAACGCCTGACACGGTCTTGAGCTGCGGGCGGATCACCCAGTCCTGAACCGTGCGCAAATAGCCGAGTTTGGCCACCTCTTCGGTCAGAATTTCACCAGACGGAGTCATATAGGAGCCATCGGGCTGGAACCCGGGCTTGCCCGCGACTTTGGGCGCGGCCTTGCTGCCGGGCTTGGCAAAATCGACGATGTACATGAGCACTTCGCCCAGTCCGGTTGAGACCGGACCCATTTGCGGCTCGACCCCTTCGGGCAGGGTTCCTTTGGCCTGATTGAGCCGCTCGGCCACCTGCTGACGCGCAAAATAGAGATCGGTGTGATCCTCGAAGATCACAGTTACCTGGCTGAAGCCGTTGCGCGAAATCGAGCGCGAGCTTTCCAGACCCGGGATCCCTGCCATCGCCGTTTCAACGGGAAAGGTGACAAGCCGTTCAATATCGAGCGGCCCGAGATTGGGCTCGACCGTATTGATCTGCACCTGTTTGTTGGTGATGTCTGGAACGGCATCGATCGGCAGCTTCATCAGCTCCGACAAGCCGTAGGCGGAAATGATCAGCGTCAGGATGACCACGCCCCAGCGGAAGCGGATCGACGCATCAAGAAGTTTCTCGATCATCTCAGTGCTCCGCCTCGCCCTTGCCGAGTTCGGCTTTGAGCAGGAACGCGCCCTTGGTCGCGATGGTGACGCCCGGTTTCAGCCCATCGACGATCTCGATCCGTCCACCTCCGCGCTTGCCGGTGACGACAGTGGTCGCAAGAAACCCCTTGGCGGTCCTGACGAATACGACCTCGCGCCCTTCGACGGTCTGCACGGCTTCCTCCGGCAGCGCGATAAGGCCGTTATCGCCACCTCCACGCGGCTTGATCCGGGCGCGCAGGCCCTGACCGGGTGTCAGCCCACCAATGCCTTGCGGTGTCAGGATGATCGTCGCGGTCTTGCTATCGGGATCGAGGGTGGGAGTTGCTGAGCGCACCACTGCATTCAAGGTCTCCCCGCCCAACAGTTCGATCACAGCGCTATCGCCTGGCTGAATGCGCCGTGCATCGGCGGCCAGCACCGATGCGTTGATCTGGATGCGGGTGGGATCGGAAACGCGAAACAATTCGGTGCCGGCGAGGACATAAGCCCCAAGCCTCGCGTCGGCCTTGGTCACCCGCCCGGAAATGAGGCTGATGACAGAGAGGCTTCGGCCATCGCCAGACACCCTGGCGGCAGATGCAGCTGACTGCGACCGCCGTGCCTCAGCCTCGGCCTCTGCCAACACTGCGGCTGCACCCTCAAGGTCTTGGCGCGCCGTCACGCGCGCATCGAACAGGCGCTTTTCGCGCGCATATGTCGAGCGCGCCAGCGCCAGCTTTGCCGACGCCGAGCTTCGTTCAGCGGCGATGGAGGCTGCGTCACGGCTCTCCATGGTTGCCACTGGCTCTCCGGCTCGGACATAGTCGCCCAGTTGCCGGTTGATCCGGACAATCGCACCGTCAGCGCGTGCCGTCAGTACCGCTTCGCCTTGCGGAGTTGCGGCAACCACGCCCTGTGCCAGAATTTCAGCACCCAGTCCGCCAGACTGTATGGTTTCGGTGACGATACCGGCAGCCTGGGCACGTGCCGCGTCAATCTCGACCTGACCCTCGACATGCCCTTCTTCTTTCTCTTCGGCATGTTCGCCTTCCGTCGAGGCGGCTGTTGTAGGCTCTGGCGCGAATACCGAGCGGCCAAGCATTATGCCGCCCCCGCCAAGCAGGAGTGCTGCAATGGCGACCCCAGCAATGAGTTTCGTCTTGTCGTTAGCTTCGGTCATCGATCAGTCCCCTGCGCGCGCATTGGCGCGGATCAGTGCGGCCAGCGCTCGAGCGCGGTCGAGGCGGGCCTCGATCAGCGCGGTCTTGGTGGTAGTGAGCGCGGCTTGCGCATCGAGCAGTTCCAGCAGGCTGAATTTGCCTGCGCCGTAGCCGATGCGCGCGAGCCGCACGGCCTCTGCTGCCTGCGCCAGCGATGGCCCGGACAGCGCCTCGACCCGTGCATCGGCAGCCCCGAGCAGCATGCGCGCATCATGCTGCGCGCGGCGCGCGGTGAGTCGCGCCTGAGCAAGTGCGGCTTCGCCGGCGAGTGCATCCGCCTGCGCCGCTTCAATCCCGCCACGGTTGCGGTCTCTGAAAGGGAGAGGAATGGAAAAGCCGGCAACGAAGGCCGTCTCACGCCCGTCATTGATACGCCGCACACCGCCGCTTGCTGTCACATCAGGGACCGCATCGGCACGTGCCACCCGGATGCGTGCCTGAGCAGCATCGCGCTCGGCAGCGGCAAGCTGCTCGTCGAGGGAAGGTGTCTCGGGCGGGAATGCCCCTGGCACCGCCTCATCGACCCACGCTGGCACTGACAGTTCGGGATCGCTGCTCCCGATCAGATCGGCAAGCATGCGGCGAGCGGCAAGCAACTCGCCAAAGGCCCGCGCTTCCTCGGCCTGCGCTTCGGCGAGCAGCGCTTCCGCACGGAGCTGGCGCAACGGGGGATCGCGTCCAACGTCCACCAGCAACCGAGCGGTTCGAGCCAATTCGCGCGCCTGCCCGACATTATCCCGCGCCAGCACTGCACGGTCCTCGGCGGCGCGCAATTCGGCATGGCCGACGCGAATATCGCGCGCAAGATCGGCTTCGGCGCGGCGTAGCGACAGCAAGGCAAAATCGCGTTCGGACGACGCCACTGCCACCCGCGCGCTACGCTTGCCGCCCAGTTCGATACGCTGGCTGAGTGCCAGAGTCGTCTCGGCGCTCCGAGTGTCACGATAAGGGCCAGTCCCGGCGAAGTTCTCGACCTCGAGCGAAATCTCGGGATTAGGCGAGACGCCGGCCTGCCGTGCCCGTGCCTCCGCAGCCTGAGCCTGGGCGCGTGCTTGGGAGATGCGCGGCGAATTCTGCGCACCTTGCGCCAGTGCATCAGGCAGTGAAACTTCGGCCGCCCAGGCGTGGGAGCAGGATGCCAGAATGGCTGATGCAATCAACAATCGGAACTTCATGTCACGCACCGCCGGAATTCAGTGCGGAGGGCACGGTCAATCCCGAACAAGCATTCACAGGATCGGGCGTGCGGTCCTGCTCACGGTCGTGGATCACGTGCGAAATGCGGACGGTGTCGACCGTTGTGGGGGATAAGTCCGCCGAAGTTGCAAAGCGCCACTGCCCCCGCGAACGATACCGGTATTTCTTCCAGTCTGTTTCCTGACAGGCGACTCGCTGGCCTTGTCTGAGAAATTCTATGTGAAGGTCGCCCCTGTGGCGGGCGAACCAGCGCTTCTGACGGACATAGCCGCTGACGAGCGTATGGCTGCCGTCAGTCTGAACCTTAACCCATAGAATATAGACCGACGCTTTCGGGTCAATTTGGACCGGGATATCGACGCGGGTCGAACGCGCGTCAGCAGGGGCTGCGGCGACGAGCACCGCAGGCGCAATTGCGCCAAGAAGGAGGTTTCGCATGGTTTGAGAATCCTGAAATTGCCAGTATCGGCGTCGGAATAACCGGCGCGCTTAAAGCTGGGATTTCAGGCTGCGGGCGGCTCCGTCGGCGGAGCGAGAGCAAGCGAACGCATCGGCTGAACGATAAGTGGCGTGATCGCCGCCTTGCCGTCCCAGATCGTTAGTGAGGCGGATTCACAGTCTGTAGCCAGCGCCACGCCGCAATGATGATGGACCAGGGCATGACATGGCGATCCGCCTTTCTGCCCAGGGTCCTCTTGGTTGCCGTCATCAGCATGATCATGCTTGTCGAGAACTTCGACGCTATGTCCAGCCAGCAGATTGTCGGCATGCGCAGTTTCGGGCGCGACAAGGCCGCCAAACAAAATGGCAAACATAAGGAGCATCGAGAAGAGGCGGACCCGCATATTAGCGCGCCTACCAGCCACTCTCGAATCCAGCAAGAAAATGCTCACGATTGATCGTCCATTCGAGCCAGAAGATCCTGCGGAATTGGCATCGGCCGAAAGGCGCTAACATTCGACCGGCCAGTATTACCGGTCGGCAATCGACCAGTAATGGCACCCAGCGGTACGAGTGCGAGCCGTAAGCATTGCCCCCCGGCTTCTTTGAAGTCCCTTTCACGAAGCGCGTAACTGAGCATTGTCCAATGACTGGCCAGATGCAGTCCAAAATATGGCTGCGCCACGATATGAGCGCGTTCTAGCGCACGCCAAGCTGCCAGCCTGTCACTGGCACGTCTGGCAGCGCCAAAGCTGGCCATTTCTTCCGCGATGAGGTCTCGGGCCAGATCGAGCATCATACCGTTACCTCGCTGCCACCGGCTTTCATGCTTGTTCTACCGCGGCGGGAGCAGCTTTCAGCTCAGCCATCGCGTGTCGGAACACCTGCAGGCCGCCCGTCAAGGCCAACGCAGCCATAATAGTCGCAACAATCAGGTCGGGCCAGGCGCTACCTGTGCCAAACACGCCTAGCGCGGCCAGCATCACGGCGACATTGCCAATGGCGTCGTTGCGTGAGCATATCCAGACCGAACGCATATTAGCGTCGCCCGTACGGTAGCGATAAAGCAACAGGGCAACGCCAACATTCGCGGCCAGCGCCAGTGCGCCGACCGCGCCCATCATCGCAGGGTCCGGCGACGTACCGTTCATAAATGCAAAGACCGCGCTGCCGAAGACCCAGCCGGCAAAGCCCAGCATGAAAAGTGATTTCAGCAACGCCGCCCGCGCCCGCCATGAAAGCGCCGCGCCAACGACCGCAAGGCTCACCGCATAGTTGCCGGCGTCACCCAGAAAGTCGAGCGCGTCGGCCTGAAGCGCGCGGCTGTCTGCGGCCGCGCCTGCCACCATTTCGACAAGGAACATTGCCGCATTGACGATCAGCGCCACCCACAGAACGCGCCGCCAGCGCGGGTCGGCCTTGGCCATCTCGCTACCGCAGGCGCTGGCGCAGCAACTGTCTGCCATCGAATTATCCTCCTCGACAAATCCCAAGTCGGACATCTATCTACACCCTGTAGCAACTACAGGGTCAAGCGATGAAGATCGGCGAGCTGGCGAGCGCAACCGCGACCAAAGTTGAGACGGTGCGCTACTATGAGAAAATCGGGCTGCTAGCGCCGCCCGCGCGCACCTCGGCTAACTATCGAGCCTATGGCAAGGAGCATCTCGCCCGCCTTTCATTCATTCGCCGTGCCCGAGACCTAGGTTTCACGCTCGAAGCGGTCCGAGAATTGCTCACGCTGTCCGACGATAAGGCGCGGTCCTGCGAGGCAGTCGACAGTATCGCACGGGTTCATCTCGCAGATATTGAACGCAAGATCAGCGATCTGGCTGCTCTGCGTACCGAACTCGACCGCGTGATCGGCAGTTGCCGCAGGGGAACAGTGGGGGATTGCAAGATCATTGAAACGCTGGGGCCGAAGGACGCCCGGGCATCAGTTATCTGATCCTGAAAGCGATCCTTTCTGCGATCATCATCGTAGCAGTCTCGGAAGTTGCACGGCGAAGTCCCGGTATCGGCGCGCTGATCTCAGCGCTCCCTCTCATTACGGTGCTCAGCATGATCTGGTTGTGGCGCGATACAGGCGATGCCGATCGCATGGCGCAATATGCCCAAGGGACCTTCTGGTATGGACTGCCCTCGCAGCCGATGTTCCTGCTAATCCCGGCACTTCTCAAGCGCGGCTTCGCGTTCTGGACTGCACTCGCAGCAGGCTGGGTTCTCACCATTGTACTGTACATGGGCATGGCGGCGCTACTCGCCCGCGGGGATATCCGGCCGTGACCGTCCGGCAGACGACCATCGGGTGGTACGTGCTCGCGGCCATCGCGGAAATCGCCGGGTGCTTTGCGTTCTGGGCAGTCCTTCGGCTCGAGCGATCGCCGTCATGGCTGGCCCCCGGAGTCCTTTCACTGATCGTCTTTGCCTATGCGTTGGAGGCGGACAAGGTTCTGGTGTTCTGACGCCGGGAGATAGCAATCCTGAGGGGCTTACTATGGCCGCAAAGGAGCACGGCAATTCCCTCGGTGACGCCTATAGGCGCTGCAGTCTCCTCGGCCAGATAACAGAACGCCGTGAAGCGGGCTGGATTGGGCGAAGGACGACTGCAGGCGCGGCCTTCATCGTAAGCGTCGTCCCGGCCCCACCTTGCGGGCCTGAAGCGCAGCGCCGAGTCTTCGCGCCCTGATCGGGTGGAGGGCGCTGGTGCTATGACGATGCCATGTGACGATGCTGGCACTAGCCAGGTAACGCGCTTCGAGGTGTTCACCGGCGCGGGGCGGCGGCGGGATTGGCCGCCGGAGGTAAAGGCATCGATCCTGGCCGAGAGCTTCTCCGGGCAGGAGACGGTCTGCTCGGTCGCAAGGCGGCATGGCATGAGCCCGTCGCAGCTGTTCACTTGGCGCCGGCAGTTGCGCAAGCAGATGGAGAGCCAGGGTGCGGCCGTGCCGGCGTTCGTCCCCGCCGTTGTCGACGTTGCACCTGCAGAGGAGCCAGCAGCTGCGATTGCGATCCAGCGTCCGAAGAAGCGGCGGCGCTCGAAGGCGAGCGCGGTGGAACTGGAGATCGACGGCGTGGCGGTGAAGATCAGCCGCGGCGCCGATGCCGGGGTGATTGCCGCAGTGATCGAAGCGCTCCGGGCCACCCGATGATCGGACCCGGAGCAGGTGCGAAGGTCATGGTCGCCACGCGCCCGGTGGATTTCCGCAAAGGCCCCGATGCGCTGGCTGCGCTGGTCGGTGCCGAGTACGGCGGCGATCCCTATTCCGGCGTGATCTACGTGTTCCGGGCCAAGCGCAGTGACCGGATCAAGCTCGTCTGGTGGGATGGCACCGGGCTGTGCCTGATGGCCAAGAAGCTGGAGGCTGGCGGGTTCAAGTGGCCGGGTATCCAGGACGGCGTGATGCGGCTGACGGCGGCGCAGTTGGGCGCCTTGCTGGAGGGTTTGGACTGGCGCCGGGTGCACGGCGGACGCCGCCCGATCGCCCCGCAGATTGCCGGTTGACGGGGGCTCCGCCTGCTGATTCACTGCCGCCATGCTCATGGAAGCGGACCTGCCAGAAGACGTCGAAGCGCTCCGCGCGTTCGCCCTCGAGCAGTCCCGCAAGCTGGCCGACGTGATGGTCGCCAAGGGTGAGTCCGACGCAGAGATCGAGCGGCTTCAGTCGATCATTGATGCGTTCATGCGGCACCGGTTTGGCCGCAAGTCCGAGCAACTCGATCCCGACCAACTCGAACTCTGCCTGGAAGATATCGAGGCGGCGCTCGGCAAGGCCCGCGCTGCCAGCGAGGCGGTGGTCACCAAGGCCGGCGGTGAGCGGCCCCGCAAGGTAAACCGCGGCTCGCTGCCTGCCCACCTCGAACGGATCGAGCAGGTCGTCGATGTCGAGGACAAGTCCTGCCCCTGCTGTGGCAGCGCGCTCCACCAGATCGGCGAGGACGTTGCCGAGCGTCTCGACGTCGTGCCCACCACCTTCCGCGTGCTGGTCACCCGCCGCCCGCGCTATGGCTGCCGCTCGTGCGAGGGCGCGATCGTCCAGGCACCGGCCCCAGCGCGGATCGTCGAGGGCGGCATCCCTACCGAGGCGCTGATCGCGCAGGTCCTGGTCGCCAAGTACGCCGATCACCTGCCATTATATCGGCAGGCCCAGATCTACGCCCGGCAGGGTATCCAGCTCGACCGCTCGACCCTGGCGGACTGGGTTGGCCGGGCAGCCTGGTACCTGCGCCCCTTGCGCGATCACATCCTGGAGCGATTGCGACGATCCGAGCGGTTGTTCGCCGACGAGACCACGGCGCCGGTGCTCGATCCCGGGCGCGGGCGGACCAAGACGGGCCAGCTCTGGGCCTATGCCCGGGACGATCGACCGTGGGGCGGCGAAGATCCGCCGATGGTGGCCTATGTCTATGCCGCTGACCGCAAAGGTGAGCGGGCCGAAGCCCATCTCGGTGACTTCGCTGGCATCCTGCAGGTCGATGGCTTTGGCGGCTATGCCGCCCTGGCCAGGCGCCGGCAGCAGGTGAAACTGGCCTTCTGCTGGGCGCACGTGCGGCGTAAATTCTACGAACTGGCAGACAGCTCGCCGGTCGCCACCGAGGTGCTGCGCCGGATCGCCATGCTCTACGCGATCGAGGAGCAGGTTCGCGGCAGCTCGGCGGAGCAGCGCCGCACCGTGCGTGCTGAACGGGCCCGGGTCATCGTCGATGACCTGCACGTCTACCTCGAGGCGAGGCTCCGTCAGGTCAGCGCCAAGAGCAAGCTCGCCGATGCCATCCGCTACGCGCTCACCCGCTGGGCCGGGCTGACGTTGTTCCTCGACGACGGCCGCGTCGAGCTGGATTCCAACACCGTCGAGCGGTCGATCCGGCCGCTGGCCCTCAATCGCAAGAACGCGCTGTTCGCCGGCTCAGATGAGGGCGGCGACAACTGGGCGATCATCGCCTCGCTGATCGAGAACTGCAAGATCTCCGGCATCAACCCGCATGCCTGGCTGACCGAGACCCTTACCAAGCTTGCTGCCGGTCACCCCGCGAACGCGGTCGGCGAGCTGATGCCGTGGACCGCCGTGGCCTGAGCACAGCGCTTACCCTTCATCGCGATCAAGGCGAAAAAGCCCCCACTCCAAACGTAACACAACTCGCGGAAGCATCTTGCCCCGCTCTCATTCGATTTGCCCGGATATGCCCCGGATTTCGCGGGATCAGATATGAAGACGCTCGCATCTAATGCGACGACTAATGCTGCGCGTATACGCTGGTGCGCGCGGCCCCGAAGGCAATGACGTTATACCGTTGCGCGCGAACACCCGGCACCTCCATGCCCGGCGATCCGACGGGCATTCCCGCAACTGCAAGCCCACGAACACCTTTCGGGCGGCTCGCCAGTACGCGGCGCATGTCCGCAATAGGAACGTGTCCCTCGAAGGCGATCCCGTCCACGATCGCGGTGTGGCATGACACCAGGTTTGCGGGAAGACCCACCTGCTGCTGGAACGCGGTACGGTTCGCGTCATCGACGATTCGCACATTTCTGCCGAAGGTCTGCCGAACCCGCGCAGCCCATTGTTCGCAGCACCCACACCCCGGATCGCGATGCATCAGGATGTCGCCTGCCGCTAGCGCGGGGGTCGAAAACAACGCCAGTGCCAAAACGAGCTTTCGCATGTGTGATCTCCCTATCCGCGGGTGGCCGCTGAACCGTTCCGGTGTAAACTAAGGTCCAGTCCACATTTGCCAGTAGTCACATGGCAATACGCGGAGGGTAGCGGACCACCCTCCGCGCACCTTGACTTACTTGTGGTCCATGCCGCTCATGTCGTGACCAGCATGCTCACCAGTCTGCTCGCCATGCTCCTTGCAGCAGGCCATCTGGCCGTGCTCGTCCTTCTTACAGCAACAGCACGGCTTTTCTGTCGTCGGTGCAGGCTCTGCTGCAAACGCGGCGGTAGAAAGCGAGAGCGCGAGGGCGCCCAGCAGATACTTGGATTTCATGTGTATTCTCCAGATAAGATTGAAACGGATCGAGGAACCACTTGGCGCGGGGGCGGTGTCGGCGGTTCAAGCGTCAACCCGGACAGGCTTTGCGGAGCCCGGACCTCAGGACTGATCCAATGCCATCCAGTGGCATTCAGATTGGTGCCGATGGCGGGTGCTGGAAAGATGCACGAATGGCAGGCCCGCGCTACGTCTGGTGTGTCATGACGATGTGAGCGGTCGCCACTTCCCGGCATGTCGCCGCATTCCATACTAACCGTCTGCACCCGAGCCTGTGCCGTCGCGGCGCAAAGCGGGCCTGAGCCGAACACCAATGCAAGCGCAACCATGAGAGCGACGGCCGATTTCATAGGATCAAGTCTTTCTCCGGCGCGACCTATAGGTCCAGACCAAGTCTTTGCCCATTGCCATCAGAACCAAACCCTGAGCCCGGTCACGAAACTGACTGCTTCGGGATCTTCCCCGGCAAGCCGCGCCAATCGCGCAGTGTCGCCAGTCTTTTTGCTCCATTCTACGCCAACGTAAGGCGCGAATTCCCGCCGAATCTCATAGCGCAGGCGTGCGCCCAGTTCGAAGTCGGTCAGACCCGATCCTACCCCGATCGCCGGCATGTCCTGAGCGGAAAGATTAAACTCCACCCTTGGTTGTAGGATCAGACGCTGGGTAATCCGCTCGTCGTAGCTTCCCTCGAGGCGCGCGCGCAGGTCGCCCTTGTCCGAAAGAAACATCTGTCCGGTCAGATGGAACCAGTACGGCGCGATCCCTTCGACGCCGACAACGGCATAAGTCCGCGAGGGATTGGGGACTATATCGTGCCGCACGCCGACATGGGCATTCCAGAATGGCGAGATCGCGCGCGAATAGAGCGCCTGAATCTCCAGGTCCTCGACTGGCTTGCCGAAAGTGCCCTCGCCTTCTGTCTTGATCAGGAGGCGATCGATATCGCCGCCAAACCAGGCCTCGCCCGCCCAGCGATATCCGTCCCGGCCCTCTCGGGCCTGAAATTCCGCGAGATCGAAAAGCACCATCGATCCCGAGAACGCCCCGTTTTCTCGCCGCAGCGCCTCTCTCGCCCGCGCCATTTCGGCAGGTTCGAACACAGCATCGGCGGCATGATCACTTGGCGGCGCCGGGGCGGGCGCAGTCCCGATCACCGGACCGTCCTCAGACATGCCCGCCATAGCATTCATGTCGTGGCCGGAATGATCCACGGCTTCGACCTTTGGCGCACTGGCCGCCTTCGGCTCGGCAGCGTGTCCGGCATGGGGATCGGCCGCGGCGGGCTCGGAAACTGCGGACTTCGGCTGATCATGGCCGGAATGATCTGCAGCAGGCTGCGGGGCTGCGCCTTGGGGAATTGGCGCCGGCGCATCCTTCATTGCCATATCTGACATGGAGGACTGGGCCGCTGCGATGCCAGGCGCTGCCAGCAGGACCGCAGCACTGATGAGAAGGGTCGTCTTCATGCCGCGTCCTCCTCATGGCGCACGGTCACGACCCGGAACATCCCCGACATCATATGCAGCAGCATGTGACAGTGGAATGCCCAGTCGCCGAGTTCATCGGCAGTCAGATCGAACGAGACCTTGCCGCCGGGCAGGACGTTGACCGTGTGTTTCAGCGGATGATGGCCGGGACTGCCCGTAACCAGTTCGAAGAAGTGTCCGTGCAAGTGAATCGGATGGGGCATCATGGTGTCGTTAATGAGATTGATGCGCACACGCTCCATGTGGCGGAACGGGATTGGCTCAGTATTTTCGCTGAACTTCTCGCCGTCGAAGGACCACATGTAGCGCTCCATGTTGGCGGTCAGGTGCAGATCGATCTCGCGCGACGGCGTGCGCTTGTCTGGATTGGGCGCGAGCGATTTGAGGTGGCGGTAGGTCAGCACCCGGTGCCCGACCTTCTCAAGACCGGTCGGAAGTTCTCCCGTGCGGTCCATGGGCATCGGCGAGAGCGTTGCGACGCCCGGCCCCAGCTTGACCTGCGGCGCGACCGAGGGATCGCGCATCTTCATCGAACCATGATCCGCCCCGGGCATGTCGTGGCCCATGGCGGCGTGGTCTGCTCCGCTTGTATCGCCGCCGGACGCAGCCATATCGCCCATGCCCATGTCCTTCATGGTAAGCAGCGGACGTTCGCGGATTGCCGGAATCGGCGCGACCATGCCGAGGCGCGGAGCAAGCGTCGCGCGCACCTGACCGGAGCGATCGATGGCCTCGGCAATGAAGCCATAGGCCTCGTCGGCCCTGGGTTCGACGATCACGTCATAGGTCTCCGCGATGCCGATCTGGAATTCGTCGGTCTCGACCGGCTGCACGTTTTGCCCATCGGCGGCGACCACCGTCATCGCGAGACCCGGAATCCGGAGATTGAAATTCGTCATGGCGGCTGCATTGATGATGCGCAGGCGCACCCGCTCGCCAGGTGCGAACAGTCCGGTCCAGTTCGCGGTACTGTCATGGCCGTTGACCATGAAATGATAGGTTGCGCCGGTGATGTCGGAAATGTCGGTCGGGTCCATCCGCATCCCGGCCCACATGCGGCGTTCGGAGGCCGACTGGTCCTTGCCCGCAAGCAGGCCGGAGAGGGTCTGCTTCTGCATGTTGAAGTAGCCAGGCTGGGCCTTCAACTTCCGCAACTGGGTATGCGGATGCATGAAGCTCCAGTCGGCGAGCATGATTACATGTTCACGGTCATAGGCGACCGGATCGGGCGCGGCGGGATCGATGACGATCGCGCCATACATTCCCATCGCTTCCTGCATGCCGGAGTGGCTGTGATACCAATAGGTGCCAGACTGCTTGACGGGGAACTCGTACACGAAGGTCTGGCCGGCCTTGATCCCCGGAAAGCTCACCCCCGGCACGCCGTCCATCTGGAAGGGCACGAGCAGCCCGTGCCAATGGATCGAGGTTTCCTCGTTCAGCGTGTTGTTCACCGCGAGGCGAACGTTCTGGCCCTCCTTTAACCGGATGACCGGGCCAGGTGTCGCACCGTTGATGCCGATGGCGTGCCCGTCACGTCCGCCGACGCGGAGCGAGGCATGACCGATGGATAGTGCGATTTTCTCCCCGGACACCACGGACATCGAGCCTGCGAGGCCAGGAGTTCCACTGCGCGCCCACGCGGGGAGCGCTGCCGAAAGCGCGAGGCCCCCGCCCCCCAAGGCAGCCGAACGAATGAGGGTACGGCGATCGAGCGCAAAAGAATGCATGAGTGGTATCCGGTAAGATTGACGGCTTCATCGTCCTCTACGCAGCCGCTTTCCCTAGCCCTCAGATCTGGTCGCCAAGCATCGCCTTTAATTTCCCCCTGGCCCGGTAGAGGCGGGTCTCGACCGTCTTCTCGCTGACACCGAGCACGTCGGCAGCTTCGGCCTGGCCGAGGCCATCGATCGTGCAGAGGACCAGGGCCTCGCGCAGACGGGATGGCAAGCGGGATATGGCAGCGGTCACGTGCGCCAGCTCGGCCCGGTCTGCCGCTTGCACATCGGCGGGAATGGCATCGTCTGAAACATCGAAAGCCATCTCGAGCGGCACTGCGCGCGTGAAGAAGGCGCGCACCTTGCGCCTTCGTCCCCAGTCCCTGCACTTGTTGAGCGCGATGTGCTTGAGCCATGCCACAAACGGTCGCCCATGGTCGTAACGCCCAAGAGCCGAGAAAGCGGCAATGAAGGTTTCCTGGGTGACGTCGAGGGCCTCGTGCGGATCGCCGACTGACGCTCGCACCAAGCGAAACACAGCGTCACGGTGGCGCGCCAGCAATTCGCGATAAGCGTCCTGCCGGCCCGCGAGCGCCAGTGCCGCGAGCTCGCCGTCGCTCCCCTCGGACAGCGGAAGGCTCACCGCACTTCTGGGGTCAGGGCTCTGGTAACCGACCTGTCGAATTTGGCCGCCTGATCAGGCCTCAGGACGGCGCGCATGGCAAAGAGATGCTCAAGCGTTTCCTTCTGCATTTCACCCATGACCTTGTGGGTGTGGTCGATGGCGGCGGTGACTTGCGGACCATAGCCGTGTTCCACTTCCATCGCTTCGGCCAGATGGGCATTGGCGGCCCTCATCTCGAGTTCGAGCGCCTTGCGGCGTGTGGCAAAACGCTGCTCGATTGCGTCGATCTTTGCTTCCTGTGCGGCATCGAGTTCGAGCTCGCTGTGCAGCAAGGCGTGGAGTTCGGTCTCGCTCTGCCTTTCCGGTGCGAACAGGACGCGGCCAGCATAAGTGCCGCCCAGCGCCGCCGCAAATGCGACAAGCGCGATAAGGATCAGCCGCGTGGTCCAATTCACGGGTGGACATCCAGCAAGGTCGAAGGTGCGAGGGGATTGTCAGGCGCAAAGGGAGAGATGGGCTGAGCCGTGGCGGGTTCGCCGCCCGCCAGTCCGCCACCGGCTACGCCGACCACCAGCGCCAGGGCTGCGGCAAAACCCATCAGTCGCGACCCGGCCGCAGCCTCACGGCGGCTCGCAGCCAGTCCGGCAAGCACAGCATCGTCGATAGTCGCCAGCCCCGAAGGAGCCGGAAGTGTGCCCAGACGGCGGAGCGCCTGATCAAGGTCGGACATGGTGGGTCTCCCGAGGTCTTGTGATCCTATACGCAGCCATATCCCCGATCCCTCAGAAAAATTGAACCAGCCCAATTTGAGGGATGCTGTTCCGGGCCGCGTATCTCGACCTGATAGCCATTTCCAAGGAGATAACTGATGCGTTTGCCCAGCTTTGCCGTTGCCGTTGCGACTCTGGGGCTCATCGTGCCGCAGGTTGCCAGCGCGCATACGCAGCTCGTGTCTTCGACCCCGACAGCCAATGCCACGGTCGCAGCGCCGACGAAGGTCGAACTGCGCTTCAATGAGGCCGTGATCGGCGCAACGGCAAGGGCCGAGATCGCAATGACCGGAATGCCGGGTATGGCAAACCATGCGCCGATGCCGATCACGGGTTTCACCGCCCGGCTTGGCAATGACAGGAAATCGATGACGTTGCTGCTCCGTCGGCCGCTTGCCAGCGGGACTTACCGCGTGACCTGGAGCGCGGCCGGAGCCGACACGCATCGCATGGGCGGCAACTTCAGCTTCACCGTACGCTGAAGACATGGACAACCTGCCTGTCATCGCCATCCGGTTCGCGCTTTACGCCGACCTGATGGTGCTGGCAGGTGTGACGGCCTTCTCGCTTTA
Organism: Novosphingobium sp. ES2-1; assembly: GCF_015169775.1. NCBI lineage: Bacteria > Pseudomonadati > Pseudomonadota > Alphaproteobacteria > Sphingomonadales > Sphingomonadaceae > Novosphingobium > Novosphingobium sp. ES2-1. The sequence goes on from NZ_CP063448.1 coordinate 22,957, forward strand.
CGCGCTGAAACCCGAGGAGCGAGGCACTGCCTTGCTGCCGCTGACCAAACCTGCCCTCCTCCTTTCGCTGCTTGGACTGCTGCTGTCCGGCGGCGGCATGATCGCACTTGTCGCAGCCATGACCGGGACAAGCCTCTGGGCAGTCGATGGCTCGGCCTTCAGGGAAATCGTTACACAGAGCGCCATCGGCAGCGCCTGGGTCGTGCGCATGGCGGCAGTTGCAATTGCCCTGCTTGCCGCCCTGGCGCTTGGCCGAAGCCCACACCTTGCAAGATACTGTCTGCTTGCCTCGGCTGTGCTTGCCATCGCCACGCTGGTCTGGACTGGCCATGCCGGTGCAACCGAAGGGCGGACTGGATCGCTCCACCGGCTGAGCGACATCGTCCACATGCTGGCGGCGGCTGTATGGATCGGCGGAATTGCCGCGTTCTCCTGGCTGCTTTTTCAGCCATTGGCGCACCAATCCGATGCGCACATCAGGATCGCGCATCGGGCGCTTGAACAATTCTCGCGGGTTGGGACGCTTGCGGTCGGGTTGATCGTTCTCACGGGCATCATCAACAGCCTGAGCCTGATGGGCTTGCCGCACCCCTACGCCTTGTTCGCTTCGCGCTACGGCCAACTCCTGCTTATCAAGCTCGCCCTGTTTGCTGCAATGCTGGTGTTGGCCGGTGCCAACCGCTGGCGGCTGACACCCGCTCTTGGTGCAGCCATCGCCAACGGCAATCCGGCCCCCGCGTTACGTGGTCTTCGGCAAAGCCTGGTTCTGGAAACGTCCACAGTGCTTACGATCCTCGCCGTGGTGGCCTGGCTGGGTACACTGGAGCCGATCATGGCGTACGGGTGAATTACCACTTGACCCTGACATGATGTCAAGGTTGATGAGTGTTGCGACCAGAGGAGTACGAAGTATGACCGAGTCGCATCATGACCATGCGAAATGCGCCCATTCCGGATCGAAGGCTCCAGGAACGGTGATTGACCCCGTCTGCGGAATGAGCGTCGATTCTGCGACGACCACGCATGTAGCGACCCATGACGGCGTCCATCACTACTTTTGCAGCGCTGCCTGTCTAACCAAGTTCAAGGCCGACCCATCACGCTATATGAGCGATGCGCCGCGACCGGCAGAGCCGGTGCCAGACGGCGCGATCTGGACCTGTCCGATGCATCCGGAGGTCCAGCAGTCCGGGCCGGGAAGCTGCCCGATCTGCGGCATGGCCTTGGAACCGATGACGCCGACGCTCAACGATGGGCCGTCGCCCGAATATGCCGACATGAAGCGGCGCTTTGTAATCGGCCTCATCCTCGCTTTGCCGGTGGTTGCGCTCGAAATGGGCGGGCATCTGACCGGACTGCGCCATTATCTGGATGGAAACATCGCCAACCTGATCCAGATGGTTCTGGCGACGCCGGTGGTCCTGTGGGCGGGCTGGCCATTTTTCGAACGCGGCTGGGCCTCGGTGAAAAGCCGCCACCTCAACATGTTCACCCTGATTGCGATGGGAACGGGCGTTGCCTGGATCTACAGCATCGCGGCGGCGCTCGCGCCCGGTATGTTCCCGCCCGCGTTTCGCGCAATGGACGGCTCAGTCGCGGTCTATTTCGAGGCGGCTGCGGTCATTACCGTGCTGGTCTTGCTTGGCCAACTGCTTGAACTGCGTGCCCGGGAAACAACCAGCGGTGCGATTCGCGCATTGCTCGACCTTTCGCCCAAGCTCGCCCGCCGGGTTCGTCCTGATGGTAGTGACGAGGAGATCACACTCGACCACGTTCTGGTCGGCGACACGCTCCGCGTTCGCCCAGGCGAGAAGGTTCCGGTTGATGGCGTGGTGCTGGAGGGCCGCGGCACGGTCGATGAATCGATGGTGACTGGCGAGTCCATGCCGGTGACCAAGGAGGCTGCGTCGAAGCTGATCGGTGGCACGATCAACCAGACCGGCGGCCTCGTAATGCGCGCCGAGAAGATCGGGCGCGACACCATGCTGGCGCGCATCGTCCAGATGGTAGCAGAAGCCCAGCGCAGTCGTGCGCCGATCCAGCGGCTTGCCGACACCGTGTCGGGCTGGTTCGTGCCGGCGGTGATCGCTGTCGCGGCGATCGCGTTCGTCGTCTGGTCCCTGGTCGGCCCAACGCCGGCAATGGGCTATGGCCTGATTGCAGCGGTGGCCGTGCTGATCATCGCCTGCCCCTGTGCGCTTGGCCTCGCGACCCCGATGTCGATCATGGTGGGGGTCGGACGCGGCGCGCAGGCCGGTATCCTTATCAAGAACGCCGAGGCGCTCGAACGCATGGAGAAGGTCGATACGCTTGTCGTCGACAAGACCGGCACGCTCACCGAAGGCAAGCCCGCGGTGGTTGCGATCGAGACGGCCGAAGGGTTCGACAGCCAAGAGGTTCTGCGCCTTGCCGCGAGCCTCGAACGCAGCAGCGAGCATCCGCTGGCCCTGGCGATTGTCAGGGATGCAGAAGCCAAGGGGCTCGCAATCAGCGAACCGGGCGACGTCGATCAGCCAGTCGGCAAGGGTATCACCGGCATCGTCGATGGACATCGGCTTATTGCTGGAAATGCCGGCTTTCTTGAGGAACAAGGGGTCTCGACTGCCGAACTGGCGCAACGTGCTGCCGTCCTGCGCGCTGACGGGGCGACCGCAATTTTCCTTGGCATAGATGGTAAGGTTGCGGGTGCCATCGGCATTGCCGATCAGGTTAAGCAGACTACGCCTGCCGCGCTCAAGGCGCTGGCCGAAGCGGGGATCCATGTCATCATGTTGACCGGAGACAATCGCGTCACGGCAGAGGCCATCGCGCGGCGGCTTGGCATCGACGACGTCGAAGCCGATGTGTTGCCAGACCAGAAGAGCGCGATCGTCAAGCGCTTGAGGGACAAAGGCAGAATCGTGGCGATGGCAGGCGACGGTGTGAACGACGCCCCTGCGCTTGCCGCTGCCGATGTCGGCATCGCCATGGGCACCGGGACAGACGTTGCGATTGAAAGCGCAGGCATCACACTGCTCAAGGGCGATTTGACTGGAATTGCGCGTGCCCGGCACCTCAGTCATGCAACCATGACCAACATCCGGCAGAACCTGTTCTTCGCCTTTGCCTACAACGTCGCTGGTATCCCGGTGGCTGCGGGCGCGCTCTACCCGCTGTTCGGCATCATGCTTTCACCGATCATCGCAGCGGCGGCGATGGCGCTTTCCTCGGTCAGCGTCATCGGCAATTCGCTGCGTCTCAGGAGGATTGCGCTATGAACCTTTCCAGCAGGCGCGCGTGGCTGCTGGCCGCGGCTTCGGCCGCGCTGATCGCCGCTTTCCTGCTCTATCCGGAACACCGGCAGCACTTCTTCGGGCTGATCCCCTACGCATTCCTGTTCGCCTGCCCGCTCCTGCACTTCTTCCATGGCGGCCACCACCATGGACGCCACCCGAAGTTCGGCGAACGGCAGCCATGAACATCGGACAGGCCTCGAAGACCACTGGCGTGTCGGAGCGGATGATCCGGCACTATGAGCGCGTAGGGCTGATGCCGCCCCCTGACCGACGCGACAATGGTTATAGGGATTATTCGCCGCAATCGGTCGAGCGTCTGCGCTTCATCGCGAACGCCCGCGATCTTGGGTTCTCGCTGGAGGAAATCGCCACTCTCCTCGGCCTGTGGGACGACCGCGAGCGGACGAGCAGTGAGGTGAAGACCGTTGCCCTGGCACATGCCGAAGATCTTGGTCGCAAGGCGGCGGCGCTTGAAGCCATGCGCTGCGCTTTGCTGGAACTTGCCGAAGGGTGCAGCGGCGACAACAGACCCGATTGTCCGATATTAAGTGGACTGGCAGAGCGGCGGGCTCGATAATCAGACACTTTGGCAGATCGCCAGCATAAGCGATAAGCCGTCATCGCCAATACCGCTTTGTTTCGATCCATTCGTCATGGGCATCAGCGGCTGCTTCCAGTTTAGCTTCCTAAGTGTCTTTAGAGAGCAGCGTTACTGCACCGGGATCGTTTACAACGCCTAATACCAACCTGCATTGATCATGACCCACGCGCCCATTTTCTTCGGCCGATGGTCATGATGCGCCACGGCTGGTCGACGAGCTTGTTCCACGCCTCGCAGCAGTGATCGACGATGTCGTCGTGGGATGTGAACCCACATTCCCCAAGTAAATCGCTGATTTTGCTGTCAGGATCTCAATATTTCCGATATAAATCATGGTGTTGATGGCCGTGAGGGGCGCGTTTGATGGATCACCCAGAGGGTGCGGGTTCGAAGCGGGCAGATCGGGTCGAGTTCGACCGCCGGGTGCATGTGGAGTTCCGAGGTGCGCAGCTCAGTTCCGACGGCGGCCTGCTGGTGATGCGCGAGCTGGATGACGCGCTCGGGCTGTCCGATCTGGCGGCAAAAGCATTGCGCGACACCCGGCGCGGCAAGAACACGGTCCACCGGCTTGACGGGTTGTTCCGGCAATCGGTGTTCGGGCGACTGGCCGGATACGAGGATGTGAACGACGCCGACCGCCTGGCCCTCGATCCGGTGATGCGCCAGGTCGTGGGTGGAAGGGCTGTCGATGCGCAAGCGGCCTCGGCCTCGCAGATGGGACGGTTCGAGACCGAGACACTGGCACAGCCCGAGAACCGTGCCGCGCTGGCCGACCTGAATGGCCAATGGATCGACCGGTTCCATGACCGTAACGGGCTGAAGTACATCGTTCTGGACATGGACAGTTCGGTCAGCCCCACCCATGGCGATCAGGAGGGCGCGGCCTGGAACGGGCATTTCGACTGCACCTGCTATCACCCGAACTTTTTGTTCAACCAGTTCGGCATGCTGGAGCGCTGCGCCTTGCGCCATGGCAACGTCCACAGCGCCGATGGCTGGCGGGACGTTCTCGACCCCGTCATCGCCCGCTACGCGGAGCGCGACCTTTGCGGCCGGTTCTTCCGGGCTGACGCCGCCTACGCGATCCCCGCGATCTATGAGCGGCTGGAAGAAGCCCGATTCTTCTACGCCATCCGGCTGCCTGCGAACAACGTCCTGCGCGAGAAGATCGCGCATCGGCTGACGCGCCCTGTCGGGCGACCTTCGCTGACCAAGGTCAAGCGCTTCTACGAAGACTTCGAGTATCAGGCGGCATCCTGGGACAAGGAACGCCGGGTGATCGCCAAGATCGAATGGCATCCGGGCGAACTGTTCCCGCGTGTCGGCTTCATCGTCACCAACCTGCCGATGGAGCCCGACTGGGTGGTGCGGTTCTATAACCAGCGCGGCACCGCCGAGCAGCACATCAAGGAAGGTAAATATGCCTTCCACTGGACGCGGCTGTCATGCCGGAAGTTCCGCGACAATGAGGTGCGACTGCAACTGCATGCGCTGGCCTACAACCTGGCCATCTTCTTGCGCTGCATCGAGTTGCCCGAGACGATGGCCGACTGGTCGTTGACCAGCCTGCAACTGAAGCTGATCAAGATCGGGGCACGTGTCGTCCGCCATGCCCGCGCCATCACCTTCCAGCTGGCCGAGGTGGCCGTCACCGGTCCGATGGTCCGCGCCATCCTCGCCGCCATCCGCCGATTGCGAGCGCCTCCGCTATGCGCATGACCGCCATCCACGCCCAAACTGAACGAAAACGGCAGGATGGGTCTGTCCGCTGCGCTGAAAAACACCGCCACCAGGGCACAACACGGCGGCTTCGCGGGCCGATCTGCCCTGTCTCAGCGCCTTGCGCGCCCGACGACGCCGCTCGGGACGGAAAATGATTGTCCTGCGGTCGGATTCAGGCTAAACTCACGTCAGACGGCATGCCACTTGGGGAATGTATGCTAAGTGGAGCACCACTAGGGAGCGTAGCGTAAATGGCCGTTCGCCTGGGCCCGCCGAGTCAGCTCGGTGAAACTTCCACGTGGAAGTCGCCAATGTGCCACGGCGTCATTGCTGCCTTTTTGCTCGCCCGATCCCCATCGTGGAAGTCGCTGCGGAGGCCGACGCCATGGTGACGGTGTTCGGCATTCTGAATCTCACCGAGGACTCCTTCTTCGATGAGAGCCGGCGGCTAGACCCCGCCGGCGCTGTCACCGCGGCGATCGAAATGCTGCGAGTCGGAGCAGACGTCGTGGATGTCGGACCGGCCGCCAGCCATCCGGACGCGAGGCCTGTATCGCCGGCCGATGAGATCAGACGTATTGCGCCGCTCTTAGACGCCCTGTCCGATCAGATGCACCGTGTTTCAATCGACAGCTTCCAACCGGAAACCCAGCGCTATGCGCTCAAGCGCGGCGTGGGCTACCTGAACGATATCCAAGGATTTCCTGACCCTGCGCTCTATCCCGATATTGCTGAGGCGGACTGCAGGCTGGTGGTTATGCACTCAGCGCAGCGGGATGGCATCGCCACCCGCACCGGTCACCTTCGACCCGAAGACGCGCTCGACGAGATTGTGCGGTTCTTCGAGGCGCGGGTTTCCGCCTTGCGACGGAGCGGGGTCGCTGCCGACCGGCTCATCCTCGATCCGGGGATGGGATTTTTCTTGAGCCCCGCACCGGAAACATCGCTGCACGTGCTGTCGAACCTTCAAAAGCTGAAGTCGGCGTTGGGGCTTCCGCTATTGGTCTCGGTGTCGCGGAAATCCTTCTTGGGCGCCACCGTTGGCCTTCCTGTAAAGGATCTGGGTCCAGCGAGCCTTGCGGCGGAACTTCACGCGATCGGCAATGGCGCTGACTACGTCCGCACCCACGCGCCTGGAGATCTGCGAAGCGCAATCACCATCTCGGAAACCCTCGCGAAATTTCGCAGTCGCGACGCCAGAGACCGAGGGTTAGATCATGCCTAGCATTCACCTTCCGGCCGCCCGCTAGCGGACCCTGGTCAGGTTCCGCGAAGGTGGGCGCAGACATGCTGGGCTCGTCAGGATCAAACTGCACTATGAGGCGGCGGTTCATACCGCGCCAGGGGAGCGAATGGACAGCGAGGAGCCTCCGAACGTTCGGGTCGCCTGCTCGGGTGATATCGACTTAAGCATCAACATAGGTCGCTCCGACGCTCCTTTTCTTTTCCATCCGGGTTACATCGGCCAGTAGTGCCATGCCAACACCCCGGCGATGCACAGCCCGACAAGAGCAATGACGATCTCCAGCGGCCGGCTACCCGGCTCCTTGCCCCCGCATCGGGGGCAGCGCCGGGCCGTGACATGGATCGGCCCATGCTTGCAGTAGCGACAACGCACCATGCTCATGGTGCATCACCGCTCTAGCTCTTGGTCGCGGGAGTCTCGCTCCTGCGCGCGGGCGGCCCGGATGCGTTCTAGGGCGGCCTCCGCTGCCGGCGAAAGCTGCGCGACCTGGTGCCCGCCCTGCTGGCGATGAACAATGGTCGCGTCCAGCTCGGCGGCGGCTGACTGCGCCTGTGACCAGCCCGCGCCCGGATCGGCCGCCGCCTGCTCGGCTTCGCCTTCAACCTCGATATCGGCCGCGTCCAGCTCGGCCGCCTCGATCTCGCCTTGCTGGGCCTCCCAGCCTTGCTTGTCCTCGATGCTGGCCGCATCGCCGCCGCCGGCCAGCTCCGGGGCGCTCGCCTCGCGCTCCTGTAACGGTTGCCGTTCCGGCCGCTCTAGCGGCGTGTAGACCCGGCTCGGGTCGGTGACGTCGCGGACCTCGACAACCTCGACCCGCTCGGCCGTCGCCTCGCGCTGCGCCCGGCTCGCGGCGGATCGCTCGCGCGATCCTCGCTCAAAGGCCGCCAGCCTGTCCGTTTCGTCAGGGTTCCAGCCCGTGGGGCTGTTTTCCGGGGTGGCCCACCCGCTGTTTTCTTTGGTGTCGTTCATCGGTCTTTCCTCCTATCGGTGGTGGTCAATCCAGCTCTTGCCCTCTGTCGCGGTCCCGCTGCTTCTCGCGGTTCCGTGCATTCCGTATCCGTTCCAGCGCCGCGGCTTCCTCCTGTGTCATAGTGGCGGCCGGCGCGGCATTGCTGCGCTGTTTGGCCGCCCATTCCCGCAAGGCCGCCGTGCCGGCCTTCTCGATCTCGCTGACGTGGTGCGTCAGCGGCTTGCCGGCGCGGTCCAGTTCTTCGGCCTTGTCCAGTCGGCCGGCTGCTGCCACGGCCCCCGCCTCGTCGCCGGCCTGCTGCGCTGCCGCCAGCTCGTCGCGTAGCTTGTCGAGATACCCGGCCGGCTGCTGCCGTTCGGCCGGCGCGACCGGCGCGGCCTGTTGGTCGCCGCGCAAAGCGTCGAACCCGGCCCGGCGGATTGCCTCGCTGTGCAGGTCCAGCCGTTCGCCGGCAGCGGCCAGCCTTTCGGCCTTGTCCAGTCGGCCGGCGGCCATCTTGGCGCGCAACTCGTCGCCGGACTTCTGCGCCTCGGCCAACTCGGCGCGGAGCCGGTCCAGAACCTGACCTTGCCGCCCCGTGGGCTGCTGGGGCGGCTGTGCGCCCGTTTCCGGGCCGCCGACAAGCTCGGCCATGTCGCGGTGCCGGTCGGTCGGAACAAAGCCCTGTGGCCGCTCCTGCGGCCTTTGCGGGCCGTCCCGTAGCGCCTCGATCTGCTCCACCGTCGCGCTGCCGATCGCCGGCACGTCGCGGCGGATACCGGCGCGCTCGAGAACGCGGGTAATGGCCTTCTCGGCACGCTCGCCCAGCTCGGTCAGCTTTTCCCGGCCGCGCTCGATCCAGCGCCGCACGACGCCCTCGCCGTCGAAGCCGCGCGCCTCCGCGAACTGATAGGCCGTCTCGGCAAAATCGAGCGTGCTTTCCTTCGGTCGCTCCCGCGCCAACTGCCCGGCCAGCTTTTCATAGGCCAGCTCGGCGCCGTCGCGCACCCGCCAGCTATTGCGCTCGGCGGTCGTGCCATCGGGCAAGCGCACCGTTTCGGAGCCGACATGCTCAAGGCCGATCCGGTCGCCCAGCTCCGCGCCGGATTCCGCGACGGCGCGGGCAAGGTCCACGCCCCAAATCGTATGCCGCTTGCCGCTGTCGGTTTCGAGCGTAACGAAATAGCTCTCGCTGTTTTCCGGGTTGTTCTCGTAGGGGGCCGCGCCATGCTCGACCAACCGGCCCACGCGACGGTCGGTGAAATCGTCAGCGCCCGCGTAAAGGGTCGCCGCCTCCCGGTGCCGCGTCATGCCGACATAGGCAAGGCTGCGGTCCATTCCGCCGGTCGCCAGCACATAGGCCCGGTCCACGGTCACGCCCTGCGACTTGTGAATGGTCACCGCATAGCCGTGGTCAATGTCCTGTGAAGATGCGGTTGGACAGCCAGTTGTCGCGCATGAACTGCCAGATGTTTTCGACCGGGTTGAGCTCGGGACATTTGGCCGGGAGTGCGACGATGCTGATGTTGTCCGGTACCTCGAGCTTGCCGGTGGTGTGCCATCCTGCCTGATCCGTCAGCACGACCGCATGGGCCCCGGGTGCGACGGCGAGCGATATCTCGGCGAGGTGCAGCGCCATGGTCTCGGTATTGCAGAACGGCAGGACGAGGCCGGCGCCCTTGCCATGTTCCGGACAGATCGCACCGAAGATATAGATCGACTTCGTCCGCTGATCCTTGGGCGCCGAGGGTCGGGTTCCGCGCCTCGCCCAGCGCCGCGTGATCGTGTTCTTCTGACCCACGCGTGCCTCGTCCTGGAACCAGATCTCTATGGGTGTGCCCTTCGGGATGGCGGCCCTGATTTTTGCCAGCTCGGCAGCGAAGCCCCTTTTTTGAACGCCTCCAGGGCATGTTCGTTCTGGGCATGGTGGCGAGGTCGCGCGGTGAGTTTCACGTAGCCCAGTTTCTTCAACTCCCGGCTGACGGTGGTCTCGTCGAGCGAGACGGCAAATTCGTCATGGAGCCACTGGACCAGATCGATCAGGCGCCAGCGCACGACGCCATGGACAGCCGGGATGGGGCCACTCTCGACAATCTCGACCAATGCTTGGCGCTGAGCATCGTTGAGCCGCGAACGGGGGCCGGGTGCCTTGCCATCGAGCAATCCGTCGGGGCCACGGGCATTGAACCGTAGCACCCAGTCCCGCACAATCTGAAGCCCGACACCGCCGATCCGGGCCGCTGCGCTCCGACTGCCGCCATCGTAAATCTCGGCCAAGGCCAGAAGACGACGCGCTTGGCTCGCGTGCTTCGTCGTCCGCGACAATCGGCGTAGTGACGCCCCATCGAAATCGTCCCGCAAGCCAATCGCTGTCCCCATGCCGCCGATCTCCAATGTGCCGGCGGCATTGAGTCAGATTTTCTCGGCCTTGGGAATCCCCCCGTGAGTCAGGCACCACGCAGGTTGGTATAACCGCTCAAGCATCTGCATCGCAGTCGTGAGACCATCGAGCGCGCCAAGCTGATCCTGAAATTCCTCAAAGGCGGCGGCGAACTTCTTGAACTGTCGCCCCTTGCGCTTGCGTTCGAACAGGTTTTTGAAAAGTGCCGCAGCATAGCGCGATTTTTTGTCGTCATTGCTGCTAGGCATTGACGACAAGATTCCACATCGTGTCAGTCAGGCCGGACGATCTCCCAACATCGGCATTTGCATGGTCAAGATGAACTGATGATCAATTGCGAACTTGAATATTTCCCATTTAACGCTGATGCCTTTCAAGAATGAGAAGGCGAACAATCCTAGAATGAGCGGGGAAAAATGCAGGTCAAACTTGCAGTCTTCGTTTGAGACTTAATACAAGAAAGAAGCCAAGCAGCCCCAAAAGAAGCCCCCGCCGTGGCGTACAGCAGCAAATCCCATCACCAAAAGCGAACATAGTGGTCACGCACTTCGCATATAGGCATAGTGGAAACCCGAAGAGGATCGGTGAAAGCATCGGTGCCATTACTCGCACACTCTTTACAAGAACCTCTCCCCCGCATGATCCTCAAACAACTCAGCTGACCGAACATAGCCCAGCAGCACCTCGACCTTCTTGTGCCGCGACACTTCCTGCATCTTGGCGATGGTCGCCCCGGCGCGCGACGCCTCGGTGAGGAACCCTGCCCTGAGCGAATGGCCCCCAACGCTCTCGGGATCGAGCCCCACGACCCCTGCATATCTCTGGATCAGCCGCGCGATCGAGCGGTCCGACATGGGTTTGTTGGTCAGCCGCCCTTGGGGATCGATCTGATAAAACAGTTGACCCGCGCCTCCTCCCCGCACCGCGAGCCATTCCTTGAGCCGTTGCACGGGTTTGAGTGTCTTACCCGAGGGCACCGCGATCACCTGACCCTCCCCCTCCTGGTCGGTCTTGGAGTGGCGCAGGGTCAGTTTCAGACCCTTGTCCACCATTTCCACATCGCGCCACTCGAGCGCGACCAGTTCCGAGCGGCGTAACGCTGCTGCCAGTCCCAGCGCGAGAATCGCCCGGTCGCGGATCGCGCGCGTGCCCTGCCCATCGGCCGCCGCGATCATCGCCGCCAATTCGCGGGCGGTGATCGCCGCCTTGCGCGCGCTCGGCCGCACTCTGGCCTCGCGACGAATGCCAGCGAGCGTATCGGCGATGACCATGCGGTCGTCGCGCAGGACCGGTGCGGAGAGCCCCTCCTGCCGATGCTTCCACCCGATCGCGGCGAGATGGCGCCCAATGGTGGTGTCGGCTTTGCCCGCCAGCGCGAGCGCAGCAAGGTACGTTGCCACCGCCTCAGGCCGAGCCGGCAAGGGGTCGAGCGAACGTTCGTCGCACCAGCCTTCGAACTGGTTCCAGTCACTGGTATAGGCCCGCAGGGTGTTCGCCGCCTTGGCGTGGACGCGATAGCCCCGCGCCGCCGCAATCTCCGCGCCCAACGCTCTCGCGGGTGCAGAGATTAAGGCAGAGGGTGCTGGAGCGATGGTGTTCTTTGCGAGCCTGGCTTCGTCTTCCGCAGCATCCTCGCTTCCGTCCGCCATCTTCCGCCCCCTCGCCCACGCCAAAATCGGCCTTTCCATACCTCCATTTCCACTGTCCGTGAAGAGCCATTATCGGACAGTGAATGGACCGTACAAGCCGAGTATACTTTTTTGGCCAATGGTATATTTTCGGGGCGATGGAGCACGCCCCTCCCCCGTGGCAACTGGCCCTCGCGCGGATCGAGGGGGCGCTGCCGTTCCTGCCCGCCGAGGTCGCCGACGCACTGGCACGGGCCTCGCTGCGCCGACTGTGGCGCGTCCATGTCCGCGACTTTCCTCAAGAAAACCAAGGCCCCGAGCACAATCCGGGGCCTGAAGCGGCCGAACTGACCCGCTCGTGGTATGCGGCCGAACGGCAGGACTTCCTGTCGTGGATCGGCCGGCGCGGCCCCCCTCCCCTCGCCCGCGCCGCGCGGCTCACCCTCGCCGCCAAGGACGCGCGCGAGAGCTTCTCAGGCACATTTGAAGCCGCCGACCGCGCGCTCGAACGACTCGATGCCCTGCTCCCGGCACCCGTGCCCCTGGCAGCCCTGACCGAATGGCTCCACCAGCTGCGTGACCACGAAGTCGACTTCCTCGAGGGCGGCAGCGAGGAGGTGCTGATCGAGGGCCGCGTGTTCCAGCGTTTTGCCGCGCGCGGGAGCGCCTGGGCCGCGTCGCTGGCCGCCGCGATGCGCCCGCAGCTGTTTGCCCTGGGCGCGGCGCCGCTGGCGCTCGCCGGGCTCGCCCCGCGGGCGCTGTTCCGCGCGGATCCCGAACGCCCCCTCCCCGCCCTACTGGCCACCGCGATCGGCGCAGCGGCAAGTGACGTCGCCACGGACCTCACCGCCGTCACGGCTATGGTTGCGCGCGGCGAAGAACGCCTCGCGGGCCTCTACGCTTCGTCGCAGGCGTCGGCGATGTGGCAACTGATTGGCGGGCTGGGTCCCCTCACCCGCGCCGAACTGGCCCGCGCGCTCGGCGTGACCCGCCGCACCGCTTCACAGGCCGCTACCGCGCTCGAGAAAGCCGATCTGGCGACGCTGCGCCCAGGAGACCATGCCTTGGCCCCCAAAGGCGCTCACAGAGGCTCCTGAAGCCTCCTACGGCGCCAACGCGACCTCGCGGTAGGGCACGCCGATCCGCTTGGGCGCGGACGCCCGGCGGCGCAGCAACTGGCGGGCAAAGCGCGCCGCCTCATCCTCGCTCGCGAACGAGACCGCCCTCCCCTGCCCGCGCGATCCGATCCGGCCCCAGGCGAAGTCGACGATTGAGGCTCCGAACAGATCCTGGCTCAGGGCCACGGTATAGCGCCGCGCGATATTGCGTTCACCGCATACCGCCTCAAGCCAGACGAAGCTGCCGTGGGTCAGGTTGTCCATGCGATGGAACATGCCGCAGATGGAATCGCGGGTTCCAACGGGAATTTTGAATCAGTCGAGTCAGACTGATTCACCCAGGCGATTTGTCATCGCTTCGTCCACCAAGAGAAACGAATTCAAGCCCAGTATTGGTCCAAAACCGCCCGCACAGCCTCCTCCGCCTCTTGGCGCGTTGCTCCGCCCTTGCTCAGGAGCGTGAGGCGAATGCCCTTGCGATCAGCGCCCTCGATCCGGAGTACTGGCTTGCCGCTCGCGCCCGCAATGGTTTCCGCCTTTCCTGACTTCTTGGGGGATCCTGACTTCTTGGGGGGGTCAACTGCCAGCGTCAGCGCCTTGATGACATCAATCACTGGCATCGATTTGCCGGTTGCCTGGCGCTCTTCGGCAAGGCGGGCCGCCTCTCGGAACGCACGCTCCCTGCGCTCATCTGGTTTCAGAAGGGCTTTGAGAGCGATGGCGTTGCGGATGCCAAGTTCTTGCGGATCAGCAAATGCTCGGATTAGTTCGTCAGGAAGGCGAGCGAGATCAAGATACCGCGTGAGCCAACTTTCAGAAACCTTCAGCCGCTCAGCCATCGTTTTTTGACGGCCGCCATAATAGGCTGCGAGCGCGCGCAGATAGTCCCTCGCCCTTTCGAGGTCTGTAAGATCGTCACGAGCGCGATTCTCGATGTCGGCGAGCCGGAACGCCTCTTCGTCGCCAATCTCACGAACATCGACGAGGAATTTGAAGTCAGGGTAATTGTGGGACCTCAGCCAGCTGATCGACCAATGCCGCCGCGCGCCGCAGATTACCTCGAAATCATACCCCTCGTCACCGGACAGGCGTCGAACAATCGCGGGAATTTCCTGTCGGCCTTGCGCCTTAATACTCTCAATGAGATCGGAACACCGTTCCTCGGTTAGCAATGCATAATCGCGGTTATGGCCTGCCCACATCCGACATCTGGCGGGATCAACCAGTTCATGGGTTCGATTGACAATCGCCCCTGATGCAAGGTCGGCAAGGCGGTTCGAACGACCGGTAAGCACGTTTGAGGCAATGCTCGATCGACGGGGTGCCGCGCCTGTATCGGTCAGATCGATTCCTGCCGCCAAATCGGCCGCAAAACCGCTGTTTTTCTTACTCATGTGACCCTCCCGTCAGCCGAATTGCACGCGTGCAATTCCCCGATTTCATGCCAACGCCTCTTGGCGCAGCCGCTTGTGATGGCTGGGCCACATCGAACGAATATCGACTTCGATTTCAGCGTTCACGCCATCCAGATAATTCAGGCACCGGTTACGCACGGCCGAGCTGGTGGCAGGCCCATCGAGCTCATAGACCGTCATCAAACGCGCGGTTGCATTGTCGATCTCGGCTGAATCCTTCAGCGGCGTTCTGACCATTGTATGCCCGAAAAGCGTCCGCATGAGCTGGATCAGCTCCTTCTGCATCGATTTATTCTCGTCGACCTTCGACGCAACGAAGCGGAGAAAATTCAGCTCTGGTGCGAGACCGCGATCAGCGAGCTGCTCGATCGTCTCATCCAGCATCGACAGGAATGCTGCGGTCGACGAGAAATCCATAACGGTTGGCGGCACCGGCACCACCAGCGAATTAGCCGCGCGCAACACTGAGAGGGAGATCGCACCAAGCGCCGGTGGAGGATCCATTACGATGACGTCAAACCGATCCGAGATGCTCTCGATGCCCTCCTTCAATCGGTCCAGAAGCGACGCATTGCCTTGAGCCATTCGCGCAGCCAACTCGTACTCGGAGTTGAACAGGCGAAGGTTTGCCGGGATCAATTCCAAGCCATCGAAATGGGTCTTGCGGAGTGCATAATCGAGGGACGATCGTTCGCCTTCGCGAAGGAACGGGTAAAGGGTATCATCCTCGGTAAGGTCAAGATCGGGAACGTAGCCGAAAAGCGTTGTTGCCGATGCCTGGCTGTCGCAGTCCACCAAAGCCACACGGTATCCTCGAATGGCAAGATATTGAGCTAAATGGACAGCCACAGTGGACTTGCCGACGCCGCCCTTGAAGTTCTGGACCGCTACGACGCAGCATGGGTCGCTCGCAGCGCGGTAAGGCCTGGTTCCGAAGACGCCACGCATGTCGTTGAGTTGCGCCAGCGTATATCGCTCGCGCCTGTTGTTGTCTGTCCTGGCAGGCTCGGGAAGCCGACCGTCCTTCTCTGCATCGCGTATCGCAGCTGGGGTTCGTCCTACAAGCTCTGCAGCCTTGCCGATCGTGAAAGTCGGCTCGCGGCGGTCATCCGACCGAGCGCTCCGGGCCGAATCCCGCAATTTTTCGAGCACTGATGAGGTTCGACTGGCTAGCGTCGCGACCGACACCAAGCGCTCCGCTTCCTCAATTTGAAGTCCGTTCGACACATGCCCACCTTTCGCAACTGGGCGTGTGCTACACCCACTTGCGCTTTTGGGTCAAGAAATTCGCAATTTTCGAAAGTGGGAGCATCAAAATGGGGTCAAACTGCCCCCAGATGCCTCCAACCTGACTCGGTGGGGGATGTGGAAATTGCACGCGTGCAATTTCCGCTCATTGCGGTCGGCCTCGTCGATTAACCCAGCCCTCGCAGAACCCCTTCCACGCAGCGGCCAACTTGGCCCCGCGGAGCCTTTCCAATCGCTCGCCCATCTGAGCACGAAAGCCGTCGGCGATCATATCCACATCCCAACCGCCGCCATACTGCCGGCCGATCGAGCGAAACTCGGACTCGTATTCGCCATAACGCAGCGACCCCGTTGGAAAGCCGGTGTCTGTGGGCTTCTTGCGTTCGACAACCTTGGGCGGCGCCGGGATAGCCCCCTGCCCCACGGAAATGCTTTCAACCGCCCCCTCCCGGCGCGCTTGGCGGCCCGCTGAATGACGATCGAGTTCGTCGACTGTTTCAATAACCTCGGGTGCACCCTTTGGCTCGAACCGGAATTCAAGCTCGGTCACAGTTCTACCCTGCCGAATTTCGCGCCATTCGACACGGAAGTGCGCCAACTGGTCGATCTCGGCTTTGGCCTTCTCAAGCACCTTGCGCCGAAGCTGGGCAAAGTCCGTGTATACCTCGGGTGGAATACCAAGGGCTGCTCGGAGCGCTTGCATGTCCCCCCTCCACGTCGCCTGACGACGATGCAAGCGAAGAGCACCCAGTTCATAAAGCTTGAGCGCGTAGTTGGAACGAAAACCGAGGACCGCCTGGCGATTAAGCACGGCGTAGGTCTCGGACGCTTGGATCAGCTTACGCGCATCCGGCGTGAACTCCCACTCGATCCAGCCTGCTTCACCGCCCTCCTCTTCCGTTTCCTCCCGTGACCGCGAGATCAATGAAAACAGGAGCGTCGCCTTCTTGCCCCGCCAAGATTTGTCATCAACGGCGAAGAGCGTTCGGTGCAGTTCCTGGAGCATGTCGGTGATCCGCTCATTGCCCTTATGCCCGCGCCGAATGTCAGCTTTGCGAATTCGGTGCGGCCGATCCTCCCAAGCATCTCCTCCCGCAGTCAAGATCATCAGGGCTAGTAGCCGAGACGCCGTGAGACTGAGCGATTCACCTTTGACAAATTTTATTTCGATGATGCTGCCTGGCTTGGCGAATTCATCTCCGCCCTTAGCCTTTAGAGCTGCGGCAACACGCATGGCACGGCCAGGAGATACTTCCTCCGCGGCCTCTTCAACACCTTCGGCTATTTGGCCAACTTCACTTTCCATGCCATATTTTTCGATCAGAGCGTGATTCTCCGGCCTTGCTTGCTGCCTGACCTGACCTCCTTCGTCAAGTCAGGTCAGGATGGAAGTGTGGCAACCACCCCCAAACGGTCAGGATAGAAGCACAGCTACTCGGGAGGAAAAGCCGCAGATAAACACGAGTCGGCGTGCCTCTAGGCCAATTTCGAATCTCACCTTGATTTCGACCACTTCGCGATTCAGATATTCACTTCAGCGGGGCAAGGAAAGCACGTCCATTTGATTCCCCCAATGAGTCAGGAAGGCCCCAAAGGGTCAGGCAAGTTCCCCCGCTGGGTCAGGCTATTGCCCCCACGAGGTCAGGTAAACTCCCCCAAAAAGTCAGCTAGATGGCCACAAATGATTGGAATAGCGCCTCTTTTAGGCCTTTGAATCTGAATCCTTAGAATCAAGAATCCTTCCGCTGCAAGCAGCGGCGTGTGTAAATTGATTTTTAGAAGATCAGTGACCGATTCGTGTGCTCCAACATGGACCGTCCATCTGGCGAGAACGGGACACAGGATTCACTACGGGGAGGGGAGCAGGGTCGAGCTGGGCGATTATGCCCCTTGTCAGCAATAACCCTACGTCAGAGTTACGCGCTCTCATTACCCACCTCGGTGGCGCGTGGTCCGGTAATGCCGCGATGTGTCGGTGCCCTTGCCATGCCGACAGAACCCCATCACTTTCCATCCGCCAGGGTGATCGAGCCATTCTCTTAACGTGCCACGCTGGTTGCGACAGCCGGGACGTACTCAGAGCTCTTCGACGCATCGCAGACCTGCCGAGCGTCGATGCCTCCAGCGTGACGCCCAACTTCCAGCGCAGCACGGAAATTCACCTCAACATCTGGCAGTCGGCGCGTTCAATCGAAGGAACGCTAGCCGAGCGATATGTGCGCGGGGTGCGCCAGATCTGGGCACCACTCGAAGACCTGCGCTTTCACCCCCGGTGTCCACGAGGGCAGGGGAAGCTGGCCAGCTTCGAGCCGGCACTCCTCGTCGCGATGCGCACTGCGGGCGCGATCGCCGCGATCCAGCGGATTTTCCTCGATCCGTTGACATCGACCTACACCGAGAAGCGCGTCCTCGGCCAGGCTATCGGCGCTGCATGGACCAACGGCCCGCCATGCAAGACCATCGGCATCTGCGAGGGGTTCGAGACTGCGGCTGCCTATACGTCGCTCACGGGTATCCAGGCCTGGGCGACCATGGGCGCCAAACGCTTCCACCAGGTCAACATCCCGGCCTCAGTCGAAACCGTGATCCTGCTCGCGGACAACGACGCCGAAGGCAGGCGGGCGCGCGATCGAGCAGCAGAGTCGTACCGCCGCCCCGGCCTTGCAATCGAGACCGAATGGCCGCCGGGCCGCATGAACGACTGGGCGCAGCTCCTGAAGCGGTGAGGGGAGGGGGGCTGGAGCGGGCGTGCCGCTGATCGGCACGAGCCAGGAGTTCTCCGCATGACCACAACGATTCCGCGCGCCAGCGCCATTCTCGGCGCTGCGCGCACACTTGCCGCCAAGATGCTCTTCGCTGTTCCGATCGACCGCGCTGCTTTGAGCGAAGCCATGACGGAGAGTGCAGGCGGCAATGACGCCGCAGGTGCCTGGCAGCAGCGCGACAGTTTCGAAGCGCTGGAAGTCGCGCTCTCCCTGGCCATTCCCGAGCTTGTCGGCCGCATGGACGTCGGCGCGGCGATCAGCACGCTCGAGGCGCTGGCGCGCGAGCTGCCAACCCACACGGTACGCAGCGAGGACCAGATCCAGTTCCAGCAGTTCTCGACGCCGCCGGCGCTGGCCCGTCTGGCCGTTCATCTGGCGCGGCTCTCCAGTGATGACGTGCTCTTCGAACCGAGCGCAGGCACCGGGATCATCGCTTCGCTTGCCAAGGGCGGGGTCAAGGACCTGATCCTCAACGAACTCGAGCCAACCCGCGCCGACCTGCTCGAGGCCGTGTTTCCGGGCACGAAGGTCTATCGCCACGATGGCGCTAAACTCAGCGCGCTGCTCTCCGGAACCGCGCGGCCGAGCGTTGTTCTGATGAACCCGCCGTTTTCGGTGTCGCAATCGCGCGGCGAAGATCAGAACACCGCCGCCAGGCACCTGCGGGCCGCGCTCGACCATCTGCTGCCGGGTGGCCGGATCGTTGCGATCATGCCGGACTGGTTCTCGCCCTCGGCCAGGTACGAAGAAACCTTCCGGCGCACCCTCGAAGGCGCGCGGGTCGTCCTGTCGCTCCGTCTGGACAAGGGCGGCTACGCCAAGCACGGCACCGGGATCGCGGTTCGCGTGCTGGTGATCGACAAGGTGCCGGGCGAAATCGGCGTATCCACGATCAATCGCGGTTCGGTCGGCGAACTCTTCGCCGCGCTGCCAATCGTGCCACTCCGGGCGACGTTACGCGACGCGACGCAGGCGGCAGCCCCCCGACCCAAGCTCAGCCTGTTCCGCTCGGTGAAGACCGGTCCAGCCCGGCCGGTGATCGTGCGAGCTCCCCAGACCAACGACGTCCGCCCCGTATCTTACGAAGTTCTGGCCGAACCCGCGGCGATGGGCGAGCAGCGCGGGGTCTATGCCGATTACCGGCCTTCACGCGTGGTGATCGCGGAAGCTGGCGAACATCCGACCCACCTCGTCGAATCCGCTGCAATGGCGTCGATTGCGGCGCCGAAGCCAAGCTACGTGCCCTCACTGCCCGAACGCACCGTGACGGCAAGGCTGCTCTCGGCCGCCCAGCTCGAAACCGTGATTTATGCGGGCGAGGCCTGGAGCCGCGACTTGCATGGCCGCTTCTGCCACCCTGCCGGCGAAGTTGCGCTCAAGGAGGACCCCGAGGGTCAGCTCTACCGCACCGGGTTCTTCCTCGGCGATGGCACCGGGGCCGGGAAGGGGAGGCAGGCAGCGGCCTGTATTCTCGACCAATGGCTCAAGGGCAATCGCCGACACATCTGGATTTCGAAGAATGCGCCGCTGCTCGAAGACGCGCAGCGCGACTGGACTGCGATCGGCGGATTGCCGTCGGACATTCTCGATCTTGCCCGCTGGAAGATCGGCGAGGAGATCACCGCGCCCGAAGGCATCCTCTTTGTCCCCTACGGCACACTCAGAAGCTCGCGTGTCGAGGATACCCGGCTCGACCAGATTGTCCGATGGGCTGGCGAGGAGTTCGAAGGCGTGATCGTCTTCGACGAAGCTCACGAAATGGGCGGCGTCGCTGGCGGGGAAGTGGGCTTTGGCCAGAAAGCAGGGGGCCAAAAGCAGGGCTCGCTCCAGGGTATCGCCGGGGTACTGCTTCAGAACACGCTGCCGCGCGCCCGCGTGCTCTATGCCTCGGCGACTGGCGCATCGGACGTCAACAACCTCGCCTATGCGGTCCGGCTTGGCCTGTGGGGGCCGGGCACGGCGTTCGCAACCCGCGAGCAGTTCATCAGCGAGATCCGCGACGGCGGCATTGCCGCGATGGAATTGGTGGCCCGCGACCTCAAGGCCTCCGGGCTCTACCTCGCCCGGGCGCTCAGCTTCGCAGGGGTAGAGTACGACATCCTGCGCCATGACCTGACCTCTGAGCAGATCGCGGTCTACGATACCTATTGCGAGGCCTGGACGATCATTCACCAGAACCTCGAGGCCGCGCTCGAACTCACCGGCATCGTCGATGGGCTCGAGAACAAGACCCTCAACAGCGGCGCCAAGGCGGCCGCCCGCAGCCGGTTCGAGGGAACCAAGCAGCGCTTCTTCGGACAGGTGCTGCTCTCGCTGAAGCTACCATCGATCTATCCCGCTATCGACCAGCACCTGGGCGAGGGCGACAGCGTGGTGGTCCAACTGGTGAGCACGGCGGAATCCATCCTCAACCGGCGCCTCGATGAACTGGAACCGGCTGAGCGTGAGGTCCTCGACATAGCCTATGATTGCAAGGAGTACGTCGTCGACTATCTGACCCGCGCTTTCCCGACCCGGCAGATGGAGGAATACAAGGACGAACTCGGCGACGTGCGCTCGCGGCCGATGTGGGACGAGGCGGGCAATCCGGTCCACAACCCGCAGGCTGAGGCTGCTCGTTCCGACCTGATCGAGCATATCTGCGCCATGCCGCCGATCCCGACCGCACTTGATGCCCTGCTCGAGCACTACGGCGTGACTGTGGTGGCCGAAGTCACCGGGCGCAGCAAACGCCTGGTGCGCGATGGCTCGGGACAGCAGCGCCTAGAAAGCCGTTCGCCTCGGACCAACCTCGCCGAGACCACCGCGTTTATGACCGGCGCCAAGCGTATCCTGGTCTTCTCGGATGCGGGCGGCACGGGGCGCAGCTATCACGCCAGTCTTGATGCCAAGAACCAGCAGCGGAGGGTTCATTTCCTGCTCGAACCCGGATGGCGTGCGGATCGCGCGATCCAGGGGCTGGGGCGCACCCACCGCACCCACCAAGCCTGCCCGCCGCTGTTCCGCCCTGTCACTACCGATTGCAAGGGCGAAGCGCGGTTCACCAGCACGATCGCGCGGCGCCTCGACGCGTTGGGCGCACTGACCCGCGGCCAGCGCCAGACCGGCGGGCAGGGGATGTTCGACGCGTCCGACAACCTCGAGAGCATCTACGCCAAGCACGCGCTCCACGACTGGTACGGCCTGCTCGCGACCGCCAAGCTCAAGAGTACGACCTTGTCCGAGTTCCAGCGGATGAGCGGGCTTGAGCTCACTGATCAGGACGGGGTCCTGCGCGAGGACCTGCCGCCGATCCAGCGTTGGCTCAACCGCATCCTCGCGATGAAGATCGCCGTCCAGAACGCGATCTTCGATGAGTTCCTGACCCTTGTCGAAACCCGCGTCTCGGCAGCGAAGGAAGCCGGCACCTTCGACATCGGTGTCGAGACCGTGGCGGTCGAGGCCTGCGAGGTGCTTTCGGACACGGTGATCCGGACCGATTCTGTGACCGGCGCGACCTCGCACCTGCTTGAGCTGTCGCTGACCCAGCGGCGCAAGGTCCTCTCGCTCGAGCGCGTACTCAAAATGGCATCCTATGAGGAGGCGCCGCTGTTCCTGCGCAATGACAAGTCGGGCAAGGTCGCGCTCGGCATCGCAGCGCCCTCGCACATGGACGAGGAGGGCCACATGATCCGCCGCTACGAACTCGTGCGGCCATTGCGCAGCGAGTACCTCCGCGCTGACCGGCTCGACGAGTCCGCCTGGGAGCCCGTCACCAAGTCCCGGTTCAGCGCGCTGTGGGAGGAAGAATACGCCGCCGACGAGAGCCAACTCGTCACCGAGACCGTCTACCTCGCGACGGGGCTACTCCTGCCGATCTGGGGCGCGCTTCCCAAAGAGGACCTCACGGTCAACCGCATCGTCGACAAGTCCGGCGCCTCTTGGCTGGGGCGCCACGTCCACGACCTCTACGTCGATGCGACCCTCGAGAAACTCGGGGTTGCCCGCAAGGCGCAGACCGATCCCGCCAAGATCGCAGCGGCCATCCTTGGCGGGGGCACGTGGAAGGCGCCGCATCCCCTCAATTTTACGATCCGGACGTCGCGGGTGAACGGTTCCCGACGGATCGAGATCGTCGACGCCGAAGCCGCGCGCATTCCCGAACTCAAGGCCAAGGGCTGCTTCACCGAAATCATCGCCTACAAGACGCGCGTGTTCGTACCGGTGGACGGGGCGAGCGAGATCCTTGGGCGCATCGTCGCCTAGGCCTCGGTTCCCGACCTTGCAGGTCAGATGGATTCCGCGTGGCCACTCAGGATCGATGCGGTGATGAACAAGCCATGTGCCTCGAGTGATCGCAGGTAGTCCTCTGCGGACATTTCCGGTCGCTTCAGCCGAATGCGCAGAGTCCGGATGGCGGCAACCGCCTTGCCCTCGTCGAGCGCGATGGTGTCCGCGATGAACTCGTCTGCGGTTCGCGATTCGATGTTGAGCGGTGCGAGAATCGATGCCGGAAAATCGTTGATGTTTTCGGTCACGACAGCTTGGGCTTGGGTCTGAACTGCAGCGGCTAGGACATGTTCGTCATTGGCGTCGGGAAGTCCGAACTTTAGGGCCGCGACCGAAGCGTGCGCCTCAACGAGAGCCTCGGGAAAAGCCCGGTGCATGGCATCGACCGATCGGGTAGCCCTTGCGGACGCGTCCTCGAACCCGCGCTCGGCAAAGATCTTATCCAAAGCCGCGCCTGTCTCATCAAGGATTTGCTGCGACCAGCGCACACGGAAGAATTCTGCCTCGGCGAGAGTGAGCAGCAGATCACGACGCGGCGCACTGACCAGTGTGCAGGCATCGACTAGTGCAGTGTAGCGATTGGCGAACATGGCAGGGTCAGATCAATACAGGTCCGAGCCGTCTGCAATCAGTTCGTCCATCGCCTTCGAACGAATCTTGTCGCGCGCTGCCTTGTACGCAAACACGTCCTCGGCCTTGAGACGCCGATGCCGTCCTACCATGCTGTGCGGGATGTCACCCTTCTCGATCAACCTGATCAGGTAAGGGCGGGACATGTTGAGCAGGTCTGCTGCCTGCTGCGTCGTCAGCATCTGATGGATCGGCACGAGCGTGACGGCATCCCCGCTCCCGATGTGACGCAGCAACTCGAGGAACAAGTCCGACATCGCCGGTGTCAGCGTGATTTCGACCGGCTTCCTGGTCTTGGGATCCGGTATGTGCAGTTTGGCTTCGCCGGCCTTCTGCGAGGCCAGGATACGCCGTAGCTGGTTAGCGATCTGGCGATCGTCGGCAGAGGGCAGCCTGTTGCCAAAAGGCAAGGCAGTGGCTGGCAGTGTCATCGTTTCTCTCCGCTGATGGCGATATTCCCTAGCGCGTATTCGCAATAAACGCAACCAAGTTGTGCAATCTGGGTTCCGCGGACGATCCGGGCCGTGAGGCATAAATCTAAAATTTATGCCTCACGGCATCGAGCGAGCCGCTTTGGGCCGCGCAGTCTTTCCCGGGAAATCGGGCAATCCTGAAACTGTGAGGGGAGGGGGGCTGGAAGGGGTGAGCCGAAGGGCTCGGCCAAATCCGGCCTTCAGGAGCACTCCCATGAACGACATCGAGTTGATCCCGCTCGGTAAGCTACGGCTGTCCGAAGCCAACGTCCGCAAGAACGACAGCAACCTCTTCATCGAGGAATTGGCTGCCAATATCGAGGCCAAGGGCCTCCTTCAGAACCTGATCGTTGTGCCAGCCAAGAAGCGGGGCATGTTCGACGTGACCGCGGGCGGCCGCCGCCTCCGCGCCCTCAACTTTCTCCTCAGCGCGGGCAAGCTTCCCAAGGATCACCCCGTCGCATGCCGCGTCCTCGACATCGATGCCGCCGAGCAATCCGAGCTTTCGCTGATCGAGAACGTCATCCGGCTCGACATGACCCCGACCGACGAGATCCGCGCCTACAAGCACTTCGTCAACGAGGGCAGTGACCTCGACGCGATCGCCAAGCGGTTCGGTCGCACCCGCCGGTTCATCGAAGGCCGCCTGCGGCTCGCTGACCTCGCCGATCCGATCTTTGCCGCGCTTGAAGAGGGCAAGATCACCCTCGACGTCGCCAAGGCCTATGCGACGACGCCTAACCACGACCGCCAAATGATGGTCTGGAACGAGCTGTCGAACAGCTGGCAGGGCAACAATCCGGATTCCATCCGCCGCATGGTGACGCACAGCGCGATCCGCTCGTCCTCGCCAATGGCGAAGCTCGCCAGCGAAGCCGAATACCTCGCCGCCGGCGGCAAGATCGAGCGCGACCTGTTTACCGAGGACGGTGGCGAGACCTGGATCGATGCCGAGATTGCGCAGCGTATCGCCGGTGAAAAGCTCCAGGCCTTTGCGGCCGAGGTCGCCCAAACCTCCGGCTATGCCTGGGTCCGCCCGATCCTTGAGACCCGCGTCACCTACAACGCGACCGAAGACCTCCACCAGGTCCATCTCGAACCGGCGCCGCTCACCGACGAAGAACAGGTCGAGGCCGACAAGCTCCTCGAGATGATCTCGGCGCTCGAAGCCGAAAGCGAGACGCTCGACGAGGACGACGAGGCTGCCGCAGCCGAGTTCCAGACCCGCTGGGATGCCGCGAGCAGCGCCTACGACGCGCTCCACGACAAACCCCCGGTGATCCCCGAGGAGATGAAGGCGAATGTCGGCTGCTTCGTGATCATCGGCACCGACGGCCAGCCCACGGTTGCCAGCGGCCTCTACAGCGACAAGCCGCTCGAACGCCGCAAGGCCCGCGGGGGCGACGCCGCCGAGGGTGCCAGCGGAGCGGCAGGGGAGGGCGGTAGCACCTCGTCCGCGCCCAAGCCGCTCTCGCAGAAGCTGGTCGAGGAACTTGCCGTCCAGCGCCGCGATATTCTCGCGATCAACCTCGCCTCGAACCCGGCGATCGCGCTCGACTACCTGATCTTCGCCATCGCCGACTCCCGCGCGCTCTATAGTGCGCAGGCGCTCGGCACGACGCTGCGCGCGCCGTCGCCCTCGCTCTACCTCGCCAATTACCCAGAAAGCCCGGCGCATACGCTGATGGCCGACATGCGCGAGACGCTCGACCTGTCGTGGACCGAGCACCGCCGCACGGTCGACCGGTTCTCGGCGTTCAGCGCGCTCGACGACGATGCCAAGGCAAGCTGGCTCGCCTGGTGCATGGCGAAGACGCTCGAGGCGAGCATGGGCATCGACAAGAAGGCGGGCCAGTCCGGCCCTGAACCGATCGACCTCCACGACCACCTCGCGTCGCTGATGGGGATCAACGTCGCCAGCCACTGGCGTCCGACCTCGGCCAATTACTTCGACCGCGTCAGCAAGCAGGCTCTGCTCGCCCACGTCAGCGAGGTCGGCGGACCGACCATGGCGGCGAGCTTCATGGGCTCGAAGAAGGGTGATCTCT
The DNA here is from genome assembly GCF_015169775.1 of Novosphingobium sp. ES2-1. Lineage (NCBI taxonomy): Bacteria > Pseudomonadati > Pseudomonadota > Alphaproteobacteria > Sphingomonadales > Sphingomonadaceae > Novosphingobium > Novosphingobium sp. ES2-1. The sequence goes on from NZ_CP063448.1 coordinate 48,745, forward strand.
CGGCCTCCTGCGAGAAGCTGTTCGCCGGTGAGACCATCGTCGCGCCCGAAGTCAAGGAGGCTGCGCTCGCCTGGGTGCCCGAAGCCATGCGCTTCCGCGTGCTCGCCGCGAGCGAGCCCGATGACGAAGCGCCGGTCGAGCACGAACCCGAGAGCGATGCGGGCGACCTCGAACCTGCCGAAGAGCAGGACGCCGAGGCCGGCGAGACCGTCGACGCCTGAACCAGCCTCGCCGGCACGCTGCCCGCGCACCCCGTGCGCCCTGCGGCAGCGTGCCGGTCCATCCAGGAACCACCTCCATGACCATGATCACCACGCTGCGTGCCCGGGTCTCCCCGCACGCGATTTCCAAGGTCACCCGGATCTTCAACGGGACCCTCGACGACATCTTCAACGAGCTCTTCCAGAATGCCCGCCGCGCTGGCGCGGGCCGCATCGCGGTCACTGCCGAGCACATGGCAGACGCCTGCCTCATCACGGTGAGCGATGACGGCGCCGGGATCGCCGACCCGGTCGACCTCCTCTCACTCGGCCAGTCCGACTGGTCCGAGGAGTGCCGTACGCGCGAGGACCCGGCGGGCATGGGGTTCTTCAGCCTCGCGGGCCTCGACACAGTGGTCAGTTCGCGGAGCGCTGACGGCGCGTTCTCGCTGGCGATTGCGGGGGATGCCTGGACCGGCGAGGCCGACATCGATGTGCTGCCCTTCGATGGGCCGCGTGGCACGGCCATCGCCTTCCGGTTCGATCCGCAGCCTGACGGCAAGCTCGAACGCTGCGTAGAAGCGGCGGCGCGGTTTTTGGCCGTCCCGGTCAGCTACAACGGCAAGGCCCTTGCCCGCGCCGACTTCCTCGCTGATGCGCACAAGGTCATCGAGCGGGACGGCTTCCGCATCGGCGTGTTCCGCGACCGGCATTCACCGCATATCGCGACGCTCAATTTCCATGGGCTTACCCTCAAACACGCCTTCCCGGTGGTGAAGGAAGTGCACCACACCCAGTGGTCCGTGCAGGTCGATGTCATCGACGCGCCTGATCTCGTCCTGGTGCTGCCCGCACGCAAGGAAATATACCGTAACGCCGCGCTCGACCGGCTCGTGGCACTCTGCCGCGAGGCGATCTTTTCGGTCATCCGCGAGGAACCGTTCCACCGCCTGAGCTTCGAGAACTGGCTTGAGGCGAGCCTCTACCACGACGACTTCCCGCAGGCGGCGCGGCAACTGCCGCTGTGGTACCCGACCCTCGCCCGCGACAGCTACCGCGAGGTGCCGCGGTTTGCCGACCTCGAGGCGGGCGCGGCGATCTATGACGACACCGACTCCTTCGACGCTGTGACCTTCGGCCGCGCCTTGCGGCGCTCGAACGGCGGCGAGATGCACCGCCTCGGCGGTCCCGAACCGCGCGCCTTCTTTGAGCCGATCACCAATTTCATCGGCTATCCCTGGTACGATGCCCTCCCGGCCTTTGTTCGCACCGGCGAGCGCTTCACCTTCGATGGCGGCGCGCCTGCTGACGAAACCGAATCTGTCACTCTGCGCCCCGACGCGATCACGATCGAAATGACCGACCAGCATGACCGGAGGCTCGATCTCGAGACCGACTTTGCGATTCTAGACGACCCTGACTCCTGGGGCGATCCCGACAACGCACGCATTGCGCTGACCTGGACCACCGCGCTCGGGCCGGACGATCTTACCGACCTCATCATCGATGCGGTGTTCTCGCCTTCCGACGATTCCGATGCGGACAGCTACGACACCCAGGAGACCCGATTCCGCCACGATGCGGCGGTGCGCGCCCATGCCATCCTCGAAGGCGAGGACGCGGCAATTCTTGCGGGCATCCGCATGGCCTTCGCCGACCGGGTTGCCTGGCGCATTCCGCACGGGCGCACGCTGCGTCTGAGCTGGTCCAACGACAGTGTCAGCCTTGAACTAGCCCCGACTGGCCAACCAGCAGTTCATCAGTAACCAGTGCCAGGCACCACGAGGAGTGATGATTATGCGCTTCCACTACCAATTGACCGGAGTGGTCGAAGTGCCTGACGGAACGCGGCTGAGCGATGCCGAAACCGCGATCATCTTGCCGGACGGGACAATCATCAAGCTGTGGGAGGCTTGGGAGCAACACCACCCGGACAAAGATGAGTACAGGAACTTGTCGGATGCCCAACTGACGGCGCTTGAAATCTATTATGACACCCACACGCATGCCTTCGAGGTAGCGTGAGATGGTCGGCTCAAACCCGAAGGCGCGGAAACACAGCGTCCATGTCTACGCCGTCGTTCGCATCAAGGTCGCCGTAGAAGCTGTGGGCCACCAGGATGCAATGACAAAGGCCGACGCAGAGCTGTTCGGCAATGGTCTTCCAGTTCGCCTGATCCCTAACACTGCAGCCATACTCGATGCCGAATTTGCTGATGAGGTCGCCGGATATCTGGTCGATGAGGAAGGCGATCCGGAATACCTGAACTCGCGCAGCTACGACTGGAACCACCGAAAGGAGCCTCCACCTCATGGCGAAGCGTAGGTTGAAGGTGACGCAGGTCTTCCGCGTTGAGAAGTGGATTACGCTCGAAATCGAGGCGGAAGATTTGGCTGACGCCATTGATGTTTTTGAAGCGGGATCCGCGCCGTGTTCCTCTTTGCCGGGGTGGACAGATCGCTGGGATCTGCAGGCAGAATTCGTCACTGAACTTTGACGCGTGCCCGGCCAATCAGTCACGTAGAGAGAAGAGGGAGAGCGGGCTGAAGTGACGATTGGAAGGTGTGGGAGGGACCTGCGCTCATCGTCACGGAGAACTCTCATGCGGCCCACAAGACCGGCGGCAGCGCGCCCTGACGTTGCGGGACTGTCAGGATTTCCGTGTGTGGGCGGGCATAATGGGCAAGAAGGAGTCCCACTATGTCCCGACGCAAGGAACCGGTGATACCGGCTGATTTACTCGATCAACTTCTGGCTGGCGGCGATGCTGCTGCGGCCCTTCAGCAGGGTGGCCTGCTGGATTCGCTGAAGAAGGCACTGGCCGAACGTGCGCTTAATGCGGAGATGGACCATCATCTCGGGCATGACGACCAGGCTGGCAACAACCGCAATGGCTATGGCCGCAAGACCGTCGTTACCGACACCGGCAAGATCGAGATCGAGGTGCCCCGGGATCGCCAAGGCAGCTTTGATCCGCAACTGATCGCCAAATACCAGCGTCGTTTCCCCGGCTTCGACGACAAGATCGTGTCGATGTACGCACGCGGCATGAGCACCCGGGAGATCACCGGGCATCTGCGCGAGCTGTATGGCATCGACGTCTCGCCAGACCTGATATCGACCGTCACCGACGCCGTGCTCGAGGAGGTCGCCGCCTGGCAGGCCCGGCCGCTCGATCCAGCCTATCCGCTGGTTTTCTTTGACGCGATCCGGGTCAAGATCCGCGACGAAGGCATGGTCCGCAACAAGGCGATTCACATCGCGCTGGGTGTGCTGGCCGATGGCACCAAGGTCGTCCTGGGCCTGTGGATCGAGCAGAACGAAGGTGCCAAGTTCTGGCTGCGCGTCATGAACGAGCTCAAGAACCGGGGCGTGGAAGATATCATGCTAGCCGTCGTCGATGGCCTCAAGGGCTTCCCGGACGCGATTACCGCCGTGTTCCCGGAAGCGATCGTCCAGACCTGCATCGTCCATCTGCTGCGCAACTCGATGGACTTCGTCTCCTGGAAGGACCGTAAGCCACTGGCGAGCGCCTTGAAGAGCATCTACCGCGCCGTCGATGCCAAGGCTGCCGAGGAGGCGCTCACGGCCTTCGAGAACAGCGAATGGGGGCGGCGCTACCCTGCAATCGGTCAGAGCTGGCGGCGGGCGTGGAGTGAGGTCATCCCCTTCTTCGCGTTCCCCGACGAGGTCCGCAGGATCGTCTACACCACGAATGCCATCGAGGCCCTGAATGCTCAGCTCCGGCGGGCGGTCAGGGCCAGGGGGCACTTCCCCAGTGACGATGCCGCGACCAAGCTGCTGTACCTGATCTTGAACCGGTCCGAGAAAACGTGGAAGATGCCGCCGCGTGAGTGGTCCATGGCCAAGGCCCAGTTCGCCGTCCTGTTCGGCGAACGCTTCATCAAGGCCATGGCGGCGTAATGTTTAACCGCCCGCCCGCACACGGAAATCCTGACAGTCCCGACGTTGCCCAAGCCATAACCGACCTGATCCTCGAGAAGATTGCCGCCGGCACGGCCCCATGGCTCAAGCCCTGGACCTCGACCAGCACGCGCCCGCTCCGCCATAACGGAGTCCCCTATTCGGGGATCAACACGTTCTTTTTATGGGCAGTAGCAGAAAGCCGGGGCTACCCCAGCCCCTACTGGATGACCTTCCGCCAGGCGCTCGAACTCGGCGCCCATGTCCGCAAGGGCGAGAGCGGCTCGTTCAGCGTGTTCTACAGTTCGGCGCGCAAGGCCGACACCGATCGCGAGACTGGAGAGACAACAGAGAAGACGATCCGGTTCATGAAGTGGAACCACGTCTTCAACGCCTCGCAGATCGAGGGGCTGCCGGCGCACTACTACCCCGAGCCGCCTGACCCCAAGGCGATCGGCGAACTCTCGGCCGGGGTGCAGGCCTTCCTCGACGCGATCCCGATCCGTGTCGTCCACGGCGGCGACAGCGCGCATTACACGCCGAGCACCGACACGGTGACTCTACCATCGCCAGGGGCGTTCCATTCGATCGAGGCCTATTTCTCGACCCGTTGCCACGAGCTCGGCCACGCCACGGGGTCGGCCAAGCGGCTGAACCGCCAGTTCGGCAAACGCTTCGGGGACGATGCCTACGCCTTCGAGGAAATCGTCGCGTCGCTCTGCCAGGCTACCCTTTGCGCCGAATACGGCCTCCCCAATGAACTCCACGACAGCCACGCTTCCTACATCCACCACTGGATGAAGATCCTGCGCGGCGACAAGACCGCGATCCTCCACGCGGCCGCCAAGGCCGAGCAAGCGGTGAAGTGGCTTCGCCAGTACGATCCGGCGCTCGGTTCGACCCTGCCGGACGAACTCAAGGAGGCGGCCTGACGGCGTCCGGAAAGCCGAGGCACTGCTGCCGCTCGCAAGGCGAGCGGGAAGGGGAGGGGGTGGGAGCCCGATGCGCCAGGGGGCGCAAAGGGAGACTTCACCGATGAACTACGATCTCGACTTCCGCTATCGCCGTGCCCTGCAGCCCGACGCGCTCGCGACCATTGCCACCGCCACCCAGGCCGTCGTCGATGCGATGCAGGACGCGCGCAACGCCGGGATCGACCCGGCCCGCGATCCCGCGACCATCCTGCTCGCGCGTCATGTTGGCCGCATCGCGCTCGGCCACGCACCCGACGAGACCTTCGCCGAAGACCTGCCGCTGCGCCGGCAATGCCTCGCCAAGATCGACGAGCTGAAGTCGAAGCCCGCGCTTGTCGCGCTGGCCCGCCGCGGCATCGGCTACGACCCGGAAGCCAAGCGCGCGTTCCACCGCGAGGCGCGTTCGGCGCTGCGGGTGGCGGCGCGCCATCTCGGCCTCGAACCCGACCAGTACGATCTGCGCAGCAACTTTGCGGGGCCTGCGGTCTCGGGCGAGATCACGCTCCACGGTGACGAGATCTACGTCCAGGTCTCGATTCCCTGCATCCGTCCGGGCCGCGAGGTCATGTTCCGCCGCTGCAAGGGGCGCCAGGACTACCTCGGCGATCGCAACCACTTCTGCGACATCGCTGTCCTTGCCGCGCCGCACAGCTTCCGCGCGCTCGTCGTGCGCGAGACCGGCCTTGCCATCAATCCGCGCCAGCAGGCGCTCGTCTAGGAGACCCCATATGGGTTGGCTGTTCATGTCACGCGGCGGCATGGCCCCGTTCGCCACGCCGAAGGCCTATCTCGACAACCAGTGCACCTATCCGCCCGACCCTGAGAAGGGCCGGGCGACGGGCCTGCGTGTCCTCAAATCCACTGTCCGTTCGGGCGCCTACTACGCCGCCTGCCAGAGCTACGACCTCGACGCCCCGAGCGAGACATTCGCGATCATCTGCCTCGTCAAATGGAACCCCGGCGCGCGCAGCGGCGAAGAGTTCGGGTACAAGGACATGAGCGAAACGATGGGGCCGTACAATTATGATTGCCCCGCATCGATCCTCGACCTGCTCGGCCCTCCCGGCAACGAATACGCCGCCCAGTGGCGCGAGCACTGCCGCCAGCGTCTCGCCCTGACCACGCGCCGCAAGCCGGCGCCCGGCGACATGCTGGTGCTGGCCGAGCCGCTGACCTTCACCGACGGGCAGTGTGAGCGCAGCTTCCGCGTGGTCCAGTCGGGCAGGAAGACCATTCTGCGCCGGGTCAGCGACGGGGTCGGGGTGAAGATCAGCAAGCTGATGAGCCGGGCCTGGACGATCGTGCCGCCGCCCGCAGCCCAGTCAACCCCGTGACCTGGCACCCAAGCGAGTAGCGCCATGACCGATCCCGCCCCACCTCAGCGCTCGTCAAAAAGGGCGCGCCTGTGCAGCATCGAGAACGCCAACCGTATCGCCACCAGGGTTGCTGAGCACGTTCAGGGCGACACTGCCGTAGTCAAGACCGGTAACCCGCTGCAGCCGTTCCGCGTGGTCCTGGCGAGCAAGGCGGCGCCGGGGCGCACTGTCTCGCGGGTCGTCACCTGCAACGATGACGCCCCGGATGATCAGTAGGGCTCAGGCCCGCGCTCGACGAACCATGATTGCCCGAGCTCGAAATCGGCGCTGGCCGATACGACCGGGCCGTCGGGCGCTTCGCTGACATAGGGCGAAACGAGGTCCTTGCGCCGCACTCGCAGTCGGCTGAGCCAGGCCGCGGTGCGGCCGCGCGCCTTGAGGACCGTCAGTAGCCAATCCATCGCCTCGGCCATCTCGACTACGCCGCGCCCGGCGAGGCAGTAGTAGATCGCTCGCTGGAAGTCGTCGCACTGCGTGCTGAGGATGCCGGCCAGCTTTGCCCGTCCGCCGGGGGCGTTTTCATGCACCAGCGACACTGCCTCGCGCAGTTCCCGGACCGACAGATAGGCGTCGTCCACGCCGACCCCGATGCACAGCGCCGCGATTGCCCGGCGCACCGGCGGCAGGTTCTCGTCGCACGACGCATCGCGCAGGCCGATGTCGAGATCGAAATGGTCGAGGTTGCTGGGAGCGGGCATGGCGAGGTCCTTTTCAAAAAGAACGTAGCGTGAACGCTCAGGCCCCGTCAACCTGACAACCGAGGGGAGGGGGCACTCGGCGGGGGATCAATCTTGAAAGGAAGAACCCATGAGCCAGCTTGCACAACCCACGCCCGTCGCTACTGACCACACGGCCGAGATCGCCAAGCTCAACGACGCGGCCCGCGCAGGCTCGCTACCCACTTCGCGCACGGTGTTCACGCGGGCGTTGGCCGACATTCTTGCAGGCGACGCCGAGGACCCTGGCGCCCGCCAAGCCAGTCTGATGCTGGGCCAGGCGGCGCTGCGCAGGCTGATCAACGAGACCCCGATCGAGCCGGGGAACGACCCTCACGGCGAGCGCGACTTTGGCGCGGTCGAGTTTGAGGGGCACAAGATTTTCTGGAAGATCGACGTCTATGCCAACGACGGGACGTTTTCCTGGGGGTCCGAAACACCGTGGGACGCGCAGCAGAGCTTCCGCGTCGTCACGATCATGTTGGCGAGCGACTGGTGAGACGATGAGCCGGTATTCGTTAAAGCCACTGGCTCAGCACTCGGACATGTTCGAAGTGGCCGTGGGCTGGGATCCAGCTCTCGACACATTTTTCGTCATGGTTTTTGGGACACTAGATGATGCACGCGAGCCAGCTCTACTTATGTGGCGCGGCACTGACTTCCAGGAAATCAGCACTACGGTTGAATTGCTCGGTATCGCGAGTGACTTTGCCGAAATTCCACCAACCCTTGCGAGCCAACTTGCGGCGGATAAACTGAGGATACCGCACCGGACCGGAAGGCCCATAAGCAAGATGATTGCCAGGCTATTCTCTCTCTAACAGGAGAAAAAAAGCCTGCCAGCCAACATGACTGACTCATGACCGTCGCTTGCGAAGGCACCCGCGCCTGGCAGGATCACCTCCTAAATATATTTGCGATAGTCGGAACTCTCGACCTGCCCTTCCTTCATGTACTTTAGAACCTCGCCCACCTTGCGCGCCGCCCGGATCGGGATGGGCAGCCGCTGATTCATCTGCGTCGAATTCCAGTTGATTTTGGTAAGTGAGAAGACCTCTTCTGCGAGTTGAGCAATCGTGCTGTCACAGCTCTTGTGCGGGCAAAGCAGCAGTGGTCGGGGATCGTACATCCCCGGATAAGTGCCATAGTAGGGCATGCTCCCGTTGGTATAGAGCAGTCCATTCCCTCTCAGGTCGACGAAGGTGCCTCGAAGCACGGGATAGTTTCCGTCCCGCAAAAGCTTGACCGAATAAGACTCCTGAACCCAGACCAGATCACGCATCTCGGTTCCGGCGGTGTCCAGCGCCTCCAGAATCCCGTCGGCTTCCTCATCTTTGAATCTTGAGGTTTTGAGTACGATTACCCGCGCAGGGAGGTTCTTGTGATGAGTTTTGTAGGCCGCGAGGACATTTTCCACGATTTCACGAGCGTCATCGCGCGTCATGAACGGATGTCGACCCCGGCTTTCAGTGTGTGCCCGCTTGCCCTTGAGGACAAAGCCACGACCGCGCTCATCAAACATCTGCGCTGAGCTGGTGAAGAGCTGCTGCCCACCGGCTTCACGGTAGAAACTGATTCCAATGTAGCACGAGGTGTATTCACCTTCGACCGGCATCCGGCGCCAGGGAATCCGGCCACTTCCCTTGTAATAAAGGGTTGTCATCAGGTTCCAGCTTCTACCAGCCAGGTCCTGGATCTTGCGCGCGCTGCTTTCCTTGACCTTCTGCGGGATAGAAGCTTTTTCATCGACGACATCTTCCCACACGATCTGGATGGGGAAGCTCAGGCCCATTGCCTTAGCCTTCAGCATCCCCCGGAAATTTGGTGCGTCCGTACCGCTGCTATCGTCCTTTTCGGTCGTGCCGCCAGAATCGACCTTCGCATTCCAGACCCGTTCCAACAGGCGGACAGGCAACGCAATGATCGCCACATTTGGTCGATGACCGCTGTCGTCGAGCGATTGCAGCTCTGCAACGATGTCATCGACGGCCATTTCGACGGCACGCTGATGGTCCGGCTCTCGCGCAATCTTGTCGAGTTTGCTTTGCGAGAGTGCGGCTGTCGCTCCCTCTTCGACTTCGAACCTGCAGCGATATGGGCTTTGGTTGCCCAGTCCTGGAAAAGCCGGGTGCATGTTGGGATGCTTCTCGGATTTTCCATCGATCCCATTTGATGCCGTCTCAAGGAACTTCTTCGTATCCTCGATCGTCTTGGCACTCCCGATGATGCCAATCTTGATGACTTCCCCGACAAAGGGCTGAAGCGGGCCCGCCTCCACAAGGCCCAGTCGTGGATCTGGATGATGATGACGGTCGCCAAATTCCAGTTCGGGCTCGTTGAAAATGCGCGTCGCGAACGTCGTCATGCGAAGAGCCCTTCTTGCTGTTCAGCGGACTCGGCCTTCTTCTTGCCGCCCCCCCAGCCATCTTCCGGCACCCGGGTCTCAAGCTCCACACTGGGCGGCTCTCCGAAAAGCAACCGCGGCTCGGACGTCACGCTCACGCCGAAAAGACCTCCTGCGTTGCGCTCAGCGCTACGCTCGTCCTCGGTGAGGAAGCGATGCCACATGATCACTTGCCCGCGCAGCGCCGCACTTTTATCGAGACGCTTCTTGCCCGCGAGGAGGGCGGCGGGGTGCGAATGGGGAACGAAGCCGTTGGTGGTGAAATAATAGGTCGGTGAGACGATGAGATACCATTGGTCACCCATGAGCTCGAAGCGCGGCGAAAACGCGTGATGCCGCACAAAGGAAATCCGGCCCGTGTCCTTATCGCTCAAGGTGACGCTGACGACGTCTGCATCGGTTTTCTTCTTGGCTGAATCGTATGCATAATTTCGCGCGACACCTGCTTCGCGGGCTCTGAAATAGAGGATTTTGTTGCTCTTGCTCCAATTGAGATCGTCGCGGGTCTGGTGCCGCAATGTCTGTCGCAGCAAAAAGCTGAAACGGTTTTGCTCATCGACATCGTCATGAAAGGCGAGATCAGCCGTATCGATCGCATCCACTTGATCCTGATCGACGATTTCCCGGCAACAAGAGGTTCGCGGGTCATGGAAGGACCAAAATGTTCCGCCCTGGATAACCCAGTCAAACCGTGCCGGCTCATCCCCATCAAGCAAAATAGCTGACGCCTTCTTGCCGTCATAGGGTGTTGAGGCGACGAAAATTTCATTGGGGAGGCTGATCGGCAGGATGTTGACGATCGCTTCTTCGCCGCCGCCCAAAGCCGGCACGTAATAGCCGAATCCGGCCTTCGGCACGGTCAGACCGGCAAGGCGGTTTACGGTTGTGCTGTCGAGGACGTCGAGCGTCTTGTTTATCAGCAGACGCCTCTCGCTGGCATCTTGCTCGCGCGAAACTTCCTTCCAATAAAAGCTTTCATCCGAGCGCCGATAGAAGACGACGATCACCGGAAGGTTCGAGCCTTTCCAGTAATCGAGATCCTGAGGCCTGAGCAGGTAGGTGAAGGAATCGTCGGTTTCTGCAACGTAGCGACCGCTGTCCGTCGACTTGACCTGAACCGCTATCATTCGGGCCATCGGTTGCCCGTTGTCCATTACCTCGGCGATGCCGTCGATCCCGGCTTCAAGCCTTGAGCGTCCATCGAACTGAAAACCGATGGAGAGGAAGCGGCCTCTTACGGCGTTCTCGCCAATTTCGCCGATGATCTGGTTTGGAGTGAGATGCTTGGCCATGGCCTAAACTAGAACATTCTAAGAACCTGCAAAAGCAGGATTCCGCCAATCCAACGGCCTTTTCCACCTAAAGCTGCATATTCCAGTATGCAGCGACGGCAATCACCTGCTCACGCGGATAATGTGGCCCTGCATTCTGAAGGTCAAAGCGAATGCGATCCAATCTGCGACTCGCATCTCGACCAATGGATGAGCTGAAAGTCACAATGCCCAAGGGACGCGAACTGCGCGCATCATTCGGCCAACTTTCAGGATAGGCAATGTCATGGCCTGGACTTTCAACGTCCACACTAGAAACAGCCTCATGGCCGCAACGCCATCCATACAGGTGATATGCGCAAGTTCGCAGCATGGCCTTCACTTCCGGCATCACGTCCGTAAATGCCTTCAGCGGTGTGGGGAGTAGGACCATATTGGCGACGCACGAATAGTAGCGTGCATCTTGGACGATCACATTGGTAGACGCGTAACTGGCGTCGTCGATGCCCCATATGTGACAGCATGACCAATTGGGCCGATCGTTGCCGCGAAGGCCCAGAGCATAGGTCAGGGCCTTATTAGCATAGAGATTGCCTTCATGCTTATGGACTGCAACGCCCGTCTGGCGGTTGCGATTCATCTGTGGCTCGGACCAGTTGTTCTTGTAAAATAGCCCTTTTCGACTGTGCTCCGGATACCAAACCGGCAGCCTCTCGAAACTTTCCGGGTCCACCCATCTGGCAGTCCGCTCAATCAATCTCATGACTTCCGAAAGGCTCAATTCAGCCCGGTGCGCCTCAAGGCCGTCCTCTGCAATTCTTGGGGTCATGGTATCCTTCGGGCGACTGGGTCTATCTCCTGCGCCCGCTATGTCGTGTCGGGGACAGTAGCGCCAGACACTCCTTGAGTGAACGCTTGTCCACGCAATGGGTTAGCGGCGATTTTCCGAGCGCCGGATGGAAAGCACGGAGGAACAGATCGAGGTGTTCCTTATCCATGAGCTTTGCGCCTGCTTCTCTAAGTTCCTCTTGGCAGGCAAGAGCCTCCTTGCGCGCGCGCGCGGCCGCCTGCCGCAGGGCAGTCGCCCTTTCGAGCTCTCGGCGCGCACGCTGATAGGACAGGTCATCCACGCCTGCCTGATCGATTCTGGTAAGTTCCTCGTCATCTGCTGCTGGCCCGGAAAGCCATGCGTGCGCTTCTTCCTCCAATTGAGAAATAGCAGCTTCGGTCAGACTCTGACGCCGATTGGCGGCTGCCCGAAGAAGACGGTCTCGCTCACGATTCAGTGCCCGCGTGACTTCGGCTTGAAGCGGGAGGCCCAGCAGTTCCTCGACCGCCGGTCCTCCCTCGCACATCAGCTCGATATGACGAAGCAACCTGTCGCACTCGCGGAAACGGGCGTCCCCGAGCCGGCAAAGAGTGTCAGGCGACGCTTTCAGAGAATGACATTCGTTGCTCAACCAGCGTTCAATTTCGAAGTCGACTGCATCATTCCTCGGCAAACCAGCAATGACAACTGTCACCCGAGTCCGCAGTGTCTCAAGACGATGCTCATACGCCGCCTGGCGCCTTACTTTTTCGGAAAGGCGAGCGGCATAGCCGTCATCCACATGATAGGAGCCAGGAAGGTTCGGCACCAGAAAGCCAGACTCCACCAAATGATCGAAGAAGGCTTCGATGGCCTCTGCAGGAATACGCTTGCGCGGAAAAACCCTGCTGAGGCGGTCTCGGACGCTTGGGCGGATCTCGGCCTGGAATCCCGGGATAATATAGTGCTCAATCGATCGCAGAGCCTGCGTGATCGTGATCGGCTCGTATTCCTGGAAATCGAGAGCATTCGGGTGGGTCAGGTACTTTCCGGCTAGCTCGGCTTCCCACACCAGATCGTTCACCGTAAAGCCGATCGAATGCATGTCCGACCAGGAAACATCGTCAAACTCGGCGATAATGACGCTGGCGGCATCGGGCAATTCGTGGATGAACCCTTTGAAGGTGCGAACTGACTGAATGAGCCTCCGCGCATCTCGCTCGGCTTGTTCTTCCTCCCTGAGGGCCTTTTGCGCTTCGAGTTCTGCCGCGCGTTTGGCGCGCGCTTCGGCCTCACGCGCTCTTTGCTCCTGCTCGTTCGCGAGACGGAGCCGCAATTGTTCGTCAAAGTTCGCCTTCTTGGCGTTGTTCAGCCATTCGCGAGGCGCCTTCGAGAGCAGGGCTTGCTCCACTTCACCGCGGTTGGCGGAAGTCCGATAGTGGCGCAGATCGATTTCGATTGCCGAAAGGCCTTCCTGGCGAAGTTTTCCCAATTTTATGTCGTCGCACGGATGGGTGACCCTGACTTCGACGATCAGTTCTGTTCCATTCTGTGTGATGAGGACGACGTCGGGCACTATCGAACCGAGCTTCTTCTCCAGTCTCGCGTGCGCAAATCGGTATGTTTGGGAAGGCGACACGACCTTTGAAACACCGCCATGTTCGGCAGTTACGGTCGGTATGGTCAGGCATTTTACGCGCTCTAGAACATCCTTTGCCCAAAGGTGAGCGTTCGTTTCTGCAATGTGAGCGCAGGCCGTGCCGTTATTGTAATGGGCAAAGTGGTGGATTTGCTTTTTGCCCTTTTTGGCCACCAAAACCTGCTCGCATGCGGGGCATCGACAGTTGCAGCGCAGTCCACGGACGGCTTGCGAAATATGAATCGAACTACCGTCGGCAGAAATTCCATACACGAGCTCGTTGGATAAACCCGAAAACGGCTGATGATCTTTGAAGCCAAAGGGATTTTCGCTCTGCATCTGAGGAACGCTTTTCGTCGAACGAGGACTTGAGCTGGGATCATATCACTGGTCGGGGGGCCATCAACAGCCAGCTCACGCAAAGCTCTTCCATCAATTCTGCGGGCAGAGCCCGCAGCTTCGGCCTGACGGCCGGGAGGGAAGGGGGGTGGGAAGAGAGTGATCGAACAAGGGGTTCGGTCGCAATCGATCCACCTAGGAGAACGTCCATGAACATCGGTGAAATCCGCAAGAACGCCAACGGCCAGCTGATCGGTTCTGTCGAAACGCTCACCATCACCCGCACCATCGGCCTGCGGCTGGTGACCTCCAGCAACCCCCGCGCGCCCCGCTACGAGATCGTCGCGCTCAACGACCAGCGCCGCTGGGTGATCGTCGGCGCGCTCTTCGAGCTCTCCTCGAACTCGACCGGCGAGAGCTTCTACCAGGGCAAGATCGACGATCCGTCGATGGCGCAGCCGCTCTACATCGCCGCTTTCCCGCGCGAGGACGGCACCATGGCGGTGGCCTGGCAGCGTCCGCGCCGCCGGAACACCCAGCTCGGTTCGTCCGAATACGGCGAGAGCGACATGTTCCCGGCCGACGACACCGGCGGCGACCGCAGCGAGGAACAGGCTGGCGACGGTCTGGGCGACAGCACCGCGACCCCGCCCGCCAAGCGCGGCCGGGCGGGTGCCAAGGACGGCGCCGAACACGATGGTGCGCTGCCGCCGCTCGTCGACGCCTGATCGGCTTGTCCCAACTCCAACCGGCGGGGACCCCAAGCGGGTCCCCGCAACCCGAGCAAAGGCCGCGGATGCCCCCGCGCGCGGCCTGAGGCGGAACGCCGGCACTGCCCCCCGCCCGGCGTTCCGCCTCTTCATTTGCATGGGGATGTCCGGAGAACCAAAATGCTGACCGACAGTGAACGCTTCGCCTTCACCACCCGGCGCCATCACGCCTTTGCCAGCACCGGCAATGCCTATGACGCGGTCCAGTGCGACGAGGCCATCAGCACCGGAGACACGCTGGTCGTGCTCGCGGAGCGGGTGGTCGGCGTGGCCATGACCTGGCCGTTCGCGGTGACGCAGGCGCACGGGAATCTGCATGCCTTATCCGCCCCGCGCGAAGGCGAGACGCTCGCGGATCTCGCCCGTTCGCTCCACGTCAGCGCGGCCGACTTCGAACACGCCGCCGAGATCGCCCAGCGTTTCGGATATCCGCTCGACCCACAGCTTGTTCCGCTATTGGCGGATTGCCTTAGATAGTCGGGTAGGGGTCAGGTACGAACCACTTTCCAGGGCTTGGTACTTGGAACCAGTACGCTCACCAGTCATTAATGTCTGGTCAGTATGAAGCCTGATCGACCCCGTACCGGACACGATTGTCCAGACGTACCTTGAAAACGTCAGCAATGTAGTGTACGTGGGGGTTGCAGGGAGACCTGTAAGGCGACTTGTCCCGACCGCGTGTTTGGCGAGCGCCGTGGCTACCCAAGGCCGCAAATCCTTGGTTGCCGGCCACCATTCTCCCTCAACCTCTTCATGAGCCGCCCTTCGGGGCGGCTCATTCGTTTCTAGAGCAGTTCGATACCGAATCGCTCACGCAGTCCTTGCGCATTGAAATCCTCGGCCACGATCCATTTGCGAGCGTATGCGACGACGTCCGCCAATTGCAGGAGACGTGAAGCGGCCGAATCCAATCGGACAATGCGATTGACGCCTCGGAACCGACCGTCTTCCTGGCGCGCCCGTTCCAGTTCGGCGAGAAACGCGGGATGATCGTTATGGTGGTTTACGTCAGTGACCACATCGACGTTGGCGATCGACGTTCGGCCAAGAATGCCGCGGAATCGCTTGAGACCGATCTTCACCGTTTCCACCACCGCCTGAGCATATAGGACGGGCGGCTCGCCGTTCGCGGCCGTGAACTTCTGATTGAGCATCACCAAACGATCTTGCGGCGCCGAATTCCAGAACCGCTGCAACAGGCTTTGCAAATACCCATCGCTCAGATTGGCTGCGTGAATTTCGTTTGCAGTTGGCTCTAGCAGGTCGCTGAAGCGCTTATCGAAGCGGCCTGCTTCGTTGGACATCACGAACACCGCGCCGAGATGAAACGACGCCGTACCCGCAGTCCCGTACTCGTCGATGAAGCACAGTACCTTCTTGTTGAGGGAAGCTGTCACTCAGCCTCCTTGGTCGCCGGTCGAATACGGCGACGCGCACGCGGCTTAGCAGCAGCCTTACGCACAGCGCGGGCTTCTTCGGCCGCTTCGCTGAAATCTGGTTCGATTTCGGCAAGGCGATCAACCAGGCCTTGCAGATCGTATTCGTTGGAAATCTTCCCACGATGCGAGGCACGCCGTTCGATGCGCTGGACGAAACCCGCCATTTCCAGTTCCGCGATGTAACGCTGCACTTGGCGGTCGCTGAGGCCAAGCCGCTGCGCGAGGTCCGCCTTCTTGGGAAAAGGCTTTCGTCCTGCGTCCCACCAAAAGTCAGCAAGCTGGATCAACACGGCCAGTTGCGTGGGGCTGAGCCCAAGCCGCCGTTGCGCACGCAAAAGTAGTGACGGCAGGATGCAAAAGCCAAGTGCGATGACTTTCGCCCCCCACTTATCGGCGGATGCGGCCCTTCGCTTAGCCTGCTTCGTGGGATTGTCATCAGGGGCGTTATCGGTATTGTCAGTCAACGGCGTTCTCCATATCCTGCACATGAGCCGGAATGGGGGCCGCGACAAGATCGAGCCATAGGACATAGGTGTCCTATGGGGACCAGTCAAGGGAGACTGGTAGCTGGAGACGTTTCTGTCTCGTCTTAATAAGGACACACGGTAACACGGACAACTGTGAAGCCGATTAACCGAGTAACAGGGACCACCCGTCCTGGTTGTCCGGTCGGTTTTGGTCTGGCAGCCCCAGATTTGCGAATCGGCCAAGGTTGACGTGTGGCGGTTGCCACCGGGCACTGCATCGTTGCCACCCGAAAGGGCCTTCCTGCGATTGACAGGGCAGGGCGGTCCGCCGAGCATCGCCGCATGTGCAACTTGTACCGCATGACCAAGGCGCCTGCGGAAATCGCCCGTCTGTTCGGCGCGCGCAGCGCCTCTGGCGCGAACTTCGCGGCCGAAGTCTACCCCGGCTATCCCGGCCTTGTCGTCGCCGAGGGCGAGACGCGGGTGATGACCTGGGGCTTCCCGCTGATCCTGAATGGCAAGAACGGGCAGCCGCTGAGGCCCAAGCCCGTCAACAATGCGCGGGAGGACAAGCTCGGCACTTCATTCTGGCGCCCAAGCTTCGAGCACCGCCGCTGCCTGATCCCGGTCAGCGCCTGGGCCGAGGCCGAGGGCATCAAGGGCCAGATGACCCGGACCTGGTACTCGCTGGCGGGTGCAGATGTCTTCGCGGTCGCCGGGCTGTGGCGTCCGACCGAAGAGTGGGGCGCCGCCTATTCGATGGTCATGGTAGATGGCTGCGCGCAGATGGCCGAGGTACACGACCGTATGCCCGTCGTCCTCGCCCGAGAAAACTGGGAGCAGTGGCTCGCGGGCACGCCCGCCGAAGCCTTCGCGCTGTGCCAGACCTGTTCCAGTGAACTCGCCGTCGATCGCACAGCCGAGCGCTGGGGGGCAGGGAGGCCCGCGGCGACGTCAGGCTGAGGGGAGGGGGGCTTCGTCGGTCGGATCAGACCCAAGCGAAAGGACCCTGCCCATGGGCGACCGAGCCCCCGTCCACATCACCATCGGCGGCGCACTGCCGCGCGAACATCTCGAAGCCTTTGCCGCACATGCGGCGGGCTATGACCTGCGCACCGAATGGGACGGCGAACCCTTCGATCCCGCGGTGCTGCCCGAAGACGAACCGCTTGAGCTCTACGGCACTGAGCTCAACGGCGGGCAGATCCCCGAGATCGACGCCTTCTGCGCCGAGCACGGACTGCCGTTCCGCCGCTGGTCGGGCGGCTGCCTCGGCGCCTATCTCCCCGAAATCATCCTGTTCGATGGGCAAGGCCCGATGCGCGACTACACGGCAAGCGAGGACGAATACGTCCTCTTCCCCCCGTCATGGATCAACAACTTCACCCGGCTGCGCGAGCTCAAGCGCGAAATTGCCCGTGCTGAACTGACTATCCCGGCCTTCGTGGTGACCGGAGGTGCGAGCGATGACCACAACTGACGCAGCCCTGCTGGCCGCCTCGCGCGAGGCAGTGCTTGCCAGCTTCCCGCTGTCGCGGGTGAGCGAGGCCTTCTTCGACGACATGCTCGGCGTCCTGCCGCCGGCGCACATCGCGGGCGTGCCGGGCTTCTTCGTCACCGAGGCGGTGAGCGAAGACATCCACGCCCAGTTCGTCCATGCGGGCGGCCGCTTCTACGGCGGCTATGTGGGGCTCAAGGATCGCGCAGGCCTGATCACCCATGCGCGCATCGCGGCCTTCGATGCCGCCCAACCGGACGCGGTGGAACTCGCCTGGTATCCCGACGCCTGCGAGGAGGCAGCGCGATGAGTCGGCACCGGATCCTCGAACTCGGCGCCGGTCCCGCCGATGAGCCCTGCGCGCAGCTTGGGCAATGCTCGGACTTTGCCGAGGCCAACACCCTCGAACTGCTCGCCTACAAGGCCGCGATCATTGCCCTCAACGGCGAGCCACCCCTGCCGCTCGGCTTCGCCCTCGTCGCCAATGCCCACGATTTCGGGACATACCGGACCTTGTGGCTGGTCTCGGCGGATATGCCCTTGCCCGAACACGCACAGGCCTGGCTCGACGACCTCGTGGAACCCGCCACTTGGATCGCGGCAGGGTTTCCGCAGCCCGTAACCTACGAGGGCTCGCGCGCTGTCATGCGCCCATTCCGCGACGTGGTCGCCGCCGCGCTCCAGATCACCCGGCCGGGCGCCGACGGCAGCTTTTTCCCCGCTGAGAACGCGGTGCTCCACCGCAACCTGCTCGCCGCCTACGGTTCCGGCACGGTCGCTGCCGCCGACAGCGGGTAAGGGGAGGGGGGCTGGAACTGGGCGTTCCTAAAGGGAGTCCAAGCCCATGCCTCGCTTCTATGCCGGGATTGGCGCGCGCGCCACGCCGCCCGAGATCCTCAGCCTGATGACCCGTGCCGCCTTCGCGCTCACCAAGCGCGGCTATGTCCTGCGCTCGGGCCATGCGATCGGCGCCGACAGTGCGTTCGAGCGCGGGGCGGGCCGTGATGCGCAGATCTTCCTGCCGGCGGCGGGTTGGCGCGGTTCGGCAAGCAAGTTCCATCCCGAGACGCTCGGCGCCGAGATCTGGGGCAGGGCGCGCATCATCGCCGCCGCGCACCATCCGGCCTTTGCCGGGCTCTCGGCGTTCGTGCAGGCACTCCACACCCGCAACGTGTTCCAGGTGCTGGGGGCGACCCTCGATAGCCCTGCGGAATTCGTGCTGTGCTGGACCGCCGACGGCGAGGCTTCGGGCGGGACCGGCCAGGCGCTGCGGATCGCCGCCACCCACGGCGTCCCCGTCTTCAACCTCCATAGGCTGCGGACACGCGCCCACGTCGAGCGCCACCTCGTTCTCTGATTCGTTCAATTCCGTGTCTTCCGGCCGTTCTATCCCTTGCCTTGGCAACGGGACGCGTCGGCGCGCGGCCAAGCGAAAGCCCCAACCATGTCCTCGATCACGCTCACTTTCGAACTTGCCTGCACCCGCGAGGAAGCCGCGCGCTTCGCCGCGGTCGAACTGTTCCTCGCCGAAATGGCTGAGAACGCCGAGGCCGAGCCCCCGGCCGAACTCGACGCGGTCTTCGGCGTGAAGCCTCGCGAGACGATCCTTGGCCTTGCCGGCCACCCGCAGCCGCTTGGGATCACCTGCCGGTACGACCGCGAGGGAGGCGTGATGACACTCGCTGCGTCGGGCGGCAAACCGAACCTCGCCGCGCTCCCGGTGCTGCTGCTCTGGCTCTATCCCGACAAGCTGCCCATCGCCTACTCGGTCCACGTAACCGAACGGCCCGAACTCGCGGTCTGGACGATCGTGGGCCTCAATCGCATCGAGATCACCCAGCACGAAAGCGAGGTCGCCGCGCGGCTCGAGGCCTTGCGGGCGATTGGTGACACGCCCCGGCGTCTCGACCTGCTGCCGACCAAGCCGCTGCCCCGATCGGACGGCTGAGCCCGCTCAGGCGGCCTGCTGCGCGTCCCAGCTTCGCCGCGGCGTCCGGCTGACGCGGGCCGGGAGCGGCTCGCCTTCCTTCCACAGCAGATGCGCGACGCCTTGCCCGGCGAGCAGCGCTTCCAGCGGCTCCGCCACCTCGTTGTCGCGGTCATGGATGTGAATGGCGCTGGCTTCCTCGCCGGTGTCCTTGAGCACCAGGCTGGCGATCGGCGTGTCGGTGTCGAGATTGACGCGCAGGCCCTTCACGAACCGCCGCTTCTCCGCGACCGCCTTGCCGACAAGGTAGCGCTCGTCGCTGGTCTCATAAGGCAGCCATTCTCCCGTTACCGGCATCAGCGCGACCTCGATGAGGTCGAAGGTGCCCTCGCGGCGCCGCGCGAACGAGCCGGCGAGAACCAGGTGGCCGCTCTTGCCGTTCGGCCCATCCTGCGCTTGCCACAGCGCGAGTTCGCCGGCGAACCGCTTGTGGAAGCGCCGCGCCATGTCCTGGTCCATCACGAAGGGCATGTCGCCGACATGGCGCAGGACGATTCTTTCCGCGCCGTGCGCGGGAACGATCTCCTTGATCTCGCCCACCACCACCATCATCTCGTCCCGCGAGGCATAGACCCGGGCTAGGGTCGCGCGGCGGCGGGCCCGGATCTCTTCCTTCTCTTCGATCTTGAAGCTCTCGGGCAGGAACAGCACGTGGGGCAGGGCTTCCTGCTTCGCCCGGCAGCTTGCCGCTGCCTCGAGCAGCGCGCGGCGCACGACGAACCACGTCCGTTTGCCCGCCATCTTCGGATGCCAATGGGTGAGTTCGGCCCGGTCCCACAGCACATGCAGCAGCCCGCGCATCGACAGCTTCTGTCCCGACGACTTCACCGTCGGTTTGTCGTTGGTGAGCGCCGCGGGCGCGAGCCGGGCGGCCCCGCGCGACAGCGGGAAGCCGAGCTTCAGGCTGGTCTCGCCGCTCGCCTCATCGTCGAGGACCGCGCTGCCGCGCACCTGGCCCATGCCGGTGAGGTAATCGGGTGCTTCGTAGTGATCGCAGGCGGTCGCATGGCGTGCGCCCGAGCCCGGCCAGCGCGCGAGCACGTAGCCATTCTGGCGGTGCGAGATGTAGAGGGGGAGATCGGTTCCCTTGCGGCATTCGCAGTGGACCGGACTTTTGCGCTCGTAGGCTTCGCGCAAGACGGGCTGAAGTTCATCGCCTTCGGCCACGCTGCGGCCGAGCACACGGTATCGCTGGATCATTGGGGTATCTCCAATTTCTCGCGATCGACGCTGCCCGTTCGACCTCTCGCGCATCTCCTTCAGGTTTGACGCGGCCCCGGGATGGGCGCGCATGGGGAAGTCTATGGACAGTGCGGCTGCGTCGCAAGACTCGAAGCGAAATCCTAGCGCACGTTCATTCGAACGTAGAATTCGCGCCGCGGACGAGTGTCGTCTGGCTTTCCACCAGCCAACTGCCAGCTGACTCGGATCTCATACGTGCCGTCGCGACTTATCGCTTTGCCATTGCTTATCGCTTCGGCCTTGTTCCCATCGACTAAGATGACATCCAGGCCGCGCGCGCTTGCGGCACTGTATCCAACGACTTGCCCTTTCCTGAGATCGAGCTTGTATGTGCACGTTTCCGCGTCACGCAATGCGCCCGACAAATGGATTACCGGACCCGTAGTGCCGCGCGCGCTCGACTTGCAGGAAGACGTTTCCAGCGGGAAGGGTCCTACGTCTCCGGCAAAGCCCCCAATCGCCTTCATCATTTCGCCGGGCTTCCGGACTGGGACACCGGTGCTACGATAAATATCGGTTTGACCATTAGTCCGGATGCCGATCTCAAGCCGTTGGGCATTCTGGTCGATCAGCAAATAGGCTCCGTCCTGGTCACCCGTACTTCGACTGCCTACTACCCATAGGATGTTGCCGTCCCGTCGGAGCTCCGACTGCTGTGTCATCCGCACTAGAAAATCGTCGTAATCTTCCCCGAGGATATCCCTGACCTTGCCGGCGATCACGCTGCTGGTGAACAATCCGGTCTCTTTGGGCGGCTTGCCGACAAATTGGTCGAGACTAGCCCAGGGAGTGCCTGGCAGCGCTGACGGCCGCGGTGTAACAGGCGGCACCTCGTTCTTCGGAGTGACCAAATAGGCACCCCAAGCCGATAGTCCGCTCAGGCCAAGAAGTAGCACTAGCTGAGCATAATAGCCGATCCGGTCGCGGCCGCGCTTTGCCACCTCAGCGCCAAAGGCCTCGGACATCGAGCGGACAAAGCGCAACACGGGTTTAGCGAACGGAACATTGGTCACGCGTTTGAACAGGAAGATGTACGCCATTCCACCGGCCAGCGTCAGCAGCACCACAAATCCAAGTGGGTTGGCTACGATCTGGTTCACAATGTTGGTGGTGAAGTCCGGCTTGATTGGGGGGCAGACAGCTGCATTGGCGCGGTTGTCGCCGCAAAGGATGGGCTGGATTTGAACCGCGCCTGCCCACAGGGCGAGCGCGGACAGCAGAACGCCGATAAAGATCCCGAACAACTGGAGGTGCGCGCCACGCTCGGATTCCGAGATAGCATCCAATGCCTCGATCGAAGTCTTGGTGTGTATGAAATCATACAGGATGATGTCTTCGTTCCAAACGAAGCCCTGGTCCAAATTCGCACACCTGCACGTCCGCGCCAGGACTGATTGAAAGGCATCGGCATAAGCCAGCACGCCAAGCGCCTTCTTGTGGCTGTCCGGCCGGTTAGACTGACGATACTCGACGACGACCTTCGCAAGGCCGCGCAATATATTGACTCGCCATGCGCTATCCCCGGCAGGTTCAATGGCGCCGATATCGACCCTGGTTATATCGAGAAGCTGATCGGTTCGGGAGTCGTGATGGTAATGGTAGTGAAACACGTCCTTTAGAAAGTAATACGCTTGCGACGGGAGGGCTTCCGCCGCCACCTGCTCCATCTCCGTCGGGGGGAACTCGTCTGGATCACGGCCCAAGAAGTCGTGCCAGTCGAACCAAATTCGGACTTCACCAGTACGGAACAGCGCAAATTTGAGTCGAAAGCAGGCGATCTGGCGTGACGCTTTGTCAAGTTGGTCACGTATATGCTGGGGAAGGCCTGCCAAGGCCTCTAGATCCCCTTCGACGCCCGCTTGCTGCCGCCTGTCCATGTCTTCATCGATCTGGTCGAGCAGTCGCTTGAGGACACTGCCCGTGATCGCATCATCATCAGGTGGCAGGACGACCACCTCGCCGACCATGACCCCGTTCTCTTCATGCCTCGACCCAGGAACACCTCCGACGTTGCTCGCATCGTTAGTGCCGCCAATTTCTTGGAGATTTGGCGTGCGTGCGCCAGCGGTGTTTGCGATGATCAGGTAATCTTGAGTGACTGATTGACGAAAGAGGCCGACTAACCCGCCAGGCAGGGGGAAGTCCTGAGCAGAGCGGCGGGAATGCACGACAACGACGCGCGTCCCACCTGCATCGCAATGCTGGTTTACCGAATGGCATTTGCCACGCCCGTCGATCACTCCAAAGGAGAGATGCCCAGAAACATTAGGGACCCAACTGGCATAGTTGTGTTCAGCGCCTGACCACGGGGTCGGCCCAGAGCTCGGAAACGTATACGGAAGTTGCTGTACTGTCGCCTGCTGCAAAACTGGCCCCCCCGAATGACCGGGGATCAGAGGAGTTCAGAAGACGGCGCGCGCGTCCGACGGGCGTGGCTAAGTGTCCCGCCCCGTGACTTCAGTTCGATGCCTTCGAGTTCGCGCATCGTCGCGCCCCGAGCCGGCTTGCGCAGGGCGCCAGTTGCCCATGGCTTCAAGCCATAATCTTTGCGGCGCAAGTAGGATATTTCGCCTGGGCCACCCCTCAGTACGCTCAGGAAGACGGTCAAGACGACGAGCGAAATCAGGCCGAGTAAGATGGCTCCAAATGTCGCAAAAAGATCATACATCCGACTACCGTCCCATCGTCGCCGCGCGCGCGGCCCTTAGACGCAAGGCGCGCGCCCTGCAATGCACGATATCAAAATCGCTCTGGCAGAGAGACGAAACCCCTGAGTGTGCTTGCGGTTCCGCTAGGCCAAAGAAGTAAAGAAGTCGTCACGATACAATGCGTTGCGCACATAACTCAGACCTCTCCAGACTTATTTTCCCGAGAAATTCCCTATCGTTCGAAGGAACGCAAGTGAAATCGGATGAAACCATCCGCGCTTTTTGCGCGTTAGAATTCTTCGTGCGCCTAAAGGACACGCTTTCCGCCAAGTCAGCGTGGACGACAAAGGACCTCTCAGTGGTCAATATGCATGCCGCGCGCTACCGGTCCTGTGATGGATGACCTTTTTGCTTCGCAGCCCATCGCAGGCGCCACCTTGGCGCGCAGCGACATCGAGCGCCTGATCGGCAAGGGGCCGCGTACACTCATCGACTGCGACCTTGAGGAGGCCGACCTCTCCAGGCTCGACCTCACCCGCTGGCACTTCGAACGCTGCAACCTGCGGCGCAGCGATCTTGCGGGAGCAAAGCTGGAAGGTACGGTCTGGCAGTCTTGCCGGGGACCGTTCGCCAATTTCTCGGGCGCGAATCTCAGCGAAGCCGAGTTCATCGGCGGTGACTGGAACAATTGCGCGATGCGCCGCGCGAGCCTGACCTCGACCCGGTTCACCGGCTCCAAGCTCACCGGCGCCGACTTCACCGAGGCGCGCGCCATTCACATCCACTTCGAGGAAGTGCTGCTGGTCTCGGCGAAGCTGCCTGGATTCTCGTTCCGCAAGGAGAGCCTGCGCCGGGTCGATCTGTCCGGTGCCGATCTGCGCAAGGGCGATTTTCGCATGACCGTGTTCGAGGACTGCTCGCTGCGCGAGGCGATGGTCGCCGGATCGCGGTTCGAGGGCTCTGACTTGCGCGGCGCCGACCTCGGCGGGCTGCGCCTCGTCGATGCCGGGCTGTTTCGCGGGGCGACAATCTCGCGCGAGCAGGCCGGCCAATTGCTGGGCGAACTGGGGCTCAACGTCCGGTAGCCGCAGGGCGGGACCGCTTGCCTCAGTCCGCGGCGCGCTCGTCCTCGTCCAGTTGTTCGCTTACGCCTTCGGCAAGGCCGAGGCACAGCGCGGCTTCCTCGCGCGTGAGCATGATCTCTTCAGCACCGAACACGGCAAGCTTCGTGCGCAGGACCTGCGCCATTGCGCGCGCCACCTGCAACGCGCTTGGCATTTGCTGTGGTTCAGCCATGGGCCGGGATCCTTTCCCTTGGGCGGCTCTGCCTGCGGCAGCGGGGCCGGACAAGTTGAGCTGGAGGGACGAGCATACCGGTTTTGGTGGGGTTTGGCGAGGTAGAGAGGCAAAGGGGCACCCCGGAGCCCGCGCCCCGCGCGGGCCCCGCGGCGACCCGCTCTACTCGCTAGGGCGGAGCGTCGGCGCTATCGCACCGCCGCCCACCCAAGCTCGCCGGCATGGATGCCGGCCCTGCGGGTGACGATCGGGGCCAGTGGAGGAAGTGGTGAGGCTGGTTGGCGCGGGCGGGCGAGGGCGCTAGGCTTCGGGCCATGCCGATCGTTCTCGCTGCCGCCGCCCTTTGCATGTCGCCTTCGGTTCACGACGGCGACACGATCCGCTGCGGCCGCGAGCGGGTCCGCATCGCCAATATCGATGCACCTGAATTGCCTGACAGCCCCAAGTGCCAGGACCGTCGGCGGTCCTATGCTTGGGTAGCGACTTCGCCGCGGGCGAAGCCTCGCGGGCTGCCCTTGCGCGGCTACTGTCGCGCGGGCGGGTCATGATCACGCGGCTTGGCACCGACCCCTATGGGCGGACGCTTGCCACGGTCTCGGTGAACGGCGTGGACGCCGGCGACTATCTGGTCGCGCAAGGCCTCGCGAGGCCCTGGCGCTGAGGACCCCTAGCGAGGGGGAGGCTAGCCTTGCCCGCCTGCGGGCGCCAGCTTGCGCATCTGACCAAGATGCTTGCCGTAACGCATGGCGTTGGACGGGGAGGGGCTGGGCGCGGCCTCGTGTGACCCCACCTGTCTCTGACCGGCATGGTGCGGGGGCCGAGGAAGGCAATGCCCGCTGCTGCGGGCGCCTAGGTTGGAGCAGGTCCTGCCGAAATGGCCGAAGCTGACGGGTCTGACCTTTGCGGGGATCCGCGGGTCTGAACTGACGAAACCGCCCTTCGTTTGCCGATGAACCCTGCAGGGCCAGTCCCTGGCCGCAACCCAAAAGCAGCGGACCGTGAAGCCCTTCAGGCTTGCCGCACCACTCCTCGCTTTTGGGTTTCCCTCACATGCGTTCGGTGCGGGCCCGGGCCTTTGGCCCTGCCTGTGGTGTTCATCGGCGGGCGGTTCCGCCGAGTTCAAGCCACGGAGATACCCCATGAAGAACCTCGTCATCCTGATCGGCCGCATCGCCGCCGCTCCCGAAACCCGCCACGCCGGCGAGACCGCGATCACCTCTTTCACCCTCGTCACCGATCGCCCCAAGCTGGTCGACGGCAAGACGGTCAAGAACGAGGCCGGCTACACCGAGACCCTCGCCGAATTCCACCGCGTCACCGCTTTCAACGGCCTCGGCACCTCGGTCGCCAAGCACAAGAAGAAGGGCGACCTGGTCGAGGTGCAGGGCCGCCTCCACTACTCGAAGTGGACCGACCGCGAGGGCGTCGAACGCTACGCGGTCGAGATCGTCGCCGAGGAAGTCCTCTTCCTCTGACGCCCGAGCCCGGGAGGCGGCAGCGCCGCCTCCCATTGGGCCACCGGACCGGCCCCCGATCTCTCATGTAGTCGCTGCGACGGGCGAAACGCCGGTTGCGAAAAAGGCAACGCGCGGCGTCACTTTCGCACTTGCAGCATAAAGGGCCCGCACCCATATAGGCCATGCCTTTCAGGCATCCTCTCCCAAAACTTTCCAAGGGGTCGGCTCACGCTGGCCCTATTTTTTTGCCTGCCGGATCGGCGGCTTGCGCCCCTTCGGGCATGGCATCTGTGACACTTTGCCCTCGGGCGGAGTGTCATGCTGCGCTGCGCGCGTGACATGCGCGGAGGGCGGGTCATCGATCATGCCTGCACGATCTCTAAAGCGGTCGCGGAAAAAGGGCACCGCACGTGACCGCGCAAGTAAGATGGCGCCTCCGGGCGAAGTGTCACGGGCGACAAACGACAGCGCAAGGCACAAAGGGGATTCACAGGATTCACCTTTTGTGCTCAATACTGCTCGATGGAACGAGCCCAAGAAATCTCTGGTGTCGGCGGGATCTACGCGGTCCTGGTCGAAGCCTCGAACCGGCCGCGCTACGCCTTCCTCGTCCTCCAGCTTGTCGCCGAGATTGCCGACGGGCGAGGGCAAGCCGGACCCTTCGTGGCGCAAGGCGGGGTGCCCATGCTCCTGCGCGAATGGCTTTGCTCCCAGCTCTTGCCGATGAGCGAACAACCCGCACGCCGCGCCGCCCTGCGCGCGCGCGTGGCCGCAGCGCTGAAGCATGAGTTCACGGGCGATGCGATGCGCGATGCCGCGCGCATCGAGGCGGCCGTCGAAGAGCAGGTCCAGGCAGTCGGGCGCGCCAATGTCAGCCGCGCGATTTCCGATCTGGTCCGCGCCGGGCTGATGAGCCGGCACTATGCGGGCTACGCCACCAACCACAAGAACCGCGGCGGCGGGCGCCATGCGGTCTATGTGGTCAAGCCCGGTGTGCTGGCGCTGCTGCGCAAACCCGCGCCGCTGCGTGGGACTGGCCTGGCGACCGCCAATCCGCAGGGCGAGCTCTTCGTGGCCTGAACCTTCGCACTTCGAGCATCAGGTCAGGCCTGGCGCACCCCGGCGATGCTCCTATGGCGTGGTGGCGAACTATCGCCTAGGAACCCCCGATCCGGGAATTGGAAAGGTCTCGCCCGCATGGAAAACGAAGCACTGCTGGATCATGTCGCCGATATCGTGTCTGCCCATGTCAGCAACAATGCGGTCGCGGCCGCTGACCTGCCGGGCCTGATCCAGGCGGTCTACGCTTCGCTTGCCGCGCTTGGACAGGCGCCGGAACCGGCGGTGGCAGAGCTGAAGCCTGCCGTCTCGGTGCGCGCGTCGGTCAAGCCAGACGCGGTCATCTGCCTTGAATGCGGCGAGAAAATGAAGATGCTCAAGCGCCATCTTGGCACCGAGCATGGGCTGACGCCCACCGAGTACCGCTCGCGCTGGAGCCTGCCCGCCGACTACCCGATGGTCGCGCCCGACTATGCTGCCAAGCGCAAGGAACTCGCGGTCAGGATCGGCCTTGGCCGCAAGCCCGGCCAGAGCCCGAAGGCTAAAGCCAACGCAGCGCCCGAAGCTGCACCCAAGGCGCAGCCCAAGGCCGCCGCGGCCCCGGCAAAACGCAAGAAGCTCGGCGTTGCCTTCGGCTCCGCAGACGCCAGCTGAACCGCTGATTTCCGCTAAATCCTTGATTTCATTTAACATAAGATATATTATCAATCTTGGATTTGTAAGCGCCAGATAGAAATGACACCCCTCCGCTAGATAGAGATGACACTCTGTGGCGTGGTTGGCGGAGCAACGGTGGCATGGTTCTCCCGTCGGTCGGGAGGACAAGGCTATGACGGTGGTGGCGATGAGCCATGGCGAGCTTTCGCGGTTTGATACCTTGATGCGCGTGGAGCGCGGCGAGCTGCGGGTCGACGATGCTGCTGCGTTGCTGGGGTTGAAGCGCCGTCAGGTGTTTCGGCTGCTGGTCCGGCTGCGATCGGAAGGTGCCGCTGGCCTGGTGTCGCGCAAGCGCGGCCGGCCGAGCAACCGGCGGTACAGCGATGCAAAGCGCGAGCAGATCCTGGCGATCGTGCGTGAGCACTATGCGGATTTTGGGCCGACGCTGGCGCGCGAATACCTGATCGAGCGCCACGGCATCACGGTGGCGTGCGAGACGCTGCGTCAGCTGATGATCGCGGGCGGCTTGTGGAAGGACCGCGATGCGCGGCGCCCGCGGCCCTATCAACCTCGGTATCGCCGGGACTGCCGCGGCGAGCTGATCCAGGTCGATGGCTCGAAGCACTGGTGGTTCGAGGACCGCGGCCCGCAGTGCACGCTGCTGGTCTACATCGACGATGCCACCAGCGAGCTGATGCACCTGAAGATGGTCGAGAGCGAGAGCGCCTTTGCCTATATGGATGCGACGCGCGAGTACATCGAGCGGCACGGCAAGCCGGTGGCGTTCTATTCGGACAAGCATTCGGTGTTCCGCAACAACCGGGCCAGCGCCAACGGCGATGGCATGACCCACTTCGGGCGGGCGATGGAGGCGCTCAACATCGAGATCATCTGCGCCAACTCGCCACAGGCCAAGGGCCGGGTCGAGCGGGCCAACCTGACGCTGCAGGACCGCCTGGTGAAGGCGATGCGGCTTGCCGGCATCACGACGATCGCCGCGGCCAATGCGTTCTTGCCGGGCTATCTCGAGCAGCACAATCGCCGCTTCGCGAAGGCGCCGTTCGATTCGCGCGACCTGCATCGTCCGTTGGCCATGCATGAGGATCTGCGCACCGAGCTGGTCTGGCGGGAATGGCGGACAGTGTCGAAAGCACTGGCACTGCATTACAACAAGGCGCTGTTCCTGCTCGAGCCGAACGCCATCAGCGAGGGGCTGGTCGGCAAGCGGGTCGAGGTTTGCGAGTATCCCGATGGCGCTCTGGAGATCCGTCACGGGGACCACGCCCTCCCCTACCGGATGCATGACAAGCTCCGGCAGGTGAACCAGGCGGCGATCGTGGAGAACAAGCACCTCGACGCGGCGCTGCTGATGGCCAGGTTGATGCAGGAGCAACTGCCGCAGAGGAAGCGCAACCTCAACGAGCCATGCCGCCGCTCGCAGGGAGCGCACATGTTCCCCTCGCCCGCGCAGCCCGACCAGCAACCGGTAAAGCGCAAGCGGGGACGCCCTCCCCTGCGTCGGCTCCCCCCTATCGAGCAGGCTCGGCGCGAGCTGGTCGAGGCAGGTTGAGGGAGCCCACTGCTGGCGCAGCGGGTCCGGGCATCCTTACCGCGAGATCAGCGCACCAGCAGGGGCTGTGCTGCACAAGCCCGAAGGGTTCCGCACAGCCCCTGCTGCATCAAGCGGTGACATCTCTATCTGGCGGGAATAGTGTCTTCTCTAAACAGCTAGAACAGATTTTCGCGCCAAGTAGAGATGTCATCGCCCGTCTTGGGCTGATTTCTCCTCACGCCTTACCGGTGCCACTGCGTACTAGCCGGCTGCGTTGATCCTCCCCTCGATATCCGAGAGGCGGGACACCAGCTCGTCGAAGCTCGGCGGCTCCTCCATGAACATTTCCGCCATGGCGGCGTAGTCCGCCGCAAGTTCGTCGCGCATCGCGTCAGTGACCGAGAGCCGCAGTGTGCCGAGCTGCGCCGTGCCGTAGGAGGCCTTGGCATCAGCGAAGAGCAAACTCTTGTTCCTGACGACCTGCTCTAGCAGCACTCGCTCGGTTAGGGCCCGCTCGGTAATCCCGGAAGCGTCGAGCATGAACACATCGTAGAAGTGCCGCGACAAACCTGGCCGCAATTTGCCGCTGTGGTGCAGCGCATGCAGGATCGTCGCCTTCTCCCAGTAGGTCCGTTCGAGCGTGAGCGTTGGCACGGCAGTCACTGCATCGGGCACCTCGCCCGGAAAGTCCTCGGCGACATAGGGCAGGATGTCCCGCTGCTCGAAGGGTTCAGGGTCTCCCCTTGCCCCAAACTCGAGCTTGATTCGTGGCTGCACGTAGCCGGGCCGTCCGCCATACGTGTTGCCATAGTCGAGATTGTAGCCCGAAAATGCCGGGTAGTTGAACAGGACAGTCTGCCGGTCCTTGTCATCGGGATCGGCCTCGATGCTCCAGCCCTCACGGGTTCCCAGAGCATCCTCGATCGCTTGCGCGAGCGTCGGCAGGAGGATCGTCCCGACCCACTCTTGGGCGGCAGCGCCGAGCGCCTTGCCGCGTCGTTCGCGCTCCTTGCCGCTGATGTCGTTCGCCATCGGCGAAGCAACCTCGCCGAGCAGCGGCGCGGCGCGATTGATCGTGAGATCGATGTCCTCTGAAAATCGTTTGATGATCCCGAAGGCCTTCGAGAGCGAGGTCCCGCCCTTGAAGGTCAGGACCTTGGCCAACTCGGGTACGCTCATCAGCCGGCGCAGGGTCCAGCACACCCAGAAGTCCTTCTCGATGATGAGCGGCGTAAGATCGCGGCGCGCGGCTGCTTCGGCAAAGAATGCCCGCCGATCATCGGCAGGTCGCCGGGCAAATTCATCCATGGTGCGCAGCCCCGATCTTCAGCACGACATCGCCCATCCAACCGGGCATCTGCGCGCGGCCCTTGAGTAGTGCCTGCACGTCCTTGTCATCAAGTCGCGCAGCAAGCTGTGAAATCGCATCAGCATCGACGTTGGCTCGCCCCAGTCCAGCCAGGTACTGGACCACGCCGTTGGCCGCCTCCGAGGCATTGCCCAGCACTGGTGCGCGGCTGTGTTTGAGCGTGACGCTTCGGCCAGCGGCCTGGTGCACGCGGCTTCGACCTGTCGTCGCATAGCTCGTTCTGGCAGGCACTTGCGTCGACAGGCCAAGCCTGTTCGCCGCTGCCGCTGCCGAGGGCGCAAGTCGATCGCCGCTTTGCGCCGATACAGCTTGGGCTATCATCTCGGCATCGGGTGTCAGCGCGCCCAGCTTGTCGTGCAACTGCGGATAGTCGTAGAGGCCGCGCCCAATCCGGCGAATCTCGCCAGCTTGCGCTAGGCGTGAAAGTGCCATGTCGACCGAGCCGCGTGTGCCGAAGTCGATAAAATGCTTGGGGGTGAATACCCACCCCCGCCCCTTCGCGCGAACGCGCTTCATGATCTTGTCGGCCATGGCGGACATGATTCGTGTGCTCCTTTCGTTAGAAACTAGCATACATATTTCTAACAAACCATACCGTCGTGAAAGACCTCTTGATGACCATGATGATCATAGTCACCGCATGCCTGCCGATCATCGCCACTGGCGTTCCGCAAGTTCGCTGATGATGACCAACAGGGTGCCGGACATCGCCGGTCAGACGTGAAGGAGCGGCCCCATTAAAATTGCCGCACTCGGTCCCGCGCGCCATGTGGCGCGCTCCTGCGGGTGCGGGGTTTCTTGCACTGGGCCGCCGGCACTCTTGCACTACGCCTTGGTCGCCGTCCCGCGCCCGTGCGATGCACCGGGCCACGGGCCGACTGACTTGCTCCGGCAAGGGGTCCGTCATTTGTTGCTGGCCGCGCCGACGACGACGCAGCCAGGGCGCCCCGCGAAAACCCACCAACATCCTTCGGCCACCGCAATCAAGCGGGGCGAAGAGAGCATGGCGTTTTGCGGTTAACCCCGAACGCCCAGATGGGGTTCGGGGGCAAAACCGTAATCTCTCTCTCATCTCGGTGGCTGAGCGAAATCAGCATCGCCATAGCATGACGCCTGGGAGATTGGCGGCCGTCAAGGATCGCGGGTGCCCCCCGATTTTGGCCTGCTGCGGCTAACGCCTTGCGAGCAAAAATCGGCTCCCCCCACGCCCGCTATTCGCGGCGGCAGCGCGTGCGCGCCGCCGTCCCTGACGGCCTGACTCCGGCGTCCTTCAAGGCACATCTTTCATCAGCGTGATGAGAGAAAATTCCTTTTGGAGGTTATCATGACGGACCGTTTCTCGAACTTCGCCGACCTTGCCGAACACTATGCGCGCGAAATCGCCACGCCCGATTATGCCCGGGCATTCATGGAGCAGACCGAACTGGCCAAGCTCTCGATCGAGCATGAGCCGAGCGCAGCTGAAATGCCCGACCCGGAAGCGGCGCAGGCGGCGATCGAGATGATGCTGGCGACGGTCTTCGACCTGTTCCGCGACACCCGGATGGAGGACTTCGCCAGCGAAGTCGCTTGGGGCATCGCCAACAGCTTCCATGTGGTGGCCAAACGCCTCGATGATCGCGAGGATGCGATGGCGAGCCGGCTTCAGGAGAAGCTGCGCGAGTACGATCCGAGCGAGGTCTACGCGACCGACCTTGAGGACCTGACCATGCAGGCCCGCAGTCTTGCCGAATGCCGCGACGCGATGGAATGCATGAGGGACCATGCCGCCAGGATCTATCTCGTGGAAACCGGCCGTCCATTCTCGCCGGTCCGGGGCTCGCGGGTGTCGTCCAAGACCAATGCCTCGATGATCGAAGCACGCGACTATCTCGCGGCACAGAAGGCGCAGCGGCGCGAACAATATGCCCCATCAGGTCCGGTCGTGGTGTTCTCGGGCGGGCAGCAGTTCACCGACATTGCGCTGGTTGAAGACTATCTCGATGCGATCCATTCCCGCGTGCCCTCGATGGTGCTGGCGACGACCGCGCAGAACAAGGGTGCGGACGTGATCGCGGCGGCCTGGGCGTCGCGCCACAATGTTCCAGTGATCCTGTGCAAGCCCGACGCTTCGCGGGGAGCATCCGCCCCCTATCAGCGCAATGCGCGCATGCTCGCCTTCAAGCCCGTCGAGGCCGTGGTGTGCAGCGGCGGCGGCATCCAGGCGAACCTGGCCGACCGGCTGCGGGAAGCACGCATTCCCTTGCACATCGTGCGCGACGCATCGGTCCACAACGATGCTCCGGCAGCGCGGACCAAAGCCGCAGCGCAAGCTGAGCGGCCTGCGATGAAGCGCACGGCATGTGGCACCGTCAATGGCGATGAACTCCCGCCATTCTGAGCGGGGCCTGCTCCGATTGCATCAAGCATGAAGGGTGTCCGGCATCACCGCCGGATGCCCTTCTTTATGGAATGGCCCGCCCCTTTTCCCCAGCATCGGATATGATGCTGGTGCTTGAAGAGGAAAGGAGCGGACCGATGTCTATTGTGATCCTTGGCGTTGATTTGGGCAAGAATGCCTGCAGTGTGGTGGGCGTGGATTCGGCAGGAGCTGTCGTCGTACGCAGGTCGATGCGCCGCCAGACGCTGGTCGACTACGTTGCCAAGCTTCCTGCGTGCGTGGTCGCGATGGAAGCATGCTGTGGCGCCCATAACCTCGGGCGCCTTTTCGCAGCGCACGGCCACGAGATCAGACTGATGTCGCCGGAGTACGTACGGCCGTATGTCAAAGCGCAGAAGAACGATGATCGTGATGCCGAGGGGATCGCCGAGGCCGCCTCGCGTCCAACGATGCGCTTCGTCGAACTTAAGACCCAGGAGCAGTTGGACATCCAGACACTCCATCGGGTCCGGTCCCGCCTAGTGGCCGAGCGCAGGAGCCTGATCAATCAGCTGCGGGCGATCCTGCTGGAGCGCGGG
Source organism: Novosphingobium sp. ES2-1 (assembly GCF_015169775.1). Lineage (NCBI taxonomy): Bacteria > Pseudomonadati > Pseudomonadota > Alphaproteobacteria > Sphingomonadales > Sphingomonadaceae > Novosphingobium > Novosphingobium sp. ES2-1. The sequence continues at coordinate 82,796 of NZ_CP063448.1, forward strand.
ACCATTTTCCCGGTTGGGCGGCGCAAGCTGGAACTCGGCATCGATGCCCTGCTCGCCGATGAGGATACGACGTTGTCACCGCGTCTGCGCCAGTTGGTGGGCGAACTGCGTGCCGAATGGCGCGAACTCGATACCAGGGTGGAAGCGCTGAACGGCGAGTTTGTCGAGCTGGCGCGCAATGACGCGGCTGCCCGGCGGCTTACATCCATCCCCGGCGTCGGGGTGCTGAACGCAACTGCCCTGATTGCAGCCGTAGGCGATGCCAGCAGCTTTGCCAAAGCCCGAGACCTGGGTGCCTGGCTTGGTCTGGTGCCCCGTCAGCATACTACCGGCGGCAAGCCGCGGCTGCTCGGCATCTCCAAGCGCGGCAACACCTACTTGCGCACCTTGCTCATCCACGGCGCCCGAGCAGCATTGCCGTCGCTGGCGCGAAGTGAGACCCCGTTGGGCCGCTGGTTGACAGGAATGATCGAGCGCGGCGTCCACCGCAATGCGATCGTCGTCGCGCTGGCCAACAAGCTGGCACGGATCGCATGGGCGGCCTTGCGCAAGGACGCGACGTTCGAACGCGGCTACCCAGTCGCGGTATAACCGGATCGGCCGCACGCATCTGCGTGCATAGGCCAACGATGTTTGCAGGAAGGATCGTGAAGATGGCCTGACAGTCGATCGGCGTCTGGAAAGCCCGGGCAAAAAAATGGCACTTGCTGCCGGTGTCTTTATTGTGGCTCCAGACGTGCGGATGTCCATCTTGGCCATGGGGTCACCCATGAGACCGCATACGTTGACGCAGACTGATCAGAGCACTTCAAAATCCCCCTTGCAGACGGGGCGGGCCATACGTTTTTTGTCGACCGGGACGCACACCTTCATGGCCCGGCCCGCTCGCTTCTTGCACCCGCCAGTAACGGCCTGACGGCCTGCTGGTGGGGGGTGCGAAGGCTTCGCATCGGCCGGGCATGCGGTACCTGCGCGTGGACCACCGGGGTGCTCCCCAACAGGGTTAAACACTCTCGCAGAATTCCAAGCATGATGGCCGCCATTGGCCCGCGTCAAGAAGGGCGGTTCCCCCAATTTTTACGCCTGAAGAAGGCGAAAAAATCGGCTCCCCCACCCCCGCTCGCGCGGCGGGCCGCGAGCGGCCCGTTCCTGACCCGGGCCAAGCTCGGCCATCCTTGAGGAGACCTCTTCAATTCCTTTGACAGGAGGCTCACATGAACGCTCTTACCACGACCCTCGACATCCCGGCTTTCGACCACATCAGCTATGACGCAGCAGTGCGCGCCGCGACTATCCGCGCCCAGCACAGCTTCTTCGACAGCCACGTAATCGAGAACGACGACGGTTCCTTCAGCGCCATCGACGAGGGCGACTACAACGCCCTGCCCCAGGACTTGATCGACCGGATCGTCCATTCCGTCCCGGGCATGATGGCCGACGACTATGACGAAGCGAACATCGCCCGCGCCGCAAGCTTCATGAGCGTGGTGATGGATCCCGACTGGGACGCGGACTGCCCGTTCTGAAATGATCATCGATCCAAGCGCCGGAGGGCTCCAGAGGGGCTCTCCGGCCCCCTTTTTTGCGAGCCCAGAATAAGCGCAGCCGAGGCATCGAGCCCCGGCTGCGCTGGTCTCTGCCGAGACCGGTTTCAGCTTACCCGCAGGCGCTTCTCCGCTTCCTCCAGGCCGAGCTTTCCGAGAGCGGCGAAGAATGCTTCGACCCTCTCGAACGGGGCCTTGCCGAGTGCTGACTTCCTCAGCAGTTCGGCCATGGCAACCTGCTCGCTTTCCCGCAGCTTCGCTTCGCGCGCTTCCAGTGCGCTCCGCTCCTTTGCGATCGCCTGTCGTTCCGCTTCAAGACTTCCTTTCCTGGCCATGATGATACCTCGTGGGTTGGCGCTGAAACCTCCCGCGCCCATCGTTCCAAGCCGCCACGACTTTGGCAAGACCTGCATCGCATATCTGGTCAGAAATAATCAGCCGCCGCTAAGTAAAATCCAGAAGAAGTCCGTCATTCAATGCCAGTTTGAATACCCTTACTTATACAGATATGAAATATCTCAACCCACACAAAACGAAGGTTAGCGGATCAGGGGTATAGATGGCACACCCTACACGGCCTGACCGTAGTAAAACTGTCGGAGTTTTGCGGGCATGCGTTTGTCTGCCGCCGTATGACATATGTCCGACATCGTGGCGGACAACGCAAATGCGCCATTTAGGCGTCTGACACCGTCACACACCTGTAGTTCATGTCGCTTGACTTGCCAAGCACGGTCCAATCGCCTAGAAAGGTTGTCGCGCAATTCCCATCGGGCCCTCGCAGAGGGCTAGATGATGACAGACGAAACCCGCGTCTCCGTTCGCCTGCCAAGGCGGCTTGCCGAAGCGCTCGACAAGGCCGCCGAAGCGCAATCGGTCAACACTTCGATCATCCTGCGCGCCGCGCTCGAAACCTATCTCGGTACGCTAGCTGGCGCTGGCGATGCTGAGCGGCGCCGACAGTTTTCAGCCGAGTATCTTTTCCTCGTCGCGGACCTGATCGCCCAGCGCGAATATCCCGACGTTCATAACGAACTGCTGATCGAAGCCGAACGCCGGATGGAGGCGCTCCATGGCGCGGCCTGACGCCTGGTCCGATCAGACCCGCCCGGGCAAACTGCTGCACCATTCCGCGCGCGGCACGACACCGCGCAACGCTGGAAACTTTACCCGCGGATCGCAGCTCATCACCCACGAATACCTGATGTGGTTCGCCTCTGCGCGGCTCCCCTTTCTGGTCTGGTTCTTCACCTTTCTGTTCGTGCTCTCGGTGGTCCTCGCGCTGCGGCTTCACGAACACGAAATCGAGATGATACTGATGCGGATCTATGCCGCCGGTTGGACCTTCATGGAGTTCTCGCCGAGCAAGGTGATTAACCTCACCGTGCCTTCGGGCGAAGTGATCCCGGCGCCGATCTCGATGGTCGCCTCGCACCCCGATGTGGTGATTGCCTGGAACAAGCTGACGCGTGCGGTCCTCGGCTCGCTGTTCATTTCGCTGTTTATCGCACTGCCGCTCACGGTGTGGTTCGTCGACTATTCGCGAAGGCGCGGCAAGGCCATTCTGGAGGAGCGGCACCAGCGCGGCGCCATGCTGGTGGATGCGCCTGCGCTTGCCGCTGCCATACACGAGCACAACCGCGCTGCGCTGATCGCTGAAGTTGCCGAGCGGCTCCCGGGAAAGTCGCTGGAGCAGGTCCTCGCCATGCCGCTCGTGGAGCGCAAGGCGGCCGGTATCCACCATGCCTATACCATTGCGGGAGTGCCTTATCCCTGGCGGACCGAGCAAGCCCACGCGATGATGATCGGCTCGACCGGAACGGGCAAGACGACGCAGATGCGCGACCTCATCGCCCAGATGCGCGTGCGGCGTGATCGGGCCGTCGTCTTCGATCTCACCGGGGCTTACGTCGAAGCCTTCTACAACCCCGAAACCGACATCGTCCTCAACCCGATGGACGAGCGCTGTCCATCCTGGTCGATCTTCGATGAGGCGAAAAACCACGCCGACTTCATCGGCATTGCCGCGGCCCTCCTGCCGAGCGACGGGGGCGGAGCGGAGCCCTTCTGGATGCTCGCCGCCCGCACGCTGTTCGTCGAGACGTGCGTCAAGCTCGTGCGGATCGGCCAGGCGACCAATCAGGCGCTCGCCAGCAAGCTGATGATGGCCAACCTCAAGGAGGTCCACAAGTTTCTCGAACGCACTGTCGCCGACCCTCTGACCGCGCCCGAGGCGGCCAAGATGGCGGAATCGATCCGGGCCGTGTTCAACACCAATGCCCAGGCGCTCCGGTTCCTTCCCGAGGGCAAGGCGCCCTTCTCGATCCGCGAGTGGATCGGCAAGGAGCACCTGCCCGGCTCGATCCTGTTCATCACCTCTTCCCACACCGAGCTGGTACTCAATCGCGCGCTTCTGTCGCTGTGGATGAACCTTGCCGTGCACTCGCTGATGCGCCTGCCGCGGACCCGTTCGCTACGCACCTGGTTCTTCTTCGACGAGGTCCACGCGCTCCACCGGCTGCCGGCAATCGAGGACGGCATGCAGACCGCGCGCGGATTCGGCGGCGCCTTTGTGCTGGGCATTCATTCGTTCGCCAAACTCGCCGAAACCTACGGCAAGGAAGGCGCGCAGAACCTCGCCTCGCTGGCGCGAACCAAGCTGATCCTGTCGGCCGCCGATCACGATACCGCCGAGCAATGCTCGGAGTTCATCGGCGAGCGCGAGGTGCGGATCATGGATGAGGCCTATAGCTACGGCTATTCGACGATCCGCGATGCCGCAACGATCACGCCGCGTACCGAACTTCAGCCCCTGATGCTTGCATCCGACATCATGAAACTGAAGTCGCTCTACGGCGTCCTGGTGTTCCCCGAAGGCTTCGATGCCGCCCGGATCAAGCTGCAGTACAAGGACTATCCTGCGGTCGCGCCGGGTTACGTGCTGCGAGAGAATGTCGAGCCGATCGAGTACGTCGCGCTTGACCTTGACGACAGCGAAGATGCTGATGGCGATTCCTCGGAAGAAGCTGGCGGACGCGAGAATAGGGAAGCGCTTGAAGCCGACCTTTTCCGCGATTCCGAGCCCGTTCCCGACCGGGCGCCGTTTGCTTCGCCCTCGCACGACCATGTAGCGCGCCAGATCGAGCAGACTGCGCCTGCCAATCTTCTCTCCCCAAAGGGCATGGCGGTCCAGATGCAGTTCCGCAAGCAACCGGCCGGGCCCGCATCGGGGCGCAGTGTCCGTGAGGCTGGTCGTGACACTGCGCGCTCCGCAAAGCCAGCCCCCCGCGCGTCAGGCAAGACAGCCTCGCCGCGAACGGCGCAGGCCAATCGCGAACTCGGTGAGAACCTCGAGCCAGAGCCGCGCGATGCGCGCAGCCGGGACGGTACATCCCCCACCCCTGACGACGGCATGGAGATGTAGGCCATGCATTCGATCGCCCCGGTCCGCTCTTCGGGCGGCGCTGCCGCCTACTTCGCCCAGGACAACTACTACACGGTGCAGGAAAACGCGGAAGCGGGGGTCTGGGCCGGCGAAGGAGCGCGTCTGCTCGGACTATCGGGCCAGGTCGACAAGGACACGTTTGAAGCGATCCTCAATGGCCGGCTGCCCGGCGGTGAGATGGTCGGCCAGGTCGAGGGGCGCAGGCTGGGTGTCGACCTCACTTTCTCGATGCCGAAGTCAGCCTCGATTCTGGCGCTTGTCAGCGGGGACACGCGCATCCTCGACGCCCATATGGCGGCGGTCCGGTCGACCATGTCGCAGCTTGTCGAAAAGCAGTTTGCCGAAGCCCGCAACTACGAACGCAATCGCAGCGGCGAGCCCGAGAAGACCGGCAACCTCGTCTATGCCCTGTTCGCCCACGACACGAGCCGCGCGCTCGATCCCCAGGGGCATATTCACGCCGTCGTCGCCAATCTCACCCGCGACCTCAAGGGAAACTGGAAGGCGCTGTGGAACGGCGAGATCTGGAAGAACAACACCACCATCGGCCAGTTCTACCACGCCGCCTTCCGCGCCCAGCTCCAGAAGCTCGGCTATGAGACCGAAGCTACGGGCAAGCATGGCGGTTTCGAGATCAAGGGCGTGCCCAGCGAGGTCATCAAGGCTTTCAGCCAGCGCCGCGAGGACATTCTCGCCAAGGCAGAGGAGACGGGCATATCGGCACCCAAAGGGCTCGACCGGATCACGGTCAATACGCGCGATGCAAAGCTCGCGGTGGCCGACCGCGAAGCGCTGACCCGCGACTGGCAGGACAGGGCCCAGGCGCTAGGGTTCACCGGCAAGGCGCTTGTCGCCGAAGCGCGCGAACGGGCCCAGGAACTCGCTCGCCCATCCTTGCGCGAAACAGCGAGCCAGGCCTTCGCCGAAGTGGCAACCAGGATCGGTGCTGCGTTGCGGCCACCCAGCGAACTTGCCGCGAGCGGCCCGGCGGCCTTTCTGCTCAGCGCCGCCACGATAAAGGCGCAGCATGCCACTGCCTCGGCGATCCGGCATCTTTCGGAGCGTGAGGCAGCTTTCAGCCCCCAGGCGATCCTGAGCGCTGCGCTGGGCTTCCAGATCAAGGGGCTCGAAGGGGGTGCTGTCATCGAGCGGATCGGCGAGCTCGTTCGCAACGGCCACCTCATCCCCGGCAAGTCAGACCGGCTCGACGGGCATTACGATCTCGTGACCACGCCCGCCGCACTTGCCCGAGAGCAGCAGATATTGGACCGGATCGATGCCGGAGTCAGCAAGGCCCGGGTGTTCATGGCGCCTGACCATGCCATGGCGCGGCTCCAGGCGGCGGCACGCGAACTCGGGATCGAGCGCGCCGGCAGCGATGGCTGGCAGCTCAATGCCGGACAGCTCGCCGCAGGCGTGGCCGTGCTGTCCGGCAAGGACCGCTTCCTCAACATCCAGGGCGTGGCGGGCGCGGGCAAGTCGACGCTGCTGGGTGCGCTCGACAAGGTGCTGGCCGCCGAAGGGGTCAAGCTCGTTGGCCTCGCCTTCCAGAACAAGATGGTTGCTGACCTGCGCGGCGGAGGCACGGGCGCGATGACTGCCGAGCAGATGCGCCAGGCCGGGATCGAAGCTTGGACCATCGCCAGCTTCGTCAGCCGCTATGCCGGGCCCGCCGCGCAAGGCCAGGGCGAACGGTTCGAGACCGCGCGCACCGCGCTCCAGAACACGGTCATCATCACCGACGAAAGTTCGATGGTCTCCTCGCGCGACATGGCGAGCCTGACCATGATCGCCGAGCGCCTCGACCTCGCCAAGGCACCGTTCATGGGCGACCGCCAGCAGCTCTCGGCGATCGAGCAGGGCAAGATGTTCGCGGTGTCGCAGGCCGCGGAGCAGGCGACAGTCAGGATGGACGAGAACATCCGCCAGAAGGGCTCGCCGCTTCTGCTCGCGGTGGCCGGACTGTCGAACGAAGGCCATGCCGGTCTGGCGCTCGATCTCCTGGCGGCACACGGCCGGGTGATCGAGGACAAGGCCGACCATATTGCCGCAGCCGCCGACCTCTGGTTGTCGCTTGCCCCGGAGGAGCGCGCGCGCACAGCTATATTCACGGCGGGCCGCGACGACCGCACCCGGATCAACAGCCTCGTCCAGCAGGGCCTGCTCAAGGAGGGAACCCTCACCGGCCCCGGCGTCTCCTTCTCGACCCTGCAAAGCGCCAATGCCACCCGCGAGGAGATGCGTTTTGCCTCGACCTACCGGCCCGGCCAGGTGCTTGAGGCGCGGATGGACGTGCGCGAACTGGGGCTGCGGCACGGCGAATACGACGTGGTGGCGATCGGCCGCGACGGCAAGGTGACGCTGGAGCGCGAGGGCAAGCGCAAGGTCATCGACCCCGACAGGATCGATCCGCAGCACCGTTTCGACCGGATCGGGCTCTACGACCGCAAGGACATTACCCTCCATGGCGGCGAGACGGTGTTCTGGCGCGAAAAGGATGCCGCCCGTGACATCGCCAAGTCGACCTATGCGACGGTCGTCTCGGCGACTGCGCAAGCCGTGACGCTTGAGCTTGCCGACAAGCGGCAGATCACCCTGCCCTCCAGCGATCCGATGCTGCGGCGGCTTGCCCTGGGCTATGCGCTCAACGCGCACATGGCGCAGGGCATGACCCAAGCCCAGGCGATCGAGGTGATCTCTTCACGGCAGCGCAACCTCGCCACCCAGCGCACCCAGAACGTGCTCAATACCCGGGCGACCGACGACATTGCGGGTCGTGACCAACGACCTCGAAGCGCTCAAGTTTCAGCTCGACCGGACGCCGGGCAACAAGACCTCGGCGCTCGAGACGGTCGGCAGGCTGGAGGTTGACGCGAGGCCCGCGAACCCGATCGAGCCTCGCCAGCTCCCCGAACTCAGGATGAGCCCGGAACTGAAGGCGAAGCTCGATGCGGTCCTTGGCCCGGTCGCCGCGCCGGCGGTGCGACAACTCCCTGTCCCGGAAAAATCGCTGGGGCTCGACCTGTGAGGCCCCTGCCCTTGCTTTCGCGCGAGCGGCGCACACGCCTGTTCGATGGCTGCCAGGCGGCGCTGGTCTGGCTGGCTGTGCTCGCCAGTGTTGTCGCCGACGAGCAAGTTGAGAGACTGGCGCTTGCTGCCATGGCAGCCGTGGCGCTCGCCGCGGCCTTCGTTGCGCTTTGCCCTGCGACCCAAGCCCCAAGCCTGCGAGATGCATCACCCACAACCAGGGAAGACGAGAACCATGTCCTATGACCATCAGGAAATCGGCGACTTTGCCAATGAACGCGACGCTCAGGACTGGGCCGAGCGCAACGGCATCGATGTTCGCGACCTGCATCTGCGCGCGGTGCGCGGGCGCGGCGTGACCCTGAGCGTGCGCCGGTCGGCGCTTGGCGATTCTGCAACCAGCGACCTCTCCTACGGCCGCCGGACCGGCTTTTTCTAACCAACGAGGAGATCATCCATGAGACTTTACCTGCCGTTCGCGCTGCTTGCCCTCGGCGCCCAACCTGCCCTCGCTTCGTCGAAAATGGCAAGCAATGACACGGCCGCGATCGAGCCCGCCAGTTCTCACTGGGATGCGCGCAGGCGAGAACTGCAGCGCGTCGCTGATGCCCTGTCGGCCGAAATGAGGACAAAGACTGGCGCGACCATGCGCGAGACCGTGGAAGCGGTGAAGGCGCGGATCAAGGCGATGAAGCGCCCTGCCCCGTCCGATGCGCTGCCACCTTGCGAGGATTGTCCTGAAAAGGCCGCAGCGCCTCGCCCCAGTTCTGCCAGCCAGGAGCGCAACCACGACTGCATCACTTGCGTCGAGGAAGCGATCCTGGTCTGACCAGAAGGCGCGGTCCGGGTCGCCTCCCACCGGGCCGCGCCCATCATTCACGCAAGCCGGCACTGGGCAATATTTGCTCGATCGGCTATCAGCGCAGGCGCCGACCGTGTTCCGGGCGGTATCCTCCAGCAAGACTGCCCGCGCCAAGGCCCATGATGTCATCCCGCTCCCACGCCTCCAGGTTCCACGTCGGCACTATCGAACCGGGTGCGCGCGGGCCGATCCTGCGCGACGATGACGGAGTGTGCTGGCGGCTCGGATTTGTCGATGAAACCACTGTCAATGGGCTGAGCGGGCGAGTCCGCGTCCGCGGACGCATCGTCGAGGTCGACCGGATCGAGGTCGAATACGTCGAGATACAGGACGTCGCCTGAGGCACTCAGATCAGCTTTCCGTAAGTGTCCGGCTTGCCCACAGCAGAGCCTCCCAATCCTCGGGCGGGTTGCCCTTCTCGAGCATGGACTTGAACACGGCATAGGCATCGGTCTTCGCGCCATAGGTGCGCAGCGTGTCGCTGTCGTTGACCCAAGCGAAGATGATGATCTTAGCGGCTGTCGAATAGCGGAAGAACAGGCGGAAGCGGCCATTGCCGAACTTTGCCCGAAACCAGTGCTTGCGCGCCGGACCCAGCGTCCCGCCCTGGCGGAACTCTGGGCGAGCGGGATCGATGGGGATCACCTCGAACATCAGTTTGCGGAGCGCTGCCAGAAGTTTGGCATTGGCAGTCGACGCATATCCACCCGGATCCTTCTCGCGGGCGCGTTCAACCGCGAGCGTCAACTTCTCAAGCTGTTCGAGAAAAAGCGGATGAGCGTAAAGCGTCCATCCGTTGACCGTCAGGCCTGCAGGAATGGGCTTCTTCTTCAAAGGGCGACGTCGCCATCGATCGCGTCATCGAGATCGACCGGAACATCGGCCGTGAGCGCTGAGATGCGCGCTGCCAATTCGGGGCCAAGCGCCTTCACGGTCTCGGGATGACGCTTCAGATCGGCTGCCAGGAAGCTCAGGAAGCTGTCGATTGCCGGATCTTCGTCTTCGTCGGCCCGGCAGACGGTAACCCCCCCATCGCTCACGCGAAAGGCAATGCGGCCGCCGTAGTCGACGCCAAGCGCCTGACGCACAGCCTTGGGGATCGTCGTTTGACCCTTGGCGGTGATGGTGCTGATTTCTTCGAGTGAGATCGCCATGATGCTCTCCATACCGGGGGTTGAGGTAAGGAATAATTCTTACATTGTCAAGGCTCCTACCTTGGTTCGACCGGACTCTCTGCATTTTATTCGCCGCACATCATGCGGAGAATGGCAGCTCTAATGTCCGCTTCCCGCCGATGGGGGGTGAGGCGATCGGCGCTTCGCGCCGCGGAGTGCGGAGGTTCGGCATGGGTGCGGGGGGCTTTCCCTTTTCCTGGCAGATCATTGAAAATCCGGCGAGAACCGGATATGATCATGCCAGCGCAAGGAGCCCCGCCATGGACCACAATCGTTACGGACTCGATGGCTTGCCGCTAGCCTGCCGCCAAGCGAACACTGACCCTGTCACGGGTCTACCGTTGCCGAGGATTCCGCAGGCAGGTGCCTCAGACCAGATCGGCAACCCATACGTTTTGCCTACGGTACTCGGAGGTATGGCAATCTTCCTGATCGTGTTCGCGGTGCAGTCCGGTATCTTGGGCTGACCCTATCCGCGCCGCCTGGCCACGTGCAGGTGATCCCGCGCCGGGTTTTCGGGGAACCTCTCGAAGTCGACCGCATAACTCGGGCCCAGGCGCTCACGCACGCGTTCCGCCCATTGTTCTCCCTGTTGGTCCGAGATGTTGTTGCCGCGGAAGTCGAGCGCTCGGTTATCGTAGTGCGCCGACCCGGAAGCATGCTGGGTGCTGTCATTCCCCGAGGTTACCACCGGGCGCGGCAGCCCGAGTGCCCTCGCCTCTTCGGCGACCACGCCCATAGCCGGAACCAGATCGCCATCCATCCGGCCGAGCCGCGCCCCGGATTTGACGCCCATACCCAGCTCGCGCGCCAATCTTGCGCCGTCGACCGGGCCGTTGGGTGCCGCGAGCAACGTGCCACCTTCGAGCGGCGAAGCGACTAGCGACGGCGAGCCATCGGCGGACGGGAGCGATGCACCTTGCGGCATACCGAGGTCGGCATGGCTGCCAAGCTTGCCCTGCCCGGTGATCGCCGCCACGTCTTCCAGTTCGTCGATCCGGCGGTTCCTGAGGTCGCTCAGCAGATCATCCATGATGTAGCTGATCGCCTGATCGCGCCGTGCCATGTCGCGGTAATCGAGCCGCGGGTTGGCAATGTCGGGCAGGTGCCACTCGGGGTGCTCGCGCTGCAACGCCTCGTAACGATCCTGGATCAGGTTCGACATGTCGCTCGAGACCTGGAACCCGTGGCTCTCGGCATAACTCGCTTCGCTCATCATCCGGCTGCCGATCTCGCGGTAGCGCGCGGCGGCGGCGCGGCGCTCCTCTGCTTCGGAGACCCGCCAGTCGGTGCCCTCGCTGCTGGTCCGGCTCTGGCTGGCATCGGTGTAGTCGGAGCTCTGGCTGAACGTGCCCGAAGACTGGACGTCGCCGCTGTTGCCGATGACGACGACACGGCTGCTGACATCCTCGGACTTGTCGGTGCCGCGGGTGACCTGGTTCGTTGCTGATCGTTCCGAACTCGTTCTGGCGTCGTCCCCCCATTCCCTTCTACCGTAGATCGAGGCGCCAAGCCCTGCGGAAACGCCGCTGCCTGCCAAATCCTTGCCTGGAGTCCCGACGGTTCCGTTAGCCGAACCTGTGAGTGAGCCGCCAAACGCCCTTTGATCGAAATTCCCGCTCGAACGGCTATTGCCCTGCCGCAGGATCAGGTCGTCGTTGGTCACCTCGCGCGTCGACTTGCCCGCCGAGCCTTCGACCATGACATTGCCGCCGACATTGTGGGTGTCGGACGCGCGTGATCCGCGTTCGCTGCGGCTTCCGGTCACCTGGCTGCTGGCGCTGACCGCGCTGCCGAAGGTCCCACGCGTACTACTCCAGCTCGCCGAGGTGCCGTTCTCGATGCGGTCGGCCTCATTGAGATACCACTGGCCCTGATTGCGCAAATCGCTGGCATAGCCGCGCGTCATCGAAGCCTTGAACGGCAACTGCGAGATTGCTCCGCTGGTGTCGATTACCCGCGCGCCGCTGCCATAGGCATGGACCATCGCGCCATCGTCGCTTCTGTGGCCCATGTGGCTTGCGCCCACAGCCAGATTGGGGGCCTGGTTCCACTGCGCCATCTGGCGGTTGTTGGCGTTGAAGTTGCCATGGCTGACATCGCCGAAAGTGTAGTTGCCGGTGGTCCTCTCGAGCGCGGCAGCATCGGCCGCCCCTTGCGGCGCACTCAGCATCGAGCTCATGTTCGAGGCCACCGACATGGTCCCGCGCATAACCATCAGCGCGAGCACCGGCACCGACATCATCAGGAACCCGGCCATCGTCGCGATGTCCTGGTTGACCGCGTCGATCCCCGCCCAGTTGGCGAGCGCAATCCCGCCCGGCGCTGCCGCATTGGTCTGAGCGGTCAGCCGGTCCATGATGAACATGTGGATGAGGACGTAGATTGGTCCCCAAGCGGCGAGGTAGAAGAACCCCGCGAAGTAGCCCTTGAGCGTCGCGATGCCGCTTTTCGGGAACAGCAGCAGTGGGAAGATGATCGGGAAGAGCGCGTAGAACACGACCGTCAGCACGACGTTCAGCACCGGAATCCAGATCAGCCCCTGTTCGGCCGTGGTGGTCATGGCGTTGCGGGTCTGGGCATCGGCGCGCTGGAGCGCGAAGGAATCGCTGTCGGCATTGCCGAAGTCGAGCTGGGCGGCCTCGAAGGCATCGACCACGCTCTTCTGCTTGAGGAACTGGTTCCGGCCCATGGCGGTGCCGGTGAGCAGCTGCGAAATCACCGGCACGTCGGCGGCAAGCTTGGCCCCGGCGGCGGCCTGACTGAGCTTGGGGTACATGGTGTGCGCAAACGGCAGTGCATAGGCATTGATCTCGGCTTCCCAATGTCCGTCGATCAGCGCCCAGGCCTCGGCACAGGTCTTGCCCTCGATGTCGACCGAACCCGCGCCGGTATCGGTGAGATACTTCATGCCGCGGTTGGTTGCGGCACCCGCCCCCAGGGCGGCCCAGAGGTCAGTGGATTCGCTGAGCAGCTTCAGACTCTTGGTGCCCAAGAGGATGTCGTAATAGGCGCACTGCTTGAGGTAACCGTCGAGGTTGGCCTTGAAGACGGGATTGCGGATCTCGAAGCCGCGCACCTTGTCCCACATCCGCGCGCCGTAGACGAAGCCGCCGTTCGAATAATTGAGCGCGGCGGGCATGACGAAGACCGTCTCGGCGGTGCGGGTGAAATAGTCGCTCACCTGGCTGGTGAACGAAGCCATGACGCCGAGCCCGATCGGCACGTTGGCGACCGTGGCTGGGGCAAGGCCGGGATTGACGCGGTCGGTGACCCTGACGGTGACCGTCGGCACCATGAGCACGAGGTAGATCAGCGTCGACTGGATGAACCAGCGAAACCAGGCGCGCCAGTCGAGGTCCATGGCGGTGACGAGGAGCGCGTAAATCAGCCCCATCACCATCACGACGCGGATCAGCGACTTGAACCCGCCCGAACCGGTCCAGGCGGCGATCGCGTTGAAGGTATTGACGAGGTACTCGCCGCCCCCGACTGTGAAGACCTCGAGCATCGTGCGGTTCCCGCCCCTACTGGACCTGTTGATTGAGCGTGCGCGAGAAGCGCAGCGCCGCCGACATTTGCGGGGAAAGCTGGGTGCGCAGCGTCTTTTCGAGCATCTGCGTGCGCTGGATCAGCGCGAAGGTCTGGTCGAAGCGTGCCGAGGTGCGCGCCGCGAGCCCCAGGAAGTTTCGCCGGGTCTCGTAAAGTCCCTCGCGCCATTCGCGCAAGGAATCCGCGTCCGCCCCGTTGAAGTCCGAGCGCGCGTTCACCGCCATGTCGATGAACCGCATGGTCATGGTGGTGACGAGATCGACCGCGACGATCTCGGAAAGGTCGTTGATCTCCTGGGCGGAAATGCCGAACTCGGCCGCCGCGCTCACGGTGATGATCTTGTAGACGGGAACGCTCGCCATGCCGAGCAGCTGGACTTCGGCCGGTGTGAGCGATGCACCGGGATCGCGGACCTTCAGCGCCATCGACTCGATCAGCGCGCGGACCTTGGCCTTGAGCGCCACATTGGGGCCGATCACCAGCGAGGTTTCGACTGGCGCCATGCATTTGGCCGTGTCGGCGCCGCAGGACCAGACCTTGTGCGGCGCGGCCGAGGTGCCGTCGAGCATGGCGCTGATCAGCGCCGAGTCCGCCGGGCCGATGAACTGGACGCGCGGTTTGCCGCCGCTGCCATTGGGATCGTAGATCACGGTCCCGACCAGCGTCATCAGGAACTCGCGGAACTGGGTGTCGAAACCGCCGTACTTCTTGCCGAGCGCTTCCCAGGTGTAGTTGTTGGGCATCCCGGCCTGTTCCTTCATGTCGGGATCGGAATTCGCGCCCTTCAGGGCCTCGCGCTGCCCGCCATTGTTGCATTGCTGGCGCGCCCGCGCCCAGTCGGCGACCGCACCTTGGCTGTTGGCGATCGCCTCGCAGATGACCGACGAGGCGGTGTCCGAGGTCGGCCAGAGCCCGCCGACCAGCGCCTGCGCGGTCTCGCAGCTCGAAATGTTCATCTGGTTCATCTGCTGCACCTTCTGGGCAAGCTCATCCATGACCTTGCCGATCTCGGGCGAGATCGTGTCGATCGCGAGCTTGAAGGCGAAGCCGAGCGCATTGTTGGCGGTGGCTTTGAGCATCGCGACCAGCTCGGCGGTGTTGATGAACGAGAACGAGCCGGCAAACAGGTCGATGCCGCCGCAGCCGGCGCGTGCGTGCGGCAGCTGGATGTTGAAGGGCTGGATGTTCTTCTGCGGGAAGCGCGACCACATGGCGCCGCCCGAGTAGTAGCCTGCCGACTGGCCCTGATAGGCCGAAGGGCCGGTGACATTGGCCTGCGCGCCCATGTCGGACATGAAGTTCTGCATCTCGCCTTCGACGCCCGCGAGCGCTGGCGTGGGGGCAGCCAGCAAGACCGAGGCTGCGAGCACGCAGGTCAGAGCCTTGCGCGAGGCGCCGGCGAGGCGATGGGTGAGTGCGCCGCGCATCAGAAGTCGCTCCCGGGCTGCACCTGGGTCAGCTGGAACACCCGGTCCATAATCTCGTCCTGGCTGAGGATCCCGTAACCGATCGGCATCGGTTGCTTCGTCACGGAGTCGAACAGGACCAGCGCGGGCACCTGGCGATCGGTGCCGAGCCCGAGCCGTTCGTATTGCCCGGCATCGACGACATAGTTCGGGAATGTTGCGGTCGGGCCGCCGTCCATTGACACCGCGAGGACGGCAAGCCCGTACCTGTCGCTCACGGCTTTGAGGATCGGGGCGAAGATATCGCAGGCGCCGCAGCTCGAGGCGTAGAAATAGAACACCCCGTAGCGCCCGGAAAGCTTCGCCATGGCAAGGTCGCGATCGGTCTTGCGCTGGTCGATCCAGGCACGCTTGCCGAGCGTCGAAACCGGGCGCTGCAGCGTGTAGTCGAGCCCCGGATCCTGCCACAGCGCGCGCTGCCAGACGTCGGCGAACAGCGAGGAGCGGTCGAGCTGCTCGCGCTGGAAGCGGACATAGGCGGTGACGTTCTCGGCGCTCGGTTCGAGGATGGCGCGCGCCTTCAGCTCCTCGAGATTGGCCGAGATTGCCGCAAGCTCGCTGCGCGCAGAGGCCGCGGGGCTTGCCGCCGCGCGCGGCGCTTCTTTGGGCCGCTCGCAGTAGAACCAGGTCCCGAGCCTGCGCTCCTTGCAGTAGAAATCATCCTCCTGCCTCTCGACTTCGATCCCGCCGGGGCTCTCGGCGCGGGCGGACGGAATGGGTGCGGCCGCTGCGGCGAGCAGGCTGGCGGCAAGGTGGAAAGCCTTGGGGTTGATCATGATCACTTCCTGACCTCTTGGGGGCTCATGGCTTGTGCGCCGCATAGTAATCGGCGATTTTCTGCTGGATCTGGACAAGGGCGGCGGCCTCGTCGGGGAGCTTCGCGGCTTCCATGAAGTCGGCGTAGACCTCGGAAAAATCCATCACCGACAGGTCGAGCTGCTGGAACTCGAAGATCGTAAACCCCTCGCAGGTCTCGGTCTTGGGCTTGCCCCAGGGCTTGCCGATCTGCGGGCGGCCCTGCTCCTGAAGGATGCGGCTGATCTTGGACTGGAAGCAGCAGTAGACGTCCTTCTTGGTGACGCAGATGCCAAGGAAGCTCGACGAACAGTAGGTCCCGACCTTGTGGCACAGGCCCGCATCGTCCTTCTCGTCGAGGAGCTTCTCGGCCGAGGAGCAGAGCCAGGGGGTGAGCAGCGGGACCCCCTTGCCCGAGCAGCAGTTCGAAAGCCCAAAGACCTTGTGCGAGCAGCTTTCGCGCGTCCCCCTGAACAGCGTGAGCGCGGCCTCGTCGAACTCGGCATTGGCCTGGCCGAGTGCGTTGAGCGCGACCACGGCATCCTTGAACTCGTCGGAGGCTTCGCGTTCCACCGCCTCGCAGTCGCCGTTCACGCAGTAGACGTCGCCGCCGCAGATGTACTGCGCGGGCTCCTCGCTGGTGCCCGGGATCGGACAGGAATAGACCCGCTCGCTGACCGCGCAGGAGCCATCGGCTGAGGGCGGATCGTCTAGGCAGACCTCGCGCGCAAGCGAGCATCCTGCCTGGGCCTCGAGCGCGCCGCAGTCGTTGCCGCCGCCGACCACGCTTTGGCACAGGTACGTCCGCGTGCGTTCCCAGCACGGGCGGGTGACCGCCACCCCGCCGATGACCCTGGTTTCACCCGGCGCAGTGCAGGTTTCCGAGGACAGGCTGCAACTGGCCGGATCGATGCTGCAGGCGCTGTCGGTCCACGCTTGCGTGAACCATTTCGAAACCGCGCTTTCCGGGGTCATTCCGGCGACATTCGACGAGCAGAGGTAGACCTCCTCGGGCGCGGCGGCCTCGATGCAGGTCAGGTATCCGCCGCCGCCGAAGGGATCGCCGATGAAATCCCAGGTCTTGCATAGCGAGCGATCAGCAAGCCCGGCGGCCGCCGCGCTGCTGCGGGTGCAGGTTGGGTCCGAGGCAATCGTCCCGCACTGCTGCAGGCCGGTCACATATTGCAGCGGCATGCCGGTGACGGGATCGAAGGTCAGGGCATCGCTGATGCCTTGGGCATTGCAGCGATAGGCGTTGCTCACGACCGCGAAAGCATCGGCGGGCGGCGGCTTGGGCAGCGTGGCGATCAAATAGGCGTTGGGATCGCTGACAGCGGCGTCGCAGTCGTAATAGTCGACGGTGAGCCCGTATTCCGGAATCGGGAAGCTCGAGGTCATGCAGCATTGGGCATTACCGGCAAGCGAAGTGCAGCCGGCAAAGCTGGGACTGGTGACGCAAATGTACTGGTAGAGAGTATCATTCCACTCCGCGACCGAGAGGCTGCTGGTGCAGGTCCGTGGCTGCTCGACCACCTGCGAGCCGACGTGGCAGGTCCATTCCGCAGTGTTGGGCGCGCCCGAGCCGGGCGGGAGCGGCACGCAGTCGCCGGTCGAACCATCGGCGCTCATGCCTTCCAGATAGGCATCGGGATCGGCCTCGATCGCGGCCGCGCGGGCAAGATCGCTGCGTGTCACGTCGACCGTCGGCCGCGTTGTCGAATTGGCGGTGCGGTAAGCCTCGCTGTTCCAGCCCGCCACCGCGCCGTCGGTCTGCAGCGCGTCCGGATTGGTGTAATACTGGGTTTGGCCGGGATAACTCTCTTGATAGCCCGGGACCTGGCCTGCGGCGCCGCCCTCCTGGGTCAGCCCCTGATAGGCACCGCGCAGCGCGGCGCCAGTGCTCCTCGCCTCGGCCTTGGCTTCCTCAGCGCTCATGGTGTTTGGCGCGGAAGGTGGCGGGGGTGCGGGTGCTGGCAGGACGGGATCGACGTCGGGCGGCAGGACCGGCAGCTCTTCGACGAGGTCATCGGGCGGCGGGATGTAGACCTGCGCCTGGGCCGGGAGGGCAGCGAGCACGAGAAGCAGGCAGGGGAGAGCAAGACGCGCGAACCGGCCCGCCCTGCCCCTTGCCATCCGTGATCCCGCTCCCGTCATGTCAGCTGCCCTTGCGCAGCTCGGCGAGCGCCACCCGGGCGACGCCCGCACCCGGTCCGCGGCTTGTCGCAAAGCGCTCGAGCGCATATTCGACCGTGACATTGCCGGTCATGCGGTCGTGGTCGGGGACCATGCTGGTGCAGTCGAACCCGTCGCAGAGCTCGTAGGCGCGTCCCGTCACCACGAAGGTTGGCGCGGCGGTGACGGCAAAGGCGCGAAACAGCCGCGGGTCGACCGCGATATGGGCTTCCTGCCGCTCGTCGGCGACGACGCGCTTGAGCCCTTCGGCAAAGGCCTTCGTGCTGTTTTGCGGGAAGCCGCGAAAGACGACCACGCCTCCGGCCTGGGTGGTGTCGCGGATCAGGCGGGAGAGCGAAGCCTGCGGCATCGAGAGGCTGGCGAAGACCGTGAACAGCGGCCCCTCGCCCATCGGCGCCTGACTGTTGGCGGCCGCACCGGCGAGGATTTCGTCGAAGTCGACCGGGCCTTTTGGTCCTTGCGGCAGGCTCGCGGGATCGAGCGAGGCCGCCGCCGCGAGCCCGGCATCGCGCAGGTCTTCGGCCTCGGCCTGGTGCGCCTCGCCGCGATGGGCCACGGCGTCGACCAGGGCCTGCGCCTCCCTGACCTGCTCGCTCCCCCGTGCCTTGATCGCTGCCAGATCGAGGTCCTCGACCGTCTGCGCGGCACTCTGGGCGAGCGCCGCCGAGACTGCCGCCAGCGCCGCAAGGCCGGCGGCAGCACCCGCGCGGGCGCGGGTTAGATGGCGGCGCATGGCGGCTAACCTCCTCACAACATGCAGCAATTGCGTTTCCTCCAGACGAGGTAGCCAAAGTCCTCGCCCTTGACGGGAAACGACTTGCCGGTGTGGGGAATGATCGTCGTCGCGCCGATCGGCGCGCAGGCGTAGCGGCCCTTCACGGTGGAGACGGGATTGGTCATCTGCAGCCGGTATTGCTGCTTGCGCATCACCGGCATCAGGTACTTGTGGCACAGCGCCTTGGAGCCCATCGTACCCCAGGCGAGCGCCTGGCGGTGGACCTTGTAGAGCATGCGCTCCGCGACGAGCCGCGAGGCCTGGACCGGGCTGACATGTGCCGAGACATGGCCATTGAGGGGATACATCGAGCCGTTGCAGCCCGCGCACCAGAACATCTGGTCGATCGGCAGTTTCGCGGTCGAAGCGACACAGTCGGCGGCGCATGCTGCGGTGGCGAGTGGGTTGGCGAAGAGCGCGACCTCGGGATTGAGGATCGAGGTCAGCGCCGAATCCTGCCAGAGCGGGTCGAGCTCGGTCACATAGGCGACATCGAAGGTGGTCTGCTCGAAGCAGAGGAAGTCGGTGAGGATCTCCATCCAGTAGAGCAGCGGGTAGATGTAGTAGTGGGCCTGCCACTGCGACGAGTTCTGGGTCTTGCCGCCGATCTGGCTGCGCCCCTGGACATGGCCGTTGCCGATATCGAAGCCAGGGCTGAGCCCGATTCCGCCGAGGTTGGGGAAACACCAGGCCTTGTTGGTGACATCGACGAGCCGCACCGGCTCCCAGAAGCCTACCGAGATGCCAATGCGCGGGATCGGCGAGCCGCAGGCGCACAGCGGAAATGTCGGGTTCTTCGGATCGGGGCGCGAGCCCTTCCAGATCGAAAGCCCGCCGATCGACAGCGGAAACAGGCACGACCAGCACACGTCGGTGATCGGATTGACGAACTTGCCGTGGCAGGTCGCCGACGCGCGGGCGGGTGCGGCGCCGAGCATGGCGAGCGCGAGCCCGGCGAGAGTGCCAAGCACCAGGCGGCGCAGCTGTTTCATGGCTCCCCTCCCCGGTTATGGCTCTCGTCGGCGCGGGCTTTGGCGCGGAAATAGACGACTCCGACGATCGGCGCCGTCACCAGGAGCAGCAGCGCCGGAAGCGCACCGACAGGTCCGAACAGGGTGACGCTGGCCGTGTTGAGGGGAGCTGCAATGGCGAGGCCCATGCACAGCAGGACCAAGGCCCGGCGCAGCCTCTTGAGGCGCGGCGTCTCGGGCGCGGCCATCGGGGTCAGCAGGAATGCGAGCAGCGGATGCCTCATGACGCGCGGCCTTTGGAAGCAAGCGGCACTTCGCTGACCTTGAGCGCCTTGACGCCGCTCGAAACTGCGGCGCCTGTGACCACGGCGGGGGTATGGCGGATGCCGAATTTTGCGGTCAGCTGCCCGCCCTGGTCGAACCAGAATCGGCGCTGGTAGGGCTTCATCGCATCGAAGGGCGAGCCGGCGACGAAGATGACCTTGGCGCGCGGGGCGCTGTAGGTCCTGACCGCCCAGTCGATCTGGGCGGCATCGGTGCCGTCGACAAAGACCAGGTCCTGGCCAAGCGCCACATGATCAAGCGGGTTCACCCGGGTGCCGCGCGGCGCAATCAAATTGCCCTTGGCATCGACAATGTCATCCTCGAGCACCAAAGAAGGGTCGTAGAGCCATTCGCGCCGCGCAGTCGCGGGCGTGAGCCCCTCGACCGGTTTGGGGCGGCGCACGCTGGCAACCGCCTGCTCACGCATCTGGTTCTGCAGCCGCTCGATCCCGCCATTGGCTTCGAGGGTCCTTAGCCGCGTCTCGATCGTCGCCAGCAGGTCGGTCTCGATGATCGGGAAAGTCTCGCCCATCTGTCCGTGGTCTGCGGCGCGGACCGCCGAGACGACCGGCCATCCGGCAAGCGCGGCAAGGCCGAGCGCGAGGGCAAGGCGGGGCCGCCGCTTCACAGCAGCGCATCCCCGGTGCCGACGATCCGGTCGGCGCAGACGAAGCCGATTGCGGCATAACGGCTGTCGAACCCGTCGGGATGCGCAGTGCCGAGATAGTAGCAGCGCGCAGGGATCGGCCCGGTCGGACCGGGCGCCAGCGTCTCGCCGCGTTTGGTCAGGGGTTTGAGCGTCGCGACCGTCTCGCCGTTGACCTTGACCCTGTTGCCCTCGCGCGTCACCACATCGCCCGGCACGCCCAGCGCGCGCTTGGCAAAGGGCGCCGGGCTTTTGCCGAAATGCGCGGTGATGAGCGCGCTCTTCGGCGGGTTGAACACGACAAAATCGCCGCGCTCGGGCAGCCGTCCCTTGTCGATGAAGAAGGCCCAGTTGGGAAGCGACTCGGTGGTGTTGATGAGCACCGCGTGCTCGTCGCGCCATTGGGAAAGCGCCGAGCTGGCGGCAAAACCGGCGCCGAGCACGCCGATCGCGAGCCAGCGCGCGCGTTGGCCGAGCTTCGCGGGCGCGGCCGGAGCGGAAGGCTCAGTTGCCGGGGGCATGGAGCGGGTTTCCGGTGGGAACATTGGCGGCGGTCGGGGGCGTCGCGATCGCCGCGCGCATCGCCCCCATGACATCGCCCGCATTGGCCGCGGTCGGCTGCGGCATCTTGACCCGCGCATAGACCTCGCGGCGCAGCTCGGCGGTAATGTCGGGAACTTCACCCGCGAGCACAGCCTCGCCGACCAGCACGATCTGTCCGGCCTGCCCGCGTGCTGCAAGGTTGCGCTGGATCTCGGCCATGAAGGCCCTGGTCTCCGACGTGACCTGCTCGGGCGGGGTTGCCGAACGCGCCTGCGCCTGGACATATTCGCCGACAAGCCCGGCGAGCTGGACCTTGGCCATCGGCGGCAGGTCGCCGGCAGCGAGCACGTTCTTGGTCACCCAGGCGCCCCAAAGCCCTGCGGCAACGAGCCCGCCGACAAGCGCGACCGGCATCCAGCCCAATTTGCGGGCGTTCGCCGGGCGCGGGGCGACTGGCGCGTTCCCGCCCGGCCGCTCGCCCGCTTCCTCGAACAGCGGCCCATCGCCGCTCGGCGCCTTAGACCTGGCCATCGGCAGTCTCCTTGCTGTGGGGGAAGAGATCGCGAAGCGCGTGGCGGCGCAGCACGCCGGCCACGAGGAAAAGCACTCCGCTGGCGATCCAGAATTGCGCTTCGAATGCCGCGCGGCGCTCTGGGTCCGCCGCGACATAGCGCGCCGCGAAATTTTCGAGGTGGAGCAAGGCTCCTGCGAACGTGAACTCGCCGAGCATCACGAAGAACAGCACCCAGAGCGCGGCGACGAGCGCCACTGAGGTCGCAAGCCAGCCTGCAAGCCGCAGCGCGGCATAGCAGGCATCTGCCCATTGAAAGGTTGGGGCCGGACCGGCCGAAGGGACCGCAGCGCTCATTCGGCTGCCTCCCCGAATTCGTCGGCGTGGAAGTCGGGCGCGCCGGGCTCGGGCGGAACGAAGTCGGGAAAAGCGACGCGCTCAATCGCATCGGGGAGCGCCAAGCCGGCGCGCACTTTCTCCTCGATCTCGGAGAAGACTCTCGGGCTCGAGGAATAGAGCGTTGCCGAATAGGGATCGAGCACGAGCCGGCCGACGCAGAGCGTCTCGGGCCCCTTGATCAGGACATCGGAATATTCAGTGCCGTTGCGCTTCAGCGAGCGCAGCAGGGTCTCGGTGTAGCGATCCATCTCGAAACGCTGGTGCTTGGCGAGATCGTTGATCGTCTCCTCCTTCTGCTGGAGCACGACCGACCAGTCCGAGTTCTCGAGCGCGGCCAGGGACCCTTCGGACTTGTAGAAGTCATTCAGGGACTGCGTC
Source organism: Novosphingobium sp. ES2-1 (assembly GCF_015169775.1). NCBI lineage: Bacteria > Pseudomonadati > Pseudomonadota > Alphaproteobacteria > Sphingomonadales > Sphingomonadaceae > Novosphingobium > Novosphingobium sp. ES2-1. The sequence continues at coordinate 105,402 of NZ_CP063448.1, forward strand.
GCGGTGATGAGCGAGCCGCCATACTTGCGGCAGGTGCGGGCATAGGTCTCGATTGCCTGGCCCATCTGCCCGCCGCCCAAGAGCTGCCAGGCCTCGTCGATCATGGTGAGCTTGGGCACCGAGCGCGTCGAGATCGCGCATGACCCGGAGGGTCAGGAACATCAGCGCGGTCAGCGCGACCGAGCGCAGTTCGGGCTTCGAGGAAAGATCCGAGAGCTCGAACACGGTAAGCCCGGCCGAGAGGTCGATCGAGCAAGCGCCGGCAAAGAACCGGCCATAGGTGCCGCCGGTGAGGAACGGCGCCATGGCGTCGGCGAGATCGCCGGCGAAGGGCGATGGCGCCGAGCGCAGCGCTGCCGCGACATCGTCGATCGTGCCGCCGCGCTGTTTCTCGCGCCAGACCGCGCTCACCGCCGAATCTATGAGCCCGCGCTCGGTGTCGGAGAGGCGGTCCTGCTGGCGCGCCATCTGCCCGACGATGGCTTTGAGCATTGCGAGGCATTCGACCTCGTAGTCTTCGCCATCCTCGTCGCTGGTCAATGCGGCGGCATCGATCATGTCGAAGGGATTGAGCGAGAAGCCCGAGGAGAGCTTGAACTCAACGAAAGCCCCGCCGAAGGCTTTCGCCATGTGCTCGAACGAGCGCCCGTCGTCGATGACGATGACCTTGGCACCGGCCCCGGACATCGCGGCACAGACGTCCTGCAGGAACACGGATTTCCCCGAGCCCGACTTGCCGAAGACCGCGACGTTGTGGTTGCCTGCCTGGTTCTGGAACGGCGACCAGAAGAAGGGTTGCCCGCGCCGGCCGATGAGGAGCACGTGCGGGATCGGGCCGCCCATATGCTCGCCCTGCAAGGGAGCAATCGAAGCGGCGGTCGTCGTCAGCATGGTCTTGAAGCGCTTCATGCGCCTCAGGTCCGCGGTCAGCCCGTTCGGGAACGAGAGCGGCATGGCAGCGAGCAGCCCCATGACCTGGAGGTAGCGCTCGTCGATGAGGTCCCAGCCTGCCGCCTTGTAGACCGATTTGACGAGCCGCTCGTTGATGTCGCCTTTGCCGAGCGGCGAGAGCGCGCCGACCCCGTAATAGACCTGGGCAAGCTTGCGGCCCTCGCGGATCTGGCCCTGGACATATTGCCACTCGTCGCGCTGCTCGGAGAGCTGGGGGAGGAAGCGTGCCGAGCGGCTGTCGGCAAGGCTGGTGGTGCGCATGACCTTGAGGCCGGTGCGCGAGGCTACTGCCTCATCGTCCTGGAAGACGAGGCCCATGATGGTCATGACGTTGCAGCCAAAGCGCAGCTTGTCGTTGACCATGTCACCGATGATTTTCTGGACGTCCCAAGGTGCCCATTGCTTGGGCAGGTGCCTGACCGCGAAGAAGCGCCAGTCGAAGGCGTCGGGGACGACTTCGCCGATCACCGGCGCGCCATCGACTTTCTCACCGGTGGGACGGAAGCGTTCGGTCTTGAGCACGATCCGGTCAGGCGTGACCTGGGTCTCGAGATCGCGCCTAATGCACTGGACATTGATCGGATCGAGTTCGGAATAGTGCTCTGGCCGGTCGGCATTGTCGACCGAGGGGCAGAGGAAGTCGTCGAGGAAGGCGATGAGCTCGACCGGGCCCATCTCGCGCGCCGGGATCGAGAGCGCCTGTAATGTGCCCTTGAGGCTTTCGCGCAGCGTGGAAAGCGTGTCGGCACCAATCGGCCCGCTGAGCCTTGCACCGACCGAGAGGATGATGCGGGTGTTTCGCACGAAGAACGGCGCATCGCGCGAGATCGACATCCAGGCCCCGCGCCTGAGCCAGCGCGCGCGGTGCGCGGCGGCCCGGCCATAGACCCCCTTGGCGACGACGCGCGGCATGACCCAGTCGGCGATCCGTTCACCCACCGAGGGGCTCTGCCAGTGGATCAGCTGGATTTCGCAGCCTGCCGGCACTGCGTCAGAGAGAAACTGGGTCAGGATCTCGCCGCTGCGCTCATCCGCTCCCATCATCGGGGCGAGTTCGAGAATGAAACCCAGGGACTCGGTGTTGATGAACAGGCCCGATTTGGCGTCGTAGCTGCGGTAGGGCAGCCAGTTCGCCAGCATCGGCGCGCCCAGCAGCGGCCGATCGGCCTCGGGCCGCGCGCTTTCGCCGAAGAGAAGGTCGAGAAAGCTCTCCCAGAAGCCGCGCCGCGCCATTGGTCTATTCCTCGATCTTGCCAGAGAAGCTTGCGGGCGGGTTGGTGACGAGCGGCGCGGAAGCAGCGGGGATCTGCAGTGTGGCTTGCGGTGCGGGCTGCGACTCGGACCCCGGCTTGGGTGCTGTGCTTTGTGCAGGCGAAGTCGTGGTTGGCAGGCCCTCCTTGGCGGTGGCGCCAAGGCGCGCTTCGACCTCAGCCCGGATCGCATCGACCGGCGTGCTCGCTGCGCGCGCCGCGCCCCCTGGTCCGGGCTTCTGCCACAAACCTTGGGGTCGGGCACCGCACCTGATGGTGCCAGGTTCTGGCTTGCTCCCAGTGCGACGGGACCAAGTTCCTTGCCCGCGTCGGGCAAGGGATCACGCGCAGCGCTCGGCTGCAGATTTGCCGGGGATGCGACTGCATCGGGCGCAATTCCGCCCAGCCCGTTCGCGCCGGAAAGCTGCATCCAGCCTCCCGCATCGGCAACGGTATGGACGACGCGCGGCTCGTGGAAATTACCGGCACCGTCGACATAGGAGGGAAAGACCACCTTGAGCACGCGGCGCTCGCGGTGCGCGACCCCAGTGCTGGCGGCGGCGATCCTGCCGCTGCCGGTGGGAACAAGCCTGGCGCTCTTCCCCGAGGCCCGCGCCGGTGGCTGGAAGTAGGGCCCGGACGCCGGAAACCATCGGACGCGCATTCTGGATTACCGCAAGCGCCTGAATCGTCGATCACAGTGGAGGGTGCGCAGGTGCCGCCCGGCGCGCTGCAGGCAAAATTGCCCTTGATGTTGCCGCCCCACAGGCTGGTGCAGGCGGCAAGCTGGGTCGCCGCCAGCCCGATCGCGGCGACACCCGCCGCGCGGGTAAGCCTCGAATGCGTCCCTTCCTTCTGCGACTTTCGGGCGAGGAGCGTTTCGATTTGCCCCGCGAGATTCCAGAGCGCCAGCCCGGCCGGGAGCGTCAGGCTGCCTGGCGAAAGCGCGATATGCCCCGCTGAGCGTCGCCATGCGCGCTGGCGCAGGAGCGCCAGTTCGCGCGGGCTGAGCGCCCTGCCCTGATGCTCGCCGAAGGCCGCGACCAGCTCTCGCCAAAAGGGCGACTGCATCGGACTGGTCGACGTCCATGGTTTGGAACTCGGACCTGACCCCCGGAGCGGCGCAGGACCGCGCGCTTGAACACCGCCAATTGTGGACCAGTAAGCTCGGTCATGACCGTACGCCCTTGAGCCAGTTCTCGAGGAAAGCACGCGGCCGGTAGCCTTCGATCACTGCGCCGTCCGAGCGCACGATGACCGGCGTGCCCGCGATCCCGGCCTCACGCGCGAAGCGTTCGTTGGCATCGAGCGGCCCAGTATCGCAGGGCTTGCTGTCGGTTAATGGCCGCTCCAGCATAGGCCGCCTTGACTGCGCGGCGGCGATCACGCGCGCAGAACACCTGGTTGGCGAGATCACGGCTGCCGAGCACCGAGATCGGCCGCTCGATGACCCGCACGTTCATCGCCTCGAGCTCGGCCGAGAGCGCCCGGCAATAGCCGCAGCGAAAATCGCTGAAGACCGTGACGGTCTTGCCCGAAGGGTTGCCCCAGACGATGCCGCCAGCCTCGGGCAGTTGGTCGAGCGACATCGTCCGGGGGGACCCCTGCGCGCTTGCTTCGCGCGCAGGGGCCGTATTGATCCCGCGCGCAGAAGCCTGCGTGGTCTCAGCTTCTCGGCGGCTGCCTGCCGCGCCGCCAACCAGCAGGTCCGGGTTGACCTCGAGCAGGCGCACGGCGGTGAGGTCCTGGCGGGTCTGCATGTCGTAGACCCGCCCGATCATCAGGTAGCGCGCGGTCCGGTCGACGTAGAACAGCTGCGCACCCGCGGTCACTTCGCAGACCCCGTCCACCACCTGGCAATTGACACGGGATACAGCGGTGCGAGGCAGGCGTTCCTTGAGCAGGCCCGCGACCGCCACATCGGCCTCGGACGGCCGGAGCCGACCCTCCTCGGCATTGGCCCAGACTAGCGAGGCGCCGCTGCCGAGCGCCATCGCTGCCAGCGGCATGGCGAGCCTTTTCAGGCGTGATGGCCTCAACATGGCACCTTTCCAGACCTTCATCGTCACACTCCTCATCCGTTGATGAACACGCCCTCGAGGAAGACGATCTCGACATCGATCCCGGTCGGCATCTCGATCACGGGCTGGTACTGCTCGGCCCGCTCGATCAGGTATTTGGAGACCATGTCGGCCGAGGTCGCGACGCCTTCGCCGAGCCCGCCTTCGAGGATTTCGCCGGTTCCGAGCTTCTGACGCTGGCCGTTCACGTTGACATTGGCGCCTTGGAGCACCGAGCTGGTGTTCGCCGAAAAACCGCGCCCGAACCCGCCGGCGAGGCCCGCCAGGAAGGCCTGGCCGACGAGCGCGCCTTCGCGGCTGACCACGCGCCCCCGCACCCCGGTCTTGCCGCCAAAGGCGATGAAGCCTTTGACCTCGGAGACCGCGTAGCGCCCGCCCGGTTGCGGGCAGGTCATGCGCTGGAGCTTCACATAGACCTTCTCCGAGGAGAGGTCGGCGCGCGCCGCTCCGTTGACGAGACAACCGGCGATGTTGGTCGTGAGCAGCCGGCCCTTGTCATAGACCGAGCGGGCGGGGCCCGTGATGCGCAGCACGACAGGGAGCGGATCGGTCTGGCTCTGGACCCCGGCATTGGCATCGACGCCGACGATGACCTTGGCGACCGCGATCGAATTGGGCGGCAGGTAATTGGCGCTGTCGGTATAGACCGTATTGCCCTTGGCTACCGGCGTGCCGGTCCCGCTGGTCGCTCCCTCGCCGAAGGAGACGAGGCTGACCTCGCTGCCGCGCCCTATCGGAAGTCCGGCGGCGGAGGCTGCGGATTGGACCGCAGGCGTGTTTGGCATGCCGGCAAGGCGCGGCGCGCCCGCCACCTGGTAGCTCGGCGGACTGGTCCGCCCGTAGAGTCCGTTGGGTCCGGTACCCACCCCGACGCCGGGGCCGACCGGCGACTGCCGCGCGGCAGCTAGCGCTGCGCGCAGTTGCTCGTTCTCGCTCTGGTAGGCGGACAGTACGCGCTCGGTGTCGGGTGCAAGCCCGGCGCCTGCCTGCTGGGCGAGCTGAGCCTCGAGCTGGTCGGCGCGTTCGGCGCGCGCCGCAAGCGCGCGCATGTTGGTGTCCATCGACATCATCTGCGCTTCGGACTGGGCGCGCCACTCCTTCTCGGCCATGTTCTTGTTGACCATCTCGTCGACCGAGACGCCCTGCACTTGTTCCTCGAGTGCTTTGCTGCTTTTGCCCGGCTCCTCGTCGAAAATGTAGAGCGAACCCGCCACCAGCGCCGCCGCACCGGCAGAACCGAGCAGCAGCATCTGCTTACGCTTCACTGCTTCGTTGGTGGCCATGGCATCGCCGAGCGGCGAGCCGACTTCGCCCGTGTCGGCATCGAGCGCCTTGGGCTTTTTCTGGAAGAGCGTGCGCAGGTCCATCACCGGCCCCCTGTCTGCGTGTTGGCACTGGACTGGATGAGGTAGACGGCAGCTTCCTGTCCGGCGGCGAGTTCGCTCACCGGCGCCATGAAGGCGAGTGCGCCGCGCGCGGCCAGCATGTTCTCGTCGAGGCTTTGCGCCTGCCGCCCGGTGTTGCGCACGCGCAGGACCAGGCCTTTCATCTCGGCGCCGCGGTATTCGCCAACCTGCTGGACCTGGAGGCGGCCGACCATGACCGGCTCGAGCACATTGGAGCGCAGGTCGAAGCCGTCGATCGCCTCGCCCCGGTACATTGCCTGGGCAAGCCGCACGGCTGCATCCTCGGGCGAGCTTTGCACCTCCCAGTCGCGCGCGCGTTCGCTGGTCAGAGCGGCATTGGCGATGAACACCTGCTCGGCCTCGGTTCCGCGCACCTGGCAGACAAACTTGTAGACGAAGCCTTTGCGGGTCGTGCCGAAGAACGAGAGCGTTGCCCTCGGGAAGCCGTCGGGAACCGAAATGTAGATGTCGCCGCGCACCGGCTCGTTGACGATCTTGAAGTCTTCGGCGGGATTGCCGGTCGTGATCTTCGAGACCGAGGCGAACTGGTCGCCCGCCAGGCTGATGCGGGTGAGGTCTTTCGCCGAGGCGACGCACTGCACCGTGCCGTTGTCGGCAGCCATGACATTCTGGTCGGCAAGAGCGGGCGATGCGATGCTTAGCGCGACTGCGCTGATGGCGCACACCGACAGACTTTGCGCAAATGGCGCCATCATGCCTTCCCCTTCCCGGATGCCGCGTTTCCTGCCTCATCAGCCTTGGTGACCTGGCCGAACCCGGCGAGCTTCAGGCTCACGCCCGAATAGGACCACACGAAGCGGAAGGTGCGCGCCTCGGCGGTGACTTCCTTCGAGCCGACGACCGTGTGGAGGACGCCATTGACCTCGCTGGTCAGGCCATCGGGGTCGACGCTCAATTTTTCGATCGTGAAGTATTGCGAGACGTTCGAGCCGTTCTGTTCGCTGAAGACTTTCATGAGCTCGGCCTTCATCCGGCCGTGGGTTCTGGGATCGGTGATCTCAAGGATCGAATCCATCCAGTATTGGAGGTTGGACGGCGAACGGTTGAGCGTGAGCAGCGCCGCATCGCGGGTGACGAGCTCGAGATAGTCCTTGTCGATGTGCGACGAGGATAGCGTGAGCGGCCTTGCCAGGACCGGCTGCAGCACGACTTCGCGCTCGCGGCTTGCTGCCGTGAGCGTCAGGAGCACCGAGACCCCGAACAGCGCGGCGCAGCCGATCGCCAGCAGGTTGCGCTGCTTCAAGAGCCGCTGCGCCTGGGCATGGGAAATCGAGAGGTCCATATCAACCCGCCATCACGCGAAGGTGGGAGGGCGGCGTCGCTTTCAGGCCGATGAACGAGCCCGGCAGATACCAGTAGGCCGTGTGGATGATCCACGAAACCGCACGTCCCGCCTTCAACTTGCGCAATCCCCACCAGGCCAGCACGCTAGTTATGAGCCCAATCAGAATATGTTGAGACAGGACGCCCCAGGCAAAAGGCACGATCATCGCAATGAACTCATCGAGCGTCCAAAAGCCGATCAGTTCAGGATCATCGAGATGCGCCGGGACCGTGTATCGTTGCATGGCAGACACCACCCTCCAGGGGCCCAGCCAGGGTCGCTACCCTGTACCGGACAAACGAATTGTCAGATCGTCGCGGTGACCGCGGCGGTGACGATGGGAACGCCGGTGCCGGCGCCAACGCCAACGCCGACGGGGATCGCGACCTGGGCGAGGCTGAACCGGCCCGAGGCGAGGCCGACGATGCCGCCGGCGAGGCTGAGCACGGTGATGATCTTGCCGCCCGAGCCTTCGAGAAAGCCGGTGAAGGCGGTGAGCGCCGTGTTGAACGTGGTATCGGCACCGGCCATCGCGACTTCGCTGCCGAACGTGGCGGCCAGCGCCACGACCGCCGCGCCCTGGGCGAGACCCACGCCCTTCCCTTTGATGAACTGCTTCATTGCACTGATGTCCTTCTTCGAAACCGCCCACACCATCGCCGGGCAGGTCCAAAGAACAGGTGCGGGCTTCTGGTCGCAATTAAGGAAGGGTTTCTTCGGAACGGATAATCTTACCGATTGCCGGTGGATTGAGTCGGATGGCCTATTGCGTTTCCGATTCGGAAATTGGGAATGTCCATTGTGGCGTTCGTAAATTCCGGCGGCGCGATCACGACCGCCCAACGGGGCAATGGGCATTGCCCAAAGCGCAATCCGCGCCTGCGAATCAGCGCTGCAGACGCCCGACTCGCAAAATTAACGATTCTGGGTCATGATCGGTCGGACCATGGAACACCCGGCGCTCACTCAATGGCTAGCGGAACGCGCAATATCCGGATGCTCATAAGCCAGGACTGCTTTGCATTCCTGGCCAACGCCATGTGTGAATTTTCCAAGAAAACCGCCAGATTCCAGAGCCTGCGGGCCACTGTCCAGCATGCCTGTTCCAGCGCCAGTTCGATGGAGATCGCGCGCGCGGATCTGGATCGGTTCCTTGCCGAGTACCCGGTCGAAGGCAAGGTAAAGGTCTGGCTCGAGGTCGGCGCTGACTGGCTTGATGATTACGACACCTTCCGCCGAAAAGTGGCGCAGGTCGGCGGCAAACCGGTACAGGACAAGGCGGTGATCCCCTTCCTGATCCATCTGGCCCAAGTCCGCGGCGTCTTTTGATCCACCACGGATTATTCAAGCGGTACAGCAAGTTCCCATATTGACACTCTATGGCATCCCATAGACCAATTGGTTCAGGGAGGGACGAGCCATGCCGTACAGCACCGTGACACCCGAGACCGTATTTCGCGTAAGGCCAACCTCGCCAGCGGCCTCGGCCTTCAGCTTTGGAGAGCCTGCGCCTCGCCTTTCCGAGCAGGAGCAGTACAAGCGCCTGATCGATGCTGAAGCCGCGAAACAGGGACTGGCGCTGGCCCATCTCGCCGATCGCATCGGCGTGGCACGGCCGCGCCTCCACAAAATCGTCCGCAAGAATGTCATGCTCCGCGATGATTTGCGCGACCGGTTGTTCGAGGCCCTCGAGATTGACTGCGTGCGTGCCAAGTTCTGCGTCGCCTTCCTCCACGATCACATAGCCTACGATGACCCCGAGGTTTTCCTCATCTGCGAAGCGATGAAGGGGTTCTACTGCGAGATCATCACCCGCCGGCGCGGCGAGATCCAGGTGAGCCTGCGTCCGCCGATCATCCACGAGGCGCTCGGCCGGGCTTATGACATGCTTCTCTCCCATCAGGAACGGGTGATGGAACACGAACGGACTTTGCAGGCGTGATGTGCATCGAAGCATGCCATGCGCCCTGAGGCGATCGCTGCCTGGATGCAGCTTTATGCTGCCGTTGGCTTGCTGGCCGGGATATGCGCGGCTTGTGCCCTTCTTCGGACCATTATTGAATTGCGGTCAGGCCTCATCGACCTGCCCGCAGGGACGAGAAAGCAGAGAATTCTCTGGCATCCACGTTTGTGGCTTCGGTTTCAGCTCAGCTACTTGAGCGGTTTTCCGTGCATCATGAGCATTGCCCTGCTCTACGCGCACTACATCGGGTTTGAGGCGTTCGACCCGTCGTAGCGGATGAGTTCGACGCCGCGGTAGCCTGAGGCGCGGACGGCCAGCATCGCCAGCTCGCCGCGGTTCGGTTCGCGCTCATTGGCGCGATCCAGATCGATCAGGCGGTCCCAGTTGGTGAGGATCGTGCGGACGTAGTGTTGGGTTTCCGGGATGGCGGGGATGCGTCCCTGTCGTAGCGAGCGGCGTTCGGGGCCGGCATTGTAAGCGGCAAGAGCGAGGTCTATTCTGCCGAAGCGGTCGATCTGCTGACGCAGATAGCGCGCTCCGGCGTGCATGTTGGAGATTGGATCAAAGGGATTGCTAAGTCCGAGGGAGCGGGCGGTGCCGGGCATGATCTGCATCATGCCCATAGCCCCGGCTTTGGAAACGCTGCCCGAGGCGAAGCCTGATTCCTGGGCGATCAGTGCGTCGAGCAGCCGGGCAGGAAGCCCATGCTGGCAGGCGATATCTTTCAATATTCGATGATAGGAAGCGCGGCGCGCCTCGGCCGCGCGGGGGAGCCACCATGTGGGCTGGTAACTTGCAGCATCGCATCCAAAGTTGGATGGCATCGGCCCATTGAGACGACTTTCCGCAAAAGTGTCTCTGCCCGAAGCAAACTGGAATTGCTCCAGCAACGGTTGCGTGACGCGGTTGGGGTGAGCGAATTCTGTCAGTCCTAGAAGCGATGGCCCGCCCCGCTCCGAGTTAGCTGGGATCTCGAACTGAAGTCTTTCGACGTCTCTGGCGATTGATTGGGAGTTGATCCCAAGAATTGTGAGAGTGATGGACAGAAGTTTGGCAAAATGCATTTCACGCACCATGAGGCACGTGCCGGTGGAGTGAACTGCGCTCAATCAATGGAGCGGATTCGGTTGTGAAGGTCAAGGTCGGCGCGATCGCTGCGGATTGCGACGACCTCACCCTATGGTGGCGTCTATCCGCGAGGGGCAGTCGCTTCATCAGGGTCGCGTCCGTCAACGTGGTGTAATTTCGGCGGTGGTCTTGGGTCATCGTCATGCGCCCTTTGCGGTAATGTGTAGGGGCTGATTTTCCTCCTCGATCATGATGGTTTAGTTGATTTCGGCCATACCTTCGATCTGCAAGTTGCAGTGCTGGAACTGCCACTCGTCGTTCTGTTCGAGGAGCACGGCGCCGACGAGGCGCACGATGCTGTCTTCGTTGGCTGCGACGTCAGCGCGTCGCTTGACCTCCTTGTTCAGCCGCTCGAGCGGATTGATCGAGTGTAACTTCGTGCGGTGCTGGGTGGGGAAACCGGTGTAGGCGAGCACGTCGGTTTCGGCTTCGTCCATGTCCTTGCACAGTTTGGAGACCGTGGACTTCGAGATGCCCGTCATGCCCATGGCCTAGATCAGTTCATCGACCCGGCCCGCAACTTGGGGATCTTGAGGTTGAGCGTGCCGACTTGGGTATCCAGCGAACGGTCACGATAGCCGTTGCGCCAGGTGGCCCGGTCACCGCTGCGTTCGTGCCGTCCGGCGCCGATCAGGCCATCGACATCGGCCTCCCGGATCAGCTGCAGGACGCTCTCGGTGATGCTACGCAAAAAATTCAGTTGGCCGCTCTTCGCAGCCAGCTCTTCGACCAGTAATCTGTCCTCGGCCATCGGGAACTCATCTTCGTCACGGTCGAAGTATGCAAATTCGTTCATAATAATGAGGCCGGTGGCAACAGATGGGGACTGTCAGGATTTCCGTGTGTGGGCGGGCGGTTAAACATTACGCCGCCATGGCCTTGATGAAGCGTTCGCCGAACAGGACGGCGAACTGGGCCTTGGCCATGGACCACTCACGCGGCGGCATCTTCCACGTTTTCTCGGACCGGTTCAAGATCAGGTACAGCAGCTTGGTCGCGGCATCGTCACTGGGGAAGTGCCCCCTGGCCCTGACCGCCCGCCGGAGCTGAGCATTCAGGGCCTCGATGGCATTCGTGGTGTAGACGATCCTGCGGACCTCGTCGGGGAACGCGAAGAAGGGGATGACCTCACTCCACGCCCGCCGCCAGCTCTGACCGATTGCAGGGTAGCGCCGCCCCCATTCGCTGTTCTCGAAGGCCGTGAGCGCCTCCTCGGCAGCCTTGGCATCGACGGCGCGGTAGATGCTCTTCAAGGCGCTCGCCAGTGGCTTACGGTCCTTCCAGGAGACGAAGTCCATCGAGTTGCGCAGCAGATGGACGATGCAGGTCTGGACGATCGCTTCCGGGAACACGGCGGTAATCGCGTCCGGGAAGCCCTTGAGGCCATCGACGACGGCTAGCATGATATCTTCCACGCCCCGGTTCTTGAGCTCGTTCATGACGCGCAGCCAGAACTTGGCACCTTCGTTCTGCTCGATCCACAGGCCCAGGACGACCTTGGTGCCATCGGCCAGCACACCCAGCGCGATGTGAATCGCCTTGTTGCGGACCATGCCTTCGTCGCGGATCTTGACCCGGATCGCGTCAAAGAAAACCAGCGGATAGGCTGGATCGAGCGGCCGGGCCTGCCAGGCGGCGACCTCCTCGAGCACGGCGTCGGTGACGGTCGATATCAGGTCTGGCGAGACGTCGATGCCATACAGCTCGCGCAGATGCCCGGTGATCTCCCGGGTGCTCATGCCGCGTGCGTACATCGACACGATCTTGTCGTCGAAGCCGGGGAAACGACGCTGGTATTTGGCGATCAGTTGCGGATCAAAGCTGCCTTGGCGATCCCGGGGCACCTCGATCTCGATCTTGCCGGTGTCGGTAACGACGGTCTTGCGGCCATAGCCATTGCGGTTGTTGCCAGCCTGGTCGTCATGCCCGAGATGATGGTCCATCTCCGCATTAAGCGCACGTTCGGCCAGTGCCTTCTTCAGCGAATCCAGCAGGCCACCCTGCTGAAGGGCCGCAGCAGCATCGCCGCCAGCCAGAAGTTGATCGAGTAAATCAGCCGGTATCACCGGTTCCTTGCGTCGGGACATAGTGGGACTCCTTCTTGCCCATTATGCCCGCCCACACACGGAAATCCTGACAGTCCCCAACAGATGATGCCCCACCCCGGAATGCACCACCACCTACACCGGACATTACACCCCGAGCGCGGAAGCTATGGTTACCCGACGCACCGCGCGAATGCATGGCGACGGCGCAATGCGCTTCGCAACGCTGTTAACGAGGCAGGTAAATGCATTGCGGCGCAAGTTCTCCCAGCGGCGCGCAAATTTGATGGAGATCAATACATCGGTACCAATGGTACCGTAAGCGATGGCCACAAGCCACGGCGGTGGGGCGAAGTACTGCCGCCGCGGTCGACCGGCAAGGTGTAAGGCAAGGCTACAGCTGAAAGCAGACATGCCCCGAGCACCCGCCAGTGCCGCACAGAGGATTTCCTTATGCCTGTTGACTATGACCCTTATTCCGACGCCGCCATGACCGATGCGACCGGGCTCTACCGCGATCTTCGCGCCGAAGGCTGCCCGCACTACATGGAAAAGTACGATGCATGGGCGCTGGCCCGCTATGCCGATGTCAAGGCAGTCAGCCTAAAGGGGCAGTGCCTTGACTTCACGCATGGGCAGACGCCGGGGCAGGTCCTGCTGGGCGAGGCCGTGCTGGAAAGCTTTTCGACCAAGAATGGCAAGGAGCATCGCCAGTGGCGCGGACTGATTGCCAATGACTTCACCCTTGCCGCGGTGGAAGCCCAGAAGCCCCGCTACCGCGAACTTGCCCGTCGCCTTTGGAGCGAACTGCGGCCCAGCGGGCGGATGGACGTCTATGGCGATCTTGCCAATCGCTTCTTCTGCATCAATGCCGGCCACAAGCTGGGCCTGCCAGCCGACGAGGCTGAAAAGTACCGTGGATTGATCGACAACCTGCTGCACCGCGAAAAAGGCCAAGTCGGTGCCACTTCGGAGCGCAACCAGCAGGCCTTCGCCCAGCTGACCCAGGAACTGGCTGCCTACATCCAGAAGATACGTGCCGATCCGTCCCTCGCCAGCGGCTATACCCGGATCTACATGGAGGCGGAAATCGACGGGCGGAAGCTGACCGACGACGAACTACTCATGTACCTGATCACCTTGATGGTGGTGGGGTCGGAGACGACGCCGATGGTAATTGCCGCCTTCTTCTATTACCTTGATCACCACCCCGCGCAGAAGCAGGCAGTGCTGGCGGATCACGGGCTGATCCGGCAGGCCTTTCTCGAGGCCGCGCGGTTCAAGCAGCCATCGAACATGCTGGCGCGCAAGGCGCTGACCGACTTTGAGGTGGGGGGGCGCCAGATCAGGCAGGGACAGGGCATCCTGTTCCTCTACGCCTCGGCCAACCGCGACGAAACGCAGTTCGAGAATGCCGACAGTTTCGACATCTTCCGCCAGGACGCCGAACCGAACATGACTTTCGGCCTAGGCTCCCACGTGTGCCTTGGCAAGCATGTCGGCATCGAGGCCGGGGTGATCATCATCGAGGAAATCCTGAAGGACATCAGCGATTACCAGATCATCCACGAAGAGGTTGTCCCGGCCTACGGCGAACACCTCGCGGGCTTCATCAGCATGCCGATGACATTCACCCTGAAAGCCTAGGTGCGGGCTCCGCCCCATTTCTGCAGGAAACCATCATGGCCATTTCATCGCTTGGATACATGGGCATAACGTCCCGCGATCCCCAGGCCTGGCTGCGGCTGGGCGTTGATCTGCTGGGCATGGTACCGGCCCATGCCCTGCCCGGCGAATACCGGGGCCTGCCGGGTGATCCCGGCAGCCCCGGCCCGGCCAGCTGCGCCAGCGGCAGCGGCCCGGACGGCTCGGTCTATCTCAAGCTGGATGACTGGGCGTGGCGCGTGGCAGTGCACCGCACGGACGGCCCCGAGGGCCTCGCCTACCTGGGCTTCGATACGAAAAACGCCCGCGGCTTCGCGCAAACCGTCGCCGCGCTGCGGGCCGAAGGCATCGCCGTTGAGATTTCAGACCGAGCCGGTGCCCGCGCCCGCTCGGTAACGCAGCTGGCGCGCCTGCAAGACCCGTCTGGCAATGCCATCGAACTGTTCTGGGGTCCGACCATTGACCGCCGGTTCCAATCGCCGCTCGGCGCCCGGTTCGTCACTGGCCCGCTGGGCTGCGGACACATCAACCTGTTCGTCGCCCAGATCGCGCCGTGCCTTGATTTCTACACGCAGGTGCTGGGCTTCGCCATTTCCGATTACCTCAACATCGACGAGGACGGCGATCTTTCCGCCAATTTCCTCTACTGCAATCCGCGCCATCACTCCGTGGCGCTGACGCGAGTGGGCGAAACGCGCGGCGTGCACCACATCATGTTCCAGCTGGAAACCATCGACCTGGTGGGTCAGGCCATGGACCGCATCCAGAAGGACGGGTGGCGCATCACAAGTTCGCTGGGCAGGCACGTCAACGACGGCATGCTGTCGTTCTATTTCCGCGGGCCTTCGGGCTTCGACATCGAGATCGGCTGCGACGGCCTGCTGATTGACGAGAACTGGACTCCGAACCAGTTCTGCGGCGGTGACGTCTGGGGCCATCACGGGCTGACCCCGCAGGCGATCGTCGCAATGGCAGACGAGATGCCGGGACGCTAGCGGCCCGGCATCTCCGCCAGAGCGGGCCTAGTCACCGCTCAGGATCAGCCCGCCGGTCGGCACGCCGGTGCCTGCCGTAACCACCACATTGCGGGTATCGGCCACCTGGTTGACCGAAGTGCCCCTGACCAGGCGAACGGCTTCGCAAACGCCGTTCATGCCGTGGATATAGCCTTCACCCAGCTGGCCGCCGTGGGTGTTGATCGGCAGGCGCCCGCCGATCTCTATAGCACCGTCGCGGATGAAGTGCCTGGCCTGCCCCGGCGCGCAGAATCCGAAAGCCTCGATCTGCGGCAGGACGAACGGGGTGAAGTGATCATAGAAGATCGCCGCCGAAACCTGGTCCGGGCCGATCCCGGCCTGGGCGTAAAGCTGATCGGCTACCAGCCGCATCTCGGGCAGGGCCGAAATATCGTCGCGGTAATAGCTGGTCATCATGTGCTGGTCCGCCGCCGCGCCCTGCGCCGCGGCCCGGATCACTGCCGGGCGCTGCTTCAGCTTGCGCGCGCGTTCCAGCGAAGTGACCACCACGGCCGCCCCGCCATCGGTTTCCTGGCAGCAGTCGAGCAGGCGCAGCGGCTCGACGATCCAGCGTGAGGCCTGGTGTTCTTCCAGCGTGATCGGCTTCTGGTAGAACCAGGCGTTGGGATTGTTGGCAGCATGCTTGCGGCAGGCCACGGTGATGCGGCCGAAATCCTCGGACGTGGCGCCATGCTCGTGCATGTAACGCTGGGCCGCGATCGCCACCCACGATGCGGGCGATACCAGGCCATAGGGCATGTACCAGGCATAGAGCGCCGCTTCGGCCGGCGTGACGGAGGGGGGCGGCGTGCCGCTGCCCAGCCGATAGGACGAACGGCAGTTGAGCGCGCGATAACAGACTACCACGTCAGCCACTCCGGCGGCCACGGCCATGGCCGCCTGCATCACCGGACCACAGGCCGCCCCCCCGCCGAAGTGGACGCGGCTGAAGAACTTCAGGTTACGCCCGCCGATGTTGCGGAACACCTCGGTCTCGTTGTTGTGGTCCATGGTGTAAGTGCTCAGGCCGTCAACCTCACCGGGATCGATCCCGGCATCGGCCAGCGCCGCAGTGACTGCCTCGACCGCAAGGCTCATTTCGGAACGGCCCGAGGCCTTGGAAAACTCGGTGGCGCCGATCCCGGCGATTGCGGCCTTGCCGCCCAGCTGGTTGCTCATCGTCCGGTCTCCTCGAATGCGATGCGCATCGTAGCGGACACGTGTTCGCCGATGCCGTTCGTGCCCTTGACGGAAATTTCCGCCTCCCGCGTTTCAGGGGAAAGCGAGGCCACTTCGCCGGTCAAGGTCATGGTATCACCGACGAAATTGGGCGCACCTAGGCGGATGCCGATCTTGCGCACGCGCGCCGCTGGGCCGGCCCATTCGGTAACGAACCGCTGGACCAGGCCATTGGTCGTCAGGATGTTCATGAAGATGCTGGGCACGCCCGATGCGGCGGCAGCGGCCGGATCGTGGTGCACCTTGGCGAAATCGTTGGTCGCGATGGCTCCCGCGATGATCGCCGAAGCCGTGACGGGGAACGTCAGGGGCGGCAGCTGCTGGCCGGGGCTGAGGTCGTCGAAAGTCATCGTCATACTCCCGAAAGGGGGCTGGATTGTCCAGAGGCAAGGGCCTGGCCGATTGCCGCTGCCATTAGGCTGGCGCCGCCAAGCGCGGATTCGATCTGCCGGGCGCGCAGGAAATAGCGGTGCAACGGATAGGTGATATCAGCGCCGATCCCCCCGTGCAGGTGCTGCGCGGTGTGGGTGATGCGGTGCCCGGCGGTGGCCGCCCAGTACTTGGCTGCGCCGATCCCGGCGTCATCGGCGCAGCCGTTGTCCAGCGCCCAGGCGGCATGCATGGTGCTGGAACGCAGTGCCTCAAGGTCGATGTAGCCGTCCGCCGCGCGCTGCTGCACCGCCTGCATCGAACCGATCGGCCGACCGAACTGGATTCGCTCGCTGGTGTAGGCGGCGGTGCGGTGCAGGGCTGATCCGGTCACCCCAAGCTGCATAGCGGCAAGGCCCACCCGGCCATGCCGGATGACCGTGCGCACCACGTCCGCCCCCTGCCCCGGCCGCCCCAGAACATCCTCGGCGTGGAGTTCCACCCCGAAAAAGGTCACCTCGGCATGGGGTTCGGCGCCGGTGGTCTTCTGTTCGCCCACGCTGATGCCAGCGCGGTTCGGGGACAGCAGAACCGCGCTCGGCCCGCGCCCCTCAAGCTCCACGATGACTAGGATCAGCCCGGCCTGCGCGCCATAGGGAACAGCGGTCTTGCTGCCGTCCAGCAGCCAGCCATCGCCTTGGGCCCGGCCCTTTACCGCAGGGCATTCGGGCCAGGCATTGGCCGTCTCCTCTATAGCTGCCGTGGCGATCAGGTCGCCGCTAGCGATGCGCGGCAGCCAGAGCTGGCGCTGCGCATCGGTGCCCCACAACGCCAGCGGCCGGGCGACGAGCGCGAGCGTGGCATGGAGCGGCACCGGGGCCAGGAAGCGCCCCTGTTCTTCCATCAGCAGGCCGATCTCGGCCATGCCGAAGCCGGTGCCGCCATCGGCCTCGGCAATGCCAAGCCCCAGCAGGCCCGCCTCCGCCAACAGCGCCCACAGTGCCGGATCGTGCGATTGGCCGGATTCGGCGAACTGGCGAATGCTTTCGTCAGAACAGGTATCGGCAAAGATCTGCGCGGCAAGGCCCTGCAGGCTCTGCTGGTCTTCACTCCAGGAAAAGTCCATCACTGCCCCCCATCGTCAAGGCGGAAGACGGGCAGCACGAAGTCGGGGGTGATCTCCCGGAAATCGAGCACGACCTTGCGGCCGACCGCGACCTCGGCATTGTCCGCCACGACCAGGTTGGCGAGCAGCCGAACCCCCTCTTCCAGGTCGACCAGCACAACCGGCAGCGGATATTCGAAACCGGGCAGCTTCGGCTGATGGATCAGGGCAAAGCTGTGAATAACGCCGCGCCCTACCGCCGGGAGGGTGTGCCATTTCATCGAACGGCAATGCGGGCACATCGGAGTGGGCGGATGGCGCAATTCGTTGCAGTCGGAGCATTGCTGGATCAGCACCTGACGATCAATCAGGCCCTTCCAGAAGTGCTTGGTATCGGGCGTGGTGATCGGTCGGGGCGGTTCGGCGGGGGGCTGTTCCGGCTTTTCTTCGCGCGGCTGCCCGGCACCGGCGACGCGCGGCTTGAACTTGAGCAGGCGGAAACTCATCCGGCCCACCGGGGCGCC
Source organism: Novosphingobium sp. ES2-1 (assembly GCF_015169775.1). Taxonomy (NCBI): domain Bacteria; kingdom Pseudomonadati; phylum Pseudomonadota; class Alphaproteobacteria; order Sphingomonadales; family Sphingomonadaceae; genus Novosphingobium; species Novosphingobium sp. ES2-1. The sequence continues at coordinate 123,489 of NZ_CP063448.1, forward strand.
GTGCTGATCGGTGAATTCATACCACAGCGTAACGAAGTGCCCATCGCCCAGCCCGGTGCGCTTTTCGTCCGAAACATCGGCCACGCGCACGGTCATCGAAACCAGGTCGCCAGGGGCGAGATAGCGATCATATTCCTGTTCGACGTTGGTCGCGACGATCCTGGTGAAGCCGTATTCCTCCAGCACGGCGAAGACCGGATGATCGCCCACCCGCTCGACCAGGGGGTTGTAGGGCTCCATCGTCCAGACATCGAGCATGGCCGGCGGCGAGACGACATCGTCGAGGCCGGCCTGCTGCGCAGCTTCGCGGTGCTGGTAAAGCGGGTTCGCATCGCCCATCGCCTCGCACCAGCGCCGGATCATGGGCTGGTTTACGGGGTCGCGGGCGGTAACCACGGGGCTGGGGCCGGCGGCCACGAAGGCCCGCGCCCTGGCCAGGGCTTCCTGTTGAACAGTCATCCTGTGTCCTCTCTTAACGTAGGGCCCGGGGCATCCCGAGGCCGACCTGCGCCACCATGTCGCGCAGGACTTCCGCGGTACCGCCCCCGAAGGTGTTGATCTGGCATTTGCGGAATTCGTGCTCGGTACGCCCGGCAAGGACCGCGCCCGGCGAACCTTCCTGGAGCAGGCCGACCGGCCCCATGACATCGAGCAGCAGGCGCATCACCTTGATCACGCCTTCTGTGCCGAAAACCTTCATCGCGCTGGCAAGATCGGGGCGGGTCAGGCCGTTGGAAACTTCCCAGGCCACCCGGTCACCCATCAGGGTGATGCTGTGCAGCAGGGCATAGCATTCCCCCAGCGCCGACTGGACCCAGCCTTGATCGATGACCCGCGCGCCTTCTGGGGTGCGGGTATCGCGCGCCCAGTCCACCACCAGGTCGAAACAGACGTTGCCGCCATAGGCCATGGCCGCCAGCCCGATGCGCTCGTGGTTGAGCTGTTCGGTGATCATCTTCCACCCGCCGTTGAGCGGGCCGATCAGCATCGAGGCCGGAACGCGGACATTGTCGTAATAGGTCACGTTGGTGCGCATGCCGCCAACCGTCCAGATCGGACTGACCGAGAAGCCCGGCAGGCTGGTATCCACCATGAGGATGGAAATGCCCTTGTGCGCCGGCGCGTCAGGATCGGTCCTAACCGCAAGGAACACGTAGTCAGCCCCTTCCGCCCCGCTGGTGAATATCTTCTGTCCATTGATCACGAAGTCGTCACCATCGCGATCGGCGCGGGTTTTCAACGCCGCCAGATCGGTACCGGCGCCCGGTTCGGAATAGCCGATGGCGAAGATCAGGTCCCCGCGCGAGATCGGCTCGAGGATCGCTTTCTTCTGCTCCTCGCTACCCAGCTTGATCAGCGCCGGACCGACCGTATTGACGGTTACGAAGGGGAACGGAGCCTCGGCCCGGATAAGTTCTTCCAGCAGGATCTTCTGCAGGACGGGGTCAAGCCCCTGCCCGCCGTATTCAACCGGCCAGCCCGGCGTCAGCCAGCCATCACTGCCGAACTGACGGATGACACGGCGGTACACCTCGCCGCTTTCGGCATGGCGCGTGTTTTCGCGCACATCCGGTGTGATCAGATCATCTAGGTAGGCGCGAAAGCGCGCCCGGAAATCCTTGGCCTCTCGGGAATGGTCAACGTACACGGGGGTTGCCTCCAGCATCGGGACGCAGGAACGGCGCGATCCCCAGTCGTCGCAGCGACGCATCGGTCAGCGGCACGTAGGTTTCCTGTTCCTGGTCAAGCACATACAGCGCGTCGGTACCGACGGCCGCGGGATCGTAGCCTTCGCGCTGCAGATCGATCTTGCGCAGCTTGAAGGTGGTGGTGATTTCGGAAGCCGTCGAAACCCGGACGAACACGGGCACTGCGTAGTGCGGCAACCTTTCGCGGGCATAGGCGTGGAAGGCCGCGGGATCGAACTGGGCCAGCTGGCCGTAGGTCAGGGCAACCATGCCCGCACGCCCTTCGGCGCCGGGAATCTCCACGCCATAGACGTTGACCAGCTCTGGCCCAGCAAAGCCCCCGAGTACCAGCGCGACCTCCTCAGTCGACACGTTCTCGCTCTTCCAGCGGAACGTGTCGCCGACGCGGTCGACGAAGTAGAAATAGTCATCCTCGTCAAACCGGACGAGATCGCCCGAACGGAACCAGATGTCACCGGGTTCGAACAGGTCGCGCAGCAGCTTGGCCTCGCTGGCGGCGGGATCGGTATAGCCTTCGAAGAAGCCCGCGCCGTCCGGCCCGGGAAGAACCTGGGCCACCAGTTCGCCCACTTCGCCGGCCACGGCCAGGCGCGGCGCGCCCGAGGGGGTGGCGAAGTAGCCCTGGCTGTCGAAATCATAGGCGAGCACGCGCACCGTCGACTGTTCGGGATAGGGCAGCCGCCCCACCGATCCGATCCGGCCATCAACATTGAGCAGGCTGTAATTGCACTCGGTGCCGCCCAGCCCCTCGAATATCTCGGTCACGCCGAAGCGTTCGCTGAAGCGTCGCCAGATATCGGCCTTCAGGCCCGCGCCGATCAGGCGGCGCAGCGGATGGTTGCGGTCATCGGGCGAAGGCGGGGCATTGAGCAGATAACGGCACACCTCGCCGATGTATTGGACCGTCGTAATCCCGTGTTCACGCACATCATCCCAGAAGGCGCTGACGCTGAAGCGGCGGCGCAGGACAAAGGGAATGGCGAAGGCCAGCGCCACGGAAACCACCGCCATGCCGCCCGCGCCATGATAGACCGGCAGGACGCAGTAATGGACATCGTCCGGGCCGATACCCATCAGGCCGCCCTGGGTTTCCCCTGCCCCGACAAACCGCAGGTGGCTCATCCGGGCGGCCTTGGGCAGGCCGGTCGTGCCCGATGTGAAGATGAGGTAGAGCGGATCGCCCATGACGATTCCGGCGCGCGCGGCAGGATCAGGATCGGCGGCAGGGGCCCGGTCGCACGCGGCGTAGAAATCCAGCGCACCGTGCACAGCCGCAGCTGCCCCATGTTCGGCATCGCAGAGCAGCAAGGGCGGCAGGGCTTCGCGCGGCAGATCGGCTACCGAATCGCGCAGGGCGTCGTCAAGGATCAACGCCGCAGGGGCGATCTGGGCTAGCGCGTGAACCAAGGCCGTCCCCGTGGCGCTGGTGTTCAGCAGCCCGGTGACGATCCCAACCTTGGCAAGACCCAGCCATATCAGCACGAAATCGGGCCGGTTGCTCATCAGCAGGGCAACAACATCGCCGCGCTTCAGGCCCATGGCCAGGGCTGCATGCGCAATACGGTTGGCCCGCGCGTTCGCTTCGGCGAAGGTCAGCGTGCGACCCTCGAAAATGATGAAAGACCTGTCGCCGCTGTCGCGCGCGCGCTCTTCCAGACGGTCTGCCACGGTATACGGCGTGTCGCGACGAAACGCGGCTACCCGGCTATAACCGCGCATCAGCCGGCTCATCGATTCCTCTCGACTGGGCACTTGCTCAGACACCTTTTTCTGCACCTTCTGCACGTGTGGGCAGCCATGCTATGCAGCTGCCAGATCGTTCATGACGGCACTTTGCATGAACATGATATCAGTGTCAAGTTGACTCATGCAAGGCGTGGCGTAATGAAAGTCGGCCTTTCTTAGAAAATCTTACACCCCGTCGGCGGCAAACGCGGGATAATCCGCGGGAAATCACGAAGGGAACCGGGGGCTAAATCCACTGCCAATCTTTACAAAGCTCGATCATGCCATAATTGAGCGTTCAACCGCACGCTGTCTCATCGGCCCGATCGACGGTCGGCGCTGCCTGTCGCTATTCCGGTCTGACCGCGTTTGCCCACCCAGGAGGTGACCATCAACAAGTCTCGCGCGCATAAGGGGATCGTCACCGAACCAGCCACCGAGCGGGGCCGCGCGGCGCGACAGCGGTTGGTGGCGGCGGCGGAAACCCTGCTCAATCGCGTGCCCTACGGAAAAGTCCGGGTGGCAGATATCACCGGCGAGGCCGGATCGGCATTCGGCCTGTTCTACCGCTATTTCCCCGACATCAAGTCTCTGGTGATCGAGATCAGCGTGAAGATGATGCGCCGCTTCGATCCCATTCTTGAATTGCCCACCGATGCCTCTGACGAAGCCCTGCTGCAGCGGATCAGGGCCTACCAGCGGATCAACGTCCAGAACCACATCGATCATCCCGGCCTGATCCGCGCCGCGCCGGAACTGGCCATGGAAGACGCGGCCTTCCGTAAGCTGGTGCGATCGCTGCACATGCAGTTCATCGAACACATGATCGGCGAAAGCCTGGATGGCTGGGCGGCAGACTCGGATGAACCGGCTAAGGCCTATCGCCGGATGCAGGTGCTGGCCGTGCAGGGTGTTTCGCTAACCTCGCTGCAGGATTACTACGTCTGGAAAACATCGGGCCTGCGCAATCTCAAGATCTCGCCCGATGAGATGACCGACTGGCTCAGCATCCTCTGCTTCCGCATCCTGACGGGCAAGAACCCCGAGCTGACCCAGTTCGCGACCTTCGAGCGCATCAGGGCGTTGATTCGCCTTTGACAGACAAAAAAGCCCCGCTTCGGCGGGGCTTTTCCGTTTCGCTTGTGTGTGCGCTTCAAAGCTTGCCAGTCAGCTCCGGCACGGCGCTGAACAGGTCGGCGACGAGGCCGATGTCGGCGACCTGGAAGATCGGCGCGTCTTCGTCCTTGTTGATGGCGATGATGGTCTTGGAGTCCTTCATGCCGGCCAGATGCTGGATGGCGCCCGAGATGCCGACCGCGATGTAGACTTCGGGCGCCACGATCTTGCCGGTCTGGCCGACCTGGTAATCGTTTGGCACGTAACCGGCGTCGACTGCGGCGCGGCTGGCGCCGACGGCGGCGCCCAGCTTGTCGGCCAGCGGGAAGATGACCTGCTGGAACGTGTCCGCATCCTTGAGCGCGCGACCGCCCGAGACGATGATCTTGGCCGAGGTCAGTTCCGGACGCTCCGACTTGGCGATTTCCGCGCCGACGAAGCTGGAGAGGCCAGCATCGGCCGCGCCTGCAGCGGCTTCCACCGCACCCGAACCGCCTTCCGTGGCCGCCTTGGCAAAGGCGGTGCCGCGCACGGTGATCACCAGCTTGGCGTCGGAACTTTCCACCGTGGCGATGGCGTTGCCCGCGTAAGTGGGCCGGGTGAAGGTCTTCGGACCTTCGATCGAGAGGATATCCGATACCTGCATCACGTCGAGCAGGGCAGCGACGCGCGGCGCGATGTTCTTACCATTCGACGTGGCGGGCGCGACGAAGGCGTCGTGGCTGGCCATCAGCGAGGCCACCAGCGGCGCGACGTTTTCGGCCAGCGCATTGGCATAGGCGGCGTCATCAGCCAGGTGCACCTTGCCGACGCCCGCGATCTTCGCGGCCTGTTCGGCCACTGCCGCACAGCCGGACCCGGCGACGAGCAGGTGAACCTCGCCCAGCTGCGAAGCGGCGGTCACGGCAGCGAGAGTCGCGTCCTTGACCGAGGTGTTGTCGTGTTCGACCCAGACGAGCGTCTTCATCAGGCGACTCCCATTTCCTTGAGCTTGGCGACCAGCGTGTCGACATCGGGCACCTTGATGCCCGCCGAACGCACCGGCGGTTCGGCAACCTTGAGCGTCTTGAGCCGCGGCGTGGTATCGACGCCGTAGTCAGCCGGAGCCTTGGTGGCGAGCGGCTTGGACTTGGCCTTCATGATGTTGGGCAGCGAGGCATAGCGCGGCTCGTTGAGGCGCAGGTCCGTGGTGACGATGGCTGGCAGGACCAGCTTTACCGTTTCCAGGCCGCCATCGACTTCGCGGGTGACGGTGACCGTATCGCCCTCGACCGTGACGGCCGAGGCGAAGGTACCCTGCGGACGGCCGAGGAGCGCTGCCAGCATCTGGCCGGTCTGGTTACAGTCATTGTCGATCGCCTGCTTGCCGAGGATCACAAGGCCCGGCGTTTCTTCCTCGACGATGCCCTTGAGGATCTTGGCGACGGCCAGCGGTTCGACCTCATCGTCGGTCATCACCAAAATGGCGCGGTCCGCGCCCATGGCCAGCGCGGTGCGCAGGGTTTCCTGCGCCTTCTGCGGGCCGACGGAGACGGCCACGATCTCGGCCGCCACACCCTTTTCCTTGAGACGGATGGCTTCTTCTACCGCGATCTCGTCGAACGGGTTCATGCTCATCTTGACGTTGGCAAGGTCAACTCCCGTGCCGTCCGCCTTCACCCGCGGTTTCACGTTATAGTCGATCACCCGCTTCACGGGCACCAGGATCTTCATAGCTCAATCACTTCCTGCCGGTTGGTTGTCTTCATCGCGATCCGCCGTCACGGGCCGGCGCGGGGCACCAGGCGGGCTTCCTGCCTTGGTGCAGGCCGCTTGATGTCCCGGCTTTCCCGGCCCTTTGCCAGGCCCGGTGCCGCCTGCCTTAGCAGAAGAAGGCGCCGCCGTTGACAGTGACGATGCTGCCGGTGGCATAGCTGGCGTCCTCGCTAGCCAGGAAGGCGATCGCGCTGGCCACTTCCTCGGGATGGCCGAGGCGCTTTAACAGCGAATTGTCGGCGATCGCCTGCTTGGGTCCTTCCGGGATGCCATCAAACAGTGGGGTGTCGGTGGCACCGGGGTGAACCGCGTTGACGCGGATACCCCGTGCCGCCAGCTCGACCGCCATGGCGCGCGTCATGCCCATGATTCCGGCCTTGGCGGTGCAATAGGGCACCGGACCGTTCCCCTGGATCGCTGCGGTGGAAGCAACGTTGACGATCGCCCCGCCCTTGCCGTGAGCTGCCATCAGCCGCACCGCAGCGCGGCTGCAGCGGAAGGCGCCGTCCAGCGTCACGCCGATCACCGTTGCCCAGCCAGCATCGGTGCAGTGGATCGTCTGGTCGGCAAAGACCGTGGGGGCCTGGCCCGCGGCGATGAGCGCTTCGCGTTCGGCCATGCCGGCATAGTAACGGTCCATGCCATCGCCAGCTGCCGAACCGATCCCGGCGTTGTTCACCAGGATGTCGATCCCGCCCAGCGCGGCTTCGACCTCGGCAAAGGCGTTTTCGACCGACTGACTGTCGGCAATGTTGCAGTGCAGGCCGATATGCGGGGTGGGAAGCAGGGCCTTGGCCGCTTCGGCGTTCAGGTCCAGCACAGCCACGATCGCTCCTTCGGCGGCCAGCCGGCGCGCGGTGGCCGCGCCTATGCCCTGTGCGCCACCGGTGACGACGGCCCGTTTGCCTTTCAGGCGCTCATTGAATGCGTTCACGGTCATCTCCTCGCTCAATCCTCGACTTCCGGCCGCCAGGCTACGCCGTTGATATGGCCGCCGCCATCGACCTGCAGGCTGTTCCCAGTCACATAGCCGCCGCCATCACTGGCCAGGAACACCGCGACGGGGCCGATGTCATCCTCGGCATCGCCGAAGCGGTTGACCGGGATCTGCGACAGGATCTGCCGCGCCATTTCGGGGTTGGCTTCGAAATAGTCCCTCGCCTGCGGGCTCATCGCTGCCGGGCAGATGGCGTTACAGGTAATCCCGTGCATGCCCCATTCGACCGCCGCGGTGCGTGTCAGCGTGCGGACAGCTTCCTTGCTGGCGTTGTAGGCGGCGGTGAACATGTGAGCGTTGATGCCATTGAGCGAGCAGATGTTGATGATCCGCCCGAACTTCTGCGCCTTCATGATCGGCAGGGCCGCGCGCATGGCGCGGAAGGCGGACCAGTAATTCAGGTCGAAGGCGCTCGCCATGTCTTCATCGGTGTGGTTCTCAAGCCGCTTAGCGAAGCTGCCGCCGGCATTGTTTACAAGGATTTCCAGCTTCCCCAGTTGCTCGTGCGCCTGGCGGATCATGGCGTTGACAGCTTCGCCATCAGTGACGTCGACACTGAGCGCGAAGGCGCGCACGCCGGTGTTCTCGCGGATCCAGGTGGCTTCGCGCTCTGCCTCCTCGCCGCGGCGCTGCGCGATGACGATGTCAGCACCGGCCTTGGCCATGGCACGGGCAATGCCCTGCCCCACGCCTTGCCCGCCGCCCGTAACCAGAGCGGTGCGTCCTTTTAGTAGTCCTGTCATGTCGTCTCTCCACTTTCCAACGTGTTTTCGTTCTCGACAGCGGGCGCGGCGGGGTAATCGGTATAGCCCCTGCTATCGTCGCCGTAGCCGGTGTAAAAGGTGGCTCGATCAGCCTTGGCCAGCGGCGTTCCCGTGCGAAACCGCTCGACCAGATCGGGGTTGGCAATAAACGGATAGCCGAACGAAACAGCATCGGCCGCGCCCGCGGCAATGATGGCTTGCGCCTTCTCCAAGGTCAGTCCGCCATTCTCGATCACCGGACCCGACCAGTTGGCGCGCACCAGTTCAAGCGAATCGAAGCCCTTGTTGGGAATGTGGATCAGGTGGCAGTAGGCTAGGCCCCGCCCGTCCACCGCGCGCAGCAGCTCTGCATAGGTTTCCGCCGGATCGGCATCGGCCATGCCGTTGAACGGCACGCCGGGGCAGATGCGGAAACCCACGCGGTCCGCGCCGATCGCGCCGGCCAGTGCTTCCAGCGCTTCCACCACAAAGCGGATGCGGTTTTTCGCCGAGCCGCCATAAGCATCGGTCCGCTGGTTGGAGTTGGAGGAAAGGAACTGCATCGGCAGATAGCCGCTGGCGCAGTGCAGCTCGACCGCATCCATGCCCGCTTTGCGGGCATTGCGCGCAGCAGCGGCATATTCCGCAATCACGCCCGGGATTTCGCCCGTTTCCAGCGCACGCGGCATTTCCGTTGGTACGGGCACGCCGTCAGGACCGGGAATCGGATCAGGGGATGGGATCGCGCTGGGGGCCACCGTATCGGCATCAAGCGCCTTGTTGGAGCGCACGCTGGCCCGGCCGACGTGCATCAGTTGCATCGAAAGCAAGCCGCCCTCGGCATGCACCGCCTCGGCGACCTTGCGCCAGCCCGCAACCTGCTCGGCCGAGTGGATACCGGGCGTACGCCAATAGCCCTTTCCGGCTGGCGAAGGCTGAGTTCCCTCGGTCACAATCAGCCCCGCCGAGGCCCGCTGCCGGTAGTATTCGACCATCAGGTCAGTCGGTTCATCGCGCGGGCCCGCCCTATCGCGGGTCATCGGAGCCATGACGATCCGGTTGCGCAAGGCAAGCGCCCCGAGGCCGACGGACGAGAAGACATCGATCATGATGATCAGCTCCGGACACGAGGGCGGGGCAGCGGCGCACCGCGACGCATCGTCTCGATGAACTTCTCCAGCGGCGCGGCCGGTTCGACCGGGCCATCGTGCGGCTGACCGTTGCGGGCCCAGTAGGTCTTCCAGCTCGGGAACAGGTCATGGAAGCTGCCGTGATAGGGCGGCACCCCCGGCCAGCGCATCTTGCGGTCACCCACCGGCGGCTTGTTGAGGTCGCTGGCGTACCAGTACAGCGGCAGGCGGCGACGAAAATACCAGCGCCCGCCGATCCGTTCATACTGATCGAAATACATCATCTGCATGATGACCCATTCAGGGCCACACTCATGCTCGTTTTTGGAATACACGACGCCCTGCGCTTGATTGGGATCGTCGAAGTCGATGATATGACCGCCAATATGATGGCTGGTTCCATCAAACTGCATAGAATGGGTTTCGTCGAACCAGTCGCGCAGCGCTTTGCGGCCGCTTTTCCCGCCGCCAACCCGGACGTCTTCGGGAAACAGGTTCACCCAGGCATCGCCGTCACGCATGTCGAGGGCGAGCGAATATTTGGCAGGGAGCTGCCTGATCTGGTCAAGCGACTCAAGCCGTTCGATACGGCTCGCAAGGTCAGCATAATCCGACATGTTCAACCCTACTCCATTGCCTGTAAATCAGGGGCAGCTGACGGATGCGATAGTCTGCCGCAAGACAAGACTGCCGACGCTCAGCCCGTATGCGATTAAGTCCCGCAAACATCAGCTTGGCGCCTGGGCGTTTTTCAAGAAAAACGGGCTGGGTTCCCAGGTGGTCAGGCCTACCGCCGCATCGGCAATCGATGCTTCAGGCTGATGAAGCACAACCTTCATTGTTGAGCAGATTTCCCCCTGCCCCGTGATAGCAAGGTCCAGCCATAGCCAATTCCCGCCCTTGGCCGCTGCCTGGTTAGCGATCACGGTGCCACTAAGAGTCACGGTCATGCCCGGGCAGATCGGCCGCAGCATTGAGAGCTTCCAACGGCCAATCCGCGCATTGCGACCCGCCCATTCCAGTAAGTAGCCATGAAACCAGCCTGTCTGCGTCGGCGTATTCATGATGATACCGGGCAAGTTCATCGCGCGGGCATGGTCGGCATCGTGGTGCTGGGGCTGCCAGTCCCGGCTGGCGGCAGCACCCATGACGATGTCGCGCGCGGTAACCATCCGCGTCGCATCTGGTAGGGTCTGACGCGCGGCGCTCATGCTGTAGCTCCATAGGCGAAGAACCGCAGGATCTCGGCACCAAGGAACAGGTCGGAGGCGACGCAGCGGTAATCGACCCGCAAGGTCCAGTCACGCCCGCTGCCCAGCCGGTTGGTACGCAGCGGCCCGATCCCGACCAGCGTCTGGGTGCTACCCAGCCGCATGCCCGGGCGGCAAGGAGCGCCAATTTCAGTTTCGCTGTCCGCCACCACGGCCAGCGGCAAGCCCAACATGTCCTTCAGCTGGAAATGCAGCGCCAAACCCTGGGCGCTATCTTGCGCGCCGCTGCAGGGCTGCCACATCAGTGGCCGGTTCCAGGCCGAAAGCAGTGCGGGCGGGCACTCGGGTTCATCCATCCACCACGCGGGATGTGCGTCACCGATAGCGGCGGCGAACAGGCGGATCGCGCCTGTTTCCACCGGATCGCTGACCTGCCGGTAGAGCGGCTGGCCTAGCAGCTCCTGCAGCTCGCAGCGGAGCGTTCCGGTGATGTCAGGCGCGATAGTCACGCCAGCGGCAGCCCCAGGTGCCGGCGGGCGATGATGTTCTTCTGCACTTCTGACGTGCCGCCGCCAATCGTGTCGAGCGGAGTCGTCTGGTAGAAATGTTCCCACACTCCTCCATCGACCGCGCCGGGTGCGCCCTTGCGGAGCAAGCCCGTAGGCCCCAGGTGATCGAGCACGAAATCGGTCACGACCTGTTGCAGGCGGGTGGCGAAGACCTTGTACATGGCCGCCTCGATCGCCGGCACACCGCCCTTCGCCGCCGAATCGACAACACGGCGCTGCAGCATCTTGGCGGTCTCGATCTCCGCCGCCAGCTTGCCGACCGCGCGGCGCACACCGATGTCTTCCGACAGCGGATGCCCGTTGCGGGTGCGCCCGCGCAGTGCTTCCAGCGCGCGTTCGAACTTCTGCAGCAGCGGGTTAACCGTGTAGAAGGTGAAGCGTTCGAAATCGAGCGCCTCGCAGACATAGGTCCAACCCTTGTTCAATTCGCCCACTAGCGCACCGGGGCCGACGCGCACGTTGTCGAAGAACACCTCGTTGGTCAGGTGGTGGCCCAGCGTGTCGATTTTGCGGACGGTCAGCCCCGGCGTGTTCATCGGCAGCAAGAACACGCTGATGCCCTTGTGCTTGGGCGCATCGGGATCGGTCCGCGCGGCTACCCAGTACCATTCGGCGAAGTTGGCCGAAGTTGTCCACACCTTCTGCCCATTGAGCACCCAACCATCGCCATCCGGTTCGGCCCGCAGCTTCAGGCTGGCCAGATCCGAACCGGCGCCGGGTTCCGAATAGCCAAGGGCGAATTCCGTCTCCGCATCGAGTATCATGGGCAGGAACTGACGCTTCATCTCTTCGCTGCCGTGGCGAATGATGGTCTTGCCGATGCACCCCACGCCCTTGCCGATAAGTGGCGCGCCGCGTAGGGCCAGTTCCTCGTTCAGCAGGTATTCGTAGATTCCCGGGATTTCTTGGCCGCCATAGCTTTTGGGCCAGGACATGCCCAAGTAGCCGCGCTTGGCCATGCGGCGGCAGAACGCCCGTCGTTCGGGGCTGTTGGCCAGCTGCGAGTGGCAATCGCGATCCGGATCCATGAAATCATGTGCGTCGGGGTGCTGCGCTTCCTCTTCAAGGAAAGCACGGACGCCGCGGGCGAAGGAGATCTCGTCGGGTGAAAGCTTGAAGTCCATTGGGTTTTCCTATGCTTCTTCAAGGGCAGCAAGGCCCCTTGCAACCTGCTCGCGCACGGTAGCCAGCTTGTTTTCCTTGACCACGCCGTAGCCTTTGACGTTCTCGTAGGCGGCAGCGATCTTCGCGGCGGCGGCCAGGTTGCCAGCATTGAGGCGGGCGATCAGCTTTTCGGTCAGATCGGCATATTCTGACCCCAGCGCCCGTTCGGTGCGGCGGTGCGCGTTCATCCCGAAGATGTCGAAGGCCGTTCCTCGCAGCGGCTTCAGCCTGGCCAGCAGTCGGAACAGCGGCAGCACCCACGGCCCAAATTCGCGCTTCTGTTCGCGCCCGTCCGGCCCGCGCCGCGACAGCAGCGGCGGTGCCAGGTTAAAACGCAAGCGCAGAGCGCCGTCGAAGTTCTCGCGCAGGCGGCGCTCCAGCGTGCCATCGGTGAACAGGCGCGCAACTTCGTACTCATCCTTATAATACAAAGCCTTGAAGTAGCCACGCGCCACAGCGTCCGTAAAGTCGCCCGGATTGCCGGAAAGCGCAGTTTCAGCCGAGGAAGCCTTGGTTACCAGCGCACGATAGCGTTCCGCCAGCTGCGGCCCATCAAAGGCTGTAAGTAACGCGGCGCGAGCCTCAATCTTTTCATCAAGGGTCTGCGTGACTGCGTCGATCGTACGGTCCTTAGTCCAGCGAGCCTGGGCATCGGGATCAATCGCCGCCAGCCGGCCAAGGCGGAATGCGGTGAGATTCAGTTGGACCGCCGCACCGTTGAGCTGGATTGCCTGTTCCAGCGATTCCAACTTCAGCGGGATCAGCCCCTTTTGCCAAGCGTAGCCGACCAGCAGCATGTTCGCGCCAATCGCGTCGCCCAGCCGTGCCAGGGCAATGCGTGTAGCATCGATGCCGGACAGCGCATCTTCACCCACCTTGCCGGCAATCACTGCCGCCAACCGGCTATCCCCGAAATCGAGATCAGGATTGGTAGCAAAGGCCGAAGTGGGAGCGACAAAGCGGTTATAGATGACGCGGGTGCGGTCCCTGGTCATCCGCGAAACGGATTCACCACCGGCTGATACGACCAAGTCGCAAGCGATCACTAAGTCGGCGCCACCTTCAGGGATGCGCGCGGCATGGCTGCCGCTTTCGCGCCCCATCAGGCGAACGTGGCTCGTGACCGGACCATTGCGCTGGGCCAGACCCGAAATGTCGAGCACCGAAACGCCCACGCCTTCGATATGCGCGGCCATGCCTAGAATCGCACCAACCGTGACAACCCCGTTGCCGCCGATGCCGGCGATCATGATCGAGCAGGTATCGTTGATGGCAGGAATTTGGGGCAGCGGCAGGGCGTGGCCTTCATCCTCATCAGTGGCGCCGACCCGGCCCGCCTTGCGCGGGGTGGCGCCCTCGACCGTAATGAAGCTGGGGCACAGCCCTTTGACGCAGGAGAAATCCTTATTGCAGACCGACTGGTTGATGCGCCGCTTGCGGCCCAGCGGGGTTTCTTCCGGCTCGATCGCCACGCAGTTCGATTGCACACCGCAATCGCCGCAACCCTCGCAGACTTCTGGCATGATGAACATGCGGCGATCGGGATCGGCCACCTTGCCGCGCTTGCGCAGCCGGCGCCGTTCTGTGGCGCAGGCCTGATCATAGACTATGGCGGTGACCCCTTCGACTTCGCGCATCGTCTTCTGCACCGAGTCCAGTTCGTCACGGTGGTGGAAGGAAACACTGGCCGGGAAGGCACTGCGATCATGGCGCGCCGGATCGTCCGAGACGACCGCGATCTTCTTGACCCCTTCGGCATGAAGCTGGTTGACGACGTGGGGTGCCGAAACGCTCCCGTCGAAGCTTTCACCCTCGATCGGCTGGCCGCCGGTCATGGCGATAGCCCCGTTCAGCAGAATCTTGTAAGTGATGTTGACGTTTGCCGTTACGCAGGCGCGGATCGCCAGCAGGCCGGAATGGAAGTACGTACCATCGCCCAGGTTCTGGAAGATGTGGTCAATGTCCGAGAACGGTGCCTGGCCGATCCATGCCGCACCTTCGCCGCCCATGTGGTACAGCGTGATCGTGCGGCGCTCCGGCAGCCAGGTGGCAAGACCATGGCAGCCGATGCCGCCCATCGCGACCGAGCCTTCGGGTACATTGGTCGAGGTATTATGCGGGCACCCAGCGCAGAAGCTAGGCGCGCGCATCAGCCCGGCTGCCGATGCGATGACCTCGGCTGCGGCAGAGGTGGCCTCCGCACGCTCGATCCGGGCACGGAAGGCAGCATCCAGATCGGATGCCAGCAGGCGGGCGCGGATGGCGCGCATCACGCTGGCCGGCGCCAGTTCGCCAACCTGCGAGACCAGTGGCGCGCCCGAAGGGTCGCGCTTGCCCGATAGCACCGGGCGTTGCGAGGCGGGCAGGTTGAACAGCAGGTGGGCCAGCTGTTCCTCGATCAGGCCACGTTTTTCCTCGATCACCAGCACTTCGCGGCAGCCTTCGACGAAGGCGCGCATGCCAACCGGTTCGACCGGCCAGCTCATCCCTAGCTTGTAGACTGCAATCCCGGCGGCTTCCGCCGCGGCAGCATCCAGGCCCAGCAGGCGCAGGGCCTCCATCACGTCAAGCGTAGCCTTGCCGCTGGTGACAATGCCCAGCCGCCGCGCGCCGCGGCCGCCCAGCACCTGCTGGTCAATGCCGTTGGCGCGGGCAAAGGCCTTGGCCGCCTCAAGCCGCAGATCATATTGGCGGGCTTCTGCCGCCAACGGGATCACCCCCATGCGGATGTTTAGCCCTTCGGGCGGCATGACGAAATCGTCGGGCCGGCGGAACACCAAGCGGTGCGGATCGGCATTGACCCGGGCCGAAGTTTCCACCGTGTCGGTGATGCATTTGAAGCCGATCCAGGTCCCAGCGTAGCGTGACATGGCAAACCCGGCGAGGCCGAGGTCAAGGTAATCCTGCAGGTGGGCCGGATTAAACACCGGCATGCCGAAATGGACCAGCGCATGATCGCTCTGGTGCGCGACCGTGGACGAGCGCGCGCCATGGTCATCACCGCACAGGGCAAGAACGCCGCCATATTCCGACGCACCGGCATAGCTGCCATGCTTGAGCGCGTCGCCCGAACGGTCAACGCCCGGCCCCTTGCCGTACCACATGCCGAACACACCGTCGTAGGACGTCGGGCCAATCAGTCCGGTCTGCTGGCTACCCCAGATGGCCGTGGCGGCGAGATCCTCGTTAACGCCCGGCTGGAACCGGATATCATGCTGTTCAAGGAACGGCATGGCCTGCCACAGCGCCAGGTCATAGATCCCCAGCGGCGAACCGCGATAGCCGGAAATGAACCCGGCGGTGCGCAGGTTGTTTGCCGCGTCGCGCATGCGCTGCATGATCGGGAGGCGCACCAGTGCCTGGCTGCCGTTCAAGTAGACGTGGCCGCTGGTGGCGGCATACTTGTCGCTCAGTGAAACGGGCGCGTTCATGCCTGCACCGTCTCGAACAGTTCAACGGTCACGCCCTGCCCGTCCTGGATCTGGGCAGTGCGATGACCTGGCCGCGTCTCACGCGGGGGATAGGGCACCGGATAGCCGGCTGCTCCTGCCTCAGCGACCACGGCATCCAGGTTACGCACGCCAATCGTCAGATAGCGCAGGCCGGTTTCGACATCAAAGTCGCCAGTTGCGGCCTTCTGCGTCACTTCAGCATCGGGAATGCACAGGCGCAGGATCGCCGCGCCGACCTTCAGGCGCACAATGGTCAGGCCTGGGAAGGACACTTCCCCTTCGACCGTGAATCCGAGTAGGCCGTTCCAGAAGGCCAGAGCTCCGGCGCGATCGTTGGTAACAATGCCGGCATCGAAATGCGGATTGGCGAGTTCTGCGGGCATCAGTTGGTGCTCCGTTCGTGTTGGGATCCGGTTTCGGCAATGGCTTCGGCCGTCAGGCCGTGGTGGCCCCAGATGTCGCCGGGCGCACGGTAGCAGGGGGTCCAGTCCGGCCCCACTGTCAGCGCGTCCCAGCCGATCTCGACTTCGACACCCGAAGGCGACTGCATGTAAAATGAAACAATCCGGTCGTTCGAATGACGGCCTAGCGAGACGGTAATCTTACAGCCCGCCGCCTTGGCACGGTCGTAGGCGAGGCCAACCATGTCAAGTTCCCGCATTTCGAACATCAGGTGATGGATCGCGTCGATCGGGGCTACGTTCATCAGCCCGACAGTGTGGTGCCGCGGATTGACGTGGAAGAAGCTGACCACCTGGTCAGGTCCGACCGCATAATAGTCCGTCAGGCGGAAGCCCATGACTTCGCACCAGAATGCGCGGCTTGCCTCATAATTGCTGGCGAACAGGTTGATGTGACCCATGCCCAGCGCGCCGGTCAGGAAATCCATGCCGCGCGAATTGCGGTAGCCGTGATCTTTCTGGGGGCCATAGAACAACTCAACCACATGGCCGCCCGGATCGCGGGTGAAGCCAATCCCGGTGACTGCGCGGGCCCGGCAATCGGCAGCACTGCCACGACGGGCCTCGAAACCGGCGGCAGCCAGTTCAGCCAGGGCTTCGCCAAGCTCCTCAGCTCCGGCCACCTCGAGCCCGACATAGGCCAGCCCGGGCGTTCCACCATCAGCGATGGGATGTACCGCCAGGCGCCAAGCGTATTCATCAATCCGGAAATAGGCCGACGAATCGTCGGAAGGGCCCTCAGTCAGCGGCACCCAAGGCTCTGCGCGCGGCGCGATGCCCCGATCAAGGCCGATTACGTCATTGGCAAAGGCCGCCCAAGCCGCAACATCAGGCACATAAAGACCAAGATAACCAAGACCGACAATGTTCATTTCCATCTCCCCGGCACATTTGCGATACTAGCCGTACTCATATACCTGTCAACAGCAGATTTGGGTATGGACAGCAGCACCCTTTATGGGTACGTCTGGTATCGTTAATGGCGGAATCGGCCGAAAGCCCGGGATATTCGCCGCCAGACCAAAGAGGGGAAGCGAATGGATCTCGCGCTCAGCGAAGAACAAGTCGCCTTGCAGGATAGCGTGCGGGCACTGTTGGCCGACAGTCACACCACAGCGCAGGTGAGAGCCTGTGAAAACGATCCCGCCACAGCGCGCGCCATTTACGCCCAGCTCGACGCGCTCGGGCTCGGCGGGCTGCTCATCCCGGTAGATCAGGGTGGGGTGGGCTTGGGTGCCGCCGAAATGGTCGTGGTGCAAATGGAGCTAGGTCGGGCTCTGGTACCCGCGCTTTACACCTGCAGCACAGTTGGTGCTGCCAGTGCGCTGACCATCGCCGCCAATCCCGCGGCCGAAGGCGCTTTGGCGGCGATTGCCGAAGGCTCGGCAGCAGTGGCCTATGCTCCGGCTGTTCCGGACAGCCCCCAGCCAGTGGTGACCGTGGAAGCAAACGGTGCTGTACTGAACGGCACGGCCTGTTTCGTGCCGGAAGCAGCCCTTGCTGACTGGTTGCTGGTAGCCGTAACTGACGCTGCCGGCCAGCCAGCCCTGTGCCTGATAGCGCGCGATGCGGCAGGCCTGGAGCTTGCCCCACTCGGCAACTTGGCCGAACAAGACATGGCTGAGGTGTCTTTCAACCAGACGCCGGTCGCGCAACTGGTCGCTACCGGCGATCAGGCTGCGCAGGCCCGGGCCCGGGCAGACAGTGCGATGAAGCTGGCCATTGCGGCCCAGGCTATCGGCGGGGCCGAGCAGATCTTTGCCATGACCCGCGACTATTCGTGCACCCGCAAGCAGTTTGGCCAGCCAATTGGCGGGTTCCAGGCGATTGCCCACATGCTGGCGGAAGGCGCGGTCAACATCGCGGGGGCGTCTGTGCTGGTGCACCGCGCTGCTGCCGCGCTCGACGAAGGCGAACCGCAGGCCGCATCGTGGGGCGACATGGCCAAGCTGAAGGCCTGCCAGATGTTCCGCGACGTTTCAGCCATGGCGATTCAGGTCCACGGCGGCATCGGCTTCACGCTTGAAGCGGATCCCCAGCTATTTTTCCGCCGCGCGAAACATCTCCAACTCATGCACGGCGAACCGCTTGAGCTGATGGAAGCAATCGGCGCAGCCGTGTTTGACGGTAACCACAGGGTTCTAGAAAACGTATGACAGACGCAATTTCATCCGATCGCCTGCTGGCGGGCCGTCCGGCCATCGTTACAGGCGCAGCCGGCGGCATTGGCCGCGGTCACGTGCAGTACCTGGCCGCGGCCGGTGCGCCGGTCGTGGTCAACGACCTCAACGAAGCCGCGGCGCGCGAATTGGCTGCTAGTGTGATCGCCCAAGGCGGTCAGGCCGTGGTATCCAGCCACGACATCGGCTCGCGCGAAGGCTGCGAAGCACTGGTGCAAAGCTGCATCGACGCGTTCGGCAGCGTGCGCATTATGGTGAACAACGCCGGTAACCTGCGCGACAGGACCCTGCTGAAGATGTCCGATGACGATCTAGACAGCGTGCTGACGGTCCATGTCAAGGGCACATTCTGGTGCACTCAGGCCGCCGTTCGCGCCATGGTCGAACAGGGGCTGGGCGGCGCGGTGATCAACACTACGTCGGGCGCGCACTTTGGCA
The DNA here is from genome assembly GCF_015169775.1 of Novosphingobium sp. ES2-1. Lineage (NCBI taxonomy): Bacteria > Pseudomonadati > Pseudomonadota > Alphaproteobacteria > Sphingomonadales > Sphingomonadaceae > Novosphingobium > Novosphingobium sp. ES2-1. Next base: position 142,139 of record NZ_CP063448.1, read on the forward strand.
GTTTCGGGCAGACGGCCTACTCCGCCGCAAAGGGCGCGATCGCCTCGATGACCTATACCTGGGCGACCGAGCTGGCGCGCTATGGCATACGGGTCAACGCGATCGGGCCGCTGGGCACCACGGCCATGTCGAAAACCTATCGCGATGCCGATGGCAAGCCGGGGCAGGACTTCGACCCCACCCTCAACGGCCCGGCTGTCGTTTACCTTTGCTCGGACGAGGCTGCAGGCGTCTCCGGGCAGATCTTTGGCACGGGCGGTGAGCGGCTGTCGCACATGGTGCAGCCACATTACGGCAAGACCCTGGTCATGCCTGGCGGCTGGACGGTCGAGGCGATCCGTCGCCACTTCCCCAATGCCATGCCCGGACAATTCGGACCGTTCGGCATTCTGGGCAAACCCTACCCCTTCCATGACGGCGTCGGCACATCCGGCGGAAAGGCAGCATCATGAGCGCTGGCATCACCGCATGGGGCGCATATATCCCCCGTCACCGCATCGCTCCAGCCGTACTCGCCGGTCGCAAGCCCGCTGAAGGTGCACCCGAACGGTCGGTTGCCTGGGCCGACGAAGACAGCATAACCATGGCCGTAGAAGCCGCCCGGCGTTGTCTGGCGGGCAAGGGCCGAGATGGCATCGGCCTGGTCGCATTTGCCAGTACCACCCACCCTTTTGAGGAAAAGCAGGCAGCGGCACTGGTCTCAGCCGTGCTGGGCTTGCCAGCAGCCGTGCGCAGCGTCGACATCGCCCATAGCTTGCGCGCAGGTGCTCAGGCGCTAGCCCTCGCCAGCGATGCCGTGCGTTCAGGCAGCGTCGATCAGGCGCTGGTGATCGTGGCCGATTGCCGACAAGGCGCCCCAGGTTCCGAACTGGAACGCAGCGGCGGCGATGCAGCGGTCGCCTTCCTGCTTGGGCGTGATGGCGTGGTAGCCGAACTGATCGCCACCAGCCAGCAGACCAACGAGATCATCGAAACCTGGCGCCGCGCCGGCGACCGGTTCACCCATGGCTGGGAAGATCGTTTTGCCACGCAATACGGGCAGCTTTCGCCGATCATTGCGGCAGCCAAGGCCCTGCCCGAAGCACAGTCCGATCGCGTCTGGGCGTTCAGCGCCAGCAATTCGCGGTCGCTTGGAACGGTAACAAAGTCGCTTCGCGCCTCGCCGGTCCAGGCCAGTTCGCAGATCCTGGCCAAGGTCGGGTTCTGCGGCGCCGCACACGCACCACTGCTGCTCGCAGCAGCGCTCGATTCGGCCGAGGCCCCCGGAGAGATCGCCCTGTCGGTCCATGGCGACGGTGCCGAAGCGCAGGTATGGCGAGTGATCGCGCCGCGCCCGGCCACGAGCGTTGCGGATACGCTGGCCGATCGCGAACCAATCGCCAGTGCCGCGATCTGGCGTGCCGCGCGCAAGCTGGACATCACCGAATATCCCGCAGCCGATGACCAGGGCATTGCCGCCACGATCCACTTCCGCGAGCGCGCGGAGAACAACCGGCTCCAGGGCCAGCGCTGCACCTGCGGTGAACCCCAGTTTCCCAAGGGCCGGGTCTGCATCCGCTGCGGTGGCAAGGACCAGTTCACGGCTGAGGATTTCGCCGAAACCGGCGGTCACTTGGTGACCTATACGCTCGACGCCTTCTTCCCCTCGCCCACGCCGCCCACGGCCGTCGGCATCGTTCAAGTTGCAGGCGGACCACGGATCTACATGCAGGTCACGGACCTGAGCGGTGCCACGCCGCAGCTGGGCATGCCGCTGCGTTTTGTCTTTCGCCGCATCCACACGGTTGGTCTGCGACCCAATTACTTCTGGAAAGCCGTGCCTGCAGTGGCGCGCGAAGGAGCCCAGGCATGAGCGCGAAACACGGCATCAGGGACAAGACGGCCATCGTCGGCGCAGGTTGCTCGACCTTTGCCGAACACTGGGAAAAGGGTGCCGAACACCTCATCGTCGAGGCCGTCTTCGAAGCCTATGCTGATGCCGGGATCGAGGATCCCGCGCGGCAGATCGACGCGGTTTTCTGCGGCTCGCTCTATTCCGCGATGGGCCCGGTCGATGTTTCGGAGGCGCTGAAGCTCTACAAGCCGCTGGCCTCGGTCTACAACTACTGCGCCACCGGGACCGAGGTTGTCCGTTCGGCCTGCATGGCGATCGCCGCCGGGCTTTATGACACCGTTCTGGCCGTAGGTTACGACAAGCCCAAGGATCGCGGCGTCTCCGGCCCCTCGGTCACCTATCGCGGCGTGCGCGACCTCCCGGCCACCCCGGCCGGCTGGTTCTCGCTGGCGGCAGCGCCCTACTTCGCCAAGTACGACGCCGGGCGCGAAGATCTTGCCCGAATCGCGGTGAAAAATCACCACAACGGCACCTTGGCGCCGAAGTCCTTCCTCAAGAAGGAAATCACGGTTGAGGACGCCCTGTCAGCTCGCATGATTGCCTGGCCCTTCGGCCTGTATGACTGCGCGGCGCAAACTGACGGCGCAGCTGCCGTGATCGTCACGCGGGCCGATCTGGCGCGCAATTACCCGGGGCAGCCGGTGTACGTGAAGGCCATCTCATCGCACTGTGCTCCTAACCCGCATACCGATCCCGATCATGACTTCCTGCGCTGGAAGGCCACCGAGTTGGCCGCGGCCGACGCCTACCGGATGGCCGGACTTGACGATCCGCTGCGCCAGATCGACGTGGCGCAGGTGCACGATTGCTTCACCATGACCGAGCTGCTGTCCTACGAGGACTTGGGCTTCATCCCCAAGGGCGCCGCGAAGGAACATATCGCCAGCGGCACGTTTGCGCTGGGTGGGGAACTGCCGATCAACACCGACGGCGGGCTGAAGAGCTTCGGTCATCCCACCGGGGCTACCGGCGTGCGGATGATCGTGGAAAACGTCCTGCAATTGCGCGGCCAAGCCGGCGCGCGCCAGGTGCCGGGGGCAAAGCTTGCGCTCAGCCACAATATCGGGGGCTATCCCACGGGCTGCGCCATCAGCATCCTGGGGGTGGAATGAGCCGCCGCTTCGAAACCCTGTCGCTTGAGGTCGCCGATGGCATCGCCACGCTGACGCTCGACAGGCCGGATCGGCGCAATGCCGTGAACAAGGCGATGAACCGCGAATTGCCGCTGGCCTGGGCGGCGATCGAGGCCGATCCCGCCGTGCGCGCAGTGATCGTCACGGGGGCTGGCGACAAGGCGTTTTGCACCGGGGCCGACCTTGCCGATCAGCCGATCCCCAACGATCCCGAGCTGGCCCGGTCGATCCGGTCCATCTCGTGGACCGGACGGCAGAACGGCTGCACCAAGCCTTTCATCGCCGCGGTGAACGGCATGACCGTCGGCGGCGGGATCCACTTCATTGCCGATGCCGACATCGTCATCGCCTCCGACCAGGCCCGTCTGATCGACACCCATGTCGCGGTCGGCTTTGTCGCGGGGCTCGAACCGGTCAGCCTGGTCCACAGGATGCCGCTGGGAGCCGTGATGAAACTGGCCTTGACCGGAGGGGATGAACGGCTCGATGCGGCGGAAGCGCACCGCCTTGGACTGTTCGATGAAGTTCTGCCAGCCGCGCAGGTCATGCCCCGCTGCCGCGCCCTGGCGGCAAATATCGCCCGCCATTCGCCGACGGCGGTAGCGCGCAGCCGCGCGGCAATCTGGAACGCGCTGGAACAACCGCTCTCGCAGGCGCTGGAAGAAGCCTGGCGCCTGATCATGCGCCAGAACGATCACCCCGACGCCAGCGAAGGCGTGCAGGCTTTTCTCGATAAGCGCGCGCCGGTCTGGCAGGAACGCACGCCGGGAGATCTGGCGTGAGTTACGGGACAATCGCCACCGCGCAGCACGGCGCGGTCCTGCTGATCGAACTGGTCAGCGAAGACGGCATGAATTGCTACACGCCGGAAATGGGCGAGGATCTGGTTGACGCCCTGCGCGCCGGGGCGGCCGATCCGGATGTCGCCGCGATCGTCCTGACCGGCCGGGGCCGCGCGTTTTGCGCAGGCGCACATAAGGACGTTCTGACCGGCCGCGTCGGCCCCTCAGGTCTGCGCATTGGCGAGGAACACTTCATCACGGGCTTCGCGCCGGAATTCGCGCAATTGCCCAAGCTTACCATCGCGGCGTTCAATGGCGCGGCTGTCGGAATCGCCGTGACGATGAGCTTGCTGTGCGATCTGCGCATTGCCGCACCGCAGGCAAAGTTGCGGACGAATTTTGCCGAACTGGGGATCATCCCGGGCCTTGGCTCAACCAAGCTGCTACCGTCCCTGATCGGACGCGCGAACGCGCGAAAGCTGCTGCTCAGCGAGCGGACTGTCGAAGCCCCGGAAGCGCTACGGATTGGGCTGGTCGACGAAGTTGTCGATGCCGAACGCCTGCTCGAGCGCGCATTTGCGCTGGGCGAAGGGGCGGCGCGGTGCAAGCCCGGCACGCTGAATGCCATCAAGCGATGCCTTGAAGCCGGACCGACCGGCACCATCGCCGAAGCGCTGGATCGCGAGGCGGCCACCGCGGCGGCGCTCAGGGCCCGGTAATGGACCGCCTGATCCCCCATGACGATCTGTCCGCCCTTGCCGGGATCAGTGCGGAAGGTTTCGCGCCCTGGGGCGAGCTGGTCACGATCGGGCCGCAGCAGGCCGAACGCTTTGCCCGCGTTTGCGGCACGGCGGCCAACGCCGGGGATGCCCTGCCCGGCTTCCTGATCCTGTCCCTTGTCCCCCGCCTCGTCCCTGCGCCGGACTGGTCGATCACCGGCCATTCCGGCGTGCTCAACCTCGGTTGCCCCTCGATCCGGTTCCCCGCTATTGCCCGAGCCGGAGCCGCGCTGCAAGGCCGCCGACAGCTCTCGGCGGTCCGCAAGCATCCCCGGGGCACCCTGATCACGCTGGAATTCGAAGTCCGCGAAGCAGGCATGGAACAATCTTGCATGATTGCCCTGAACGAGTTGCTATACCTTTCGGGACGCTCGACATGATCGGATCAGCTATTGCCGGGCAAGTCGCCATAGCCGGGATCGGTCAGACGGAATTCGGCAAGGGGCTGGGCCCTTCCGAACGTGAACTGGCCTGCATGGCGGTGGATGCGGCACTGGCGGACGCGGACATCGAACCGGGTGAGATCGATGGCCTTGCCTGCTACACGATGGAAGCCACGCCGGACTTCGAACTGCTCAGGTCGATGGGGTTCGGTCCCCTGCACTGGTTTGCCCAAGTTGCCCATGGCGGCGGCGCCGGTCCGGGAACGGTCGGGCAGGCCGCCATGGCCGTGGCGACAGGCCAGTGCCGCGCGGCGGTGATATGGCGCGCCCGCAAGCGGTCTGCCGCGGCTTCGCGGGTTTGGGCGCAGACCAGCCCGGTGCTGTCCGATCACTGGAAATGGTCGCGCCCGTCGGGCCTGCTGCGCCCGGCTGACGAGGTGGCCATGCTGACGCGCCGCTATATGCACGAACATGGCGACGTTTCCGACGCGCTGTGCGAAATCGCCTTGGCCCTGCGCGCCTATGCCTGCCGCAATCCGCTGGCAACGATGCATGGCAAGCCGATGACGCGGGACGATTACTACGCCTCGCGCATGATTGCCGATCCGCTGCGCCTGTTCGACAACTGCCTTGAGACCGATGGCGCCGTAGCTCTGGTGCTGGTGCCGGCTCAGCGGGCAAAGGCGGCGGGACAGTGCCCGGTGGTGATCGAGGCTTTCGCCCAGGGGATGGCGCCGGGGCATCAGCAGATGGCCGATTTCCACCGCGCCGACCCGCTATCATCCTGCGGGCGGGTGGCTGCCGAGAAGCTGTGGAGCATGACCCCGCTTGGCCCCGGCGATGTAGATGTGGCGCAGATCTACGATGCCTTTTCCCCGCTGCTGCTGTTCTCGCTAGAAGCCTACGGCTTCACCCCGAAGGGGACTGCCGCGCAATTCATCACCGAGGGCGGAATCCGGCTTGACGGAAAGCTGCCGTGCAATACCGCCGGGGGCAGCCTTTCCGAAGCCTATCTCCACGGGCTCAACCACGTGACCGAGGCTGTCCGCCAATTGCGCGGTAGCGCCGCCACCCAGGTTGCAGATGCGCGGGTGGCACTGGTCACAGGCTGCGACGTGACGCCGAACGGCGCGCTTCTGCTGCGGAGGGACGCATGATCGAAGGCATCCCCCTGCCCGACCGCGAAGGGCCTTTCGAGGAAGGCTTCTGGGCCACGCTGGACCGGGGCGAACTGGCCCACCAACACTGTACCGCCTGCGGAGCCTGGCACTTCCCGGCCCGCTGGCGCTGTTCCTGCAAAGGCCAGCTGGAATACCGCACGGTCAGCGGCGAAGCGGAGCTGTGGTCATGGACCCTGGTCCACGCCCCCGTCCTCCCCGCCTTCGCACCTTTCACGCCCTATGTGGTGGGGATCGCCCAGCTGGCCGAGGCTGCAAACCTGCGCATGGTGGGTCCAGTGTTGCGCACCCCTGGCGACCCGATCAACGCAGTGCGCCTGGAAGAATTGCGAATCGGCATGCCCTTGCGCGCGGCGATCATCCCCATTGCCTCAGACATTGCCTGGCCCGCCTGGCTCATCGCCTGACGCGCAGGACCGGCCCATGGAGTTTCCACAGTGAAGACCGATTACGATCCCTTTTCAACCGAAGCGATGACCGACCCGCATGAACTTTACCGGCAGTTGCGGGCGGAAGGCTGCCCCCACTTTGTGGAAAAGCGCAAAGCCTGGGCGCTGACCCGCTTCGATGACCTGCGCACCGCAAGCCTGAGAAGCAAGTGGCTGGATTTCACCGCCGGCCAGACCCCGGCGCAGCTGATGCTGGGCGAACCAACGCCCCACACTTTCATGACGATGAACGTGCCGGAAAACCGCAAGTGGCGCGGTGTGCTGGAACCGTTCTACTCGGCAGGCGCGATCAGCCATGAAGTTCCGCGTCTCACCGCCCTAATCGAGAAGGAATTCGCTGACCTGCGCGGCAAGCCGACGTTCGACGTCTATGGCGAATTCGCCAACCAGGTGATGTGCATCAACGCCGGCTACAACCTGGGCATGGACGAAGGCGAAGCGCGCCGCGCCCGCGACCTGATCGACCAGATCATCCTCAACCGCCTGCCCGGGCAGGAAGGGGCTTCAACGCCGGAAAGCCAGCAAGCGGTTGGCGAACTGGCCGCCTCTCTCATGGCCCACGTTGGCACGCTGCGCGCGGACCCGCAGGCGGGCGGACCGCACGGGCGCGCGCTGCGCGATGCGGTGATTGACGGGCAGCGGCTGTCCGATACCGATCTGTTCAACTATCTGTTCAGCCTGCTGGTGGTCGGCTCGGAAACCACGCCGATGTCGGTGGCCGCAACCATGTATTACCTGGCCCGCCACCCCGAACAAAAAGCCCGCGTGCTGGCCGATCGTTCGCTGGTGATGCCCGCCTTTCGCGAGGCGCTGCGCTTTGACCAGCCCACCAACATGCTGGCGCGGCGCGCGGCGATGGATTTTGAACTGAACGGCTGCACCGTGAAGCGGGGAGACAACCTGCTGTTCGTCTATGCTTCGGCCAACCGTGACGAAACGCGCTTCGAACAGGCGGACCGGTTCGATATCGCCCGCGACAATCCCGGCGACATGAGCTTCGGCGTGGGCGCGCACTTCTGTCTGGGTGCGCAGCTGGCGCTGAAAGCGGCGGAAATCATGCTGCACCTGATGCTGGACGCTATGGATGACTGGGAAGTCATCGAGGATGAGTGCGAGCGCGCCTTCAGCGAGCATCTCAACGGTTTCACGAAGATGGTGATCCGGCCCGCTTGGAAATGACGGGCCGCCCTGCCTGCCTCGGCCCCGTCCGGGTCAGACAGGGGCGCTCTGCGCCTTGAGACCGGCCACGACGATGCGCGCCAAGGTGCGGAAATCGGCCAGGTCGAAATTCTGGGGGAAGAAGAAAGTGCGGTTCACCAGCGGGCCGATGAACAGCTCCTGCGCCAGGACCGGATCGGTTGATGCCGACAGTTCCCCGCGCGCGATCGCCGCTTCCACCAAGGCAATGCCGGACTCGCGCCGGCGCATTACGGTCTGCTGCAGCTTTTCGGCCAGAACAGGGTTCTGGCAAGCCTCGCTCACCAGAGCCGGCAGCACGCTACGCAGCGTTGTCGTCTGCATGAAGCGGCTATACTGCTCGATATAGCGCAGGATGTCTTCTTCAAGATCGCCGCAGCTTTCGATCTCGATCAGCGGCAGCAGGTCGAAGGCGGCAACTGCCAGTTCCTCCTTGGTCGCCCAGCGGCGATAGACCGTCGCCTTGCTCGCCCGCGCCCGCGCGACGACGGCGTCCACTGTCAGCCGGGCAAAGCCGACTTCACCCAGCAGTTGCAGGGTCTCCTCAAGGATCTTCGCCTCGCGCGTCTTGTCCCGCGGGCGCCCCGGCGATCGGACAGGAAGCGGTTTGAGCTGTGGAGTGGGCAAAAGCGATTTTCCCTGTGCGAACAAGCTGGCTTTCAGGATCGAGACCTAGCAATGAAAGCGCTTCGTTTGAAGGCCGGGGCCAGCGCCTTCCGCCGTTGAGGGCCTCGTATCGGCGCCGCAACACCGGCGGTGGACATGCCGCTAGGCCACACTGTCATCGCGCAATTCGGTCTTGAGCACCTTGCCGCTGGCGTTGCGGGGCAGGTCGGCAACAAAGGCCACGCTGCGCGGGACCTTGTAATTGGCCATGTTCTCGCGGCTCCAGCCGATCAGCTCGGCCTCGCTCGCGCTGGCGCCGGGGCGCAGCACGACATAGGCCTTGCCGACCTCGCCCATGCGTTCGTCCGGCACGCCGACCACCGCAACCATCGCGATCGCCGGGTGGACCGAGAGCAGCTTTTCGACCTCGGCCGGATAGACGTTGAACCCGCCCGAAATGTACAGGTCCTTCTTGCGGTCGGTGATCCGGACATAGCCCAGTTCGTCCATCGTCCCGACATCGCCGGTGTGGAGCCAGCCCTGCGCATCAATTGCTTCGGCGGTGGCCTCGGGATCGTCGAGGTAGCCCAGCATCACCCCCTGCCCGCGCACCAGAATCTCGCCGGTTTCGCCGCGCGGCACTTCATTGCCGGCATCGTCGGCCACGATCACTTCATTACCGGGGATCGCCGCGCCGCAGGTCTGCGCGATCGTTTCCGCCGGATCGCCCGGGCGGCACGACGTGATGTTGACGCATTCGGTCATGCCATAGGCGGTGATGATGTTCTTCATCCCCAGGTCGTCGCGGATGCGCTGGACCAGCACCGGCGGCACGGTGGCCGCGCCCGTGGTTCCGCCGCGCAGCGACGAAGTATCGATCGGCCGCTTGTCCTTTTCCGCCAGGATCATCTGGAACACGGTGGGCGGGCCAGGGAAGAAACTGATCTTGAGCTTCTCGATCAGCGTAATCGCCTCGGCCACGTCGAACTGCGACATCGGCACGGCGACCGCGCCCGACAGCAGGCAGGCGACCCAGCCAACCTTCATCCCGAACGAATGGAAGAACGGATTGGCGATGAGATAGCGATCGCCGAACGACAGGCCGGTGTTGCCGATCCACACCCCGCATTGCGGCAGGACGCGGCCATGGGTCATCAGCACGCCCTTTGGGCTGCCGGTGGTGCCGCTGGTGAACAGGATGTCGCTGATCGTGTCAGCGTCGATAGCCGCCAGCGCCGCATCGACCGCTGCATCGCCCGCGCCCTTGCCGCTGGCGAGGAACGCATCGAACCCGACATCGAGCATCAGCACTTCGCGCAGATCAGGCAGGTCTTCATCCGCCAGCAGCGCCTGGTAATCGATCCCGAGGAAGTCGGTGACAGTGAACAGCAGCCGGGCATGGGTGCGGCGCAGGATGTCCCCCGCCTCGCGCCCCTTCAGCCGGGTGTTGAGCGTGACCACGGCCGCGCCCAGGCTCATCGTCGCCACCGCCGCAACGATCCATTCGCGCCGGTTGGGCGCCCAGATCGCCACGCGGTCGCCCGCCTTCACTCCGCGCGCCAGCAGCGCCGATGCGGCGGCGCGGCTGTGCTGCCACAACTCGGCAAAGGTCCAGGTCACCTCGCCCTCGATCACGGCGGGGGCGTCGGGCCAGGCCTTGGCCGCAGCCTGGGCCGCGTGCGGGATGGTCAGCGGCAGCGGATCAAGCATCAGGCGACCTCGAACAGACCCGCCGCGCCCATGCCGCCGGCAACGCACATCGACACGACGACATATTTCACCCCGCGGCGCTTGCCTTCGATCAGCGCGTGGCCGACCAGGCGGCTGCCGGTCATGCCAAAGGGATGGCCCAGCGCGATCCCGCCGCCGTTGACGTTCAGCTTGTCAGGATCGATCCCCAGCTTGCGCTGGCAATAGATCGCCTGGCTGGCGAAGGCTTCGTTGATTTCAAACAGGCCGATATCGTCAATCGTCAGCCCAGCGCGCTTCAGCAGCTTGGGAATGGCGAAAACCGGGCCGATGCCCATTTCATCGGGCTCGCAGCCCGCGACCTGGAAGCCGCGATAGAGCCCCAGCACCGGCAGGCCTTCCTTCTGCGCGGTCGCCAGATCCATCACCACCTGCGCCGACGCGCCATCCGACAGCTGCGAGGCGTTACCAGCCGTGATGTGGCGGCCTTCCTTGATGACCATGCCGTCCTTGAACACCGGGCGCAGGCCCGACAGGCCTTCGGCCGTGGTATCACCGCGCACGCCTTCATCGGCGGTCAGGGTCACGCTTTCGCGGCCCGTTTCGTTGCCTTCCTTGTCCTTCAGCGACTTTTCGACGGTGATCGCCACGATTTCATCGTCGAACCGCCCCGCGGCCTGGGCCGCCCCGGCGCGCTGCTGGCTGAGCGCGGAAAAGGCGTCCTGGTCATCGCGGCTGATGCCATAGCGTTCGGCGACCACTTCGGCGGTTTCGATCATCGCCATGTAGGCATAGGGATCAGCCGCGATCACCGCCTGCGAGCGGTTGCGCCACGCGGGCGCGAACTTGTTGAGCGTCATCGAGATCGTCTCGACCCCGCCCGCCACGGCCACATCGACCTCGTCGCAGATGATCGAACGCGCGGCGAGTGCAATGGCGTTGAGGCCCGACGAGCACTTGCGGTCCAGCGTGAAGCCGCTGGTGGTGTTGGGCAGCTTCGACGCATGGACCGTCAGGCGGCCCAGGTTGTAGCTCTGCGTGTTCCAGTGGTTCCCGCAACCCAGGTACACGTCATCCACGCGGGCCGGATCGATGCCCGCGCGCTCCAGCGCGGCATCGACCACGTGGGCCGACAGCACGGGCGCCTCGGTATCGTTGAACGCCCCGCGATAGGCCTTGCCGATGCCGGTGCGGGCGGTGGAAATGATGGCGGCTTCACGCATGCTGGGACTTCCTTCTAAAGTTTCGCAACCAAATTGCTGGGGCCGTGATAGGCCCGCATTTCCCGCACCTTGCCCTCGGCATCGAAGGCAAAGACATCAATCCCGTAATAGACCATGTCCTGGCCATCGATGCACATCGGAACGCGCATGGGAAAGGCCGCGTGATCTTCGGTAAGGCAGATCGGACCATCGAGGACCGGCTTGCACCCCATCTCCATGGCTCCGCGGAAAAAAGCGCGAATTTCCTCGTGCCCACGCTTTGGCGGAGTGCCGACGGGATCCTCGATCACCGCATCTTCGGCAAACAGAATAACGACGCTTTCCTCGTCTGCCGCTTCATAGGCCGCAACATAGGCATGGACCGTCGCCGTCATGGCTTCTACTCCGGGCATGGTCAGGCCTCCGGAAAATAGCGGCTGATAGTATCGACCACGCAGGCCGGCTTGTCGCTGCCTTCGATCTCCACGGTGACGCGCACGACCGACTGGACCGCGCCTGTCACTTCTTCCGCCGACATCACTTCGCCAATCCCGCGAATGCGGCTGCCGACCTTGACCGGACTGAGGAAGCGAAGCCGATCAGCCCCGATGTTCACCGCGTGGGTGAAACCGCGCACCTCAATCAGGTCGGGCAGGAAGAAGTTGACCAGGCTCATCGTCAGGTAACCGTGGGCGATAGTCCCGCCGAATGGCCCGTCCTTGGCGCGTTCCACATCAACGTGGATCCACTGGTGGTCGCCGGTAACCTCGGCGAAACCGTTGACCCGGTCCTGATCGATGCACAACCAGTCGGTTGGGCCAAGACTGGTCCCTTCCTGTCCGAGCAGCTCTCTGGGATTGTTGTAGATCTTGGCCATGTTCGTACTTTCACAAGGGTCTTATTACCGCCAGAGCGGGTCTGCTGCCCAAGGGGTTTCAGGCCCTCTGGCTGGAAACGGAGATGACCTCTCCGGTCATATAGCTCGACAGATTGGAGGCGAGGAACAGCATGACGTTCGCCACTTCCCAGACCTCTGCGGGGCGGCCGAAGGCCTCGCGAGCGGAAAGCTGGGCCAGCAGGTCATCGGTGGTCACCTTGGCCAGGAACGCGTGCATCGCGATCGACGGAGCAACCGCGTTGATCCGCACATTGTGCTCGGCCGCCTCCACCGCCGAGCAGCGGGTGAACGCCATCACGCCCGCCTTCGCGGCAGCATAATGGGCCTGCCCCTTTTGCGCGCGCCAGCCAAGCACCGAGGCGTTGTTGACGACCACCCCGGTCTTGCGCGCATACATCGCGGGAAGGAACGCGCGGCTCATCCGGAACACGCTGTTGAGCGTGACGTCGAGCACGCGGAACCATTGCTCGTCGGTCATGTCGATCACATCGACTTCGCCGCCAAGGCCCGCGTTGTTGATCAGCACGTCGACGTGGCCCAGTTCGGCAAGCGCCGCCGCGTGGAGCGCATCGACCTGGTCCTGGCTGGTCACGTCGCACACGAAGGTCGCCGGGCGCTGGCCGCATTCGGCGGCGATCCGGTCGGCAGCTTCGCCCAGCCGGCGCTCATGGAAGTCGCTCATCAGCACGGTCGCGCCTTCTTCCACCGCGCGCTTGGCAGCGGAGAAGCCGATGCCGGTGCCAGCCGAGGCGGTCACAACCACAGTCTTGCCGGCCAGCAGATTGCGGCCCTGCGGATAAGTCGGGATCGGAGCAGCCATCAGACGTCACCCCGCGGTTCGCGCGGCATGCCCAGACCGCGCTCGGCGATCAGGTTGCGCTGGATCTGGTTGGTCCCGCCATAGATCGTGTCGGCGCGGCTGTAGAGGAACAGATTGGGCAGAGTGTCCCATTCATACTCTGCCCCTTCGGCCACTTCGGCAGCCTGCCCCAGCACGTCCATCGCCAGTTCGCCCAGGTTGCGCCGCCAGCTAGCCCACTGGATCTTGTAGGTCAGCGCCGCGCCGTCGATCTTGGAATGATCGGTCTGCGATAGCATCCGCAGCGCGCCATAGCGCATCAGGTTGAGGCCGATTTCCGCCTTGGCGATACGCTGACGGATCAGCGGATCCTTGGCCGCGCCATTCGCCTTGGCCGCCGCGATGATTTCGTCCAGCTCGTTGCGGAAGCCCATCTGCTGACCCAGCGTGGAAACGCCGCGTTCGAACGCCAGCAGGCCCATCGCGATCTTCCAGCCTTCACCCGGCGCGCCAATCAGGCTGTCCGCCGGGCAGCGCGCATCGGTGAAGAAGGTTTCGTTGAATTCGGCATCGCCGTTGATCTGCTTGATCCCGCGGATCTCGATCCCCGGCTGGTCGATTTCCATCATCAGGAAGGTCAGGCCCTTGGGCCCCTTCGACCCTTCCTCGCTACGGGAAACGACGAAGATCCAGTCGGAAATGTGCGCCAGACTGGTCCAGATCTTCTGGCCGTTGACGACCCATTCCCCGCCCTCAAGCCGCGCCTTGGTGCGGACCGAAGCGAGGTCGGACCCGGCACCCGGTTCCGAAAAGCCCTGGCAGAAGATGGTCTTGCCCGCCGCGATATCAGGCAGGAAGCGCTGCTTCTGCGCTTCGGTGCCGAATGCCAGAATGGTCGGACCGGCCAGTTCGACGCCGATGTGATTGACGCGGCCCGGAACCCCGGCGCGCGCATATTCCTCGGCAAAGATCACCTGATGGGCCAGGCTGGCGTTGCGGCCACCCCATTCCTCGGGCCAGCCGATGCACGACCACTTGTAAGCGGCCAGTTGCTGTTCCCATTCCTTGCGCCGTTCCGCCTTGGCGGTCAGCGTGGTGATGCCCTTGATGTCCTTGAATTCGCCCGCCATCTGGCCCTGCAGCCAGTCGGCGCATTCGGCGCGGAATTCCTCTTCCGCGGGGGAAAAGCCCAGCTTCATGCCGCTGCTCCCAAAATCATCGTTGCAACCTGCTCGCGGTGCCAGTCACCGGCTCCGAGCATCGACTGAAGCGCGCGCGCCCGCTTGAAATAAAGGTGCGCGTCGTGCTCCCAGGTGAACCCGATCCCGCCGTGCAGCTGGATCATGTTGCCGGCGCACATGAAGGCGGTATCGGCGGCAAAGCTCTTGGCCGAATGCAGCGCGATTGCCGCTTCGTCCGATTGCTCGTCCACCGCGCAGGCTGCCCAGTAAACGGCGCTGCGGGCCTGTTCGATTTCGATCACCATATCGGCCAGGCGGTGCTTGTAGGCCTGGAACGAACCGATCGGGCGGCCGAACTGGACGCGTTCCTTGGCATAGGCGACCGTGCGCTCGAGCGAGGCCTGGGCCACGCCCAGCCCTTCGGCGGCGGCGATTACCCAACCGGCCTGACGCGCGGCGGCCAGAGCGGCCGCGCCATCGGCCAGCGCGTCACCGGCCACACCGGCCAGAGTGACGGTGGCCATCGGCCGGGTCTGGTCCATGGTGGTGTGGGTGGTCACGCTGACGCCCGCGGCATCGGCGCGCACCAGCCAGGCGCTGTCGCCGCTGCCCAGCACGAACAGGTCGGCCACGCCGCCATGCATCACGAAGGAAACGCTGCCCGACAGCTTGCCATCGGCAAGGTCCAGCGCATCGGCACTGGCGTAAACGGCAATCGCCTCGCCGGAAACCAGCTTGCCCAGCCATTCGCCCTGCTGCGCCGCGCTGCCACCGGAGGCAATCGCCTGCGCCGCCATGGCCTGGCCTAACAGCGGCAATGCCGCCACCTGGCTGCCCGCGGCTTCGGCCACGATTGCCAGTTCGACCATGCCCAGTCCGGCCCCGCCCAGGTCTTCGGCAATGCCGATCCCGGCCAGGCCCAGTTCGGCGCAGAAAGCGCTCCACAGGTCACGGTCGATCCCGTCGGCGGCCATCGCCTTGCGGGTGCGTTCGCTGGTGGCGTGTTCGGCAAAGAAACCCTTCACGGTTTCCGCGATCATCGCCTGTTCTTCGGTAAAGACAAATTCCATTATGCGGTCCCCCACACCTTGCGCGGCGGCACGCGGGTGGCGATCAGCTGTTCGACCGCCGCGCCGACTTCTGCCGGTTCCCACTTGGCGCCCTTGTCCACCACCGGACCTTCGCGCCAGCCATCCTCCAGCATGATCTTGCCGCCTTCGAGTTCGAAGACGCAGCCGGTCACGTCGGCGCTCTGGCTGGAACCCAGCCAGACCACGGTGGGGGCCATGTTCGCCGGGTCCATCACGTCGAAGGTCTGACCTTCGGTCGCCATCTTTTCGGCAAAGGCCTGCTCGGTCATGCGGGTGCGGGCCGACGGGGCCAGCGCATTGGCAGTGATGCCATAGCGCCCCAGTTCCGCCGCCTGGACCAGCGTGAGCGAGGCGATCCCGCCCTTGGCCGTCGAATAGGCCGCCTGCGCGATGCTGCCCTGCAGCCCCGCGCCGGACGAGGTATTGATGATCCGCGCGTCGGGATTTTCGCCGCGCTTCTGCTTTTCGCGCCAGTAGTTCACCGCGTGGCGGGCGATGCAGAAATGCCCGCGCAGGTGGACGTGCATGGTCGCGTCCCATTCTTCCAGCGTGGCCGAAACGAACATCCGGTCGCGCACGATCCCGGCATTGTTGACCACCACGTGCAGGTCACCAAATGCAGCCACCGCGGCATCGACGATCCGCTTGGCCGCGTCCCAGTCGGTGATGTCTTCATAGTTGGCGATGGCCTTGCCGCCAGCGGCAATGATTTCAGCCACAACGCCATCGGCGGCGCTGGTATCGCGCCCTTCGCCGTTCAGCGACGTGCCGATGTCGTTGACCACCACGTTCGCGCCCTCAGCGGCGAAGGCCAGCGCATAGGCCCGGCCCAGGCCGCGTGCGGCGCCAGTGATGATGACAGTGCGGTTTTCGCAAATACCCATTACAGCCTCTCGATAATCGTGACGTTGGCCTGCCCGCCGCCTTCGCACATGGTCTGCAGACCATAGCGCCCGCCGGTACGCTCCAGCGCGTTGAGCAGCGTGGTCATCAGTCGCGCGCCGGTGGCGCCCAGCGGATGACCCAGCGCAATCGCGCCGCCGTGAATGTTGACCTTCTCGTGCGGGATGCCGAGCTGCTTCATCCACGCCATCGGCACGGATGCGAACGCTTCGTTGCATTCGAACAAGTCGATATCAGCGACGGTCATGCCAGCCTTCTTCAGCGCGTACTCGGTCGCCGGGATCGGCGCAGTCAGCATCCACACCGGATCGTCCGCACGGACGGAGATGTGGTGAATGCGCGCGCGCGGCTTGAGCCCGTGTTCCTTCACCGCGCGTTCGCTGGCGACCAGCATCGCGGCGGCGCCGTCGCAGTTCTGGCTGGAAATCCCGGCGGTAACGATCCCGCCTTCCTGCACGGTGCGCAGGCCCGCCAGCCCTTCGAGCGAAGTGGTGGGGCGGATGGTTTCGTCAGCGGCGAGTTCGGCCATCGGCGCGATTTCATTGGCAAACCAGCCATTGTCAGCCGCCGCCTGCGCACGCTGGTGGCTGGTGACCGCGAACGCCTCCATCTCGGCGCGGGTCAGGCCCCATTTCGCGGCGATCATTTCCGCCGAATTGATCTGGTTCAGGATGCCGTCGCCATAGCGCGCGACCCAGCCCGGCGAGGTGTTGAACGGGTTGGAAAAGCCATAAGGCTCTGCCGCCAGCATCGCCGCCGAAATCGGAATCGCGTTCATCGCCTGGCTGCCGCCCGCGACGACCAGATCCTGCGTCCCGCTCATCACGCCTTGGGCAGCGAAGTGGACGGCCTGCTGGCTCGATCCGCACTGGCGGTCAATCGTAGTGCCGGGCACGTGCTGCGGCAGGCCCGCGACCAGCCACACGGTGCGGCCAATGTCACCGGCCTGCGGCCCGATGGTGTCACAGCAGCCCCAGACGACATCGTCGACCAGATTGGCGTCGATGCCGGTGCGTTCCACCAGTGCCTTGATCGGATGCGCGCCAAGGTCTGCCGGATGCACTCCGGCCAGGCTGCCTTTCTTGCGCCCGATGGGGGTGCGGACAGCGTCGATGATATATGCTTCAGCCATGGTGATCCTCAGGCAAAGGTGTGTTCGGGGCCAATCGGCAAGCTGCCGCCCAGCACGGCTTCGTCGATCCGTTTCAGATGAAACGCGCGGTCGCCCCAGGCGCCGCACAGCGCCCAGCTGCGCTTCATCCAGAAGTGCAGGTCCACTTCGTAAGTGTAGCCCATCGCGCCGTGGACCTGGATCGCGGTTTCGGCAGTCAGCATCGCTGCGTCGCTCGCCGCCAGCTTGGCGTGGCTGACGTGGGCAGTGGCGCTGCCGAGGCCATCCTGCAGTGCCGCCGCCGCGCGCCAGACCACCGGCTTGGCAAATTCAATCGCCACCGAGCAACTCGCCAGCTGGTGCTTGATCCCCTGAAACGCGCCAATCGGCTGACCAAACTGGGTGCGGATCTTGGCGTATTCGACCGCCTGATGCAGCATCGCATCGGCCAGCCCGACCAGCTGCGCCGCGCTCATCAGTGCGCCCAGATTGAGCAGGTGCGGATCATCGCTGACCGTCGAAGGCCGCGTGGTCAGCTGGCGCAAGGGATCGACGGACACGAGCGCGTCCCCTTCCCCGTCTGCCACCCACGGATTGATCACGTGCGCGGGCGCCAGTTTGCGCGTGCCGGCCACCACATCGGCCAGACCATCGGCCTGTCCTTGCGAGAGCAGCCACGGCACGCCGACGAATGCGGTATCGACCAGCGGTTCGGCCAGACAGGCCCGCCCGCATTCCGCCGCGATCAGCGCGGCTTCGATCAGGCCCATGCCCAGCCCGCCGTGCTTTTCCGGCACCAGCAGCCCGGTCAGGCCCATGTCGACCAGCCCCTGCCAGATTTCGGAATCGCGCGGGCCTGCTTCATCCAGCCGCCGCAGCACTTCGGGACCATGCGTGCCGGTAAGGTAATCGCGCACACCATCTGCCAGCGTCAGCTGGTCTTCGGAAAACCGGAAATCCATCAGCCCGCTCCCACGCGAGGAAGGCCGAGCAGGCGTTCGGCCGTGATGTTGCGTTGCACCTCGTTCGAGCCGGCATAGATCGGGCCGGAGAGCGAGAAGATGTAGCCTTCAAGCCACTGGTTGATGCGGCCATCGTCAAACCGCTTCAGCTCTGCCGCCGCGCCCAGCAGCTGCATGGCCGTGCGGTGCATCGACCGGTCCAGTTCGGACCAGAAGATCTTGTTGAGGCTGGCCTCGGCGCCGATCTTGCCCCCGGCCATGATCTTCGCGGCGACGGCATACGTGTTGTAGGCATAGGCCTGCGCCGCGCCCCACGCCTGCACCACGGCTTCGCGTGCTGAGGGTGCGGCATGATCCGCGTGCTGGCGATAGAGTTCGACCAGCCGCTTGGCCGTCGCCTGAAACCGTCCGGGTGAGCGCAGCATCAGCCCGCGCTCGAACCCGGCAGTGGCCATCGCCACGTTCCAGCCCTGCCCTTCGCCCGCCAGGCAATTTTCAACCGGCACGCGCACTTCATCGAAGAACAGTTCGGCAAAGCCGGTATCGCCGTGCAGCTGGCGGATCGGGCGGCGGGTGATGCCGGGGCTGTTCATGTCGAACAGGATGAACGTCAGCCCCTTGTGGCGCTTGCTGTCCGGGTCGGTGCGGAAAATGCCAAAGCCCCAGTCGGCAAAGGCCGCGCGGCTCGACCAGGTTTTCTGCCCGGTGATGACGTAATGATCGCCGTCCCGCACCGCCTTGGACTGGATCGCCGCCATGTCGCTGCCCGCGCCGGGTTCGGACCAGGCCTGCGCCCAGATCACTTCGCCCTTGGCCATCGGGGTCAGGAACCGGGCCTTCTGCTCCTCGGTGCCGAATTCCATGATGGTCGGGCCGAGTAGGAAGATGCCATTCTGGTTGGCCCGGTTGGGACCACCAGCGCGGAAATACTCTTCCTCGAAGATCAGCCACTGGATCAGGTCCAGCCCGCGCCCGCCATAAGCTTCGGGCCAGGTGACCATGCCCCAGTTGCCGCTGGCCAAGGTGCGTTCCCACTCGACGTGCTGGTCATAGCCTTCGCGGCATTCCAGCGTGACGAGCGGTTCCTTGGGAACGTGGGCTTCCATCCAGGCGCGCACTTCGGCCCGGAACGCCTGCTGTTCGGGGGTATATTCCAGCTGCATCAGAACGCATCCATCAGAATTGGGCCGCCTTGCCGGTTTCAACAAAGGCATCGCGCGCCTTCTGGCTGTCTTCGTGCATGTACATTTCCAGCGTGAAGCCCTGTTCCCAGCGATAGCCGCGATCGACGTCGCGCGGTTCCAGCCCGTTCAGCGCTTCCTTGGCGATGACCAGCGCCTTGCGGCTCTTGCTGGCGACGATCGCGCAGAACGCGCGCGCCTCGGCCACGAGGTCGGCCCGCGGCACGACCTTCTCGACCGCGCCAAGCCGATAGGCTTCCTCGGCCGGGATATTGCCGCCCGTGAAAAAGGCCGCGCGGACCTTGTGCAGCGGCAGCATCCGCGACAGGTGGCTAGCCCCGCCCATTGCCCCGCGATCGACCTCCGGCAGCGAGAAGAACGCATCGTCTGCCGCGATGATCGTATCGGCCGCGCCGCAAATTCCGATCCCGCCGCCGATCACGAACTTGTGCGCGGCGACCACCACCGGCACTTCGGCATCGCGAATGGCCTTGAAGGTCAGGTAATTGCCGCGGTTCAGCACGGTGATGCGCTCCGGGTGGGCCTGCATCTCCTTGATGTCGACCCCGCCGCAGAACCCGCGCGATTCCTCTGCCGCGCGGATCAGCACGCAGTTGACGTCCGGATTGCTGGCGGCCGCCGTGATGATCGCAGGCAACGACATCCAGGTCTGGCTGTCGAACGCGTTGACCGGCGGAACATCGAACACGATTTCCGCGATCCGGTCCTTGATGGTGGTGGTAATGCCCATGTCTTACTCCTGGGTGCCAAGGCCGCGCAGCGCGGTCAGCCGCGCTTCCGCCTCGGTCATGATGCTGTCGATCAGCGCGGCGCAGGTCGGCAGGTCGGCCAGCCGCCCGCCCACCACGCCAGTGGCCATCAGGCCGTCCGCGTCGGCGCCATCGACCACGGCGCGCTGGATCATCATCGGCGCGGCCGCGGCCATCATTGCCTGCATCAGCGAAAGCCCGCCGTGCGAGGTCATGCCCTTGGCCGCGTGGTAAAGGTCGATGAACGAAGCGCCGGTCTGGCGCTTCATCGCCAGCCCTGCCTCGACCGCGCGCAGCCACATGCCGATCCGGCCGGACTGCTCGATGCGGGCAAGCGCCGGGTTCAGGATCATCCGCTGCGGGATCCCGTCGACCTTGGTGGTCACGACAATGTCATTGGTTCCCGCCTTGACGTAGCGCCCCTTGGTGCTGGCCGGCACTGGGCTTTCCGCCGTCATCAGGAAGCGCGTGCCCATCGCGATGCCGCAAGCGCCATAAGCCAGCGCCGCCGCCAGCCCGCGCCCGTCGCCAAAGCCACCCGCCGCGACGACCGGCACGTTCACTGCGTCCAGCACTTGCGGCAGCAGCACGGTGGAAGGGACCGAACCGGTATGCCCGCCACCCTCGCCGCCCTGCACCACGACCATGTCGCAGCCCAGCTGGACCATCTTCTCGGCGTGCTTCACCGCCCCGACCGTGGGGATGCACAGGATGCCCGCATCCTTGAACCGAGCGATCATCTTGGCATCCGGCCCGCGTCCGAAACTAACGGCCCGCACGCGATCGCGGTTGGCCAGGATCACTTCGACGATTTCCGCAGCACCCGGTTGGAAGCTGTGGAAATTGATGCCGAAATTGTGCGGTGTCAGGTCACGCAGCCGCGCCACCTCCTCGCGCGCCTCGGCCGGAGTCATCACCGCGCAGGCCAGAAAGCCGAATGCTCCGGCATTGCTGGACGCGGCGACGAGTTCGGGCGTCGCCACCCAGCCCATTGCGGTCTGGATCACGGGAACGCGGCAGCCAAGCGCCTCGGTGAGCGGGGTGCAGATCACTTGGCTCAGCCTTCCTTGGCCTGCTGCTTGTTCTGTGCGGCCATCGCCTTGCCATCAAGGCCGCCGATGGAATTGCCCAGCACCAGATCGTTCTGCGCATGGGCGAAGTGGTGCATGTGGAACACCGCATCCATCGCGCTGCGCTTGCCGCGCAGTTCCTCGACGTGATTGATCGCCTGCTTGGTCAGCCAGTTGCCAAGGCGCGGCTGGGCAACCAGCTTCGCCGCCATCGCTGCGACGGTATCGCGCAGCTCGGCGCGGCTGACGATCTTGTTCACCATGCCGAACTGTTCCGCACGCTGCGCGCTCATGCGTTCACCCAGCAGCAGGAACTCCTTGGCCACGCGCGGCGGCAGTTCGAATGCGTGGGCGAAGTATTCCACGCCGGGAATGCCCATGCGGTTGACCGGGTCCTGGAAGAACGCGTCATCGGTCGCCACGATCAGGTCGCAGACCCATGCCAGCATCAGCCCGCCCGCGATGCAGGCGCCCTGCACCATCGCGATGGTCGGCTTGGCAATGTCGCGCCAGCGGCGGCACATGCCGAGATACTGTTCCTGCTCACGCGTATAGAGCAGTTCGGCACCGGGACGCGTCACGTGCGGCGGCACCATCAGGCGGTTTTCGAACTGCGTGTAAAGGTCGCGCCCCGGCGTGCCGATGTCGTGGCCCGCGCTGAAGTGCTTGCCATTCCCGGCCAGCACGATGCACTTGACCGCATCGTCGTTGGTCGCGCGCATGAACGCGTCGTCCAGCGCATAGGTCATCTGCCCGTTCTGCGCATTGTTGAAATCCGGGCGGTTCATCGTCACCCAGGCCACGCCGTCGATCACTTCGTACAGCACCGGCTGATCGGTTTCGTAAACGACGTCCACCTGTTTCGGCTCGACAAGATCGCTCATGGTTCTCTCTCCCCTTCAGGCCTGCCCGGGACGGGCGGGCGGGTTATCCTTGATCACGCTGGCGCGGATATTGTGCGGATCGAGCTGCGCGATGATCGCCAGTTCCTCGGCTCCCGGCAGCGGGGTTTCGGTCAGCGCGCCGCGCTCCAGTTCAAACCCGGTCGCTTCCTGCACCTGTTCGAACGTCACGCCGGGATGCAGCGACACCACGCGGACCGCGTTGTCCGTGCCGCCAAAGTCCATCACGCACAGGTTGGTGACGATCACACGCAAGTCGACTGCGGAATAGTTCCCGCCCGGCACGCGCTTGGCGGGGTTGTAGCCGACACCCGAAACCATATCGACTTCACCGGCCACGAACACGCGAGGCGTGTGGCTGGGGAAGAAGAAGCTGTTGGGGTGGTAGATCGTGTTGCCGGGGAACCCGCGCACGCCCAGCATCTGCGTCTTGGGCTGCTGATGCGTGCCGCCCAGCTGCGACAGGTTGATCTGCCCGAACCGGTCGATCTGCGTCGGCGTGACCATCGCATGACGCCGTCCGCTCCACACCGCGCTGTCGAAAAAGCGCGAGAACGGCAAGTGACCGGCGAACTTCGGCTTATAGTCACCGCGCGGGCCGATCGGCACCGGCTGCTCGACCAGATAGGCTTCGCCATCGGTCATCATCAGTTCCGGCGTGTGCGTCAGCTTGGCCAGGCTCGCGCCCAGCCGCGGGACCGGGCCAACGCCGGTTGCGACGACTTCACCATTGCCCCGGAACGCTTCCGAAGCTGCGAAAATGCAGAGTTCTGCCAGGGTCACTTCGCTCATCAGAACACCGGCAGCGGCAGAGCCGCGACCGCCTCCTTTCCGCCAACGGATTCCAGATATGCGGCTTCGTCCGCGCCGACGAAACGGTCCTTGACCGCGTTCCAGTCGCCCGGATCCTTCGCCGCGTCGGTGTAGGCCTTGAACGCCTTCATGTCCCAGCCATAAGCCGGCGGCATCGAGCTGGGATGCGCGCCGCACGGGATATGCGTGACGCCGCTGACAAAGCAGCGTTCGAACACGTTGGCCTGCGCGGTGTCGGGATAGTGGTCCTCCATCCGGTCGACCAGTTCCTCGCAGCTGACATAAGTCCTGGCCGCCGCCTTCGCGAACCATTCGTCGTAGTAGACGTCAGGCCCGAACAGCTGGACGTTACCGCGCCAGTCGCTGCGGTTCACATGCAGCAGCGCCGCATCCAGCTTCAGCGCGGGCATCGCGATCAGCACTTCGCCATCGTCATAGGGCGACTGGACGTGCTTCAGCCCGCCAAGGTCAGCGAGGTCGGTACCCAGGCCGACGCGGGTCGGCAGGAACGGCAGGCCGAACGCGGAGGCCTTGAGGCCCCACTGGAACATGCCTTCGTCGAGTTCGAGCACTTCGATCTGCCCGGCTTCGCGCGCCTTACGGAACCACGGCTCCAGCGGAATTGCATCGAGGCTGACGAACGCGAAGATCAGCTTCTTCACCTTGCCCGCCGCGCAGAGCATGCCGACGTCGGCGCCGCCATAAGCGACAATCGTCAAATCCTTCAGGTCCGAACGCAGGATTTCGCGCACCAGCGCCATCGGCTTGCGCCGCGGCCCCCAGCCGCCGATGCCGATGGTCATGCCATCCCTCAATTGCGCAACGATCTCCGCCGCGCTCATCCGCTTGTCGAGTTGGGTTTTCATCATTTTCGCTTTACCGCCTGCACTCGGCACCAATTTACGAAACCATTAGTACCGTAGCTTGACGGAGACTGCCAGTGCTTTTTTGAACGGCCCGCGCGCCGCGCGCAAATGGCGGCCGGGCGGACCTTCGGCGATCACGACCCCTTGCTCGATTATATCGAAACGTCTAGTATCGTAATGAAGATGGATGGACAAACAGACAAGGGGCACATTGCAATGAATGACACCCGGATAGGTCTTGACGGCAAGGTGGCCATTGTCACCGGCGGAACGCGCGGAATCGGCGCCTGCATTGCCGCCGCCCTCCTGCAGGCAGGCGCCACCGTGATCGTCTGCGGCCGCAGCGCGCCGGAAGCCCTCTCCGAGGGCCTGCTCTTCCATGCGGCAGACATCCGCGATCCCGATCAGGCTTCGGAACTGGTCAATTCGACTGTCCGCCAGCACGGTCGCCTGGATATTCTGGTAAACAATGCCGGTGGATCGCCCCATGTCGCAGCGGCAGAGGCAAGCCCACGCTTCTTCGATGCCATCCTCCGCCTGAACCTGCACGCCGCGATGTACCTAGCGCAGGCGGCCTATGGTCCGTTCAAGGCCGGGGGAGCAGGCAGCATCGTCAACATTGCCAGCGTTTCCGGCATCCGGCCTTCACCGGGAACTGCAGCATACGGAGCAGCCAAGGCCGGGCTGCTCAACCTGACGCAAAGCCTTGCCCAGGAATGGGGACCGGACGGAATCCGCGTCAACGCGCTGATCGTGGGCCTTGTCCAGACGGAAACCTCGGCGGAAACCTATGGCGGCGAGCAGGAGCAGCAAGCGGTGGCACATAGCCTGCCGCTGCGGCGCATGGGCAATGGCGATGACATTGCCAGCGCCGTTCTGTGGCTGTGCTCCGATCTGGCAAGCTGGGTGAGCGGTGCGCGCATCAATGTCGATGGCGGCGGCGAGCGCCCTTACTTTCTAGACCTGGTAAAAACCGAAAAGCCCTGAAGCTTCGGCCCGGCCGCCGGTCTTCGCGCCCACTTGCACCTGAAAAAGCAGAACCGGCGCACCCTTGCCATCAAGGGTGCGCCGGTCTGTGTCATGGCTTAGCCGCCGCGATCGGCAGGCGGACCGGATCAGGCTGCCCTGACAAGTCCCCCCGGAAGCACGCCGGTCGGCTCGCCATTGCGGTAGACGATCTCGCCGCCGACCATGGTGACCTCATAGCCATCAGCCCGCTGCAAGAGGCGGCGATCGCCTGATGGCAGGTCGTAGACAACTTCGGGCGCCTTCAGTGCCAGTTTATCAAAATCGATGATGTTGATATCGGCCCGAAGCCCGGCCCGGATCAGGCCGCGATCGGTCAGCCCCATGACCCGCGCGGTGGCCTGGGTCATGCGGTGCACCATGTCTTCCACCGTCTTGCGGCCCGTCTGGCGATCGCGCGCCCAATAGGCCAGAGCGAACGTCGAATAGCTGGCGTCGCAAATAGTGCCGAGGTGCGCCCCGCCATCGCCCAACCCCAGGACCACATCCGGGTGCGAAAGAATTTCGCCAACCGCATCCAGCTTGCCATCAGAGTAATTGGCCATGGCCAGATAGAGCTTGCCTCCCGAGTCCCCCTCGATCAGGATGTCGTAGGCGATCTCCTCGGGTGTCACCCCAGCAGCGCGGGCACGGCCCGCGATGCTTCGTTCCGGCGGCTGTTCGTAATCCGGCTCATCCCCCAGCACGAACATATATTCGAATTGGCGCACCGCCCGCCCGAGGGCGGAGGCCGGATCGGGATCGACCGGCTCGGCGATTATCGCGCTGCGGATTTCGGGTTCGCGCAGGCGCTTCAGGCGTTCCTTCAGCGGCAGTCCAGCCAGGCTCCGATAGGTCGCGGTGGTGTAGAACGGGTTGAGCGCCATTTCGAAGCCCAAGATCATCCCGATTCCACGCGGGATAAGCTGCGCCTTC
Source organism: Novosphingobium sp. ES2-1 (assembly GCF_015169775.1). Classification (NCBI taxonomy): domain Bacteria; kingdom Pseudomonadati; phylum Pseudomonadota; class Alphaproteobacteria; order Sphingomonadales; family Sphingomonadaceae; genus Novosphingobium; species Novosphingobium sp. ES2-1. The sequence continues at coordinate 167,919 of NZ_CP063448.1, forward strand.
AGGTCAAGACCCTGACGGTTCGCCTCGGCCAGTTCTTCGAGCAAATGCGGGTATTCGTAAGGCGCGGCATTAGCCGTGCCGATGGAAAAGGTCAGCGGACGCCCGGAAGCCGCAGCCAACTCGCGCATGGCATTGAGATTGGCGCCCGGCAGATTCAGATCCTCGACGATTTGGAAAACACCCTTCCCCTTTTCGCGCAGAACCCCGGCGAGCGCGAGCAGTTCCAGCTGCGAGACTTCGAAGGTCGGGATCGGCTTGCCGTCGCTCGAGCGGTGAAAAAGGCTGCGGGACGTCGCGATACCGGCAGCGCCCTTGTCCAGCGCCTCCCCGAGTAGCCGGCACATCTCAGCAATATCTTCCGGCGTTGCCGGCTCGCGGTTGGCCCCACGTTCACCCATCACGTAAACCCGCAGGGGCGCGTGTGGGACATAAGCGAGGATATCCATGTCGTAAGGTCGGGAGGCCAGGAAATCGAGATATTCCGGGAAAGTCTCCCAAGTCCACGGCAGTCCTTCCATCAGCACAGGGTGGGGAATGTCTTCCACCCCCTCCATAAGCCGGGCCAGCGCTTCGCGCGTGGCGTCATCCGTACGGCAAGGCGCAAAGCCCACGCCGCAATTGCCGATGACCGCCGTGGTGATGCCATGGAACGACGACGGCGCCAGCCGATTGTCCCACGTGACCTGCCCATCGTAATGGGTGTGGATATCGACGAACCCCGGCGTCACCAGCTTACCGGTCGCGTCGATTTCCTCTCGTCCGGCAGGCAGGCCGGTGCCGACAGCGGCGATGCTCCCTTTGGCGATGGCAACATCTGCGACATAGGGTGCGCCGCCCGTACCATCAACGACGGTACCGCCACGAATAACCAGATCGAAAGCAGTCATGCCGACACCTCGGCGAGATTGCCCTCTTCGTAAATTCGGCCCATCGCTACTCCACCCTTGATAGTCGTGCGATGGACGATTCGGATTTGATCCACAGGATGGCCAAAGGCTGCGTGCATGGCACGGCGGTTGTCCCACAGGACCATATCGTTCTCTTCCCAGTCGTGAATATACTGGAAGCGCGGATCGAGGGCGTGTTCAATCAGGCGGCGAAGAAGTGCATCACCTCGCTCATTCTTCTGACCGACAATATGGTCGATATTCATGGTGCTTACGTTGAGCACCTTCCTACCGGTTTCAGGGTGCGTCCAGACCAAGGGATGCGCTACCGTCGGGAATTCTGGAAAAGTTCCGAAGGGCGACACGCGCTTTACGTTCTGCTTGTTGAAGCGCATTTCCTCAAGGCCGTTGCGCCATAGGTGAATGGCTTCCAGTTCGGCAATCTCGTCCTTGGTCGCGTCGTCCAGCGCATCGTAGGCACCGGCCGTGTCAAGGAATCCGGTCAAACCACCGTCCTGAGGCTTACGCACCATGCGCAACAGCGCACCCGCGTTAGGAGTAACGGTAAAGCTCAGGTCCACATGCCAAGGAATGCACTGTGTCTGGTTGATTCCGTTCACTTCGTAGATAGGGCTGATCGGACCGTTCTCGTTGCTTAGCGAGATGAGCTCGGGATAGCCGGGCAGGCGCAGCTTTTCGATCGGGTGCAGGTCAAGTTCGCCAAAGCACCGGCTCAGCTCGAGCTGAACTTCCGAAGAGGTGCCCGCCCGGCGAAAAACCAGCACGCCATGTTCAAGCCAAGCTGCGTTCAGGGCTGCTGCGGTGGCCGCGTCGATGCCTTTTTCGAGATCGAGACCGACGACTTCTTGACCGATTCCCCCGCTGAGGGGCTTGCATTCAAAGCTCATAGCTTGCCTTTCCATCCTTGTCCCAGTCCGATCAGAATATGCGAGCCCGAGCGCGCTAACATCGCCCATATGAGTGAGCGCAGCGGCCATTTTTGCCCTCGCCCGGGGGCATAGGCGTCATAGTTATCGGCCACCTGGAGCCGAGCCAATCTTGCGAATGGACAGCAGCGAGAATGCAATCAGGAACGCAGCCAGCGCCAGCAGCGCCCCGACCGCAGCATCGCGGCCACCGGCGCGGTAGATCGGCTCGATCAGGATCACCGAGACGAACGAACCGGAAAGATTGGCGCCCTTGATCAGGCCGACCACCCGCCCCCGGTTCTCCTGCCCGGCGAGGATGCTGGCGGCCGACATCAGGTTCGGGGCTATCCAGGCCGCTGACAGTCCCATGAACACGGCAGCGCCCAAGAACCCGGCGAGGCTCCCTGCGACCAGCAAACCGAAACAGCCCAGAACAAAGGCGATCATGCTGGCCACAAAGGCGTTAGAAATCGTCAACCGCGCGCGCGCCGGGCCATAGGCCGAGGCGACAATCGCAGCGAAAACCGACATCGTCACCAGGACGAAAGAATTTTCTACCGGGTTCGCGATGCCGTCGTCGCGCATGAAAAACGGGATATAGACCGGCATGGAAAACAGCACGACACCGCACAACAGCGAGAAGAAAATCATCTTCCAGTGCTCGCGGTTGAGCTTCTGCCCCGTGGCAACCGCCTGCCTGGCCTGCGGCTTCACGTTCGGGATGAACAGGATGGTCATCAGCAGCAAGGGCAGCGGAAGCAAGTGCAGCACGAAGGGCAACTTGACCGATATGGCGCCCAGTTGGCCCGACAGCAGTATAGCGACGATCCCAAAAATGCCGCTGCACATGGCGTTCATGCCGATCAGGCCGTCACGCCTGGCATCAGAGAACAGTTCGCCCATCAGCGCGACGCCCACCGTAAGACAGGCCGAGGCGGCGGCTCCGACGATCATGCGCATGGCGATCAACGCCGGCACGTAATCGACCAGCAGCCCCGCCGTGCCGAACAGGCAAAAGACCAGCAAGGCGATGATCAGCGTCAGTCGGCGACCAACCCGGTCCGATACGGCCCCGGCAATGGGCGCCCCCAGGATCATGCCCAAGCCCACACCGACCGAGATGTACTTGACCAGGATCTGCATATCCGGATTGCCTGCGTAGCTCGCCTCGATCGCGGGAAGGACTGGACTGAGGCACATGACGCCGACTGATGCAGGCACGCCTGTCAGAGCAATTGTGGCGGCTAGGAACTTGGGAGTTTTTGTATCGGAAAGAGTCATCTTGCTTATCCTGGATTTGCGCTGCTCATTGTGAATCAAGCAAGGCCCGGGGCAAATCATCAACCGCGATAGCCGCCCAGCTGCCCTTGTACGGGATAGGTGGGGCCGAATTGGCCAAAGACCTCCTGCCCCATCTGTCTAGTACGTTGTCATGCTTATCCAAATATCGCGCTGCTTGGGCGGCAGGCATGCGCAGCGCGCTTGACAGCCGCGCCCCCTCAAGACTGGAATCCTGCCCGCCCTTCACGCGTGGCTTTCTGGACTACGGACAAGCGGACAAATCCCGTCCTGGATTCTTCACCTTGGCATCAGCCAAGCCCTCTCGATGCAAGAGGTTCCGGTATTACGATCTGGGCAAAAAAATTGGCGGGAGGCAAACTATCTTGCCCCCCGCCGATCACGTCGAGATGTTTAGAATTCTATGTTGGCCTCAATCCCGAGTACGCGAGGTTCGGAATAAGGGGCTGCTTGCCGGACATAACCGGTAAGGGGCGAACCGCCGGCGATCGTGAACTGGGCCGCTCGGTTGTCAAACACGTTGTTGGCAAAAAACGAGAGGCGCGCGCGCCGGTCGTTTATAAGCTGTGTAGCCCAGGTCAGTCGCAAGTCCACCCTTTCCAAAGGCTCGCTTGCGTGCAGGTCACGCCCGCGCACCGCAGGTCCTGCGGTCGCGATTGTGTAAACGGCGTCTTCATACGAATAGTTGGCGTGGAAGCTCAACTCATTTTCGCCAAATTGCAGGAAGGTCCAGTCCCCACTTACCGACAACGCGTTGGTAGGCGCGAAAGGCAGCGTGAAGTAACGCGTCACATCATCACCAACCGAGAACGGCGACGCGGGATTGCGCAGACGGTCAAAGATCGTTCCGGCAGGTGCGAGGACCTGCTTCACCTTGGGATCAAGATAGCTGTAGGCAGCGCGGACAGAAAAGTTCGAAGAGGGCTTGATCGTCAGATCAACTTCGAAGCCGTTCACATGCGCCTTGCCGGCATTGATCGTGGAAACCACGGCGGGGTTGGCAGGGTCGGTGACAAAGTCGATTTGAAGATCATTGAAGACATTGTGGAATGCTGTGACGTTGAACGTGACCGCATTATCAAAGAACTGGGACTTCAGGCCCGCTTCATAGCTTGTGATCTTTTCGGGATTGAACGTGTTGGCAAAGACGGGGGCCGCTTCCGAGCTTCCGCCAGCCTTATAACCCTTCGATACTTTCACGTAGGTAAGTATGTTAGGCGTCCATTGCATAGCCAACGTTGCCGCAGGGCTGAAGTTTTCGAAGCTTTGGCTGTTTCGCGCGTTTACCTCAACGGGGTTGCCATTAACCAAGGAATTGCGCGTCGCGCTGCGCTTGTCCGAGGTATAACGAGCGCCGAGCGTCAGCTTCATCCTGTCATCCAGCACCGGCGGGGTGATCGTCCCCTGCAAGTAAGCAGCGTACGAAGTAGACTTGGCCTCCACCCACCGGGTCGAGATCACGTGCCGGTTAAAGGGAATCAGGAACTGATCCTGCAGCTTGTCGTGGCGCCCGGTTTCACGCGCATAGAACAGACCGCCAGTATAGGAAAACCGGTCGCCGATTTCTCCGATCAGCTGGAATTCCTGGCTGTACTGCTTGGAGCGATAATCTTCCTGGCCCGTAAGCCCGACCGGGAATGTCGGCGCCGTCAAGGCGACGCTATAGTTGACAAACTGGTGACTCGTGGAACCCCGGTACGCCGACAACGACCTGATCGTCAGGAAATCCGAAACGTCAAATTGCCCTGTAAGCTGATGATCGACGAAATTCGACTCGCTCTCGGGAAGCGGCAGAGCGGTCCAGGTCTGGTCCCTGGTCGCCACATACCCCGGCAACGATCCAACGAAGGACGGATTGACGAAATAAGCAGGCGTCGTCGTGACGCGACCGCGAGCATATGCATAATCGACGGTAACATCAGCGCTGGGCGTCCAGCGCGCCGCAACGCGGCCCGCCAGCTGGCCGAAGTCATGATAGCGGTTGTTGCCGCCCTGGTTCTTCACCCACCCCGGCTTGTCCGTGTAGGCGATGGTGCCGCGCACTGCGATATTGCCAATCGCGGGCAAGTCGATCGACGCCGTGCCGCGGACGAAATCGCGGCTACCGTAGGTCGCAGAAACACGCCCGCCGAATTCGCCTGACGGCTTCTTAGTAATGATGTTGATCGCGCCGCCAGTGGTATTGCGGCCATAGAGCGTGCCCTGAGGTCCGCGCAGCACCTCCACCCGCTCAGGGTCACCAACATCGAACAGGACGCCCTGCGGGCGGGCGATGTAGAAGCCGTCAATATAGAGCCCTACGCCACCATCCTTGGTGATCTGCCCCGAATCCGCAATGCCCTGTCCGCGCATGTTAAGGGACAACGTATCACCTGATGCGGGATAGGATTTTACATTGAGGCTAGGCGCAACCTGTGAAATCGACGAAAGCGTAACGACACCACGACCACTCAAGGTATCCGATGTCAGAGCTGAAATTGCGATCGGAACCGACTGCAATTTCTCGTCCCGGCGCTGCGCTGTAACGATGATGTCTCCGCTGACTTCTGCTGTCTCGGCGGCATCCGGTGCAGCAGCATTCGGTGCGTCCGGCGCCCTTTCAACCGATTCTGCGTGCGCGCCGGCCGTCCAGGCGAGCAACGAGCATAGGCTGACTGCGGCGCGCAAATACGCTGAGGAACTCAACTTCATTTAACCCTCCCTCTGAAATTGGCTTATTGGGTACTAACAGTACCTGTTGTTTCGAGGCCTGCCAACTTTTTTTTCTGCGGCCTGATTCCCAAGGATTCCCAGGAGGCATAATCCCGAAGCGCGCTGAGGCTCCCTAACGCCGGTGCATTCCATGCGGCTGAGAATCTAATTCGATGTTGCAGGGAGCGTGAAGGCTTGCGACGGACGCAGCGATTGGGGTTCGCCCTGACTGCACATCGCTGAATTGACGTCAGTTTGCGCGACGAAGCGGAGACCCCGATTAGGTCCGAAGGCTGTTGGCGGTTGCCCTGATCCTGAACGGCGGGAGCGCAAGCGAAGCGGCGAAGGTTGCAAGCGTCACTCTACAGATCATTCTTGACAGGATGCCACCGCGCAACGCGGGTGGCTCAGGTGGCCTGACGACGCGCAAGGCACCAGGGCCGGCCGCGATCCATAATGAGGAGCGGCACACTTGGCTTGCTACAATTATTGGGGCCAGGCCAATCCCTGCAGCCCATGGCGTGGCACGCTGGCGGCTATGCGATCTGGCGCAGTGGAAATGGAAGCGAGTTCGCGCCCCCATCACGCGCCCCACGCTGAACCAACCCGCACTGACCCCCCGAGGGGCTGGCTAACCGGAGCAGCGCTTCAACTTCTTTCGGCCCCATTCGAGGCTAGGGAACAGAACCCCGACCGAGATGGAAGCCGGTTAAGCTCACAAACCGGGTGTTGGCCCGATTCGCAGGCCGTGGTAAATCAGGAATCAATTCATATTTAATTAAACGGGGAATTTTAATTTATTCTGGGCCTTGCGCAAAAGCTGCGACCGAATTTATTAAAATTCTAATAAGTTCACTCTGCCTGTTAGTACCTGTCTTTATGAATATGGACTTGATCTGGGAGCGTACAGTGTGACGACTTACATTAAGACGAACAGCGGACTCTTCCAGACTCAGACCTTCAACCAAAAGCCCCGCAAGACGGGCCTCTGCACGGCTCAAATTAAAAAGGCGTTCCAGATGCAATGTCGCCATTTTCATTCGACGCGAGGGATCGCGCATTATGATCGTGGCAGTACGACGCATCGGAGCGGAAGCAGGCGCATAGGGTGGTCCAGGCCTTACGATGATTGTCAAAGGTATTGGATCATCATCCCGAGAGAGAGCGAGCGTCTCATAACAATTTATGTCTATATAGGGGGCCTGCCGCTGCGCCTTTTTCCGAATTATATTGAGCATTTCACTTGTATCAGAGGGTCTATTTGCACGAATAAAGCCATCACTTATCGTCAGAACTCCACTTTCATCAATGAGTGATTTGGCGACTTCATTTATAGTTATAATATATCCATTCAAGTCAACCAAAATTACGCCAGTCCCACTCACTTTCAATGCGTACTCTACGGTCAGAAGCCGACGGTTCCAATCGGCTATAAGCAGATAAAATTTCACGATCTTGGTCAGTAATGGGTGTATATTATACAATATTTCGCGCCACTCGCTTGCCAACTGTAAAGAATCATGACTTGAACGAGTGAAAAGATAAATCGAGCGGTCCGCATCAAGGAATAGCCTCACGCCCGCAGCAAGATGCCACAGGCCGATATCCTCCTCGACATCATCCAGAATAATTGGCGCATCAAATGCAAGGTCGCCTTTGGCCAGATACTCAATGAATGCTGCAAGATTGCGCTCTGATGAGCAATTGCCAAAAACGATGACCTCATCAATATACCGATATTTTGGAATAATTATGAAATTCGATTCCACCCCGCCGACAATGCCCGGCAAGCGACCAAGAAATGTCGACCAAGTCGGCTTCTCCAAAAGTCCTTGAAAGAGAAGGTCTTCCAGTTCCTCAATCTTTTGACGGGATCCTGAATCCATACATTCGTTGCTCTTGATAAGCTCTGGAGGGGCCATCGGGAACGCGCCCATCCGAATTCCGTCGGATAATGGTTAAGGGTGCCTAACCCTAGGTCATAGGCTAGGGCATATCGTCTTAGTTGTCACATGGCATTCCAGCAACACTGCTATCTTGCCCGGGTGCACAGGTCCGCACGCTGACCACAGTCTCTGAGGGAAACACGCGCAGCCGCCTAGGCTGACGGATCCGGTCAATCAATCAGAGGCGCGGAATCCTCGGAATACTGCCGCCCGAGCCCCTTGAGCGCGACGTGGATGATCTTCTGGAATTCTTCCTCGCTGATGACAGCGTCCTCGAACATAAGTCGCAGAATTACCGGCCCCATTATAAGATCGACAGCCAGCTCTATGTCAAGATCAGCGGGCAATTCGCCCCTGTCCATAGCACGCCGCAATACCAGTCTTGTCGGCGCGCGGCGACGGTCAGTGCTTGAGTCAAGTGCAGCCCGAAGTTCGGGACTGCGGGTACGTTCGCCGAGCATCATCGGCCACACCGTTCCCAGTGGCGTGTTCTGCACGAAATCCGCGAACTCGGTGACTATCCCGAGCAAATCCAGTTCAATCGTTCCCTTGTCAACCGGAGTGAGCTCCGGCAAGCGATCAACCGCCGCAACTGCCAAAAGCTCCTTCGATGGCCAGCGACGGTATATGGTCGCCTTGCTGGCAGAAGCACGCGCAACGACCTCATCAGTCGTCAGGCCGCCGTAGCCGCGCTCGACCAAAATTTCCATGGTGGCGTTCAGGATCGCATTTTCCGAACGAGCGCTTCTTGGACGACCGAGTTTCCGAACTTTTTCTGCCATGAATTTGTGCTTCCGGATATGGATAGGCGAACGACCAGTCTTGGCGCGAGTAGTGGCGATAACGGCGAGGAACGGCATATGTCAAAGTGAATGGTTTCTACGTGTGCGTCCGGTGATCTGAACTGATGCGGTGGATGCCCCCTTCACCCGGCATCGTATGATGCTGACTGAGCCTAGCGAACAAATCTTGAGGTGAGGCCTTCTTCGCCAGAATCGCCACGCAGCATATGAACCGCCCCGGGATTGCCGGAGGCCATTCGGTTTAAATTATGCGGCCATGGGCGTGTCGTCCAGCATGGCGTAATAGCGTTCCTCAGCTTCGGCCGGCGGGATATTGCCGATGGGCGCGAGCAAGCGCCGGTTGTTGAACCAGTCGACCCATTCGAGCGTGGCGTATTCCACGGCTTCAAATGATCGCCACGGTCCTCGCCGGTGGATGACCTCGGCCTTGTAAAGACCGTTGATCGTCTCGGCCAAGGCGTTGTCATAGCTGTCGCCGACGCTGCCCACCGATGGCTCGATCCCGGCCTCGGCAAGGCGCTCGGTATACTTGATCGACACGTATTGGCTGCCGCGGTCGCTGTGGTGGATCAGGCCACCACGATGGACAGGGCGCCGATCATGGATCGCCTGCTCCAAGGCATCCAGCACGAAGCTGGCATGCGCCGTCCTGCTTACCCGCCAGCCCACGATATAGCGGGCGTAAACGTCGATCACGAAGGCCACGTAGACGAACCCTGCCCAGGTCGCGACGTAAGTGAAGTCCGACACCCACAGCATGTTCGGTGCCGGGGCATGGAACTGACGGTTGACCTGATCGAGCGGGCACGGTGCCGCCTTGTCGCTGATCGTCGTCTTCAACGGCTTGCCACGGATCACGCCTTGCAGGCCCAGATCACGCATCAGCCGTTCCACCGTGCAGCGGGCAATATCGAAGCCCTCGCGCTGCATCTGCCGCCACACCTTGCGTACGCCGTAGACCTTGAAGTTGGCGTCAAACACGCGCCGAACCTCTGGCTTCATCGCCTCGTCACGCTGGGCACGTGGTGACAGGCGCGACGGATCGCGGCGCTGTGCCACGCGCTCAATGGTAGGTGGATGGGACGATCGGCAGAACCCGGCAGGTCGGCTCGACCCCATACTCACCACGATGCTCATCAATGAAGCTGGTCATCGCTTGAACGGGCGGTCGAGCTCCGCCTGGGCAAAATATGCAGAAGCCTTGCGCAGGATCTCGTTGGCCTGCCGCAGCTCGCGGTTCTCGCGTTCCAGTGCCTTCAAGCGGTCGGCCAACTCGGTGGGAACGCCGGCGCGCTTGCCGCTGTTCACCTCAGCCTTCTTCACCCACTCCAGCAGCGTGTGCCCCGAGCAGCCGATCATGGCGGCTATGGATGTGATCGCTGCCCAGCGGGATGGATGCTCACCTTCCTGATCCAGCACCAGGCGGACCGCCCGTTCACGAACCTCAGAGCCTGATCCGAAATTAAGTTGAGTGGTATCAGTGAGTTAGCTTGACGCTAGCCCAGGTCGTTTATTCAGGGGTTTTGCGAACACTTCCGGAGACCAACGATGTGGACCGATACCACTCGGGCTCAGTATGCCCGTGCGGAATTGGCTTTGCCAAGCGATTTGACCGACACCGAGTGGGCTTTGCTCGAGCCGTTCGTACCACCGCCCTCGCATGTGGGGCGCCCGCGCAAGTGGCCGATGCGGCGCATTGTCGAGGCGATCCTGTATCTGCTGCGCGGGGGCCTTCCATGGCGGATGCTGCCGCCGTGCTTCCCGCCGGTCTCCACGGTGCGGCGCTGGTTCTACCTTTGGCGCGACAACGGGTTGTGGCTCTCGCTCAACCATGCCTTGCTGCTGATCGGGCGCGAGGCGGCAGGCCGCGAGGCATCGCCCAGCGCCGGAGTGATCGACAGCCAGAGCGCCAAAACCACGGAAAGCGGCGGACCTCGTGGCTATGACGCAGGCAAGAAGGTCAAGGGCCGCAAGCGCCATATCCTGACCGATACCGAGGGCAATCTGGTTCATGCCGTGATCCATACTGCCGACATCCAGGATCGCGACGGCGCGCCGCTGGTGCTGGCCGAAATCATCAAACGCTTCCCGTGGTTGCGCCATGTTTTTGCCGATGGCGGTTATGCGGGTGAAAAGCTGAGGCAGGCTCTGCGCCGGATCGGGAAATGGACTGTCGAGATCGTCAAGCGGTCCGATGCAGCCAAGGGCTTCGTCGTCCTTCCACGCCGCTGGGTGGTCGAACGCACACTGGCTTGGCTCAATCGCAACCGCCGCCTCGCCAAGGACTTCGAGCAAACCATCGCCTCAGCCACCGCTTGGCTCTTCATCGCCTCGATCCAACTCTTCGTGCGCCGTATCGCAAGGCTATGAATTTACAACGGATAGTTTTGAATCAGACTCTCAGGGGCAAACTTGTTCGTCGTCTTGCTCATCGTAGACCCTTCCTCTCAGGAGTTAGGGCCTCCGGCAATCCCGGGGCGGTTCAATACGACGCCGAGGGCTGCGGCGAAATCGGCGAAGACGAAATACTGAGTAACCCCATCGCGAACTGGCTAAGGCGACCATCTAGCCTGCATGCGCAGCATGCACTTCACGTTCGTAAATGAAGAGATTGGGCAACTTGAGATATCATCCGTTGTCCGTAGCGCTCGCGTTTGCGGTCAGTCGCCCCCGCGCGACACCGGCAACAGCGCGCCGCTGATAGCCCGCCCCTGCTTGCTCGCGAGAAACAGGATCACGTCGGCGATGGCCTGGGGCGTCACCCAGGTTGAAAAATCGGCATCGGGCATGTCGGCGCGGTTGACCGGAGTGTCGATTGTACTGGGCAGGATCGCATTGACCGTGACCGAACTTCCGGCCAACTCCGCCGCAAGCGCCTCAGTCAACTTATGAATGCCCGCCTTGGACGCGGCATAGGGCGCGAAACCGGTATCGGCTTTAAGCGCGCCTTCCGCCCCTAGATTGATCACTCGACCGGCCTGACTGCGGCGGATCGCCGGCAGGGCGGCGCGGGTGATGGTCACCGTCGAACGCAAATTCGTGGCGAACATCCGCTCCCACGCAGCCAAGCTGCCATCGGCAACGGTTTCCCAGGTGAACCCACCGGCGATGTTGACCAGCACGTCGATCCCGCCCAGATCCGCCTCGATCCGGGCGACGGCGGCGGCCACTCCAGGCTCGTCGGTTAGGTCGAGCCCCGGCAAATCAAGTCCGACCGACAACGTGTCAGGCGCTGCAGGCGCAATGTCAAGCCGGGCGACCCTGTCGCCATTGTCCGCGAAGGCACGCGCTACCACTCGGCCAAGCGAGCCGAACCCCCCCGTCACCACAACAACCTTTCCGCTCATTCAATACCTCCCTTGCAGCCCGCCACGAAGCATTCATTCTTGCGTCATCCCCGCCCAGAACGGAATCGCCTTTGATTACATAAGCGTGACCTCTCCGAATCTTTTCACCCACATTTTCAGAGTCGCCATGATGAAAATCATGGGCTCGCAATCGATGCAGTGTCAGGACCGTTTCAACACCGCTCTCACAAAGCTCTCCACCCGATCAAATAGGTTGCCATCACTTGCGGGATATATCCGATACTTTTAGTATCGTATTCGGCAGTGACATACAAGATGAACCCTTCCCCGTTACGGGGGTGAACCGACCCTTCCAACGGCACGTCTTGGAATTCGGACAAAAGGAATATAACAATGAAAGGCTCTTGGATCGAACTTGACGGCAGGGTTGCAACTGAGGGGGTGCTGGAGGCGATCTGGAGTGACCTGACGCTGGCGGAGCTGGCAGCCAAGCATGGCCTGCACCACACGATCATCGCGCCCTAGAAGCGGCAAGCCATCGAAAGGATGGCGAGCACGTGGATACCTCGAAGAACCCAGTAATTTTGTCGTGACCGCGTTTGGACGGGGGCCGGAGGCATGAAAGGCTTGGCTGTTTGGGGGCACCTCAAGGTCTGTTCGTCAGACAACGCTAAGTCAGACAAATGGCGAACACACGGGAATTCTTTATGCATGCCTACGCTGCCACGCAGGTCTAACCTGACCGATTGGGGGTCATCCCGAATCTGGTGAGGTGCATCATGGCGCGGCGCAATCTGCTGGCGCAGGACGAGCGCGATAGGCTTTTCCTGCCACGCATCGACAACTTTTCGATCATCCGAAATTACACTTTGGCGCCCGATGATTTGGCCTTCATCGGAAGGCGGCGAGGCGCTGTCAATCGGCTCGGCATTGCTGCACACCTCGCGCTCTTGCGGCACCCGGGTTTTGGTCTGCGGATCAACTCGGACGTCCCGGAGTCCGTGCTCAACTACCTGGCTGCGCAGCTAGATGTCTCGCCGAACGTATTCGCGACTTATGGGCAACGAGCGCAGACGCGAACAGATCATAGCTCGACTGCGGCCGAATACCTTGGCCTCCAACCATTCAAGCGAGCCGACGTCGCCCATGCCATCGAACTGGCGGCCCGGGCAGCCATGCAGAGCGACCGCGGCGAGACGATTGCACGCTCCCTTATGGACAGTCTCAAGGCGGATCGCTTCGTCCTGCCTCTTCCGGACACCCTCGAACGGTCTGGGCTCGCTGGCCGGGCCCGCGCGCGCAAGCGCGCGGCGGCAGAGATGGTTGCTGCGCTGGACGGGCCAACGTTAGAGTTGCTCGACGCGCTCCTGATCAACGAGCCTGCCTTGGGCATGACTCCACTCGCATGGCTCCGCGACATGCCGGGGTCGCCGTCGACCAAGAACATGAACGCGCTGCTCAAACGTCTGCGGTATATCCGGCAGCTCGGGATCGATCCCGGGATCAGCTTGGCGACGACAGGCTTCCGCTTCGGCCAGTTCGTGCGTGAAGGCAGAGTGGCTCCGCCGTTTCTGCTTGCCGACTATTCCCCCAATCGCCGCAGGGCGACGCTGGCGGCTGCAGTCGTCAATCTTGAGGTCAGACTTGCCGATGCCGCGATTCTGATGTTCGAGCGTCTGATTGGTGGGCTGTTCACCCGTGCCAAGCGGGGCCAGGAACGACGTTATCAGGACACGGCACCGTCGGTCGGCAAACTCATGCGACTGTTCGGAGCAACTATCGCGGCATTGGATATGGCGGAGGAAACCGGCGGTGATCCGCTGATCCTGATCGATGAGATGGTGGGCTGGCATCGCTTGATGGCCGCGCGCCCGCACGTCGATGCCTTGGCTGATCTCGCCCGAGAAGACACCCTGGTCCTTGCGACCGGACGGTACGCCACGCTGCGCCGGTTTTCCGGCAGCTTTCTCGACACGTTCACGTTCAAGGCCTCGAGCAGCGGAACTAACCTGCTTTCAGCTATCGATCTCCTCAAGCAGACCAACGCCAGTCGTGGCGCGCACCTGCCGGAAAATCCACCCATGCCCTTTGCCAATCGACAGTGGCCAAAGCTGATCACGGAAGGCGGAAAGGTCAGCCGCGCGCGCTACGAGACTGCAGTGCTTGCAACTCTCCGCGACAAGTTGCGGGCCGGCGATGTCTGGGTCGAAGGAACCCGCGCCTACCAGCGATTTGATGCCTATCTGCTTCCCCGCAAAGCCGCACAATCGGCGATAGCTGACTTACCGATCAACGTGAATGCTGGGGAATATCTAGCTGAGAAAAGTGCTGAACTTGATCGGCGCCTGCGCCACTTCGCGCACCAACTGCGGACCGGCCGCTTATCTGGTGTGGCGCTCGTTCGCGACAGACTGAAGGTTGTGCCGCTGCAGGCGGCAACTCCGCTGGACGCTGAAGTTCTGGATCGCAGGCTCGACTCGCTACTTCCGCGTGTCCGGATCACCGAACTCCTGTTCGAGGTTGCCGAGCGCACCGGCTTCCTCGCGGCATTTCGGGATGTCCGCTCGGGCAAGGAACACGACAAACCTCAAGCCATCCTCGCTGCCATTCTGGCAGATGGCACAAACCTCGGCGTCGAACGTATGGCAAACGCTAGCCAGGGCGTGACCTACGCGCAGCTTGCCTGGACCCAGAACTGGTACATCTCGCCCGAAAATTACGAGGCCGCGTTGGCCCAGATCGTGCGCGAACATCACCAGCTGCCGTTCGCGCGCAACTGGGGAGAAGGTATCAGCGCATCATCTGATGGTCAGTTCTTCCGCACCGGCCGAATTCGTTCCGGCGCAGCCGAAATCAATGCCAAGTACGGGCACGAGCCCGGCATCAAGATCTACTCCCACCTGTCTGACCATTTCGCTTCGTTCAGTTCGCGCATCATGTCTGCCACCGCAAGTGAGGCACCATACGTGCTCGACGGCCTGATGCTTGGCGCCCGTGAATTGCCGCTGCAGGAGCTGTACACTGATACCGGCGGCGCATCCGATCACGTCTTTGGTTTGTGTCACCTGCTGGGTTTCCGTTTCGTCCCGCGGATGCGCGACCTAGCCGATCGACGGCTTGGCGCCATTGCTGCAAACTCATCTTATAAAGGCATCGAATGTCTGTTCGGCCAAGCGATCAAAGTCGGCGCGATCGAGGCAGAGTGGGACGACCTGGTCCGCATGGCGGCGTCGATCCGTGAGGGGACGGTTGCGCCGTCAGTCATTCTGCGCAAGCTTTCCGCCTATCGTCGGCAGAACAAGCTCGACCTCGCTCTTCGCGAACTCGGTCGAATCGAGCGGACGCTGTTCACACTCGACTGGCTGGAACAGCCAGAATTGCGCCGCGCCTGCCAAGCCGGTTTGAACAAGGGAGAGGCCCGGCACGCTCTGGCTGATGCAATTTACACCAATCGCCAGGGACGCTTTACTGACCGTACCTTCGAGAACCAGCAATACCGAGCATCTGGCCTAAACCTGCTCATCGCAGCAATTGCATACTGGAACACTCTCTATCTCGGCCGCGCCGCCGATTACATTCGCCATTCCGGGGCGGAGATCGACGAGGCACTGCTGGCCCATGTATCGCCTCTGGGTTGGTCACATATCGGCCTAACCGGCGACTACCTATGGGAGGATGCGTCGTTCAGAGACGGTGGCGGGTACCGACCACTTCACGACCCAAGTGGCAGGTTGCGGCTCGTCGCGTAGGTTGTTCCCACTATGTCCGCCTTAGCGTTGTCTGGCGAACAAATCTTGAGGTGAGGCCTATTACACCGCCACTATCCACCTGGAAGAAGGACATCCGCCGCGCGGTTCGACGGCAGGCTGCGATTTCTGACGATTGCGCGAATAGCAGTGGATTTTGCCGGTCAAGGCATGACCACACGATCAGCCGAGCATCGCATGGCAGCGCGCCCGCCAGGACGCCGATAGCTGAGGCAGCCCGGCAAGTTCAGCGATATCATCGCGCCGCGTCGGCGCCTTGCCGATCAGGATGCGGAAGGTCCGCGCGACGGTCCAGTCAGGATGACAGCGTTCCACCAACCTGATGATGTCGCCCGCAGCGACCATTCCCGGCTCGATCACCCGGTAGTACCAACCGCAGCGTCCGGTTTTGACCACGCGATCGACCATCGCCGGATCGCCGAAACGGTGGCCCAGTTTCCAGCAGGGCTGGCGACCCTGACTGATTTCGACCAGAGCCGTGCCCATACGGAAGCGGTCGCCGATACAGACAGTTTCCTCGCGCCACCCCAGCGTCGATATGTTTTCCCCGAATGCGCCCGGCTCGCTGAAGGCCGCCGTCAGTCCCGGCCGTTCGGCGATCCATGCCGGGTAATGATCGATGGCATAGTGATGGACCGCCTTGTCCACGCCGCCATGGTGGACAAGGTCGGCCTGCTCGTCCCCCTCGAGGCCAAGCAAGGTGACTTCCACCCGGTCGGTGCGGATCGCTTTGGCATAACCGCTCGGCTCGCCCATGGGGCCAAATGGCGCGACTCGCCCCGACAGCACCCCCCTGATCCTTGTTTCCATGCTGCCTTGTCCTTTCCCGGCACCGCTTAGACGAAGCGGAACGTAAGCACGAGCACGTCCCGGTGTGCCTCGCGCCCGGGGAGCAGGCTGGAAATCGGCGTCACCCCATGCCGCACCCGCCGATCATCGATGAACACCGCATCCAGCGGATTGGTGAGCGTGAATTCGGTCATATCCTTTTCGCCATCAATCGCGATACGGGTCGATCCGGCTTCCACATTGTAGCGCTCGATCAGGAATACACCGACCCGATCGACACCGTCCCGGTGCATGCCTTCGGGCGTGGGGTACCCGGGAGTCTCTCCCGCCTCGATCCGGAACTGATGAACCTCGATCTCGCAAGGTACGTCCGCCAGCGCAAAAACGTCGCGGCACAACGCAAGCAAGGTACGAAAGGTTTCGCTGCCGAGCACCTCGGGCTGCACTTGCGCGAACCAGCGCTCGATCCCGCCGTTGAGCGAGTTGTAGTCGCGGCTCTGGTAATGCGGACGTGGCGGCAAGGTGCGAACTTCACCATCGGTCAGCGCCAGAACGGCATGACGCCTGCGCCGGTAACGCCCGCCATCTGCCATGTAGCGATCATCACCCAGCGCGGACCAGCTTCTGCCGAAAGCATCCCATTCGGGCCCGTGCACGATCCCGGTCAGCGCACGCACCTGCCTCCCTGAAAGCGCGGCCCAGCCCTGGCTGGCGATCATGGCGCCAATGCGTCCGGGTTCCTCATTCGCCATGTCCTGTCAGCTGCAATCGCCTCCTGCCCGGCAGGTCTCGCCATACGGCTGCTGCCCATCGCTGCTGGCCACAACCTCTGCGCCTTCGGCCAGCAGCATCGCGATCCGCGCGCCAAGCGCAAGATCCGGCTCGTGCCCGAAACTGCTGTGCCGCAGGCGTCCCTGCCGGTCGATCAGGACCAGCGACGGCGTGCCGCGCAAGTTGTAGCGCTGCATGGTGATCGGCATCCCAGCCGGATCGTCATGGGCATCGAAGCCGACAGGAAACCCGATCCGGTATTCGTGGAGGAACGCTTCGAGCGCTACCGGCATCATCGCCGCGTGATGCTCGAACACCGTGTGCAGGGCGACGACCGCGACATCCTCTCGGGCGAAAGTCTGTTCCACCCGCTGCAATTGCGGCAGGCCATTCGCGACGCAGCCCGGGCACAGCATCTGGAACGTGCCCAGCACGACAATCCGGCCGCGCAAGTCCGCAAGCGTCAGCGGCGGGCTGTTGAACCACTGGCTGGTCACCCATTCGGGGGCGAGTTGATCGAGCATCAGTCGTGTCTCTTCAAAGGGGCGGGCTCCGTCAGCACGAAAGCCCGCCCGGTCTGGTCAGGTGCGATCAGCCCACGCCCTTCACTGCCGCCATCGACGCACCGAAGTTGATGTGGAAGGGCTGGCCGTCGATCACATAGGCTGGGACCGACTGAACCCCGGCAGCTTCCGCCTCGGCAATCCGGTCCGGGGCCGTGTTGAAATCCACGATCTCGACATCATAACGCGCCGGATCGAGCGCCTGGCCCAGCGCCTGTTCAACCGATACGCACACGCTGCATCCGGCGTGATAGAAGGTTGCCTTGGGCTTCATGATAGGACTCCTAATATTCTAGGGCGCAAAAGACGCTGCGCCCGACGCGTGCCCTCACCCCGAGGGAATGGTCAGCATCAGCCCGTCGCTTCGTGCTCCGGGCAGTTCACCCTGAGGTCGGCGGGCTGGAGCGGCTGATTGACCAAACTGCAAAAATGTCCGCCTGCCCCGTCAGCTTCGGACACAAAATAGCGGCAAGTCACGCACAGACGCTGAGGTGCGATCCGACCGGCCTGCTGCAAGCGGACGATAGTGCTGATGACGATGCCGTGCAGCGTGCCCGCATCCGCGTCGGACAACATATCGACGACGGCATCGAAGCCATCGGGCATCTGTCCCAGCATCGCGCGGCCTGCATCGGTCAACACCACGCGCACGGCGCGGGCATTGTCGGGATCAGGCAGGCGCCGGACCAGTTCCTTGGCGACCAGCACCGCGACCACGTCACTGGCGGTGGAAGGCCGCACACTGAGGTGGGCGGCCAGTTCGCCAAGCCGAAGCCCTGCCGGACGATCCGCCAGCAAGCGCAAGGTATCGCCCTGGGTGGGCGTCAGTCCGGCTGCTTCACCCGTAACCCAATCCCGCTGGCGAGCGAGAGCGGCAAGGCGACCAAGGCCGTAGGAGAGCTGTTCGCGACTCATAGTAGGAGTCCTAATATTTTAAGCGAAGACGTCAACGTCGGAGTTTCACCACCCTGGAAATCCCTCACGGGCATGACCAGCGATCAAACGCCCTTCCTCACTGTGCATCCCCGCCGGGCAAGATAGTCGCGCAGCACCCGCACATGGTTGTGGCGCTCGTCCCGTGCGGCATAGACCAGCGTGACATCCTGATCCTGCAATGTACCGCAGAGCCGCACCACCGGGGCGGGGTTCCCGTCCAGTTCCTCGAGATACAGATTGCCGAATTCGGCAAACCGCGCCGGATCGTGGCCGAACCACTTGCGCAACGCTGGCGAAGGGGCGATCTCCTTGATCCAGTCGTCGATTGCGGCCTCGCTGCGGCTGAGACCGCGCGGCCAGAGCCGGTCGACCAGGATGCGCTTCCCGTCGCTTTCCGCCGGCGGCGCGTAGACCCGCTTGATTGCCAGGTTTCCCATCACTCGCGGCCACCGGTCGAGCCGCCATGCCTGCGACCGATCCAAGCCGGCGGATCACTGGCCGGAAACGATTCGAGCGAAGCCTCGTCGATCGCATCGGACATGGCCTCGCTGGCCAGCAGACGGCGCACTTCGATGACGACGGCCGCCAGCAGATCAGGGCCATCGATACCGTCCGCGCGGTGATGCTGGATGGCACTTGTTACCAGGTCGTTGAGCGATTCGACGCTAGCGTCGTAATGCAGCCGAATTTCCGGCAGGATCAGCGCCGCAAGTTCGCTGCTGCGACAGGCCATGTGAAGCTCTCCTTTCAGGCAAGATTGAACAGGGTCACCATCATCCCCAGTGCAAATCCGAAAACCATGACCATGACCCCGGCGATGCGAAGGCCATAGGCTGTCGGATCCGCCTCACAGGTCTTGCCCGGCGCCGGCGACCACCCGAGCATTCTCCTCACGAACGATTGCCGGAAAGCCATGCTAAAGCCCAGGGCCACCAGCACCAGCCCGAAGAGGTCTACGATCACCACATGAGCCGACATGCCAACGCCTCCCTGTCCGTTACCGCTGCCCAACTCCTCAAACCGCGCATGCGTCGAGCCCCCGTTCCAGCCCGGCGATCAGATCCTGCTCCGCCTCGATGCCGACCGAGAGGCGCAGAAGGCTGTCGCTGATCCCGGCAAGCGCCCGGGCCTCGACGCCCATGTCGGCGTGAGTCATCGTCGCCGGGTGGACCACCAGGCTTTCCACCCCGCCCAGCGATTCCGCGAGGGTAAAACAGTCCACGGCGGCGATGAACCGCTTCACCGCCTCAGTCCCTCCCGCCAGTTCGAAGCTCAGCATTGCGCCGAAGCCGCGCTGCTGGCGGCTGGCGATGGCATGGCCGGGATGAGAGGACAAACCAGGGTAGTGCACGATCGACACCGCCGAGTGATGCTCCAGATACTGCGCGACGGCCATCGCGTTAATCTGCTGGCGTTCCATGCGGGGAAACAACGTGCGCAGGCCGCGCAAGGTCAGCCAGGCATCGAACGGCGCGCCGGTGCTGCCGACAACGTTGCCCCAGTGGCGCAGCGCCTCCACTTCAACCGGGTCGGCGGCGACAACCGCGCCGCCGATCACGTCGGAATGCCCGTTGAGGTACTTGGTTGTGGAATGGACGACGTAGTCGGCACCCTGCGTCAGCGGCTGCTGGATTACTGGGGAGAGGAAGGTGTTATCGACGGCCACCTTGGCACCCACCTCGTGCGCAGCGGACGCCAACGCCGCGATATCAACCACCCGCATCAGCGGGTTGCTGGGCGTCTCGACCAACACCAGCCCGGGCCGGTCGCGCAGCGCCTCTGCAACGGCATCGGTATCTCCCTGGTCGACCAACCGTAGCGCGATCTGTCCCCGTTCGGCGCGGGCCTTGAGCAGACGGATGGTCCCGCCATAGCAATCGTGCGGAGCCAGCACTCCGTTGCCCGCCGAAAGCCGGCTGACGAGAAGGTCGATCGCTGCCATTCCGCTGGACGTAATGACCGCCCCTGCCCCGCCCTCCAGCCGGGCGATCGCATCGGCCAGAAGGTCGCGCGTGGGGTTGCCAGCGCGACCATAGTCGTAGGCGCGCGGCTGATCGTATCCGGCAAATTCGTAGGTCGTGGAAAAATACAGCGGCGGAGATACCGCTCCGAACGCGGCATCGCTGGCCACGCCATGCGCGGCGGCGATGGTTTCAGGGCGCGGTCGACTGTTGTTGTCAGTCATTGAACAGGTGTCCTTCTGTGACCTCGCGCACAATACCGGCGCGGATTGTGAAATCGCCTAGCCGTTCACCCGGTTCGCGTTCGCGGGCATAGCGCCCCAGCACTTCGTCCAGCACCTCGAGGATCACCGCCTCGCCCACGTTCTCGCGGATCATCCGATTGAGCCGGTCCCCGTGAAATCCACCGCCGAGATAGAGATTGTACTTGCCGGGAGCCCGCCCGGTCAGCCCGATTTCGGCGATGTAGGGGCGCGAACAGCCGTTAGGGCAACCGCTCATGCGGATGGTGATCGGTTCTTCCGACAGTCCGTGTGCCGCAAGGATCGCCTCGATCCGGCCGAGTAGCGAAGGAAGGTAACGCTCGCTCTCCGCCATGGCCAGCCCGCAAGTCGGCAGGGCGACACAGGCAATGGCATTGCGCCGAAGCGTGGACGCCTCGCTCCCGTCGGGCCAGTGCTCGGCCAGCAGCGCTTCGATTGCCGCGCGATCCTCCGCCCACACCCCGGCGATGATGACGTTCTGGTTGGGAGTCATGCGGAAGGTGCCTCGATGAATGCGGGCGACATCACGAAAGGCATCGAGCAGCCGCGTATCGAGCCGGCCGTTCTCGACGAATATCGTGCGGTGGAACCGGCCGTCGGGGGTTTCCTGCCAGCCAAACGTATCGCCGTTCGAGGCGAACGAGAACCGTCGCGCTTCTTCGAAGGATGCGCCCATCACGCGCTCGATCTCGGCCTTGACCCAGTCCAGCCCCTTGTCGTCGATCGTGTACTTGAACCGGGCGCGCTGCCGGTCCTTGCGGTCGCCATAGTCACGCTGCACGGTCATCACTGCGTCGGCGCAGGCGATCACGCGGTCTTCAGGCACAAAGCCGATCAGGCTCGCCAGACGCGGATATGTTTCGGGTGCCTGGTCGGTCCGTCCCATGCCCCCGCCGATTACTACGTTGAAGCCTTCGAGCCCCCCTTCGCCGCCGATCGCGATGAACCCCAGATCCTGCGCATAGACGTCGATGTCGTTCGACGGCGGCAGAGCGAAGCCGATCTTGAACTTTCGCGGCATGTAGGTCCGGCCATAGAACAGCTCTTCCGGCGCGGACGAGGCAACGCGTTCATCACCGTACCAGATTTCGTGATATGCCCGCGTCTTCGGGATCACATGATCGCTAACCCGCTTGGCCAGGGCGGCTACTTCAGCATGAAAGCGCGATGCCTGCGGATCGACCGTGGACATCACGCCGCGGCTGTCGTCGCCGCAAGCGGCGATCGTGTCGAGCAGGGTTTCGTGCAAGCCCTGGATAATCGGGCGCAAGCTGTCCTTCAGCACCCAGTGGAACTGGAATGTCTGGCGGGTAGTGATGCGCAGCGTCTCTCCGCCATGCGCGCGGGCCAGCTCGTCCAGCTTCAGCCACTGCGCCGGGGTGCAGACCCCGCCCGGCAGGCGCACCCGGATCATGAACTGGTAGGCCGGTTCCAGCTTCTGGCGGCGGCGCTCGTCGCGCAAGTCCCGGTCGTCCTGCTGGTAGATGCCGTGAAACTTCATCAGCTTCACGTCATCCGCCGATGGGACGGCCCCGGTGATGCGGTCGAGCAGGCCTTCGGCGATGGTCCCGCGCAAGTAGTCGCTGGCATCCTTCATCCGCTCGTCGGCGCTTAGCCGGTCGAGCGCTTGCGAAATGTCGTGGCTGCGGTCGATGGTCTCGGTCATGCTCGGCCCCTCAATAGACATCGCGCTGGTAGCGGTGTTCGGCCTGAAGCGAACGGATATAATCTTCGGCCGCCTCGCGCCCGATGTGCGCCTCACACGCCACGACGTCGATCAGCGCCGCGTGAACATCTGGCGCAAGATGGGCAGCATCGCCGCAGACATAGACGTGCGCACCGTCCTCCAGCCAGGCAAACAGGTCGCGCGCCTGTTCCTTCATGCGATGCTGGACGTAGACCTTGTCACTCCGGTCGCGCGAAAACGCGACGTCCATCCGGCCCAGCGTTCCGTCCTTCAGCCACGCCTGCCATTCGCTTTGGTAAAGGAAGTCGGTGCGAAAATTGCGCTCGCCAAAGAACAGCCAGTTCTTGCCGCCGGCGCCGTGCGCCTCGCGCTCCTGCATGAAAGCGCGGTAAGGCGCGACGCCAGTTCCCGCGCCGATCATCACGATGGGCACATCGCCGTCCGGAAGACGGAAATGGGGGTTGGCCTGAACATAGACCGGCAGCACCGCGTCAGGTGCGGCGCGGTCCGCCAGCAGGCCGGATGCCACCCCGCTGCGCGCCTCCCCATGCAGCGCATAGCGCACCGGCGCGACCGTAAGGTGCGCCTCGTCCGGCGCGGCGGCCAGGCTCGATGCGATTGAATAGAGCCGGGGCTGCAACGGGCGCAGCGCCGAAACGAAGCTTTGCGGCATCACCCCTGCCACCGGAAAGCGGCGGACGATATCGACGATGTGGTGCGTGCGCAGGAAGACTGAGCGCTCGCCCGAACGGTCCTCTTCGCGCAACTGCTTCAAGGCGCTACTGTCGCTCAACATGGCCCAGTAGTCGAGGAACCGGGGCGTTGTGAGCGTGATCTCGAAGCGGTGAGTCAGCGCCTCGCCAAGGGTGGCCTGCCGCCCTTTGATTTCAAACGCGGCGTCGGGCGAAAGCGCGAGTGCATCGAGCAGGTCCGCCACCACCCCTGGATCGTTCGAGGCCGCGATTCCCAGCGCATCGCCCGGCTGATAGGTCAGGCCCGATCCCGCCAGCGAGAATTCGACATGGCGGGTTTCCTTGCTCGACCCCCGGCCAACGATGGCGATGTTCTCGATGATCGCGGCCGGAAACGGATTGCGCTTGTCGTGGACTGTCGCCGGCACGGTTTCGCCTGTCGCTGCAGCTACCGATACGGGCGTGGCGGCCGCTTCACTGGCGAGGTGTTCAACGACAGCTGTCGTCCACGCCGCAGCTGCATCGTCATAGTCGATATCGCAATCGACCCTCTCAAGCAGACGTTTGGCGCCGAGTTCCTCGAGCCGGCGATCGAGCCGCTTGCCGGCTTCGCAGAAGTATTCGTAGGTGGAATCGCCGAGAGCCAGGACGGCAAAGCGCAGGTTTTCCAGCCGGGGCGCCTTGCGCCCTTCAACGAATTCGAAAAAGCCGGTTGCCGGTTGCGGCGGATCACCTTCGCCATAGGTGCTGACCACGATCAGCAGGTCTTCTTCTTGCGCCAATTGCCGCATCTTGTAATCGGCCATGTCCGCCACCGTTGCGGCCATCCCTCTGTCCCGGGCCGTCGTCTCCAGTGCGCAGGCGAGTTCGGCCGCGTTGCCGGTTTCGCTGCCATAGAGAATGGTCAGGCGCCGCGCCCCTGTCGCAGGCGTTGCGGCAGGCTGGCCAGCAGGAAAGCCTTGAGCCAGCCCGGCAAAATATCCGCTGAGCCACAGGGCCTGCGCGGGCACGAGGCCCTTGCCCAGATCTTGCACCAATTGCCATTGTGACGGTGCCAAGGCTGACCCCGGCACAACATTCGCCGCCATCTGTTACGTTCCTCGAAAAGGCCTCCAGATGCATCGCCGGAATTGGGGCGCTGTCAGGTCGTTGCCGTGTCGGAGAACATGTCCGGCAGTTGATGAAATAACACAAACGAATGTTATTGGTTATTCAACACGCAAAAATTGCACTCAACTGCCCGAGCTGTGGAAGGCGTTGGCGATATCGATGTTCGTCCGGTGCCCGGCGACCATCGCATTCAAATCGGCATGAAGTGCATCGTCGCGCACCCTCGGCAGCAATTCTACCAGCTTGCGCACAACCCAGCCCTGTCCGCGATTGAGAAACGCCAGACGCTCCAGCGGATCGGCGATGGCGAGGGCTTTTTCGCGGAACGCTCCGGTCGCGGCGGACGGCGTTCCGCCAAGGCGGCGAATCTGCCGATCGAGCATTTCGCACCAGTGCGCTTCGTCATCCCGGACTTGCCGCATCAGGGCGGCATAGTCGTCCGCCACCGCCTTGGTGCTGGCGAGTGCAACCTTCGCCCCGGCACGTTCGGCTTCAAGCAACTCGTTGAGCACCAACAGCAATTCGTTGCGACCGGCATAGCCAATGTAGACGTCGTCCGCTTCGGCGGCGCCACAGGGAGGTGAGGAGGGCTGGTTGGTCATGTCGCAATCTCCGCCGCTGCGCGCAGACCCGCGCGTATCCGATCCATCACGCCCGCATCGGCCTTGGTCGAATGGACGACATAGGCCGAATAGGAAAATTCCGGACTACCCGGCACTAGTGCCAGTCGCCCCTCTTCCAGATAGGAACGGATGAAGCCTTTGCGGAAATAACCGCTCCCCCCGGTCGCGAGGATGTATTCGAGCGCCAGAGGACCATAACTGATCGAGACCACGGCGTTGGGCAGGTCGGGAAAGGCCGCCTGGTAGCTGGCGGCAAATTCCTCGCCCCAGTCGATCTGCACGTGATCCTCGGGCGCAAGCGGAGCGCTGGTCGGCGTTGTCCGGGCCAGCACCAGCTTTTCCTCGAACAGGAGTTCGGCAATCACACCGGGCCGGCTCGGCGCGGCATAGATCACGGCAACGTCGAGCGATCCATCCTGAACCTGTTCCATCAGGCGTTCCGAAGCGTCGATCTGCGTGCTGACAGCAATCTCCGGACACTCGCGCCGCATCCACAGCAACCAGTGCCTGAGCAGGGGGCTCCATAGACTGAGTTCCGCGCCGATGGTGACCACCGTTTCGCGCCCCGGAGGCAAGGCCACCGCCCGCTGCGCCCGGGCCCAGACCTGCACGAGAGTGGTGGCGAAACGCTGGAACTGCTCGCCAGCCGGTGTCAACCGAGCGCCGGCCTTGTTGCGGATGAACACCGGTCGGTCGAGTTGATCCTCCAGCACGCGGATGCGGGCGCTGACTGCAGTTTGAGTGAGGTTCAGGTTTTCCGCAGCGCGGACGAAGCTTCCGGTCTTGACCACTTCCAGGAACGTCCGCGCGATTCCGATGTCCATACCGCAATATTCCTTATTTGAATTGCCATACAACTCATCATCTTGGATGTATTAGCCAGCGACGAGAAGCAAAAGCCCGTGGAGCGCTTGGCTGCGAGATGCACAGGCAGTCCGGACTAGATGCGCTTCTCCTCGAATCGGAGAGCGGTCATTCAAGCATATTTATTGCTTTCAAACAACAATATCATTCGTTTGCTTGCTGCATTTAGCGGTTCCACATCTCCGCAATCATTTAGACAGGAGCCTGTATGACCATCCAGCTCGGGCAGGTTGCCCCCGATTTCGAACAGAACAGCACCCATGGGCCTATCCGCTTCCATGAATGGCTGGGGTCCAGTTGGGGGCTGCTTTTCAGTCACCCGAAGAACTTCACGCCCGTGTGCACGACGGAGCTTGGCGAAGTGGCAAAGTTGCGACCCGAATGGGACAAGCGCAACGTCAAGCCGATCGGTCTGTCGGTGGACCCGGTGGAGGCGCACCACAAATGGGAAAAAGACATCGAGGAAACCCAAGGCGCTCGTCTCGTCTTTCCGATGATCGCTGATCCCGATGGCCGGGTCGCCGCGCTTTACGACATGATCCACCCCGACTGCGATCCTGCAGTTACCGTGCGTTCCGTGTTCGTGATTGATCCGGCGAAAAAAGTGCGCCTGATTCTCATCTATCCGCCCAGCACCGGCCGCAATTTTGCGGAGATCCTGCGCGCGATCGACAGCCTGCAGTTGACCGACGCACGCAGCATCGCCACCCCGGTCAACTGGACGCCCGGCGAGCCGGTGGTCATTTCGCCGAAGCTCTCCGACGACGAAGCCACGCGGCAATTCCCCCAAGGATACCGGACGCTCAAGCCCTATCTGCGAATTGTAGATCTCCAAGCGGGTCGACCATGACCGCGGCGTCCGCCCCGGAGCATCCCGCTTCCGCCGAGGACGGCCAACTGGCAAGGCTGTTCGAGCGGAACGCGAAATGGGCCGAGGGGAAGACAGAAATCGATCCCGGCTTCTTTCAGCGTCTCGTCGATCAGCAGAAGCCGCGCTATTTCTGGATTGGCTGTTCCGACAGCCGTGTTCCCGCGACCGAAATCGTCGATCTCGATCCGGGCGAAATGTTCGTGCACCGCAACGTGGCCAATCTGACCAAACCAGATGACCCGAACTTCCTTGCCGCGCTGCAGTTCGCGGTCGACGTCCTCAAGGTCGAGCACGTCATAGTCGTCGGCCACTACGGGTGCGGCGGGGTACATGCCGCAATGAATGGTGGAGTACCGGGCGCCATTTCCAGATGGCTCGAACCACTAGGCGCCCTGCACGCTCGCCTCCAGGCCGAACTCGGGGGGCAGTCGCTCATGCCCGACGAATTGTGTCGGCGGAATGTATCGGCCCAAGTCGACCTTCTCGCGGAGAACCCGATGATCCGTAAGGCTTGGGCAAGCGGTACCAAGATCAACCTCCACGGTTGGGTCTATTCGATTGCCGATGGGCTGCTGGAAGTGGTCGAGGCCCCCGTCGAACACTCCGCGGCACTTGGGGTGAACAGGGCCTCCCAAAGAGGATCGGGCTGATGGCCGAGCGTCTGCCACAGCTCGACCCTGATCGCCGTGAAGTGGCCCTGATGTCGCGCGCCATCAAGGCATGCATGCTCGCCACCGCCGCCTCGCGCGGTCTGGACGCAACCATTTGCGCGGCTGCTTTTCCGTCTCTGGCGGAGATGGAGGAACTGGAGCCGGGCATCTGGAGAGGTAGCAATGGCGAACGGGTTCGAGCCTTGCGCTACAGCCGCATCTGGAAGGCTGCGGCGACGCTGGTGCCCGCTGGCTGCTGGATCGAACACGATTGCGACGATGTCGTCGTATGCGGACCAGACGGAGAGGCGCGCGGGACGCACGACATATTTCCCATCGCTCTGTGCCTGGCTGCGATGCGCGCCCGCGTGATCGCACACGAACCACGAGCGCCACATCAAGATTTACCGCAGGAG
Source organism: Novosphingobium sp. ES2-1 (assembly GCF_015169775.1). Classification (NCBI taxonomy): domain Bacteria; kingdom Pseudomonadati; phylum Pseudomonadota; class Alphaproteobacteria; order Sphingomonadales; family Sphingomonadaceae; genus Novosphingobium; species Novosphingobium sp. ES2-1. The sequence continues at coordinate 195,745 of NZ_CP063448.1, forward strand.
CAATTCAATGTCTGACCAAACCGTCCATACAGCTTTTGAACTTCCCGCACTGCCTTACGGCCTGCAGGACCTTGAGCCTCATCTCGGTGAGGAGACATTGAAAGTTCATCACGGGCGCCATCACGCCAAATACGTCGAGAACCTGAACCGCCTCCTGGCCGGGCAGGATCTGGCTGGGGTAAGCCTTGAAGGTGTGCTTCGAAGGGCGAGCGAGTCAAACCAGACTGCCCTGTTCAATAACGCCGCCCAGACGTGGAACCACGCCTTCTTCTGGGAGAGCATGTCGGCGCGAAGCTCGGTACCAGATGGCCAGCTTGCCCAAGCGTGTCTGGGCAGATTCGGCAGCCTGAACAATCTGCGGGAGCAGTTTATTTCCGAAGGCGTCGGACATTTCGGATCCGGCTGGGTCTGGCTCGTGGCCAGGAGCGGTGCGCTCGAGGTTCTGTCGACACATGATGCGGCCACGCCGATCACAGCTGACGGGACTGTTGCACTGCTGACATGCGATGTCTGGGAACACGCCTATTACATCGACTATCGCCAGGACCGCGCCAAATGGCTGGCTACCTGGTGGGACAACTTAGCCAATTGGCGTTTCGCCGAGCGACAATACGCCGCAGCCCTGGGCCAGGAAGACGAATGGCGATTTGCCTCGACCATCCAATGAAGCGACACCGAAAGGAGCAAGATTATGCTGGTTGATATTTTTTCCGGCCGAGATAGACAGTCGGCCCTTAGCAAGGGAAGTTTTCACTTCTCCGCACTTCCCTCCCACGGCGAACAGCTCGAACTGGCCGGTGAGCGCTTCACCGTTGCCGATGCTTGGCACAGACCCGACATTTGCTATCGTGGCGCCAAGTTCGCGATTCTGGTAACCGATGCCATCGAACCAGCTCAGCACCTAGCTCGGCCGGATATAGCCGACGCGTTTGGCTGAACGCCGTAACCGGAAGACCTCCATCGTCGTAAGATGACTCCGGCCGTGATGCGCTGCATCCTGCGAGCATGCAGTCTCGCGCAGCCATGTTGCATTTCCGTTCTCATGCAGGCCAGTGGCGCGGATCGGACGGTCGAACTCGTCTATCCGCGTGATGCCGATATTTCCGCCGGGCGGGTGTCCATTCTCACGCCGGTCGGAGCAGGCGTGATCGGACTGCGCACCGGGCAGTCAATCCTATGGCCGGATCGGGATGGCCGCGAGCGAAAGCTGACCATCGTCTGTGGACCGGCGTGCAAAAGGGACCCCGTTAGCGGGGTGATCGGCGTCTAAAAGGGACCCCTCATTCCGATGGTGTAGCGAGCTGCCTGGTTTTCCAGGTGGCGAGATCGGGATGTTGATAGTGGAGACAGTCGTTCGGATCCGGCGCGAGCACGCGAACGGTAAGGCTATCAAGGCGATTGCGCGGGATCTGCGGTTGTCGCGCAAGGTGGTGCGCAAGGCGATCCGGGCGCCGGAAGGCGCGTTCGATTACCACCGCACGGTACAGCCGTTGCCCCGGCTTGGGCCGTTCCAGGAGCGCCTCGATACGCTGCTGACGGAGAACGAGGCCCGGCACCGGCGTGACCGGCTGCGGATGACGCGGATCCATGATCTGCTGTGCCGTGAGGGGTTCGAGGGATCCTACGATGCGGTCCGGCGCTACGCACGACGCTGGGCCGAAGCCCGGCGCAAGGATGCGGGTGACGGCACCCCGGCCTTCATTCCGCTGCTGTTCCAGCCTGGCGAGGCCTACCAGTTCGACTGGAGCCACGAGGATGTGGAGATCGCCGGCAAGCCGATGCGCGTGAAGGTGGCCCATATGCGGCTGTGCGCGTCGCGGGCGATCTATGTCAGGGCCTATCCCCGCGAGACGCAGGAGATGGTGTTCGATGCCCATGCCCGGGGCTTCGCCTTCTTCGGCGGTGTTCCGCTGCGGGGGATCTATGACAACATGAAGACCGCCGTAGCCGCGGTCTTCGTGGGCAAGGAGCGCGTGTTCAACCGCCGGTTCCTGGTCATGGCCGACCATTACATGGTCGAGCCAACGGCCTGCTCGCCGGCGGCGGGATGGGAGAAGGGTCAGGTCGAGAATCAGGTCCAGACCATCCGGGGGCGCTTCTTCCAGCCCCGCCTGCGCTTTGCCAGCATCGAGGAACTCAACGGGTGGCTGGCAGCCGAGTGCCTGCGCTGGGCATCGTTGCATCCGCATCCCGAGCAGAAGGAGCTGACCGTGGCCGAGGCGCTGGATCTCGAGCGGCCAGCCCTGCAGCCGATGCTGTCGTCGTTCGACGGCTTCCACGAGACAGCCCATGCCGTGACCGGCACCTGCCTGATCAGCTTTGACCGCAACCGCTACTCGGTCATGGCCAAGGCGGCGCGGCGAGCTGTCCAGGTCCGCGCCTATGCCGACCGGATCGTCGTGCGCCTAGGTGACGAGGTTGTTGCCGAACATGCCAGGCACTTCGGCCGTGACCGGACGATCTACGATCCCTGGCATTATCTCCCCGTGTTGGCCAACAAGCCCGGCGCCTGGCGGAACGGCGCCCCCTTCCAGGGCTGGGACCTGCCGCCGGCATTGGCGCGGCTGCGCCGCAAGCTGGGGAGCGGTGATGAGGCCGATCGGCGCTTCGTCCGGGTGCTGGCGGCCGTGCAGATCGATGGCCTGGACGCAGTCGAGGCCGCGATCCGCGAAGCACTCGATGCCGGCGCCGCCAGCGACGAGGTTATCCTCAACATCCTGGCCCGGTACCGCGATCCGCCATCTGGCCGGCCTCTCGACGTGGTCGTCGACCTCAAGCTCAGCCATCCGCCAGTGGCAGACTGCGCCCGCTACGATACGGTGCGAGGCCTCGATGCAGCGGCATGAGATGATCGAGGCGATGCGCGGGCTCGGCCTCAGGGGCATGGCCGGGGCGTTCGACGAGGCTGTCACCACGGGGCTGCAGCGCAAGCGCACAACCCACGAGATCCTGACCGACCTGCTGCGGGCGGAAGCGGCACATCGTCATGCCGCCTCGATCCGCTACCGCATGACCGCAGCCAAGCTGCCGGTGGTCAAGGACCTCGATGCCTTCGTGTTCGACGGCACGCCGATCAACGAGGGCCTGGTGCGCTCGCTCCATGCCGGCTCCTTCGTGCCCGCACGGCGCAACATCGTGCTCATCGGCGGCACGGGCACTGGCAAGACCCACCTGGCCACCGCGATCACCGCCAGCGTCGTCTGCGCCGGTGCCCGCGGCCGCTACTTCAATACGGTCGACCTGGTCACCCGGCTCGAGGAGGAAGTCCGTATCGGCAAGGCCGGCGCCATGGCCGCCCAGCTCAGCCGGCTCGACGTCGTGGTCCTCGACGAACTGGGCTACCTGCCGTTCGCCAGATCAGGCGGGCAGCTGCTGTTCCACCTCATCAGCAAGCTCTACGAGAAGACCTCGGTCATCATCACCACCAACCTGGCCTTCGGCGAATGGCCCACCGTGTTCGGTGACCCCAAGATGACCACCGCGCTGCTCGACCGCATCACGCATCATTGCGATATCGTCGAGACCGGCAACGACAGCTGGCGCTTCAAGCACCGCAGCTGAGACACCCAGAAAACGCCTTCGCGCTGCTGGCGCCTCCGGTCGGGCTACGCCCTCCCTACGCCGCCAGCAGCGCGAAACCTGCGCCCAGCATCAACCGATCCTCGCAGCGCAAAGGGGGTCCCTTTTGCGCGCCGATAGGGGGTCCCGATTGGACGCCGTTTGACACACGTCTATCGAAAAGTCGGTCACTCTCGCTTATGCACGACGCAAGCAGAAGCCCACCCCAGCGTCGGAGCCAGGAAATTTCAATGACCAAGATTGACGAAAAGCTTGAACCCATCCTCGCCGAGGTGCTGCGCCGCAATGCCGGCGAAACAGAGTTTCACCAAGCCGTCATCGAGGTGCTGGAAAGTCTCGGGCGCGTGATCGCCAAGAAGCCCTATTATGCCGATCATGCCCTGATAGAGCGTCTGTGCGAGCCTGAACGTCAGATCATTTTCCGCGTGCCCTGGGTTGACGATCAGGGCCAGGTGCAGATCAATCGTGGCTTTCGCGTGCAATTCAACTCCGCGCTCGGCCCCTACAAGGGTGGCCTGCGGTTCCACCCTTCAGTCAACCTCGGGATCATCAAGTTCCTTGGGTTCGAGCAGATCTTCA
>NZ_CP063449.1:0-234137 GCF_015169775.1 Novosphingobium sp. ES2-1
ATCTCCCGCCGTTCTGAGCGGGGGCGCCACCTTCCCAATCAACCAGAAGGGTGTCCGGTCTCACCGCCGGATGCCCTTCTTTTTTGTCGATCGGGACGCACGAAATAATGGCCCGGCTCGCTCGCTTCTTGCCCCCGCCTGTAACGGCCTTGCGGCCTGCTGGCAGGGGCGCGAAGCCTTCGCATCGGCCGGGCAGGCAACACCCGTGTTTGGGGCGACCGGGGCGCTGACCAACAGGGTTAAACACATGGGGTAATCGCGGGGTGCGCTTCCACGCGATCAGGACGCGCTGGTCAGGTGGTTGCCCCCCGGTAGGATGAAATACGGGCCCACGATGGTGACCGGGCCCAGCATCGGACGGGAGACAACCATGGAGCAGTTTATCGGCCTCGACGTTTCATTGAAAGAAACATTCATCTCGGTGCGTGAGGGTGGCCAGCGGGTCTGGCGTGGCAAGTGCCCCTCCGACCCGAAGCTTATTGCCGAAATGGTCCGCAAGCGGGCGCCAGAAGCAGCAAGGGTTGTGTTCGAGACCGGCCCATTGTCAGTTTGGTTCTACCACGCACTGCGGGAGGAAGGCCTGCCGGCGATCTGCATCGATGCGCGTCACGCGAAGGCTGCGCTCGATCTTGCGCGGAACAAGACCGATGCCAACGATGCCGACGGCCTGTCGCATCTGGCTGAGGTTGGCTTCTACCGGGAAGTTCGGGTGAAAGCCTTCGATAGCATGCTGACGCGGACGCTCGTCGCGGGCCGCAACCAACTGCTGAAGATGACGACCCAGCTATCCAATCAAATCCGCGGCTTGATGAAGACCTTTGGCCTCATTGTTCCCAAGGGCGCGGGGCGGCTTTTTGCATCCCATGTTCGCGAGCAGCTTGCCGACAATCCAGCGCTGGAAAAGATCATTTCGCCCTTGCTTGAGTCATGGCTCAGTATTCGCGCGCGGACGGCCGAACTGACCAAGCAGCTCATCGCGTCTGCGCGCATGAGCGATCAGTGCCGACTGCTGTCATCGATCCCGGGCGTCGGAGTGGTTACCGCGAGCTCGTTCATTGCGGCGATCGAGGACCCGGAGAACTTCAGGAAGTCGCGATCGGTGGGCGCATGGGTAGGCCTGACGACCAGGCGCTACCAGTCCGGCGAAGTTGACTATGACGGACACATTTCGCGGCGTGGCGATAATCATTTGCGCTCGCTCCTGTACGAGGCGGCGGTCACGATCATGACGCGCACAAGGGAGGAGAACGCGCTGCGGACCTGGGGCCTCAGGCTGAAAGAAAAGATCGGCTTCAAGCGGGCGGCTGTCGCAGTCGCGCGAAAGCTGGCGGTAATCATGCATACCATGCTTCGGACTGGCGAATTGTTCCGGCACTCGGAGCCCGCCGCCGCGTGATTTGATGTCAGCCGTACAGAGCTCCCACTCCCCGGCTGATTGGATATAAAGTTCGCGTCTGATGACACTGACGCGCCGAGCCGTCCCTGTCGGGGCGCGGACAGGATCATTCCGCTGCGAGAGTTGCAGTCGCCACCATTTTACTCCGGCGAATTGCGTTAAACACATCGGAAGATCCCGCCCACGAAGACCCATCCTGCGGCGTGCATGTCCCGACCGCGTAAAAGACCATGTACCCGACAAACGGCATGATCGGTGACCAGTAGCTGACGAGACATTGACCTGCAGGCATCCGCGACCGCGTCATCGTGGATCAGGGTGGTATGCCCGCTGCGCCTGATTGACAGGTTAGCGATTAAAAGACTCTCGCAGACTTGCCAAGCATGATGGCCGCCATTGGCCCGCGTCAAGAAGGGCAGTTCCCCCAATTTTTACGCCTGAAGAAGGCGAAAAAATCGGCACCCCCACCCCCGCTGCGCGGCGGGCCGCGGGCGACCCGTTCCTGACCCGGACCAAGCTCGGCCATCCCCGAGGAGACCTCTTCAATTCCTTTGACAGGAGGCTCACATGAACGCTCTTACCAAGTCCCTCAACATCCCGGCTTTCGACCCCATCAGCTATGACGCCGCGCTGCGCGCCGCCAGCATCAGGGCCCAGCACAGCTTCTTCGACCAGCACGTCATCGAGGACGAGTTCGGCTGCTTCCTCGCCATCGACGAAGGCGATTACAACGCCCTGCCCCAGGACCTGATCGACCGGATCGTCCATTCCGTCCCCGGCATGATGGCCGACGACTTCGACGAGGCGAACATCGCCCGCGCCGCAAGCTTCATGAGCGTGGTGATGGATCCCGAATGGGACGCGGATTGCCCGTTCTGAGATGACTATCGACCGCAGCGCCGGAGGGCTCCGACGAGGGGCTCTCCGGCCCCTTTTTTGTGCGGATGATAAAGCACAGCCGGGGCATCGAACCCCGGCTGCGCTGGCCTTTTGCAAGGCCGGTTTCAGCTTGCCCGCAGGCGTTTCTCGGCTTCGTCGAGACCGAGCCTTGCGAGAGCGGCGAAGAAGCCTTCGACCCTCTCGAACGGCGCCTTGCCGAGAACCGATTTCTGCATCAGTTCAACGCTTGCCGCCCGCTCGCTGTCACGCAGTTTCGCCTCTCGCGCTTCCAGCGCTTGACGCTCCTTTGCGATCGATGCTCGTTCCGCTTCGAGACTTCCTTTCCTGGCCATGATGATACCTCTTGGGTTGGTGCTGAAACCTCCCGCGCGCGAGGATCGTCATCCTGGCCAGCTTGGCAAGCCCCCTCCCCTGTATCGCCCCGGTCGGAGCTGCAGACTGCGTGCAATCCTGCGCCCCAGGCTACCGTTGGCAGGCCGTGAAAGGCCCACCCGGATTCGGGCAAAATCACCAAAACCCGCGAGCCATCTAAGCTACGGGATCAAGGGGAAGAGGTGCAGACCGTACACGGCAGGGCCGTAGGGAAAATGGCGGAAATGCGTGGGTTTCGTTTCGCGAGATTTGTCTGACTGGGTCTGACAGTGGCGCAAACCCGCAGAACTCCGTCGTTTTCCTGTCGGACAGGGTCGGACAGCCGCTCTGGGGCGCGTCACGATTGCCAGAAGCGCTCTGCTGGCCTAAAAGGGTCCAGCGCAATTCCCACCAGGCCCTGATGAGGGTCTGGTTATGGCAGATGAAGTCCGGCTGACGGTTCGGATACCGCGCGACCTCGCAAATGGCGTTGAGAAGGTCCAGGCCGCGCGCGGCCTGACGCCTTCGATCATCCTTCGCGATGCACTCACCCTGTACCTCGAAGCCTTCGCCGGCAGCACGGAAACCGAGCGGCGTCGGCAGTTCTCATCCGAGTATCTGTTCCTCGGCATCGATCTCCTGATCCAGCGCCAGTTTCCCGATGCGCATGAAGCCCTGATGGCGGAAGCCGACCGCCGCGTGGAGGCGCTCTATGCGTCGTCCTGACACCTGGTCCGATCAGGCCCGCCCCGGCCAGCTCAAGCACCATTCGGCGCGCGGGAACATGCCGCGCAACGCGGGCAATTTCACTCGCGGCTCGCAGCTCATCACGCACGAATTCCTGATGTGGTTTTCCTCGGCGAAGATGCCGCTGCTGGTGTGGTTCTTCACGTTCCTGATCGCGCTCTCGATCGTCCTCGCGCTGCTGCTTCACGAGCATGAAGTGCAGATGATCCTGATGCGGATCTATGCGGAGGGATGGAGCTTCATGGAGTTCAGCCCGCGCAAGATCCTCAACCTAACCTTGCCCTCCGGCCGCGTGATCCCTGCCCCCGTTTCGATGATCGCCAGCCACCCTGATGTCGTCATCGCCTGGAACAAGCTGATGCGCGCAATTTGGGGTTCGCTGTTCATCTCGCTGTTCGTCGCGGTGCCGCTTTCGGTCTGGTTCATCGACCTCTCGCGCAAGCGCGGCAAGGCGATCCTCGAAGAACGCCACCAGCGCGGCGCGATGCTGGTCGACGCCAAGGAGCTTGCCGCCGTGATCAACCAGCACAACAGCGCCGCGCTTGCCCAGGAGATTGCCGAACGGATGCCCGGCAAGACCATGGACGACGTCATGAAAATGAGCTTTGCCGAGCGCAAGGCCGCCGGCATCCACCACGTCTACAACATCGCCGGCGTATCGTTTCCGTGGCGGAGCGAACAGGCTCACACGATCATGATCGGGTCGACCGGGACCGGCAAGACCACGCAGATGCGGGACATGATCGCGCAGATGCGCGTGCGCCAGGATCGGGCGGTCGTGTTCGATCTTACCGGGGCCTACGTCGAGGCGTTCTATAACCCCGAGACCGACACGATCCTCAACCCGATGGACGAGCGCTGCCCGAGCTGGTCGCTGTTCGACGAGGGCAAGAACTACGCCGACTTCACCGCGATCGCATCAGCCATCTTGCCGACCGACGGCGGCGGCTCGGACCCCTTCTGGATGCTGGGAGCAAGGACATTGTTTGTGCAGACCTGCGTCCAGCTCATGAAGCTCGGCCAGGCGACCAACGCCGCACTCGCCTACCGGCTGATGATGGCCGACCTTGAAGAGGTCCACGAACTGCTTCGCAATACCATTGCCGAGCCGCTGACCGCGCCAGTCGCGGCGCGCATGGCCGAGTCTGTCCGTGCAGTTCTCAACACCAATGCCCAGGCCTTGTTGTTTATTCCCGAAGGCAAGGAACCCTTCTCGATTTGCGACTGGATTCGCCACCAGGACAAGCCGGGCTCGATCCTGTTCATTACCTCTTCGCATAACGAACTGGTGCTCAACCGGGCGCTCTTGTCGCTGTGGATGAACCTTGCGGTGCATACCCTGATGCGGCTGCCGCGCACCCGGTCATTGCGCACCTGGTTCTTCTTCGACGAAGTCCATGCGCTGCACCGCCTGCCAGCGATCGAAGACGGCTTGCAGACTGCGCGCGGCTTTGGCGGCGCCTTCGTGCTCGGCATCCATTCCTTCGCCAAGCTAGCCGAGACCTATGGCAAGGAAGGCGCGCAGAACCTTGCCTCGCTGGCCCGCACCAAGCTGATCCTGGCAGCGGCCGATCGCGACACCGCCGAGCACTGCTCGGACTACATTGGTCACCGCGAAGTGCGGATGATGGATGAGGCCTACAGCTACGGCTATTCCAACATCCGCGACGCCGCGACCATTACCCCGCGCTCGGAAGTGCAGCCGCTGGTGATCCCCGATGACATCATGCGCCTGCCTTCGCTGCGCGGGTTCCTGGTCTTTCCGGAAGGGTTCGATGCGGCGCGGATCAGGCTCACCTACAAGGACTACCCCAAGGTCGCAGAGGGCTACATTCTGCGCGAGAACGTCGAGCCTATCGAGTTCATCTCCATGCCCAAGGGTGACGATGAAGTCGCCGAGACCGGCGGCCGGGACCGCAGCGGCGAACCGGAACTGGAGCCGCGCGGCGAAGACCTTGGGCGCGACCCCGCAGTGCCGTTGTCACCGGCGCTCGAGCCCGACGCCAATGCGCCGGAAATCATGCCCGATGGACCAAATCCTGATCCCAGTGTCGGCAAGCAGATGGCATTTCGTCTGGAGCAAGCGCCTCAGAACGAACGCACCAATAGCCGCGAGCAGGACCCGAGTCAGAAGGCTGAAAAGAGTTCCGCGTCCAAGCCTGCCGCGCAGCGCACCGTCGGGTCCCGCGAACTCAATGACCCCGCCATCCCCGACAAGGAATCTGAGCGCGGCGCGAAGACCGCCAAGGGGATCGAGGACCAATCGCATTCCCGTGACGACGGACCGGAGCTCTAGGCCATGCACTCGATCGCCTCCGTCCGGTCGTCGAGCGGCGCTGCCGACTACTTCGCCAACGACAACTACTACTCGGCCGATGAGCACGCGGAAGCGGGGGTCTGGGGCGGCGAAGGTGCGCGCGCGCTGGGGCTTGAGGGGCAGGTCGAGCGCGATGCGTTCGAGGGCGTGCTCAATGGGCGGCTGCCCGACGGCGAGATGGTCGGGCAGGTCGAAGGTCGGCGCCTGGGTCTCGATCTCACCTTCTCGATGCCCAAGTCTGCCTCGATCCTGGCGCTGGTCAGCGGCGACCGGCGGATCATCGATGCGCACCTGGCGGCGGTCAAATCGACCATGTCGCAGCTTGTCGAAAAGCAGTTCGCCGAGAGCCGCAACTATGAGCGCAGCCGCAGCGGCGAACCCCAGAAGACCGGTAACCTCGTCTATGCCCTGTTCGCCCACGATACGAGCCGCGCGCTCGATCCGCAGGGGCATATCCACGCCGTCGTCGCCAATCTGACTCGCGATCCCAAGGGCACCTGGAAGGCGCTGTGGAACGGCGAGATCTGGAAGAACAACACCACGATCGGCCAGTTCTACCACGCCGCCTTCCGCGCCCAGTTGCAGAAGCTCGGCTACGAAACCGAGGCTGCCGGCAAACACGGGTCGTTCGAGATCAAGGGCGTGCCCGCCGAGGTGATCAAGGCCTTCTCGACCCGCACCACCGAGATCGAGGCGAAGATCGCCGAGGTCGGGGCAACCCGCCTCGAAACCAAGAAGCAGATCACGCTATATACCCGCGATCCCAAGCTCGCGGTCGAAGATCGCGGCGCACTGATCGAGGGCTGGCAGCAACGCGCGGCTGAGCTCGGTTTCGACGGCAAGACGCTGGTTGCCGAAGCCAAGGCGCGCGCCGAACTCGAGGCAAAACCGACTTTCCGCGAAACTGCCACGGCTGCAATCAGTGAAGTCGCCACCAGGATCAATGCGGCACTGCGCGCGCCGAGCCCGCTTGCAGTGAGCGGCGCGGCAGCGCTCTTCCTGCCTGCCGAGACGATCAAGGCCCAGCACGCGACGGCCTCGGCGATCCGGCACCTCTCCGAGCGCGAAGCCGCCTTCTCTCCCCAAGCGATACTGGCGAGCGCACTCGGGTTCCAGATCAAGGGGCTCGAGGGCGGCGCGGTGGTCCAGCGGATCGGCGAGCTGGTGCGAGAGGGTCACCTGATCCCGGGAAAATCTGACCGGCTCGATGGACATGTCGACCTCGTCACCACGCCGGCCGCATTGGCTATGGAACAGCGGATCCTCGACACGATCGACCGGGGGCACGGGGCCGGCCGCGTATTCATGCCGCCCGAGACGGCGATGGCGCGGCTCCAGGAAGCGGCACGCGAACTGGGGCGCGAGCGCGCCGGGGTCGACACCTGGCAATTGAATGAAGGCCAACTGGCTGCGGGCGTCGCGATCCTCTCCGGTGGCGACCGGTTCCTCAATGTCCAGGGCGTTGCCGGTGCGGGTAAATCGACGCTGCTCGGCGCGCTCGACAAGGTGCTGGACGCCGAAGGGGTCAAGCTCGTCGGCCTTGCTTTCCAGAACAAGATGGTCGCCGATCTGCGAGGCGGCGGCGGCCAAGGCATGTCGGCCGACCAGATGCGCGCGGCGGGGATCGAGGCCTATACCATCGCCCGGTTCCTCAATACCTACGGCTCGGCGGCCGCTGCAGGCAGCGGCGAGCGCTACGAGGCAGCCAAGGCCGCGCTCGCCAACACCGTCATCATCACCGACGAAAGCTCGATGGTTTCCTCGCGCGACATGCTGCGCTTGGTAACGCTCGCCGAACAGCTCGACCTCGCCAAGGCGCCGTTCATGGGCGACCGCCAGCAATTGTCGGCGATCGAGCAAGGCAAGATGTTCGCGGTCTCGCAAGCCTCTGGCCAGGCGACCGTGCGGATGGACGAGAACATCCGCCAGAAGAATTCACCGCTCCTGCTCGCTGTCGCGGGCCTCTCGAACGAAGGTCATGCCGGTCTCGCGCTCGACCTGCTTGCGGCGCACGGCCGCGTGATCGAGGCGGGGCCCGACCATGTCGCCCGCGCCGCCGAGCTGTGGCTGTCGCTCTCGCCCGACAAGCGAGAGGCGACCGCGATCTTCACTGCCGGACGCGACGACCGGGCCGAGATCAACGCGCGGGTCCAGGCGGGCCTGCTCAAGGAAGGGACCCTCCTCGGCGCGGGCGTGCCGCTCGCCACCCTGCAGAGCGTCAACGCCACGCGTGAGGAGCTGCGCTTTGCCTCGACCTACCGCGTCGGCCAGGTGCTCGAGGCGCGGATGGAGGTGCGCGAGATCGGGCTCAAGGCCGGCGAATACCGGGTGAGCGAGGTGCGCAAGGACGGCAAGGTCGTGCTCGAGCGCGATGGCAAGCGCAAGGTCATCGATCCTGACCGGATCAATCCCGATCACCGCTTCGACCGGCTCGGGCTTCATGAAGAGAAGCAGATCCGCCTCCACGACGGCGAAACCGTGTTTTGGCGTGACAAGGACGGGTCCCGAGACATTGCCAAGTCGACCTACGCCACCGTGCTCGAGGCGCGAGCAGAAGGCATCCGGGTCGAACTTGCGGACAAGCGGCAGCTTGTCCTGGTCCCCGGCGATCCGATGCTGCGCCGTCTCGACCTTGGCTATGCGCTCAACGCTCACATGGCGCAGGGCATGACCAAGCCACAGGCGATCGAGGTCATCTCTTCGACCCAGCGCAACCTTGCCACCCAGCGCACGCAGAACGTCCTCAATACCCGCGCCACTGACGACATGACCGTCGTCACCAACAACCTCGAAGGCCTGAAACAGCAACTCGACCGCACGCCCGGCAACAAGACCTCAGCGCTCGAAGTCACCGGTAAGGTCGAGGTTGAGCCGCGCCATGTGAACCCGATCGATACCCGGCAGGTGCCCGAACTCCGCATGAGCCCCGAGCTCAAGGCCAAGCTCGACGCAGTGCTCGGCAAGGTGGCGGAGGCGCCGGTGAAGCAGATGCGCCCGGAAAAGACGCTGGGGCTCGACCTGTGAGGGCTCGGTTTGCCTTTTCTCCCGACGCCGCGGGCCGCGTGTTCGATCGCGCGCAGGCAACTCTGGTCTGGCTGGCGGTGCTGGTTTTCTTGTCTTCCGAGCCAGCGGTGCGCGGCCTGGCGGTCGCCGCGATGCTCGCCGTCGCACTGGCGGCAACGGCGGTCGCGCTTCTCGCCGAGCCTGCCGCTTCAACTCCCTCACAGGCGGCCCCTCCCCCGGCTGCCGAACCTGGAGACTGACCATGGCTTACGAGCATGACGAAATCGGCGACTTTGCCAGCGAGCGCGACGCGCAGGACTGGGCCGAGCGCAACAACATCGATCCAACCGATCTCCACTTCCGCGCCCGCGGCAAGCGGGGTGTCACCCTGAGCGTGCGCCGGTCGGCGCTTGGGGATTCATCGCAAGCCGACCTCTCGTTCGGTCGGCGGACCGGCTTTTTCTGAAAACCAAGGAGACCAAAGATGAAGCGTTATTTCTACCTCGTCCTGCCGCTACTTGCGGCAACGGCCACCCCTGCCCTCGCGGCGAATGCACGCCCGCAGGATCCGGCGGCAACCGCTGTGACGCCCGCCGCCGCGCAGCGCGCGACCGACAGGGAGGCCATGACCGAGCAGGTCCGGCAGAAGCTCGCCCGCCTGCGCGAAGCGCTCGAAGCCCGCAAAGGGGATGCCAAGGCCGGCTCGGCGGCCGCCCAGCACGAAGCACAGGGCCTGTGCTCGGATTGCCCGGACGAGGACGCCAAGACCTATCACCATTCCGTCAGCGAAGAGCGCAAGGCCGATTGCATCGAGTGCGTCGAGCACGCGACCTACGCCTGACGGGGTGCGGCGCGGCCCGGGCCACCTCCCACCGGACCGCGCCGTTTTCCCGGCGGTACTCTTGAACAAGGATTTTGTGAAATGGATTCAGTTGCATCACATCTATGCCGGGAACCCGCAGTCCCTATGCCCACGGGGCAGTCCTACGATGCCGAGCTTACCGTCGATCGCTGGCAACTAAGCTACTTTGCCGGGCCAGAAGGGATCAGTCTTGGCGTCGGCGGCAGGCTTGAGATTGACAGGGCGAGTCCCCGCGTGGTCGAAGTATCGGAAATTCATCTTTGCAACGGGTACGCGACGCAGCGCTACTTCAATAATTTCCATGATATCCCCCAAGGTGCAGTTGGGGCAATTGACCTGTCCGACGACACGTGCGGCGCGATCGTCGTGCGTGCAGGCGATCCGGTATTGATCTACGACCTGCTCGAACTGCAGCGCACACGGCAACTGTCGCTCCACCCTTTCCAGCAGATCAAGTTGTTGATGACGATCGCGGAGACAGATACTCACGACTTCCTTGCCGTTCGTTCGATGCATTTCTACCTCTGACGGCCGCAATGTGCATTGAAAGGACGCTGCTGTTGGGAATTCCCCTCGTCTCCTGCTAAAGGCTTCCTCGCCTCGAATTGCTCCCGGCTAGGCCCCATCAATCGCGAACCAATTCTGCCTATGAACCGCCCTGCCCGCCTTACATCCAACACGATAATCGGAACGATCGAGGCTGGACCGCGCGGACCGATCTTGCGCGATGCCGAAGGCCTCGCCTGGCGGCTGCATTTTGGCGAGCAGCCGGTGCCTGAGGGTCTTCAGGGAGAGGTCAGCGTGCGCGGCAAGATCGTCCAGCCCGACCGGATCGACGTCGAATTCTGCACCCTCCTCACCGGTGACTGATTGCCACTGCGGGACGAAGTTCCAGCATCCCGGACGTTCACTGGCATTTGTCTCGACAAGTCGACATGGCTTCAGCGTTCGTGACAAAGTCGATTTTGCGCAGTCGGCGCTCCGCGACTTAGGCGCAGATACCTAACTAGCGCCATTTTAGAGCGACTATTTGATAGATTTAACTTGGCGCAATATTGACAGATTCCCAAGTTTCAACAATCGTTTGCTTGGATTTGGGCTTCGGGGGCGGCTTGATGCGAATGCAGCGACTGCTGATCGATCGAAGCACACTGGACCTGATCACATCCGATGCCCGGGACTTCCTCAATGTCCTCGATGCCGCAGGCCTTCTCCAGGCCTCGGCGATGATGCGGGACGTCCTTGAGCAACTCGCGCTCGACCGCTTGCACCTGCCCGACGATACCAGCGAGGCAGGTCCGAACTAGGCCTATCTGAGGTTGGCGGCGGGCACCCCGAACGGGATTGTCCGCCCGTCGGCACCCGGCTCGCGGGTCCCCTGGCCGTAGAGCCTGCCTTCGAACTCGAAGGTCGGCGCAAACCGGACGATGGTAGCAGTCTCGCTCGCCTCACGCCCGACCAGGTCCGCGATCGTAGCCAGCACCGCCTCTCGCGACGAGTAGATGTCCTCGCGCATCAGCAGCCGCGCCATCGAGCCCGATCTCTCGGCAATTGCGGACGCAATCTTCTGATGCATGCGGAACGACTGCTCGGCATCTTCCGCTCGCTGCGACCAGACGATCCGGCGGTGGAGCGCATTGGGAAGCACCATGCGCGCCATGTCCGGTATCTGGGGGATGCGCGACATGCGCATAACCTCGACGTGGAACCTGAGGTTCTCGATGACTACGCGCTCGAGTGAGTCCGGATCCTCGGGCATTGCTTCCCTGGCCTCTGCGGCGAGCGCGGAAAGCAGCGAGATCTCGGCATCGCTGGCCCGCTCGGCCGCACGGAATGCGGCGAGGCCTTCGAAATTGGCGCGCATCTCGAACAGGTCCTCGACCTCTTCGCGGCCCCAGGCGCGCACGGCAAAGTCGCTCCGGCCCTGGCGGATGAGGTAGCCTTCATGGGTGAGCGCACTCAGCACTTCGGCGACCCCGGCAGGGCGGCAATCGTAGACTTCGCCGACCTCGGCCTTGCTGATCGCCTGTCCCGGAAGGTAGCGCGCAGACAGGACCCCGAACCTGATTTCGAGGAACATGAGTTCGGAAAGAGACTGTGCTCTGGTCAATCGACCTCCCTCATGGGTGAGTTCTGGCTCACCGCATTGTTTCGTACTTCCTAGCATAATATCGTTCTGATTTCCGAATCCGGGAGCTTCGCATTATCCCCATTTGGTCGTCGTTCGGGTTTTTGGGGCAGCAGTGGCCAAAGCAAAATTGCCAGTCATGACAACGATTGCCTGCCCGGAGCAGATGATCTTTGCCGTGCTGCGTGAGCCCAGCAAGCGGCGGCGCTATGACAGTGCGGCCGATATTCCCGGCCTTCAGGGTCTCGATCCCGCCGAGGCAGAGCGCCTGGCACTTGAACTCACCGATCTTGGCCTCATTGCGCGTGACCATGGCCGCTACACCATCATCGACTGGAGCGTTGACCGGATCACCGAGCACCTGGCGCTGGCCGGTGCGATCCAGGCCTTGGCTGCGGCGCAAGTGGCGAGTCTGCACAGCAAGGCGGATTTCAGCCATCTCGAGACTCTGAATTCGGCGCTCAAGACCTTCGATGACATGGATGCGGCAAACCTGCTCCAGGGAGCCTACATCGACTACCAGTGGCACCTAGAACTGGTCCGTCTGAGCGGCAATCGGGCGGCGCTTTCCGCTTATGGCAAGGCGGTTCCGCCGGCGGTCTGGATCGCCGGAGCCAACTACTTCCAACTCGATGAAGCACGCAGCTCCTTGGTCGAGCACGACCGTCTGGTCGCCTACATGAAGGCGGGCGACACTCTGCGCGCGCGCGATGCCGTCTCTTTCCATGTCGAGGAAGCGGCCGCCCAAATCCGCCGCGCCGGCGCGGCGCGGATCGAGAGCTATCCTGGCAAAGGCACCTGACTTCCAGCGCCGCGGCGCTGCGAGGAGAGGGGGTGCGAGCCTTGTGTGGAGGGCTCGACCTGCTGCTGGCACATGATTGAAAATCCAGTCCGTTCGGGGTAATCATGGCCAGGGCGAGGAGACCCTCGATGGACCATGATCGCTACGGACTTGATGGAATGCCGATTTACCCGCGACCTGGTCACTTTGACCATGTCACGGGGGTCAGACTCCCTACGTTTCGCGGCAAATCCAAGACCATGGGCCGTTGGCCAGCAATCGTGCTCGTGGCTCTGATGGTGATAGTCGGGATAGCGTTGGCTTCGGCCTCTCACCTGTTCGGTTGAAAGTCAGGTTCGTCTCTTAGCAACATGCAGGTGATCACGCTCGGGCTTGTCAGGGAAGCGCTCGAACTGAACGGCATATCCGTCACCAAGCCGTGACCGAACCTGCGAAGCCCAGCGCTCGCCCTGCTCGTCTGAAATGTTGTTGCCCCTGAAGTCCAGAGCGCGATCGTCATAGTGCGCTGACCCGGCCATGTGCTGGCTGCTGTCATTGCCCGACGTCACCACCGGGGTTGGCAGGCCAAGCGAACGGGCCTCTTCAGCCACCACTCCCATTGCGGGCACAAGGTCTCCATCCATGCGGCCGAGCCTCGCGCCAGGCTTGACCTTGATGCCAAGGTCGCGCGCAAGGGCGGCGCCATCGACTGGACCATCGGGCACCGCGAGCAGCGTGCCGCCTTCGAGCGGCGAAGGAACCAGCCCCTCCGTGCGCGGGGCGGATGGAAGCGCAGGCGTTTGCGGCATACCGAGATCGGCATTGGTCCCAAGCGATCCCACGCCAGCGATCCCGGCAACATCGCTGAGTTCGTCGATCCGGTGAGCGCGCAAGTCACCCATCAGGTCGTCCATTATATAGGTGATGGCCTGGTCGCGGCGCGTCACATCCCGATAGTCGAGCCGCGGGTTGGAGAGATCGGGCAGGTGCCACTCCGGGTGCTCGCGCTGGAGTGTCTCATAGCGATCCTGGATCAGGTTGGACATGTCGCTCGAGATCTGGAAGCCGTGGCTTTCGGCGTAACTCGCCTCTGACATCATCCGGCTGCCGATCTCGCGGTAGCGAGCAGCAGCGGCGCGCCGTTCCTCGGCCTCGCCAATCCGCCAATCGCTGCCATCGGTGCTGGTTCGCGAACGGCTATGGTCAGTGTAGTCCGAGCTCTGGCTGTAGGTGCCCGAAGACTGGATATCGCCGCTCGACCCGCTGACCACCATGCGATCGCTCGTCTCGTCGGATTTGTCGGTGCCGCGCGTGGTCTGGTTCGTTGCTGAACGCTCGGATCCTGCGCTGGCATTATCGCCGCTTTCACGGCGACCGGAAAGAGAGCCGGAAAGAGAGGCAGACACGCCGCTACCCACTTCCGATTCCAGAGGGGTGCCGACCGTTCCGGTACCAGTCAGCGACAAGCCTGAACCAAATGTGCGACTGCTGAAATCGCTCGATGAGCGGTTATTGCCCTCGCGAAGGATCAGGTCGTTGTTAGTGACCTCCCGCGTTGAGCTGCCTTTGGCGCCTTCGACGACGACGTTGCCGCCCACATTGTGAGTGTCCGATGCCCGCGAACCGCTTTCGCGCCGCGCTCCCGACACATCGCTGGTCGCGGTGACCGCGCTGCCAAACTGGCCTTTCGAGCTGGTCCAACTGCTTGAGGTGCCGTTTTCGATCTTGTCGGCCTCATTGAGATACCATTGGCCCTGGGATCTGAGGTCGGTCGCATAGCCCCGCGTCATCGTGGGCTTGAACGGCAATTGGGACATCGCTGCATTGGTGTCGATCACCGAATAACCCGAGCCATATTCGTTGAACATGCGCCCGTCCGCTTCGCGGAAGCCAGAATGCCCTGCACCTGCCAGCAAGTTCGGCGCCTGATTCCACTGCGACATCTGCCGGTTGTCTGCGTTGAGATTGCCGTAGCTGACATCGCCATAGGCGTAGTTGCCGGTGGTCCGCTCGAGCGCCGCGGCATCCGAGCCAGCCTGGACCGGGGCGAGCATCGAGCCAAGGTTGTTCGCAACCGACATGGTTCCGCGCATGACCATCAGCGCCAGCATCGGCACCGACAGCATCAGGAACCCCGCCATCGTGGCGATGTCCTGATTGACCGCATCGATTCCCGCCCAGTTGGCGAGGTTCACGCTGCCTGCTGAAACCGCTGCGGTCTGGGAGGCCAGGCGGTCCATGATGAACGAGTGGATGAGAACGTAGATCGGTCCCCAGGCCGAGAGGTAGAAGAAGCCCGAGAAGTAGCCCTTCAGGGTCGCGATGCCGGTGCGCGGGAACAACAGCAGCGGGAAGACGATCGGGAACAGAGCGTAAAAGACCACGGTCAGGACCACGCCAAGCACCGGAATCCAGATGAGCCCCTGCTCGGCTGCCGTCGTCATCGCGTTGCGGGTCTGGGTGTCCGCGCGCTGGAGCGCGAAGGAATCGGCATCGGCATTGCCGAAGTCGAGCTGGGCGGCCTCGAAAGCGTCGACCATGCTCTTCTGCTTGAAGAACTGGTTACGCGTCATCGCGGTGCCGGTGAGCAATTGCGAGACCACCGGCACGTCGGCGGCGAGCTTTGCCCCTGCCGCGGCCTCGGTGAGCTTGGGGTACATCGTATGCGCAAATGGCAGCGCATAGGCGTTGATCTGGTTGTCCCACTGGTTGTTGATCAGCGTCCAGGCCTGCGCACAGGTCTTGCCCTCGATATCGACCGTGCCGGTGCCGGTATCGGTCAGGTACTTCATGCCGCGGTTGGTTGCGGCATTGACCCCGAGTTCGGCCCAGAGGTCGGGCGCTTCGCTCAGCAGCTTGAGGCTCTTGGTGCCAAGCAGGATGTCGTAATAAGCGCATTGCTTGAGATAGCCGTCGACATTGGCCTTGAACACCGGATCGCGGATCTCGAACCCGCGCGCCTTGTCCCACATCCGCGCGCCGTAAACGAAGCCGCCGGTCGAGTAATTGAGCGCAGCAGGCATGACGAAGACTGTCTCGGCCGTGCGGGTCAGGTAGTCGCTGATCTGGCTGGTGAACGAGGCCATGGCTGCGAGCCCGATCGGCACGTTGGCGACCGTGGCGGGCGCAAGCCCGGGATTGACACGGTCGGTGACCTTCACCGTCACCGTCGGGACCATCAACACGGTGTAGATCAGCGTCGACTGGATGAACCAGCGAAACCACGCGCGCCAGTCGAGGTCCATCGCGGTAATGAGGAGCGCGTAGATCAGCCCCATCACCATGACGACGCGGATCAGCGACTTGAACCCGCCCGAGCCGGTCCAGGCGGCGATCGCGTTGAAGGTGTTGACGAGGTAGTCGCCGCCCCCGACCGTGAAGACCTCGAGCATCTCCGCCGCCCCTTACTGGACCTGGCTGCCGAGCGTGCGCGAGAAGCGCAGCGCGGCCGACATCTGGGGCGAGAGCTGGGTACGCAGGGTCTTTTCGAGCATCTGCGTGCGCTGGATCAGCGCAAAGGTCTGGTCGAAGCGCTGCGAGGTGCGCGCCGCGATCCCGAGGAAATTGCGCCGGGTCTCGTAAAGCCCCTCGCGCCATTCGCGTAAGCTATCCGCATCAGCCCCGTTGAAGTCCGAACGCGCGTTCACTGCCATGTCGATGAACCGCATGGTCATGGTGGTGACGAGATCGACCGCGACTATTTCGGAAAGGTCGTTGATCTCCTGCGCGGAGATGCCGAACTCGGCCGCTGCGCTCACGGTGATGATCTTGTAGACCGGCACGCTCGCCATGCCGAGGAGCTGGATCTCGGCCGGGGTCAACGAGGCGCCGGGATCGCGCACTTTCAAGGCCATGCTCTCGATCAGCGTGCGCACCCGCGCCTTGATCGCTGCATTAGGCCCGATCACCATGTCGATCTCGCTCGGCGCCATGCACTTGGCGCTATCGCCGCCGCAGCTCCAGTATTTGTGCGGGGTGGAAGAGGTGCCGTCGAGCATGGCGCTGATCAGCGCCGGGTCGGCCGGGCCGATGAACTGGACCCTCGGCTTGCCGCCATTACCGGCCGGATCGTAGATCACGGTCCCGACGAGGGTCATCAGGAACTCGCGGAACTGGGTGTCGAACCCACCGTATTTCTTGCCCAATGCCGCCCAGGTGTAATTGTTGGGCATCCCGGCCTGTTCCTTCATGTCCGGGTCGGAATTGGCGCTTTTCAAGGCTTCGCGCTGGCCGCCGTTGTTGCACTGCTGGCGCGCGCGGGCCCAGTCGGAGACCGCGCCCTGACTGTTGGCGATCGCCTCGCAGATGACCGAACTCGCCGTATCGCTCTTCGGCCAGAGGCCGCCGACCAGCGCCTGCGCGGTCTCGCAGGACGAGATGTTCATCTGGTTCATCTGCTGAACCTTCTGCGCCAGCTCATCCATGACCTTGCCGATCTCGGGCGAGATCGTGTCGATCGCGAGTTTGAAGGCAAAGCCGAGCGCGTTGTTCGCGGTCGCTTTCAGCATGGCGACAAGTTCGGCGGTGTTGATGAACGAGAACGACCCGGCAAAGAGGTCGATGCCGCCGCACCCGGCGCGCGCGTGGGGCAACTGGAGGTTGAAGGGCTGGATGTTCTTTTGCGGGAAGCGCGACCAGACCGAGCCCATCGAATAATAGCCCGCCGACTGGCCCTGGTAGGCGCTGGGACCGGTGACATTGGCCTGGACGCCCATGTCGGACATGAAGCTCTGCATCTCGCCTTCGACCCCGGCCGAGGCGGGTGTGGGCGAAGCGAGCAGAACCGCGGCACCGAGGACTGTGCCAAGTGCGCGGCGCGAGGCTCCATGGAGGCGGCGGGCGAAGCGACGGGCGCGCATCAGTAGTCGCTCCCCACCTTGACCTGCGTCAGCTGGAAGACGCGGTCCATGATCTCGTCCTGGCTGAGGATTCCGTAGCCGATCGGCATCGGCTGCTTGGTGACTGAATCGAACAGCACCAGCGCGGGCACCTGGCGGTCGGTGCCAAGCCCGAGCTTCTCGTATTGCCCGCTGTCGACCATGTAGCCGGGGAAGGTCGAGGAAGGTCCGCCATCGGTGGAGACCGCGAGCACCGCGAGGCCGTACTTGTCCGAGACGGCTTTGAGGATCGGCGAGAAGATGTCGCAGGCGCCGCAGCTCGAGGCGAAGAAGTAGAACACCCCGTAGCGCTGCGAGAGAGTGGCCATGACCCGGTCGCGGTCGGTCTTGCGCTCGTCGATCCAGGCGCGCTTGCCGAGCGTCGAGACCGGGCGCTGCAGCGTGTAGTCGAGCCCGGGATCCTGCCACAGCGCGCGCTGCCAGACGTCGGCGAACATCGAGGAGCGGTCGAGCTGTTCGCGCTGGAAGCGGACATAGGCGGTGACGTTCTCCGGGCTCGGCTCGAGGATCGCGCGCGCCTTCAGTTCTTCAAGCTGGGTCCCGATTGCGGCCAGTCGCTCGCGCGCTGGTGGCTGCGCAGCAGCAGCTTTGCGCGGCTCCTCCTTGGGCTTCTCGCAGTAGAACCAGGTGCCGAGCTTCCTCTCCTTGCAGTAGAGCGCGTCCTCGGACTGCCGCACCTCGACACCGTCGCCCTCGGAGGCGCGCAGCGGTGCGGTCCCGGTAAGCGCGACGCTGGAGGCGGCAAGCAGGGCAATGCATTGGCGGTGGTTCATGATCCGCTCCTCTCGAATTCCTTGATCAGTGACATGAAGACGCCGAGGTCGAGCAGCCGGCGGCCGCCATCGAGCAGGCGTACAAGCGCGCAGTAGAAGCCGGACAGCGCCTCGCTCCCGGCATCGGCGATCGTGTAGGTTCCGGCCTCAAGTCGCGCCCATCCCCGCCGGACGATGGCATCGAGCTGCGCGCTGAGGCTGCGCGCGCGAACCGGGTGGTCGAACCAGGCCGAGATTTCGGCAGCGATCCCGCGCGCGGTCAGCGGCCCCTTGCGAGCGAGCGCCATGCCGACGCAGAACTCCAGCACGGTCAGATCGGGGGCTGCGGCGTAGGCCCCGAACGCGACCACGCGCGCGCCGCTTTCGGGCACAGGATTCGTGGCGGGCTCAGGGCTTGTGCGCGGCATAATAGGCCTCGATCTTTGCCTGGATTTCGATGAGCGTGGCGGCTTCGTCGGGGAGCTTCGCCGCATCGACGAACTCCGCGTAGATTTCGGAAAAATCCATCACCGAGAGGTCGAGCTGCTGGAACTCGAAAATGGTGAAGCCGTCGCAGACGGGCTTCTTCGGCGTTCCCCATGTCTTGCCGATCTGGGGCCGGCCCTGCTCCTGGAGGATCCGACTGATCTTCGAGAGGAAGCAGCAATAGACATCGCGCTTGGAAAGACAGATGCCAAGGAAGCTCGACGAGCAGTAAGTGCCAATCTTGTGGCAGAGCCCTGCATCGTCCTTCTGATCGAGCAGCACCTCGGCCGGGCTGCACAGCAGCGGAACGAGGAGCGGGACGCCCTTCCCCGAGCAGCAGTTGGCGAGACCGAAGACCTTGTGCGCACAACTCTCGGCGGTGCCCTTGAACAGCGTCAGCGTGCTTTCGTCGAACTCGGAATTGGCCTGTCCGAGCGCGTTCAGCGCCACGACCGCGTCCTTGAACTCGTCGGAGGCCTCGCGAACGATCGGCTCGCAGTCGCCATTGACGCAGTAGACGTCGTCCCCGCAGATGTACTGCGCAGGCTGGCTCGTCGATCCCGGGATCGGGCACTTGTAGACACGCTCGGCGACCTTGCACGAACCATCTCCGCTGGGCGGATCGTCGAGACAGGTCTCGTGGTCGAACATGCAGCCGGGGGTTGCATCGAGCTTGCCGCAGTCGTTGCCGCCGCCCACCACGGTCTGGCACTGGTAGGTCTTCGCCGTCTCCCAGCAGGCCCGCGTGACCGGCACGCCATCGATCAGGCGGGTTTCATTGGGGGCAGTGCAGGTCTCGGCAGCGAGGGTGCAGGTGCCAAGATCGACCGAGCAGGCATTGTCGGTCCAGACTTGGGTGAACCACTTCGATACCGAGCTTTCGGGCACGATGCCGGCGACATTGGTGCTGCACGAATAGACCGCTTCTAGCGAAGCGGGCTCAAGGCAAGTGAGGTAGCCCCCTCCCCCGAACGGATCGCCGATGAAATCCCAGGTCTTGCAGAGCTGGCGGTCGGTGAGGCCTGCCGCGGAGGCGGTGGTTTGGGTACAGCTCGGCTCCGCCGATATCGCCCCGCACTGCTGAAGCCCGCTCACATATTGGACGGGAAAACCCGTCACGGGATCAAAGGTCAGCGCATCGGTGATCCCTTCGTTGTTGCAGCGATAGACGTTGCTCACGACCTGGAAGGCGTCCGCCGGCGGCGGTTTGGCCACCGTGCCCATGAGGTAGACGTTGGGATCACTGACGCCTGCGTCGCAGTCGTAGTAGTCGACCGTGAGGTTATAGTCGGGAACAGGGAAGGTCCCGGTCTTGCGGCACAGGGCGTTGCCCTCAAGCGAGGCGCAGCCCGGAAAGCCAGGGGCCGTGACGCAGAGGTACTGGTAGAGCGTCTCGTTCCATGGCGCGACGGTGAGACTGCGGGTGCAGGTCTTGGGCTGTTCGACCACGCTCGAGCCGACATTGCAGGTCCATTCGGCAGTGTTGGTGGTCCCCGGACTCGGCGGCAGCGGGACGCAATTGCCGGTCGACCCGTCCGCGCTCATGCCAGACAAGTAGGCATTGGGATCGTCGGTCACGGTGTTGGCGCGGGACAGGTCGGCGCGGGTGACATCGACGGTCGGCCGCGTGGTCGAATTGGCGGTGCGGTAGGCATTGCTATTCACGCCGGCCGCCGCCCCATCGGCGTACATGTTGCCGGGATTGTCGTAATACTGGGTGAGTCCGGGATATTCCGCCTGATACCCCGGTATCTGCCCGGCCGCACCCGGGGCATCGGTGATCCCCTGGTAGGCGCCGCGCACGCTCGATCCGGTCGCCCGAGCCTCGGCCTTGGCCTCGTCCACGGTCATGGTGGCAGGCGCGGAAGGAGGCGGCGGGGCGGGAGCGGGCACGCCGGGATCAATCGCGGGCGGGAGCGGCGGTTGCGGCTCGACCAGATCGTCGGGCGGGGGGATGTAGACCTGTCCTTGTGCGCCGGCCGCGGCGAGCAGCACCATCCCGGCAAGCGCAAATCCAGCAAGGCGCGGCGCGCGCATCTCAATGACCCTTGTTGAGCTGGGCGAGCGCGATGCGCGCGACGCCGGCGCCGGGCCCGCGGCCACCTGCAAAACTCTCGAGCGCGAACTCGACTGTGACATTGCCGGTGAGCCGGTCGTGGTCGGGAGTGGCGCTGGTGCAGTCGAGCCCGTCGCAGAGCTCGTACTCGCGGCCCGCGGCGACGAAGGTCAGCGAGCGGAGCAGGCTTTCCGTGTAATGGTCCATCTCGAAGCGCTGGTGCTTGGCGAGATCGTTGATCGTCTCTTCCTTCTGCTGGAGGACGATCGACCAGTCCGAGTTTTCGAGTGCGGCGAGCGAACCTTCCGACTTGTAGAAGTCGTTGAGCGACTGGGTCGCTGTGATCAGCGAGCCGCCATATTTGCGGCAGGTGCGGGCATAGGTCTCGATCGCCTGGCCCATCTGCCCGCCGCCAAGGAGTTGCCAGGCTTCGTCGATCATCGTCAGCTTGGGCACCGAGCGGTCGAGATCGCGCATCACCCGAAGTGTCAGGAACATGAGCGCGGTCAGCGCGACCGAGCGCAGTTCGGGCTTCGAGGAGAGGTCGGAGAGCTCGAACACGGTGAGCCCGGCCGAGAGGTCGATCGAGCAGGCGCCTTCGAAAAAGCGGCCATAGGTGCCGCCTTTTAGGAACGGCGACATCGCATCGGCAAGATCGCCGGCATAGGGCGAAGGCAGCGCGCGCAGCGCCGCGGCAACATCGTCAATCGTCCCATGGCGCTGTTTCTCGCGCCAGACCGTGCTCACCGCGGAATCGATCAGCCCGCGCTCGGTGTCGGACAAGCGGTCCTGCTGGCGCGCCATCTGGCCGACGATCGATTTGAGCATCGCGAGGCATTCGACCTCATAGTCCTCGCCGTCCTCGTCGCTCGCTAGCGCCTCGCCGTCGATCATGTCGAAGGGATTGAGCGAGAAGCCAGAGGATAGCTTGAACTCGACGAAAGCGCCGCCGAAGGCTTTGACCATGTGCTCGAACGAGCGGCCGTCATCGATCACGATGACCTTGGCCCCCGCGCCGGACATCGCGGCACAGACGTCCTGCAGGAATACCGACTTGCCCGAGCCCGACTTGCCGAAAACGGCGACGTTGTGATTGCCCGCCGCGTTCTGGAACGGCGACCAGAAGAACGGCTGCCCGCGCCGGCCGATGAGCAGAACGTGCGGGATGTGCCCGCCGGTGTGCTCGCCCTGGAGCGGCGCGATCGAGGCCGCGGTGGTGGTGAGCATGGTCTTGAAGCGCTTCATGCGCTTCAGGTCAGCCGAGAGCCCATTGGGGAGCGACAGCGGCATCGCTGCGAGCAGCCCCATCACCTGGAGGTAGCGCTCGTCGATGAGGTCCCACCCGCAGGCCTTGTAGACCGACTTCACCATGCGCTCGTTGATGTCGCCCTTGCCCAAGGGCGAGAGCGCGCCGACGCCGTAGTAGACCTGCGCGAGCTTGCGGCCCTGGCGGATCTCGGCCTGAACGTATTGCCATTCGTCGCGCTGCTCGGAGAGCTGGGGCAGGAAGCGCGCCGAGCGGCTGTCGGCAAGGCTGGTGGTGCGCATGACCTTGAGGCCCGCGCGCGAGGCGACCGCTTCCTCGTCCTGGTAGACGAGCCCGAGCACGGTCATGACGTTGCAGCCGAAGCGCAGCTTGTCGTTGATGACGTCGCCGATGATTTTCTGGACGTCCCACGGCGCCCATTGTTTGGGGAGGTTGCGCACCGAGAAGAAGCGCCAGTCGAACTTGTCGGGCACGACCTCGCCGATCACCGGCGCGCCGTCCTGGCGCTCGCCAGTGGGGCGGAAGCGCTCGGTCTGGAGCACGATCCGGTCAGGGGTGACCTGGGTTTCGAGATCGCGCCGCACGCACTGGACGTTGATCGGATCGAGCTCGGAATAGTGTTCGGGCTTGTCGGCGTTATCGACCGCCGGGCAGAGAAAATCGTCGAGGAAGGCGATCAGTTCGACCGGTCCCATGTCGCGGGCCGGGATCGAGAGCGACTGCAGCGTCCCGTGAAGACTGTCGCGCACCGAGGCGAGCGTGTCGGCCCCGATCGGGCCACTGAGCCGGGCACCGACCGAGAGGATCACCCGGGTGTTGCGCAGGTAAAACGGTGCGTCGCGCGAGATCGACATCCAGGCGGCGCGGCGCAGCCAGCGCGCCCGGTGCATCGCCGCGCGGCCATAGACCCCCTTGGCGACCACGCGCGGCATCACCCAATCAGCGATGCGTTCGCCAACCGAGGGACTCTGCCAGTGGATCAGCTGGATCTCGCAGCCCGAGGGCACGGCGTCC
Organism: Novosphingobium sp. ES2-1; assembly: GCF_015169775.1. Taxonomy (NCBI): domain Bacteria; kingdom Pseudomonadati; phylum Pseudomonadota; class Alphaproteobacteria; order Sphingomonadales; family Sphingomonadaceae; genus Novosphingobium; species Novosphingobium sp. ES2-1. The sequence goes on from NZ_CP063449.1 coordinate 22,959, forward strand.
GACAGAAACTGGGTCAGCAGCTCGCCGCTGCGCTCGTCTGCGCCCATCATCGGGGCCAGCTCGAGAATGAACCCGAGCGAGTCCGTGTTGATGAACAGGCCGTGCTTCTTGTCGTAGCTTCGATAGGGCAGCCAGTTCGACAGCATCGGCGCGCCGAGCACCGGGCGCTCCGCCTCCGGATGCGCGCTTTCGCCGAACAGCATATCGAGGAACCGGTCCCAGAACCCGTGCGAGGCCATCGTCGCTTACTCCTCGACCTTGGCCGGAAAGGCGGCGGGGCCATTGGCGGGCTTGGTCGCCGCCGGAGCGGCGCTGACCGCCGAGGCGGAAGCCGGAGCTGGGGTCGGCACCGCACTACTGGGCGCCGCACGTACCGCTGCTGCCGGGACGTGCGCTTTCGCAGTGGGCGCGAGACGCGCCTGCACCTGAGCCTGAATCGCCTCGATCGCATTGCCCGACTGGAGCGCGGCACCCTTGGCGCGCGCCGCCGCAACGGCCTCGGGGCGCGGCGGCCCGGAAGGCGCGGCATCTATTGCTTTGGGAGTGGGTGACCCAGCGTCCTGGGCGATCGGGGCGACGGGTACCGGTGCCGGCACGAATGCCGCGCTCGCGAGGCTAACTGCCCTGCCCTCGACCTGCTCGCCGATATTGGGCTCGCCCGAGGACAGCTCCATCCAGGCGCCGTTGTCGACCACTGCGTGGATGATCCGCGGTTCGTGGAGATTGCCACCACCATCGACGAAAGAGGGGAACACCACCTTGAGCACGCGGCGCTCGCGGTGGACCATGCCGCCGCCGGCCGAGGTGATGCGGCCCGAACCCGACGGCGTGTACGACGCAGTAACCGGCTTGGCGGCGGCGGGCTGGCGGATGTACGGCCCTGCCGGGGTCATCGGCCGGGCATTCTGGATCACCGACAGCGCCTGGTCGTCGATCACCGTCGAAGGCGCGCAGGTCCCGCCTGGTGCGCTGCAGGCAAAGCTGCCCTTGATGTTGCCGCCGAACAGCGAGGTGCAGGCGGCGAGCTGGGTAGCCGCGAGTCCGATGGCCGCGATGCTTGCAGCCCGGGTGACGGGGTTTGGCGATCGCCGCGCCGCAAGATCCCCAAGCCGGATCGCGAGCCGCCAGATGGCGAGGCCCGATTGGCGCGACAGCGGAGCCTCACCAAGCGCGACATGGCCCGCCGAGCGCGCCCACGCGCGCTTGCCCAGCAATGCCTGTTCGCGAGGCGTGAGCAGCACGCCTCGCGGAACCGCAGTGGCAAGGACGAGATCCTGCCACAGCTGGATTGCTTCGGCGCGGCTGAGCTCCACCCGCGGCAGCGAGACTCGCCCACAAGAGCGCCGCGCGACTGCGCGCGTGAGGCTCGCAAGATGCTTGGAGCTGAGCGCGGTCACGACTTGGCGCCCTTCAGCCACTGCTCGAGCACTTCGCGCGGGCGGAAGCCTTCGATCACCGCGCCGTCCGAGCGGACGATGACCGGGGTTCCGGCAAGGCCCTGCTGGCGCGCGAAGGCCTCGTTGGCATCGAGCGGCGAGGTGTCGCAGGCGCGCGTGTCTGTTATCGGCGCCCCGGCATAGGCGGCTTTGACCGCCTTGCGGCGATCGCGCGCGCAGAACACCTGGTTGGCAAGATCGCGGCTGCCGAGCACCGAGATCGGCCGCTCGATCACCCGCACGTTCATGTTTTCGAGGACGCCCGAGAGCGCCCGGCAGTAGCCGCAGCGAAAATCGCTGAACACGGTCACGGTCGGCCCCGAGTTTGCTCCCCAGACAATGCCGCCCGCCTCGGGCAGTGCGGCGAGCGACATCATCCGGGGGGCACCGCTCGCCGCCGGCGTGCTGACGCCGCGGCGTGGGGTCTCGACTTCCTGGGCTTCCTGCTTGCTCCCCGCAGCGCCGCCGACGAGGAGATCGGGGTTGACCTCGAGCAGCCGGACCGCAGTCAGGTCCTGGCGGGTCTGCATGTCGTAGACCCGCCCGATCAGGAGATATCGCGCGGTCTTGTCGACGTAGAACAGCTGCGAGCCTGCGGTCACTTCGCAGACCCCATCGACCACCTGGCAATTGACGCGGGAGACCTGGGTGCGCGGCAGGCGCTGCTTCAGGAGCGCGGTCACCGCCTGGTCCGCCTCGCTTGGGGCATGTTGGGCAGTTGCGGCATCACCGGTGCCGGCGTTCGCCCAGACCAGCGAGCCGCCACTACCGAGCGCGATCGCGGCGAGCGGCATCAGGACCTGGCCAAGGCGGGGCCGCGCCAGATGGAATGACTTCAAGGACTTCAGCTTCATTGCACCCTCCTCACCCGTTGATGAACACGCCTTCGAGAAACACGATTTCGACATCGATCCCGGTCGGCATCTCGATCACGGGCTGGTACTGTTCGGCCCGCTCGATCAGGTACTTGCTGACCATGTCGCCCGAGGTGGCGATGCCTTCGCCGAGCCCGCCCTCGAGGATGTCGCCGGTGCCGAGCTTCTGGCGCTGCCCATTGACGTTGACGTTTGTTCCGGTGAGCGTCGAATTGGTGTTGGCGGCAAAGCCGCGGCCAAAGCCGCCGGCGAGACCGGCAAGGAAGGCCTGGCCGATCAGCGAACCTTCCCGGCTGACCACCCTCCCCCTGACCCCGGTCTTGCCGCCGAAGGCGATGAAGCCCTTGACGTCCGAGACCGCGTAACGGCCATTGGGCTGCGGGCAGGTCATGCGCTGCAGCTTGACGTAGACCTTCTCGCTCGAGAGGTCGCCGCGCGCCGCGCCGTTGACCAGGCATCCGGCGATATTGGTCGTGAGCAGCCGCCCGTTGTCGTAGACCGAGCGCGCAGGGCCGGTGATGCGCAGCACGACCGGCAGGGGATCGGTCTGACTCTGGACGCCGGCGGCCGCATCGACCCCGACTATGACCTTGGCGACCGCGATCGAGTTCGGCGGCAGGTAATTGGCGCTGTCGGTGAAGACAGTGTTGCCCTTGGGGACCGGGCTTCCGGTTCCGCTTGCGCCCTCGTTGAACGAGACCAGGCTGACCTCGCTCCCGCGCCCTGCCGGGAGTCCCGCCGCGGCCATTGCGGCTTGCCCGGCAGGCGTGCTGGGCGCGGTCTGGTAGCTCGGTGGGCTGGTCCGCCCGTAAAGCGCGTTGGGTCCGACCGGTGTCGCGCCGGCACCCATGACCGGCGACTGGCGCGCGGCTGCGAGCGCTGCCTTCAACTGCTCATTCTCGTTCTGGTAGGCGGAAAGCACCCGCTCGGTGTCGGGAGATATCCCGCCGCCTGACGTGCTCTGCGCTGCCTGACCCTGGGCCAGCTGCGCTTCCAACTGGTCGGCCCGCTGCGCACGGGCAGCGAGCGCGCGCATGTTGGTGTCCATCGACATCATCTGCGCCTCGGACTGGGCACGCCACTCCTTCTCGGCCATGTTCTTGTTGACCATCTCGTCGACCGAGACGTCGGCGACCTGCCGCTTGACGCTGGCGTCGCTGCTCTTGTGATCGCCGGCGAAGATCCACGAGGAGCCGATGACAAGCGCGGCAAGACCGCCAGCGCCGAGCAGCAGCATCTGCTTCTTCCTGACCGCCTCATTGGCCACGATTGCATCGCCGAGCGGCGAGGCGTCACCACTTCCAGGGTGGGTTGCGGGACCGTCGAGCGCCTTGGGGCCTTTGCGGAACGGGTTCTTCCAGTCCATCACTGGCCTCCATTCGATTGGATGAGGTAGACAGCGGCCGCCTGGCCGGGCGCGAGCTCGCTCACCGGGGTCATGAAGGCGACGCTGCCGCGCGCGGCGAGCAGGTTCTCATCGAGAGTGAGCGGCTTTGCGCCGGTGTTGCGGACCTTGAGGATCAGTCCCTTGAGGTCAGCGCCGCGGTATTCGCCGACCTGCTGGACCTCGAGCTTGCCGACCGCGACCGGCTCGAGCACGCTTTGCCTGATCTCGAAGCCTTCGATGGTCTCGCTGCGATACATGGCTTGCGCGAGGCGCACGGCGGCATCCTCGGGCGAAGAGCGCACTTCCCAATCGCGCGCGGCCTCGGTCTTGATCGCCGTGTTGGTGACGAAGACCTGCTCGGCGTCGTTGCCGCGGACCTGGCAGAGGAACTTGTAGACGTAGCCCTTTCGGGTCGTGCCGAAGAACGAGAGGTTGGGCTTGGTGAAGCCATCGGGCACCGAAATGTAGATGTCCCCGCGCACGGGCTCGTTGACGATCTTGAAGTCCTCGGCCGGGTTGCCGGTGCTGATCTTCGAGACCGAGGCGAACTGGTCTCCCGCAAGGCTGATCCGGGTGAGGTCCTTCGCCGAGGCGACACAGGCGACCGTACCATTGTCAGCAGCGGGAATGCTCTGGTCGGCCATGGCGGGTGCGGCAAGGCACAGCGCACCGAAGCAGATGAGCGCGGCGCCAACCGGGCGGCCATTGATTGCATAGGGCCGTCCGGCGAGCACGCTGCCCACCCCGATCGCGCCCCAACCCAGTTCGGCCATCACGCCTCTCCCCCGTCGCTATTGTCTGATTGCGCGCTGCCCGCGCCCTTGGCGTCGATGACCTTGCCCGACGGATCCTTGGTCACGCGCCCGAACCCGGCGAGCTTGAGGCTGACGCCCGAGTAGCTCCACACGTAGCGGAAGGTCCGGGCTTCGGAGGTCACCTCCTTGGAGCCGACCACCGTGTGCAGCACGCCGTTGACCTCGCTGGTCAGTGCCTCGGGATCGACAGAGAGGTTCTCGATCGTGAAGAACTGCGAGACATTCGAGCCGTTCTGCTCGTTGAAGATCTTCATCAGTTCGGCCTTCATCCGGCCGTGGGTTCTGGGATCGGTGATCGCCAGGATCGAATCCATCCAGTACTGCAGGTTGGACGGCGAGCGGTTGAGTGTCAGCAGCGCGGCATCGCGCGTGACGAGCTCAAGGTAATCCTTGTCGATGTGGCTCGAGGACAGCGTCAGCGGCTTCGCCAGCACCGGCTGCAGCACCACTTCGCGGTCGCGGTGCGCGGCGGTGAACGTCAACACCACGCTCAGGGCAAACAGCCCGGTCGCGGTGATCGCGAGGAGGTTGCGCTGCTTTAAGAGCCGCTGCGCCTGGCCGTGAGAAATCGAGAGGTCCATGTCGGTGCCGTCCTCAGCCCGCCATCAGGCGAAGATGGGAGGGCGGCGTCGCTCTCAGCCCCATAAAGGCACCCGGCAGGTACCAGTAGGCCGAATGAATGATCCACGAGACGGCTCGTCCCGCCTTCAACTTGCGCAATCCCCACCAGGCCAGCACGCTTGAACATAGACCGATGAAAATATGTTGAGACAGGATGCCCCAGGCGAAGGGAACGATCATCGCGAGAAACTCATCGAGTGTCCAAAACCCGATCAGCTCCGGATCATCGAGATGCGCGGGAACCGTGTAGCGATTCATGAACGACACCACCCTCTTGTCCGCCCACGCAAAGCCCTGCGGCCATGCGCGGACGACTGGTTGGATCAGATCGTCGCGGTGACCGCGGCGGTGACGATGGGCACGCCCGTGCCGGCTCCGACGCCGACCCCCACGGGAATGGCGACCTGGCCGAGGCTGAACCGGCCCGAGGCGAGACCGACGATGCCGCCGGCGAGGCTCAGCACGGTGATGATCTTGCCGCCCGAACCTTCAAGGAAGCCGGTGAAGCTGGTGAGCGCGGTGTTGAACGTGGTGTCGGCGCCCGCCATCGCCACTTCGCTGCCGAAGAGGCCAGCGACCGCGACCACTGCGGCCCCCTGGAGGAGGCTTGCCCCCTTCCCTTTCATCGTGAGTTTCATGTTGCCATGTCCTTTCCAAACGCCGTGATTGTCACGGCCTTCAGAATGAACAGAGGGGCGCTGCCTGGAGCAATTAAAGGTCCGTTACGGCCCGGAAACGAATCGGATGATTTCCTCAAGGCGGACTTGGAGGCACCTTATGTTTCCGAATTTGGGAATGGGAATTGCCGGATCGGGAACTGAAGTTTCCGTTTTCCGCAATCCGGTTTGCTGCATCGGGAATTGTGATTGCCGAACAAGGAATTGGCCTTCCCGAATCACTTCCACCGGCCCGGATTCGCCAAATTTACAATTTGGAGCCATTGTGCCTGCCGACACATGCACCGGAATATCCACCCATGGCCGCAGGAACGCGCAACGTCCGCATCTTCGTAAGCGAGCAGTGCTTCGACCTGCTGGTCGATGCGATGGCGGCCTATTCCAAGGAATCCCGCCGGTTTCAGACGATGCGGATGACTGTCCAAGCCGCCTGCTTGCGCCTCAAATCCCACGGGATATCGAAGCAGGAACTCGAAGATTTCCTCGCGGATTACGCGATCGGCGGGGACATCCGGATCTTTCTCGAGGTCGGCCCGGAGTGGTCCGGAGATTACGATGCGGTCCGCGCCAAGGTGAAGGAAATCAGCGAAAAGCCGGGATTGGACAAGATCCTCGTGCCGTTCGCGGTATACCTCGCGGTAAAATACAATCTGCTCTAGGTATTTTCCACGCGGCAAGTTGCGCGCTTCTTAAGACTCTTGACAGGTTATGCCATCCCATAGACCTTTTGCCTTGGGAGGGATGGATAATGCCTCACAGGAACTTGACGCCCGAGACGGTCTTCAAGCCGAGCAGTCCACCGGGCAGTGAACCCGTCTTCGCTTTTGCCAGTCCTGGACCGCGCGAGGGCGAGCAGGAACAGTACAAGCAACTCATAAACGACGAGCTGGTACGACAAGGCATTCTGCCGGCTCACCTTGCTGACCGGATGCAGATTTCGCGGCCGAAGCTGCACAAGATCCTCAAGCAAACCAACCCGCTCTCCGACGACTTGCGAGATCGCATCTTCAGCGAGCTTGGGATGGATCATGTTCGCGCGAAATTCTGCGTGGCACTGCTTCACGATCCGCGGGCCTACATCGAGCAATCGGTCTTTCTGGCGACCGAGAGCCTCAAGAGCTTCTATCTCGAGGTCCTGACCTGTCGGCGCGGCTCGATCGAGGTCGATCTGCGCCCGGCCGTGATCCACGAAGCGGCGCGGCGAGCCTACGATCTGCTGCTCTCGCATCAGGAGCGGGTCATGCAGAACAACCAGACGCTACAGGCTTGATCGGCCCTCCATGCGGCCCGACACCATCGCCGCGTGGACCCAGCTCTATGCGGCCGTCGGCCTCTTGGCCGGGATTTGCTCAGGCTGCGCTCTGCTGAAAACGATCTTCGATATCCGCGCGGGCACGATCGCGCCGCCGTCCGGTTCGGGGCTGCGGTGGTGGCTGTGGTTCCCGAAGGTATGGCTGCATTTTCAGCTCAGCTACCTCTGCGGATTTCCGTGCATTCTGGCCATTGCGATCCTCTATGCGCACTATATCGGGTTTGCGGAATTCGTCCCGTCGTAGGTGACCAATGAAACCTCGCGGTAGCCTGATGCCCAGACGGCTGTGCTGGCTGCTGTCGCTCGCGCAAGAGAGCTGGAATCTGGACGATTGAGCTGGGTAAGGCGGAGCCAGTTGGTTGTGATGGTTCGCACGTAATTGCGGGTTTCGGGGATCGCTGGGATATAGCCCAGCGTGAGGGAGCGGCGCTCTGGTCCGGCATTGTAGGCGGCCAGGGCGAGATCGACGCGTTCAAAACGATCAAGTTGCTGGCGAAGATATCGCGCGCCCGCGCGCATGTTCGCCAAGGCGTCCCAAGGGTTCCATAGCTCCAGATGCCTGGCGGTTCCGGGCATAACCTGCATCATTCCCATTGCGCCGGCCCTGCTGATTGCCCAAGCCTTGTATCCTGACTCTTGGGCAACAACTGCATCCAGCAAGCTGGCGGGCAGGCCATTCTCGCAGGCGATTTGCGACATCGCTTCAAAGTACGTTGCTCGGCGTTTCTCCACCTCGGCCGGCAACCACCATGTCTGGAGGTAACCATTCCCAGGACAAGACAGCGGGTTCTGGCTTGCGCTGGCTCCTTTGCCAATTTTATCAATTATATAGACAGGTTGGCTGATACCTTGCAAATGAGCGCGTAGCGCAACCTCGACAGGACCATCTCCGCCACTGGCCGCAATGGCAGAAGGAGCGAAGCGAGACAAATCCACTTCCCTTGCCTTCGCAGGGGCAACGAAGACCATCGCAGCGACTGCGACTATTTTTGCGTAAGTCAAAATCACGACACGCCTTTCCGGGTGGCGTGCAGTCTAGTTGGGAATGCGCACGTGGATTCAACCTAATCGCTGCATTCTTGTCAATTGATGATCTGGAAGCGCCCCCGTTGCCTATAACCTGGTGTCATTCGCGCTAATGGGTGCCTTATCGCATTCCATAGGCCAGATGCCGTTTTCGAGAACGGTTCATGCGCAGGTCCTACCCATACCGGTTTGCAAACTATGATAGCCAAATGCCTTACGTGCCTCTTCCAGGCGCTTTCCGCTATCCACGGCAGCCAATATTGCTTTCTCGGCGACCTCTATTTGCTCTGCGATTGCAAGAACCTCCTCTAGATGGGGGGCAGGGATGGCAACCACGCCATCTGAATCTCCTACCAGCCAGTCACCGGGTTCGACACGCACTCCTGCCAGCTGGATTGGATCGTTGTTGGCAACCGCGGTGGCGCGATCCTTGGCGGTGCGCATTGTCACGCAGCGCGAGAAAACGGGATAGTTAAGCGCGACGCAGCGGTCGCTGTCGCGGCATGCGCCGTCGATCACGGTCGCCGCAATACCTTTGGTATGAGCCACATAGGTCAGAATGTCGCCCCAGACGGTCTGGTTCAAGATGCCGCCATTGTCGATGGCGACCACCGCGCCAGGTGGCACTTCGTCGATATAGTCGCCGACGCTCCCACCGGTAAGGCCGACCGGCAACATCCGGATCGTAAAAGCCCGTCCGGAAAATTTCATGCCGCGAGCAACCGGAGCAAGGCCGATCAACTGGCCTGCAATTTCCAGCCTGTCCAGCGCGTCGGAGAGCGCCGTGACCCCGACGGTGTTCAGACGTTCCACAACCTTCGCTTCATCCATGATTGCTCTCCGCACCGTTCAGCAAGTCTTCGTAATTAGCCCCAAGGACTTGATCGAGTGGCGAACCCGCTTCGATCGCCAGCGCCATCGCCGCTTCGCGTGCGCTGATCCTCTCAGCTTCCCGCAGGACGTCATTCAGACGGTTCGGATCGACGAAAACCACTCCGCTGCCATCCGCGACAACCCAGTCACCCGGTTTGACGACCACGGTCCCGATCGTGACCGGGCAATCCCAGGCGTGCTCCGCAATCCGGCCTCGTGCAGTTACCGGAACCGCATTGCGCCCGAAAATGGGCAGCCCCAACTCCCTGCTTTCATCGACGTCGCGGCAGGCACCATCGATTATCACCCCGGCCACGCCGCGCTTGATCGCGCCTCTGCTGAGCAGTCCGCCCCATCCGGAAACATCGGCCCGGCCACGGTGTTCTATCACGATGACTTCGCCATTGCGGGCCGACATCACGGCGGCCGCGCACAGGTGGCGTTTGGGCAATCCGGCAAGCGGCGGCCCGAGCTTGACGGTTACGGCCTCTCCGGCAATCCGACGACCAGGGATGGTGAGCGGAGCCAGACCGATTACGGCGCCCGTTAGCCCAAGAGTATCGAGTGCATCGGATATCGTGCAAGTGTCGAACGAACCGAGGCGATCCGCAATCGACTGATCGTCGGTTGGTGCATCGTCTTCACTCATGGCTGGAAACAAACGCCAGTGCATCGCACTGGATCACGATATCTCCAGGCAATGAATTGTACATCAGTGTGTGTCTGGCTGGCCTTGATTGCTCGTCCGTGAATTCCTTCAGCCAGTACTTGTTGATCAGGGGCTTGAGATCGGCCGAGGCAACATAGAAGGTCATCTTCGCGACATCGTCGAAGCTGCCGCCCGCCTTTTCCAGAATGCGGCCCAATTGCCAGAATGTAAGCCGTACCTGGTCCTCCGCGGTCTCCGCGACGATCCCTGTTTCGGGATCCAGCCCATAAACGCCTCCGGTGGCGACGAGGCTGCCGACCCGACTTGCGGCCGGGATCGGATTACCGGAATGGTGGAAGCCATCTACTTGAATGCTGTGTCGCACTGTTCGCCACTCCTTCGTGAACCAGGTTGGGCCATCGCGATGGCCGATCGGACCGGTCCGCGCCGGTTCGCCCGGGATTAAACATCGAGACGTGTGAACAGCTTCCGGGCATTGTGTTCAAAAATGCATGCCCGCGCTTCGTCGTCGAGTGAAGTGAGACCTTCGATCACCGGCTTGAGATCGTCGTAGTGCCGCCTGGTGAGAGGGTCGATTCCGTCGCCCGAGCCAGGCCTTTCGGTGCCGAAACAGCAACGGTCATATCCCACTGTTTTCACCAACAGATCGAGCGAATCGGGATTGTGCAAGACGGTGTCGAACCAGAATTTTCGTAGAATTTCGTCAAACGACGGGGCATCCGCAGCAATCCGTCCCTGCGCCCGTGCCATCTCGCGATGCGAACGCCAGCGTCCGATCTGGTAGGGGATCGGGCCGCCACCATGGCTGATCATGAGTTTCAGATCGGGGAAGCGATCAAACACGTTAGCCCGGTAGACCGAGGTAATCGCAAGCCCCTCCTCGGCGATGAAGTGCTCATCGTAGGATTCCCGACCGTTGCAACATTGCCCGGAATGGATGTGGGCCGGGAGATCCAGTTCGCACAGACGCCGGTAGAGCGGATACCAATAGGGATCGCCCAGCGGGGGCGATCCGTTCATGCCTTCGCTCGGATCAGGGTTGAGCAAAATCCCGACGAAGCCCAAGTCATCAACAACCCGCTCGATTTCGTCAAACAGGGATTCGACGGGTCGGCCCGCCTGTTGGGGCAGGGCTCCCACCCCCCGAAAACGATTGGGAAACATTTTCACGGTGCGGGCGATCATGTCGTTGGTGTCGCAAGTCCAATCGACGATATCTTCCCACCGGGCGGTGCCGTTCAGAGTGAGGAAAGGCCGAGGCGACAGCAGCTGGACGTCGGTACCCACGGCATCCATGATCTTGACGTTCTGTTCGGCGCTTTCCTGCAAATCGCCGTCGCTTACTTTCGCTCTATAGTTCTTTCCGTACTGCCCCCCGGAAACAATCAGATTGCTTCTGTGTGCGTATAACGATGACGGAGCTACCAGGTGTGCGTGCGCGTCGATTATAATGTCTTCTTACCTTTTTTGGCTCCAGCGCACGGTCGAATCCGAAGCCCGACATGCGAAGCTCAGATCGGGTAGACCAGATAACGCGGCAGAACCGAAGTATCGAGTTCGGCGCGGCGGGACAGCAACTTGGCGCCACCATCGTCTGACAGTCGCATTGTATCGAGATAGCGGCCGGCGGCTAGGACTTGGGTGACGCCGACATCCATCGGCGTCATGAACACCGAGAAATTCGAAACCACTTCCACCGTTCGGGCATCGACCTGGCGATGGCTGACGCGCTGGACGAAATGACGGGTGCGGTAGTCCTGAAAGGTGCCGGCCCAGATCTCGTTCACATAGGTGACGCGATCTTCGAGCCGTGCCCGGCAATCGTCGAACATGAATCCGAGCTCGAGGTTGTGCTCGGTATTTTCAGCCGCGCGGCAATAATAGGATGCTTGGTCTTCCTCGGCATAGTTTTCGAGCCAGCCCGGCATGTCCTTGCTGTCAAGCGCGTTGGCATCGGCCAGCAGCAATCGGTCGATCGCTGTTTCCAACTCGGGAATGGTGGCCGTCATGCTTCTGCCCTCTCGAAACCCATCGCCGAGCGGTAATATTCCCAGCGGGGCAGATTGCCGCTTTCATCGTTCTGCAGAAACTCCGATTCCAGCTTGCCCGGATCGCGCACGCCTTTCTGGAAGATAGCGTGGCCTGGCGTGTGACTGCCGATGTGGATCCGGTGGAAGATCGAGGCGTCTTCCATGCTGATCAGCCCGCAAGGCCCCAGCAGGTTAGAACTTTGCCGCAAGCGGTGGCGAACCATGTCCGCATCGTCGTCCTGGTGGGCGAAATAGGCATAGTGAACTTCTGTAGTCTCTGCATCGACCGGGGTGGCGAAGCGCAGATTGATGACATCGAGGTGCTTAGTCGAGACGAAGGTGGGGAACAGCTGGACGATCCGCGACCCCACCGAAGGGTCCTGCCCCTTGAACGCGATCAGTTCCTTGTCCTTGAGAACACTGGGGCCACTGGCCACCGAGAGCGCCGATTCGAAGCACACGTGCCCACGCTTAGTGCAGGTGTATTGCCGCCCTTTGCCGCCCTGCCAGTTGAGCATCTTGAACGCCGCGTGCAGCAACGGGGCATGATAGCCGTCGTTGTCGTTGTAGCCCTTCCAGTTGCTGTCGTAGCGAACCTTCTGATAGCCGAGCAGCTTCAGCCGTCCGTCGCCGGCCATCAGTTCGCGCAGGGTTTCACCGGCTTCACCGAGGAACTCGTCAAGTGGCTCAGTCTCGGCCGAAAACGTGACGAAGATCAGGCCATAGAAGAGCTCGAAACGCGGCTGCCCCAAGGGGTAATCGGCCTTGTCGAAGCCGGGCAGGAATTCGCGCGGGTTGGGGCAGCCGACCAGGTCGCCCTTGGCGTTGAACAGCCAGCGGTGATAGGGGCACTCAAACTCGGTTTTGTTGCCCATTACCGCGGTTTCGAGCTGATTGCTGCGGTGCGAGCAGGCGTTGTAAAACACCCGCACCACGCCTGCCTCGTCGCGTGAGATCAAAAGCGGGATTCCGGCCATCCGCATCGTCTTGAAATCACCGGGATTGGGCAATTCGCTCTCATGCGCGATCGGGTGCCATTCCGGGCCGTGAAAAATCCGCTTGATCTCGTCAGCGTAGAGATCCGCCCGCGTAAAGGCCGCCTTGGGAACTTCATTATAGTTCTTGGGCCAGGTCAGTGTTGTTTCAGCCATCCTCGTTTTCCCACGGGTTTGATTGCGGCAATTCAGCTCATTTCAACGCTCTGCCTCGAGCGCCTTGCCCAGTTCAGCCCACATCCTGCCTGAATTGCGCGCGCCTTCGAGATAGTTTTCGGGACACAGGTGATAGGGCGGACGGCAAGGCCCGGCATTCATCCAGCCGCCGGCGGTCATCCGCGCCTTTTCCAGGGGGATGTTGTAGGTCGAGAATTCCTTGAAGCTGCCGTTCGGGAAAAGCGTCGCCGCAGTCGGCGCGAGCCGGCCCATGAAAGCCTTGGCAGCGCTCCAGTCGCCGCTCGCGCGCGCTGCGGCGACCACATCGCGCAGGGTCGTGCTGACCAGCGGGTGGCAGACCGCGCCGCTGGTCCAGAAGGCGTCGATCGAATCGTCCATCCGCGCCGCGCCGTAGTAATCGAAATCGATCGGCAGCAGCTTGATCCGCCCCTTGATCGCCGCGAGATCGGGCAGCAGGGTGCCGACGCCGATGTACTTGGCGGTGACAACCTGCGGAATTTCGGCGACCTGGCCCCAGAACGTGCGCGGGAAATCGAACTTGAAGGCTTCGGGGTTGGCATAGATCGCGATGTTGATGTCGGGCACCGCCTCGGCAACGTCGCGATAGAACTGTACCGCGACGTCGACACTGGGGGCGCACCACATCGGTACGCCCAACATCGTCCCGGTCGCGCCGATATCGACTGCCTTGCGGGTTAGCGCAATGGTGTCGCGGGTGTTGATGCAGGTTGTCCCGACAAACACCGGCACCCGGCCCGCGGCGGTATCGACGATAGTCTTCATAAAGACGAGCTTTTCGTCAAGTGTCATGGTTGCGGCCTCGCCCAGCGTCCCCATACTGAGAATGCCATCGACCCCGGCCTCGATCAGGCCGTCGATCATGCGGGCTGCTTCTTCGACATTAACAGTATCAGCGGCGCGCCAGTCGGAGGCACCTTCCTTGGCTGGAGTCGGCACGATCGCCCAAGCACCCTTCACATCAGCAGCAGTCAGCAGTTCACGCGCCACGAAACATCTCCCAAAGACTCTTCAATCATTAGCCAATGTGTAACGCATTGCCTATTGACTTGGCAAGGGTTGAATGCGGTTTTATGAGGCCGGATGCCACTAGGATTGCACGCGTCCGGCCGGATGCGGTGTGGGTTGGGAGAAATCAGGGATGACAGACGCGAACGGCAGATTTGCAGACAAGATCGCAGTTGTCACAGGAGCAGCCCAGGGGATCGGCTTTGCTACCGCCCAGCGCCTAGGGCGAGAAGGGGCCACAGTCGTGGTTGCCGATCGTGCAGAACAGGCGACACTGGATGCGGTTGCGCGACTTATGGCCGAATCTGTCGACGCGCACCCCGCCATCCACGACCTTGAGCAACAGACTGGAGCCGCTGCCCTGTATAACGCTGTAAGCGATAAATTCGGGCGGATCGACGTGGCCGTCCATAATGTAGGTGGCACGATCTGGGCCAAGCCCTATTGGGAATACACCACCGAAGAAATCGTCGCCGAGATTAATCGCTCGCTGTGGCCGACGCTGTGGTGCTGCCATGCAGTGCTGCCCCACATGCGCGCGGCAGGTCGCGGCGCGATTGTCAACATCGGCTCGGTGGCAACGCGCGGGGTCAATCGCGTGCCCTACGCGGCTGCGAAAGGCGGCGTGGCGGCGCTGACCGCTGCGTTGTCTCTGGAATTGGAGGATTGTGGCATCAGGGTAAATTGCGTGGCTCCCGGCGGGGTCAACGTGACCCGTGTCACCCCGCGCAACACCGCTCCGCATTCCGACGCGGACCGCAAAGGCTTTGGCGAAGTGATGGAGCAGACCTTGCGCGATACCCCGCTGGGCCGCTTCGGCGAGCCCGAGGAACTGGCCGCCGCAATCTGCTTTCTCGCCGCTGACGAGGCGTCCTACATCACCGGCCAGACGCTCTACGTCGCAGGTGGCGGGATCGGCTGATCCCGCCCGCCTTGCGAGCCTAACCAGCCTGCTTGAGGATTTCGCGGAGCGACACATCGGCATCGGCCAGCTGCGCCGCCTGGGCTCTGGCCCGGCGCTCGATCAGCCGTTTGCCGATGCCCATGTCCGGGGCGCGGTTGACAGTCAGGATGCCCTCGATCGTCTCGCCTGACCGGAAGAATGCGGTAAACTGGTTGCTTGCCATGTCTCCGCGCAGGGTTACCTCGGCTTGCACCGGGATATGGCCGCAGAACTGGATGTTGAGATCGAACTGATCGCTCCAGTACCAAACCGGCTTGCAGTAATCGACGTCCTGCCCGAGCATCGCGAGCGCTGCGGCCTGGGCCTGGTCGGCAGCGTTCTGGTAGGTTTCCTGGCGGATATGACCGCCGAAGAAGCTGTCCTGTTCGGCGACGTCGCCGGCGGCAAAGACATTCTCATTGCTGGTGCGGCACTGCCTATCGACGATAATGCCGTTATTGGTGACGATGCCTGCGTCCCGGGCTAGGCTGATTTCTGGCACTATCCCGACCCCGACTACCACGGCATCGCAATCCACCAGTGATCCGTCATCGAGTTCGACCTGCGTCACCCGCCCGTCAAGCACCTTCATCGCGTTCACGCCGCGTCCGAAGCGGGTGTCGACGCCGCGCTGGCGATGTTCCTCGCCCAGCCATTGCCCGAACTGCGGCCCGAGCGCGCGAATCATAGGCGCGGCAAGCGGTTCGATCGCGGTCACTCGGCACCCCAGCTTGACCGCGCTGGCCGCGACTTCAGCCCCGATCACACCCATGCCGATGATGACGATCCGGGCGCCGTCCCTGAGGTCCGTCGCCATCCGGGTGGCATCGTCCCGGGTGCGCAGGTAATGCACGTTGGCGGCGTCGGCACCCTCCATGTTGAGCTTGCGGGCGGAACCACCGGTGGTCAGCAGGATGCGGTCGGCTTGGACCAGGTCTCCGCCCGTCAGGCGCACAGCGCTCGCCGCCAGGTCGAGCGCTTCGGCACGCGTGCCAAGCCGCATTTCGATGCGGTTGGCGGCGTACCAGGCCTCGTCATGAAGGAAGAAATTGTCCGGTACATTGGCCGGATCCCACAACACCTCCTTGGACAGGGGCGGGCGCTCGTAGGGCCGCCACGGTTCTTCGCCGATAAGGGTGATCCGGCCATCGAAGCCAGCCTGGCGCAAGGACTCCACCGCGCGGCCACCCGCAAGATTTGCTCCGACCACGGCTATCGATTTCATGCAATTCTCCCAACTTTGCGTGCTTTCCGGGGCTTATTGCCAGAAGGCGCCCCTTCCCATAGACTGCCTTTGCATAATATGCAATGCGTTGCGAGATTTTGCCCGCGCTAGGTTTATTCCTGGATTTCCAACTTTTCAAGACGCAAGGCGAGCTGCCGACGGGTAAAGCCTAAGGTGCGCGCCGCGCGCGCAACGTTGCCCCCACTCGCATCAAGGGCCTCGCGGATCACCAGCCCTTCCATCTCCAGCAGGCTTCCGCCCCCATCGACGATCAGATCCAGCATCTGGCGCACCAAGCCGGCGGGATCGCCGACATTGTCAACGGCGCTGATCCTGCCATCGTTGGTCATGCCCATCGTCGGCTTCAATTCGAGACCGTCGGTTTCGAGGAACAGGTGCCTGACGTCGATCGCTCGCCCGTCGTCCGCCAGCAGCACGGCACGTTCCACCATTCGCTCGAGTTCGCGCACATTACCGGGGAAATCGTACACCAGCAGCGCGTTGATCGCCCGCGGGGTGAAGCCCGATACCGTTCGGCCATGGCGCATGGCATAATGCAGACGGAAGTGTTCCAGCAGCACCGGAATGTCCTCGCGGCGCTGGCGCAGCGGCGGCACCCGGACCGGCAAAGTCGATATCCGGTAGAACAAGTCGGCACGAAACGTGCCTTCCCGCACCGCCTCGTTAAGTTCCACATTGGATGCTGCGATCAATCGGACATCCACCTTGATCGTCCGCGTATCGCCGACCCGCTCGAACTCACCTTCCTGGACAGCGCGCAGAATCTTCGATTGTGCAAGTGGCGACAGTGTCGAAATCTCGTCCAGGAACAGCGTGCCGCCATTGGCCAGCTCGAACCGACCGGGCCGGGCGGCAACCGCGCCAGTATAGGCCCCCTTGGCCACGCCGAACAGCTCCGATTCGATCAACCCCTCGGGGATCGCCGCGCAGTTGAGCGCGATGAACGGCTCCGCCTCGCGCATGCTCAGCCGATGAGCGAGCTTGGCCAGCACTTCCTTGCCGACCCCGGTCTCGCCCATTAACAGCAGCGTCGCATTGCTCGACGCGGTGCGTTCGATCATGGTCTTGGCTGAGAGGAACCCTGCCGAGATCCCAATCACCGTTTGGCCCCCATCATGCCGCGTTTCGGGCAGGACCAGCGGCGTCGCGGCCAATTCGAGGTTGTCCAACTGATCCCATTCGGGTTTTGGTTTGGCGTGAAGTACGCAGGCGGCATCGCCTCGCCCCGCACATTCCACTTCGCGCATGATGATCGGTTGTCCCGCGAAGGTTGTGGCAAAGCCGCTGGCAAAGCCAGTCTGCATCCAGCACACCGGGTCAGTGCTGTACCCGGTCGCGCTGAGATGGATCGCCGCCTCGATCGAATCGTGGACCCTGAACCGGCCTTCGAAATGCCCTCGCGAGGAATCATTTTCCAGGATTTCGATCTGGGTCCAGCCAAACCCGGTCAAGGCGTGCGCCTGCGGTCCGACCGCGAATGCTTCAAGATAATCACCATCCGGGCGTAATTTTTTCGCGCCGATCGCGCACCGTGCGCCTTCGGCAAAACCGACACCCCAGAAGAACCGGCTGGCCGCTTCGTGCCCCAATTCGGCAACTAGGCGGCTGCGCCAGCTGGCCAGAGCCGCTTGGCTGAGCAGTACGCAGCGTTCACCATCGTGCCAGATCCGGCCCATTTCCGGTGAGAACTGCAGCTTGCTGGCAATGTCGGCGTAGCCTGGAAGTGTCTTCATCCGGTCAGGCTATCAGATTCGTAACTTTCGGGCCAGACTCAAGCCTCGACATTTACATTTACGTCGATCTGCAAGCTGCCTCGCAGTGGGATTGACCAACCCGGACTGCTGTAAACCGGTAAGAAACCGATATTGGCACGACTCGTGCTTAGAACTTTCGCGACACGAAAAATCGATGCCGACTTTAGCCATACTGTGCGGGAGAGGATCAAATGAACGACAGCATTGCCGATCTGGTTGATTCCCGCACCGGGCGCCAATCGCGCTCGATCTACGCGAGCGAAGACATTTATCGGCAGGAACTTGAGCGGATCTTCGGGCGCTGCTGGCTGTTTCTGGTCCACACCAGCCAGATTCCGAAGCCGGGCGACTATTTCCGCACCTTCATGGGCGAAGACGATGTGATCGTGATCCGCCAGAAGGACGGGTCGATCAAGGCGTTCCTCAACAGCTGTACCCATCGCGGCAACCGGATCTGCCGCGCCGATCGCGGCAATGCGCGCGCTTTCACCTGCAACTATCACGGCTGGTCTTTTTCCCCGGACGGCGCGCTCTCCGGGGTGCCGCTGGAAAACGAGGCCTATTTCGGCGAACTCGACCGCACCAAGTTCGGCCTGATCCCGGTGACGAAAGTGGCCGAGTATAAGGGCCTGGTGTTCGGCTGCTGGGATGCCAATTCGCCCAGCCTCGATGACTATCTGGGCGATGCCAAGTTTTTCCTCGATGTCTGGCTGGATGCCATGCCAGGCGGATCGGCACTGCTCGGCGAGACGCAGAAGATGGTGCTGGGCACCAACTGGAAGCTGCCAGTCGAGAACGTCTGCGGCGATGGCTATCACCTGGGCTGGGCCCATGCCGGCGCTATGGCGGCGGTCCAGTCGATGGACCTCACCGGGCTCAGCGTCGGCAATTCCGGGGTCGATCTCGATGGCGGGCTGTCGGTCGCCGGCATGAACGGGCACATGGTCCTGAGCGCGCTCGACGGCGTTTCCGGCTATGCCTTCTATCCCGATCCCAAGCCGATCCTCGAATACCTGGAGGCCAACCGCCAGACGGTGATCGACCGTCTGGGCGAAGTGCGCGGCAGGCAGGTGTGGGGTGCGCAGGTCAACATCACCATTTTCCCCAACCTGCAGCTGCTGCCCGGGCTCAACTGGTTCCGGGTCTATCATCCCAAGGGTCCCGGCCAGATCGAGCAGTGGACCTGGGCCATGGCCGAAAACGACATGCCCGAGGCGGTGAAAGCGCAGATCCTCGAAAACCAGTGCCTGACCTTCGGCCTGGCAGGCCTGTTCGACAACGACGATGGCGACAATCTGACCGCCTGCACCGAACAGTCGCGCGGCTGGCGCACGGCGCAGATGGATGTCTACACCAACATGGCGCTGGGCCGCTCGGGCAAGCGCGAGGGCTTCCCCGGCGATATCGCCGCCGGCTTGGTAAGCGAACACAACCAGCGCTATTTCTACCGCCGCTGGCAAGAGCACATGATGGCGGAAACTTGGGCCGAAGTGCCCACGTACAACATCAACTCGTTGACCGAACAGGAAGCCGAGCATGCTTGACCGGCCGCTTGCCCCTCCACCGGTGGAGGTGATCGTTGCTGTCACCCAGGCACTCCACCGCGAAGCCCGGCTGCTCGACAACGAAGATTTCGAAGGCTGGCTGGCCATGCTCGGCAAAGACGTCAGCTATCGCCTTGAACTGAAGAGCCGAAGGTTCCGCGCTGACCGTTCGCCGCCTTTACCACTTGGCCCAGGGGTAATCTTCAACGAGGATCTGGGTCGGCTCAAAATGCGGGTGGATCGCCTGAAATCCGGCTTCGTCTGGGCCGAGGATCCTCCCAACTACATCCGCCGCGCTGTCTCCAACGTGGAGGTTCTGGCCACCCAGGCCGATAACGAGGTGCGGGTCCATTCTGTGCTGGTGATGCACCGGAACCGGATCGACGGCACTACCCGCCTGCTCACCGCCGGACGCACCGACCTCTGGCGCAGCGAAGGCGGCGCGTGGCTGCTCACCGCGCGCGAGATCGTGCTGGACCATTCCGTGCTGCCGGACAGCAACCTCAACGCCTTTTTCTGAACAATCCTGACGGGAGAGAACAATCATGCGCTTCGAACGTATCGGTCGCGAACCGGATTATTCACGCTACATGGACCTCAAGGAAGGCTGGCTTGACCGCCGGATCTTTTCGGATGCCGACATCTACGAGGAGGAGCTGTACCGCATTTTCGCGCGGTCGTGGCTGTTCGTTGCCCACGAAAGCCAGATCCCCAGTTCCGGAGACTTCCTGACGACCCACATGGGCGAAGATGCGGTGATCGTCGCCCGCCAGCCCGACGGATCGATCCGGGTCATGCTCAATTCCTGCCCGCACCGCGGCAATAAGGTGTGCTTCGCCGATGCCGGGAACACCCGTCGGTTCGTCTGCAATTACCACGGCTGGGCGTTTGACACCGCCGGCGACCTCAAGGGCATGCACGAGGAATATTGCTACGACGCGGGCGATATCGACTTCAAGAACCATGGCCTCAAGAACGTCGCCAAGGTCGGCAACTACAAGGGCCTGGTGTTCGCCACCTTCAACAGCGATGCGCCGAGCCTGGAAGCCTGGCTAGGCGATTTCCGGTGGTATCTCGACATGATCCTCGACAACGAGGAAGGCGGCACCGAATTCATTGGCGGCTGCATCAAGTCGGTGATCAGCGCGAACTGGAAGTTCGGGGTCGAGAACTTCATCGGCGACGCTTACCACGCCGGCTGGACGCATGATTCGGGCACTCGGTCGATGAACAACGGCCAGCCGTTCCCGCCGATCGACATGGATAATTCCTATCACGCCAGCGTGAACGGCCACGGCTGGGAATTCGGCACCGAAGGCGTGGGCGACCTCTTCCTGCTCGGGCGCCCCAAGGTGATGGACTATTACAACAAGATCCGCCCGAAGATGGCGGAACGCCTGGGCGAGATGCGCTCGAAGATCTTCGGTTCGGTCGCCTCGGCATCGATCTTCCCCAACGTCTCGTTCCTGCCGGGCATTTCCACCTTCCGCCAGTGGCAACCCAAGGGGCCGATGCAGTTCGAATTGAAGACCTGGGTGATCGTCAACAAGAACATGCCCGACGACATCAAGGAGGAAGTGACCAAGGGCGTGATGCAGACCTTCGGCCCCGGTGGCACCTTCGAGATGGATGACGGGGAAAACTGGGAGAACTGCACCACCGTCAACCGCGGCGTCGTCACCCGGCACGAGCGCCTGCACTATCGCTGCGGGATCGGCCGCCAGATCGAACATGATACCCTGCCGGGCATCGTCTATCGCGGCCAGTACAACGACGCCAACCAGCGCGGCTTCTACCAGCGCTGGCTCGACATGATGACCCATGACGAATTCGGCAAGATGCCGGCACGGCCCGAACCGCAGCTGGGCAATGTGGCCGAAACCCGCGACCTTCCCGGCCTGTTCGCGCTCTGAGAGGAACTACAGCTATGACCGACACCGCAACGATCGAGCGCACGCGCGAAGGGACTACCGCATCGCTCGAACTGACCCACGCGCTGACCCAGACGCTGTATCGCGAAGCACGGCTGCTCGACGATGAACACTACAAGGCCTGGACCAGCATGCTGGCGGAAGACCTGCATTACCACATGCCGGGGATCGAAACCCGCTATCGCCGCGACAAGACCGAGCAGGTGACCGACCTGACCCGGATGGCCTATTACAACGACAGCAAGCCCGAAATCCTCAAGCGGCTTTCGCGGCTCGAGACCGGAACGGCCTGGTCGGAGGATCCGGCGACGCGCTACACCCATATCATCACCAACGTCGAGGTGGAGCTTACCGAAAACACCGACGAGTTCCGGGTCTATTCGAACTTCTATGCCTATCGCAATCGCAACGAACGCGACGAGGATTCGCTGATCGGCAACCGTATCGATATCTGGCGCCAGGTCGGCAACAGCTTTCAACTGGTCAAACGCCGAGCGATCCTCAAGCACAATGTGATGTTGAGCAAGAACCTCAACATCTACGTTTAGTCTATCCACGCTTATAAATAAAAATACATCAACAAGAGGGAGAATGCCAAGTGACAAAGCAATTGATGAATTTCAGGAAGGTCTTCCTGCGCGCCAGCACTTCAGCCATCATTGGGCTGACTTGCCTTGCACCGATGACGGCGCATGCCCAGGATGCTGCGGCAAGCGAACCTCAGGCCGACGCCCCGGCATCGGGTGGCCTTGAAGAAATCATCGTGACCGCTCGCAAGCGAGCCGAGAATCTGCAGGAAACTCCCGTTGCAATCACGGCAATGAACGCAGGAATGCTCGAAGCACGGCAGATTAACAATGTCGCACAGGTCGCTAAATTTGCTCCTAATGTGAACATCCAGCCGGTCGCGAATATTTCCGGATCAAGTGCTTCGCTGACAGCGTTCATCCGTGGCGTTGGGCAGACCGACTTCAACATCACGGTCGATCCAGGTGTCGGGGTTTACGTCGATGGCGTCTACGTCGCTCGCTCCGTTGGCGCGCTGCTTGATATGGCCGACATTTCCGACGTTCAGATTTTGCGCGGGCCACAAGGAACCCTGTTTGGCAAGAACACGATTGGTGGCGCCATTGTTGTTAACTCGATGCAGCCACAGAAAGATTTCGACCTAAAGCTCGAAGCCGTTACCGGACGCTACAATCGCGCAGATTTCAAGGGCATGATCAACGTGCCGCTGAGTGACAATCTCGCGATGCGCGCGGTTGCATCCTACGAAACCCGCGACGGTTTTCAGAGACGCCTGTTCGATGGCGGTCGCCAAGGCAACAAGGATAGCTTTGGCGCCCGGCTGGCGTTCAAGTGGGAGCCGACCGACAAGCTGACGGTCAACCTCAGCGGCGATATCAATATCCGTCGTGAAGAGCAGACAGCAATCTCACTCATCGAACTGCGAGACCAGCCGGTTCCGTTGCGTTTTGTGGAGATTCCCAACAGCGCCCCCCCTGGGGGCACCAATCGTCTGATCGCCGCGCCGAGCTCGATGTATTTTTGGAACAAGATCTCCGCGGTCGGGGCCGCTACGGGCGCCTGCGGCGCGGCTTGGGGCGGGTTTGGGCCCACCGGTCCGATTCCTGGAACGCTGGCCCCGACCAGCAACCCTAATTGCGCCAGCACGCGCTGGATTACCGGGGATCCTGATACGACTTGGGCCGGCGGCAACAACCGCTCGGATTTCGATCTATGGGGAGTTAACCTGACGCTCGACTATGACTTCGGTGATATCAGCCTGAAGTCGATCAGTTCCTATCGTGATCAGAAATCGAGGTTCGAATATGATTTCGACGGCACTCCGCACAACATTTTGCAGCTCACCAACAATATCGATCTGTGGCAGGCATCACAAGAGCTCCAGCTAACCGGTAGTGTTCTGGATGATCGACTGAAGTTTGTTCTGGGCGCATACTATCTAAAGGAAAAAGGCCAGGATAAGGAACCGTTGGAGTTCGGGTTCGCCCAATTCTTCTCCGGTGGCAAAATGGCGTCACCTCAAGGTTTGTGCGCCAGACAACGATTTGGCAGACATAATGCGAACATCGGCTAATTAGCGAGCTTGAGGCGCGACATGGGATCGTTGAGCTGGCGGAATTCACCGCCAGGCGGACGCTCCGCCTGCCCTCAAAGGCAGCCGCCGGGCAGGCTACGCCGCGGGGTACGATGCTACTGACATGGCCAAGCCTTCGCTAACGAGCGTTCAGCTCCGGCCACCATATGAACACTCATAAAATAGCTATTCTGCTCCGCCCAGCGTAAATATGCCGCGCGCAGCGCCGATCGGTCATAGCGTGGAGCGCGGCATTCCGCTTTTCGCGCGACGATCATCATGTCGAGCACGCCTTGGAGGTAAGCGCCGCATCGCGGCTCATTCGCTTGACAGCTTACGAACAACGCCGAGCCCGTCGCCGACGCGGGTTCGGTTTGGCCGATCGCACTATCAGGCAGGGCGGCCAAAGCGGCGCATAACAATATCCATCGCCTTGGCCGCATTTTCGTCTCCTATTCCGCAGTATCATTTCGGAAGGGGCGCACGGCCCTCGACGGCCGGCGCCCCGTGCTGATCCATCATTCGCGGCCGAGCACCTGGCCTTCGGGCGTGACGAACAGTTCGATCGTCTTTCCGTCGCTGTTCTTGCCCTTGATTTCATAGAGCGTGCTTCCGTCCGCCTTTCGGGTGACTTGCTCCGCTTTGCTTATTGACGCGAGTTGCGCGCGTGCCGCGTTCATCGCGGCCTCGGGCACCTGAGCAAGCGGGATGTCTCGTTCGCTGTGCTTGCCGATTATCCGGTTTTCGTTCGCCTCGTGGTTTTGCGCGATCGCCACGCCCGCGATCGCCAGCGCGGCCGCGCCCACGCCTGCGACAACAGTGAGAGTTCGTTTGCTAGCCATGTTCCATTCCACTTCCTGCATAAGGGCCGTGGGGTCGGGCGGGCGGCGGTTACGGCCCAATGAGCCGTCGTCCGAGTTCAACTCCTCTGATTGTTCATCCTGTCGAGCGCCGCGCGCAGCCCACGGGCGAGCTTGGCTGCGTCGTCGTTGGCCCAGAAGTGCATGAAGAACAGCCGCGGCTCGTCGTTTAGCATATGATTATGCAGCGCCGTGACCTCGATCCCGTTCGTCCGCAGCACGCGCAGGACCGGATCGACCTCGTTTGCGACAAGTACGAAATCGCCGGTGATGGCGGCTCGGCCGTCCCCGGTTGGCTGAAAGTTGATCGCGGTCGCCGTGCCCATCGTCGGCGGAGTCTCCATATCGCCGTCCATCAGCCGCTCGGCGCGCGGAAAGCTGTATTGGAGGATGCCACCGGCCGTCTTGCCCTCACCGCCCATCAACCGGTTGAGCGCGGCCACATCGAGGTCGAGCCGCGATGCGGCTGCGCTGGCCGAAGGCGATTGCGGCGCGGCGAGCGGGGTCCGACTGGCTGATAGCGCTTGCCGGAGCGCGGCCGCGAGCTTCACCGGGTCGCCGTGGCCGGCAATGTGCATGTACATGGTCGCAGGCGAAGAGCGGAGCAGGTGATTGTGGAGCGCGGTGATCGTAAAACCGCTTGCGAGCAGGCGGCTCAAAACGGGGTTCACCTCGTCGTGGGTCAGCACGAGATCGCCCATCACCATCGCCTCGTCGCCCATCGGCTGAAACGCCGCCCAAGAGCCGAGCGCGAGGGAGGGCTTGATCGTCACCCCATCCAGCGTGACGCTCAGGTCCGAACGCGGGAAGCTGTAGCGGTGAACGCCCCCCGGCTGTTCGGCCCCCGCTCGTCCTATCGCCCGGTCGACAGCCGACCAGTCCGGCGCTGCCCATGCCGGGCTTGCCAGCAGGAGGCTGGCGAATCCCAAGGCGATGGTCTTTTTCAGCATAATTGATCCTTCATCAGCGCACTCGACACGGAAAGCCTCACGTCATGCGAGCGCGCCGCCGGCGAGCCGCGACATTGCGCTCCGGTTTCTTTCTTCGGGATAAGCAGTCCTATGCTCATGAGGCTTGTGATGCAACCCTTACACTTGTAGGCTAGTGACGATACAACTATGACAAACACACAAGCTTCCCCTTGGTTGCTCCTGATCCCGCAGCTTCCGGCTAAGCCTGCCTATTTGCGGGTGAAGGTCTGGCGGCGTTTGCAGGCGATCGGGGCCGCGCCGCTCAAGAACGCCGTCCATGCGCTCCCCAATCGCGAGGACACGCGCGCGCTGTTCGAAGAACTGCATCGCGAGATCACCGAAAATGGCGGCGAGGCGCTGATCCTCGAAGCGCGCCTTGTCGGCGGCATGGGCGATGCGGAGCTGCGCGGAGTGTTCGACGCTGCGCGTGACGCCGACTATGAGGAGTTGGCACGCGAGGCGCGCGCGCTGTGTGAGGGCGAGTATGTCGCGGCGGCGGATGTGGGCCGCCTGCGCAAACGCCTGAACGAGGTCGCCGCGATCGACTTTTTCGGTGCGCATGGTCGGCAGGCGGCACAGGCCGCCATCACCGAGGCGGACCGCCGCTCTCACCAACATCCCGATGTGAGCGGCCCCGGTGCGCCCGAGCTGACCCCGGCGGAGCTAAAGCGCCGCGTTTGGGTGACGCGCCGCCATGTCCATGTCGATCGCATCGCGTCCGCCTGGCTCATTCGCCGCTTCATCGACCCCGAGGCGAGCTTCAAGTTCGTCGAGGGCAAAGGATATGTGCCGGAGCCTGACGAACTGAGGTTCGACATGGCGGACGCTGAGTTCACCCACGAAGGCGACCGCTGCTCCTTCGAGACCTTGGTGTTCCTCACCGGTCTCGAGACCGACCCCGCGCTGCGGGCGCTCGGCGAAATTGTTCACGACCTTGATATTGCCGATGCTCGGTTCGAGCGCCCGGAAACTCCGGGAGTGAGCGCGCTTATCGCCGGCATCTGTGCCGGCACCGACGACGACGAGGAGCGGATCGCGCGCGGATCGACCGCGCTCGACGGATTCTATGCTCACTTCACCCGGCGAAAAGAGGACTAAAGATGGAGGCCAGCGCACGCGCTGAAATCGCAGTCGAGACGCTGCACGAGCACGGCATCAGCTTTGGCGAGGCGGTGCGCGTCTGGATCAGGGTCGCGCTGCTCAGCTTCGGCGGACCGGCGGGCCAGATAGCGGTGATGCATCGCATCCTGGTCGAGGAGAAGCGCTGGATCGGCGAGGAGCGGTTCCTCCACGCGCTCAACTATTGCATGCTGCTGCCCGGCCCTGAAGCGCAACAGCTAGCTGTCTATATTGGCTGGTTGCTCCATAAGACCAAGGGCGGCCTGGTCGCGGGCGCGCTATTCGTGCTGCCCGGCTTCCTCGCGATTTTAGGGCTCAGCTATGTCTATGTGCTGCTCGGCGAAGTGCCGCTGGTCGAGGGATTGTTCTTCGGATTGAAGGCCGCCGTGCTGGCGGTGGTGCTACAGGCGGTGGTCCGGGTGGGTTCGCGTGCCTTGAAGAACAACGTCATGCGCGGTTTTGCCGCGCTGGCGTTCGTCGCGATCTTCGTGCTCGACGTGCCCTTCCCGCTGATCGTGCTTGCCGCCGCGCTGATCGGCTTCTTCAGTGGCCGCGCTGGTTACGCCGCATTCAAGGGCGGCGGCGGACATGGTCCCGCCGGCGCTGAGATAATCCACGACCGCGACACCGCTCTTGGCGAGGGCCTTCCCGACCATGCCCGGCCGAACCTCTCTTGGTCGCTGCGCATCTCCGGCGTCCTGCTGCTGCTCTGGCTCGGGCCGGTCGCAGCGCTGCTGTTCGCGTTCGGCCCCGACGACGTGTTCAGCCGCATCGCCACCTTCTTCAGCCAGATGGCGGTGGTGACCTTCGGCGGCGCCTATGCGGTGCTCGCCTATGTCGCGCAGGAGGCAGTCGAGACCTATGGCTGGCTCCAGCCCGGCGAGATGCTCGACGGGCTCGGCATGGCCGAGACCACGCCCGGGCCGCTGATCATGGTGACGCAGTTCGTCGGCTTCCTCGCGGCCTTCCGCGAAGCGACCGGGCTGCCGCCGCTCGTCGCCGCGACCTTCGGCGCAATCCTCACCACCTGGGTTACCTTCCTGCCATGCTTCCTGTGGATCTTCGCCGGCGCGCCATTCATCGAGCGGCTGCGCGGCAACCGCGCATTGTCGGCCGCGCTTTCGGCGATCACCGCCGCAGTGGTCGGCGTGATCCTCAATCTGGCGGTCTGGTTTGGTATCCACACTCTGTTCGAGCAAGTCCGCGAAGTGCCGTTCGCAGCCGGCACCATCGATCTCCCAGTCCTAACGTCCGTCAACTGGCCGGCGCTGGCGCTCGCGGTGGGTGCGATACTCGCCATGTTCCGGTTCAAGGCCGGCATGCTGCCGGTGCTCGGCGTCTGCTCGGTCCTCGGGGCCGCATATGTAATGATCATCTGAAGGAGTGACGCGTGACGATCGACCATCTTTCCCGACGCAGTGCAATCGCAACTCTTGGCATCGGAGCCGCCGCCATGACTATCAACGAAGCCTCTGCGCAGACGCCGGCCGCAGCGCCGGCGGCTGTCCCCGCCTTTGCCGGAAATCATCAGGTCAAGCCGCTCAGGTTCAATCCCGCCAGGCTTCACGGCCTCTCCGAAAGGCTGATCACATCGCACCACGAGAACAATTATGCGGGCTCGGTCAAGGCCCTGAATATGATCGAGACACGACTTGCCGCCGCGCTCGCTGACACGGACCTGCCGCCGGTGGTCTATGGCGGATTGAAGCGCGAGGAGCTGCACCGCACCGGCTCGGTCGTGCTCCATGAGGTCTATTTCGACGGGCTCGGCGGCAACGGCCAGGCAGCCGGTTCCATCCGCGACGCGCTGGGCGCGGCGTTCGGCTCGTTCGACCGCTGGGAAGCCGACTTCCGCCGTACCGGGATGAGCCTTGCCGGCGGATCGGGCTGGTGCGTGCTCGTCTACAATCTCCACACGCGCTCGCTGCACAACCATTGGGCGTGGGATCATATGCACGGTGCGATTGCCGGCGTGCCGCTGCTCGCGCTCGATATGTACGAGCACAGTTTCCACATGGATTACGGCACCGCCGCCGCCAAATATGTCGACGCCTTCTTCCGCAACATCGACTGGGAAGTGGTCGACCGGCGCTATGCCGCGGCTTTGCGCGGCGGCGGCTGAACCCGACCGCCGTGGCTTAACACCCACTGCTGCGCGACACCTGAGTTCGCGACCACAAAGGGGACAGGTCCGATGGGGAGATGCAACAATGACATCCGGCCCGAACATCGCTCTTCTTTGGCGTGGGCAAGCAGCCGAGTGGACGCATCGCTTTCATGAAGCCCGGCAGTGGCCGATAATGCAGGCCTTGCGGGCGCTCGGGGCGACCGCAAGGCCTGTACTGTACAGGGACGAGGCGGTTCGCGAGATTCGGGACGAGCTGCTGTCGTGCGACGCAGTGCTGGTCTGGGTGAATCCGTTGGACATTTCAGGCGACCGCTCGCAGCTCGATCCAATGCTGCGCGAAGTCGCGGGGTGCGGCGTTGTCGTCAGCGCGCATCCTGACGTGATCGCCAAAATCGGCGTCAAGGAAGTGCTCTACACAACGCGCTCCATGGAATGGGGCAGCGATGTCGATCGATACGTGGACGCTGAAGGCCTTCGCGCTCGTTTCCCCGAACATCTTGCCGCAGGCCCGCGCGTGCTGAAGCCGAACTACGGCAACGGCGGCAGGAATGTATGGCGTGTCCAACTAGACGAAGCGGGAAACGCTCCGGCTTTGAAAACGTCGGTGAAAGTTCAAGAGGCCCGCCAAGGAAGCAAATCGGAGCGCATCAGCCTAGCCGAGTGCTTGGAAAGGTGGGTGCCGTTTCTAAACGACGGCGGCGTGCTGATCGATCAGGCTTATCAGCCGCAGTCGTCCGAGGGCATGGTCCGCTGCTACGTGTGCGGGCACCGAGTGGTTGGCTTTGGGCACAACCTGATCACTGCGCTGATGACGCCAACGGCCATTGATACAACGTCGTCAACCCCACAGCCGATGGGCCGCGCCATGTTCGGACCGGAGGTGACGCGCTTCGCAGCCTTACGGAAAGCGATGGAGGATCGCTGGATTCCAGAGATGCAAAGGTTGCTGTCGATCGCCGACCACGATCTTCCGCTTCTTTGGGACGCCGACTTCCTATTTCGCCCTGGTGAAGCCATCAGCGATGGCTCCTATGCGCTTTGCGAGATCAATGCTAGTTCGGTTGCACCATTTCCGCCAAGCGCCGTCCAGCCAGTCGCCGCAGCGGCAATCGGTCGCGCTCTTGCCATTCGTTTGACGAAGGAGACCTCCAATCCTCATTGATATGATTCAAGCAATTCAAGAGACGTGACATTGGTCGTATCAATCAGACAAGCCTAAGGGTGAGCGAGGCTGGGTGAAACCGGCTCAGGTGGCAGCGCGGAGATACTGGTAGAGGGTTTCGCGACTGATCCCCAGGTCACGGGCGATGACGGCCTTGCGCTCGCCGTCATCAACACGGCGGTGCAGCTCGGCGACCATTTCGTCGGAGAGGGAACGTTTCCGCCCGCGATAAGCACCGCGTTGTCTGGCGACCGCAATGCCTTCGCGCTGCCGCTCCCGGATCAGGGCGCGCTCG
Organism: Novosphingobium sp. ES2-1; assembly: GCF_015169775.1. NCBI lineage: Bacteria > Pseudomonadati > Pseudomonadota > Alphaproteobacteria > Sphingomonadales > Sphingomonadaceae > Novosphingobium > Novosphingobium sp. ES2-1. The sequence goes on from NZ_CP063449.1 coordinate 52,933, forward strand.
AATTCGGCGAACGCACCCATGACCGAGAGCATCAGGTTGGCCATCGGGGAATCCTCGCCCGAGAAGGCCAGGCTTTCCTTCACGAACTCGATCCGGACGCCTCTTTTGGTGAGGGACTGAACCAGTTTGCGCAGATCGTCGAGATTACGCGCCAATCGATCCATGCTGTGGACCACGACGGTGTCACCCTCGCGGGCGAAGGCGAGCATGGCATCGAGTTCGGGGCGGTTGATGTCCTTGCCCGATGCCTTGTCGGTGAAAATCCGGTCGAGCGACTGCCCGTCCAACTGGCGATCGACATTCTGATCGAATGTGCTCACCCGGACGTAACCGATCCTCTGGCCTTTCATCGCCGCCTCCGGTCAAAATGTCAGGTTGAATTCTATGACACGGCGGAACATGCGTCAATAAATGCTTGCCATAACCCTATCCTGACAGAAACCGCCGCTGCATCCTGACGTCCGGTTAGGCTATACTCCAGATTGACGCTAGCCTGTCGCTCTCGACTCGGGATGGAGGCAGGATGGCGCGGCGGCGATTATTGACCGGAGAAGAAAGGCGTCGCCTGTTCGATATCCCCCATGACGAAACCGCGATCGTCGGCCACTATACCCTTGCCGCCGAGGATCTCGAACTGGTCGGTCGCCGCTATCGCCCTGCCAACCGCCTCGGTCTGGCAACGCAGATCGCGCTTATGCGGCATCCCGGCTTCGGTTTGCAGCCCGACGTCGACGTCCCCGATGCGGTCCTTCACTATCTCGCCGCCCAGCTCTTCGTCGATGTTGATGCGTTCGCCGACTATGGCCAGCGCGCGCAAACACGTAACGATCATGCCGACATTGCGGCACGGCATCTGGGGCTACACCCTTTTCGGCGAGGGGATATACCGCTCGCGCTCGATCTCGCCGCAAGAGCTGCGGAGCGGACCGATCGGGGCGAACCTATTGTCCGCGCATTGATGGAGGGGCTGAAGCAGGAACGCTTCATTCTTCCATCGGCAGACACGCTCGAACGTGCGGGCCTCGCCGGCAGGGCACGCGCCCGCAAAGCCGCGGCGGCGCTCATTGTCGAAAGCCTGGGTCATGCCGAACTGGCGCGGATCGATGATCTGATCGTCAACAACAGCGACTTCGGCATGACGCCGCTGGCCTGGCTGCGCAATTTCGAGGAAGCGCCCACCACGGCGAACATCAACGGGCTGCTGGAACGGCTACGCTATGTGCGCGGAATCGGCATCGACCCGGCGATCGGCGCGAAAATCCCCGACTTCCGGTTCGCGCAGTTCATGCGCGAAGGTGGCGTTGCGCCGGCGTTCCTGCTCTCCGATTATAGCCTTAACAGGCGCCGCGCGACGCTGATCGCGGCGGTCATCGACCTCGATGCCAGGCTCGCCGATGGTGCGATCCAGATGTTCGACAGGCTTGTCGGAAGCCTGTTCACACGGGCGCGGCGCGGGCGGGAAAGGCGCTATCAGGACAGCATCCGCTCGGTCGGCGAACTTATGCGGCTGTTCGGCGCGACGATCGCCGCGCTGGGAGAGGCGGTCGAACATGGCGGTAATCCGCTCGAACTGATCGACGAAGCGGTAGGCTGGCACAGACTGGTCGCAGCCAAATCGCAGGTCGATGCGCTGGCCGAGCTGGCGGGCGAAGATGCGCTTGTCGCGGCGACTGGTCGCTATGCGACGCTGCGGCGGTTCAGCCCGGCTTTCCTCGATACATTCACGTTCAAGGCATCGGGGAGCGGATCGCAACTGGTCAAGGCCATCGAGGTCATCCGCGATACCAATGCCCGCAAGGCCCGCAGCCTGCCCGAGGGCGTTCCGCTCCCATTCGCCAACCGGCAGTGGAAGCGCCTCATCACCGAAGGTGGCCAGGTCGATCGCCGGCGATACGAGACGGCCATCATGGCCACGCTGCGCGATCGGTTGCGCGCCGGCGACATATGGGTCGAAGGAACCCGCAATTATCGCCGCTTCGACACCTATTTGCTGAGTCGACGCGATGCCGATAAGGTGGCCGACAGCCTGCCATTCCAGACCGATGCGGCCGCCTATCTGGAGGAGCGGGCAAGGACGCTCGACTGGCGGCTGCGCCGTTTCGCCAAGCAACTCAAGGCGAACAGGCTCGCGGGCGTGGCGCTCGAACGCGACCGGCTCAAGCTGCAACCCATGCCGGCGATCACTCCACCCGAGGCGGAGGCTCTCGATCGCAGGCTCGACGCCTTGCTTCCGCGCGTGCGGATCACCGAACTCCTGGTCGAGGTGGCCGAGCGCACCGGGTTCCTGAGCGCATTTCGCGATCTTCGGTCCGGCAAGGAGCATGACAACCCGCACGCGATCCTCGCCGCCATTCTCGCTGATGGATCGAATCTGGGTCTAGAGCGCATGGCCAACGCCAGCGACGGGGTGAGCTACGCCCAGCTTGCCTGGACCCACAACTGGTATTTGTCGCCCGAAAACTATCAGGCCGCGTTGGGGATGATCGTTGCCGCGCACCATGATCTTCCTTTCACGCGCCATTGGGGAGCCGGCACTAGTTCATCCTCCGATGGGCAGTTCTTCCGCTCGGGCCGCAACCGATCGGCGGCGGCCGACATCAATGCGAAATATGGCAGCGAGCCGGGCCTGAAGATCTACTCCCACCTGTCCGATCATTTTGCCTCGTTCGGATCGCGGATCATGTCGGCCACCGCCGGCGAGGCCCCCTACGTGCTGGATGGCCTGATGCTCGGCGCCGGCGCGCTACCGCTGCATGAGCATTACACTGATACCGGCGGCGCGACGGACCATGTCTTTGCCCTTTGCCATCTTCTCGGCTTCCGGTTCGTGCCCCGTCTGCGCGACATCGCCGACCGGAAACTCGGCTCGATCGCCGCGCCTTCGACCTACAAAGGCATCGAAAGCCTCATGGGCCGCACGATCAAGACGGCGGCGATCGAAGCCGATTGGGATGACATCGTCAGGATCGTCGCCTCCATTAAGGAAGGAGCCGTTGCGCCCTCCGCGATCCTGCGCAAGCTGGCCGCCTACAAGCGCCAGAACAGGCTGGATTTTGCGCTGGCCGAACTCGGCCGCATCGAGCGGACGCTATTTGCGCTCGACTGGCTTGAACAGCCCGACTTGCGTCGCGCCTGCCAGGCCGGCCTCAATAAAGGCGAAGCACGTCATACCCTTGCCGCCGCGATCTACACCAACCGACAGGGGCGGTTCACCGATCGCTCGATCGAGAATCAGGAATATCGGGCATCGGGCCTCAATCTGCTGATCGCGGCGATTTCTTACTGGAACACCGTCTATATGGACAGGGCCGCCCAGCATCTCCAATCATCCGGCGGCACCTTCGATGATGCGCTGCTTGCCCATCTCTCGCCGATGGGCTGGGTGCATATCAGTTTGACCGGCGACTATCTGTGGCAAAGGGCAAACCGGCTCTCCCCTGGCGAGTTCCGCACCCTCAACGATCCCATGGCCCGCCTCAAACTCGTGGCATAGCCAGTGTTCTCATTATGTCCGCCAAATCGTTGTCTGGCGCACAAACCTTGAGGTGACGCCAAAATCGACAACGATAGCTATGCGTCATACCTGCAGGCCACCTTCAAGGTAACCGACCGGTTCTCGATCACGCCGGGCATTCGTTACACCAACGAAACCAAGCGGTTCGATCCGTCGCTACAAGTCATCTACAATGATAGGTCGCGGTTCGATCCAGTGCTGGCCTCACTTTATCCCAATGGCGCTTTCATTGCCTTCAGCCAGTGCCTCGTCGGGCAGGCCGTGCCGGGCGTGATCCCACCAGGCGTCCCCGGCTTCGAAGCCTTCGCCGGTTTCCCGCTTCCAGGCGGATGCACGCCTTCGGCAACGAACCCGGGAGGCAACCACACGATGCCAGCTGTGCAAGTCCAGGCCAAGGCGAAGGAATGGACACCAGCGATTTCGGCGGACTACAAGATCACTGACGACACCTTGATCTATGCATCCTACTCAAAAGGCTTCAAGAACGGCGGGTTCAGCCAGCGCATTGCGGATTCCGACGATGGCGCGCATGTATTCCGATCTGATGCCGCGCAGCGTTCCGATTTGATCGCGCGCAGGTGACCACCTGATCGTTGGGTAATGATGTCACTGTGTTCTCGGCTTGGTCAAGCCGGAGTTGTGGCGGACAGGCGGCGCATGGATTCGCCACTCATTTCGAGACGATGGGCGTTGTGAACGAGGCGGTCCAGAATGGCGTCGGCGTAAGTGGGGTCATTGATCAGCTCGTGCCAACGCGCCACTGGAAGCTGACTGGTCACCATGGTCGAGCGGCAACCGTAGCGGTCTTCAAGAATCTCGAGGAGGTGGTGCCTTGCATTGCCATCGAGTGGCTCGAGACCCCAATCGTCGAGGATCAAGAGGTCAACCCGGGCGAGGCTTTTCATGCGTGCAGCGATCCGGCCATCGCCCTTGGCGAGGGACAGTTCGTCGATCAGCCGCGGCAGTCGGGTGTAGAGGACGGAGCGATTATCCCGGCAGGCCTTGTGGCCGACTGCACAGGCGAGCCAACTCTTTCCGACGCCCGTCGGGCCAATGATGGCCAGGTTCTCATGGTTGCCGATCCAGTCGCCCTTGAGCAGCATTTCGAACATACGGCGGTCCAATCCACGTGGACTGCGATAATCAACGTCCTCGGGCACCGCGTGGTGTCGCAATTTCGCGTGCCGCAGGCGCAGGGCAAGGCGGCGGTCGTTTCGCCAAGTGGCTTCGTGGTCGAGTAGCATTGCCAGCCATTCGGCATGACTGAGGCCGGCGGCATCGCCGTTGCTCTCCATTTCTGAGAAGGCATGGGCCATGCCAGTGAGGCCCAGCTGGTTCAGCTGGTCCAGTGTCGGATGTTTCAGCATTCATGGGTCCTGTCAGTGATAGTATCCGGAGCCCCGGATGTTGGTGTGAAGGATCGGCGTGCGCTCCGGGGTTTCGCGCACGGGAACCTGGTCGAGCCCTTTCTCAAGGATCGATTTGACGCTGGGATAATTGCGAGCCTGGATTTCCAGTGCACGCAGTGCCGCTGCCTCCAGGCGGACAGCGCCAAAGCGCTTGGCCAAGCCGATTATTCCGAGGCAGGACCGATATCCTTGCTCGGGATGTGGCCGGTCCTCGATGATTTTCTCGACCAGCAAGGACAGCATAGGACCCACACGCGCTGCTTCTTCGCGGATCTTGGCCGGCGTCCATTCGAGGTAGCGCCGATGGCTGGACGGCATGTGCTCAGGGATGGTTGTGTGTCGGCCATTGCCAGACCCACGCATGTGAACGGCAATACGCTCACCGCCGAGGAATATCTCGACAGTACGGGCCGTGCAGCGGACCTCGACTTCACGGCGGGCGAAGCGGTAGGGCACCGAGTAATGATGGCGGTCGACGGCAATGTGGTAATCGAGCCCGACCCGGCACCGCTTCCATTCTGCATGGACCCAAGGCTCGGCCGGCAGCGGCTTCAGGTTCGGCGCGTCTACTTCCTCGAACAATTGGCGCCGCGTCTTTCCGAACTGACGCATCACTCGCGTATCGTTGAGGTCAGCCAAGCAGCCGGCGATCGCCGTATTCAATTCGGCAAGGCTGTAGAAAATCCGGTTGCGCAATTTGCCCAGCACCCAGCGCTCGACAATGCCAACGCAAGCCTCGACCTTCGCCTTGTCCCGCGGCCGCCTTGGGCGCGCCGGAAGCACTGCGGTCCCGTAATGACGAGCCATGTCGTTGTAGCTACGGTTAAGCATTGGATCGAAGTGACAAGCCTTGATCACCGCGACCTTGGCATTGTCGGGAACCAGCAACTGCGGCACCCCGCCGAAGAAGGCGAAGGCCGCATTGTGCGCCTCGATCCAGTCAGCGAACTGCTCGGTCCAGGTGGCACACGCGAACGACAGGCTCGATCCGCCCATCACCGCCACGAACAGATGGGCGTCACGAACTTCGCCTGTACGCCGGTCGACAACGACGGGGACCTTGTCTCCGGCATAGTCGACGAACAATTTCTCGCCGCCTGCATGGCTTTGCCGCATCACAAGCGGCAACCGCCCCTGCCAACCCCGGAACAGGTCACACCAGCGACTGTAACGATACCCATCCGGGTTTGCGGCGTAATACTCCTCCCACAGAACCTGGAGTGTCACGTGCTTGCGCTTGAGTTCGCGCGCCACCACCGACCAATCTGGCTCTGGCTGCTTACGACGGCCGGGCCTCACCCCGGATATGCCGTAAAGGCGCGCTTCCAGTTCCGCGTCGGTCATCTCGGCCGGCACCGGCCACGTCAGCCCGGACCACCCGAAACGCCGCAGCGTGTCGCGCACCGTCGTCGGCCCGATCCCGACCCGTTCGCCAACTACCCGCGTCGACAACCCGGCATCCAGGCTCAGCTGCAAAATCTCGCGCACATGGCGCATCGCTAACCTCCTCGTCGGCATCCATTTCCTCCAGTCGACTGACGACCGGAGAAATGGCCCAACGATCAGGCTGCCCACACCTCAAACTGCGCGCGATCATCTCGGAATCCTGCGCGGACAATTCTCGGAACGCTGCGCGCGATCACCTCGGAATGCCGCGCGCGATCAAATCGGAACAGTGCGCGCGATGACCTCGGAATCCGCAAGCGCATCTTTCCCGCAGAGATTACGACACCGTCATTCACGCCGGAGTTCGTCGAATCCTACGAAATTGGCCTCAAAAACGAATTCTTCAACCGACGACTGCGCCTCAACATCGCGGCGTTCCTGTCCGACTACAGCGATATGCAGATCGTTGTTAATGAGGGAATCGCACCGAAGGTACGAAATGCGGGCACCGGCCGGATCAAGGGGTTCGAGGTCGAGGGCGAAGCGGCTCCAATCGATCAGGTTCAGTTGACCTTTGGTGTAGGTTATCTGGATGCCTATTACACCAACATCGACTTATCAGCCGCCCCCGTTACCAAGGATTCGAAATTTGCTTTCGTACCCAAGTGGACAGCTTCGGCAGCTATCAATGCGGATGTCTATGAAGGGCAAGCCGGGAAACTGACGCTTCGTGGTGACTGGTCCTATCAAAGCGGCACCTTCAAGGATGCGGTAAATAGCCCGCAATTGTTTCAGCCAGCATATAGCGTCTTTGGTGCGAGCGCGTCATTCACTGACAAAAGCGAACACTTCACCGTGACGGGCGGCGTCACCAACTTGACTGACAAACGATACATCCAAGGCGGATACGTCGATCTCGACATCGGCGGCGCCGCCACCGCAAGCTTCTCGCGTCCGCGCGAATGGTTCCTGAAGCTCGCCTACAAATATTAAGACCCTATACCCGAGGGCGGCGGCCCGCCGCCGCCCTCACCCTTGCCTCGACGGGCAAGGCCAGAACAGAATAACTCGGGAGAAATCCGATGGACGGCCTACGCTATTTTCTCATTCCGGTCATGACCTTGGCGGGCGTTATCGGATTCCTGCTCGGCGGCAGCTACGTCTGGTTGGGCGCGGCGACCTTCTAAGCGCTAACGATTCCAAGCAGCTGCTTTGCATCAACCAGATCGCCTGCCTTTACGAAGAGGCTCGAGACAACGCCTTCCGTCGCCGACAGGATCGCAGACTCCATTTTCATGGCTTCGATGGACATCAGCCTGTCACCCGGTTTGACCGGTTCGCCAACTTTTACGCAGATCGAGGAGATGAGGCCGGGCATGGGGGCAGCTACATGGGTTGGGTCTGCCTCATCCGCTATGCGGACGTCGACCCGGCCAATGTTGGCTACTTTTTCGACGATCGCTATGGTTCGCGGCTGCCCGTTGAGCTCAAAGAACAGCTTTCGCTCGCACTTCTCATTGAGCTCGCTCACGGCGATCAGGGCGATATTCAGCACCTTGCCAGGCTCGATCTCAACGGAAATCTGGTCTCCAGGACGCATGCCATAAAAATACGTGCTGGTTGGAAGCTTGGAGACAGGTCCATAGCGTGACTGCGACCGCAGGAAGCCAGCCGTGATTTCTGGGTACATCAGATAGCTTGCCAGCTCCCAAGAGCTGAGTGCCCTACCGCAGCTCGTTTTTGCCACGCTTTCAACCTGCTCAAGGTCTGCGGCTGGTAGCAGTTCGGACGGGCGTTCCGTGTATGGCTTCTCGTCCTTGAGGACAATCTTCTGAAGGTCCTTCGGAAAGCCACCCATTGGCTGACCGAGGTCGCCCTTCAGCATGGACTTCACCGATGCGGGGAAGGAAACCTCCCGGCGCCCAGAAAGAATGTCGTCGGGGGACACGTCCTGCGCAACCATCATCAGTGCCATGTCGCCGACGACCTTTGAAGAGGGCGTCACCTTGACGATATCGCCGAACATCAGGTTGGCATCATGATAGGCCTGCGCGACCTCGTGCCAACGCGTCTCGAGCCCCAGAGCCCGTGCTTGCTCGCGCAAGTTGGTGAACTGACCCCCGGGCATCTCATGTAAATAAACCTCTGAGGCGCCGCTTCTCAGATCACTCTCGAACGCCCGGTACTGTTCGCGGACTTGTTCCCAGTACGTGCTGATCCGCATGAGGCTGCCAGGGTCAAGGCCGGGATCACGTTCCCCAAACCTAAGGGCCGTAGCAACTGTGCCCAAACAGGGCTGCGAAGTGAGCCCAGACAGGCTGTCCATGGCTGCATCGATCGCGTCTACACCTGCCTCGGCCGCCGCGATCAAGGTCGCGGCAGCCCCCCCAGACGTGTCGTGTGTGTGCAGATGAATTGGTAGATCGGTCACGTCCCTGATCGCAGCAATGAGCAGCCGAGCCGCCTGCGGCGTGAGCAGTCCGGCCATGTCCTTGATTGCGAGCATATGGCAGCCGGCTCGATCCAGCTGGCTGGCCAGATCGACGTAGTACGAAATGCTGAACTTTGATCTCGCCGGATCAAGGATATTGCCGGTGTAACAGATCGCTCCCTCCGCGACCTTGCCACAGTCTGCAACGGCGTCGATTGCGACCCTCATGTTTTCGACCCAGTTGAAGCAGTCGAAGACTCTGAAGATATCGATGACGTTGGCAGCTTCACGAATGAACCGGCAAACGACGTTGTCGGGATAGTTGGTGTAGCCTACCGCGTTTGCCCCGCGGAGCAGCATCTGCGTCAGAACATTCGGGACCTTTTCCCTAATGCTCTGAATCCGATCCCAGGGATCTTCCTGCAGGAAGCGCATCGAAACATCGAAGGTCGCGCCGCCCCAGCATTCCAACGACAGCAGGTTGGGCAATGCCCGGGCGTAATCAGGTGCGATACGCTTCATGTCGTAGGTACGCATCCGTGTCGCCAGCAGCGACTGATGCGCATCCCGCATCGTCGTATCGGTGACCAGTACGCGCTCTTGTGCGCGGACCCACCGGGCAAAACCAGTCGGACCCATTTCCTCCAGGAGTTGCCGGGTGCCTGGCTGGATTTGTCCCTTCAGATTTAGCGGTTGTGGGCCTGCGCTGTCAGGCCTCGGCTGAGCCCTTCCTTTCACGTCAGGATGGCCATTGATTGAGACGTCGGCGATGTAGGTCAAAAGCTTGGTGGCTCGGTCGCGCCGCATTCGACCCGTGAGCAACTCCGGTCGCGTGTCGATGAACCGGGTGTTGTAATCGGCGTTTCGAAACGCAGCGTGGCTGAGCAGGTTTTCCAGGAAAGCCAGGTTGGTTGAAACGCCCCGGACTCGGTACTCGCGTACCGCCCTAAGCATTCGTGCGACCGCCTCCTGAGGGCTAGCCGACCATGCGATGATCTTCTCGAGGAGCGGATCGTAAAACCGAGTTACGATCGCACCTTCATAAGCCGTCCCCCCATCCACTCGGATGCCAGGCCCAAATGCCCCTCGGTAGGCGGTGATCCGGCCGTAGTCGGGGATGAAGTTGTTGTCAGGGTTCTCGGTCGTCACCCTGCATTGGATCGCGTGGCCATTTAAATGGATCGATGCTTGGTTGGGGATCCCTGTTTCGTGCACCGACCCGATCCGGCCGCCTTCGACGACTTTGATTTGAGCCTTCACGATGTCCAGCCCAGTGACGGCCTCAGTGATGGTATGCTCGACCTGAATCCGGGGATTGACCTCGATAAAGTAGAACTGGCCGGTGGATCGATCGACCAGAAATTCCACGGTGCCGGCATTGCTGTAGTCGACATGCCGACCAATCTTCAGCGCTGCGTCGCAGATTGCAGTGCGTTGGGCATCATCAAGATATGGCGCCGGAGCGCGCTCGACTACCTTCTGGTTGCGGCGCTGGATGGTGCAATCGCGCTCGAATAGATGGACGAGGTTCCCATGGAGATCGCCCAGCAGCTGGACCTCCACATGCCGTGCATCATCGATAAGCTTCTCAAGATAGACCTCATCCCTGCCAAACGCCGATTTGGCTTCGCGCCGGCCTTCCATAACCATGGGGATCAGCTGGCTGGGATCATGGATCGGACGCATGCCGCGTCCACCGCCACCCCAGCTTGCCTTCAGCATCAATGGAAAGCCGATCGACTGGGCAATCTTCATGATTGCATTGGAGTCGTCAGGGAGTGGAGGGCTCGCAGGTACAACTGGCACTCCGGCCGCCATGGCGATACCGCGAGCGGAAACCTTGTTACCCAATGATCGCATCACTGTAGGCTTCGGACCAATAAAGGCGATACCCGCAGCATCACATGCCTCAGCGAACTCGGGATTTTCCGAAAGTAGGCCATATCCTGGGTGAATCGCATCCACCTTGGTCTTGAGCGCAATATCGATGATGTCGTCAATGGCCAGATAGGCTTGGATTGGGCCCTTCGCCGGATCGAGGCAATAGGCCTCATCAGCCTTGAACCGGTGGAGCGACAGCTTGTCCTGATCAGCGTAGATCGCGACAGTATTGATATCGAGTTCGGTTGCGGCCCGAAAGACGCGGATTGCGATTTCGGAGCGGTTTGCAACCAGCAATTTGTTGATTTTCTTCATAGGATTGGTGCCGTGTTGAGTAGCGCTGAGAATTGACCCAGGTTCATCACTCAGAATTGACCTGGGTATTTATTGGTTATGATCTGAACGCCAGGGCCACGGTCAAGAGTTGGGTCCATCCTTGCGGGATTTGGGTCCGGCGGAGCTGGCTCTGAAGCGGAACCTGTCATTGCCTGTTTCGCCTCGTTTGCAGATTTAGACCACGGCGGCGACAACTGCGCGGTCATCGCCAAGCTGATGGAGAACTGCACGATCTCCGGCATCAACCAGCACGCGTGGCTGACCGACACTCTGGCTAAGCTGGCCAGCGGTCATCCAGCGAGCGCCCTCGGTGAGCTGATACCATGGACCACCGACACCTGAGAACACCGCTTACCTCGATCGCAGCAATCTCACTAAAAAAGACGGGTGCTTGACGAAGCAAGCACCCGCCAGGGTGGAGAGATCTCGGCCGCTTCAGCTTCCGGGCCGTTTGCCAACGCCGATTCCACCGTCGCTGAGCAAAACCGTTCCTGTCATGTAGGCCGAGTCCCGACGCGAGGCGAGCAAGGCATAGAGGCCGGAGTGATCATCCGGTTCGGCGATCCGCGCGAGCGGCGTCATCCCGGCAATCATCGCGTCGAGCCCTTCCATATCTTCCATGTGAACATCGGCTGTTCCACCCGCATGGGTACCGCCCAGCGGCGTTCGGGTGCCGCCTGGCGCCACGCCGTTGACCCTGACATCGGGGGTAAGTTCCCATGCCAGCTGGCGGATCAGACCAAGGACCGCGTGCTTCGATGCCACATAGGGCGTGCCACCGCCGCCGGTATAGAAGCTCGAGGTCGAGGCCGTGAAGATGATGCTGCCCTTGGTCTTCCTGAGTTCCGGGATTGCAGCGCGGGCACCGAAGAAGTAGCCCTTGACGTTGACCCCAAAAATCTCGTCCAACGTTTCGGAGAGCTTGTCCGGATCCATGTCCGCCAGCGGGGTCATGTAATCCCAGATGCCGACATTGCCGACAAACACGTCGAGCTTGCCGAAGGTAGCCACGGTCGCCGCAACCGCGTTCTGGTTGTCGGAATAGTTGCGGACATCGCCCTCAACCACGACTATTCCTTTGCCATGCCGCGTACGCACCAAGTCGGCTTGGGCGGCATCCCTGACCAGGACGCCTACCTTTGCACCTTCTTCGAGATAGCGGGCGACGACCGCCGCGCCGATCCCGGTGGCGCCGCCGGTCAGCAGCGCCACCTGTCCTTCGAGTCTTGCAGTCACATCGTTTCTCCCAATGATCGTTGCTTGCCGATCACTGATCGAACATTCCGGTGCGACCTTCCTGGAGATTGACCACCACCGACTTGGTCTGGGTGTAGTGATTCAGCACTTCATGGCTGAATTCGCGCCCGAAGCCGCTCTGCTTGTAGCCACCCAGCGGCATGTTGGCCTTGAGGTTGTAGTAACGGTTGATCCAAACCGTGCCGGTTTCGAGCTTGCGCGCAATCCGGTGGGCCCGGGCGATGTCCTTGGTCCAGACCCCGCCGGCCAGGCCGTAGGTCGTGTTGTTGGCCTGCGCCATCATGTCGTCTTCGTCGTTCCAGGTGATCACGCTGGTCACTGGACCGAAGATTTCCTCCTGCGCGATGCGCATGGTGTTCTTCACATTGGTGAAGATCGTCGGCTTGATAAAGTTGCCACCAGCCAGGTTGGCGGCATCCGAGCGGGTACCACCGGTAAGGACTTCCGCTCCTTCCTCGGTCGCGAGGCGAAGATAGCTTTCAACCTTGTCGAACTGCATCTTCGATGCCTGGGCGCCAAGCTGGGTGGCCATGTCGAGCGGATCGCCCTGGCGGATGCCTTCCAGCGCGGTCTTGAACTTGGCGAGGAACTCGTCCTGGATGGACTGGTGCAGGAACAGGCGCGAACCGGCCAGGCAGACTTCGCCCTTGTTGAGGACGGTCGACATGGTCGCGCTTTCGACCGCCGCGTCGATGTCGGCATCGCCGCACACGATGTGCGCCGACTTGCCGCCGAGTTCGAGCGTCTGCGGAATGATGTTGGCCGAGGCGTACTGGATGATCCGGCGCGCGGTGGCGACCGATCCGGTGAAGGCGACCTTGGCGACATCGGGGCTGGTAACCAGCGCCTCACCCACGTCGGCACCGTAGCCGGTGACTACGTTGATCACGCCCGGTGGCAGCAGATCGGCCATTTCCATGAAGAATTCGATCACCGAAAGGCAGACCGTCTCGGCCGGCTTGAGCACCACGGTGTTGCCCGAAGCCAGCGCAGGTGCGATCTTGCATGCCATCATCAGCATCGGCACGTTCCAGGGGATGATCTGCGCGCAGACGCCGAGCGGTTCGCGGTGAACGATGCCGACTGCGTCGGGATAATCGAGCGTCTGGCCGTGCAAGCCATAGGCGGCACCGGCGAACAGTTCGAACTGCCCGATCGTCTGCGGCATATCGAAATACATCGATTCGCGCATCGGCTTGCCGTTGTTGAGCGTTTCGAGGGTGGCATAATGCGAATGGCGGGCCTTCAGGCGGCGCGCGATTTCGATCAGGATGTCCTGACGCTCACCCGGCAGACTCTGCGACCACTTGGGGAACGCAGCCTTGGCGGCGGCAATCGCGCGTTCGATGTCCTTGGTGTTGCCCGCCTGAATCTTGGTCAGCACCTTACCCGTCGAGGGATTGACCAGATCGATGGTCTTGCCGCTGTCTCCGGCGATCCATTCGCCGCCGATGTAGTGGCCATATTCCGATTTGATTCCGTATTCGTTTTCTGCACTCTTCAACTGCGTAGCCATGACAATTCTCCCTTAAATCTCATCCAACTTCGATCAGCAGATCGTTCAACGGATAGAGCCGGCACGCCAGTGCGTAGCCCTGTGCCTGATCGGCGGCAGTTACCTTGGCCGTGCTCATCTTGCCGGTCCGATACTTACCCTCGACGACGCGGACCCGGCAGAAGCCACAGCCGCCGCCACGGCAGCCCACGCCGATTTCGTCCAGGCCGGATCGCTCCATCGCGAACAGTACGCGCTCCTCTTCGGAACAGGTGAACTGTGCGCCACCGACAATGCGGATCTGATGCGCTTCAGCTTTCATCCGACCAATCTTCTTCAACTTTCGATTGCGCTGTTGCAGTGGCCTTTGCGGCCAGACTCTGCCCACCGACCGCGAAATGTGCAGGCGCCATCTCCCGCAGGATCACCCTGACCGATTCGCGCGGCGCGCCGATCGCCTCGATCGCCGCGTTGGTCAGCGCCTGGATCAGCCGTTCCTTGGCTTCCGGAGCGCGCCCTTCGAACAGGTTTACCTCGATGATCGGCATATCAGGCCTCCACCTGGAACATGACCGCGCCAAGATCTTGAACCGTGGTCCGCACGGTCTGGCCCGGGGCCAGGTTGGGTGCGGCAGTGATCCCGCCGGCCATGACTATATCGCCGGCGTTGATCTGCTCGCCCGCCTCCGCGACCAGCCTCGCCGCAGCAACCAGCGAGCGGATCGGGTGGCCGAGGATTGCCGCGGTCGATCCCACCTGGACCACCTCGCCGTCGATCTCGAGGATCACGCCGAGATTCGAAAAATCGATCCGTGGATCGTGCCAGGAGCCGATCACCAGCCCGGATGAGGAGGTGTTATCGGCGATCACGTCTTCCAGTGCGAACTTGAAGTTCTCGTACCGACTATCGATGATCTCCATGGCCGGAGCGATCGCTTCGACCGCGGCCAACGCCGCGGCAGCAGTAACCTTGCCGGCCAGCGGCGCCTTCATCAGAAAGGCCACCTCAGGTTCGACCCGGGGGTGAACATAGCGCGCGCGCGACAGGGCTGAGCCTTCCTCGACCAGCATGGCGTCGGTCAGCCGTCCCCAAGCCACTTCCTCTACGCCGACCTGCAGCATCTTGGCACGGCTGGTCAGCCCCATCTTGACGCCGATCCGCCGTTCGCCGCGCGCCAGGCGACGGTCGACCGAGAGTTTCTGCACCTGATAGGCCTCCGCGACCGTGAAAGCAGTGTCCACCGGCGTGATCTGCGGTGTCGCTGTGGACTCACGCGCGGCGGTGTCGAGCTTTTCGGCGTAATTTACGAGCCTGTCCATGTCAGTTTGCCCTGGCCTTGATCAGATCGAGCGCCACGTCGATGATCATGTCTTCCTGGCCGCCGACCATCCTGCGGTTGCCGAGTTCGACCAGAATCTCGCGGGTATCGATACCGTACTGCTCCGAAGCCTTCTCTGCGTGTCGCAGGAAGCTCGAATAGACCCCGGCATAGCCCAGGCTCAGCGTTTCGCGATCGACCCGCACCGGTCGGTCCTGCAGCGGGCGGATGATGTCGTCGGCCGCATCCATCAGCGCCATCACGTCGCAGCGGTGCTTCCAGCCCTTTCGGTTGGCCGCCGCGATAAACACCTCGAGCGGGGCGTTCCCCGCGCCCGCTCCCATGCCCGCGAGACTGGCGTCGATCCGCACCGCCCCGGCCTGCGCCGCGACGATCGAATTGGCCACGCCGAGCGACAGATTGTGGTGCGCGTGGATACCGCGCTGGGTTTCGGGCTTGAGCACCCGGTCATAGGCCTGGAGCCGCGCGGTCACGCCGTCCATATCGAGCGCGCCGCCGCTGTCGGTGACATAGACGCACTGCGCGCCATAGCTTTCCATCAACAGGGCCTGCTGGGCGAGCGCTTCGGGCTCGATCATGTGGCTCATCATCAGGAAGCCCGAAACGTCCATGCCCAGATCGCGAGCAATGCCAATGTGCTGCTTGCCGACATCGGCCTCGGTGCAATGGGTCGCGACCCGGACCGAACGGACACCCATCGAGTAGGCTCGCTTGAGTTCTTCTGCGGTGCCTATACCGGGCACCAGCAGCGTGGTCAGCACCGCGTTCTTGATGACATCGGCGGCGGCTTCGATCCAGTCCCAGTCGGTATGGGCACCGAAACCGTAGTTGAAGGTCGAACCGTTGAGGCCGTCGCCATGCGAGACTTCGATTGCATCGACGCCCGCGTCATCCAGCGCCTTGGCGATCGTGCGGACACTGTCGGTGCCGTACATGTGCAGGATGGCGTGCATCCCGTCGCGCAGGGTCACGTCCTGGATGTACAGCCGGTCGGATTCGGGATTGAAGGTCATGCGGGGATCTTTTCCATGTGGGTCTTGGCAAGGCTCTCGCCGGCAGCCTTGGCGGCGGCGGTCATGATGTCGAGATTGCCAGAATAGTTGGGCAGATAATCGCCCGCACCCTCGACTTCGAGGAACACGCTGGTCTTGAGACCTTCGAATTCGCCGTAACCGGGAATTTTGAGCGGGCGGTTCGAACCGAAGCGTTCGAACTGGACGTCCTGCTTGAGCCGGTAGCCCGGCACATAGGACTGGACTTTGGCGATCATCGCCAGGATCGAATCGCGAACCTTGTCCTCATCGACCATTTCGGACAGCGTGAAGATCGTATCTCGCATGATCATCGGCGGTTCGGCGGGATTGAGGATGATCACCGCCCTACCCTTTGCCGCGCCGCCGACGGTTTCGATCGCCCGGGCGGTGGTGCGGGTGAACTCGTCGATGTTGGCACGGGTGCCGGGACCAGCCGAGCGCGAGGAGACCGACGCGACGATTTCGGCATAGTGCACCTTGGCGACCTGCGAGACCGCCGCGACGATCGGGATCGTCGCCTGCCCGCCACAGGTCACCATGTTGATGTTGCGCACCGCGGCATCGACCGCCGGGTTGACCGGCGGAATGGTCGCCGGGCCGATCGCGGCCGGGGTAAGGTCGACCATCAGCTTGCCGTCACGGGCGAGGATTTCGTCGTGCGCCTTGTGCGCATAGGCCGAGGTCGCATCGAAGGCGATGCCGATATCGGCATATTGCGGCATCCGGCACAGGCCCTCGATTCCTTCGTGGGTCGTCGGGACGCCGCGTTCGCTGGCCATCGCCAGCCCTTCGGAGGCCGGATCGATCCCGACAACCGCCGCTAGCTCCAGCGTATCCGAACCCTTGAGCAGCTTGATCATCAGGTCGGTCCCGATATTGCCGGAGCCGATAATTGCGCACTTCATCTTGGCCATTTGACCAGCCTCCAATTTGAATTCAGTCAGCGGCGAACGCGGCGCGGACCGTTCCGAGTCCGTTGATCCGGGCTTCGACCACATCGCCGCGCGCAACCCCGGCCATCGGCCCGAGCGCGCCCGACAGGATTACATCGCCTTCGAGTAACGGACGCCCCGCTTTGGCCATCACCCGCGCCAGCCACAGCGAGGCGGTGATCGGGCTGCCCAGACAGGCAATCCCGGCACCGACCGAAATCGGTTCGCCTTTGACTTCCATGACCATGCCGCAGCTGCGCAGATCGAGCCCGTCGAGCTTGCGCGGCACCGCGCCGAGCACGAACAGCCCGCTCGAGGCGTTGTCAGCGATCGTGTCCCAGATCTTGATATCCCAATTGGCAACACGGCTGTCCACGATCTCGATCGCGGGAACGACATATTCGACCGCCCGAATCATCTCCGCTGTCGTCATGTCGGGGTGCGGCAGATCGCGGCCGACCACGATCGCGATCTCGGCCTCGACCTTGGGCTGGATCACCTGGTCGAGCGACACCGGAATGCCTTCGGGCACGTCCATGTCGGCGAACAGCATCCCGTAGTCTGGCTGGTCCACCCCGAGCTGGCGTTGCACCGCGAGCGAGGTCAGGCCGATCTTGCGGCCGACCAAGCGCCGGCCGTTGGCGAGGTAGAGCTTGGTGTTGGCTTCCTGCACGGCATAGGCTGCTTCAACGCCACCAGCCGAAATCAGGTCGCGGATCGGGCTGACCGGCTTCCCCGTTTCGGCCGCGCCGCGCAGCGCCAGGGCCGCTTGTTCGATAGTCTTGGGGTCGATTGTCATCGTCTTACAGCTTCACGCAAATGTTGGTGATCTCGGTGTAGAATTCGAGGCTGTGCACCCCGCCCTCGCGACCGATCCCGGAATGGCCTGACCCGCCGAAGGCGGTGCGCAGGTCGCGCAAGAACCAGGAATTGACCCAGCACACCCCCACGTCCATCGCCGCCGCCACGCGGTGTCCGCGGGACATGTTTTCGGTCCAGATCGAGGCGCACAGGCCGTAAACCGTATCGTTTGCAAGTGCGATCACCTCGTCCTCGCTGTCGAACGGCACGATACCGCAGCACGGTCCGAAGATTTCCTCGCGCATCACGGTATCGCCGTGGGCGACGTCGATCCACAGCGTCGGTTCCACGAAGAAGCCACCGGCTTCCGCACCCGAGATTTCGGGAACGCCGCCGCCGGTGACCACGGTGGCCCCGTCCTCGACCGCACGGCGATAGTAACCCAGCACTTTCTCGCGGTGCTCGGCGCTGATCAGCGGGCCGAGATAGGCGCGATCACCGGTCACGCCCGGCTTGAAGCCCTGCGCCGCCGCCGCCATCCGCGCCACGAAGGCGTCGAAGATCGGTCGTTCGACATAGACCCGCTCGGTTCCGAGGCAGACCTGCCCGGTGTTCAGGAAGACCGAGCGCGACAGACCCTCGACCGCCTTGTCGAGGTCGGCATCGGCGAACACAATCGCCGGGTTCTTGCCACCGAGTTCGAACGAAATGTCGCGAACGCCGATCGCGGCCTTCTGCATGATCGCCTGTCCGGTGCCGGTCTCGCCGGTGAAGGTGATGGCATCGACATCGGGGTTGGACGTGAGGAATTCGCCGGCCGAACCCGGACCGAATCCGTGGACGACGTTGTAGACACCCTTGGGCATGCCCACCGCGTTCATTACTTCACCCAGCAGGGCAGCAGTCCGAGGCGTTTCCTCCGAAGGCTTGACCACCACGGTATTGCCGCAGGCCAGCGCCGGGCCAACCTTCCAGGTCATCAGCAGCAGCGGGAAGTTCCATGGGCAGACCACCGCGACCACACCCTTGGGCTTGCGCACGGTATAGTTGAGCGCCTGGCCGCCATCGGGGGTCGATGTGTTGAAGCTTTCGCCCGGCATTGTCGAGACGACATCCGCGAACATGCGGAAGTTGGCGGCCCCGCGCGGAATGTCGATATGGGACGCGACATGGCGCGGCTTGCCGGTGTCGGCCACTTCGGCAGCCAGGAAATCATCCGCTCGGCGTTCGATCTCGGTCGCCACGGCGGCGATCAGCTTGACCCGCTCGGCCGTGGTCATCTTGCCCCATGGCCCGGTAAGCGCTGCCTTGGCCGCAGCCACGGCGTCTGCGACGTCGGCCTGGCTTGCTTCGTGCACAACCCCGATCGCGGTGCCGGTGGCCGGATTGACGTTGGGAAACGACTTACCCTCGCTACCTTTGCGATAGGAACCGTCAATGAAGTTCAGGATAGTTTCGGTGACCGGAGAGGAGGAAGTTGAGGTCATTGGTGCATAATACCTAAGTTGGCCGGAGGCCATGGTGCGTCAGAATTGCCTTGCGCCGATCGCAGCGAGACCGGCGTTGGCGTATTCGACGTCCATCGCTTCGCTCCCGCCGGAAACACCGATCGCACCGACGAATACACCGGCGATTTCGATCGGCAGGCCGCCGCCGAACATTGCTAATCCCGGCTGCGCGACGATTCCGTCGCGCAGGGCCGGATTGCCGGAAACCATCGCATAGAGATCCGGCGTCGGGACGCGGAAGCTGGCGGCGCTGTAAGCCTTATCTTGCGCGATCTTTGCGGATGGCGAAGGGGAGCCGCTGGCGCGGACGAACGCGACCAGATCTCCCCCGGCGCCGACCACCGCGGCAACGACCGGACAGCCCGCCGCCGCACCCGTGGCAACGGCGGCAGCCGCTGCCTTGAGCGCCAGTTCGTGGCCTACCGTCCGGACCGAAACCACCCCGTCCATGATCAGGTGTTCACCGTCATGAAGCGGTCGTTCAGCGCCTTCTCGTAGTAGAAGATCGCCTTGCCGGCGCTCTCTGCCTGCCACATGCGCTGCGGATTGTCGGGATAATAGATGTAACCGCCGCTGAAGGTTTCGTTGCGGTTACCCGAGGGATCGAAGAAGTAGATCGTCTGGCCGCGGGTGATCCCGTGACGCGTCGGCCCGATATCGAGCGAAATATCGTAGCGGCTGATGATGTCGGCTGCATGGCCGACGTCGTGCCAGGATTCGAGGTTGAAAGAGGTGTGGTGGATCTTGCCGTCTTCGGGATAACCGAGGAAGGCAACATCATGCGCCTTGTTGCTGCAGCTCAGGAAGATGCCGAGGCGCGTCCCACTGCCTTCATCGACCAGCTCCTCGGTAACCGAGAAATCCAGCGCATCGACGAAGATTTTTGCGGATGCGGAGATGTCCACGCCATTCAGTGCGCAGTGATCGAAGCGGGTGGCACGCATGCCGCGCGGTTCGACCACCCAGACATCGGGGTTCTTGACCGCCGGGCCGGTGGCCGACAGTTCCATTTCGGCGTAGAGTTCGAAAACATGCTGGGTCGGCGTGTTGAAGCGGATCTTGCGACCCACACCGGGGTCCGATCCGGCCGGGATCACATCGACATGCACGCCAATATCGAGCAGGCGCTCGGCAAAATGATCGAGGTCGGCATCCTTGGCGACTTTGAAGCCCATCACGTCCATGCCGGCCTGATCGGCCTCACGCAGGATGATGCTGTGACGATCGAATTCGTCGAACGCCTGGAAGAAGGCGCGGTCGCCGTCGCGATTGACGAAGTTCAGGCCAATCCGGTCGCGATAATGGGTAATGGCCTCATCGAGGTCGAGGACCCTGAGTTGCACATAACCGGGACGAATTACACCAGTTAGAGCCATGACGATTATCCTCTCCGATCAGGCCTTGAGGCCATTCTTAAAAAACTCGGCAACCATGCGGTTGAAGCTTGCCATCCGTTCGATCTGCACCCAGTGTCCGCATTCGGCGAAGAGGTGCAAGTCCGCACGCTTCATCAAACCGGCGAGTTTCACGGTTGAATCCAACGGGATCACCTGATCAGCGACGCCATGCAGGATCAGCGTTTCGTGCTCGAGTGCGGCGATGTCTTCTTCGCGGCTGGCGAGCATCGCTACATTGCGCTGGCGGTCGGCACCGCCGAAGGTGGCATTGTAGGGCTCATGCGCTTCGGGCCGGGCGCTGGCGACATAGCGCGACTGGATCAGATCCTCGGTCAGGCGGCTGTGATCCCAGGCAAGGTACTTGAGCGAATCGCGCATCGCCTCGACCGAGGGCTCATAGCCCCAGACCTTGTCGAGCGCCGGGGTGATTGGAAAGTTGAGCCCGGCCGGGCCCATCAGCACGGCGCGCTCAACCCGGTCGGGATGGGCAATCATGAACGCCAGCGTGATGCCGCCGCCGAACGAATTGCCGACCATCGAAACCTTGTCGATGCCCAGCCCGTCGAGAAAACCGGCCAGCTGATCGACCCAGATCTGCTTGTCCTCGATCCGGCCCTTGCTGTCCGAATAGCCGAAGCCGAACATGTCGGGCGCGATGACCCGGAAATCCTGGGCGAGAACCGGCATGTTCAGCCGCCAGTTGGCCCATGCAGTCACGCCTGGGCCCGATCCGTGGACCAGCAGCACCGGGGCGCCTTCGCCGACGTCGTGGTAATTGGTCGAACTTCCGCCGACAACCAGCGACCTACCGATTTCCGGAAGTGCCGTGTCCAAAGTCGAGCTTGCCATGGTAGCCATCCGATCCTTTCCCGCCTCGATGATTTTGTATTCGGCTGAGCCTGGACGCCGAATCGCCGTCTCTGTCGCCAGAGGCGTCGTTCATTGCACTATTTGAAACGCATTTGCAAATGAAGAACGACGTGGGCGACGGCGATCGCCGCCGCCCCGCGCCCTTCGATCAGATGAGACCTTCGGCCTGCAAGGCCGCCCCAACCGCAGGCCGCTGCGCAATCCGGCCGCAATAGGCGCCCAGCGCGGGATAGGCGCTCATGTCGATCCCGACATGGGCAGGCCAGCCCAGCATCACGAACAGATAGATGTCGGCGACGCTAAAATCGGCACCCGCATAGTGCTCTTTGCCGGCGAGATCCTTATCGAGCGCGACCAAGTGATTCTTGACTGCGGTCGTAGCGGCGGCCTTGGCTTCATCGCTGGTGCCGGGCGTAAACAGGGGCACGAAGGCCTTGTGGAATTCCGAACCCAGGAAGCTCAGCCGGCTGAGCAGGCGGTACCGGTCCATGGTGCCGTCGCGCGGCGCCAGGCCAGCCTCCGGCTTCTGGTCGGCGATGTAAAGCAGGATCGCGGGGTTTTCGGTCAGCGTTTCGCCGCTGTCGAGGGTCAAGGCCGGAACCTTGCCTGACGGATTGACCGCCAGAAAGTCCTCACCGGTCTCGACCTTTCGGGTCGCCAGATCGACCTTGACCGCATCGAAAGCGGCGCCGGCTTCGCGAAGCGCGATGTGCGGGGCGAGCGAGCAGGCGCCGGGGCTAATGAACAGCTTCATGGATAGTCTCCTTCAGGGATGCAGTGAAACAGGACCCGGTCAGATCGGGGTTGCGAGCAGGGTCGCTATGCGCAGCGTGTCGTAGATGCAGGTCCGGCTTTTCAGACGGACATGTCCGCCGCCCAGATCGAACCGGTCGACGTATTTGCCAGCATTGTAGATGCGGGTTTCACCATCGTTACGGGTCTGGAAAACGACGTAACTGGCTTCCGCGGAGACCTCGTCGCCTTCCACGCCGGTGATCACAGCGCGCCCGATCAGATGGCGGTTGAAATGTTCGGGAAATACGTTGGCCTTGCGCAGCGCAACCACGCGGTCAACCAGCATCCCTTTGCTGTCGCAATACATCACTGCTGCGGGCAAGCCGTTATCGACATTCTCGCGCGCGATCACCTGGTACAGGCAATCGTCCACGAACAGGTCGGGCCACTGCTCGAGCCGGTCGTCGTCGAGGCACAGACCATAGGCGGCGTTGAAATCGTCGATCGCGCTCTGCACTTTGTCCGCAGGGGCGCTCATGCGCGGCCCTCCACCGCGAGATCGGCCAGGGCATTGCCCATCAGCCCGAGATAGCCCTTCCAGAAACCGCGCACGGAATTTTCATCCATGCCCATCGGCGCGTAGGAGGGTCGGACATCGTCCCCGCCCATCTCGACGAAACTGCGCTTGCCTTCGGCACCGATCGTGCCCTGCTGGCATAGTTCGACAGCCTCGCCGTCCTCCATCGAGATTAGCCCCGACGGCCCAACCAGATTGAGGTTGCGCAGGCGGTGGCGGGTCGTCTCCTCGTCATCGTCGGCATAGCCGAAATAGGTCCAGACCAGCTCGGTCTTGTCGGTGCCGTGGGGCACGATCTGCCTTGTCGCGAGGGTGTTCTGAATCTGCTGGACAACGACAGACGGGAAGATCGACTGGATGTGCAGTCCGACATCATCAGCGATCTCCGGGCGGAATGCCAGCAGGCGCTCGTCCTGCAGCTTGGCCTCACCCTGCATCTCGCGGTTGGCCTCGTCACCGAAAGAGCCGTAGTCGACATCGCCCTTGGGCTTCGAGACGGTAAAGACGGTGTGGTAGCCTTCGTCCGAAACCAGCCCTGCGCTTTCCTGGCTCTGGCGGTAGATGCCGAAAGTCGGATAGAACAGGTGCAACAGACCGCCGTGGTAGCTGTCACGACTGTTTTCCGAATAGAGCTTCCAGTTGCCGGCCATCAACTGCCGCGCATAGCCCAGCACCTTGACCGGGCGCTGGAAGACACGCTGAATGTATTTGCGCATCACTGGACCCAGAAAGTCCTCGAGCGGGGCGATGGACGGGTTGAAGGTGCCGAACACGAGACCGCCGAATGTCTCGACACGCAACCGCTCCAGCGAATGCTCGGCCATATTGAATTCCGTCGAATAGCCGCCCACGCCTTTCAGCCCCCGCCGGAACGGCACGCCGACAAGCGCACCGGTCGCGTCGTAGGCCCACTGGTGATAGACGCAGACGAACGCCCCGTCGGCCTGGTTGCCACGCAGCGAGCGGCACACGGTTGCGCCCTTGTGGGCGCAGCGATTTACCCAGGCATGAATGGTGCCATCGGTTGCCCGCGTCACCACCACCGGAGTATTGCCAACATGGGTCGAACGGAAATCGCCGCTGTTGGCCAGCTCGGCTTCGAGGCCGAGGTAGCACCAGGTCTGTCCGCGAAAGATGTTTTCCTGTTCGGCAGTGAAGATCGCTTGGCTGTGATAGACTGCGTAATCGACCGCAGTCGGCTCCGACCCCGCGGCGACGGGCATGGTTTCGGCGTTCATGGTCTTCTCCTTAAGCTTGTTCGAAACCGCGGCCCGAAGCGAGTCGTCCGCAAGTGCGCATCGCGCTCAGCATCATCGCGGCATCGGCCTTGCCGGTACCGACGATGTCGTAGGCGGTGCCATGGGCCACCGACATGTGCAGGTACGGCGGCCCCATGATGATCACGCTGTTGCCCGAAAAGCCCCAGGTCTTGACCGCGATGTGGCCCTGATCGTGGAACATCGCCAGGACCATGTCGTAGCGACCCTCGATGCAGTGGCGGAAGACCGAGTCAGGCGCGATAGGCCCTTCGACATCGATGCCCCTTGCCCGCGCCGCTTCAATCCCAGGCGCAATTTCAAGGCGATCCTCGTCGCCGATGGCATGTGGGTTGAGACCGGCAACCGCGATCCGCGGTTGGGCGATGCCCCACGATTGCATGGCCTCGTGCAGTTGCCCCACCGCCGTGGCGACGAGATCGGCTGAAATAACGTCGATCACTTGCCGCAGCGACATGTGGTCGGTGAGATGCGCAACCCTGAGCGGCCCGGTCAGCAGCACCAGATAGCTTTCGCCCGGGGTCGGGCTGATGACCCTGTCGAGCTTCTTGGCCAGTTTAAGCGAACCAGTGCTGATCGGCCCCATGATCGTGGCGGCGAAAGAACCGTCGCGGGCCAACGCGTCGAGCTCATCCAGCCATTGCGCGGTGGCGTGCCCGGCGGCCTCGGTGTCCTCGCCCAGGGGCAGAACGCCATCGGGCAGCGCGCCGGTATCGATGACGTCGATGATCGCGGGATCGTCGCTGGGTTTTTCGAAGCCGCGCATCACCCGCAGCCGTGCCTTGGTGCCAGTGAAATCGAGCGCCCGCTCTACCGCCGCAGCAGACCCGACCAGCACGGGGATCGAATCCGTGTGTACGGCACCGTCGGCCAGCGCCCTGACAGCCACTTCGGGTCCGATCCCGGCGGGATCACCGATCATCGTCCCCACGACGGGGCGCACCCGCTCAGAGGCTGTAGACATCGGCTACTTCTTGGAACAGATCGGTGACGACAATCGTCTTCTTGCGGCGGATCACGAACGAATCATCCCGAGGTTCGAGATCATAGAAGGCCCACCCGCTGAGAGTGGCGACTTTGCCTTCCAGCACCGAAACCGTGGTCCAAGACGTCCGCGCATGCACCTGGCCATCGCTCTCCTCAGCAGACAGCAGGGAGAACTGGTGAACCGTGCGTGGCTGCGGCGTGCTCGCCGCCGAGCGCCGGGTCCTGATCCGGAACACCCGATCCTCAAGCCCGCCCCGGTTGGGATAATAGATCAGCGAGACTTCGTTCTGCGGATCCGCAGTCGGCCGTTCGTGATCGTCCCAGGCTGGAACCCAGTATTCCGCCTCTTCGTGATAGAGCGCCAGCCAGGCATCCCAGTCCTTGTCGTCAAGCGCCATGGCTTCCTGACCGATGAAGCGGGAAACCGCCAGCCAGCGCGAATGGAATGCGGTCATCATGCCTTCTCCAGCGAACGCTCAAGGAAGGCGGCAAGCTCGCTGCACTCGCTGTCGATGGCCTTTTCCATGAGCGTGAGCCACTCGTCATGGATCGCCACATAGAGGCCTTCGTCGGCAACCGCCGGGCTGCTCAGCACCACATTGAAATCGAGCGGCTCGCCGAACTTGCCCGGGCCGGTGTCCCAGCGCGTCGAACCGCGCGACATCTCGTTGTAGCGGCCTTCGCCGGCGCCATAGCCGGTCTGGCAGTTGTTGAATTCGGTCAGGTCGTCCGGGGTCGCCATGCCGGTCGAATTGAAGAAATCCTCATACTGACGCAGCCGCAGGGCACGCGCCTCGGCGCTTTCGCCGACCGGGGCGATGCACACCGTGCTGACTTCGGTCTCATCCACCGCCAGCGGCTGGATGATGCGGATCTGAGTGCTGGTCTGGTCCATCAGGAAGACGTTGGGAAACAGCTGCAGGTTGCGGATGCGCTTGTTCATCCACTTGGCCTTTTCGGCACCGTGGGTTTCTTCGAGCCAGTCGATGATCTCGAAATTGGGGCGATCCATGAAGTTGGCATAGTCGGCCCACAACACCGTGTGTCCGTTGTGGAACGAGAACGACCCGCCATCGCGCGCGGTGAAGCCATTGAAGCTAATCGCCTTGGTTTCGTTCTTCGAAATGCCTTCGACGCGGCGCTGAACCGTCATGAAGTAGTTGGCGTGCGTGGTCATGACGTGATAGCCGTCGAGCCCGTTCTCGACCTGCATCTTCCAGTTGCCGTGATAGCGGTAGCGGTTGGTTCCGGGCAAAACTTCCATTGCGCCGGACTTCGACTGGTCCACCAGGATATCGATGAAATCCCGCGCGCCGGCGAGGTGATCGACCAGCGGGACGACATCGGCGGAGAGGCTGGCAAAAATGAAGCCGCGGTAGCTTTCCACCCGGGCGACCGGTTGAAGCCCGAAATCAGCGCGATTGAATGCCTCCGGATAGCCCCCGATGCTCTCATCGGTGACGTCCAGCAGGTCGCCCCCAGACGAGAATGTCCAGCCATGGAACGGACACATGTGGTTGCGCTTGTTGCCCGCCCGCTCGCGGCACACGCGCGCACCACGGTGCGAACAGGCGTTCACGAAGGCGCGGACATCGCCGGACTTGTCGCGAGTGACGAGGATGGGGACGCGGCCGATTTTAGTGGTGATGAAATCGTTCGGCTTGGGAATCTGACCTTCGTGCGCGAGGTAGACCCAGTTCCGCTCGAAGATGTACTTCATCTCGAGCTCGAACAGCGCAGCTTCGGTGAAAGCAGCGCGGTCCAGCTGGAAGATCCCGCGCTCGTGATCCTTCTTGAGCCAAGTGCGCATGCGCCCTTTCAAGCCCTGCAAGTCGGCAATTCTGCCGCCGATTTTCTCAGCGAGTTCCATCAATCCTCTCCCGCTCTGTGCGCCGGGCACCCAATGCCTCCGCGAATCAACCGCAGATCGCACACGGTGATTACCTCATCTCGTCATAGCGTGCAACGTGTTGCACAATGGAAAACAATCTGCTAGGCGAAGCAGCAGAAATGGCTGAAACCGGCGGCTTGAATCGAAGCAAGGCGGCCAGCAAATCGCAAAATGACCCCGTTTTGGGGTGAATTGGGAGAGTTTGAACTATGTCGGTCGTCACCGAACTCGGCTATCTTGGTCTTTCCGTTTCCGATCTCGCTGCCTGGCGCGCTTACGCCGCCGAAGTCGCCGGCATGGAAGTCGTCGATGAAGGCGAAGGGGATCGGCTCTATCTGCGAATGGACCTTTGGCATCACCGCATCGTTCTGCACGCTGATGGCAGCGATGACCTGGCTTACATGGGCTGGCGCGTGGCCGGGCCGCAGGAATTCGCCGCGATGCAGGAAAAGCTGAGCGCGGCGGGAATCCCCTTCACCGTGGGCACCGAAGCCGAGGCGCGCGAACGCCGGGTTCTCGGGCTGCTCAAGCTGGCCGATCCGGGCGGCAACCCGACCGAGATCTTCTTCGGCCCCCAGGTCGATACGCACAAGCCGTTTCATCCTGGCCGTCCGATGTTCGGCAAGTTCCTGACCGGCTCGCAAGGGATCGGGCACTGCATCCTGCGCCAGGACGATGTCGAGGCGGCGGCCCGGTTCTATGAACTGCTCGGCCTGCGCGGGTCGGTTGAATACCATCTCCACCTGCCCAACGGCATGGTCGCCCAGCCCTATTTCATGCATTGCAACGAGCGCCAGCACTCGGTCGCCTTCGGCCTCGGACCGATGGAAAAGCGCATCAACCACCTGATGTTCGAATACACCGATCTCGACGATCTCGGCATGGCTCACGACATTGTGCGCGGGAAGAAGATCGATGTAGCGCTGCAGCTTGGCAAGCACGCCAACGATCAGGCCCTGACCTTCTATTGCGCCAATCCGTCGGGTTGGTTGTGGGAGTTCGGCTGGGGCGCCCGCCACTCGACCGGCCAGCAGGAATACTACACCCGCGACATCTTCGGCCATGGCAACGAGGCGGCTGGCTACGGGATGGACATTCCGCTGCTCTGACAATCGCCCATTTTGCTCGATTCTTGACAGGACAACAGGTCAACCATGTCAAACAAATTGCGACTCTGTGAAGCTGCCAGCGTGAAGGACGGCGAGCCGGTTGCGGCATTCGCAGAGGGAATGCCCGCCCTTGCCGTCTACAATGTCGATGGCGAGATTTTCGTTACCGACAATCTTTGCACCCACGGCAATGCCATGCTGACCGACGGATATCAGGATGGCGACATCATCGAGTGTCCGTTCCATGGCGGCTCGTTCGACATCAAGACCGGCGCAGCCAAGGCCTTTCCCTGCCAGGTGGCGATCGCGTCCTATCCGGTCGAAATCGAGGATGGCTGGGTCTGCATCACGAAGCCCGAAGGAGCAGCATGATGGGCCTTCCCACCCTTGAGCAGATGCAGTTTCAGCATGCCGCTGCGCAACTTAATGCGCTTCATGCGGAACTGATCGATGACGACCGGTTGGAAGAATGGCCTGACCTGTTTGAAGAAAAGTGCCAGTACAGTGTGATCTCAGCGGAGAACCACAATCGTTCACTGAACCTGGCTGCGGTGTTCTGCGACAGCCGCGGCATGCTGGTCGATCGCATCGTCTCTTTGCGCCGCGCCAATATTTTTCCCGCGCACAGCTACCGGCATATTCTCGGTCCGACCCGCGTGAAGTCGACCAGCGGGCAGATCGTCACCACACAGACCAACTATGTGGTCCTGATGACGCGCAACGACGGTCAGACGTCGATCTACAATTCCGGAAAATATGTCGATCAAATCGACGTTTCCGGGGCTGCCCCGCGCTTCCTTTCCAAGACCGCGATCTTCGACACCCACCTCATCGATACGATGATGGTCCGCCCGATCTAGCTGCAAAGTTGAAAGCACCCAATTATGTCCATTCCCCAGCAAACAGACGCCTTGGATCAAGCCCCGTCCACTGCAGGATGCCGGGTTCCGTACCGCGTTTTCACCGATCGCCAGTACTACGATCGCGAACAGGAGAACATTTTCAAGGGTGACTGCTGGTCCTTCGTCGGACTTGAGGCTGAAGTTCCGCAGGCGGGTGATTTCAAATCGACCTTCGTGGGCGAAACACCGGTGATCCTCACGCGCGACAGCGACGGCTCGTTGCATGTCGTGGTCAATCGCTGCGCCCATCGCGGCGCCCTGGTCTGCCGCGAAATGCGCGGCAACCGCGCAAGCCTGGAATGCGTCTACCACCAATGGGCCTACGATCTGAAGGGGAACCTGATCGGGGTACCCTTCCGCCGCGGCCTCAAGGGACAGGGCGGGATGCCGGGCGATTTCGACATGTCCCAGCACAATCTTCGCCAGCTGCGCACCGAATCCGTTGGCGGTCTGGTGTTTGCCTCATTCTCCGAAACTGTCGAATCCTGCCGCGATTTCCTCGGCCCGATCGTGGTCGAGCAGATCGAGCGGATCATGTGCAAGCCGATCACCGTGCTGGGCGACCAGCGCCAGCGGATCCGCGGGAACTGGAAGCTCTACGCCGAGAACACCCGCGATCCCTACCACGCGAGCCTGCTGCACCTGTTTCACAACACGTTCGGTCTCTATCGCTCGACCCAGACAGGTAAGGCATTGATGGATGCCAACAAACGCCACTCGCTGCTCTATTCGATCGCGGCCAGCAACGACGATGCCGCCGACAAGCAGGCCTATGGCGATTCCCGCACCTTCGACACCGAATTCAAGCTGCAGGACATGTCGCTGCTGAAAGGTCGGCAGGAATTCGCGGACAATGTTACGCTGGTGATCCTCGCGGTCTACCCCAACCTGGTCCTCCAGCAGATCCAGAACACTCTCGCGGTGCGCCAGACGGTGACCTACGGGCCGGATGAATTCGAGCTCGTCTGGACCCATTTCGGCTACCAGGACGACGATGCGGAAATGCAGGCCATCCGGCTCAAGCAAGCCAACCTGATCGGCCCCGCCGGGCTCATTTCGATGGAAGACGGCGAAGCGGTGGAAATCGTCCAGAACGCCATCGTCGGCGAGGCAAGCGCGACGTCCTACATCGCGATGGGTGGCGGCCGGGCCGAGGATGCCGACCATCTCGTCACCGAGGGCGCGATCATCGGCTTCTGGGACAATTATCGCGAAATGGTCGGCTTTGAGGTGGAGCCGACATGACCCGCACGATCGACTTCTACTTCGATTTC
The DNA here is from genome assembly GCF_015169775.1 of Novosphingobium sp. ES2-1. NCBI lineage: Bacteria > Pseudomonadati > Pseudomonadota > Alphaproteobacteria > Sphingomonadales > Sphingomonadaceae > Novosphingobium > Novosphingobium sp. ES2-1. The sequence continues at coordinate 83,276 of NZ_CP063449.1, forward strand.
ATCAGCCCGTTCAGCTACCTTGCGCAGCTCAAGCTGCCGGAGATCGCGCGGGCAGCGGGATGCACGGTCGATTACTGGCCGATCGACATTCCCGAAGCCAAAATTGCCGCCGGCAACTATGGCCCGTCCAATCGCGAGGTATTGCCCAAGATCAAGGTCATGAAGGCAGACCTTGAGCGCTGGGCCGAGCGCTATGGAGTGCCCCTCACCTTTCCAGCCAGCTTCGCTTGCGCAGACTGGAATTGCGCGGTGCTGTTCGCCCGCGAGCACGGTAAGGCCGAGGCATTTGTGACCGATGCCTACCGCCGGATCTGGGGCCAGGGGATCGATCCCGGCGACCGCAACGAACTGGCCGCATGCGCGATAGCAGCGGGGCTTGATCCCGCGGCGCTGATCGCTTTCGTCGAATCGCCCGCCGGCCAGAACGAATATCGCAAGGCCCGGAGCCAGGCGATCCAGCGCGGCGTGTACGGTGCGCCGCTGATGTTCGTCGACGACCAGATTTTCTGGGGAAATGACCGATTGGATTTTCTTGCCGAGTATTTGAACAAGTCAAAATAAGCAATTCGGTTACATAGGGGAGGTTTGCATGAAAAAGTATGGCTGCTATTTCGTTGCCTTGATGGGAGCGACCGCGCTGACGCCGCAGATGGCCTTGGCACAAGACATCACAAGCGAATCGGACGAATCCCACGCTACCGACACGGGCCTAGGTGACATTATCGTCACGGCCACTCGGCGCGAGGCCAGGCTGCAAACCGTGCCGGTTGCAGTTACTGCGGTTACCGGCGACGCTCTGGCTTCCGCCGATGTTTCGACGGTCCGCTCCCTCACTCAGGTTGTGCCGGGCTTCATCGGCAGCCGTAATATGGGCGTCTTCCAGCCGGTGGTCCGCGGGGTCGGCTCAACCGGCATTTCGGTTGGTGATGAACCCAATATCGCAACCTACGTCGACGGCGTCTATCAACCGGAATCGGCCGCCAACTGGATCGACCTGGTCGAGGTCGAACGGGTCGAGGTGCTGCGTGGCCCGCAGGGAACGACCTTTGGCCGCAATGCCACCGGCGGACTGATCAACGTAATCACCCCCGATCCCAGCTTCGACTTCCGCGGCAAGGCTTCGCTGCGCGTGGGGCGGATGAGGCGCGATGCCGGCGATTACGATGCCCGGCTCTATTTCACCGGCCCAATGAGTGACAAGGTCGCGGCTGATTTTGCCGCGCTTTTCCGCAAGAACGATGGCTATATCGACGATCTGGTCCGCGGCGGCACACTTGGCAACCAGCGCGTCATCGACCTGCGTAGCAAGTTGCTGTTCAAGCCGACCGACAATTTCAAGGTGGTCCTGACCGGGGAATACTTCAATCAGGAAAGCACCACCAATTCGCCGCAACCGCTGGACGGCAACACCGCGGGCCGCAACTGGCCGGGCGTGATCGTACCGACCGATGCCTGGCAGGCGTCGTTGACCGAGGTTCCGCTGCTCAATCTCACAAGGTGGAGCTTTGCGCTGCACACCCGGCTCGATCTGGGCAGTGTGATGCTTGAGACCACCTCTGGTTTCCTCAACCTGCGCTGGCAGCAGACCACCGATGGCGATGCCTCGAACATCAAGCTTTCGAACTTCCCGGCAGTGTTTGAATCGGAGTCGGGCAGCCAGGAAATCAAGCTGAGTTCGGCCAACCCCGGTCGCTTCCAGTGGCTGGTCGGCGGCTATTTCTACCAGTTCGGCGGCGGCGCGCCGGTGCTTCAGCCTTGGTCCACGACCAACCCGGCCTCGCCCCTGGCGGGTCCGTCGCTCACGCCGAAGCTTGATGGGCGCTCATTCGCGGGCTTTGCCGAAGGCACCTATGAGGTTCAGCCGAAGCTGTTCCTCACTCTTGGCGGGCGTTACACTACCGAGACGCGCTGGTTTAGCCAAAGTAACAATGGCGTATTGCTGGTCGATGACGTTTCAAAAACGTTCAACAAGTTCAACTACAAAGTCGGTGTCCGTTATGAGGTGACCGACAAGACCAACGTCTACGCCACCTACAGCACCGCGTTCAAAAGCGGGGTGTACAACATGGCGGCAACCGGCGGCACCCCGGTCAACCCGGAAAACATCAAGGCGGCTGAATTCGGGATCAAGTCCGATCCGCTGGACTGGCTGCGCACCAACCTTGCCGTCTATTATTACGACTACAAGGATCTGCAGCTTCAGTCGAAGGCCCCGACCGGCCCCGGATACATCCTGCAGAATGCCGCCAATGCCGAAATCTATGGTGGCGAATTCGAGACCATCATCAGCCCGGTCCGCGACCTCCGGCTGCGCGCGGCGGTTGCCTATACCCATGCGCGCTACAAGGATTTCCCGAACGCCCAGGGCTTTACGCCGATCGTCAACGACAATGGCGACTTTGCCGGCAACGTGGCGGCGCCGTTCGATGCCTCGGGCAAGGTCATGACCCGGGCGCCGGAATGGTCGGGCAATGTCGGGTTCGATTGGGGGCATGATGTCGGCAACGGCCGCGTCACGCTGGCAGGCAATCTCCTGTGGAGTTCCCGGGTCTATTACGACTTTGCCAACAGGTTCTCGCAGCGGCCCTACACCCTGTCCAACCTTTCGATCAATTGGCAGCCCGAAAGCGAAGCCTTCAAGGTTGGGCTGTGGGTGACCAACTTGACCAACGAAAAGGTCTTTCAGACCATACGTCCCGGAACGTTGGGCACCGACGGGTTCTACGAACAACCGCGCAAGATCGGGATGACGATCGAGACCAAATTCTGAGAACCTGATCCGAAACTCGCGAAAGAGCCATTTTCAGGCCGGCACCGAACGATCCGAAACGAAGTTTCGGATCGGGCGCCTAATCAGCATAACATGAGGGAGAATGCAAAATGCCAAACCGACTAATGTATTTCAGGAAGGCCTTCCTGCGTGCCAGCGCCTCGGCTATGGTCGGATACATCGGGCTTGTGCCGATTTCGGCGCATGCACAGGATGCCGCAGCAAGCGAGCCCCAGGCCGAGGAGCAACAGACCGGCGGCCTCGAAGAGATCACCGTGACAGCGCGCAAGCGGGCCGAGAACCTGCAGGAAACACCAGTCGCGATCACCGCGATGACCGGCGGAATGCTCGAGGAACGCCAGGTCACCAACGTAGCAGAAGTCGCAAAATTCGCGCCGAACGTGAACATCTCGCCGGTCGCCAACATTTCGGGTTCGAGCGCCTCGATCACCGCGTTCATCCGCGGCGTGGGCCAGACCGATTTCAATATCACCGTCGACCCGGGCGTGGGCGTCTATGTCGATGGCGTCTATGTTGCCCGCTCGGTTGGCGCGCTGCTCGACATGGCCGACGTTTCGAGCGTCCAGGTCCTGCGCGGGCCGCAGGGCACACTGTTCGGCAAGAACACTATCGGCGGCGCGATCGTCGTCAATTCCGTCGAACCGCAGAACGATTTCGACATGAAGCTCGAAGCGGCGACCGGACGGTTCAACCGCGCCGATTTCAAGGGCATGATCAACGTACCGCTGAGCGACACTCTCGCAATGCGCGCGGTTGCTTCCTATGAAACCCGCGACGGCTACCAGAAGCGTTTGTTCGACGGAGGCCGCCAGGGCAATAAGGACAGCTTCGGCGGACGCATTGCGTTCAAGTGGGAGCCGACCGACAAGCTGACCGTCAACCTGAGCGGCGATATCAATATCAGGCGCGAAGAAATGGCTGCTTCGACGCTGGTCAACCTTTTCGAATCGCCCAACCTGCTGCAGGTTGTCGACTTGAATGGCCGAACCGTGGTTTTCCCCAGTTCGACTTATGCTTGGAACAAGTTGCAGGGCGGCGCAGGTTTCTGCGGTGCGGACGGGCAACTGGCACCGGTCAACGACCCGCGCTGCGCCACCACGCAGTGGATCACCGGCGATATCGATTCAACCTGGTCCGGTGCCAAGAACCAGTCGGATTTCGACCTGTGGGGCACGAACCTGACGCTGGATTATGATTTTGGTGACATCAACCTGAAGTCGATCAGCTCCTATCGCGATCAGAAGGCCACGATCCAGTTCGACTTCGACGGAACGCCACATCCCTACCTCAACCTGACAAACAATATCGATCTGTGGCAGGCTTCGCAGGAATTCCAGTTGACCGGCAGTGTCCTGAATGATCGGGTGAAGTTCGTTCTGGGCGGCTATTACCTGAAGGAAAAGGGCCAAGACAAGAACAACCTGCTGTTCGGCTTCGCTGACTTCTTCAGCGGCGGCAAGATCGACAACGACAGCTATGCTGCCTATCTGCAGGCAACGATCAAGGTGACCGATCGTCTTTCGATCACGCCGGGCATCCGCTATACCGACGAGACCAAGCGGTTCGATCCTTCGTTCCAGACCATCAATGTTGATTACACTGCTCCGCTTGGGCAGGCCGGCATCATCCCTTACCCCCAGGGCGTGTTCATCGCCTTCAGCCAGTGCGTGACCGGCCAGCCAGTGCCCTTGCTGGTGACCGATCCGGCGAGCCCGCTGTTCGGCTTCCCGCTGCCTGGAGGCTGCGCACCAGCCGCCACTAACCCTGGTGGAAACCACACGATGCCGGCGGTCCAGGTTGCCGCCAAGGCCAAGGAATGGACGCCGGCAATTTCGGCTGACTACAAGATCACCGACGATATCCTGGTCTATGCCTCCTATTCCAAGGGTTTCAAGAACGGCGGCTTCACGCAGCGAATCTTCCCGGCTGAACAGGTTGCGCCGTCGTTCAGGCCCGAATTCGTGGAATCATACGAACTCGGCCTCAAGACCGAGCTGCTGGATCGCCGCCTGCGGCTGAACCTCGCCGCGTTCATGTCAAACTACGATGACATCCAGGTCGTCGTCAGCGAAGGCATCGCCCCCCGGGCACGAAACGCCGGTTCCGGCCGGATCAAAGGCTTTGAAGTCGAAGGCGAGGCGGCTCCGACCGATTGGCTACGCCTGACCTTCGGCGTTGGCTATCTTGATGCCTATTACCGCTCCATTAATCCGCTCGCGTTCCCCGTGAACCTGAACTCGAAGTTCGCCTTCGTGCCGGAATGGACCGGATCGGCCTCGTTCAACGCCGACGTCTATGAAGGTGACATGGGCAAGCTGACGCTGCGCGGAGACTGGTCGTACCAGAGCGAAACCTTCAAGGATGCGGTCAACAGCCCGCAACTGCGCCAGCCTGGCTACAGCGTCTTCGGCGCCAGTGCTTCGTTCACCGAGAAGAGCGAGCACTTCACCGTGACCGCTGGTGTGACCAACCTGACCGACGAACGCTATATCCAGGGCGGTTACGTAGATCCGTTCGTCGCCGGGACAGCGTTGGCAACCTATTCGCGCCCGCGTGAATGGTTCCTCAAGCTCGCCTATAAGTACTGACACTTACCACCCCCGAGGGCGGCGGTCCGCCGCCGCCCTCACCCTTCTGGTGGCACCGACCAAGAGCCTGCCAGACACCTCGCCGCCCAATTTGGTATTGGCAACTTGTCTTGCGGCCAAAGGAGCAATGTCTTGGGCGTTACGATCCCCCCGCTCGAGCGCAGCGATTTCCTGACCGGCCAGCCGCTTGTCGACGGCACCGAAATCTGTGGCGACTCTACCTACGCGATCACTAACCCGGCAACCGGCGAAGCGCTGGCGAATGTCGCCAAGCTTGGCGCTGCCCAGACGTACCGGGCAATTGAAAGCAATTCCCGCGCCTTCATCGATTGGCGCAAGCGGCACGCACAGGAACGCGCCCGTCTGCTGCACGACTGGCTGGCGCTGGTCCGGCTGCACCGCCAGGATCTGGGTCTGCTGATGACCGCCGAGCAGGGCAAGCCGCTGGCCGAGGCGCTGGGCGAGGTCGATTACGCCGCCAGCTTCATCCAGTGGTTCGCCGAGGAGGCGCGCCGCGTCTATGGCGAGGTTATTCCAGGCAGCGCTGACCGGCGGATCATCGTGATCCGCCAGCCGGTTGGGGTAGCGGGGGCGATCACGCCGTGGAACTTTCCCGCCGCGATGATCACCCGCAAGGTCGCGCCAGCGCTGGCGGCGGGCTGCACCGTCACCCTCAAGCCGTCCGAACTCACCCCGCTGACCGCTTTCGCCCTCGCGAAGCTCGCCCTTGAAGCCGGCATCCCGCCCGGCGTGTTCAACGTGGTCTGCGGCGATGCTCCGGCCATTGGATCGGTGCTGACCAGCCATCCCGATGTCACCAAGTTCACCTTCACCGGTTCAACCGCGGTGGGCAAGCTGCTGACTGCGCAATGCGCCACCACCCTGAAACGGGTTTCGATGGAACTGGGCGGCAATGCCCCGCTGCTGGTTTTCGACGACGCCGATCTCGATCAGGCGGTCGAGGGGACGATCGCCTCGAAATTCCGTAACACCGGACAGACCTGCGTTTGCGCCAACCGGATCCTCGTGCAAAGCGGCATTCATGACCGCTTCGTCGAGGCGCTGGCCGCCAGGGTCTCCGCGTTCCGGGTCGGAAACGGCCTTGAAGGTGCAACCGACCAGGGACCGTTAATCACCGCATCAGCCTTGGCCAAGGTTCAGGGACATGTCGCCGATGCCGTGGCGCAAGGTGCCCAGCTGGTCACCGGCGGCAAGAGACACGAGGCCGGAGAACTGTTCTTCCAACCAACTGTGCTGACTGGAGCGAGACCGGCGATGCGGCTGGCGGACGAGGAGACCTTCGGGCCGGTGGCCCCGGTGTTCCGTTTCGAAACCGAGGCCGAAGCGCTGGCGCTTGCCAACGCCACGCACTCGGGGCTGGCGGCCTATGCCTTCACCCGCGACATTGACCGCGCCTGGCGGGTTTCCGAAGGCCTTGAGACCGGGATGGTCGGCTTGAACAGCGGCATCGTCTCGACCGAGACCGCCCCGTTTGGCGGCATCAAGGAATCGGGACTGGGCCGAGAAGGTTCGCGACACGGTATTGAAGAATTCCTGGAGATGAAGACCATCAGTGTTGGGGTCCGGCCCGAGAGTCCGGTGTAAGCGGAATGCGGTCCCAAGGAGTCAAGATTTTCGTTGCCCAATGCGGAATGCATTGTATGATGTCGATAAAAGAGCGGGAGATGGAATTCAGCATGCCCTTCAAGGTTAGGCCTTACGCGACCTTGACCGCCCAAAACGCGCAGGAAAGTCTCCTGCCGTGAAGCGCATGGTCGTGGGGATTACCGGCGCAACCGGCTCGGTCTATGGTCTTCGCCTGCTTGAGCTGCTGCGCGAGACGGGCGGTTGGGAAACCCATCTGGTAATGTCTCCGGCTGCGCTGCTCAACATTCGCGAGGAACTGCCCGAAGGCAAAGCCCGGCTCGAAGCGCTGGCCGATGTGGTGCACAACGTCCGCAACGTCGGCGCCTCGATCGCCAGCGGTTCGTTCGTATGCGAAGGCATGGCGATTGCGCCCTGTTCGATGCGCACGCTGGGCGCGGTGGCGCACGCCCTGTCCGACAACCTTATCACCCGCGCGGCCGACGTGATGCTGAAGGAACGGCGCCGCCTGGTGATGATCACCCGCGAAGCGCCGCTCAACCTGGCGCACCTGCGCAACATGACGGCCTGCACCGAAATGGGGGCGGTGATCTTCCCCCCGGTGCCGGCCTTCTATGCGCGGCCGACCTCGCTGGCCGACGTGGTCGATCACACCTGCATGCGGGTACTGGATCTGTTCGGGCTTCATGCGAAGTCGGAGAAACGCTGGCAAGGCCTTAGCAAAGAGGCGGCAAGCCTTGTTCCGGGTGCTGGGCAAATGGAAGGGAATTGAGAATGGCGTGGGATGTCAGCCGTCGCACGGTCATGAGCGGTGGCGCCGTGGGTGCTGCCGTTGCCGGTCTGGGGATCGGCCGCAGCGCCTTGGCGCAGCGGCCGCGCAAGATCATCGTCATCGAGGAGACGCACGTTCCCGAAAGTCGACTATTTGCCGAAACCTTTACCAATTTGGGGTGCGCAGCGCAGGTTGTCCGGATCGACCGGAGCTTCAACGGCCTGCTGCATGAACTTGAAGCGGTTGAAGGCGTGCTGGTCGGCCTTACTTCCGATCCCGCGGCGATGATCGCCGAGCAGATCCTGGTGGCCGGCGGCGCCCGCCCGCTACTACAGTGGACCCATCAATACCGCAAGCTGCGCTGGGAACACAAGACTGTTGGCGCGCCAACGCTGCTTGCGCGGGCTAGCGTCGGCTGGCCCAGCGTTCTTGCCTACCACATGCAGGATGCGCTCGTCGGCGATCGCCAGGATGCCGAACTGCGGTGCCAGTCAGGAGGACATTGCGGTCTCGATGGAAAGAGCCCCGGCATGCTGGTTTCGTGGGCATTCGAAGTGGGAGTACAGCAGTCGTGAGCACGCGCATGCCCCATGGCGTCGACGCCGCAACCTTTCGCAAGGCGCTGGACGAACTGGCCGCGATCGTCGGCAAGGAATGGGTCTTTGTCGACGATCTGCCGTTGTCGGCTTATCGCGATGCCTATTCGCCGCTGGCCGATGGCGAAATGCTGCCTTCGGCTGCCGTGGCGCCGGCAAACATGGACCAGATCCAGCAGGCGTTGAAAGTCTTCAACGCCTACAAGCTGCCGATCTGGACCTTCGGCAACGGCCGCAATTTCGCCTATGGCGGACCCGCCCCGCGCCAGTCCGGTTATGTCATGTTCGATCTCAAGCGGATGAACCGCATCCTCGAGGTCAACGAGAAATACGGCTACGCGCTGGTCGAACCCGGGGTCTCCTATTTCCAACTCTACCGGCATCTGCGCCAGATCGGCAGCAAGCTGTGGATCGATCCAGCGGCGCCGGGCTGGGGCGGCGTGATGGGCAACGCGCTTGAACACGGCGCCGGCTACACCCCCTATGGCGACCACTTCACGATGCAATGTGGCATGGAAGTGGTCCTTGCCGACGGCCAGGTGGTCCGCACCGGTCAGGGCGCGATCGAAGGGTCGCAGCACTGGCAGTCAACCAAGCACGCCGCCGGCCCGCATTTCGACGGCATGTTCACCCAGTCGAACTTCGGCGTGGTGACCAAGATGGGGATCTGGCTGATGCCCGAACCACCGGGCTACAAACCGTTCATGATCACCTACGAGCGCGAGGAAGACCTCGCTGCGATCTTCGACGCGGTCAAACCGCTAAAGGTTAACCAGGTGATCCCCAACGCGGCGGTGGCGGTCGATCTCTTGTGGGAAGTGTCCGCCAAGACCACGCGCCGCCATTACTTCGACGGCAAGGGCCCTGTCCCGGATTCGATCCGCAAGAAGATCGCGTCGGATCATGGCCTGGGCATGTGGAACTTCTACGCCGCGCTCTATGGTCCGCCGCCGATCATCGAGAACAACTGGAAGCTCGTCGAGGAAGCGATGATGAGCATCCCGGGCGCCAAGCTGCACCTCAACCGCGAAAACGATCCCGCCTGGGACTATCGCGTGCGGCTGATGCGCGGCGAGCCGAACATGACCGAATTCAGCATCATGAACTGGATCGGCGGCGGCGGGCATATCAACTTCTCGCCAATCTCTGCACCCGACGGCAAGGAAGCGCTGAGCCAGTACAACCTGATCAAGCAGCGCTGCCACGATTTCGGGTTCGACTATATCGGCGAGTTCCTGGTCGGCTGGCGCGACATGCACCACATCCTGATGATCATGTACGATCGCGCCGACGACGGCATGCGCAAGAGCGCCTATGACCTGTTCGGCAAGCTGGTCGACGAGGCAGCGGATGCCGGCTTCGGCGAATACCGCACCCACCTCGCCTTCATGGACCAGATCGCCAAGACCTATAAGCATAACGACGGGGCGCTTTGGGATCTGCACCACCGGCTCAAGGACGTGCTCGACCCCAACGGCATCCTCTCGCCCGGCAAGCAGGGTATTTGGCCCCAGGCGATGCGCAACCAAGCGTAATCACACGGCCGGCTGAACAAAGACTTCAAGGATTGACGACCATGACGCAAATTGAGCACTGGATTGGCGGCACCGCCGTGGCTGCAACGGGCGGGGCCTATTTCGACGATCTTAACCCGGTCGATGATTCGGTCTATTCCCGGGTTCCCGCCGGCACCGCGGAAGACGTGAACCGCGCCGTGGAGAACGCGCATCAGGCCTATCTCCAGCATCGCGATCTGCCCGCCGCAGTGCGCGAAGGGTGGATCGCGAAAGCCGCCGAAATCATGGAGCGCGATACCGCCAAATTCGCCGACGTGCTGGTCGACGAAATCGGTTCGCCGATCGCCAAGGCCGGGTTCGAAACCCGCTTCGCGGTCAGCTTCCTGCGCGCGGCGATCGGCGTGCCGCGCCGGATTCGGGGGGAAACGATCCCTTCGGACACCCCTGGGCGGTTCAGCATGAGCCTGCGCCAGCCGGTCGGTGTGGTCGCCGGGATTACCCCGTTCAACGTGCCGCTGATCAAGGGGATCAAACAGTCGGCCATGGCCCTGGCCACAGGCAACGCCTTCGTGCTGCTACCCTCGGAAGCCGCGCCAATGATCGCCGATCTGCTCGCTAAATTGTGGAAGGAGGCCGGCGTTCCCGACGGCTTGTTCAACGTGGTCTACGGCAATGGCGCGGAGATCGGCGACGTGCTGACCGGCCATCCCAAGGTCGCATCGATAACCTTCACCGGGTCCTCGCGCGTCGGCAAGCACATCGCCGAAATCGCGGCCCGCAACCTCAAGAAGTACACGCTGGAGCTGGGCGGCAAGAGCCCGCTGGTGATCTGCGCCGATGCCGATCTGGACAAGGCGGTCAACGCCGCGCTGTTCAGCATCTTCATGTACCAGGGCCAGGTCTGCATGGGGGCTTCGCGGATCTATGTGGAACGGTCGATCTTCGACCAGTTCACCAAGGCCTTCGCCGCCGCGACAGGCCGCGCCAACAGCGGCGACCTGCGCGATCCTACCACCATGCTGGGCCCGATAATTTCCGAACGCCAGCGCGACCGCGTCCGCCGCCACATCGACGATGCCCGGTCCAAGGGCGCCGCGGTGCTGGCCGGCGGCGAGTGGAGCGGAAACAGCTGCGCGGCCACCATCCTGAGTGGCGTTACCGCGGAAATGACCGTGTTCGAGGAAGAGACCTTCGGCCCGGTCACCTCGCTCTTTCCGTTCGACACACTTGAGGAAGCCCTCGAACTCGCCAACAACACCGAATACGGCCTCAGCGCCTCTATCTTCACCCGCGATCTCGACAAGGCGCTGGCCTTTGCCCAGCGGGCCGAAGCGGGGATGGTCCACATCAACGCGCCGACCCTGCACGACGAGCCGCACGTTCCGTTCGGCGGAACGAAGGCCTCTGGGTTCGGGCGCGAAGGCACCGAAGCCGATCTCGAGATCATGACCGAATGGAAATGGGTCACGATCCAGTCGGCGACTGAGGGCGGACACTGACAGGCGGGAACGAATGACCATGAACGATCTCCCTAACCGCGCCCGCTCGATCTCGTCGCTGCGCGACTTCCTCGAACTGCTCGAGGATGCCGGCCAGGCGATCACCTGGAGCGATGCGGTGATGCCCGAACCCGGCGTGCGCAACATAGCCGTCGCCGCATCGCGCGATGCCAACGGCGCGCCGGCGATCGTATTCGACAATATCACCGGTTACCCCGGCAAGCGCTTGGCGGTGGGCGTCCATGGTTCGTGGGACAACATCGCCCTGCTGCTGGGCCGACCTAAAGGCACGACCATCCGCGAGCTTTTCTTCGAGATCGCCGGCCGCTGGGGCGATCAGGAAGCGCAAATCAGCTTTGTCCCAGAAGCCCAGGCCCCGGTGCACGAATGCCGGATCGAACAGGACATCAACCTTTACGATGTCCTGCCGGTCTATCGGATCAACGAATACGATGGCGGGTTCTACATCGGCAAGGCCTCGGTCGCCTCGCGCGATCCGCTCGATCCAGACAATTTCGGCAAGCAGAATGTCGGCATCTATCGCCTGCAGATCCAGGGGCCGGACACCTTCACCCTGATGACGATCCCCTCCCACGACATGGGACGTCAGATCATGGCGGCCGAACGGGAAGGCGTTCCGCTAAAGATTGCGGTCATGCTGGGTAATCATCCCGGCCTTGCGGTGTTTGCTGCCACCCCGATCGGCTACGAGGAATCGGAATATTCCTATGCCTCGGCGATGATGGGCGCGCCAATCCGGCTGACCAAATCGGGCAACGGGATCGACATCCTGGCCGACAGCGAAATCGTGATAGAGGCCGAACTGCAACCGGGTGGACGCGAGCTGGAAGGGCCGTTCGGCGAATTCCCCGGTTCCTACAGCGGCGTGCGCAAGGCGCCGATCTTCAAGGTCACGGCGGTGTCGCACCGGCGCGATCCGATCTTCGAGAACATCTACATCGGGCGCGGCTGGACCGAGCACGATACCCTGATCGGCCTGCACACCTCCGCCCCGATCTATGCCCAGCTGCGCCAGAGCTTCCCCGAAGTCACCGCGGTCAACGCGCTTTACCAGCACGGGCTGACCGGGATCATCTCGGTCAAGAACCGCATGGCCGGCTTTGCCAAGACGGTCGCGCTGCGCGCGCTGAGCACGCCACACGGCGTGATGTACCTCAAGAACCTGATCATGGTCGACGCCGATGTCGATCCGTTCGATCTCAACCAGGTGATGTGGGCGCTTTCGACCCGCACCCGCGCGGATGACGTCATCGTGCTGCCCAACATGCCCGCCGTGCCGATCGATCCATCGGCAGTCGTTCCGGGCAAGGGCCACCGCCTGATCATCGACGCGACCAGCTATCTCCCGCCCGATCCGGTGGGTGAAGCGCACCTTGTCACCCCGCCGACGGGGGACGAGATCGACGCCCTGAGCAAACGAATCCGCGAAATGCAGCTGGGAGCCCTGTCATGACCACCACCGTCTGCGGGCGCTGCAAATCGAGCGGCGCTGTCACCGATTACCAGGGCAGGCAGGACGGCGCGGTCGTGTGGACAATCCTGCGCTGCGCGACCTGCAACTTTTCCTGGCGCGACAGCGAACCGGCCCGCGCGATCGACCCGGCTGCGCGCTCGGCCGATTTCGCCGTCGATGCCGGCGATCTCCAGCGTTATCCCAAGATTCTCCAGCAATAAGGCTCCAGACGCCATGATCGATCAAGCCCGCCAGACGGCCACGCTCGGTACCCTCGCCGAGGCACTGGGCAAGGCCGCCGTCGATACCAGCCCGCAAACCCTGGCCCGCTATGCCGTTCCGGGGATGGCCCCGGCAGGCGTGGTGCTTCCGACCGATGAAGCCCAGCTCGCCAAGGTGCTCGAAGCGGCGCGCACCAGCGGCGGCGTGGTCCAGACGGTCTGCAACGGCGCACATGGGCTGGAAAAGGCGGTGCAGGACAAGGTGATCGTCCTCGACCTCCAGAAGATGAACAAGGTAATCGAAGTAAACGAGCAGCTGGCCACCTGCCTGGTCGAACCGGGCGTCACCTTCCGCCAGCTCGATGCCCATATTAAGGAAAAGGGCATCAAGCTGTGGGTGGACTTCCCCGGCAATCCCGATGAAAGCGTGGCCGCCAGTTTCATCAACCGCCGCCCCGGCTACACCCCCTATTCCGATCACTTCCTGATGCAGTGCGGGCTCGAGGTCATGCTGGCTGATGGCAAGATGGTGCGAACCGGCATGGGCGCCATGCCCAAGAGCACCTGCTGGCAGCTGTTCAAGTTCGGCTATGGCCCGTGGGTCGATGGTCTGTTCACCCAATCCGATTTCGGGGTGGTGACCAAGGTGGGCATGTGGATGATGCCGCAGCCCCCGGCGCATCAGACCTTCATGGTCTCGGTCCCCCAGGAGGACGATCTGGGCGCGTTGCTGGACGTGCTCGGGCCGCTCAAGCTTAACATGGTGGTGGCCAATGGCGTCGCCGTGGGCAATGCGCTCCACGAAGCGGCCCTGCTCGGCAAGCGCCGCGCCGACTTCGAAGGCCAGGGGCCGATGGCGGCAAGCGCGGTCAAGGCGGCCGGCGAAGCGCTCGGCCTTGGCTACTGGAACCTTTACGGCTCGCTCTATGGCTTGCCCGGCAACGTCGCGATCCTGTGGGACATGGTCAAGGGTGCGTTCTCGTCGATCAGCGGCGCACGGGTGATTACCGATGGCAAGGGCATCGATCCCAAGTTGTGGGCCTGGCGGATGGGCACGATGACCGGCGTGGTGCTCGATCCCCCGGCCCGAACCTCGGGCTGGGGCGGCGACACGGCGTTGACGGTCAATCCGGTCAGCCCTGTGGATGGCGAAGAAGCGGTCAAGCTTTATGAACTGTCGCGCGACATCTGCGCCAAGAACGGCTTCGATTTCGTCGGCGAAACCACCGCGATCTGGCGTTCGGCGAACCATCGCCAGGTGCTGTCCCATGCCGCCGGGAAGGCCGAGGACGCGGCACGGGCGAAGGCCTGCGCCGAAGCCCTGATCGCCGCGCAGGCAGAGGCCGGCTTCGGCCAGATCCTGACCGACCCCGGGCTGGGAGCGGCGGTTGCCAAGACCTATGAAAAGGGTGGCCGCTCGGCCCTGCATGCGCGGGTCAAGCAGGCGCTCGATCCCAACTCGATCTTTGCCTCGGTCTGAGCCGATGCGTCGCCATGCCTGCGGAGGTACAATGAACAAGCTCCTCGTCCTTTCGCTCCTCGCCACTCTTGGCGCCTGTTCGTCCAAGCAAGGCGAAGTGGTCGCGGATGGTGCGGAGAACTATGAGCGCTACTGCGCCGGTTGCCATAACCCCGGCCCCGGACACGGAGCGACCATGCTGCTGGCGGAAAAGGGCCGTCCGGTTCCGGCGCTGATCGGCCGCAAGGATCTGGACTACGATTACCTCCATTCGGTGGTTCGTCAGGGCCTGATCGAAATGCCGCCATTCCGCGCCACCGAGCTGAGCGACCCCCAGATCAAGGAGGTCTACGAATACATCAAGACCGCAGAGCCGCCGAAGCAGGAACCCGCGCTGCCCAAATCCTAGAACGGATCGCGTTCGAGCGCCCGATCGGCAAGCTCGCCAAGGCGTTTGACCGCATCGGGATTTGCCTTGTGCGCTTCTGCATAGGCCGTGAAACTGGCTCGGGCGGCTGAGACCGGCGATGCCATCGAGCTGTGCAAAACACCGTCTCGATATCGCACAACCAAGGCGCGCTGGACCAGGCGTTCGCACTTGAGTTCGACGGATTTAAGGGCATCGTATTCGGGCTTGATCGACAATCCCTCGCGCGCTGTCTCGCCATACGACTTCAACCAGCGGCGAGCTGACCGGACGGGTGAAACCAACTCGTTGTTGAGTTCGCCTGCCGCAAGGGCCAATTCGCCGACGCCGGACGATTCAAGCGCGATGCCCTGCGAATCCGCCAGCCATAGGCAGAACAGCATCAGGTTCACGTCGCATCCGTGATCGTCCTGCAGCGCGAGTGACAGGGCCTGCACGCCAGGCTTGGCGTAGGTTTCCAGTGAGAACCGCCAGAAGTCCTCCGTTAGAGCTTCAAGGTCCGCCATTGGGCCGATCATAGCTCAAACAGCGACAGGCGACAGCACAAAGCTGCCGCCTGCCAATCCGGGCGCTGCCCCAGCGGGCCGCGCAGCAGTCGTTTTGCTCAGAACGAGCGGGCGCCGAAGTGGATTTCCATCATCGGGCGCATCACGTCCCAGCGCTCCAGCTGCGACCAGTGGCCCGAACGGTCGAGCACGTAGAGTTCGGCATGCTTGAGATGCTGGATCAGGTAGAGGCTGGTGTCGAGCGGAACCACCCGGTCCTGGCGGCCGTGGAATATCAGCACTTCATGCGGCATCTTGCCCAGCAGCTCGGGCGGCATGTTGAGCGTGTCGATCCCGTTCTTCATCGAATCGATCATCTTGACCGCGGTCTTCATGATCCCCGGATCGGTGGCGATCTTGTAGCGGTTCTGGACGATTTCTTCCATGCCTTCGAACTTGTCGGCATCGTAGGCGAAGCTATGCATCACCTGTCGATAGCGGGCATAGCGCGGATCGGAATAGAACGAGAGCAGGCGGATCAGTTCCGGGGTGCGCGGGCCGGGAGCGCCGATCGAGCCCATCAGCACCACCTTGTCGATCGTGTCGGGTTCCTCGCTCATCATCTGCAGGGTCAGCGCACCGCCCATCGAATTGCCGACGACGTGGGCCTTCTTCACGCCCAGCGCCTCAAGCAGGCCAAAGCACTGATCGACCCGGGTGCCGATCCAGCCCATCACGCTGTCGGGCCAGGGATCGGGGATCACCGACTGGCCGAAGCCGATCAGATCGGGCGCGATCACGAAGAAGTTTTCCGCCAGGTCCGGCATCAGGTGATACCAGTTGGAGGCGGCATGCGCGCCCGGACCCGCACCGTGAAGGAGCAGGATCGCCGGCTTGGACGGATCGCCCGCCAGCAAGGTGTGCGAGGTCAGGCCCCGTCCCGTGATCTTTTCTTCCCTGATAACGCCGTCAGCAGCCATGACCTTCTCCCATGTGGTCTTGTGAAAGTGCCCGCGCGACTCTTCGCCGGAGTGCGCGATGAATTGGGCGGGAGCCTAAGATATCGTTTGACAATGTGCAACGAGTTTTCCCAAGTGTTACGCATTGGGAGCAGGACACATGACAGGCGAGACATTCGACGTTCGACAGGTCGCGCAATTGGCGCAGGAACTCGACCATGCCGAGCAGACCCGCGAACGGATCCGGCCCTTCTCCGTGCGCTATCCCGGCATGCGGATCGAGGATGCCTACCGCATCAACCAGGCCTGGGTCGATCTCAAGCTGGCCCGAGGCCGCACCGTCTATGGCCACAAGATCGGCCTGACCTCGCGCGCGATGCAGCAGGCAGCCGGAATCACCGAACCCGATTATGGCACCTTGCTGGATGACATGGTGTTCGAACAGGGCAGCGACGTTCCAGCCGCGCGGTTCATCACGCCCAAGGTCGAGGTCGAGCTGGCCTTTGTGCTCGGGCGCCGCCTGGAAGGAGCACAGACGACGATTTTCGATGTCCTGAGCGCCACCGACTATGTGGTTCCGGCAATCGAAATCATCGACACACGGGTGCATCCCAAGGATGCCGAAACCGGGGCCGCGCGCAAGGTCCTGGACACGATCAGCGACAATGCCGCCAATGCCGGAATCATCGTCGGCGGTCTGCCGGCGAAACCCGACGGGCTCGACCTGCGCCGCATCGGCGCCCTGCTCAGCCGCAACGGGGTGATCGAGGAAACCGGCCTTGCGGCAGGGGTGCTCAACCATCCCGCCAACGGCGTCGCCTGGCTGGTACGGCGGCTCGCGCCCTGGGGGCAAGCGCTCGAAGCCGGAGAAGTCGTGCTCGGCGGATCGTTCACGCGTCCGGTCGAAGCGGCGCCGGGCGATGTCTTCAACGCCGATTTCGGCGAGTTTGGTTCAATCGGGTTCCGGTTCGTATAGAGGGCGACAATGCAAACACCCGTCAACAGCTTCAAGGCGGCCTTGCGCGAAGGTCCGGTCCAGCTTGGTTTCTGGCTGGCGCTGGCCCATCCAGACATTGCCGAAATCTGTGCGGGCCAGGGTTATGACTGGCTGTTGATCGACGGTGAACACGGCCCGCAGACCTTGCCCGGCATCGTCGCGCAGCTGCGTGCGGTGGAAGCCACTCCACCTTGTTCTGCGATTGTACGGGTTCCCGGCCATGATTCGGTGACGATCAAACAGGTTCTGGATCTTGGTGCGCAGACCCTGATGGTTCCGATGGTCGAAACCGCCGAACAAGCCAAAGCGATCGTGACCGCATCGCGCTATCCGCCAGCTGGGGAACGCGGCCTCGGCGGTGCCCGCGCCTCACGCTGGGGTGGCTATCCTGCCTATGTCGCAGAGGCCAATGCGCAGGTTTGCATCATCGCCCAGATCGAGACCGCGACTGCCGTCGACAACATTGAGGCGATCGCTGCGGTGGATGGGATCGACGCGCTGTTTCTTGGACCTGCGGACCTGGCCGCGACCGAAGGTTTGCTGGGCGCAAGCAGCTTCGATGCCCTGTTCAAGCTGACCGGCGAGGCGCTGGCGCGTATCGTGGCAACCGGCAAACCGGCCGGGATCCTTTCGCGCGACGAGCGGCTCGTCCAGCAGTTCCTCGATGGCGGCGCCCGCTTCATCGCCAACGGCATCGACAGCTTCACCTTTGCAAAAGGTGCAGGCGACGGGCTTCGCCGCTGGCGCGAACGCATCGCCGCGCAGGGCGGAGTCTGACCATGGCGAAACCGGCCTGGCGGGCCGCAGTAACCGGCGATCCGTCCAAACCGCTCGATGGGGTACGGGTGCTTGAGCTCGCCCGCATTCTGGCCGGACCTTGGTGCGGGCAATTGCTGGCGGACCTGGGCGCCGAAGTGATCAAGATCGAGCGGCCCGGTGCGGGCGACGACACGCGGCATTGGGGGCCGCCGTTCGTGACCGCAGAAGACGGTACGAGTCTGGGCGCGGCCTATTTCCATTCGACCAATCGCGGCAAGCGCTCCTTCGCGATCGACATCGCCAGCGCGGAAGGCCAGGCCATCATCCGCGAGCTGGCGAACGGGGCCGACATCGTGATCGAAAACTACAAGGTCGGCGGGCTGGCGAAATACGGGCTTGACCATGCCGCGCTGTCCGAACTGAACCCGCGCCTGATTACTTGCTCGATCACCGGGTTCGGGCAGACCGGGCCTTATGCCCACCGCGCGGGCTACGATTTCATCGCCCAGGCCATGGGCGGCATGATGTCGATGACCGGCGAACCCGATCGCGAGCCGCAGAAGGCGGGCATCGCGGTGGCCGACCTGTTCACGGGCATGTACAGCACTGTGGCGATTCTCGCCGCGCTCAACCGCCGGGACCGCACCGGCAGCGGCGCCCATATCGACATGGCGCTGCTCGATACCCAGGTGGCGGTCATGGCCAATCAGGCGATGAACTGGATGACTTCGGGCAAAGTCCCGCGCCGGTTCGGCAACGGTCATGCCAATCTGGCACCCTATCAAGCCTTCCCCACGCTTGACGGACCCTTGGTGATTGCGGCCGGCAACGACGGCCAGTTCGCCAGCTTGTGCCGCGTTTTGCGGTGTTCACTGCATGAAGACCCACGCTTCGCCACAAATCCTGCCCGTCTCTCGAACCGGGCGGAACTGGTCACAACGGTCGAGGGGCGCACGGCCCAGTGGAACCGACAAGCGCTGTTCGACGCGCTTGAAGAGGTTGGCGTGCCAGCCGGACCGATCAACGAACTCGACGAAGTGTTCGCCGATCCGCAGGTCGTCGCCAGGGGCCTCGCCGCAATGGCCGGAGGGCGCAAAGGCGTCGCCAGCCCGATCGTGATCGACGGAGTGCGAATGGTTTCGAATCTGGCCGCGCCGGGAAGTGCCGAGCCGGTCGAAGACGAATAGGCGGCGCAGTCAGTTCGCAGCCTGAACCGGTATAGGTCCCCCGAACAATCGCCAGCCTTCGCTGAACAGTACAAGCACGATGGTCACGCTCGCCACCCCGAAGAACGAATAGGCCAGAGGCAGCGGGGAACCATTGTAGGCCTGCCCGATCAGTGCGCCCAGCCCCGCGCCAAGCACCAAACGGAAGAACGTCTGAACAGAGGCCGCGGCCCCGGCCACCTTGCCGAACGGCTGCAGGGAAATCGCCGTGAAATTGATGAAGACCGTGATCAGCAAGCACATGTTCGCGGATGTCAGAAGCACAAACTGAAGCAGGGTTTCGCCCGGTCGGGATGCCAAATAGATCTGGCCGATCGACACAAGGAAATGGCACAGGATGGCGGCATGGCCGATCCCCCGGATGCCGAAGCGGTGTACGATCGCAGAATTGGCAATGCTGGCCAGCATCATCGAGCCCGCCATCAAGCCAAAGATTACCGAATAGGCCCCGCCGGCCCCGAAATGTTCGCCGATCAATTGCTGCGAGCTGTTGATGAAGCCGAAGTGAGCGCCGAAAATCAGGGCCATGCCAATGACGTAACCGATCGACCGGCGGTTTGTCAGAACGAGGCGGATGTTGCCGAACAATTCACTGGCACCATGGGACTGCCGCCGGGAAAGCGGCAGCGTTTCTTCCATGCGGTAGAAATACCATGCTGACACTCCCATCGACAGCACGCCGATGACAATGAAGACGGCACGCCAGCCGAGCGTAGTAAAGATCACATAACCCAAACTTGGGGCAAGGGTCGGGACTGCCATAAACAGCATCGCGACAAAGGCTTGCAGCTTGGCCATGTCTTCGCCTTGATAGCGGTCGCGAATGATCGCCAGAGGAAGGACGGTCAGGGCGGACGAGGCACAGCCAAGCAGCGCGCGGGCCGCCAGCAGGACGGAAAAGTCAGCCACGAAAGCACAAAGCAGATTGATCAGGGCGAACAGGCCCATGCAAACCAGCAGGACCGGCTTCCTCCCAAGCCGGTCGGAGATCGTCCCCGGGACGAGCGAAAACAGGCCGGAGCAGATCAGGAAGGTGCCGATGACCCATTGCCGCTGATTTGAACCGCTTGCCCCCAGATCGTTTGCCATGACACCCAAGGCCGGAAGCAAAGTTGTAAACCCAAGTGACTGCAATGCCTGGATCATCGCCATCATGGCGATGAACTCCCGTTTGCCGATTGGCTCTTTATGGGTCAGCGACAACGTTCATACCTTCCGGATGGTCGGGCCTGGCAGCGACTCCGCCATGAAGCCGGTCCACCAATATGGAGGCCAGTCCACTTCTGATGGAAAACCGCAGGAGCTATCCTTGCCAGCCGATCGCACGACTCGCTGCCATGGCCGCCGAACGGATCTTTTCGATCTTCGGCTTTGAATAAAAATGCTTGTCCTGAACTCGCGAGAGAACGCTCATCGTTGCAACAAGCCTGTTCCCGGAATCAAGCACAGGTACACTCAAGGCAGAGAGACCAGGCACAACCGTACCCTGTGTGGTCGCGTATCCCATCTCGCGCGCTTGGACTATCTGCCTTTCCAGTTCGTCGTCGGAAACCACCAGCCCGCTGGCGCGCTCCTGAGCGATGACGGGCCGAGTCAAAGCTCGTGAACAATGGGTCAAATACAGGATGCCGGTGGACGAAGCCTGCAAGGGCAAAACAGAGCCGACGTGCAAACTGGTAAACAGGGGCAGACCGCCATCGATCCAGCGAATCACCGTTGGCCCATAATTGCCCCAGACCGACAGCAACCCTGTCGTTTGCAGTTCTTCCAGCACGCTCGCCAGATTATCGCCAGCGATCCGTACCGGCTCCACCCGCGCCAGCGCGGCCATGCCAATACGAACT
Source organism: Novosphingobium sp. ES2-1 (assembly GCF_015169775.1). Lineage (NCBI taxonomy): Bacteria > Pseudomonadati > Pseudomonadota > Alphaproteobacteria > Sphingomonadales > Sphingomonadaceae > Novosphingobium > Novosphingobium sp. ES2-1. The sequence goes on from NZ_CP063449.1 coordinate 104,495, forward strand.
GAAAACTCACCTAGTGCATAGCGGCCATTCTGGATATTCTGCTCGACCACGCCTGTATTGACAAAAGCCAGCAGGTAACGGTGTGCCTGGCTGCGTGACAGACCCGATTTCTCGGCAACTTCACGCAGATGTGCGCCATCCCTTGGGCAATCCATCAAGGCCCTGAGGACGCGAACACCAATTTCCACGGACTGGATAGCCTTGCGCGGCGAATCATTCGCGCTCAAATCTTCGGGAGGCAAGCGCTCGGTAGCCTGATGTTCCATTTCATCACCTTTAGCTGCAAGCTGGCTAGCCTTGCGTGCGTTCATCGGTATTCCCCTTCACCAGCCACTCCCCGGCCCCAAAGCCCCTTGCATGATGGGAAAGGAGTTGCATATTGTCCAACGAGTAATGTAAGGTGCAAACGCGTGCAAGAGGATGATCTGAGTCAATTGCGACAAAGAGGCCGAGCGTCAACCCAACCAGGCGCTTAGAAACCAGTGAGAGGAAAGGAAGTCGGGTAATGGCTGCAATCGCGTTTCCCAGATCGTCCGAAGAGCATTTCGAACAGTTGCGAAAGGCGCCCGTTCTCGCCCTGCCGACAGCTCTCTTGTTTGTCGTTTCCATGGCAGGGATCGCAACGACCTGGTACCTGGCGCTGAACGCTATGCTTCCGCTTTGGGTCGGTGCGATCTCAAACGGCCTCGTCACATATCTGCTTTTCAGCGTGATCCACGACGCCTCGCACAAGTCGCTGTCGAGCGTTGGCTGGATCAACGAATCGATCGGCGCGATCGGCTTGTTCTTCCTCTTTCCCTATGCCCCGATGGTCCTGCTCCGCTGGGTCCACAACAAGCACCACACGCATACCAATGGACCCAAAGACCCCGACCGGTTCGAGCATGAATCGCCCTGGTGGCAGGTTCCATTCCGCTGGACCTTCTTCGATGGTGCCTACATCTGGTATTTCGTCAAATATGGTCAGAACGTGCGCAAGAAACATGGCACCGAACTGGTTGTGTTCTATTCGTTCCTGATGCTTCTGTTCGTCGCCGCGCTCTACTTCGGGTTCGGGTGGGAACTGTTCATGCTGTGGTTCGTGCCGTCGCGGATCACGCTGTTCATCATCGCGATCGTCTTCGTGATCCTGCCGCACCATCCCGCGATCATCGCGCAAGACGAAGACCCTTACATGGCGACAACCATGCGGTTCGGCTGGGAATGGTTGCTCAACCCGCTACTGGTTTATCAGAACTACCACCTGATCCACCACCTCTGGCCGGAAATCCCGTTCTACCGGATGCACAAGGCCTATTACCTCAAATACGACGAAATCAACCAGCAGCGCATCCCGCGCCAGAAAGCCTTCGCCCTGAAGCCCGAGAACTATGACGACCACTTTGCGGTTCGCCGGGAACTCGACCAGGCGCAAGGCAAGGCCATGCCTGCCTAACGAAATAACGGCCGGACCGTTCGGTATGGTCCGGCCGTACCTCCAGATCGGAAAACGCACTGATGGCCAAGCAACTTCACCTTGGCGCGTTCATGCGCCCGGTCAGCATCCACACCGGAGCTTGGCGGTATCCAGGTGCCTTACCCGACGCGAACTTCAGCCTGGCAGCGATCCAGCGCTTCATCCGCAGCCTTGAAGCTGCCAAGTTCGATTATTTCTTCATGGCCGATCACCTCGGCGTGCTCAACCTGCCACGCCAGGCGCTGATGCGCAGCCACACGGTGACCTCGTTCGAGCCATTCACGTTGCTTTCCGCACTGGCCGGGGTGACTGAGCGAATCGGCCTCGTCGCAACGGCCTCGACCACTTACGACGAGCCGTTCCATGTCGCGCGCCGCTTTGCCTCTCTCGATCACATCAGCGGCGGGCGGACCGGCTGGAACGTGGTGACCACTTCGAATCCGGACAGCAGCCGCAACTTCGGCCTGGAGACCCAGCCAGATCACGCCGCGCGCTATCACCGCGCCCGCGAGTTTCATGACGTTGTGACCGGGCTGTGGGACAGTTTCGCTGACGATGCCTTCGTTATGGACGCAGCAAAGGGCATCTATTTCGACCCCGACCGAATGCATGCGCTGAACCACAAGGGCGAGCATTTCTCGGTCACCGGGCCGCTTAACATCGCGCGTCCGGTTCAGGGCTGGCCGGTCATCTTCCAGGCCGGTGCCTCTGACCCGGGCCGCCAGCTCGCTGCCGAAACTGCCGAAGCCGTATTTGCTGCGGAATCGACGCTGGAAGGCAGCAAAGCCTATTACGACGACGTCAAAGGGCGGGCGGCGACGGTCGGACGCAATCCCGATCACATCAAGATCATGCCGGCCGTATTCCTGGTTGTTGGAGACACCGTCGAGGAAGCCCACGCGAAGCGCGCGAAACTGGACAGCCTGGTCCACTACGACAGCGGCATCCATTCACTGTCTGGCATGCTGGGTCACGACGTATCGGGCTTCGATCCCGACGGCCCCCTGCCCGACATCCCCGAATCCAACGCCAGCAAAAGTTCGCGGCGGTTCATGATCGAATTGGCCAGAGCTGAGAACCTGACGATCCGCCAGCTCGCCGCGAAGGCTGGCAGCTATGGCGGTTTGGCCTTTGTCGGCACCGCCAAGACCATCGCCGACGAGATGCAGCATTGGCTTGAGCAAGGCGCTTGCGACGGTTTTACCACCATGTTCCCTTACCTGCCCGAAGGCCTGGAAGACTTTACCGGCAAGGTTGTACCCGAACTGCAGGCGCGCGGCCTGTTCCGCACCGAATACGAAGGCGAAACGCTGCGCGACCATCTTGGCCTGCCGCGCCCGGACAACCGCTTCTTCGCCTGATGCGGTGAGCCGGTTTGTCATCATCGGCGCCGGGGCAATCGGCAGTTTCCTGAGCACGCGGTTGCACGACGCCGGGCATGAAGTTCTGCTGATCGCCAGAGGAGCGCGTCTCGAGGCCTTGCGAAACATGGGCGTGCTGCTGTCCGAAGGCGGGGCCGAGCGGCAAGTGCGTGTGCCGGTGTCCGCAGCATGCGATCCCGCAACGCCTCCGGATCATGCCATCCTGGCAACCAAGACGTTTCAGATCGAATCCGCGCTCGCCCTGCTCGAACCACTGCGCGGAAGCCGCTTCACGCTGCTGACGGTGCAGAATGGGGTCGAAGCACCCGGCATCGCCCAGGCCGCCCTGCCCCCCGCTGTCGTTGCTTGGCGCACGCATGCACGGCTTCTTCGAGCTGGAAGACGGGATCGTGCGCCACACCGGCGTCCCCGCCACGCTGCTGGCCGGCCCGGTCGCCGATCACGCAACCGACCCGGCTGCCGGACAGGCCTCGGCAAACCTTGCGGGCGACCTTATTTGCCGCTGGGGTCCCCACCACTCTGACAGGCGACATGCGCCCAGCATTGTGGGACAAGTTCCTGATGGCCGGCGACGATCGGCGCGGTGGCCCCGGCGTTCGGCCTGAAGGTCGGTCAGGTGCTGAGCCATCCCCAGGCCAGCGCGCTTTTGCGCGAGGCCATGGCCGAGGTCGAACGGATCGCAACGGCGTTGGGCATCGAATTGCCGCCCGATTGCATAGACGAGAAGCTGGACTTCATCGGCCGCTTTCCACCCGACGTCACCAGTTCGCTGCAGCGCAATCTCGAAGCGGGCAGACCGTCGGAATTCGTCCACCTCAGTGGGGCCATACCCCGCTTCGCGCGACAGGCCGACCTGCCCTGCCCGGCGACAGACGAAATCCTCGCGCGGCTGCGCGCCCGCGGGCTTCAACCTGATTGATCAGACGATATCCCGCTCCATCGCGCGCCTGGCAAACCATGCACCCGCCATGATCACAGCATGCGCGGCCAAGGTCGTCAAGCCGACCCACAAGGCTTCTCCGCTCCAAACGACGCTATAGATGTCCCAGGCGGAGCCGACGAGTTCGGTCAGCACGATCACCGGAACCAGCGCCCAGTAGCGCAACGGATCGCGCGCGCCCCACAACGCCACAAGGCCGATTGCCGCCAGTTGGATGCCAACGATCAACCAGGCATCAAGCAGCAGGCCGAAAGACGGCGTCCCCTGCCCCAGCGCAATACCGGGGTAGATCAGCCGCAGGGCCCCCGCATAGACCGGCGGCCAGAGCAGCACGAGATTGCAGAGATACCAGATCCCCACGGCGATCAGGTAAGTGCGCAGAACCTTCATGGCGGCCTCCTCAGGCGATCGCGAAGATATCCGATGTGGCGCAGGCGATGCGCGCATCCTTGTGCGGCGCATAGTCCGGATCGTTCATGAAGGCGTCGATCGCCTCCATCGAAGGAAACCGGATCACCACGACATAGTCAGGTGCGGCTCCCTCGCCCTCATAACGGACGAACTCGTGCGAACGGCAGACCATTTCCCCGCCGTGGCGTCCGACCAGCGCCGGAACTGCGGCCATATAGCCTGCCACCCAGGTTTCGTCGTGCGATTTGATCGATCCGATGAAATAGGCAGCCATCACTCCGTTTCCTTTGGTCAGCGCCGGGACCGCCAGCTTTCCGGCTAGAGCCCCAGCAAGGTGCTGCGAACAGCTTGCGCAAATCCCGCGGTTGTCCCGTTTCCGCCAAGATCGGGGGTCCTCGCAATATCGGGCGCAATGAGCGCCGTTTCGAGTGCGCGCATCACCAGCGCGGCGGGCTCGGCTTCGCCGAGATGTTCCAGCATCATTGCACCCGACCAAATCTGGCCGATCGGATTGGCGATGCCCTGCCCGGCGATGTCCGGGGCAGACCCGTGGACCGGCTCGAACATCGAAGGGAACCGCCGTTCGGGGTTGAGGTTAGCAGAAGGCGCCACAGCGATGGTGCCAGTGATTCCCGGCCCCAGATCGGAAAGGATATCACCAAACAGGTTCGAACCAACCACAACATTGAACCGTTCGGGCGACATCACAAAGCGTGCGGCGAGAATATCGACATGATACTGATCGGCGGCAACATCGGGGTATTCGGCGCCGATCGCGGCAAAGCGCTCGTCCCAGAACGGCATCGAATGATAGAGTCCATTGGACTTCGTCGCGCTGGTCACATGCCTGCGCCCGCTCCGCCGAGCGAAGTCGAAGGCATAGCGCAAGATGCGGTCGGTGCCCCGGCGGCTGAAGATCGCCTGCTGGACGACGATTTCGTTCTCGCCGGTCCCGGTCCGACCGCCGATCTGGGAATATTCGCCTTCCGAGTTTTCGCGCACCACCCAGAAATCGATGTCGCCGGGAGCCTTGTCGCGCAGGGGCGAAGCGATGCCCGGCAGCAGCCGCACCGGACGCAGATTGACGTACTGCTCGAACTCGCGCCGGATCGGCAGCAGCAGCCCCCACAGCGAGATATGATCGGGTACCCCGGGAAAGCCGACCGCGCCGAGGAACACCGCATCATGATCGCGCAACCGGTCTAGCCCATCATCGGGCATCATCTTGCCGGTTTCGAGGTAGGTCTGGCAGCTCCAGTCGAAGTGCCGGAATTCGAGCACGAAACCGCACTTGGCCGCTGCCGCCGTCAGCACCTCGATTGCGGCAGGCACCACCTCGCGGCCTATTCCATCTCCCGGAATGCTGGCGATGGAATAACGCCTCATGGTCAATCTTTCACTACAGATAGCTGTTCAAAGTCTTGAGCACCCGATAGGCGCTGAGAAAGGCTGGCGCAGGAACCTGCAGTTGCTCCGCTGCCGCCGCGAGCGGCCCCAGGACCTCGTCAACTTCCATCCGCCGGCCCGCCACGAGATCGTCATGCATCGAGGTGCGGACAGGACGGTTTTCCGGCTTGAACCTGGTGCCCATCGCCATGACACCGGACACTGCCTCTTCAAAGCCTTCACGGTCAATCTCGACCAATCTGGATACCGGCGCGAAATAGTTCTGTGGTTCGTAGCCAAGCGCCTTGTAGATCGCCAGCAGATCCTTGACGACGTGGACATAGTGTTCGGCGCCTTCGCGAACCGCCACACCATCCACAAAATCGAGCTTTGGAAGCGCGCCCAGCGTACTGGCGCTCCACGACGATGCTCCACCGACCTGAACCACTTTTTCCCAATGGACATGGACGATATCGGGAGTTGAGCGCGAACCCATGCCCGCAGCGTCGAGCGCTTCGGCCATGATCCGCGTGCGCTCGCTCTCCCCGCCTTCCAGCTCGCCGAAATAGGCGGTGACGGGAACCGCCATGTGATTGAGCGCCTTGCCCGGTTCGAGCAGGGTCGCCCCGTCCATGATCGAGCCGCCGATCACCTTGTCCTTGCCAAACGCGGCCTGGAGTTTGCCTTCCTTGCCCACGCCGTTCTGCAAAGTCAGCGCGCAAGCGGTGCGATCGACCAACACCTGCGCATCGGCCAGCGCCTGATCGGTACCCTTGGCCTTGGTCAGCAGGATGTAATAGTCGATGTCGCCTTCAACCTCCTCGGGCGTTTCGACCGCGAAGAGGTTTTCGCGCTGGACGAATTGCGCCCGCACACCAGAAATACTCAGGCCATCCCGGCGGATCGCCTCGACATGGGGCTTGCGCGCAATCAGCGTGACCTTGTGGCCGCCGCGCGCCAGGAATCCGCCGATGACCGAGCCTAGCCCGCCGGCGCCGTGGAAACAGAAATGCAATTGCTTGGACATGCTTTGGGATTCCCGTTGGTTCGGTTCAGGCAATGCCCAGTTCGACCAGCTTGGCCCTGATCTGCTCTTTCTTTTCCGGCGTCACATCAGCCACCGGCGGCAGGATCGGGCCAGCCTTGAGGCCAATCGCTTCGTACCAGGCCTTCACATTGGCAAGTGCGCTGGCATAGGTCGCGGTGCGGGCGATATCCCACAGGAAGTTGTCGTGATAGAATTCGCGGACTTCGCTGAGCTGATCGGAAGCGGCCCGCGCTTCCTCCCATTTTCCTTCATGCGCCAGGCGGATGTATTCCTTGGCGAAATGGCGCTTCTTGCCGTACAGCATGTAGGACAATTCACCCCAGCAAACGGTGCCGCCAAGACGCAGATCGTCGAGGAAGAAGTATTCGAATGGCTCCATCGTGTTGAAGCCTTCGGGCATTAGCTGGCGGATCTTGATTGTCTCGGCACGGCTCATGGCACCTTGTTTGACGCCGATCACGGTATCGATATCGGCCAGGCGGCGCATCAGGTCCCAGCTCAGCACGGTGCCCGAAACCGGGGTCCGGTAGAGGCAGACGGCCAGATCGGTGTGGTCGGTCAGGAACTTGAACCAGGAATAGATTTCGTCGTCGCGCTTGAGCTGCACAACCGGGTTGATCACCTCAGCCCCGTTATACCCGAGCTTCTCGACGAACTGCATCTTCTCGATCGCGGTATAGACGCTGGGATCGAGCACGATGGTCCACAGATCGAGCCGCCCGGCATTCGCCTCGGCGACGATCTCGTGATAGCGAAACCAGTCTGACGCTGAGACGTTCCAGCATTCGGCGATGAACCCACCGACGGCCAAGCCATCTACGCCCATTTCGACATATTTATCGATGTTGTAGCGGATACCGTCCACATCGAACTTGTAATCGGCGGTCATCGGGGTGATCGGACACTGATAGAAGCCCCTGACGGTCTTCGTTGCCCAGGCCTTGGCGTCCTTACGATCATATTCCATTTGAGGTGCACCTCATCTCGATTTGGTTCAGAATTTCAGCTTGCATCGGCCGTTCATGAAGGCGCCAGCGCCGCCTGGGCCGCAGCCAGTCGGGCAATCGGCACCCGGAAAGGCGATGCGCTGACATAGTCCAACCCGATCTCCTCACAGAAAGCGATCGTGGCCGGATCGCCGCCGTGCTCGCCGCAGATCCCCAGTTTTAGGTCGGGCCGGGTTTCGCGCCCTTTGCGCGATGCCATTTCGATCAGCTTGCCGACCCCTTCGATATCGAGGGTGACGAACGGGTCCTTGGCGATAATGCCTTTTTCCACATAAGCACCCAGGAAACGCGCCGCATCGTCGCGGCTGATCCCCAGCGTAGTCTGGGTCAGATCATTGGTTCCGAACGAGAAGAATTCCCCGCTTGCAGCGATTTCGTCGGCAACCAGGGCTGCCCGCGGCAGCTCGATCATGGTGCCAACGCTAAAGGCGATCCGCTCGCCTTTTTCGGCGAACACGACTTCAGCGACCCTGTACAGGGTATCCTTCAGTGATTCCAGTTCACGCGGCAATCCGACCAGCGGAATCATGATTTCGGGACAGACCGCCATGCCCGCCTCGCCCGCGACTTCGAGCGCCGCCTCGAAAATCGCGCGAGCCTGCATTTCGTATATTTCGGGATAGACCACGCCCAGTCGGCAGCCTCGATGCCCCAGCATGGGGTTGGTTTCCGCCAATTCGATTGCGCGATGCCGAACCTGCTCCACGTCAATACCCATCGCCCGCGAAAGCTCGGTGAACTCGCTATCCGTATGCGGCAGAAACTCGTGCAGCGGCGGATCGAGGAGGCGGATGGTGACTGGCAAGCCTTCCATGATTTCGAAGATCCGGCGGAAGTCGGTGCGCTGTTCGGGCAATAGCTGGTCGAGCGCGGAGCGTCGTTCCTTTTCGCTGTCGGCCAGGATCATCTGCCGCATGGCGAGGATCCGGCTTTCATCGAAGAACATGTGCTCGGTTCGGCAAAGCCCGACCCCTTCGGCCCCGAACCGGCGGGCCATTTCGCAATCGAGCGGGGTTTCCGCGTTGGTCCGAATCTTCAGGCGGCGATGCTTGTCAGCCCATGCCATCACCGTTGCGAAATCGCCCGAAAGTTTGGGCAGGATCGTCGGCAGTTCGCCCAGGAACACTTCGCCGGTCGAACCGTCGATCGTGATGAATGCGCCCTCTTCGAGCCGCTGGCCGCCGATCTCGGCGACCCGCGCGACCGGGTCGATCTTGAGACTCGCGGTGCCCGCCACGCATGGCCGGCCCATACCCCGCGCGACCACGGCCGCGTGGCTGGTCATGCCGCCGCGCGCCGTCAGGATGCCGGTTGCGACGTGCATGCCATGGATGTCGTCAGGCGACGTCTCATGCCTGACGAGGATGACCTTCTCTCCCAATTCGGCCCACCGTGCCGCTGTTTCCGCATCGAATACCACACCTCCCGAGGCTGCCCCGGGCGAGGCAGGCAAACCCTTTCCGAGCAGCACCCGCGGGGCATTCGGATCGAGCGAGGGGTGAAGCAACTGGTCGAGCGAGGCCGGGTCGAGGCGGAGCAGCGCGGTCACTTCGTCGACCAGGCTCTCTTCGACCATGTCGACGGCAATCTTGAGCGCGGCCTTGGCGGTGCGCTTGCCCGAACGGGTCTGAAGGAGGTAGAGCCTGCCGCGTTCGACTGTGAATTCGATGTCCTGCATGTCGCGATAGTGGCGCTCCAGCAGTTCGAACACCTCAGCAAGTTGGGCATAGGCCTTCGGCATCGCTTCCTGCATTGAGGGAAGCCGCGCACCTGCGGCTTCGCGGGCAGCCCTGGTCAGATACTGGGGCGTGCGGATGCCGGCGACAACATCCTCACCCTGGGCGTTGGCCAGCCATTCGCCGTAGTAGGCCTTCTCGCCGGTTGCAGGGTTGCGGGTAAAGGCGACGCCGGTAGCGCTGGTCTCGCCAAGATTTCCGAACACCATGGCCTGGACGTTAACCGCCGTGCCCCAATCTCCGGGGATATCGTTCAGGCGCCGGTAGACCTTGGCTCGCGGTGAGTCCCATGAGCGGAACACCGCCTCGATTGCCGTCCAGAGTTGTTCCTGTACATCCTGGGGAAAGGCCGCGCCGTGATGGGCAAGCACGAGATCCTTGAAGGTCGCGATCAGGCCGCGCAGATCCTCCACTCGAAGATCGATATCCTCATCGACGCCGCGATCTTCCTTGATGCGGTCAAGGGCTGCCTCGAATACGCCATGCTCGATTTCGAGCACGACACTGGAATACATCTGGATGAAGCGGCGATAACTGTCGAGCGCGAACCGCTCATCCCCGGAGGACTGGCCCAGGCCGGTGACGGTAGCATCATTGATGCCAAGGTTGAGGATCGTGTCCATCATCCCCGGCATGGATACCCGCGCGCCCGAACGCACCGAGACCAGCAGGGGATCGCGAGGATTGCCGAACGTCTTGCCCGTCGCCCGTTCGACCAGCCCCAAAGCAGCCGAAACCTCATCGCGGATGCGATCAAGTGAAGCTCTGCCGTGGTCAAGATAAGCGAGGCATTCGCCGGCGGAAATCGTGAATCCAGGCGGGACGGGCAGCCCGATCCGCGCCATCTCGGCGAGGTTGGCCCCTTTCCCGCCCAAGACGCGCTTGTCGAGACCAATCTGACCTGCGACCAGAACGCCGGAACCGAAGGAAAACACACTCGACATTGTTAAATTCCTGAGGTCCAAGTGCAGGTCCAAGGCGGCGCAATTCGATTGGTGCGCCGCCCCAAAAGCGATCTACATTTTGAGAATGGCCTTGATCGCCTTGCCGGTCTTTTCGGTATCCTCGACGGCCTGGTTGATCTGGTCGAGATCATAGAAGGTGCAGAGCTTCTCGAACGGGAACAGCCCGGCCTTCTGCATCGCAATCAGTTGCGGGATGAAGACCTGCGGCGTGCTCGATCCTTCGACTACGCCGCGCAACTTGCGGCCAAACAGCATGTTGTTCATGTCTAGCGAAAATTCGGTGCCCAGCTTCGCCCCGCCGACCACTGCGGTTTCACCCATGTTGTGCGTGCTGTCCACCGCCGAGCGCAGCACCGCTGGAATGGCGGTGGTATCCATGGCATAGTCGGCGCCGCCACCGGTCATCGCGACGATCGCTTCCTGAGCGTTAACCGTGTTGGCGTCGATCACATCGGTGGCGCCCAGTTCACGCGCCAGTTCCAAGCGGCCTGCGTTGCGGTCAACCGCGATGATCTTGAGGCAGCCCGAGGCCTTGGCGGCCATCACGGCGCTGAGGCCGACCGACCCGACCCCGAAGATCGCGATCGAGGAGCCAGGTTCGGGACAAAGCGCATTGAGGATGCTGCCCGCCCCGGTCTGGATGCCGCAGCCCAGTGGGCCCAAAAGTTCGATCTGTGCGTCGTCGGCAACCTTGACGCAGTTGTTTTCCGACGCGATCGAATAGGTCGCGAACGAGGATTGCCCGAAGAAGCAGGCGTTGACTTCTTGGCCGTTGCGGGTGATCGGCGTCGAACCATCCAGGCGGCGGCCCATGAAATTGAGCGGGAACAGGCTCGGACAATAGGCCTGATGGCCCTTGAGGCACGATGGACAGGTGCCGCAATAGCTGAAGGAGAGCACGACCTTGTCGCCTGGCTTGACAGTGGTCACGCCGCGGCCGACCTTTTCGACAACGCCCGAACCTTCATGGCCCAGCACCACCGGCAGCGGCGTCGGGTAATATTGATCGCGAACCGTCAGGTCGGTATGACACATGCCAGCTGCGGCAACCTTGACCAGCACTTCGCCGTCGCGCGGATCCTCGATAGAGACGTTATCCAGAACGAATTCGCCGCCCTGACGCTCGATTATTGCCGCGTATGCGTCCATTTTTGCTCTCCCGTTTGCGATTTCCAGTCGATCGAATTTGCTTATACGAAGAAATAGAGATTCTTGTCCTGCACGACGCGCGCGTCGATATTCAGCTTCCTGCTGAATACCTTGAAGCCGCTGTCAGTTTTCCGCAGCTTGTCTTCGCGTCCCAGCGTGTGCACGTAAACTTCGCTCTGTCGGCGATTGCGGTGCACCAGAACATTAGAGAAGACCTCGAATTCAAACGGTGCAATTTCGAATGCTTCGACATTGGTGACGAAATAGCGGATACGTGATGGCGGATCTTCCATCCATACCTGACCCGTCAGCAACCGGTCGACCCGCTGCTGCAGCTCGGCATAGTCATCGTTGTAGATTGCGGCATCCCCCGGGGTTGGATCCGGGCGGCGGTCACGTGCGAACCGCTGTTCGTAAACTGGCATCCAGTAATGGATATCTTCGGCGATTACAGTATCGAACCATTCGCGATATTGCTGGTTTTGCAACATCCGCACCTCGGCGGAATAGTGACTGACGATGGCATGATGCAGTTCCATGCCTACGGGCTTGCGTGTTTCGGTCATCTTGCGGTCCAGATTGCTGTCGGGATCAGTCTTGCGGCTCGGCTTGCTTCGCCGACAGACGTTCAGGCCAGAAATTACGGTTGGTCCACATTGCATCCCAGGTATCGTCATTGGCCCGGATGGCGGCCCAATCTGGCGCATCGAGCATTTCTTGCCAGAAACGATAAAAGCCTCGATACGAGGTTTCGCCGATGAAGCTGACCCCGACAATTCCTGGATAGACGGGGTGCGGCCCTTCGCGGTCCTTGCCCATGCTCGAATTCATCCGCCCCTTGCGGGTGATGATACCGTTGTTGTTGTAGGTGGCCGACGACATGTTTTCGCCATCGTCGCTTTCGAGCGTTCCCGCCGTACCAAATGAACGGATCGCTTCGCGCTGGATCGACCGCTTAGTTTCGGTGTCGGCATTCTTCGGTACCATGGTATAGGTCCAGACCTCGATTTCATGCGGCCCGCGCGGATGCCAGATCTTGAAGGTGTTGGTTCCGTAGAGGAACGAACAGTTTGGGAAGATCGACGTATTCCAGTGACCGACATAGAGCCGTTCGCGCTCCGGCCCGAATTTTTCGCGAATTCCGCCCCGCGTCTCCTCGAGATATTTGACGTACCCGTCGCGCTTGACGTGGATCGCAGTCGCCGCGTTATCGATCAGGCCAAACCCGTGGCCATGCCGCATGGTGAATTGCAGACCAAGGTCGTCAAACGGCATGTCGGCGCGATTGCCCGACAGGCCAGCCAGCTCGCCCCCGATCATCTGGAGAGCGGCGGCATGCGTCCAGCCCACGTGATACCCATCGCCGACGAAGTTCTCGGTCGGGACTTTCCAATTGCAGGCGAGGGTGCTCTTCAACGGCGGCCCGAGCAGTTCCAGACCACCGTCCGGACCGTCCCAGATCGTATCGAGGTACCAGCAGAAGTCCCCCAAATAGTCCTCAAGCGAGGGCGCTTCGGGATCATGGCAGCCGAAGATGAAGCCCTTGTAAGTTTCGACCCGGATCGGCGCGAGCCCCAGCTTGGATTTGTCGAGATCGCTGTGATAGCACCGCTCTTCCATCGGAACATCGACGAGCGAACCATCCTGACCGAAAACCCAACCATGATAATTGCACACGAACGCCTTGGCGCTGCCGCTGTCGGCATGACAGATCTGGTTGCCGCGGTGAGTGCAGGAATTGATGAACGCCTTCAGCGAACCGTCCGGCTGCCGCGACAAGATGACACGGTCTTCTGCCATGTACGTCGTAATGAAGTCGCCCGGTTTGGGAACTAGCGAATCATGTCCGAGCATGAGCCAGCATCGCGAGAATATCCGCTCCAGCTCCAGCTGATAGACGTCCTGATCCCAGAACACCCGGCGAGACTGGCTCGCGTTGGCATTATCGACGAGTGCCGCCGATCCATTCATCGCATCGCTCCCATGCTTTTTGTTCCGAGTGCTGCATAGTCGATTCGTGCTATACATGCAACGCGATGCACCATATGCAAAACCTACCGTTGGCGCAAGGACGATTCTCAAGCCGCGTTTCTGGGGAGAATTTTAGGTTGCAAGATGCCGACCGCAACACGTCCAGCATCCTGGGTCTTGTGTCCAGGCTCTGGCAATCACCAGCCCTGTTGCTGTGTCTGGCCTCGTTCTTTTGGGCCCTGAATCCGATCGTCGGGCGGGCGGCCAAGGACTTGCTCTCACCCGTGACGCTGGCGTTCTGGCGGTGGGTGGTGGCGCTGGTCTTCGTGCTCCCGTTCGCTTGGCGACACCTCCGCGACGACCTGTCCGCCATTGTCGGCGGCTGGCGGTTCCTTGGGCTCCTCGGGGCCTTAGGAGTGGGGCTGTTTTCCTTTCTCGTCTATCAAAGCTTGCAGTTCACCACCGCGACCAACAATCTTCTATTGCAATCGACCATGCCGGTGATGACCCTGCTCATGCCAGTTGTGCTGTTTCGGGAGAGGGTGCACCCGATCCTTCTCGTTTGCGCACTCCTTTCGATCACCGGAATCGCGTGGATCATGACCAAGGGGCATCCCGACTATCTGCGCTGGGATGCGCTGAACCGAGGCGATCTGCTCGCCATCATTGCGGTTTTTCTCTATTCCGCCTATGCTACCTTCCTGCGCCGCGCACCGGCGATGCACCACCTCAGTTTGCTGGTTGTCCTGTTCGGGGTAGGGATCGCGGCTTTGAGTGTGCCCTATGCCTGGCACCTCTGGTGGGCTGGCCTGACCGTGGCTTCACCCGCGGCGCTCGCATCCCTGCTCTATGTCGGGATATTTCCTTCGCTGCTGTCCTACGCGCTGTTCAATCGCGCGGTCGCCTTGGTCGGCTCGGGCCGTGCGGGGGTCTACATGAACCTGCCATCAGTGTTCGGGGTCCTGATGGCCGTACCACTGCTTGGAGAACGGTTCGCAAAATACCACCTGATCGGTTCGCTGTTGGTGGTTGCATCAATCCTGTTGTCGCGTCGGGTCAAGACATAAGGCCAATGAAGTTCTGGAGCCGACAGAGCCAGATCTGCCTCCTGGTTGCCGGTCAGTCTTCTTTAGTGGCCCATCGTAATGCCGCCTGATTTCGACGGTCGTGGGGCAAGCCAGATCAGGGCGGCGGCAAAAAGCAGAACGGCTGTGGTCGCCCAGAAGGTATGAATAAGCGCCAGCGTTGTCGCCTCCAGCTCAACCATGTTGCTGAGCACTTGCCTTATCTGTTCAGAAGGGAAGCCGAGGCTGGAAAGGCTTGCCTGCGCCGCTTCCGGCTGCAGGACCGCCACCGCATCGCTGCGCGCGATGCGCTGAGTATCACCCCAATAAGACAGAGTGATGGAAGTCGCTACGGCGGTGGCGATGGTTCGCATGAAGCTTTGCAGGCCGGCGGCCGATGCCACCTCGTTTTCCTTAACCGTATTGAGCGTCAGGGTCATGAGAGGAAGCATCATGAAGGGAGTGCCCAGCCCCTGAACGAACTGCGGAATGCTGAGGGTCCAGAAATCGGAGTCTGTTGTCCAGGTTGTGCGCACGAGCGTCATCGCCGCAATCCAGGTAACGCCGCACGAAACAAGGAAACGCAGGTCGAGGCGGCTCATCAGGAAAGCCACCAGCGGAACGGTGATCAGTCCGCCCATGGCCGAAAACGAAGAGGACAAGCCGGCTGCTGTCGCAGGAAATCCGAGCCAGGCTTGCTGCCACTGGGGGACAACGACAAACGCCGCGAAGTATCCGGCAAATGCGAGCGACAGAACAGTCAGGCTGACGCTGAAGCCACGGTGCCGCAGAACTCGCAAATCGACGATCGGGTGATCCTCGCCCAACTCCCAGATAATGAAAACGATAAAACCCACAGCAGAGGTGATCGTTAGCGCCACGATCATCGGGTCGGCGAACCAGTCGTGGTTACGGCCAAGGTCAAGCACGATCTGGAGGCAGCCGACCCAAAGCACCAGCAAGGCAAGGCCGACATAGTCGATCGGCAGGATCTGCCGCTCGGTCTCGATCGGCCTGAGCAGCGCGAAACCAACCACGATGCACAGGATGGCGACGGGCACATTGATCAGGAATATCCAATGCCAGGAATAATTTTCTGTGAGATAGCCACCGATCATCGGACCAAGAGCAGGTCCCATCAGCAGTGTAACAGCCCATAGTCCCATCGCCATATTGCGCTTCTCGGGCGGGAACACGCTGAGCAGCAAGGTTTGCGACATGGGCATCAGGAAGGCGCCGAAAATTCCCTGTCCGATACGACTGGCGACCAGCATGCCCATCGTGACTGAGATCCCGCACAGGAATGAGCAGATCCCGAACCCGACCATGCTGAACAGGAAGGTGCGTACCGATCCGAAGCGTCCGGCGACCCATCCGGTCAAGGGAACGCAGATCGCCTCGGCGACCGCGTAGGAGGTGATGACCCATGCGCCTTGTTCAAGCGTGATGCCCAGATTGCCCGCGATATGCGGGATCGAGACATTGGCGATGCTCAGGTCGAGAATGACCATGAAATTGGCAAGGGCAAGCACGAGCCCGGCAACAAGCTGCCGGGACGGGGCTATTCCTGCGCCTGATGAAGCGGTCTCGCTCATCTGGTTTCACTCACCGGAAACATCGATCTCGACTTCCATCGACAGCCCGACGCGCAACGGGTGCTTGCGCAGTTCGGCAGGATCAAGCTCGATCCGCACCGGCAGGCGCTGGACAGTCTTGATCCAGTTGCCGGTGGCGTTCTGGGCGGGGATGATTGCCATCGACGATCCCGTACCGCCGGCCAGCCCGGTGACCTTGCCGTGGTAGACGACATCGCCGCCATAAAGATCCGACTTGAGGGTTACAGCCATGCCAGGACGGACACGGCCGAGTTGGCCTTCCTTGAAGTTGGCATCGACGTAGAGCTTGTCGATCGGGACGATGGTCATGATAGTCTGACCGGGGCTCAGGCGCTGTCCCACCTGAATCTGCAGGCGGCTCACCACCCCGGAAACCGGCGCGCGAATTTCGGTACGCTGGAGGTCGAGCAAGGCGGCATCGAGCCGGGCCTTGGCCGCCTGAACCGCTGGGTCGGTATCTACGCTGGAGCCGCGCACCAGGGCGTCGTTGGCGGCAAGTTGCCCTTGCGCGACCCGTCGGGCCGAAGTGACTTCGGAGATGCCCCCGCGGGCCGCCTCGAGCGCCGCGTTGGCGGAGGCGTAGGCCTTGCGCGCCTGGGTCAGTTCCTCACCCGAGATCGCGCCGCTGGCAATGACGGCCTCACGGCGCCGCAAGTCGATCCGCGCCTTGTCGAACTCGGACTCTGCAGTGCGAAGTCGCGCCCGGGCCTGTACGAGACCGGCGCTTGAGGTGTCGATCTGGGCCGACAGCGCGCTGTTGGTCGCGACAGCCTGCCCGAATTTGCGGCGGGCGGCGGCAAGATCGGCTTCGGCCTGCGCGACGGCGATTTTGGCGTTGGCCTGGTCGAGCCGGACCAGGACATCACCCGCCTTCACCTGCTGCGTATCTTCGACCAGCACCTCGATGGCCGATCCAGCAATCAGCGGCGTGACCTGCGCCATTCGCGCATTTACGTAGGCGTTGTCGGTGCTGACATAGTTGCGGGCGACCAGCACGTACCAGGCACCCCATGCGAGAGCCACCACTGCGAGCACGATGGCCAGGCGCTTGAGCCACATCGTCCGGCGTGCCTTGCGAAAGGCGGACAGTTCCGGATCGACTTCGGCAGCTTGTGTCGCAGTATCGCTCATTGCTCGGTCTGTCCTGATGGTTGGGTAGTGCCCGCGTCGAACCCGCCGCCCAGTGCACGGATCATCGCCAGCGTCGCGCCGCGTTCGTATGTCTCAAGGCCGATGACCGCGACGCGTAGGTCCTGCACACCGCGTTCGCTGGCGAGGACGTCGAGGTAACTGGCAAGCCCGGCCTCGTAGCGTGTGCGCACCAGACCTAGCGCTTCCTCGCTTGCGGCCAGCGCCGTGCGGGTTGCGCCAAGCCGCTTGTCCGCTGCGTCGCGCTGGGTCACCGCGTCGGCAGCCTGCTGGTACGCGGTGACAACGGTCTGGTTGTAGTTTGCGACGGCCTCGTCATAGGCGGCCTCGGCACTGCCATATTGCGCTTTGAGCGCGCCGCCCTGAAAGATCGGCAGGCTGATGGCCGGACCGACGCTTCCGAACAAGGAGCCGGAAGCGACGAGATTGCCGAGACCGAGCGCCTGAAGGCCAAACAGCGCCCTGAGGTTGATCGACGGGAAGAACCCGGCCCGCGCCACTTTGACGCGGCTCGCCGCCGCTTCCACGCGCTCGCGCGCGGCGACGATATCGGGCCGCCTGCCAAGCAGGTCGGTGGTGACACCGGCGGGAACCCCGCCGGGTGTCGAGGGTGCAAGCGGCAGACGGGTAATCGACGTTCCCCGATCCGGGCCAGCACCCAGGAGCGCGGCAAGCTGGTTGCGGCGGATGCCGATGTTCTCATCGACGGCTGCCAGATCCTGCTCCGCCAAGGCAACTTCGGCATCGGCGCGGCGCAGGCTGGCGAGGTTGTCGAGCCCGTTGCGTTGGCGCTGGGCGACAAGATCGCGCATCAAGCGGCGGTTGGCGAGCGTGGCCGCTGCGTTGTCGCGCTCGCGGTAATGGCGCCCGAGCTCTGCGTAGGCGGCGGTTATCGCGACCGACAGCACGAGGCGAGCCTGCGCCGCATCGACCATCGCCGCGCGGGCCTCCGATGTCGCGGCAGCATAGGCCGCGCGGTTGCGACCCCACAGGTCGAGGTCGAAGCCGAAGCTCAGCGAGGTCTGTCCATAGTCCTGCCACCCATCGGGAAGGAACTGTGCGGGGATGCCGTTGTTGCCGCTCTGGCGGCGCAGACCGCCCTCAGCTTCCCGCCCCAATCGTTGGCAACCGCGCGGCCCCGACGCGCTGCGCCTCGGCTTCCGCGCGCCTGACCCGCGCCACCGCCACCGCAACCTGCGGTGCATTGGAAAGGCCCTCCTCGATCAGCGCAGTCAGTTGCGGATCGCCCGCCAGACGCCACCATTGGTCTGGCGGCCAGGTCGTATTGCCGCGCGCGGCCAACGTCTGCGCAGCCTCGATTGTGTCGGCGGTTTCCATGACCGGACGAACTCCGGCGTCGGGAACCGCAACGCAACCCGCCAGCGCAAGTACTGCCAAGGCTCCCGGAGCAGCTAAGAGCTTAGCCGACATAGGCACCCCGTCCGCTGGCCAGCAGCCTGCCCCCGGCATCTTCGATCCGGGTTTCGGCAACGCTCAATTGCTTGCCCAGCTTGACCACCCGCCCGATCGCGCGCAGCGGCCCCGAAGTGGCGGGTCGGTGGAAATCGACCAGCATGTCAGCCGTCGCGCGCGCCGATCCGCCGAGCGCGGTTGATGGTGCAAAGCCCGGTCAGGTCGATCAGCGCCGAGAGGACACCGCCATGGGCCGATCCGATCATCGGGTTGGAGACGATTTTCCTCGCGCCACGGCCATCTCGAGGATCAGCGCCTCGTCTGTCAGTTCGGCGATATCCAGCCCCAGCCATTGGTGGAACGGCGCGATGAGCAGCATCGCACGGAGCTGTTCGAGGTCGACCTTCGCTGCAGGTTCACTCATGCCGCGATCTCCGTTCCGTGTGTCCGCATCAGGAAGTCGAGGATCGCATCGCCAAAGGCGTCGTTCTGGTCGCCGACCACCATATGCGTCGCATCGGCGATGTCCGCTGTAAGCGGCGTGGGGAACCAGCGCGCGGAAATGCGCGACGGCTTCGGGCGAGACCAGATCGCTCGATCCGCCCCGGATCAGGTGGACCGGCAGCGCAAGCCGCGCAGCGGCTTCGCCCAGTTCGCCGCGTCCATAGTCGCTGCCATCGCCGCGCTCGGCGTTGCGGCGCATGATGCCATCGATGAAGGCGGGATCCCAATGCCAGTAGTAAGCGTCCGTCCGGCTTCAACCGCAGGTAATGGGCGAGACCGGACGACGCCTTGCGGCTTGGGCGATGGGGGAGATATTCGGAGATCACCCGCGCCGCCTCGTCGGGCGAGGCAAAGCCTTCGCGCGCGTGCGCCGCCATGGAAACCTACCACGCGCGTTACGCCGCCCGCCTCCATTTGCGGGGTGATGTCCACAAGGGTCAGCGAGGCGAAGCTGCCGGGGGCGACCTCACCTTCGGCCATGATCCCGGCCAGCCCGCCAAGCGATGCTCCGATCAGCGCGGGTTTGCGGTCGAGCGAGACCCGGCGATGGCGACCAGATCGCCAGCGAAATCCACGATGTCATAGGCACCGTCATCGGCCCAGGCGCTGGTCGCCATGACCGCGCAGGTCCAGCGCGATGGCGCGGAACCCATGTCTGGCCAGCATCGGCCGTCACCTGCTTCCACGCCCGCTTGGTCTGCCCTCCACCGTGGGCGAGAAGTACCGGAAATCCTTGCTCAGGTCCTTCGGTGAGTGCGGCTATGGCATGACCGGAATGGCCGGAGAGTGTGACGTGCGGATTCGACATGCTTATATCTTACTATAAGATATTTTACAGTAAAGACTGTCCTTTTGAGCAATCGAAGGCTATGAGCGACGACCATGGCGAAGACGTCCGACGAGCAAAGCTACCTTACCGAAGCCGATGGGCTCGTGTTCCTGATCGAGGAGGTGCCGCGCAAGCTCCGCCGCGTGTTCGAATGCATCGACCGCGAAGTTCGGGCTAACCCGCACCCAATGGCGCGCACTCGCCTATATCTTCAGGACACCCGGTCTGACCCAGACCGAACTCGCCAAATGCCTGGAGCTGGAGCGTGCAAGCGTTGGCCATGTCATAGACCAGCTCGAAAAGGCGGACTATGTCGAGCGCCGCGCTGTCGAAGGCAATCGCCGGGTGTGGACCTTGCATCTGCGCCCAAAAGCCATCGGCATCCTGCCCGCGCTTAGGGCGGAAGCCGATGTGGTCTACGAACGGTTGCTCGCTGGCATATCGGCTAATGACATTGCCACCTTCAAGCGACTCCTGGCCAGTATGTCCGCCAATCTGTAGTCTTGGCACCGATCGCGTCTATCACAACTCGCGAGACAGTGATCAGCCATCGATTGTCAACCGAACAGAGGATTTGCCCTTCCCTGTTGCCTTGGGGCTTTTCGTGGGATTTGTCCTGCCGATCGGGCAGATTGTCGTCGCGGACCTTCTCGCTGCTTCTGCTCGCGGGAACCCCTCGTTGCAGCGCTGGCGACGCTGGTCATAAATCCGTTCACCTTTCCGCCGATCTACTATGCCGCGTTTCGCGTAGGCAACCATTTCCTTGGCTCATCTGGCGGGACCGGCGCAATGCCTGCAGCGGTGAATGACCTGTCGACATCGATGCTCAGCATGGTGATGGGGACCACGCTGCCCATAATCGCCGGTCTCCTCCTGTTTGCGACCGTTTCGGCCGCTGTCGGCTTTGGCGCGGTTCACCTCGCATGGCGGCCGCCGCTGGCGCGCCAATGGCGGTCTCGCCTCCTCCTCAGGCAAGCCGATCACCAATCTCGTAACGATGCATAATCAGGCCACCGACAGTGTCGCGTGATCTCTATTATGACCTTTTTAGGTGCCGCTGGCGCCGAGCTGCGGTAAACAATACATGCTCACGGAGAAAATCGTCCCGGACTCGTTGCCACCCTGCCGAAGCAACGATCAACTCAATTCGATGGTCGGCCTTAGTCTCCCCGGATCCCTTCAGCGAGTGGCGGCCGACCATCGAACTTTGGTCTGGATGGACAACACCCCCGGGGAGAATTGACCATGCGCTGGAGTGGGCCCTTGGGGTCGGCCAGAAGTCAGGCGGGCAATGGCGCAAATGCGAAGACCCCAGCACGGCAGGCTATACGCCGGGAGCGATCGAGCAGATGAAGGACCTCAACGGCGACGGACGCCCGGAGGCAGTCATCACCGAGGGAAGCACCTTCTGTTTCGGGATCACGGGGGTCGTTTTCAATATCGTCAGCAAGCAAGCCAATGGGTCCTGGAGGCTGGTCGCATCGCGCACCGGTATCGCGACATTCCTGGCAACCAAAGGCGCCGGAGGCTGGCCTGACGTCGAAATTGGTGGCCCCGGCATGTGTTTCCCAGTCGAGCGCTGGAATGGGCGCGAATACGTAATTCATCGCCGACAATATGAGGGGCGGCCCTGCCGCCGTTGATACCATCGATCGATCGCCAAAAATGTCGGACCTCTGACAATTGAACCAAATGCGTGATCCAGACCACCTTACCTGCATGATGCATGGTTCGCACGAGAACAGGCCTGATCGCGAAGAGGAAGTTCGCATCGCGCAACGCGCGATTGACGGCTGCCACACGTCCTTCGAAAGACTGGCGCGGCAGTGGCACCCCAAACTGGTTGCGCACGCCTGCCGTCTGCTTGGCCACCGTGAACAAGCCAGGGACGCAGCACAATCCGCGTGGGTCAAGATCGCAAAAGGTATCCGAACCCTGCGCGATGCGCGTGCGTTCCCGGCGTGGTCGTATCGGATCGTGACGCGACGCTGCGCCAGTCTCATCGCGAGCAATCAAACGGACCGCGCTCTTGCCTCCAATCTGCGGGATGATGCGGTCACGTGCGCAGGCACCGAGCAAGAACCTCCGTAATTGTCTCAACTTATCGGAATCTTCTCGGGCCGCACCGGTTGGGTAAGCATGATGATGATGACCGCGCAACTCGTCCTCTTCGGTGCCGGTGTCTGGGCCGCAATTGGTTTCTTCGCCGCTGCCGATGCCCTTACTGCTGTGAAGTGGGGAATCCCTGCCGCGGTGCTCCTCATCATGTCCTTGATGATCAAGCTCGCGCTGTGGGCCCGTCATCCACGTGAACAGGATGCTCGCACAGCTCCACCGGCTCGAACTCTCGGTTTTGCGCGACACAGGCCACTCTTGAATCGCCCGGTAGTATGGCAAGGATTAAGCAACGAGATGCAAGGCTCGCGCTTGCGAGATGACTCGACGAACGCTCTCGGGTGTCCAGCAAAGGCCATCTCGGGGTGTCGGTTCCCTCAAGTCCCGAGAAAGCCAAGTGGCGATGTCGCGCAGAGTTGCATCGGGATGTGTGTTGAGACGGTCGGCAACAAGGCGGGCCACCCGTGTATCGGGCGGCAATCGCGGTGACTTCTGCAGAATCGCGGGGTTGGCAACGCTTGCACGCACCAAATTACGGCACGCCTTAACCAGAGTTCGCTCGCTGAACGAACGGACCGGTGGCGTGATCGCCAGCACCTGACGCAGAACCAATGCCCATGGCAAATGTGGGCGGAGGCGTTCGACTGTCGGCAGCCAGCGATGCCTGCCATCAAGCAGTTCGTTCAGATGTCGCTCGTTGTGGCTGACGCGAATATTCGAGATCGCCACGGGATCACGTTCCCGCATTCTCGGGTTGCCAGGCTTCGCTCCCCTGGCGACGGCAGCCTTGATGCCTGCCCGCGTCCGTTCCCGGATAAGGGCTCGTTCAAACTCGGCAAACGCACCAAGCATCTGGGTCATAAGCATGCCCTGCGCGCTCGACGTGTCGATCGGGTCGTGGATCGAACGGAAGTATGCGCCCTTTCCTCGCAGGGTCTCGACGATCTCCAGCAGATGCGACAGCGAACGAGCCAAGCGGTCAATCCTTACGACCAGCAGGGTATCGCCCTGCCCCGCCCGTCCGAGTGCACGTGCTAAGTTTGGACGTTCCTTGCTGGCACCGCTCGCCTTGTCCTCGAAGATCTCCACGCAACCTTGCACGCGCAAGGCATCCTGCTGGGCGACCGTATCCTGCTCATCCGTGGAAACGCGGGCGTAGCCGATCAATGCTATTTGTCACATTCCATTTAATGGTCCCATCAGAACGGTTGCCCCCGTTAGATATAATCTTCTGTCGCTCTTGGCTAGTGCCGAGCAACCACGTGATTCCGCGGCTTTCCGCCGGTATTGGGACCAACGAGCAGGGAAAATCACGCCGGCGCAGGTATCCGTGATGGGCCGTTATCGGACAGTGGAAGGGGCCAGAATAAGGCCTCAATGCAGAGTATACTTTTCGATCCATTCCTATATTATTGGCAGTGATGGCACCCTCCCCTCCCCCGTGGCAACTGGCGCTCGCACGGCTCGAGGGGGCGCTGCCGTTCCTGGGCGCGGAGGTGGGGCAAGGGTTGGCGCTGGCTTCGCTCAGGCGGTTGTGGCGCGTCCATGTCCGCGATTTTCCTCAGGAAAACCAAGGCCCTGAGCACAATCCCGGGCTCGAGGCGGCCGAGCTGACCCGCTCGTGGTACGCGAACGAACGGCGCGATTTCCTGTCGTGGATCGGAAGGCGCGGGTCCCCTCCCCTCGCCCGCGCAGCGCGCCTCGCGCTCGCCGCCAAAGGTACGACCGAGAGCTTCACCAGCGCGTGCGATCCGGCAGATCGGGCGCTGGCGCGGCTTGATGCGCTGCTGCCGGCACGCGATCCGCTGGCGACGCTGGAAGAATGGCTCGAGCAACTGCGCGACGATGAGATCGACTTCCTCGAACTGGGCAGCGAGGAGGTGGTGATCGAGGGCAAGGTGTTCCAGCGGTTTGCGGCGCGGGGCAGCGCCTGGGCGGCCTCGCTCGCCGCGGCGATGCGCCCGCATGTGTTCGGGCTTGGCGCCGCACCGTTGGCCTTGGCCGGTCTCGCCCCGCGCAGCCTATTCAAGGCGGACCTGGAAAGGCCCCTTTCCGCCTTGCTGACCTCCGCGATCGATGCGGCCGCGACCGATGTGGCAACCGACCTGGCCGCAGTGCGTACAGCGCTTGCGCTGGGCGACGAACGATTGGCGGGGCTCTACGCCTCATCGCAGGCGCCGGCGGTGTGGCAGCTGATCCTGAGCCTGGGACCCCTCACCCGCGCCGAACTGGCCCGCGCGCTTGATGTGACCCGCCGAACGGCCTCGCAGGCCGCCGCAGCGCTCGACAGGGCCGATCTGGCCACCCTGCGCCCCGGTGACCATGCCCTGGCCCCCATTGCGGCTCCCAGGGCCTCCTGAGGCGCGTTACGGCGCCAACGACACCTCGCGGTAGGGCACGCCAATCCTTTTGGGGGCTGACGCCCGGCGCTTGAGCAACTGGCGGGCAAAGCGTGCGGCTTCGTTTTCGTCGGCAAACGAGACCGCCCTCCCCTGCCCTTTAGTGCCGATCCGCCCCCAGGCGAACTCGACGATCGAGGCCCCGAACAGGTCGCGGCTCACCGCGACGGTATAGCGCCGGGCGACATTGCGCTCTGCGCAGACGGCTTCGAGCCAAATGAAGCTGCCGTGGGTCGGGGTGTCCATGCGCGCATAAATGCCGCACGAGGATTCATGCAATCCAACGGGAATTTTGAATCAGTCGAGTCTCAGTGATTCACGCAGGCGATTTATCTCGGGCACCGCCCCCAAGCGGTCAGGATGGGCATTTGGATCAGCTTTTCTGCAAGACGGACTCGATCGCCTTCAGAACCTCAGCCGTTGATGCACCGCTTCGAGCAGGAACCTTGAACGTGTGCCCTCCCCTCGCCGAATGCGCATAGCGCAAGATCACCTTGCCATTCGCCCCCCTCACTTCGGCATCGGAGTTCGATGACTTCACTGGAGCGACCGTTGCGCGGATGAGGCGCTTCGCAATCTCTGGAGCGGGAAGCGCAGTTCCAAGATCATCGCGCTCAGCCACGATCGCACGGCTTTCGGCGATCATGAGATCCAGTGCGCGCCTGTCAGAAGTCAGTGGCTTGATGTCTCGCGCCACCCGCACGGTAATGCCATGGGTGTCCGGGAAAGCAGCAACGATCTCTGATGGTAGCCGCGCCACGTCCAGCAGGCGGCTGAGCCACGACTTCGATATCTTCAGATGCTCGGCCATCTCACTTTGGTTTGAGTTGTAAAACTCGTCGAGCGCGCGGGAATATTCCTTCGCGCGCTCCCAGTCGGAGATATCCTTCCGAGACCTATTCTCAATGTCGGAAACCCGAAATGCCTCTTCGTCGGAGACGTTCTGGATCGTTACGAGATATTCGAATTCGGGATGGTGGTGGGTACGCAGCCACTGAACCGTCCACCAACGACGAACGCCCGCAATGATCTCGAAGTCGTGATCAGGGTCGTCCTTGAGGCGACGGACGATTGCCGGGATTCGCTGCTTCTTAGCGGAGAGAAATGCGTCGATTAGATCGCGGCAGCTATCTTCGGAAAGATGGTCGAGGTCGCGGTTATGAAGGCGCCAAGGTCGGCAGCGCGCGGGATCAACCCACTCCGTCCGGTCGGTCACGACTTTGCCTGCCGCGATCCTTGCCAAACTCTGACTGCGGCTTGCCATAATGCTTTCGGAGGGAGCCGGCGCGCCAACCTCGATATCGTCATCCAGCCCTTCCGTCAGGCTGCTTCCGAAGCCCCGATTTCCCTTGGCCATATCGTATCCCGAACCTCTCTTCTTTATTCGCCGGAGGCATAGTTGCCACGTGGCAACTGCCCTCCATGAGCCGCTGTGAGGCCGCCAGATTTGGTAAGTTGCCACGTGGCAACATTCCCAAGAAACTGCCTCAATCCCACGCCTCAAGCCTCATACCAACCAATCAAATTTCACTGACATGACGTTGATAATATGCGGTTTTATGCCCGAGTTGCCACGTGGCAACTTTGACTAAACCGCCTCCCCTGCCCTGCTCGCCCAAGTGCGCAGGACGTCAGTCTCAATCTCTCTGCAGACGTCGCTCAGATGCTTCATGCAACGGTTGTGAACTTCATGCGAGGTCACTGGCCTGTCGAGCTCAAAAACGGTCTTCATGCGTGAGCTGGCGTTGTCGATTTCCGCGCTGGTTTTCAGAACAGATGTCGCCATTGAACCGCCAAAGACCTGCCGCATCATCGACAGGATTTCCCGGTGCATAGACTTGCTTTCATCCACTCTGCTCCCAACCAGGCGGATGAAGTTGTAAGCTGGCTTCACCCTGCCCGCGATTTGCTCAAGCTGCTTCATCGTGGTGCGAGCCATGTCGATAAAGGACACGGTAGACGCGAAGTCGATCACACTCGGCGGTACGGGAATGACCATCGCATTGGCTGCTTGAAGTACCGCCATGGAGACCATGCCGAGAGCCGGCGGCGGATCCATGACAACGACGTCATAGTCGTCGACCACCGTATCGATAGCTTCGGCGATCAGATCGATGATGTCGAAGTTCTGATTCTGCGCCAGGTAGCCCGCGATCTCGTATTCGAGATTGTAGAGTTTGAGGTTGGCTGGGATCAGGTCGAGGCCAAAGAAGTGAGTCTTGCGGATGATGGACCGCACCCCGAGGAGTTCGGGATTATGAAAATGCCCGTAGAGAGTGTCGTCTTCGGTCAGATCCACGTCGGGCCGATATCCGAACATCATCGTCGAGCTGGCTTGGCTGTCGCAGTCGATGAACAGAACGCGGTAACCGTGAATGGCGAAATGCTGAGCGAGATGCAGCGCGACTGTCGATTTCCCAACACCACCTTTGAAATTGGACACGGAGATAACCGCGGGCGTGTCGGTTGGTTCTCGCCAGGGGCGAGTTCCGAAAACGGCGCGCATTTGATCGAGCTCTTCCAAGGTGTACTGGACCCGATGGCCGGACGCAGTTCGATCGCGTTGCGGCAGTCGCCCATCGCGCTCGGCCTCACGGATTGCAGAGGCAGTTCGGCCGACGAGCGCGGCCGCCTTCGAGATTGAGTAGCACGGCCCGACCTTTTGGCCGGTCTCCGGATCCAGGGCTCCATCGCGAATACGCTTAAGGATGGTGAGGGCCTTTCGATGTAAGGTCCCCAAGCCGTCTTCCAGGAGTTCATCGGTTTGTGCGTCGAGCGCTGCTTCGCTGGCCATGGTCACCGCTTTGTGAGATTGAGCGGGCGAATTAGCACTCTTGGCAGTTTTGAGCAAACTTTGGCCACCAATCTTACAAAGTGACCGATGATCTCCGTGCTCTTTTCAGGCTAGCGCCGAATCAGAGGGGTAGGACGGATCGAAAAGTCACTGGTCGCCAGGGAGCAGGGAGTTCAATCTTGTGACGCGCATCGGCGGTCGCACAAGGACGTGTGTGCCTAGTTTGGCCCCCTGTGGACAATCACCGATGATCTCGGTGCAAACCGATGAATTCAGTGCATTTAAGCGATGATCTCGGTTCTCTTGAGACCGATGATCTCGGAGCCCATACCTACTAAAGGAATCTCCTAAGAAAATCCGATTCGCGAATCGTTTTTGAATTTTGGTCATTGGATTTTGTTGTGCGCCGACAAACCGCTCCGAGATCATCGGCGTGTTTGGAGGTTTCAGGCCCGGAAATCCGTCAAAACTGCCAATGGCCTTGCTTTCGAAGATCAAACCTGTTGATTAACGACCAACCCGGGGCTCCAATGAGTCGGGAAGGGACGGTTCAATGAGCGGAGACACACTGCGTCCAATCGGACATCAATACGCTCTAGCAATGCTAGGCGGTGGTGAAGAGCGAGTCAGGTCACTAGCGCAGTCTGCCGGCACTCAGCTGACCATGGATGCGTTTCTCAGGGTTCAGGATGAAGAGCCCGTACCGGCATTTCTGCATTCAGCGCTTTGCGCGATGTCCCTGCCCACGAAGCGGCCGAAGGATGATACGCAACCCATCCTTCGCGAAGACGGAAAGTATGCGCTGGCGATCAACCCCAGGCCCATATTGCAAACCGTCGATGGCAAGCCGACACTTCGAAGCCTCGGAGTACCGTATGGGGCCTATCCGCGCGTCGCGCTGATCTATCTGCTGTCGCAAGCAGTCACGAAGCGTTCGCGCGACGTCTACTTGGGTCGCAATTTCACTGAGTGGATGCGCCGTCTTGGCTATCAGACAGTTTCCTATGGACCTCGCGGTACCGCCAATTTGATGAGGGAGCAGGTGGACCGGCTGCTTGCCTGCGAATGGCAAATCCGCTGGGAGGGTAACGAGGGTGGGGACAACGCATTCGCTGTTCGGGATGTGAAGATTTCCAACGAGTACGCCGGATCGCTTGAGAAAAACGGCGCATTTGCGCGTGAAATTCGGATGTCAGAGGCATTCTACAGCCACCTGCTTGATCATGCCGTACCGCTTAACGAGGTCGCTATTCGAGAGCTCAAGGGCACCCCAACTGCGCTCGACCTCTATACCTACCTTGCGTATCGACTGCCACGGATCGGCAGTGACCGGGGGCAAGTAATCTCCTGGGATCAACTGGCCAAGCACTTGGGCAATGACGCCGACAGCAAGCGTTTCCGGCAAACCGTGCGAGAGACCATGCAGTTGGTTTCGGCGGTGTATCCCAACGCAGATGTCGATTTCAGCGGTCGCAAGGTGGTGTTGCGACCTTCGCCAGCCCCATTGGAGCGAAAGCTCGTCGGTCCGCACCTGCGTGTCATTGGTGCACCAGCGTTGGAAACCGCACCGAGATCATCGGTCCCGAAGATGGCTCGCACGCCCCTTCGCGAAACGAAGACCACCGAACCTCTGCAGCATTTTCCGGGCGGTAGCCTGACATACGGCGACCGAGAGACGAAGTTTCGGGCGATCGGTCTCGATAAAGGTAAGCCGTGGTGTGTTGATACCATGGCAAACGCTTTTCGTGCGGGCTTCCCTGGCATCAAGCAAGCGCGCACTGATGCCGAGTGGCTCAGGGTCTGGGAGGCCTTCGTTATCAAATATGCTGACCGGCGCGCTCAGGCAGGCGCAAACTGACCGATGATTTCCGAGCACATCGCCGACGGCTGATTCGCGTCGGGGGAGGGGAGTAGGGCTGAGCTGGGCGGTTATGCCCCTCATCAGCAATCACCCTACATCGGATCTCCGAACCCTCGTCGCCCGCCTAGGTGGCAAGTGGACGGGCAACACCGCGATGTGTCGTTGCCCGTCCCATGCAGACCGAACGCCGTCACTGGCGATCAGGCAAGGCGATCGCAGCATCCTCGTGACCTGCCATGCCGGTTGTGATGCTACCGATGTTCTTCGAGCGCTTCGCAGGATCGCCGACCTGCCAAGCGTTGGCCCCGCTGAGGTAGTTGGCAGACAGGCTCACCAGCCATCAGCCTTTCTTGCGATTTGGCAGGCAGCTCGTCAGATCGAGGGCACGCTGGCCGAGCGCTATGTCCGCGAAGTCCGCAACGTCTGGGCACCGCTTGAAGACCTGCGATTTCATCCGCGCTGTCCGAAAGGGCAGGGGAGGCTCGTTCAGTTTGAGCCAGCCTTGCTGGTCGCGATGCGCAAGGCGGGCGAGATCGTCGCGATCCAGCGGATATTCCTCGATCCAACGACGGCCCACTACACCGAGAAGCTCGTCCTCGGGCGAGCGATCGGCGCTGCCTGGACCAACGGACCACCGGGCAAAACGATTGGCCTCTGCGAGGGCTTCGAGACTGCCGCGGCATACACCTCACTGACCGGCATCCAGGCATGGGCCACCATGGGCGCCAAGCGCTTCCACCAGGTCGAGATCCCGGCCAGCGTTGAGCGCGTGTTCCTGCTTGCTGACAACGACCCTGAAGGCCGCCGCGCCGAAGCCCGTGCGCGGCAAGCATTGGCCCGACCGGGCCTTGCGATCAACACCGAGTGGCCACCGGGACGCATGAACGACTGGGCGCAGCTCCTGAAGCGCTGAGGGGAGGGGGGCTGCAGGGGATGTGCCGCCGGTCGGCAGCAGACCTCACAATTCTCCCGGAGACCTCCATGACCGCTACGATCTCAGGCAGCAGCGCCATTCTCGGCGCTGCGCGAACGCTTGCTGCCAAGCTCCTGCTCGCCATTCCCATCGATCGAGCGGCTCTCACGGAGGCCATGACCGAGAGCTCGGGCGGCAACGATGCTGCGGGAGCCTGGACCCAGCGCGAGAGTTTCGAGGCGCTTGAGGTGGCGCTGGCCATGGCAATTCCGGAACTGGTCGGCCGAATGGACGCCGGTGCTGCCATCGGCACGCTCGAGGCGCTTGCTCGGGAATTACCGACCCACACGGTGCGCAGCGAAGACCAGATCGCTTTCCAGCAGTTTTCTACCCCGCCGGCGCTGGCGTGCCTTGCCGTCCATCTCGCGCGCCTCGGGTCCGAAGATATCTTCCTCGAACCGAGCGCCGGCACCGGGATCATCGCTGCGCTGGCAAGAGGCGCGGTGAAGCAGTTCCTTCTCAACGAACTCGAACCTACCCGCGCTGAGCTGCTCGAAGGCCTATTTCCGGGCTCTTCAGTCTATCGCCACGACGGCGCCAAGATTGCCGCGCTGCTCGCCGGGACCGCTCGGCCGAGCGTGATCGTGATGAACCCTCCGTTCTCGGTGTCGCAGTCGCGCGGCGAAGATCAGAACACAGCGGCACGGCACCTGCGCGCAGCACTCGACCATCTGTTGCCCGGCGGACGGGTGGTGGCGATCATGCCGGACTGGTTTGCTGAATCCGCACGAGGTGGCGAAGTCTATCGCCGTACTCTGGAAGGCGCACGGGTCGTCATGTCGCTGCGGCTCGACAAGGGCGGCTACGCCAAGCACGGCACCGGCATTGCGGTGCGGTTGCTGGTAATCGACAAGGTTCCGGGCGAGACCTCGGTTTCGACGATCAATCGAGCGTCCGTAAGCGAGCTGTTCGCGGCGCTAGGACCTATTCCTCCACGCGCTGCGCTGCGCGTGGCCAGTCCGGCTGCCGTGGTTCGGCCCAAACTCAGCTTGTTCCGATCGGTGAAAAGCGGCCCGGCGCGTCCGGTGATCGTGCGGGCACCGCAGACCAACGAGGTCAGGCCTGTCGCCTACCAAGTGCTCGAGGAGGCCGCGGCAATGGGCGAACAACGCGGGGTCTATGCCGACTATCGCCCCTCGCGCGTCGTCATCCCCGAAGCAGGTGAGCATCCGTCCCATCTGGTCGAATCCGCCGCCATGGCGTCAATCGCCGCGCCCAAGCCCGGCTACATTCCGTGCCTGCCCGAGCGGACGGTGACCGCGCGGTTGCTCTCGGCGGCCCAGCTCGAGACCGTGATCTACGCGGGCGAAGCCTGGAGCCGCGATCTCCACGGCCGCTTCAGCCAAACTGCTGGCGAGGTGGCGCTCAAGGAAGACCCCGAGGGTCAGCTCTACCGCACCGGCTTCTTCCTAGGCGACGGGACCGGAGCGGGGAAGGGGAGGCAGGCGGCGGCCTGCATTCTCGACCAATGGCTGAAGGGCAATCGTCGGCACATCTGGATCTCGAAGAACGCACCGTTGCTCGAGGATGCGCAGCGCGACTGGACCGCGATCGGCGGGCTGCCATCGGACATCATTGATCTCGCGCGCTGGAAGATCGGCGAGGAAATCACCGCGCCCGAGGGCATCCTGTTCGTCCCCTATGGAACCCTTCGCTCTGCCCGTGTCGAGGATACCCGGCTCGACCAGATTGTGCGCTGGGCCAGTCCCGCATTCGAAGGCGTGATCGTGTTCGACGAAGCCCATGAAATGGGCGGTGTCGCTGGCGGGGAGGGGGCTCTCGGTCAGAAACAGGGTTCGCTCCAGGGGATCGCTGGAGTGCTGCTGCAGAACACCCTGCCGCGCGCCCGCGTGCTTTACGCCTCGGCCACCGGTGCTTCGGACGTCAACAACCTCGCCTATGCGGTGCGGCTTGGCCTGTGGGGACCGGGCACGGCCTTTGCGAACCGCGAGCAGTTCATCTCCGAAATCCGCGACGGCGGCATTGCGGCGATGGAACTGGTGGCGCGCGACCTCAAGGCGTCGGGGCTCTATCTCGCCCGCGCGCTCAGCTTCGCCGGGATCGAGTACGACATCCTGCGCCACGACCTCAGCATCGACCAGATCGCGATCTATGACACCTATTGCGAGGCCTGGACGATCATCCACCAGAACCTTGAAGCCGCGCTTGAACTGACGGGCGTGGTCGACGGCCTCGAGAACCGCACGCTCAACAGCGGCGCCAAGGCGGCGGCGCGCAGTCGGTTCGAAGGCACCAAGCAGCGCTTCTTCGCGCAGGTGCTGCTCTCACTGAAGCTGCCTTCGATCTTCCCGGCGATCGACGAACACCTCGGCGGCCAAGGAGGCCGGGACTTTCGATATCGGCGTCGAGACCGTCGCGGCCGAGACCTGCGAGGTGCTCTCCGACACGGTGATCCGTACCGATCCGGTGACGGGGGCGACCTCGCACCTCCTCGAACTGTCGCTGACCCAGCGGCGTAAGCTGCTCGCGCTCGAGCGCGTGCTGAAAATGGCCTCATACGAGAACAAGCCGCTGTTTCTGCGCAACGCCAAGTCGGGCAAGGTCGCGCTCGCGATCCCTGCGCCGTCGCACATGGACGAGGAGGGCGAGCTTATCCGCCGGTTCGAACTCGTCCGCCCGTTGCGCAGCGAATACATCCTTGCGGGCAGGCTGGACGAGACCGCCTGGGAGCCTGTCGCCCAGACCAAGTTCAGCGCGCTGTGGGAAGCAGAATACGCCGCTGACGAGAACCAGCTGGTGACCGAGACGGTGTTTCTTGCGACCGGGCTATTGCTGCCGATCTGGGGCGCGCTTCCTAAAGAGGACCTGACGGTCAACCGCATCGTCGACAAGTCCGGCGCCTCGTGGCTCGGTCGGCACGTCCATGACCTCTACGTCGATGCGACGCTCGAGAAGCTTGGCGTCTCGCGCAAAGCGCAGACTGACCCGGCCAAGATCGCCCAAGCCATTCTCGGTGGTGGCACGTGGAAGGCGCCGCATCCGCTGAACTTCACCGTTCGCACGTCCCGGGTGAACGGGGCGCGCCGGATCGAGATCGTCGGCGCCGAGGCGGCCCGCATCCCCGAGCTCAAGGCTATGGGCTGCTTCACCGAGATCATCGCCTACAAAACCCGGGTGTTCGTGCCAACCGACAAGGCCGAGGCCATTCTGCAGGCGATGACGGGCCCTGCGACTACGCCTGATTGACCGGCGGGTTTGTCCCGGCAACAGCATCGAGGATCAGGTGGTAACGGGTGGCCTTGAGCGTTCCCGTTTGCCCCATCGCGCCGAGCGCGACCAGCTCCTGAAGATCGCGGGTTGCCGTGGCCCGCGAGGTGTCGGCGATCGTGATGTAGTTGGCAGCACTGAGCCCGCCCTTGAACCCGTCGAGCCCCTCACGGAACATGCGCGCAA
Source organism: Novosphingobium sp. ES2-1 (assembly GCF_015169775.1). Classification (NCBI taxonomy): domain Bacteria; kingdom Pseudomonadati; phylum Pseudomonadota; class Alphaproteobacteria; order Sphingomonadales; family Sphingomonadaceae; genus Novosphingobium; species Novosphingobium sp. ES2-1. Next base: position 138,077 of record NZ_CP063449.1, read on the forward strand.
TGACCTTCTCCTGCCGCGGGTTGAGCTTCCCCCGGTACCGGTCGTGGAACCGGGTCTTCTCCAGCAGGAAGTCGATCAGCGCCAGGCTGTGGGTCTGCGCATCAAGGACAGTCTCAGCCCAATAGGCGAGCCAGTCGGAGATCTCGTTGGACTTGTTCGCCGCTTCGAGTGCGTCGTAATAGGCCGAGCGCCGCCGCTGGATGGTCTGCGACAGCGCGATCAGGCTTGGCTGCCCGATTGCCTGCGACAGTGCCTTCTCCGCGATCGCGCGCCCGATACGGCCATTGCCGTCTTCGAACGGGTGAATGGTCACGAAGTAGAGGTGCGCGAGGCCAGACCGGGTTAGGCCGGGTAGGGGCGTAGCGCCGCCAGGGCCGGTAGCCGCGAACCATTCGAGAAACCGCGCCATTTCCGCCGCCATTTCGCGCGACGGTGGTGCCTCGAAATGGACGGTGGGCTTGTGCAAGGCTCCCGAGACGACCTGCATCGCATCTTCGTGCTCACGGTAACGGCCAACGACGTCGATGTCGCTGCGCCCACTCAGGACCAGGCGATGCCAGTCGCCCAAGACCTCTTCGGTCAGTGGAGCGGCGAAGTCCCGGAAGAGCGCCATCATCATTTCCGCGATGCCGCGTTCGGCAGGCGGGATCCGGCGGGCTTCGGTTTCGAGACCGAACTCGCGGCGCAGCGAAGACTGGACACTGTCGCGATTGAGCAGTTCGCCTTCGATCTGCGAGGTCTTCATCGCTTCGTCGGTCATGACGTCGAGCACGACGCTGGTGCGGTCCTCATCGCCGAGGTGCTTCACCACGCCGATCATGATCCCGGATTGCTGCAGGAAACGGGCCTCGTGCACGGCCAGGGCTTCGCTATTCCAGCGAAAATCAGGCCAGTCCGGCTGCTGCCAATTCCACTTCATGAGGCATTCGTTCCCGCTTTATAACTCACTCGATAGCTCATTATGAGGCATAAAGCCATGATTTATGCCTCACGGGGCGCTTGCCGCCGATTTCCGAGCGCAAGTGCTGGGGGCGCTTCACCGAGGCCTTGATCGGCGCAGGGGTGCCTTGAGCGCATTTAACATCAGCGATGTTAAATAGGACTGTGCTGTTAGACCGGCCTACCTCACGTCAGCGATCGAGACGCGAATGGACCTCAGATGGATTCGATGTGGTTGTTGAGCAGTGAGGCAGTGACGAATAGCCCATGCGCCTCTAGCGACCTCAGGTAGCCCTCTGCAGACATTTCCGGTCGCGTAAGCCGAGTGCGCAATGTTCGGATCGCGGCAACCGCCTTGCCTTCATCAAGAGCAATGGTGTCGGCGATGAACTCATCTGCAGTTCGTGCTTCGATGTTGAGCGGCGTCAGGACTGCCTCGGGGAAATCCGCGTTGTTCTCCGTGACCACCGCTTGGGCCTGTTCGAGCTTGCGCTGCCAATCATCGCCGCCCTTGAGGCGCAGGACGTCAGCCCAGACCTCATAGCCCATCGCCGCCAGCTTGGCGCCGAGCCAGAGCGTGAACATGTTCTGCTCCGGGCTTGCATGGCTGATGAAGATCGCTTCGCGTGGTTCCTCTTGGTCCAATGCGGCTCCTCGCACCTGTTTTGTTCTCCACTCATACCTTTTCTGGACGCATGACGCGACCGCCAATTGAGCTGTGTTCCGTGAGAACCGAGGCTACGAAAATGTGTTGGCTCGTCCTAGCGCAAAGATCGATCTTGAAAAACTTCACTCTCGATTTGTTGTCATTGCGCTGGTCAAGCAACCGAGCCAAACTCATGATTGCAAACCCGGGAGGTATCAATGGCGGAGCCACGCGCGTTCATCAGCTTTGACGTCGACAATAACAGTAACGAGAAAATGCTCTTCGCAGGACAGGCCTGGCATTCAAAGACACCGTTTAGTCACGAGGATTGGTCAGCGAAGGAGCCAATGGCTCAGTCGCAGTGGGAAAATCTCGTAAAGGCGAAAATCAATAAAACTCACTTGATGATTGTCCTTGTCGGGAAGCACATGAGCACAGCCACAGGCGTCGTGAAAGAGATTGCGATGGCGAAAGCTCAAGACGTTCCATATTTTGGCGTGTATGTCGGTGGTGCTGATGCAAATAGCACGCTTCCGGTCGGATTGGCGCGGAATCGGACGATCCCTTGGACTTGGGATGGCGTCGCTGCTGCGGTCACTCAGATGATGGGTGAAGGTAAGAACAAGAAATGAGATGCTGGCTGCGGGAACGGTGGGTAGCGACGCTGCCCCAGCAGGATTGCCTCTGGTGAAAGGCCAACAGTATCTTCAAGGCCAATCTGTCACTGGTCGGCGCAAAGTCGAGCAAGCTGAGCGCTTAGAACAATACAAGTTGATGGTCGAAATGGCGGATAGGGTTAGCCAACGGCGGCAGGTGGCTAACTCGTTCTACCTTTCGATAAACACGATTCTGGTAGGCGGATCAGCCTATTTTGGAGGCGGCACCCCTCCGCTTAAAACAGCGTTATTGGTGTCGCTGGCTGGCGTGCTGGTTTGCCGATATTGGAGCCGATCTATCCTCAGCTACAAAACGCTCAATACGGCCAAGTTTGGTGTGATCAACGACATGGAACGGAAGCTAGTCGAGCAACCTTTCACGGAAGAATGGGCAAGGCTCGATCCAGACGGTGACGGCAAGAAGCACAATTCCTTCTACGAGACTGAGAAGTTCGTGCCGCGCGTGTTCGTTGGAATCTACGGCTTTCAGGCTGTGACGGCGATCCCTTGGCAATCGCTATGGCAACGTTTGCTCGCGTTTGCCTGTTAGAAGGGTACGAAATGAAAATCGGTGTAACTGGCCATCAACAGCGTGAGGGCATCGACTGGCGGTGGGTTAGGTCACGCATCGACCGCTATCTAGCGGGCAAATCGATCATTTTCGGCTATTCCAGCTTGGCGGCAGGCGCCGATCAAATCTTTGCAGACGCTGTGCTTGATGCTGGCGGTACGTTGATAGCTGTCGTTCCTATGGAGGACTATCCCAGCCAGTTTAAGGATGAGCCGCTCAGGGAATATAGCCGGCTGCTCGCAAAGGCGCAGATTGTCCAATTGCGATCGAGAAAGCCCGACGAGGGCGCCTTCCTCGATGCGGGAAAATGGATCGCCAGGAACGTGGATTGCTTAGTTACGGTTTGGGATGGTGAGGATGCGGCCGGACGGGGCGGCACTGCTGACATTGTTGTATATGCAATGGCCTTGGGGCGGCAGGTCCATCACATCGATCCCATCAAGCGAAAGACCGCAGATATTTAGCGCGCAACGTCGCATCGCACCGGCGCCTTACGTCTCCCCTGAACCCAGGGGCAGCTTGCGCCGATCAACCGGCCCTAAGCGGACTTTCGGGACGTCCAAGCAGCTCTAGGAGAAAAAGATTAGGTTTATCTAGAACGCCCGTTGTCATAACCGGACGTTCCCAATAGCGCACCGGCAGGAACGTCCCGTCGCTCGACATCAAGCCACGCCCTTCCGTATCGCAAGCTCATCTCGTGCTACGAGTGCCGCAGGTCGATTACACTTTTTCCTTGGCAGAAGATGCAAAACCACCGATTCCGCATTTGATGAAATCCGGCCTCGATCATCTCCCCGAAGGCAAGCGGCGCGAACTTGCCCACGTCGTCGAGACGGTGCGCGCCGGCTTTGCCGAGGCAATCGCGCATCGTACGCAGCCACGCTATCGTGCAGGCAAGCTGCTGAAGATCGTGCTGTTCGGCTCCTATGCACGCGGAGATTGGGTCGAAGACCCGGTCGGCCGCTACTTTTCCGATTACGACCTGTTGGTGGTCGTGAACCACGACGATCTCACCGACATCGCCGAGTTCTGGGAAGCGACCGAAAGCAGGCTGCTTGCCGATTTGTCGGCGGGTAAAGTGCTGCGCACACCGGTCAGCCTGATCTATCACAGCCTTGACGATGTGAACGAGAAGCTCCGGCTTGGCCGCTACTTTTTCATGGACATCCTCAAGGATGGCGTCGTGCTTTTCGAGGAGGTAGATTCCGCGTTCGTTGAGCCCATGCCCCTGTCACGCGAGCAGGCTCTTCAGGAGACGCAGGACTACTTCGATGACTGGTTCGAGAGCGCCGGTCAGTTCTACCGCCAGTACGAACATGCGGTCGCGGATGGTGCCCCCAAGATTGCAGTGTTCGACCTGCATCAGGCAGTGGAACGGCTCTATCACTGCCTCTTCCTCGTGCGCAAATTGTGGTCGCCCAAGTCGCACAACCTCAACCGCCTGCGGGACATGGCCGAGGAACTTGAGCCAGCGCTAAAGGATGTCTGGCCGCGCACCGGGCGCTTCGAGAAGCGGTGCTATGCCCTGCTGCGCGATGCCTATGTAAAGGCAAGGTACGCGCCATCTTACCGCATTTCGGCAGACGAACTCGCTTGGATTGCCGGGCGGGTGGAGGTGCTCCAAGGGCTGGTGAAGAGCGCCTGCGAGGCGCGCATCGAGGATCTTGCCAAGGCTGCCTGAGGCAGGATTGGTTCTTTATGACCCGGCGTGGTGAACGCTCGCACGCGTCCAGAGAACATCCCCTTCCAAGACTGAAACACGCCCCTGTCCGAAGCCGGACAGGACACGCAACCCGCACCGGTGCGGACCGTGTTGCCGCGCCAAGCGCGGCTGCCCGCACCACTCCTTCCGGCGGGGTTTCCTCGCGTCGCTCGTGCGGTCCTCTCCACCCCCGGACCTTTCGGGGCTCAGTCGAAGGGATGGTCCCTTGGACACTCTGAAGAGCTTCAAAGGGAATCCGCCATGAAGAACACCGTCATCCTCGCAGGCTTCGTCGGCAACACCCCGGAAGTCCGCAACCTCCAGAACGGCGCCTCGGTCACCAGCCTCTCCCTCGCCACCACGCGCCACTACAAGGACGGCGAGGGACATCGTCAGACCGAGACCGAATGGCATCGCGTCACTTGCTTCAACGGTGTCGGCAAGCAGGTCGCAGAGCACGTCGCCAAGGGTGCCCTGGTCATGGTCACCGGCCGCATCCACTACACGCGCTGGACCGACAAGGACGGCCAGGTCCGCTATGGCTGCGAGATCATCGCCGAGCAGGTCGACTTCCTCGCGAAGGCCAAGGAAAAGGCAGCAGGCGATGCCGAGCTCCCGCTGGATGAGACCGTAGTCCCGGCTCCTGCTAAGGCCACCCGGCGGCGCTCAAAGTAGCGCCGCCTATCATCACCGGGATCACCCCCGATAAGGCCTCTGCGGACGATCCGCAGGGGCCTTTTGTCGTCTGGTTTCGCACTCATCAGGACGCTCATAGGCCGAGCCGTCGAAGACCAGCTACATTGCCAAAATGGTCGTTCGGAAGGGTCGGGCAGTTTGGGTAGAGCTGATGGCTATTTGTACCCGCAAACGAAACAAATAGAGAATTTCGTCGCTATCGCTTCGACGCGGTCGAAGCCACCGCATTGGTCCGAACGGGCCGCAATCCCACAGGAATCAGAGAGAAACCAGAGATTCTGATCAAGCCGCCAGTACCGGTCCAAGGGGCCTGAATCCTGCCTATTGACAGGCACACCGTACGTAGTCTGGGGTAGCCGTTCGATGCATACGGACGCCAACCGAATTGGGAGAAGGCGTGGGGATCATATCCTGGTGCAGAAATGCATGGGCTACGGCCAGGGCAGCTATTGCCACAATTACCGCAAACGATAGCGTGCCTGCAAGCGGACAGGCAGAACTACGCCCGCCGCGAGTTCGGGAGGTCCGGCTGCCGACATTCGCCGAGCGGTTGACTCACTTGTTCGATCAGTACCGCCTAGGGCACATCAATCTCGGTGAATATGCTTCCAGGGTGCAGGAGGAGCAGGATGATTGCCTCGAGGCGGTCCTGTTCTTTCGGCAAAGTATCTCTGAGTTGGCCACCGCCCAATACGAGGCAGAACTGGAAGAGTTGGAGGAGAACCTCGAAGAGTGCCTTTGGCGACTGGAATGGATTGCCGTGCAACAGCGCAAGGCAGGTATCGATTGAGGTGGTTTTCCGCAGAGTTCATTGCGAATTGCCTTGGTTTGTTGCTCGCAGCGGACATCGGGCGGCAGTAAGCCGCCGGACGCGTGGCTTCCGACACTGATTTTGGCACCTCGACGAGATGTTGCCTAAAGCTGGACGACGAGGTGTTGGCCCGAGCGATATTGGCCAGCCGCTTTCCTGCTTCAGCGCGGGGCGCGCCAACCTGATTTCCGCGCCACTTGTTCATCCTTGGGGTCGAGCGCGGGACCAATGGCCATATCCTGCGCCTGTTGCATGATCGTCGCCACGCTCCCCGCCTGCCGGTATTCGTTGGCTTCGTGCGAGGCGGCGCCTACGCTTTCGATCTTCCATCCGCGGTCATCATGACACGCAATTCCGCTGGCGCCGGGGGAGCTGTAGGCCCGGCAGAATCGGCCATCGCGCGATTGGAAGCTCAGCAGCACCCGCTGGGAAGCGCCAGCATCCTGTTCCGCCACCAACTGCCGGTCGAGCATTCCGGCAAGTTGGGGCTGCGCATACCCTTCGGGAAGCGCAGCGGGCCTCAGCAGAACCACCAGAGCGGTCGATGCGGCCAGCGCCGGGGCGGCCACCCACGTCCAGCGGCGCTTGCGTATGGCCCGGACGCTGGCCAGATCGACGACGGTATCGTCCTTCGGGTGCAAGAGACGAAGGTGCGCTGCGCTGACCTCTTCTTCCAGCACCGGCGCGAAGTGGGCGGACAGACGGGCGCGCAAGGCCCGATGCGCTGCGACTTGCGCCTGAAGCGCGGGGGACTGCGCAACCGCATCTTCGACCTGCGCAGCTTGCTCGCCTTCGAGCTGCCCGTCGGCAAAGGCGGCGATCTGTTCGGGTGTTGGCGTCATGCCGCTTCTCCCAATCGGGCGAGCAGCGCATCGCGCCCGCGCACCAGCCGCGAATTCAGCGTGCCCACCGGGCACCCCACGATTTCCGCCGCTTCCTTGTAGGAATAGCCTTCGACCATGACGAGGATCACCGCTTCGCGCTGTTCGTCGGGCAGGGTGGCCAGAGCGCGATCGACATCGCCCAGCATCACGCCGGCCTCCTGCCCGCCATCGCTGCCGATGTCACTGCCGAGTTCCTCGGCGATGAAGGTCTGGCCTCGCCGGGTTCTGGCCCGCACTTCGTCTATCCACATATTCCGCATCATCCGGTAGATCCAGCTGTCGAGCCGGGTGCCGTCCTGCCATCGTGTGCGATTGCGCAAGGCCCGCTCGATCGTCGCCTGGCACAAGTCGTCCGCTTCCGAGCGATCGCGCGACAGGCCTGCCGCAAAGCGCCTGAGGCGCGGCAGCAGATCGAGCAGGGCACTGGCAAACGGGTCTGACAGGGGCATCGGCCTTTCTGCTGGATGCAACGGATGGGGTCGTCCGTTTCATCCATGGGCAATACGATTTATGAGAACAGCCACCAATGCACAAACGCTTGATCCCTGTCGGAGCGCTACTTGCGCTGGTTTGCCCCCCGCTCGCGGCGCAAGTCGCCGTGCCGGGGCTGCGTGACACCGTGGGAACGGTGGCCCGACTGGCCACCGATGCAATCGATCCCGCGATCGATACAGTGGCTGATCTGCCCGATCGCGCACAGAGCCTTGCCCAGCGGCGGATCGAGCGGCTTAGCCGTCTCGTCCGGCAGCAGCGGGCGTTGGTGGACATGGACCGCGACGGCCAGCCCGCTCGCAAGGGGGTGCTGCTGATCTCCGATCCGCCCGCCGACCTAGCGCAACGCCTCGAAGGCTCCGGCTTCCGCGAAATCGGGCGTGAACGACTGGCGGACATCGATGTGGAGGTCGTGCAGGTTGCGGTTCCGCCGGGCATGGGGCTGTCGCGCGCGCAGGATATGTTGCGCGATCGACTGCCGGGTGTCGAGGTGGGGGCGGACAACCTGCTGTTTCCCGGCGGCTCCGTCAGTACAGACAGGCGCGCCGGCGCGCGACCTGTCACCGCCTACGGAACAATCGCCGGCCCTGTTGGGGTGATCGATGGTGGGGCGGCGGGCGCAGTCGAGGCGCAACGCGGCTTTGCCACCGGCGCGCCGGTCGCAGGCAACCATGGCAGTGCCGTCGTATCACTGTTGCACGGCGCAGGCGTTCGGCGCGTGCTTGTCGCGGACGTCTATGGGTCCGATCCCGCAGGCGGAAATGCGCTGGCCATCGCGCGGGCGTTCGACTGGCTGGTGGGGCAGGGGGTGCGGGTCGTCAGCATCAGCCTGGTCGGGCCGGCCAATCCGCTGCTGGCGCGCGCTATTGCTGGCGCGCAGCGGCGCGGAACGACCATCGTGGCGCCGGTCGGCAACGATGGCCCTGCGGCGCCTCCCGCCTATCCGGCCTCGTTTCCGGGGGTCCTCGCCGTAACGGGCGTTGACGGGCGCAACCGCCCATTGATCGAGGCAGGCCGGGCGTTGCATCTCGATTATGCTGCACCCGCGGCGGATATGCGCGCGCTCGACATGCGGGGGCGCCGCGTTCCGGTGCGCGGCACATCTTTCGCCGTGCCTCTGGTGGCCGCACGCACCGCGGCGGCGGGACACGCCAACGTACGCGATGCGCTTGACCGGGAGGCGGTCGATCTTGGACCACGCGGCCCTGACGCCACCTATGGTCGAGGCCTGATTTGCGGCCCATGTCGGGGCTGATGAAAAAAATCGCGTGACGATGAATTAAGCGGGCGTCGGCATCCGTTTCCCCTGTCGAAGGACGCACAGGATGCGCCTCCCATGCGACGAAAGGAATTTGCGATGCGTACCATTCTTGCAGCCTCTGCGGCGATGCTGATCGTGGTGACTCCGGCTCATGCGCAACTGCTCGGCGGCGGTGGACTGGGGGGCGGTCTTGGCGGCAGCCTCGGTGGAAGCCTTGGCGGGACGCTGGGGGGCACGCTCAATGGTGGTACGCTCGGCTCGACCATGGATTCGGTGGACGGCGCCGCATCGGGCGCTGCGCGCGGATCGGGTTCGGCGAGCGCCCACAAGTCGGTCGATCGCAAGAGCGGCAAGGTCCACGCCGATGGCAACGCGGACGGTTCGCTCACCGGCGCGGCGACGGGCAATCTCGCCAGCGCCACCGGCCCGCTCACTGCGGCCACGGGTACCAATGGCAGCGGGAGCGCCGCGGGCCACGGCTCGGCGCAGGCCAACGGGCAGTTGATCGGGACCGATGCGCTTCACGCAGCGGCAGGGTCGGCGGCTAGTTCCGCGCGCGCAGCGGGCACTGGCGCAGGCAATGCGGCCTTCTCCGGCGCGCGAACGGCGACCGGATCGGTGGCCGGCAACGCCAGCGGCGCGGGTAGTACAGCCGGCTCCGCCATGGGCGGTGCGGCGGGCAACCTTGCCCTTGCCGGCAGCGTGGCCTCGTCGGCTGAAGGGGCGGTTTCGGTGAGCAAGGGCATGAGCGTCCTTTCGCCGGACGCCTCCACCCAGCTTGGCACCGTCCGCAAGGTCGTCACCGATGCGCGTGGCGAGGTGAAGGCGCTGGTGGTCAATGTGCAGGGCGAGACTGCAACGCTGCCCGCAGCCAACTTCACGGCGAGCGGCAATGCGTTAGTGTCCGCCATGGGGGCGAGCCAGATCAAGCAGGCTAGCAGCACCCCGTCGGCTCCGGCCAAGGCCCAGACCGCCAGCAAGTCGACCCGTGCCAACAAGGAAAACACGCGCCAGCAGTAATACGTCCATCAAACGGGCCGTGATTTTCCTTGCCGGAAATCACGGCCGCCTTTTTGTGGGCGTCGATGCAATCTGCCCCGCGGACATTGGTTCAATCCTTCCGCGCCAACCGGTAGATCGGCTCGGTGCCATAAGACTTGGCAAGGGCGATCCGGCCGACATAGTGGCAGGCGAAGCGATCCGGGGCCGCCATCGCCACCGCTGCGGCCATCGGTTCGGTGACCCAGACCTGTCCGGGGGGCGTGACCGGCTCGACACGGGCCGCGCGGCTGATCTGATTCCAGAAAACTGAATCGCTGGCGCCCGAGTTTTTCACCGTAATCTCCTCTGGCTGGAGTCGTGTTGCCTGACGTGACGTCAATCATACCGAGTTGACAGCGGCAGCTTTTTTGAGCCTCCATTCTTTGAGATGCCAACTGCGTTCGCGGCGACTTTTGCCCGCTCATACAATAAGCGGTGCAGCCGCGTGCCTTTTGCAACGGTCGGTCGGTTGGTCTGCTCGGCCACGCCTTGCCGGCGAGATGATTGCCAAGGCGGCGCGGCGGGTATCCTTGGGAATGCGACCAGGACGCGCTTTACGCTTCGCGAAACCGTCGCTGGTGCATTCAGAGAGGTTGGATTGGACCGCGCTTGCGGCTGCGTCACCGGGCAGGACTCGTGCCATCACATGGTTTGCAGGCGTGCGCGGCGTCGGCATCCGTCACTACCAGAGTGGTCGCAAGGTCTACGTCGTGCAGACCGGCATGAGGGGTGGACGCGCACCGTGACCATCGAGGCTGGGCAGGTGCTGACGTATCACAAGGCCATTACGGTTGGTCGCCGCGCCCTGGTCCATGCCCAGTTTGGACATGGCTCCACCGAGGTGCACCAGCCTGCAAGCACCGCGTCTCGTATCGACGACTTTACCGCCGAATTGCGAACGGCGCGCTCCCGATTGAGAGACTTCGACGCTGGAGGCAATGACGGGCTATCGGCGCTCGCACGTCGACGCTGCATTTCCAGACGCATGCGTCAATACATTGGACGAGCCTGAAACTGCCTATGGTTTGCCGCGCTGACCGGCAGGTTAGTTCCAGCGGCCGCCAACCGCTGCTTTGAGATTCTGCGTGCTGCGCTGAACAAGGCTGAGGCTTGGGGCTATCGACCCGACAACACAAATCCGTGCTGGTCCATCCGGCAAAGCAGGCGTGTGCATCGCAAGCGCTTCTTGTCGGACGATGAACTGGCGCGTTTGGCCTCGTCCTCATTCCCGCCGTGCTTGGCCTAGGCGGGCTTTTTGTTGCGCATATTCCGCAAGGCTGGTCCCACAAGGGGCAGCGCGTGGCTGGACTGGCGCTGAGCGTTGCGCTGATGGTCCTCGCCCGCAGCGGATATAGGCTTCATTATGCAGGTGACGAAGGAATCCGGACCTACGCCAGCGTGTCGCACTGGCTGGTTGGACTTGCGATGCCCGTCATATTTACCTGGCATTACGTGAGCGGCTTGAGGATGCGCCGCCGAGTCAGGACGAAGCCTTCAGCGCCGACAGCCGTTGACGGTGAGGTGATGGGCCCGCTGATCCAGACACCGTTTCTGTAATGGACAGACAACTGGACGCCTCCCAAAATTGAGAGCATCCAGCCGCCAAAAGCGCTCGCGTCCACAGCTATGGTGCGCTCGGCGGAACGTCGGCGCATGCCTTCCAAACGGTAAGAAATTATTCTTGGAACGCCTGCACGTCGCCCGGCTTGCGCAGCATTTTGTTGACCTCATCGAGGTGTAATTCCTCAAGCATGATCATCTCTCGCGCGTACTCTTCCAGCAGCACGGATCGGTCGCCCGATGCTTTGAGAAGCTCGTAGTAAAGGCCCAAAGTCATCCTCTCGTGCTCGAGGCTCTCGCGCAGGATGTCGCCTATGTCGTGCCGGGCGGTTTCCAGAAGCGGGCCGATCTGCAGTGACGGGTGCCCGCCCAACAGCGTCACCAGTTCGCCGGCCTTTCGTGCATGCGCCAGGCCTTCCGCAGCGTTGCCTTCCAGCCACGAGACGATCGGGATGCGGTTATATCCGTACACCATCAACGAATAGTGGGTGTAGCGGACGACGCCGGCCAACTCGGCCTCCATGATCCGGTTCAGAACTCCAATGGCGGACTTCTTGTCGTCTTCGGTCATGACAGTCTCTCCTGCATTTGCCGAGGCAATGCCATACTCGCATCACGGCCCTGGCGATGGCAACCGCAATGGCAATTTTACGCAATTTTTCCGACGAACGCCATCGTCTTCCAGAGTGCCATGAAGTGTCGGGCTGAACTGGAAGTGCCCGCCACGATCAAAACTTGCGACTGGTTGGTTCGCGAAGTCGTGCATGGCGGGCACTGGCTGCGGCATGTGTATCAGGTCTAGGAGCGGGTGCCAGTCCCGAGCCGTGTCACAGTTCGAAGCGCACCGTTCCCATGACCGTACGCGGCGCGCCGGGCAGGTTGAGGTTGGGCGACGTGCCGTGTCCCGACACGATGTAGCGGCGGTCGAACAAATTGTAGGCGTTGACTTGCAGCCGCGCATTGCCGAGCCTGACCCAGGCCAGCGCATCGACGGTGACATAAGCCGGCAAAGTCACTGTGTTGCCGGGGTTCGCAAACCTGTCACCCACGTAGTTGCCGCCAAGGCCGAGCCCGTAGCGATCCTCGAACGTCTTGGTGACGAACAGGTTGGCGCTGTGCCGCGGAGTGATCGTGGCGCGCTTGCCCTGGACCGGCTGGCCGTCGTCGATGGCGATCGAGCGGATCACCCTGGCATCGAGATACGAATATCCCGCCACCGCCCGCCAGCCGGACGCCAGGTCGAGATTGGCTGACAATTCGACGCCGCGCGTGCGCTGGGTTCCGATCGGGATCAGCGTTGTGGTCCCCGGCACCGCCGACTTGATCCCGGTGCGCTCCAGCTCGAATAAGGAAACCGTCGTGTTCAGCCTTCCGCCGAGGAAAGTGTACTTGGCGCCGACTTCCTTGTTCGACGTCCGTTCGGGCTCGATCCCGGCATTGTTGACGGCCAGCGCGAAGCCTTCGCCGGAGGGCTGGAAGGAGCGGCTCCACGAGGCATAGTAGCTCTGCGTCGCATCGGGCTGGAAGACCAGGCCCGCGCGCGGGCTCCATTCGCTATCCTTGCGCGCAAGGTTGGGTAGCGCAAGATGCTGGATCGTGCGCTGTTCGAACCAGTCATGGCGAATACCCACCAGGGCCTTGATGCCCGAGCCAAAGTCGATCAGATCCTGCGCATAAAGCCCTTCGTTCCGGAAACGGCCTTCGTTGTCGGTCGCAGGATTGCCGCCAAGATCCACCGGCACGACAGGCAGTACCGGCGCGAACAGGTCGACCGTCGCAAAACCATTGCGCGAATAGAGCAATTGCCGCTTGGTCTGGCGGCCGATCTCGAAACCGTAAAGCACCGTGTGGCGAATGCCACTGGTGGCGAAGATGTGGGTCAGTTCGAGCTGGTTTGACCAGCCATCTTCGTTGCGGAAGAAGTTGGAACGGTTGAGCGAGGCCAGCGGGCGGGGCCGGGTATCGCTGACCGGGAGCACCGCGCCAGTCAGGGTGTTGCGGCGATCGAGGTCATAGTTGTAGCGGCGAAAGCCGTTGCGCAGGGTCAGGTCGTCCGAGAAATGATGGACGATGCTGATCGCCTGGGAGGAAACCTTTGACCGGCTGGTGTCGGCATCGCGGGCGTTCGCCGCTCCATAGTAGGTTCCCGGTGCCACATCCACCGGTCGGCCTTGGTAGGCGGGAATACCGAAATCAGTGATGCGCTTGTCGCGCAGATAATCGGCCTGGAATAAAATTTCGGTTTGCGGGCCGGGACGCAGCAGCAGTGACGGCGCAATCCCTTCGCGGTCGAGGAACTGGTACTGCCGGAAGCTGCCGCTGCGCTCGAGCGCGCCGGTAAGCCGCAAGGCGACCTTTCCGTCATCGAAGACCTGGCCGAAATCGAACTCGCCGCGCTTGGTTTCCCAAGAGCCTGCGGTGAGCGTCAGCGCCGAAACGTTCTCGCCCGGCTTGCGGGTGACCCGGTTGATAAGGCCGCCTGACGAACCTCGCCCATAGAGTACAGCCGCCGGCCCCTTGATCACCTCGATCCGCTCGACGTTGGAAAGGTCGCGGAAGTAGAGCGCGTCATCGCGGAATCCGTCAACGAATTGGTCGGAAATCGCGCTGAAGCCGCGGATTGTCACCTGGTCGCGCTGGCCATCGCCGTGGCTGAGGCCAACACCCGGCACGTTCTTCAGCGCATCCTGGATCGACAACGCGCGCTGATCCCGCAATATCTCCTCCGGCACGACATCTACTGTCTGCGGAATGTCACGGAGTTCGGCCGGGATTTTGATCGCTGCCGTGGCGGCTGGCGCATAACCTGCCTCGCGCGCGCCGGTGACCACAATGCCGCGGCCACGTCCCTCGCTATCAGCGGCACTGCTTTCGGCTTCGTTCGCGTGAGCGCCCGCGCTCAAAGCGCAAGCCAAGGCAATGGCGGCGGTGGAAGATGGCATTCTGATGTGCATGACGGTCCCTCCTGATATCAGGGCCATTAACGAGAATGCGAGTGACTCGCAATAGCGTTTTATTTTTCCTGGAATGGGTTAAAATGGGTCATCTGGGAGGAACAATGCATGGCGTCGACAGCATTTCGAGAAGGCGGTAAGGCAAAGGTCATTTTGAGCCGCGTGCACCTGTGGCTGGGTCTCACCCTCGGCTTGTTGTGGGCGCTGCAAGGGTTCACCGGCGCGATCCTGGTGTTTCATCGCGAACTGGACCGAAGCGCCTTACCGTCTCCTCAGCGCTCCAAGCCACTTTCGCTGGACGTACTGCTTGGGACCGCGCGCTTGCCAGTTGCGATGCGTGCCGACAGCATCGGACGTGTTGATCAGGACCCGTCGATATTCATTATCAATTATACCGACCTTGACGGACGCAAGCGGGGCCATCTCATCGACACCGCGACAGGGGCCAAGCTTGGTGAACGTGACTGGCGACCGCCTTCTCCATTTGAAGGCAGTGCGACGCGGTGGCTTTATGATTTGCACCATCGCTTGTTGCTGGGTGAAATGGGCGGACTCTTGCTTGGTGCATCCGGCCTGTTTCTGCTGGCCAGCGCATTGAGTGGCCTGTGGCTGGCATGGCCGCGCCGCAACGCCTGGCGCGCCATCCTCGGCATCCGTCGGTGGCATTCGCGTGCCCAGCGCCTTTTTGGCTGGCATCGACTGACCGGGCTATGCGCCGCTGCGGCCCTTGTGCTCCTCGCAATTACGGGGGCGACGATGGACTTCGGCAAACAGTTGCGCAGTTTCAGCGAGAGCCATTTGCCATATCGGTCTCCCTTTGCTCTGCAGTCTGGTCCACCGCAGCAACGTATTGTAACTGCCGATCAAGCACTGGCGGCCGCTCAGGCCACGCTTCCGCGCGCCGCCTTCGTCTCGCTCACCCTGCCGAGCCCTGCACTGCCCGCATATCAAGTCAGGCTTCGTCAGCCTGGGGAATGGCGGATCTGGTCAGGCACGAGCATGGTCACAGTCGATCCGGTGGATGGCCGGGTACTGGACGTTTACGATGCCGAAAAGGCACCGCTGACCAATCGCCTGCTTGAGAGCGCCTTTGCCTTCCACAGCGGTGAGGCAGCCGGGTTGGCGGGGCGGATTGCCGTACTCCTTGCCGGATTGGCGCTACCCGTGATGTACACGACCGGAGTATGGATTTGGTTTCGCAGGCATCGGCGCAGGCGAGTACAGGGGGGCGGGCCAATTATTCCAAGATAATGCGCGTGGGCGGTCCGTCCAATCCTATTGACCCGCAGAAAACCATTTGCTTACCGCTGTTTTAGCTTAGCCAGCAGCCGCCTTCATTTCGCATCATGTTTCCGTTCCTCCAGTCGATGTTCGCGCGGGTGCTCGAGACCCGGACGGTGGTGAAGCCGTTCCTGCTGTCAAGGCGTCATCCAATATTGGTGGGTTTTAGCGCGCCGTGCGTTTAGCCAGTCATGCGCGTCGTCGTGCTGATCATCAGGGCCATCATCAAGATCACCGTTCGCATCGTGCCTGCCTTGATATCACTGCAAGCTCGGTCGTCCTCGTGGTCGGAACGGTTCACCAATTGGGATTCTGATGCCTGACAAAGCAGTGTAGATGTGGTATCGTTTGTTATTACGAGCGGGATGGACGGTGCTTCTCACCATGGAGGTGCAGGATGGCATACTGGAATCTCAAGGGCCGCGAACTGGTGAACTGCAACTGCGATTTCGGCTGCAACTGCCAGTTCGGTGGGTTGCCCGACAAGGGGCATTGCCAGGCGGTATTCGGGATGGCGATAGATGTCGGCAGGCACGGTGACACCGATCTTTCGGGGCTGAACATCGCAGCTGTGTTCCGCTGGCCGGGGCCAATTCACGAAGGGCACGGGGAATGTGCCGCATTCGTCGATGAACGGGCCAGCGCCCAACAGCGCAACGCTTTGCTGACCATCATGACTGGAGGCGACACGGACCCCTTTGCGACGGTTTTCGCAGTGTTCGCATCGACAATCGAGACGATGCACGAACCTCGTTTCCAGCCGATCGCCTTCGACGTGGACGTAGAAGCGCGCCGCGGTCGTCTACGCATTGCCGATCACGTGGAAATGCGCGGCGAACCGATCCGCAGCCCGGTGGATGGCAAGGAAATCCGTGCGCAGATACGGCTGCCGGAAGGCTTTGAGTACGAGGTGGCGGAAGTGGGATCTGGCACCAGTCGGTCGTTCGCCCCGATGAAGCTGGACCATGCGCAAAGCTATGGGCAGTTTGCCAATATTCATCTCGACAGCCATGGTGTTGTCCGGTCCTGATCCGCAACGGTGGCGTCGTGCGCTAGCCCGGCCCGCGCGGGTAAGTGCGGCCCTGCTGGTCCTGCTTTGCGTCATGGTATGGGTTTGGGTGCTGTCGGGGGCCGGAACCGGCATGGCGATTTCCGGCAGTCTGTGGCCGCGCGATGCCACCCCGTCTGCAATGGATGCGATGCGAATGGACGTGGCGCCGCTGCGCTGCGTAATCCTGTTTGCGATGTGGTGGGTGATGATGGCTGCGATGATGCTTCCAGCGGCCACGCCCACCATCCTTTTGTTTGATCGCGTGGCGACGCATGCCCCCGGTCGCGGAAAGAACGAATGGCCGGAAACCGGCCTTTTCCTTGTGGGTTACCTGCTGTTGTGGGGCGCTTTTTCTCTGGCAATTGCCGTGTTGCAATCCTTCCTCGCGCGGAAAGGCTTGATCGAACCAGGGACAATGGCGCTGACCAGTTCCCGGACGGCCGGAAGCCTTCTTTTCTGTGCCGGTATCTACCAGCTTTCGCCAGCGAAGAACGCATGCCTTCGCCGGTGCCGCAATCCGGCCGAATTCTTGAGCCGGTACTACCGTCCCAGGCGCATGGGGGCGTTGCGGATGGGGATGATGCACGGCGCTATCTGCGTGGGCTGTTGCTGGTTGCTGATGGCGCTACTGTTCGTGGGCGGGGTCATGAATGTATTGTGGATCGCCCTTTTGAGCGTGCTTGTCGCTTTTGAAAGAGTGAGCCGGTTTGGAAACAGCATCGCCGTTTTCGTTGGCGTTTGCATGATAGGGCTGTCGGTATTGGTCTGGGCGGGGGCTATTTCATCCTGAGATTCAGTCCCGCAGCCACGAACTGGACCTCTCCCACCGCGGCTGCAACCACCTGGTTGACTCTGCCGGCTTCGTCGCGAAACCGGCGCGCGAGGGCGTTTTCGGGGACGATGCCAAGGCCGACTTCGTTGCTGACGAGAACGACGTTACCTCTGGCACAGGCGATCGCCTTCGTCAGGTCGGTGGTGGCCGCCGGGATGTCGCGATCGGACAGCAGCAGGTTGGTGACCCACAAGGTCAGGCAGTCGACCAGCACCACCGCGTCTGGCGCATTGTGCGCGCGAATTGCCTCTGCCAGCGCAAGCGGCGCTTCCACGGTTGACCAGGCGGGGCCGCGATCCTGCTGGTGCAGGCGTATGCGGTCGCGCATTTCGTCGTCCCACGCCTGAGCGGTGGCAATGTAAACCGGCGAAAGGCCGGTGGCTTCGGCACGGTGCTGCGCATAGCGGCTCTTGCCCGAACGGGCGCCGCCCAGAACGAACAGGCTAGGCATCGCCATCTCCCTGCGCGAGCGCCAGCAGGGCCTCGACGTCGAGGTGGGTTTCGAGATCGTCGGCAATCGAATCGAGCGCGGCGTCCACCGCGGCGGCGTGGTCGACACCATCGGACTGGACGCCGAGCGCGGCGAGCAGTGCCGTGCGCAAGGGCGTGCTGGCCAGCGCACGGTGGACATAGCTGCCCATGACCTGTCCATTGGGGCTGATGGCGCCATCTGGGCGGTTGCCGTCGAGCACGGCGAAGGGACGCTGGCATCCCGCACCGATAGTTTCGCCCATGTGCATCTCGAAGCCTTCGAACGGCTGGTCCAACGCCGTCCCCCGCACGCGCCGCAACGCCTTGTGCGGGGTAAGCACGGTTTCGACATCGAGCAGGCCCAGCCCGTCGATTTCCGCTAGCGGGCCTTCGATGCCATGCGGATCGCGGATGCGGCGACCCAGCATCTGATAGCCGCCGCAGATGCCGAGTACGCGTCCCCCGCGCCGGTGATGGGCGAGGATGTCGATGTCCCATCCCTGTTCGCGCAGTGCGACCATGTCCGCGATGGTCGCCTTCGAGCCTGGCAGCACGATCAGCGCGCAATCGGCGGGGATGGGATGGCCGGGCGGTACCATGACGACCGTGACCCCGCTTTCGGCCTTCAGGGGATCGAGATCGTCGAAATTGGCGATGCGCGGCAGGATCGGGCAGGCAATCTTCAGCGTGCCCATGCCATCGCGCGTATGGCGTTCGAGCACGACGGCATCTTCGCTGGGCAGGCGCGCGCTGGCGGCGAGCCACGGAACCACGCCATAGCCGCGCCAGCCCGAAAGTTCCTCGATCTGGCGATAGCCGTCCGTGAACAGCGCGGGATCGCCCCGAAACTTGTTGATGATGAAGCCCCGGATCATCGCTGCATCGGCAGGATCGATCACGGTGCGGGTGCCGACCACCGCCGCGATCACCCCGCCACGGTCGATATCGCCCACCAGCACCACCGGCACGCCTGCCGCGCGCGCAAAGCCCATGTTGGCGATATCGCCTGCGCGCAGGTTGATCTCGGCCGGGGATCCTGCGCCTTCGACGACCACAAGATCGCATTGCGAGCGCAGGCGTTGCCAGCTTTCCAGCACATCGGGCAGGAGCGCGGCGCGCGCGGTGCGGAAATTCCCGCCGCCCATCGTTCCGCGCACTCGCCCATGCACCACGAGTTGCGAGGTGTGGTCTGCCTGCGGCTTGAGCAGGACGGGATTCATGTCCGTATGCGGCTCAACCCGGCAGGCCATGGCCTGCAAGGCCTGCGCTCGCCCGATCTCTCCGCCGTCGACCGTGACGGCAGCATTGTTCGACATGTTCTGCGGCTTGAACGGGCGCACGGAAAGACCGCGATTGGCAAACGCGCGGCACAGCCCGGCGACCAGCACCGATTTGCCGACATCGGACCCGGTACCTTGCAGCATCAGTGCGCCCATCACCATCCTCTCCATGCAAACGCGGTAGCCGTTACGCCCAGCAGGAGGCAGGCGCGAACGTAGATTACGAGCGCGCGGCGGATATCCGCCGCCGTCGCGTCGGGCGGGCCTTCGCCGATCCACGGCTTCGCATGGGCCACTCCATCGTAGACGACCGGTCCAGCCAGCCGCACGTGCAGGGCGCCGGCCATGGCCGCTTCGGTCCAGCCAGCGTTGGGCGAGGAATGACGGCCATGATCGCGCCACATCGTCGACCATCCGCCGCGTCCTGCAAGGCAGAGGATCACGGCGCCGATCCGCGCGGGCAACAGGTTCGCCAGGTCGTCGGTGCGTGCGGCGGCCCAACCGAAGGCGCGCCAGCGCTCCTCGCGATGGCCAATCAGGCTGTCGGCGGTGTTGATCGCCTTGTAGGCCCAAATCCCCGGCACGCCGCCCGCGACCAGCCAGAACAGCGGTGCGGCAATCCCGTCGCAAAAGCTTTCGGCAAGGCTTTCGATCGCGGCCCGCGCCACGCCCGCTGCATCGAGTTCGGCGGTATCACGCCCGACGATCATGGCAACGGCCCGGCGGGCCGCGAGAAGGTCGCCTGCCTCAAGGGCCACGACCACCGGGCGGACATGATCGAACAAGCTGCGCTGCGCCAGCGCGGGCCAGGCGAGCACGGCCTCGGCGATCCATGCAAACGACCCGAAAATCTTGAGCAAAAGCGCCTGTACCGCGAGCGCCATCCCGACCGGAATGGCGATGAGGATCACCACCGTCAGCACCCCGAGCAATCGCCGTAGCGGCGGGGGCAACGCCGAGCGGTTCCAGACGCGCTCGCAACTCTGGATGATCCGGGCAAAACCGCCGACCGGGTGACCCAGCCGTCGATAGAGCCGATCAGGCCAGCCAATCGCCGCATCGAGGGCAAGGGCAAGAAGAACGACAGCTTCAGCCATCAGGCAGGGCGGAGATGAAGCGGGCAAGTCCCTCTTCGCTGCCCGGCAGCCCCACCCGCAACCACTGGGGTTGGTGGGCAAAGGGGCGGGTGAGAATGGCCCGCCGGGCCAGATGGTCGAACAGGGCCGCGCCATCGGCACATTCGATCAGGCGGAACAGCGGGCAGGCGCCGATCACGCGATAGCCGCGCCTATGCAGTGCTGCGTCCAGTCGCGCTGCATCGGCCTCCAGCCTGCGGCGCATCATGGCCGTCCACGCATGATCGCCGTAAGCAGCCGTGCCGATCGCGATGGCGGCGGCGGAGACGGGCCAAGCTCCCAGCCGCCTGCGCAGGTCGTCGATGATCTGGCGCGGCCCGATCACGAAGCCGAGCCGCACGCCGGCCAGCCCGAAGAACTTGCCGAACGAGCGGAAGACGATCAGGCGCCGCTCGTCGCTGACCCGGTCGGCGACGGTGTGGTTGGGGTGGCAATCGGCAAAGGCTTCATCCAGCACGAGCCAGCCGCTTGCGCCGCGCCGTGCCAGCAGATCGTCGATTTGGTCACGGCTGAGCAGACGCCCATCGGGGTTGTTCGGGTTGGCGAGGATCAGCGTTGCGCCGTCTGCCTGATCGAGCGTGTCGATAGCGATGGGCCAGCTGCCTGCCACCATCTCGGTATGCGTGCGATAGGTGGGGGTGACGTGGCAGGCGCGGCCATTAAGCAGTTCGCCTGCAAGGCGCAGGCCCACTTCGGTTCCCGGGACGGCGCAGACGCTGCCTGCATCGCAGCCGAAGTGGGCGGCCGCCGCGCGTTCCAGCGCCGCCACGTCGTCTTCGCCCGGCAGCGCGCGCCAATCGACGGGCACGGCGTTGGCGTGCGGCCAGGCGTGCGGGTTGATGCCGGTGGAAAGGTCCAGCCAATCCTCCCCACCGAAGTGCTGCCGGGCCGCATCGATGCCGCCGCCATGCCATGTCCAACGGGGTGATGTCACAGCGCTGCCTCCACGCAAAGGCCCAGCAACAGCGCGGTTTCGATCAGTTCGATTCCCGCGCCATGGCCGTCCCCGGAAATGCCGCCGATACGCCGGGCGATCCAGCGGCCCCACTGTACGATGACAGGAACGGTGGCCAGCAGGGCCGGGTGGAACCACGCGGTTGCCAGCAACGCGAGCGTCCAGAAGGCAAGGTCTGCCGGGCGGATGGCCCCAGCAAAGCGTGCCCCAAGCCCCTGATGCAACGGAGCGATCCAGCGGGTCCAGAACAACGGGGCGATGCGTGCGGCGAAAGGCACCAGCACGACCGCAGCGATCTGGCGTTGGTCGATCAGCGCGTGCAGCAGCACCAGCTTGGCCAGCAATTGCAGCGTGATGGCGGTCACGCCGAAGCTGCCCACATGGGGATCGGCCAGCACGGCACGGAGCCGCTCGCGATCCTTGTGCGCGGCACCGCTGGCATCGGCCATGTCGCCCAGCCCGTCCAGGTGCAGCGCGCCTGTGACCAGCACCCATGCCGCAAGCGCGGCCAGCGCGCCGGTCCAGCTGTCGACATGCGCCCCGGCCCATCCCGCCGCGGCAACAATCCCGCCGACGATCAACCCGACCACCGGGAACCACCGCATCGATGCGCCGAACGCGTCGTTCGAGACAGACACTGACGGCGCGGGCAGGCGGGTAAGGAACTGCACCGCGATGCAAAGGCCCTTCATGGCCACAGCCCCACGATCTGCGCAGTGCGCGGCGTGCCCGGCCACAGGCGCAGGCTGACGACGCAGGTATAGGGCAGGTCGAATGCCCAGAGATGGCGCTGCTCGAAGCCGAACAGGCAAGCCAGCGCCGCGCGGATAGCGCCGCCGTGCGTGACGACCAGCGTATCGCCCGCGATACTGCCGAGCGCGGCATCGACGCGGGCGACCAGCGAGGACCAGCGTTCGCCGCCCGGTGGCGGATCGGCTTCGGGATCGTTCCAGAATCTGGCGAGCGCTGTGCTGTCCACGTGCGCCGGGTTCAGCCCGTCCCAGGCCCCGAAATGCAGCTCGCGCCAGCGTGGATCGCGCGTGACCGGCAAGCCGCGCGAACCGGCGATCCCGTCCGCCGTTACCGCGCAGCGTTGCAGGTCGGACGCGATCACGGTGCCGAAGGAGAGGTCGGCGACTTGCTGCACGCAGGCCGCAATACCGGCCGGGGTGCTGGGCATATCGGTACGGCCCAGCAGGAGTCCGGGCGTTTCAGGGGCGCCATGCCGCATCAGGTGGAGGTGAAACGCGCTCACAGGCTGTCGGCCACGCCCGCTTCGGCAAAGGTGGCCATCTGCGCGTGCGTGGCAAGCGCTGCGCGGATCACCGACACGGCGAGCGCTGCGCCGCTGCCTTCGCCGAGCCGCATCCCAAGGCTCAGCAAGGGAGACAGGCCAAGGTGGCGAAGCAGGCGGACATGGCCGGGTTCGGCCGAGCAATGCCCGGCAAGGCAATGATCGGTGATCGCCGGAACCTTGGCGGCCAGCGGCGCAATCGCCGCACAGGTGATGAAGCCATCAAGCACCACGGGGATGCGCAACTGGCGCGCCTTCAGCACCGCACCTGCAATGGCCGCGATCTCCCGCCCGCCAAGCCTGCGCAGCGTTTCGAACGGCGAGGCAGGCGCGGAATCATGCAGGGCAAGCGCCTGTCCGATCACGGCAACCTTTCGGGCAATGCCGGCACTGTCGACACCCGTGCCGGGGCCGACCCATTCGGCCACGCTGCCGCCAAAGCTGCGGGCGGAAAGCGCCGCGGCGGCCGTGGTATTGCCGATGCCCATTTCCCCCATGGTGACGATATGGAGATCGGGCGTCACGACGCTCGCCCCCGCCGACAGTGCGGCAAGGCATTCGTCCTCGTCCATCGCGGGGGCAGTGGTGAAATCGGCGGTGGGGCGATCAAGGTCGAGCGCGACGATCCTGAGATCCAGCCCGGCTGCGCCAGCCAGCGCGTTGATCGCCGCGCCGCCCGCCTCGAAATTGGCGACCATGGCCGCAGTCACGCTGGCGGGAAAGGCGCTGACGCCGTGGGCCACGAAGCCATGATTGCCGGCAAAGATCGCGGTGCGACCACGTTCGATCACCGGGCGGGCCGTGCCCTGCCAGCCGGCCATGAACACGGCGATGTCTTCCAGCCGCCCCAGCGATCCCGGTGGCTTGGTCAACTGGCCCTGCCGGGCGCGGGCGGCCGCAATGGCGTTCGCATCTGGGGAGGGCAGACTGGCCAGAGCGGCCTCGAATGCGGCGGGGGAGGCAAACCCGATCATTGCGCCACAAACCCTGCGGGCGGGGTGCGGCAGATGAAGTGGCCCTTCACGCCCTTTGGCCATTCCTTGAACGGCACGCGACCGTGTTCACTGGCCGCATGGAGCAGGGCATAGTCGAGCAGGGCAGTGGCGGCCTCCTCGTCCGGGGTGAAGCGGCCGAGCACATACCCGAGTTTGCCCGGAGCGCGGACGTGGACCGAGCAGAACTCGGTGCAGGAAAACAGGCACGGCATTTCCTGCACTGCGATGCCGGCATAGCGCGGATCGCCTTGCTGCACGGCGCGCAGTGCGGCGACCAGCAGGGCACCGCCGCGCTGACCGTCCACGCCGTTCTGGGCATCCTTGGAATGGCGGCAGGTGTTGCAGGCCACGATGGCCGGGCCATCATCGGCGGGGATCAGCATCGCATTGCGCTCCTTCGGGCAAGGGTCATCTCTCGAACACGCGGTCGGCCAGCGGCTCACGCGATTGCCAACCGCGTTGTTCGAGTTCGGGGGTTTCTGAAGATTGCTCGGGATAGCCGATGCACAGCAGTGCGATCAGCGACCACCGTGGCGGCACGTCCAGCATGGCGCTCACCACCTGCGGATCGAGGATCGAGACCCAGCCGAGGCCTATCCCGCGAATGCGCGCGGCCAGCCATAGCGTCTGGATGGCCGCGACGCAGGAATAGCGCAGCATTTCGGGCATGGTGGCGATGCCAAGGCGGTGGCCCGCCTGCGCCTGTTCGTCGCAGAACAGGGCCACGATCTCGGGTGCTTCGCGCAAGCCGTGCAGCTTGAGCGCGCGATAGGCATCGTGGCGCGCCTGGTCGGCGTAGCCACGTGCGGCCAACGCGTTCTGGTCATCGACATGGACGGCCAGCGCCTCGCGCAAGGCAGGCGTGCGCACGCGCACGAAGCGCCAGGGTTGGGCGTTGCCGACCGAGGGAGCCAGCGTCGCCAGCGCCAGCAGTTCGGCCATGTCCTGTTCGGTCACCGGCTGCGATGCGAAATGGCGCACATCGCGCCGCCAGTGCAGCAGCGTTTCGAACGCCTGTGCGAATTCGGCATCGAACTGGGGAGCGGGCTGGCTCAAAACTCGATTCCCGCCTGCGCCTTGACGCCTGATCGGAACGGGTGCTTCACCATGGTCATCTCGGTGACGAGATCGGCGGCCTCCATCAGCGCATCGGGTGCATTCCGGCCGGTGACGATCACGTGCTTCATCTCTGGCTTGGCGGTCAGGACTTCGAGCACTTCGTCGAGCGGCAGATAATCGTAGCGCAGCACGATGTTCAGCTCGTCGGCCAGCACCATGTGATAGGCCGGGTCCGCGATCATGCGCTTCACTTCGTCCCAGGCGGTGCGGGCAGAGGCTATGTCGCGCGCACGATCCTGCGTGTTCCAGGTAAAGCCTTCGCCCATGGGCTTGAACTCGACATTGTCGGGAAAGGCGTCGAACACCGCCTTTTCGCCCGTGACCATCGCGCCTTTCACGAACTGGACCACGCCCACTTTCATGCCGTGGCCGATGGCGCGCACCACCATGCCCAGCGCGGCGCTGGTCTTGCCCTTGCCCTTGCCCGTGTGAACGATCAGCAGGCCCTTTTCGCGCGTCTTGTTGGCCATGATCGTGTCGCGTGCGGCCTGCTTCTTGCGCATCTTGTCGGCGTGGCGGGCATCGGCGGCTTCTCCCGCCATCGGTGCGTCAGCGGCTTCCATCGACCTGTTCCTTTCGCATCAGATAGACATCCATGATCCAGCCGTGGCGGGCGCGAAGGGCCGCCCGGCGTGCGGCGATCCGCGGGGCCGCTTCGGCCAGCGGCCCCTGTTCCAGCGCCTGATGGTCCATGCCCAGATAGGCCCCCCACCAGATCGTGATGCCGCGCGGATCAAGCACGTCGAAGGCGCAGCCGCTGTCGAGCATGACGACGATCGTATCGGCATCGACCGGCCAGCCGTGGGTGCGCAGCGCACGCCCGGTGGTGATGGTAACGGGACCGGCCAGTGGGTTGAGCGGAATGGCATGGGCGGAGGTCAGCGCCTGGATGCTGGTGATGCCGGCGACAACCTTGACGGCAACTTCCAGCCCGGCACGCTGCAACCGCTCGGCAATGCGCAGCGTGCTGTCGTAGAGCGAAGGATCGCCCCAGACCAGCAGCGCGAGCCGCCCGCCCCTGGGCAAGTGCGCGGCGATCTGTTCGCGCCAGATGGCCGCGATGGCATCGTGCCAGTCGTTGACGGCGCGCGCATAGTCGCCATCATCTGCCCGCACCGGCATGTCGAATTCGACGATCGGCACCGGGCGGGTCAGCACGTTCGCGCAGATCGTGCGGCGCAGATCTGCAAGGTCCGACTTCGCACTGCCCTTGCGCGGCAGCAGGATGAGGTCCGCCGCGTTCATGGCGCGGGTTGCTTGCGTGGTGAGGTGATCGGGGTTGCCGGTGCCGATGCCGATCAGGTGAAGCTCGATCACGCGTTTACGCCTCGGTCGGAGGGGGCAATCATGTGAAAGAAGGTGCCGGTCACCCGGCCCCGGCGCGATCCGGTTTCGGCCACCGGATCGCCGTTGGCATCGGTGACGCGGGCCAGCGGCGCATCGTGCTGCGCGAGGATGGTGGAATAATGGAACTCGTGCCCGCGCAGGCAGGTGCCCGCCGCAATACCCGCGACAGGCGCAAGCAGTTCGGCATGGCGATAGCCAAGGTGCATCCGGCGCTGGGCATAACTGGTTTCCAGCCCGAGCAGGCCGGCCATGCGGTGGCATGTCCCTGCCTTGTCCACCAGCGTTTCGCCCAGCACCATGTATCCGCCGCATTCGCCATGGATGGGCCGCGTTTCGGCATGGCGGTGCAAGCCTTCGAGGAAGGTGGAAGCGGCCGCGATCGTTCCGGCATGCAGTTCGGGATAGCCGCCCGGAAGCCATACGAGATCGGCATCGGCGGCCGGTGCTTCGTCGGCCAGCGGGGAGAACGGCGTGATCTGCGCACCTGCACGCCGCCAGCCTTCCAGAAGGTGCGGATAGAGGAAGGAAAACGCTGCATCGCGTGCGACCGCGATGCGCTGTGCCGGGGGAGGGGGCAGGTGGCTGGGCCGAGATACGGGGGGCCTGGCTAGTGCTGCGGCGCGGAGAGCGGCGAGATCGACATGGCCGCGCAGGAACGCGGCGTAATCGACGACCGCGCGTTCCAGATCGGGGTGTTCCATCGCCTGCACCAGCCCGAGATGGCGTTCTGGCAAGGCCAGATCGGTGCGCCGGGGCAGCGCGCCGAGCACGGGCATGTCGATGGACTCCAGCCCCTTGCGCAGCAGGCTTTCGTGGCGGGGGCTGGCCACGCGATTGAGGATCACTGCGGCTATGCGCAGCGCGGGATCGAAGCTGCGAAAGCCGAGCGCGGTGGCGGCGACGGACTGCGCCTGTCCCGATGCGTCCAGCACCAGCACCACCGGCCAGCCCATGCGCTTGGCAACGTCGGCGCTGGCGCCATTGCCGGTAGCGCCCCGGCAGGCCACGCCGTCGAACAGGCCCATGGAGCCTTCGGCAAGGATCATGTCCGCGCCCATCGCCTGCGCGGTGATGGCGTCGATCAGCGCCGGTTCCATCGCCCAGCTGTCAAGGTTGAACGAGGCGCGTCCGCAGGCGGCGCGGTGGAACGCGGGGTCGATGTAATCCGGCCCGCTCTTGAACGGCTGCACGGCAAGGCCATCCTGCATCAACGCGCGCAGCAGCCCGAGCATGACCGTGGTCTTGCCGGTGCCCGACGCGGGCGCCGCGATCATCAGGCCGGGAACGCTCATTCGGTGACGCCGATGAAGCGCGAGGTGGCATCCTGCGGGCGGAAGCGGCGGTCGTAATCGGCGGCATAAAGGCTGCTTTCGGCAAACCCTTCGGCAGCCAGCACGCGGCCGACGAGGATCAGCGCAGTGCGCTCCATGCTGCCCGCCACGGCCTGTTCCACCGTGCCCAGCGTGGCGCGGACCACGCGCTGGTCGGGCCAGCTGGCGCGCCACACCACGGCGACCGGGCAATCCTGACCATAGGCGGGGGCAAGATCGGCCACCACCGTGGCCAGATTGTGGATCGACAGGTGAATGGCGAGCGTCGCGCCGGTCACCGCGAAGTTGGCGAGGCTTTCGCGCGGCGGCATCGTGCTGGCGCGGCCGGGCGTGCGCGTGAGGACCAGCGACTGGCCGAGTTCGGGCAGAGTCAGTTCCGCCTCAAGCGTTGCGGCGGCGGCGGCAAAGGCGGGGACGCCGGGCGTGACGGTGAAGGGAATGTCCAGCGCGCGCAGCCGGCGCAACTGTTCGCCCATCGCCGACCAGACCGACAGGTCGCCCGAATGCAGCCGCGCGACGTCATGCCCGGCGGCATGGGCCGCGGCGATCTCGGCCACGATATCGTCCAGTGCCATGGGCGCGGTGTTCACGATGCGCGCGTTCGGCGGGCAATGGGCCAGCATGGCGGCCGGAATCAGCGATCCGGCATAAAGGCAGACGAGGCTCGCTGCGATCAGGTCGCGCCCGCGCAGGGTCAGCAGATCGGGCGCGCCAGGGCCGGCGCCAATGAAATGGACGGTCATTCAGGTATTCCTTGGGCAATGGCGCAAGTGGCCATGCGATCGGGGGAAATCTGCCGGCGGCGCAACAGTCGTGCCCCCGACCCTGCGGCGGCGAGCGCGGCGGATTCCGCCACGCTGCCAGTGCCGTGTGCCTTGCGGCTGGCGGCGGATTCGGTGTGCGTACGGCGGGCGGCCAGCGCGTCGGCGGTCACTTCGGCCAGCGGCAGGCCCAGCGCCTGTGCCAGCGGGGCGAGCGTTGCGGCCTTGGCCTGCGCGGTGGCGAGGCGCGTGACCGTGGGCGCGCCCTGTTGCGCCAGCGCCAGCGCCGCGCGTAGCGATTCAAGGCTGGCGCTGGCGCGGAACCCGAAGCCGGCGACGATCATAGCGTGATGCTCCACTGCACCACCGGATAGCGGGCCTTCCAGCCGTGACGGTTGCCAATGGGGGCGGCATCGGCCAGTTCGACGCGCAGCAGCGCGCCGCCTTTCGCGCCATGCCAGTGTGCCAGCACGGCTTCCGATTCCAGCGTGACCGCGTTGGCAACCAGCCGGGTTCCGGCGGGAAGGCGGTGCCACAGGGCTTCCAGCAGGGCGTAGGACAGCCCGCCGCCGATAAACACCGCATCAGGCGCCGGGCCATCGGGCAGGTCGGTGGGAGCGCGGCCTTCGATCACGCACAGATGGTCAGCGCCCAGCGCGGCGGCATTGGCCCGCGCGCGGGCAGCCCGCACCGGATCGGCTTCCAGCGCGATGGCATGGTTGGCGGGGTGCGACAGCAGCCATTCGATCCCGATCGAGCCGGAGCCTGCGCCGATGTCCCACAGCGTTTCGCCCGCGCGCGGCGCCAGCGCCGACAAGGTCAGCGCACGCACCGGCCGCTTGGTAATCTGGCCATCGGACGCGAACAGATCGTCGGGCAGGCCGGAGGTCGTGGGCACCGCGTGGCCTTCGCCCGCCGTAGCGATACCGACGGCGACAGGATGGGCAATCTCGCCGAGCACCACCTGGTCGGCCACCACGTGGCGCACCCGTGCCCGAGGACCGCCCAGCGCCTCCATGACGTGAAGCGTGGACGCCCCGAAGCCAAGGCTGGCGCAATAGGCCGCCAGTACATGCACCGCATGGCCATCACGCAGCAGGACGATGATCCGCCGACCCGGTGCCAGATGCGGGCGCAGGCGTTGCAGCGGCGCGGCGTGCAGGCCGAGGCAGACCGTATCCTGCACGGCCCATCCCAACTGGCTTGCGGCCAACGAGAACGTCGACGGGGCCGGGTGCGCGATCCATTCATCGCGATCGAGATGGCGCGTCACGCTTTTTCCGGCGCCGAACCAGAAGGGATCTCCTGACGCCAGCATGACCACGCGGCGCCCGCGATGCTCCAGCAGGCGCGCCACGCCATCGGCGAAAGGCACTGGCCATGCGATGGCCGGGCAGGTAAGCGCTGGCAGCAACGACAGGTGGCGCGGCGGCCCCATCACCAGTTCGGCACCGGCCAGCGCCGCGCGGCTGGCGGCGGACAGGCCATCGAAACCATCTTCGCCGACGCCGATGATCGTCAACCAGCCAGCGGGATCCCGATCAGCCATGCCAAACGTCCTTGTGCTGGGCGGCACCACCGAAGCCAGCGCGCTGGCGCGCCTGCTTGCAGGGCGCGGCATCACGGCCAGGCTGAGCTATGCCGGTCGCACCGAAAACCCGCGCCCCCAGCCCGTGCCGGTGCGCATCGGCGGTTTCGGCGGCGCGGCAGGTCTGGCGGAGCTTTTGCGCGAAACGGGTGTCACGCACCTGGTGGACGCCACCCATCCCTTCGCCGCGACGATGAGCGCGAATGCCGTGGCGGCCGCACGAGAGGCGGGCGTTCCGCACATCGCGCTGACCCGGCCCGCCTGGCAGCCGGTCGGCGGCGATCAGTGGCATCACGTGGCCGACATCGCTGCCGCCGTCGCCGCGCTGGCGGGGCCGACCCGCCGCGTTCTGCTGGCCCTGGGACGGATGCATGTGGACGCTTTCGCCGCGCAGCCGCAGCACCACTACCTGCTGCGCTTCGTCGATGCGCCCGCCATGCCGCCCGGGCTGCCCGATCATGGCCTCGTCGTCGATCGCGGGCCGTTCACCGTGGCGGGCGACCGCGCGCTGTTGCAGGAACACGGCATCGATCTTGTCGTCAGCAAGAACGCTGGCGGCACGGGCGCGGAGGCAAAGCTGATCGCCGCGCGCGAACTGGGTTTGCCCGTGCTGATGATCGACCGTCCGGCCATGCCCGAACGGCTCGAAGTGCATCGGCCGGAAGATGTGATCGCCTGGCTGGGTCACGCCACAGCTTTCGGCGCGGAACGCGGGGTATAGAGCACGGGGCCTGCGGGGCGTTCGATGATCCGCGTCTGGCTGGACCCTACGATCACCATCGTGCGCATGTCGGCCATGTCGGGCTGGGCCTTGTCGAGCGGCACGATGCGCAGCACTTCGTCTGCCGTCGATACCGCGCGGGCGAACAGCACCGGGCGGTCGTCGCCGCAGGCTTCCTGCAACACCGCCAGTGCGCGGGCGAAGCCTTGGGGCCGCGATTTGGAGCGCGGGTTGTAGAACGCCATCGCGAAATCGGCTTCGGCCGCCAGCCGCAGGCGCTTTGCGATCAGCGACCACGGTTTCAGGTTGTCCGACAGGTTGATCGCGCAGAAATCATGGCCGAGCGGGGCACCGGCGCGCGCGCTGGCCGCCAGCATCGCGGTGATGCCGGGCAGGACGCGGATGTCGATGTCCTGCCATGCGGGCGTGCCCGCCTCCAACGCTTCGAACACGGCGGCGGCCATGGCGAAGACGCCGGGATCGCCCGACGAGACGACCACCACGTTGCGACCCTGCGCCGCAAGGTCCAGCGCCAGTTTCGCCCGGTCCAGTTCCACGCGATTGTCGGACGGATGCAGCACCAGCCCTTCGCGTGGGGCAATCCGCGCGACATAGGGGAAATAGCCGATCACGTCGGTGGCTGCGGCCAGCGCATCGCTGACTTCGGGCGTGACTAGAGCCTGATCGCCCGGCCCCAGTCCGGCGACGGCCAGCCAGCCGCCTTGCGCGGGCACGCTCACGGTCTGCGCCCCTGTCCGTGGATCAGCAGGATCGAGAAATAGGGCGTCACGTCGGTCGCTTCTGCCAGTGGCGTCACGCGTTGCGCAGGCATGGCAGCGTATTCTACCAGCCATGCCGCCTGTTCTCGCCCGGCGGCTTTGACCGCGCGACGCAGCTTGGGCAGGTTGCGGCCGATCTTCATCACCACCAGCGCATCGGTATCGCGGATGCGGCGGGCCAGTTCCTCCTCGGGCAGGGTGGCCGTGGCCACCGTCAGCACGTCGTCGCCCCAGGTGATCGGAAGTCCCGTGGCGTTCCATGCGCCCGCCATGCCGGTGATGCCGGGCACGACCTCGACCGGCGTCAGGCCGGCAAGCCGCGAATGTAGATGCATGAACGAGCCGTAGAAGAACGGATCGCCTTCACACAGGACCACCACATCGTCGCCCGCGCGGGCCAGCGTGGCGAGCCGTTCGGTGCACTCGGCATAGAAAGCCGAAAGACAGGCGTTGTAGCGCGGGTCGGAGACCGGGATCTCGGTCGTCACCGGATATTCCATGGCGATCTCGATGGCATCGTCGCGCAACATGCCCTCGGCAATGCGCCGTGCCTGTCCGGGGCGGCCCGCCTTGCGGAAATAGGCGATGTGGCGGGTGCCGCGCACCAGCCGGTCGGCGCGCACGCTCAGCAGGTCGGGCGCGCCGGGACCAAGGCCGACGCCGTGGATCGTGCCTGCGGTGAGGGCGGCGCTCATTCCGCGCGGCTCGCAAGGGCGTTGACTGCCGCCACGGTGATGGCGCTGCCGCCGAGGCGCCCCTCCACGATGCAGCAGGGCACGGGCTGCGCGTCCCACAACGCGGCTTTGGATTCCACCGCGCCCACGAACCCGACAGGACAGCCGATGATCGCGGCCGGGCGCGGGCAGTCCGGATCCTCCAGCATGTTCAGCAGGTGGAACAGGGCGGTGGGGGCGTTGCCGATGGCCACCACCGCGCCCGCCAGATGGGGCCGCCACAGTTCCAGCGCGGCGGCCGAGCGGGTGTTGGCCATGGTGCGCGCCAGATCGGGCACTTGCGGATCGTGCAGGGTGCACAGCACCGCGTTATCGGCGGGGAGGCGCGGGCGGGTGACCCCTTCGGAGACCATCCGGGCATCGCACAGGATGGGTGCGCCTGCCGCCAGCGCGCCGCGGGCGGCATCGGCAAAGCCGGGCGACAAGCGGATATGCCGGGCGAGGTCCACCATCCCGGCGGCATGGATCATGCGCACGGCCACCGGTTCTTCCTCGGCGGAAAAGCGCGCCAGATCAGCCTCGGCACGGATCATGGCGAAGGACTGGCGATAGATCGCCGCGCCACAGGTTTCATAGGCATGGGGCATCAGGCGACTCCAAAATGCGCAAGGACCGCTGCGGGGCCGAGATCGGTCACGGCGGCGGGCGATCCGGCGCGGTCGTTGTGGGCAAGGTCGAACCGGCCATCGCGGCCGGTCAGGACGACGGCGGCGGGCTGCGGGCAGGCACAGCCCTTGGCGCAGCCGGAAACGTGCAGGTTGCCCGAAACGGCGGGCGCCAGCCGCCGCGCCAGCTCGCGCGTGGCCACGTTCGCCTGAGGGCAGAACGGGGCACCGGGGCAGGCATAAGCGCGCAGGAGCGGGTCGGCGGCATCGGCGATCAGGCCGGGGATGGCACCGCTCTGCGTCCCTTCGAGCAGCAACACGCGCCATGGCGTGATCCGCAGGCCCTCGACGGCAGGATCGGCAACGGCGCGGGCCAGAACGGCCGCTTCCACCTGCCCGAACGGCGCGCCATGCGCTGTGCCTTGCGGCGTGCTGCCCGGCACCATCGGAGAAACGGGCGGTGCGGGCGGCACTTTTCCCGTCGCCCAATCCGGCAAGGGCGCATCGTGGCGAGCCATGCGGCCTGCCAGCGTGCCGCCGCTCTCGTGGAACCAGTGTGCGAGCGCGATCAGCATGCCTGCTTCGCTGCCTGCGGCGAGTTCAACGCCCGTGGACCGCCCGGCGGCGCGCAGGATCAAGCCGCCTGTGGCACCGCGTTCGACGCGGAAATCGCCCGGTTCGTCGAGCAGGGCCGGAGCGGCACCGGCGTCGACCACGAAGCCGACCTTGCCAGGCAGGTCGGGCAACTGGCCCAGCCGCGCCAGCAGGTCGCAGGCAATACGATGGCTGTCGTCGCCCAGCGTCCAATCGGGCGCCACCAGCAGGTTGCTCCGGGTTTCGATACGGCGATCGGCGTCCACCAACCCCAACCCGACCAGTTCACGCACCAGATCGCGCCAGCCGGTTTCGTGGACGCCGCGGACCTGGAGATTGGCGCGACGCGTGACGTCGATGATGCCGTTGCCGAAGCGGTCGGCCAGCGCGCACAGGGCGCGTGCTTGTCCACGGGTCAGGCGCGCGAGACGTGGCTTGATCCGCACCAGCAGGCCGTCGCCCGTTTCCATCGGTCGCCACGCATCGGGGCACCAGCCCTTGATCTCGAAGCCGCTCACGCCTCGGTTTCCGGCGCGGACGACAGGGGCAGGGTGGCGAGGATCGAATTTCGCCGTGTAGGCCAAAGTCCTGCGGCATGGAGTGCGGCAAAGCGCGCTTCCATTGCTGCCAGCGCCTGCGGGTTTTCCCGTTCCAGAAAGGCGCGCACCTCGCTCTGCCCCAGCGTAGCCTCGTGATAGAGGTCGAACAGTTGTGGCGGCACGCTGCCGGAAAGATGCGCAATTGCGCCCAGATGATCCAGCGTTGCGGCCAGTTCCGCGCCTCCGCGAAAGCCGTGGCGCATCATCCCGGCGATCCATCCCGGATGCGCGGCGCGGGCGCGCACCACGCGCGCGATTTCCTCGGTCAGCGCGCGCGCGACCGGGCGTTCGGGGTTGCGGCTGTCGAGGTGATAGAGCGCCGCATTGCCGCCGGTGACGGCCTGCGCAGCGGCAAAGCCAGCCTCGTGCGCGGCATAGTCCGCCGCCAGCAACAGGTCTGTTTCGGCAAGATCCTGCAAATGCACAAAGGCATCGGCTCCGGCCACCCGTTCACGCAGGCCCCGGCTGTCCGCCTGCGCATCGGCGGTGTCGAGTGCGTGGCCGGATGCTGCCAGCCAGGCTTCCCCCGCCGCGCGGCGTGCCGCGTCGGTATAGGTTTCCGCTGCTGCCCCCATGTCCAGGCCATAGCGACCGGGCTGCGGACCATAGACGCGCGGGGTTGCCTGTGTATTGGCAAAAGGGTTCCATTCCGGCTCTTCGTCCCGTTCGCACAGCGCGCGCACCGCTTGCCCGAACAGCATGGGCAACGCAGGGAAGGCATCGCGAAACAGCCCCGACACGCGCAGCGTCACGTCGATGCGTGGTCGGTCGAGCAGGGCAAGGGGCAGGATCTCGATCCCGGTCACGCGCTCGGACGCCGGATCCCACAGCGGCTTTGCGCCCAGCAGATGCAGCGCCATGGCGAATTCCTCGCCCGCTGTGCGCATCGTGGCCGAACCCCACAGGTCCACCACCAGACCGTGGGGGTAGTCGCCGTGATCCTGCAAGTGCCGGCGCAGCAGTTCCTCGGCCAGCGTCACGCCCTGCGCATGGGCGGCGCGCGAGGGCACCGCGCGCGGATCGATGGTGTAAAGGTTGCGCCCCGTCGGCAGCACGTCGCTGCGCCCGCGATGGGGCGATCCCGAAGGTCCGGCAGGCACGCGCCGTCCCGCCAGCGCCGCAAGGAGGCCCGCACGCTCGGACGCACCCTGTTCGCCACGGCCGAACACATGCAGGCCGTCGCCGAACTGGCTCTCCTTCACATCGCACACGAAGCGGTCGATGCGCGTGATCGCTTCGCCCAGCGTGGTTGCGGCATCAAGACCCAGTTCCGCCTCCAGCCCCAGCGCCTGCGCCTCGGCGCGGATGGCGCCTTGCAGGCGATCGCGGCGGGCAGGATCGAGGCCATCGGCGTTGGAAAACTCGTCGAGCAGCGTCTCAATCCGTTCCAGCCCGGCGCCATGCCGGGTTGGTGCCAGCGGTGGCGGGGCATGGCCCAGCGTGACTGCACCGATGCGGCGCTTGGCTTGCGCGGCTTCGCCCGGATCGTTGACGATGAACGGGTAGATCACCGGCAGGGCGCCAACCAGCGCTTCGGGCCAGCAGGCTTCCGACAGCGCCACCGATTTGCCCGGCAGCCATTCCAGCGTGCCGTGCGCGCCGACGTGCACCAGCGCATCGATTCCCAGTGCGCGCAGCCAGAGGTAGAAGGCTACATAGGCATGGCGAGGGCATCGTGTCGTATCGTGATAGGCCTCGTCCCGGTCGGCCAGATTGCCGCGTTCGGGTTGCAGCGCGACCAGCGCCTGGCCCGTCGTCACGGCGGCAAACCGGAACGCGCCATCCACCACGGCAGGGTCGCTCTCCGGATCGCCCCAGGTCTCGGCCAGCGCGGCGCGCAAGGGCGCGGGCAGGGTGGTCAACGCCGCCCGATACGCGGCCAGTGGCCAGTGAAGGGTCTCCTGCCCCAGCGCGGTCGCCAGATCGGGAACGGCGCCCGTCGCATAGCCCGCATCGGCCAGATCATGGAGGATCGCCTCGGCCGAGGCGAGCGCATCCAGCCCCACGGCGTGCGCCATCTGGTGCGCCTTGCCCGGATAGGTCGACAGGACCAGCGCTACACGGCGTTCGCGGGCGGGCTTCCTTGCCAACGCGATTGCGCCCGCCACGCGCGCCGCGATGGCCGCGATGCGATCCGGGTCGGCGCGGTGCCGGTTCTGGGCAAACTCCAGCGCGGGGTCTGCCACATCGGCTTGCTTGAAGCTGGCCACGCCCGCGAACACGCGACCATCGATTTCAGGCAGAACCACGTGCATCGCCAGATCCGCGGGCGACAGCCCGCGCGCGGCATTCGTCCACGCTTCACGCGCTCCGGTGGCCAGCGCCAATTGGAACACGGGCACGCCAGCGCCATCCAGCGGGCTGTGGCCCTGATCATCCCGCGCGGAAAAGGCGGTCGCATTGACGATCGCAGCGGGGGCCAGCTGCCGCACCCAGCGATCGACTTGCGCGCGCGATTGCGGCTCCTTCAGCGACGTGACGTAGAGCGACAGCGTGGCAAAGCCCGCCGCCTCGAACGCCCGATGCAGAGCCTCGAACGGGTCGAGATCGTGGGCCGCAAGATAGGACCTGTAGAACACGATCAGCACCAGCGGGCGTGTTGCGTCGGGGATCAGCGCCAGCGGATCGCACAGGCCATGGAGCGGGTGCCAGCCACCGGCCATGGGCAGCGCCGTGCTCGGGATTTCTGTGGCCGTGACAAGCCGGGCTGCGCGTGCCAGCTCGCCCAGCGCCGCGCGCGCCGCATCCGCTCCACCAGAATCGCAAAGCTGGCCCAGCGTGCGCAGCACCGCGGGCGGAACCGTGGAGGCTTCGTCCAGCCTGTGATCCGGCCGCCCATCGCCGGACAACACCGCCAGCGCGATCCCGCGCGAGCGCGCCAGCAACGCCACCTGTTGCAGCCCATAGCTCCAATAGGGCGTGCCGCCGATCAGCCGGATCAGGATCGCCCGCGCCCCGCCCAGCGTGCGTTCGATATACGTATCGACGGAAAGCGGGTGCATCAGCGCCGCCAGATTGGCGAGGCGCAGCGACGGAAACGCCGGGTTCGCCAGTCTCGCCTGATGCCAGCCGCCCGCGAACGCGCCAAGGTCGCTGTCGGAAAAAGACAGCACCACGAGATCCGCAGGCGTCTGCCCCAGATCCTGCGGGACGGCGGTTTCCTCCATCCCGTGCGTTTCGCGGAAGATGACGTGCATTGCGCTGGCTCAGCCGGCGAGAACCGCCTTGATCGCAGGCGCATCCACGTGCTCGCGCTCGGCAATGGCGACCAGCGTGGTATGGCGGGTTTCCCCTGCGCGCCATGGTCGGTCGTAGTGATGGCGCACGCGCGATCCCACCGCCTGCACCAGCAGTCGCATCGGCTTGCCGGTCACGGCGGCATAGCCCTTGACGCGCAGGATCCGGTGCTCGCGCGCCAGTGTCTCGATCCGTGCGACAAGTGCGGAGGGATCGGCAATTTCGCCCAGCGTCACCACGGTGCTGTCGAAATCGTCGTGCTCGTGATCGTCTTCGCCGTCATGGTGCGAAGGACGCGCCGCGATGTCGTCCTCGGCCGCGGCGTCGAGTCCCAGGATCACGCGCGGATCGACCGCGCCATCGACGAGTTCGATCACCGGCACGGGGCGAGGGGATTCCGCCGCGATCACCGCCCGCGCAGCGGCCACGCCATCGGCTCCGGCAAGGTCGACCTTGGTCAGCAGCACCATGTCGGCGCAGGCCAGCTGGTCCTCGAACACTTCGGACAAGGGCGTTTCGTGGTCGATGCCGGGATCGGCGGCGCGCTGCGCGTCGAGCGCCGCCACGTCGGGGGCGAAGCGCCCGGCCGCAACGGCTTCGGCATCCGCCAGCGCCAGCACCCCGTCCACCGTGATCCGGCTGCGGATCGCGGGCCAGTCGAACGCTTTCAGCAGCGGCTTGGGCAGGGCAAGGCCCGAGGTCTCGATCAGGATGTGGTCGGGCCGAGGGTCGAGCGCGAGCAGCTTTTCCACCGTGGGGATGAAGTCGTCGGCCACGGTGCAGCAGATGCAGCCATTGGCCAGTTCCACGATGTTTTCCGCCGGGCAATCGGGAATGGCGCAGGATTGCAGGATGTCGCCGTCCACGCCCAGTGTGCCGAACTCGTTGACCACGACCGCCAGCCGGCGGCCACCGGCATTGCGGATCAGGTGGCTGATCAGCGTGGTCTTCCCCGCGCCAAGAAAGCCGGTGACGATGGTGACGGGCACCTTCGAAAGGTCGGACACGTGCAACTCTCCCGCGCGCCAGAGCGAGACCGGGCGGGGCTTGCCGGACAAGTCCGGTCGGCGCGCGACGACGGGCGGGCGCGACGTTGCGCCCGTAACCACGCGACCCGTGCAGCCCCAGCCACACAGCTTCGTCGCTCAGACGGAGAGATACCGTGCCATGACCATCCCCTGGACCAAGGCAAGAGCGACCGGTGCGCCGGCAGGTCTCCTGGCTCGCGGGTCACAGCTTGATGCACGCCTTCCCAACACGGCGCATGCACCGCCCAGTGGCTGCCCCTCGAAGGGGCCAGTGCATCGCGCTATCCGCTTACAGTTGCAGGGACAGCCGCGGATTTGGGAAGACATGCTTCCCGCACCGCATTCCCGATTAAGCCCGTTCCCGGGCACCGGCGCGATCATGTGAAAGACGGGCCGAAGCCAGACCTTCGCGCGGCGACCTAGCGGGAGATCGCCACCGATGCAATCGCCTCTTGGCTAAGCCTTTGTCGAAACCTCGATTTCGTCCAGCCGCTTCCAGCGATAGATGGCGAAACTCGCCACCCAGCAGGCCACGAACAAGGCGATGATGGCAAAGCCCAGGCTGTTGAAATGCGCCCCCAGATCGGCGGCGAAGGTCCATGGCCAGCCGGTCAGTGCAAACCGGCTGCCGATCAGCGCGATCGTCTCGATTCCGCCGATGACGATGGCGACCACCGCGGAAATCAGGGTGATCGTGATGTTGTAGTACAGCTTGCGGATTGGCTTCACGAAGGCCCATTCGTAAGCCCCGAGCATCACCACGCCATCCACGGTGTCGATCAGCGCCATTCCGGCAGCGAACAGGGCCGGCAGCACCAGCACGGTTGCGATCGAAAGGCCATTGGCGGCCTGGCTTGCCGACATGCCAAGGATGGCGACTTCGGTCGCGGTGTCGAAGCCCAGGCCGAACAGGAATCCCAGCGGCGCCATGTGCCACGGCCTTGAGACCAGCCGGAACAGCTTGCCGAAGATGCGCGACAGCGGCCCCCGCGATCCGGTCAGGATGTCGAGGTCTTCCTCGACATAGGCACCGCCCGCGCGCACGTGCCGGAACGTCCGCCAGACCGACCGCAGGATCACCAGGTTCATCGCCGCGATGGTGAACAGGAACAGGGCCGAAGCTGCCGTGGCGATCAGCGCCCCGATCTGGCGAAAGGCGTCGAACCGTACAAGCGCGCTCGCCGTCAGTGCGATCGTGGTCGATGCCAGCGCGATGATCGTCGAATGCCCGATGGCGAACCAGCAGCCGACCGAGATCGGGCGCTGGCCTTCCTGCATCAGCTTGCGTGTCACGTTGTCGATGGCCGCGATGTGGTCTGCGTCCACCGCATGGCGCAAGCCCAGCCCCCAGGCGAGCAGCGCTGTGCCCAGCATCAGCGGCTGGGCATGAAACAGGCTCAGCGCCCAGGCCCAGGCCAGCAGGTTGGCGCCGATGAGCGCGGCGAACAGCCAGCCGATCCTGCGACGAAGGGGCAGGGCAGGCATGGGCGCGCTGTCATGCGCATCATGAAGCGCCGTCATCAGAAGTTGACCTTTGCGCCAAAGCGCAGGGTTCGCGGCTCCACCACGCGGCTCAATCGGCCGGAAACAGGACCATCGGTATCGAAGGCGGGGATATAGGACTCGTAGTAATACGCGATGTCCTTGTCCTTGCTGGCAAGCAGGTTGAGGATCTCGCCGTAAAGCTCGATCCGCTTGTCGGACCACGCGGCGCGGGCGTTGACCACGGTGCTGCCGCGATCGCGGATGCTGTTGTCCTCGATCAGCGGCGACGGGCCAAGGTGACGCACCCGCACGCTGGCTTTCCAGCGGTTCAGGATCAAGGCCGCACCCGCCGAAGCGGCGCTTTCGAAGGCGTTGGGGATGTGATCGCCATTGTCGTAGCGGGCATGGCTGACGGTGTAGTTCCCATCCAGCACGAGCCATGGCAGCGCCCGCCAGAAGGCCGTCGCCTCGTATCCGTTCCGGCGGCTCGCGCCTGACGGTTCCACCGAATTGGAATCGCCGACGAAGCGCAATTCGCTGTCGACGTTCAGCCACCAGCGCGTCAGCGTCAGCGTTACGCCGGAAAACTGCGTCCGCGCGCCCAGTTCGTGGCCCGCTCCGCGAACCAGCGCCGGCACCGGCGTGGCCGCGTTGACGGCGCCGCGCATGTCATTGGAATGGAAGCCACGGCCCCAATTGCCGTAGAATTCGATTTGCGGTGTCGCGGCCCAGGACACCGACGCCTTGGGCGAGGCGAGGAAGGCCGAGCCATCCCCCTGGCCCAACGCCGCGGCGGCGGCATCGCGCGCCCTGACCACGTAGCGGTAGTAGTCCCCCCGCAGTCCGCCCGTCAGCCGCAGTCCGGTAAGGGGCGCCCACGTCGCCTCGCCATAGAGCGCGGTCGATAGTTCCTTGACCTGGTAATGGCCGAGCGAGGCGAGGAAGCGCCGTTGGGCCGTCCGGTTCACGCCGATATTGCCGATTGCATCGTACCGGCTCTCGATGCCGGTCGAAAGCGCCAGCGCAGGCCCGACGGCCCAGTTTTTCTGCGCGGTCAGCCCCAGGACCCAGCGTCGGTCAAATTGTGCGATCTGCGCGCTGGTCCCGTCGGGATCGGCGTAAGTCGGGTTGGAGAACATCGACCAGTCGTAGAACTGGGCATAGGCGTTGGCGTGCCATGTCGGCTGCTTCACCGCCATGTTGCCGATCAGGCGCGTGGTCTGGCCCCGCGCGGATGGATCGGGCGAGCAGAAGACGTCGGGGCAGAGCGACGTTCCGATGATCCGTTCGGGGATCTGCTCTGTCGGTCGCCAAGTGGCGCGGTAGGCGTGCAGCGATGCTTCGAGCGTTTCCCTGCCTGTCGGTGCTCGGTACTTGGCGAACCCGGCATAGTGCCGCAGCCGCTCGGGCTCCTGCCACGGGCCGTCATAGAGCTTGGCCTGTCCCACGAGCGTGAGGTCGCCCCCGGCCAGATTGTGGACGGTTCCGCCCGCTGCCAAGCGTCGCCAGCCATACGAGCCGCCTTCAAGCGAGGCCCAGGGGCGATCATACCCATCGACCGTGGCCATGTACGCGGCACCGGCCAGAGCCAGGTCGCCGCCGTCGGCGCGATAGGGGCCTTTGCGGAAGTCCTCGCGGGCCACCACTTCCGGGATCAGGCCGTTGAGGTCGAGATAGCCTTGCCCATGCCCATGCGTGCGAAAGTTCATCTGCACGCCGTCGATGTAGGTGGTAAAGTCCGATCCGTGGTCGAGGTTGAAGCCGCGCAGGAAGTACTGGTTGGCCTTGCCGCTGCCTGAATGCTGCGCTGTGACCATGCCCGGCACGGCCTCCAGAAGTTCGGCCACCCTCAGCAATGGGCGCACCAGCAGGTCGGCTCCACCGACGCTGCCTTCGCTGGCGGCGTGGGCCGTGCCGATCTTGGTTTCTCCCCGCCCGAACACGACGATGTCGGCCGTTGCGGCCCCGTCGTCGGCCGCGTCGGCATGGCAGGGCTGTGGGGTCAGGGAAAGTGCCAGCACGCTGGCAGGAAGAATGGTCTTGATCACGATACGGGGGTACTCCGGCATCTTGCGACAGGGCCGGACGCGCGCGCGACATCACTGTCGCCCGACGCGTGTCGGCGGCTAGGCGTCGCTCAGACGGAGTTCACCGTGCCTCGGCCAACCCCTGGGCCATGGCAAGAGCGACCAGACGCCGGCAGGTCTCCTGGCTCGCGGGTCAATGCTTGATGCAAGCCTTCCCAGGCCTCGCATGATTCTGCGTCCGGCCCAGTGGCTGCTTCCCCTGCGTTGGGGGGGAAGCGGTTGCATCGCGCTCGCCGCTTACAGTTGCAGGGACAGCCTCGGCTTCGGATCGGCGCGATGCCGATCCTCACCGCGTTCCCGTTTAAGCCCTTTCGGGCACCGACGCGATCATTTGCCACCTGGATTGCTCCGGATGGCGTGCCGGCCCATTAGGGCGTCCGCAGGCTAAAGGCTAGGGGGGCGCGTAAAACTCAGCTCGCCGTGTTGGCCAGCCAGAATTGACCTCGCCATTGGCAATGCTCTTGCGCAGAAGATGGCCGTACCGTCGCAGGGGACCGAGTTTCGCTGAACTGTGCATCGGTATCACACGCCGACGCGGTAGCATAAAGTAGAAGCCAGCAGGGAACGCGCGGAGCCCTTGCGGTTTGCGGCAAGAAGCATGGTGCCACTCCCCCGAGTGCCAAGCATATGGCAAGGGCGCATCCGGCGCGCGTGGCTCCATGGATTAAGCGAGCTCCCTAATTCGTTCTTCATGGGACAGCCGGCTCCGATCGCCAAGGCTGACGGGAGCCATTCCATGCGCAGTATTTCCAAACTTCCGTTGCTTCTCATTGCCATAGTACTCCCACCAACCGTTGCGGCTGCGCAGGAACTGGTGCTTCGTCCACGCCCTTCTGCATCCCCCGATGGATCAGGTGAAGTGTTCGGTGGAGCGGAATACCGACGGGGCGACTATGGTACTGGAGCGAAGGTCGAGACAGTTGCGACAACGGTCGGGGTTTCGGTACGAAAAGGGCGGGTACGGTTCGGCGTTGCCGTGCCGTATGTACAAACGACCGCACCTGTCGACGTTGTGTTAAGCCAAGGCGGGCTTTTCGGCACTCCGCTTCTGGCCAGCGGCCGTACCGATACGCGACGGACCAAACGGGAGGGGCTAGGCGATGCAAATGTGCAGATGGCCTACGGTCTACCCATAGCGGGTTTCGCTGCATCGCTGGGGGCAGGGCTGAAAATCCCGACTGCTTCTCGCTCCAAGGGACTTGGTACCGGCAAGGCCGACTATTTCGTGAATGCCCAGGTGTCGCGCGCAATCGGTGGCAGAGTCGCACCGTTTGCCAGCGTCGGCTATAAAATTATTGGCAAGCCTGATGATGTCGCGGTGCATAACGTTCTGTCAGGCAGCGCTGGTGCGCGTGTTGGATTGGGACATGGGGTAGATGGGATTTTGTCCTATTCCTACGAGCAATCGGCAACGCGAGCACTGACCGACAGTCAGAGCGTTGCAGTGGGCCTTGGTGTAACTCTGAGGCCCAAGTTGCGCGTGGGCATTCAAGGAGAAGCAGGATTGAGTCGAGGAGCGGCGGACACGACCCTCGGCTTAATGATCGGCGCGGGCTTTTAGTTAGCCACATCGCGTGAATTCCATCAGCTTAGTACGCCTTGCTTCTTCCATGTCCGGAAGGTGGCTTGCGATCAAGGAAGACCTTTGGTGATTGGTCATCTTCGGGCGAGGTCATATCTTCCGCCTTGCACAGGCGGAAGGCGGTCACGGGCGTCGGACAGCGTGGAAGGGGCAGGCGGTGCTTTCGCGGCCCATCTTCTATGCGCCGCGGACGCTGAGTGCTCTGGGGATGGGTAGCGTACCGCGTAGATTGGGCGATGTCGCATGCACCGGCCTGACACGGAATTTCGGACGGGCCGCCATGGGGTGCTGGGGGACGCAATCCCATTACATTAGTATGTAAACAATTAACTTTTGGCATATAAAATGTTGACATGCTTGAGAACCAGAAAATTCGCCCAGAATCGGTGATCGGTCCGGTAGGAGAGCCTTTGACGCTCGCGTCTCTTCCCCCAATCGACACCCGGCGCTGGGTTATCCGGCGCAAGGCTGAAGTCGTGGCTGCAGTAAAGGGCGGGCTTCTGACGATCGATGAGGCGTGCACGCGATATCGCCTAACGCTTGAAGAGTATATTGGCTGGGAGCGAGCGGTCGATCGCTCCGGATTGGCCGGCCTTCGAGTTACTAGAATACAACACTACCGGAAACTGTACGATCGTATCAACAGATACTAAACAAATCTGCCGGGTCGAGCGATGGCTGTCGGCGCGCCATATTCGCATTGATTGCAGAGGCAGATCGCATAATGCCCACCGAAGATTACCTGTTGACGGCTCGCCTGAAGGCAGCGGGGGGATCGGACTCGTGCTCCCGCCTCAGTCGCATTAGGCCCAAGTAAGATTTGCGAGATTCATGCGGCGGTGAAGCCAGGGGGCTTAGGGTATGGCTTTGGCAAAATTAGTTAGCAACGCGGTATCCAATCCCCGAAGTCGTTGGCTTCAGGTGCTTTATGCGACTGGCCTGATCTTGCTGCCCCCCCTTTTCCGGTGGACAATCGATGGTGGAAGGCTGGGGATGCACTTTGCGACATGCTTCCCGGCGATTCTCGTCGCTTCCTTGCTGCTAGATCTCTTTTTGGCATCCCTAGTGGCGTTCGGATCGGCTGCGGTTACCCAGTGGCTTTTTGTTGGCGAGCCTTGGTTCAAGCACCCGGACCAAGCGCATTTTTCCTTATTTACGGTTTTCGCTCTAACCTCGGCAAGCATCATTGTCATTGGAGATCGATTGAAAGTCGCCATCCGCCGTGCCGATGAATACTCTAGAAAGCAGGAGCAATACAACGAGGAGCTAAAGGCCCGTGTCCAAGGTGTTTTAGCCGTGATTCAGGCGCTTTCTGTGCGCGGAATAAACGAAGATTCACCACTAGATTTTTATTCGGTTTTCTCAGAACGCTTGAATGCGTTGGGGAGGGCAAGCGATTTATTGCAAATTGGCTCAAGTTCCGACCGTAAACTGCCGACGATGTTCCAAAAGGCAATCGCGCCATTTTGTTCGGAAGGACAGATCTACCTCGCGGGGGAGCCCATTGAGGTCCCAACTGACAGCTGTATTCCATTGATCATGGCCATTCACGAGCTCTGTACGAATGCGATGCGGTACGGGGCGTTGTCGGTGCCGGAAGGGCGAGTGTCACTACGATGGTTTCTCCGTCCGGACGGTAAATGCCTGACTGTCCTGTGGGAAGAGCGACTGGGGCCTTGTGTGAAACCCCCAAAAAAGCAAGGTCTGGGCCACAAGTTGCTTTCGGCCCAGCCTGGGCTGGCCGCAGTTGACCTGAATTTCCCCCCCAGTGGTGCATGGTGCGAGATATCA
The DNA here is from genome assembly GCF_015169775.1 of Novosphingobium sp. ES2-1. Lineage (NCBI taxonomy): Bacteria > Pseudomonadati > Pseudomonadota > Alphaproteobacteria > Sphingomonadales > Sphingomonadaceae > Novosphingobium > Novosphingobium sp. ES2-1. The sequence continues at coordinate 182,973 of NZ_CP063449.1, forward strand.
ATAAATTGCACTTAATCACGTATGTACTTTAGAATATATGGGTGGATTATAATTTATAATATTAATATGTGACAATATTTCCCAATAAGGACAAATAGCACCCAAAAATTCAGTCACGACCGGCAAGGGGCGTGAATCCATCACCGGTCGCGCTGCTTCAGTTGACCTTGCGAACTTTCGTGATCATTCCGGCCTTGCCATCCCAGTCGATCTCGAAGTCCACCTTGTCCCCGATCTTCAGGCCGGCCAGTTGCTCCGGCTTTGCCGTGAAGCCCATCTTCATGGCTGGCCAGTTCAGACCCATCATCGGACCGTGGTCGAGCGTGATCCTGCCCTTGGCGGCATCGATCGCGGTCACGGTGCCAGTAGCCTGACCGCGCTTCATCGCTCCGGCCATTGGCATGGTGCCCATGCTGCCCGACATCATCGAACCGCTTGGTGCCGGGGCCGGGGCTTCGGCCTGCTTCTGGCAACCGGCAAGTGCGGCAGCGAGCGCGAGGCCCGCGGCAACGGTCATGGTTCTGATCATTTCAATTCTCCTTGGGGGTGATTGGTTGGATGAGTTCGGCGGCGCAACAGGAGGTACGCCGCCGGAATGACGAGCATGGACAGCAAGGGCGCGGTAAGCATGCCGCCCACCATGGGAGCGGCAATCCGGCTCATGACTTCCGATCCCGCCCCGCTGCCGACGAGAACCGGGAGCAGGCCCGCGAGGATCACCGCGACGGTCATCGCCTTGGGCCGCACGCGCAGCAGCGCACCTTCGCGGACGGCAGCAGCGACATCACCATCGGTGCGTTCATCCAGCGCGTGCTTGAGATAGATAAGCATGACCACGCCAAACTCGGCTGCGACGCCTGCGACCGCGATGAAGCCAACCGCGGTTGCAACCGATTGATCGTAGCCGAGCCAGTAAAGCAGCCACAATCCACCGGTGAGTGCGAACGGCAGCGTGCCCATGATCAGCAGTGCCTCGTCCCATCGCCGGAAAGTCAGGTATAGCAGCGCAAAGATGATCGCGAGGGTCACTGGGATAACCAGCTTCATCCGCTCCTTCGCCCGGACCAGAAATTCGTACTGCCCGGTGTAGGATATGCTCACACCCGGCGGCAGTTGCACCCTGGCGGTTATGGCCTGGTTGATGGATTCGACCAGCGAGGCCATGTCGCTGTCGCGCCCATCGACGTAGATCCAGGTGACTGGACGGCCGTTCTCGCTGCGAAGCATGGGTGGCCCATCGCTGACGCGGATCGAGGCGACGGTGCCCAGCGTTATTTGCTGACGCGAGGGCGTCAGCACCGGCAGGTTTACGAGCTTGTCCGTGCTGTCGCGCAATTCGCGGGGATAGCGCACGCTGATCGGATAGCGGCCGAGGCCCTCTACCGTTTCGCCGATGCGCTCGCCGCCGATGGCACCAGAAACCACTGCCTGCACATCGGCCACATTGAGGCCATAGCGCGCGGCGACCGCACGGTTCACATCGACGTCGATGTAACGGCCACCGGTCAACCGCTCGGCCAGCGCGGAGGTCACGCCGGGCACCGTTTTCACCACGCCCTCGATGGTCTGCGCGGTCCGGTCGATATCGGATAGGTTCGAACCGGCAACCTTGATACCGATGGGACTTTTCACGCCTGTCGCCAACATGTCGATCCGGTTGCGGATCGGCGGGATCCAGAAGTTGGCAAGACCGGGCACCTTTACCCGCGCGTCGAGTTCCTCGATCAGCTTGGCCGGTGTCATGCCGGGCCGCCACTGGTCGCGGGGCTTGAAGCGGATGGTGGTCTCGAACATCTCAAATGGTGCAGGGTCGGTCGCACTGTCTGCCCGCCCGGCTTTACCGAACACGCTTTCCACCTCGGGCACCGTCTTGATCAGCCGGTCGGTCTGCTGGAGCAAGTGCCCCGCCTGCGCCGCGGACAGACCCGGCAGGGCCGATGGCATGTAAAGCAGGTCGCCCTCGTTCATCTGCGGCAGGAACTCCCCGCCGATCCGCGAAAGCGGCCAAAGGCTGGTGGCAAAGACCAGCAAAGCGATGAACAGCGTCTGTTTCGGACGTTCGAGCACTCGGTCGATGATCGGACGATATAGCCGTGTCAGCGTCCGGTTGAGCGGATTGGCCTCCTCGCTCGGAATCCTTCCCTTGATCAGCAGCCCCATCAGCACCGGGATCAGCGTGATCGAAAGCAGCGCTGCTGCCGCCATCGCATAAGTCTTGGTGAAGGCAAGCGGCGAAAACAGCCGGCCTTCCTGTCCCTGAAGCGTGAAGATGGGCAGGAACGAGAACGTGATGATCAGCAGGCTGAGAAACAGCGCCGGTCCGACTTCGGCGGCGGCGGCCGTCACCAGGGCCCAGCGCGTGGCTGGGTCGGCCTCCGCATCCGCATGGTCATGCCGCCAGCGTTCGAGATGCTTGTGCGCATTCTCGATCATGACCACGGCCGCGTCGACCATGGCCCCGATGGCAATGGCGATCCCGCCCAGCGAGAGGATATTGGCGTTTAGGCCCTGCAGCCGCATCGCGACGAACGCGATGAGGATTCCGAGCGGCAGTGTGAGGATCGCAACGAGCGCCGAGCGCGCGTGCCACAGGAACAGCGCGCAGACGGCCGCAACGATCAGGAACTCTTCGAACAGCTTGCCGGTGAGGTTCTCGACCGCGCGATCGATTAACCCCGAGCGATCATAGGTGGTAACCACCTCGACCCCGGGTGGAAGGCTGTTCTTCAGCTCCTCCAGCTTCCCGCGCACACCGGCAATGACGTCCCGGGCATTCTGGCCCTGCCGCATGACGATGACACCGCCTGCGACCTCGCCTTGCCCGTTCAGTTCCGCAATGCCGCGCCGCATCTCCGGACCAAGCTGGATCGTTGCCACATCGCCGACCATGACCGGCACGCCTCCCGCAGTGGTGCGGATCGGAACGGAGCGAAAGTCATCAAGCGACTTCAGGTAGCCACTTGCCCGCACGGTATATTCGGCCCCGGCCATCTCCACGCTCGAACCGCCGACTTCCTGGTTCGCGCGGCGGATCGCTTCGGCCACCTCGTCGCCGGTGACGCCATAGGCGGCAAGCTTCGCCGGATCGACGAGGATCTGGTATTCCTTGACCATCCCGCCAATGCTGGCGACCTCGGCCACACCGGGAACGGTCTTCAGCTCATAACGCAGGAACCAGTCCTGCAACGAGCGCAGCTGCGACAGGTCATGCCGTCTGGTCCGGTCAACCAGCGCATATTCGTAGACCCAGCCAACCCCTGTCGCGTCGGGACCGAGCGAGGGCCTGGCCCCTTCCGGCAGGCGGCTCTGCACCTGGCTGAGATATTCAAGAACGCGGCTGCGTGCCCAGTAGAGGTCCGTGCTGTCGTCGAACAGAACATAGACGAAGCTGTCTCCGGTGAACGAATAGCCACGCACCACGCGCGCACCGGGGACCGACAGCATCATCGAGGCGACCGGGGTTGTGACCTGGTTCTCGACGATCTGCGGCGCCTGGCCCGGCCAGCTGGTGCGGATGATGACCTGCACGTCGGACAGGTCGGGCAAAGCATCGACCGGCGTCGTGCGAACCGCGGCGATGCCAAGCATGGTCAGCACCAGCGCCGCACCAAGCACGAGATTGCGCGCCCTGACCGATGCGCGAATGATCGCGGCGATCATCGACCGCCTCCGAGGGGGCGCGCTTCGACCCCCGACAGGCTGGCTTCGGAATCGAGCAGGAACTGGCCCGAGGCCACGACTTTCTCGCCGGCGGCAAGCCCCGCCAGCACTTCGGCCTTGCCGTTGCTGTCACGCCCGATCCGCACCTCGGCCGGACGGTAGCGACCATCCGGCAAGGCCAGCATCACCAGCGTCCGGGCCCCGGTGCGGATGACCGCCTCGCTAGGGATGAGAAGCGCTGGCCCGCCGTCTCCGGCAAACGCCACCGCAGCAAACATGCCCGGACGCAGCCTGCCGCCGCGATTGGCCAGTTCGATGCGAGCGGTCAGGGTCCGGCTTTCGGTCTGGGCGGCCGGCAGGATCGCGATGACGCGTCCGATAAAGGTTTCCCCGGGGAACGCGGCAAGCGTCATGCTCGCGGCCTGACCAACGCGAACCATGCCGGCCTGTGTTTCAGGGACCGCCGCATTAAGCCACACCGTGCCGATCCCGCTTACCTGCGCGAGGCTTTGCCCAGCCGCAACGGTCATCCCGGCGCGGACATCGAGCGCCTGGATCACCCCGCCGACTGGCGTGCGGATCGTCACCGTGCCGTTGGGGCGCCCGGTGCGTTCCACCGCGCCAATCAGCGAATCGGACATGCCCAGCAGCCGCAACCGCTGACGGGCCGCGGTGGTCAGGTCGGCTCGGCCGAGCTTGCGGACCGCGAGGTATTCGCCCTGCGCGCCGCCCCATTCCGGCAGTTGCAGATCGGCAATCGGGGCTCCGGCAGCGATCACATCACCCGGCGCCCGCCCATAAACGCGCGTAACGAAGCCGCCCGAACGCGCTTGCACATTGGCGACGCTTCGCTGGTTGAAGTCGATGGTTCCGGTGACGGTCAGCCCAGACGGCAAGGTGCCGGCCTCCGCCGTGGCAACGCGCAGGCCAAGACTCTGGCTGGCGCCGGCATCGACGGCAATGCCGGGTCCCGTGTCCGGGGCTTCATCGGCATACTTGGGTATGGTCTTCATGCCCATCGACGAGAGCGAATTGGGATTATCGTAGTGCTCGGCCGGCACCATCGGGTCGTACCAGTAGAGTATCTTGCGGCCCGTTAGCGTGGGCTGGGCGCCCTCCTGCGCGGGAGACAGTCGCCCCAGCCAATAACCGCCGCCACCCGCAACCAGCGCGATGGCCAGCACGCCGGCGCCAAGGCGCGCCGCATTCATATTGTTCAGCATCATGGCCGAACTCCCCCATAGGTATAGGCAATGCGCACGGCATCGCGCGCGACGTCCGCTTCGCGGGACAGTGCATCGACTTCAGCTTCGGCCAACGCCAGCGACGACAGCAGGGCGCTGCCGAGATCGAGCTTTCCGGCGGCATAGCTGGCCATGTCCAGTTCCGCGCGCCGCCTTGCGAGTGGCACCAGCACCTGGCGTGCGTTGTCGAGGCGTGCCATGTGCATCTCCTGGTCGGCCAGGTCGCTGTCGAGCGAGGCGACCAGTTCCCGTTCCGCTGCGACGCGGTTGAACCGCGCTTGCGTCTCCTCGCTCGCCGCCGCGGCAATCTTCGGATCCTGCCGTTTTCTGCCGAACACCGGCAGGTCGATACTCACGCCCAGCGAAACCATGTCGCCATAGGCGGGATTGCGGCGGCCATAGCTTGCGCTCACCCGCCAGTCCGGCCGTTTCGCGGCACGTGCCATCGACGAGTCAGCTTTCATCCCGCCCACGGCCGCGTCGAGGGCCTGCAGCTTCGGAAGCGCTGCCAACCCCGTTACCAGCGCGGCCCTGTCGACGGTCGGCACAGGCGGCAGTCCCAAGACATCTGCGTCCTGCACCCCGGTGTAGCGTGTCAACCGCGCCCTGGCTCGCCCGATATCTGCCGTCAGCTCGCTACGCCGATCATTCACCGCCGCGCGCAGCTGATCGGGTTCGAGCGCCATTGCGGGACGGGACGAACCCGAAGCCAGCCTTGCCGAGACAGTCGCCTGAAGATCATGCAGGCTCGAATCCAGGGCCTGCAACTGGGCGAGCCGCCGCGTCCCGTAGTAGAGGTCGATCCACGCGAGCGCCGTTTCCAGACGGACGTTTTGTTGCTCCATGGCAAGGCCGCTTTCGGCGAACGCCATGTCGGCCGCCGCGCGCGAGCGCTCGGCCGCACGCTTTGCCGGATTGGGGAAAGCCTGCTCGATGCCCACCCGCGCCATCGTCATGCTTTCGCGAGTGAGGCTGAACGCGGGAGGCCCTGTAACGGGAAAGTTGTCGAAGCCCGCATTCAGCGTGGGATCGGGCAATTGACCGGCGGCTACAGCAGCCGACCGCCGGGCCTGAACGCTGGCTTGTTGGGCCTGCACCGATGGGGCAGCCTGCATCGCGCGTTGCACAGCCGCTTCGAACGTCAAAGGCTCGGCCGCGGCAACGCCCGGTACCAGCGCCAGCAAGGGCGCGATGAATTTTTTTCGCATGGGGAGCCCCGAATACGATGGCCGGTTCGACGTCCAATGAGGGCTTGCAGCTAACACGGCACCGGCGAAGGGGATGACCCTGCCGGTGCCGTGCGCCTGGCCCTCATTTTCTCGTTTTCGGCCAGGCGATAGTGCTAGCTGGCCGACGGCGAATGGCTCTTGCCGGACATGCCCATCATGCGTTTGGCGCTATCCGCCTTCATCATGGAGCAGTTGCAGCTAGCCATCGCGGGGGCGGTGTCCTTCACCCAGACCGGATTGGGCGGGTAGGCAATCGACCGGGGGCCGAAAGATGACTGATCACGCCAATCCCAATGACCGTTGCTGGCGTCATGGGCGGAAGCCACCGATGCGGTGGAGAGCGCCGCCGCGACAGCGGCGAGCGTCAGAATCGTCTTCATGTCGAATATCCTTGATTGAATTTGCAGATGGCACCGCGAGCAGTCAGCAGAACTCGCGGCGTTCATTAGAATTCAGCCAAGGTGTGCGGGTGGTTCAGGTTCAGGAGCGATGTCGCGGCCAATCATCACCGCAACGGGCATTACCCGCGGTACGGTCGTGCGGAACTGGGAGGACGTATCGAAGGGAAGCGGAGGAAGCAGTGCCAGAGGCGCCGCGCATCCCATCTTTGCCATGCAGTCGAGATTCTTGCCCTCACAGGGTTTTTCCGATGATTGCGACTGGCGCTTGGCCAAGCCCCTCATTTCTACGCAATCAACGCGCCTTGCAGTTTGCGATGCCGAAGTCTGCGACTGATTTGCCATCGCATCAGGTATCGCCCGGGCAAATACGGCCTCTTGGCCGAGAAGGCCAAAAATCACTCCAAAAAGGAGCAGCCAGGAGCGCCATGCGTTCACGAGGTTCTTCTCGCTGTCTGGCGCTCTCGTGTCAAACTTTTGCGGACCGTACGGGGTGTGTCCCCGTCAATATATTTCTGGACGGAAAATACCGAGATCCGGTCGCAGCCTACGCTCAGGAGATATAGGTCGTCAGCACGATCTCGACCCGGCGGTTTGCAGCGCGCCCCAAAGTCGTTGCGTTGGAGGCAATTGGCTCGGTCTTTCAAAATCCTTCGACATGCAGACGTCCGGACATGACGGAGCGGTCTGCCAGATAGTCGGCGACCGCTCCTGCGCGTCTTTCCGAAAGTGCCTGGTAATACCCGTAGGAGCCGATCGCATCTGTGTGACCGTTTACATCTACATACATCGCGGGATAGCGATTGAGCGTCCGCGCAGTTCATCTTCGAACGCCCAATATTGACGGTCGACGTAGGCTGACGCGTCGCAAATCCTTCCCGAAGCAAACGACATCCACTGATCAGTGGCTCGTAGGAAGAACGGATTACGTGGCCGATTTAATGCGTTTTCCGGCGGATAATATCGATGAAAACCCGGAAATATAACAAGTTATTGATAGTAATAAATTTATTAAGGATAACGCTCTGCTCTTCGCGGTTGATTGTGTGAGCGACCAAGATTTGCGCAAGTTTTAAATCAGGCGCCCGTCTTACTGACGATATCATTGCCGCCGTCAGTAGTAGTTCTTCGAAGAAGCGATCCGGAGCAGCAGAAACTTTACCCGAAAGGCTTCGCCGCCAGCAATAGGCTCTGGCCGCAAATCGATCGGTCTCACGCGCAACCGACCAAGCAACGCCCGCTCCTCCGTGGACGCCGCCCCACCAAGCCAGACAGATCCACCGGCACGGACGGCCAGTGTTAATGTTGGCTTGGATACATCTCGAGTATTGGCCCACGGGAGGGCGGTTGCATGGGGTCGCCCTCTCCGGGCCAGCTGGCACGGCGCCGGAATTCCGCCGCCATTGCCTGATGCATCTGGCGCGCGGCCGTATCGTTTGTGCTGGCCGCCAGTCTATCGTGCATGCGTGCCCGTTCCAGACAATGGGCTTGATGGTCCGCTTGGTCCATGCGGCAAACTCCAGCTTGGCCTGGCCTCGTGCTGCCGCAGCATCGGGAAACGGCGGCCGCGCCAGCGCGATTCATCCGGCCGCGAACAATACGCTTCTTTTCCGGGGAAGGAAACGGGATTCCCGGCGGGCCTTGCGCTCAAGGCCAAGGTCATTGCAGGAGCGCGGGCTTCAGCCGATGGGTTTTCAGAACCTTGCGATCCTGTGCGTCCAGTTCGATGAGCACGACCTCGTAACGCCAGAGATTGGCAAGGTTCTGCAACACCATCGCCGCATCGCGTTCGTCCAGCAGCACGCCATCGGCCACGCTGTGTTCCAGCATCAGCGTGCGATCGCCCGCGAGATCGACATCGACAATCTGGATGTCGGGTTCCTGCCGCCCGATGTCGTATTCGCGCGCCAGCGCCCGGCGGATGCGGCGGTAACCGCGTTCGTCGTGGATCGCCGCGACGCTCAATGCGGCTTCCGATTGCCGGTCGGTCACCTGGAAAAGCCGCCATTTGCGGATCATGTGGGGGCTGAGAAACTGCGTGATAAAGCTTTCGTCGCGGTAATTGGCCCAGGCGTCCTGCAAAACGCCGTTCACATCGCCCTTGCCCGCAAAAGCGGGGAACCATTCGCGATCCTCGTCGGTCGGATTCCGGCAAATTCGCGCCATGTCCTCCATGATGCCGAAACCGAGCGTGTAGGGATTGAAGCCCGAGAAATGCCCGGAATCGAAGGTCGGCTGATTGACGACGTTGGTATGCGACTGGAGGAATTCGAGGAACGATCCGTCGGTGATCTGGCCGCGTTCGTGCAGCTTGGTCATGATCTGGTAGTGGCACCAGGTGGCGCAGCCCTCGTTCATCACCTTGGTCTGGCGCTGGGGATAGAAATATTGCGCGATCAGGCGGACGATCCGCAGGATTTCACGTTGCCAGGGCTCTAGCGCGGGGCCGGTCTTTTCGAGAAAATAGAGGATGTTTTCCTGCGGCAGGTTGAGTGCCCTGCGCCGGTGACCGTCGGTGGCCTCGGGCGCCCTGGTGCTGGCTGGCAAGGTGCGCCAGAGATCGTCGTAGATCTTGTCACGATAGGCTTGCCGTTCGGCCTCGCGCGCCGCTTCCAGCTTCAGATCCCGGCTCCGCACGCGGGGATGGCGGTGCACGCCTTGGTGCATCAGGGCGTGCGCGCCATCGAGAAGCCGCTCCACAGCTGCCTCGCCATACCGTTCCTCGCAGTGGGCGATATAGGATTTGGCGAACTCGAGGTAATCGAGAATGCCTGTGGCATCGGTCCATTGCCGGAAGGAGTAGTTGTTCTTGAAGAAGTGGTTGTGACCGAATGCGGCATGCGCGATCACCAGCGTCTGCATGGTCGCGCTGTTTTCCTGCATGATATAGCTGATGCAGGGGTCGGAATTGATCACCAGTTCATACGCCAGCCCGCGCAATCCCTTGCGATAGAGCATCTCGTTGGCGACGAACTGCTTGCCGAACGACCAGTGCTTGTAGAACAGCGGCATGCCGGTGGAGGCATAGGCATCGAGCATCTGTTCGGCGCTGATCACCTCGATCTGGTTCGGATAGACATCCAGGTGAAAATCAGTGAGCGCGATCGTTTCGACCGCGTCGTAGATCCGCTGGATCAGGTCGAAGTTCCAGTCGCTCCCTTCGAACAACGGACGGTCAGCACGCGCCATGGTCATGACCGTCCTTTCGCGCGGTCCCGTTCGTCCGCGCTCCTGCGCTGGAACAGTTCACGCAGCACGGGATATATTTCAGTGCGATGATGGACCTTGCGCATGGCGAAGTGGCGCGATGTGGCCTGAAGTTCCTCGTAAGCCGACCACAGCGAACTCTTGCCTCCATCGTCCACCGGCCGCTCCTCGGCGCCGACCTCGATATAGGCGACGTACTGGGAGATCGGCAGGATATCCTCGCGCATCAGCCGGGCCGTCTTGGGATTATCGTTGTTGATGTTGTCGCCGTCGGACGCCTGGGCAACATAGATATTCCAGTCATCGGGCGGATAACGGGCGGAGACGACCGCCAGCATTTCCTCCAGCGCGCTGGAAACGACCGTCCCGCCAGATACGGTCGAATGGAAGAAGGTCTGTTCGTCCACCTCTGCGGCGTGGTCGGTGTGGTGGATGAACACAACCTCGACGTATTCGTAGCTGCGGGTCAGGAACAGGTGGAGCAGCGCGAAGAACCGCTTGGCCAGATCCTTCATGTGCGCGCTCATCGAACCGGACACGTCCATCAGGCAGAACATCACCGCCTGGGCAATCGGACGCGGCGTGGCCTCGAACCGGCGATAGCGCAAGTCGACGGGGTCTATGTAGGCGATCAGCGCGCGTCGGCGCAGCAGGCGCTGGTGTTCTTCGCGGAGCTGCTCCAGCCGTTCGGCATCCCCATCCTGCGCGGGTTGGTGCGCCTCCACCTGGGCGATTTCCTCCTCTATCCGTTCCAGGTCGGCGCGGCCGGGGCGGCGCAGCGCCAGACGGCGCGACATTGCCTTCTGCATCGTGCGGGGAACCGAGAGGTTCGACGGCGAACCGACCGTGGTATAGCCCGCGCGGCGCGGCGTGCTTGACGCCTCGCCCTTCAGCTTGCGCTTGGCGAGATCGGGCAATTCGAGATCGTCGAGGAACAGTTCGAGAAATTCCTCGCGCGTGAGGACGAAGCGGAAATCGTCCTCGCCATCGCCGGTCCCCGCGCTGGACCCGCCGCCGGATTGCCCCGACGGCCTGGGGATCCTGTCGCCTTCCAGGTAATCGCGGTTGCCCGGCAGAACCCGTTCGCGGTTGCCGCCATGGCTGGTGCGGTGCAGCGTCGGTTCGTGGATGCTGTCGCGCGGGATGCTGATCTGGCCTTCGCGATCGATCTCCTTGATGCTGCGGTCCTTGATGCTCTGGCGGACCGCCTGCTGTACCGCCGCCCGCGCCCGCCGCAGGAACCGCTGGCGGTTGACCAGGCTTTTCCCTCCGGGGTTCAGGCGGCGGTCGACGATGTGCATGGTGCTGCTATCGCGCCTCCATCAGCCTGCCTGCTTCACCCGGATGTACCATTCCACAAGGCGCCTGACCTGCCGTTCGGTGTAGCCGCGCACGATCATCCGCTCCACGAATTCGCTGTGCTTCTTGGCGCTTTCGCCATCCTTCTTGGACCCGAAGCTGATCACCGGCAGCAGGTCTTCCACTTGGCTGAACATGCGCTTTTCGATGACCTCGCGGATCTTCTCGTACGATGTCCAAGCGGGGTTACGGCCTTCGTTGGCGGCGCGCATGCGCAGTGCGAACTTCACTACCTCGTTGCGGAAGTCCTTGGGGTTGGCGATGCCGGCGGGCTTTTCGGTCTTGGACAGTTCCTGGTCGATCACCTCGCGGTTGAGCAGTTGCCCGGTGTCGGGGTCCTTGAAATCGAGATCCTCGATCCAGGCATCGGCATAAGCGACATAGCGGTCGAACAGATTTTGCCCGTAGTCGTTGTAGGATTCGAGATAGGCCTTCTGGATCTCATTGCCGATGAATTCGGCATAGCGCGGGGCAAGTTCGCCCTTCACGAATTCAAGGTAACGGGCCTCGGTTTCGGCCGGGAACTGTTCCTGCCGTATCATCCCTTCCAGCACATACATCAGATGGACGGGGTCCGCCGCGATCTCGATGGTGTCGTGATTGAACGTGGCCGACAGCGCCTTGAAGGCAAAACGCGTGGAGATGCCCGACATGCCTTCGTCCACGCCGGCGGCGTCGCGGTATTCCTGCAAGCTTTTGGCACGCGGGTCGATCTCCCGCAGCATTTCGCCATTGTAGACGCGCATCTTCGAATAAAGGCTGGAATTTTCGTGTTCGCGCAGGCGTGTCAGCACCGAGAAGCGCGCCAGCATGTCGAGCGTGCCCGGTGCGCACGGGGCCGATGCCAGTTCGGATTCGCGCAGCAGCTTTTCATAGACCTGCCGCTCTTCGGTGGTGCGCAGGCAATAGGGCACCTTGATCACGAAGATGCGGTCGATGAAGGCTTCATTGTTCCTGTTGTTCTTGAAATTCTGCCATTCGCTTTCGTTGGAATGGGCCATGATCACCCCGGTGAACGGGATGCCGCCGATGTTCTCGGTGCCGATGTAATTGCCCTCCTGCGTCGCCGTCAGCAGCGGATGCAGCATCTTGATCGGCGCCTTGAACATCTCGACGAATTCGAGAATGCCCTGGTTCGCGCGGTTGAGCCCGCCCGAATAGCTGTAGGCATCGGGGTCGTTCTGCGACAGCATTTCCAGCTTGCGGATATCGACCTTGCCCACCAGCGAGGAAATGTCCTGGTTGTTCTCGTCCCCCGGCTCGGTCTTGGATACGGCGATCTGCCGCATTTGCGAGGGCATCAGCCGCACGACCCGGAACCGCGTGATGTCTCCGCCGAACTCGTCCAGCCGCTTGCGACACCATGGGCTGACCATCCCCGTCAGGCGGCGGCGCGGAATGCCGTACCGGTCCTCGATCATCGGGCCGTGGAGATCACTGTCGAACAGCGAGAGCGGAGCGTCGAAGATCGGGCTGATTTCGTCGCCGGCCTTCAGCGCATAGATGGGATTCTTTTCCATCAGCGACTTCAGCCGTTCGGCCAGCGACGACTTGCCGCCACCCACCGGCCCGAGCAGGTAGAGAATCTGCTTGCGCTCCTCCAACCCCTGCGAGGCATGGCGCAGGAAGCTCACGATCTGCTCGATCGTCTGCTCCATGCCATAAAAGGAGGAGAAGCTGGGATAGATCCTGATGGTCCGGTTCATGAAGATCCGGCCGAGGCGCTGATCCTGTGCCGTATCCACGATCTGCGGTTCCCCGATCGCGGCCAGCAGCCTTTCCGGCGCGCTGGCATACATCAGCGGATCCTTGCGGCACGCGACAAGGTAATCTTCCAGCGACATTTCTGTCTGACGCTGTTGATCGAACTTCCGCATGAAATCGGAAAACAGATCGCTTTCAGCCATCGGTCGCTCCCCTTCTAAAGGTTTGTGAGCGAACATAATATACGCCTTTGTTCGGACCCTCGCCAGCGTTTCAAGTGCTACCGAGCCTTCCGGAAGCGACTGCCAAGTCCATCCCAGCAGTCCCTATTTGCGAGTTATCGTCCTTCCGAGACAACCTTTCGTCCCGGTTCACGAACGAGGCAGACCTGCGTGCTTCGCACCGGCGAATCCCCGCCTATAAAATGCTGACTGGCTGATGCAGTCATTCAACAGTCTGAAACCACGCCGGATATCGACATTCCCACGCACCTATTCTGCGCCGCGACCGCCATTGTCCGTCTGAGCAGCGCGCCCACTGGCCCAATCGGTGAAGTGCGCGTGCTGGTTGGCCCGCAGTTGTCGCTCGACGATGCGGACCCCAAGTTCCGATCGTGCGCGGTTTCGTGCTTCTCAACTGTGCATACCGAATGGCGGGACTCGTCTGTCCCACCTCCGATCCGCTTGCCCGATTCGAGAGCAAGCAATGCTCTGGGTTCTGAACGCGGCACTGGTGGCGATCGCCTCTCGTACAGCGAGGGGCCAGAACAGAAAGGTGCGGGGCGCTGCATATCACGTCGAGCGAGATCGACCAGAACGGGACGGGCTCGCTCCGAAGGTTTCGTTTGAGTGTGCAAAGGCGGTTAGCTGTCGTCCCAATTGGCGCATAGATCTGCAACGATGCACTCCAATCGTGGATTTCCTGACGCAGGTGGGTAAGGGCTCGCACTACCGCGAACCGGCTATCCATCCAATTGCGCGTCGCAACAACTCCTGAAACGGCGCACTGTCCCATGGCCCTCGGACAACCGGCGCCTCGTCCATCAGCGGGCGGGCGTCGAAGCGTCCGCAAGCGTGGCCGAGCGGCGAATAGGCCACTTCGCCTTTGCCATGGGCACGAACGTAAAGCTGCGGCCGCGGCGGGTCGTCGTCCCACTGTCCCAAGAGATAGCCCGGCGCCTCGCCTTTGTAGCGAGCCGAAAGCAGAGTTCTATAATCGCAAATCGGCTGGGCGATGTAGGGCTCGTCGATCACGGTAAAGTCCTGCAGGCCCTGCGTGATCGGATGGGCTGCATCCTCGACGTGGATGTGCATCGGCTGGGCCGCCAAGTGCGCGACAAAGCGGCTGCCCAGCAACTCCATGAACGCGGGGGCAACGGTTTCGGCCGTGGGTTTCACCAGTCCCGGAATGCGGACCCCGCTGGCGACGATCTCTGGCCCATCCGTAAATTCCAGCCCAGCATTGGCGCCGTGGAGCGCGAACAACTTGCCGCCATCTGCGACGAAGTCGGTCAGGGCCCGGGCCTCAGCGTCCGAGGGCATGAGGTCGCAGGTATAGAGTATCACCCCGGCAAACGCTGACAGGTCCGTAATCCCGGAAAAGTCTGCAGCGCAGCGCACCCGGATGCGGTCGTCCTCTGCCATCAGGTCCAACAGGACACGGCGCGCCAGATCGAAATCGTGATACTTGCCGCCGGTGACGAGGTGGATGCGAATAGGATCGCTCATGCGGTGTCTCCCATGGCGGGAAGTGGACGCAGCACTGGGCCGGCGCCGTCCCATCGTTCTGCACCCTGCCGGGCAACGTCAAAGAAGGCGCGCGTGTCGGGCGTGTCCGAGATCACCTCGACCAGCAGGCCCAGCGTGTCGCGGCAATCGTAATAGCGCAATTGGGCGTTGTCGGAGATCTGCCCCGTGGTCACAGGCGCGCCCGCCTCGAGATGCGCTGCGGCGGCATCAAGGTCGGCGACAAGGAACGCATGGTGGTGTGGCCGGCACGCGCCCTTTGCCAGCGGCGCATCGCCATAGACGTTGGGCCAGGGGCCAACCGGCTCGATCAGCTCGACCATGACGCCGGCGAACTGGGCAAAGGCGATATGCAGCACCAGATCCTGAGGCGCGCCATTGAAGGTCCAGCGGTCGAAGGCCATCGACGGTAAGTGGAAGAACGGACCTGCGCCGGTGCGCGCCCGCCAGTTGGCGGCGCTCGTGGCGATATCGCCGACGACGTAGCCGAGTTGCATGATCGGGCCGTGCATGGTCGTCATCCTTTGTTCGCAGGGGCAGGCTCGTGCCAGGTCGTAGGCCGTGCCTTCATCCGCGCGAAGAAATCGCGCGACCAAGGTGCCTCCTCGGGGATCGGCTGGCCGTGGTTCTCGCCGAACTGGAGAAAGCAGTAGAGTACGATGTCGGCCAGCGTGAACCGGTCACCGCAGACATAGGGTTTGCCCTGCATCTGCCGGTCGAGCCACAGCAGCTTGGCACGTGACTTGGCTTTGAGGATGGGCGCAGCATCGGGCGGGAGCAGCGGCTTTGCCAGGACGCCGTCAAGCTGGTGATCGCCTTCGAACAGCGCCCGGCCCTCCTGCGTGGTAAACCCTTCGCCCATCGGCCAGGCGATGTTCTGGTCGATCCTTCGCACCCACATCCGCGTCTGCGCCCGCTCCTCGGGCGTCGAACCGATCAACGGCGGGTCCGGACAGATGTCCTCGAGGTATTCGCAGATCGGCGTGACTTCGGTGATGACCGTTCCGTCGTCGAGTTCAAGCGCAGGAAGTTCGCCTAACGGATTGACCCGCGACACGAACGGCTCGCGCCTGTTCTCACGCGTGAACAGATCGAGAAACCGCCGCTCAAGCACGATTCCTTTCTCCTGCGCGAAGATCCACGCGATCCACGGGTTGGGTGCGAACAGGTCAAAATCGTAGAAGATCATTGGCACCCTCCCAATGGATCAGGCGGTAACAGGATCAGTAGTGGGCTTCGAACGAGATGCCGACTGTCCGCGGATAGACGATTTGGTTCTGGCCGCCCGGCCGGTCGAGCGGGCCGACCGTATTGCCGAGGTTGTCGCTGAAAACGCCCGCTTCCCACCGATCGTTGCCAATGCTCGCCCGCGCGTAGCCGACCCCGTTGTAGGGGGCGTAGGCGCCATTGAAGATACTCTGCTGGCGCGAACGGTAGCTGTAGCGGGCATTCAACCGCAGTTGCAGGCCGTTGCCGCCGATCGGGGTCTGGTACGAACCCGCCAGCGTGAAGGTGGTCTTGGCGGTGCCGGGGAGTTGGTTGCCCTCCTTCAACTGTGGGATATGCGCCACGATCGCGGCAGGCACGTTGTGGATCGTGGTCGAGTTGAAGTTGCCGGCAAAGTTGAGGGTCAGGCCGCGCAACGGAGTGCGCCAGGTGATCGATGGCTCTATGCCGTGGCCGCGCACGTCGCCCACTTGCGCGACGATCGTCTGGAGCGCGGGGCTCAACTCGATCTGCGCCTTTGCCCAGTCGACATAGTAGCCGGCCAGTTCGAGTTGCACTGCGTTGTCGAACAGACCCACCTTGAGCCCGCCTTCGTAGTTCCACAGCGTGTCGGGCGGCGAGACGTTCGACAGGCTGGTGCCGAGCACCGCGTTCGATGCGCCGATGATCGAGGCTGAAGTGATCGAGCCGCTGCGGAAGCCCTTGGCGACTTCGGCGTAGATCATCGCATTGGGGGCAGGGTGATAGGCAATGTTGACGCGCGGATTGAAGGTATCGTGGCTGGCGCGGGTGGTGCTGCGGTTGGGGATGACGGAGCCGGCGATCTCGAGCTGGCTGTCTTCCTCGAAGCGGCGCTGCTCCTTGTAGTAGCGCCCGCCCACGGTCAGGTCGAGCTTGCGGTCGAAAGTCGAGTAAGTTGCCTCGCCGTAGACCGCCCAGCCCTTGCTGAAGAGCCGGTTGCGGTCGTTGACGGTGTTGAAGCCGATGACGCCAGGCGCGACCGGGAAGTCAGGCAACTGCACGGTCTGGCCGCCTGCAGTGTTGCCGTTCTGGTAGAAAAAACCGACGATATACTGCAGCGGGCCGTCGCCGTTCGAGGTCAGCCTCAGATCCTCGTTAAAGTTGTTGGTGACCAGCGGCCACAGCGAGGTGAAGTTGCCGATGCCCGGAATGAACCCGCCGTTGTTCGAAATAACGGTGTTCTTGATGTGCCCGGTCGAGCTCTGGATCGTGGCGAACCCCATGTCGTATTCGACGTCGCCGGCAAACAGCCAGTAGTCCGACAGCGCTTCGCCGAACTGCTGATCGATGCTGGCGGGCTCGGAGAAGGTGATGCGGTTCGACCAGCGCTGTTTGGTGTTGTTGCGCCAGGCGGAAAGGCGGATCGTCAGGTTGTCGGTCGGCTTGGCCAGCAGCTTGAGCCTGCCGGTGAAGCTGGTCGATGGGTTGTCGTTCTTGACCCCGGTCGGGATGATGTCGGCATAGCCGCCGACCCGCTTGTAGCTGATCACTCCGCGCAACGCGACCTTACCGTCTACGATCGGCAGGTTAAGCATCTGGTCGCCCGACCAGCCCGGCTTGCCCCCGGTGGTGAGACTGCCGGTTCCGCGTAGTGAACCGCTGACTCCGTCGAGCTCGGGGTCCTTGGTCAGCACCTTGATGGTGCCGCCGATCGAGCCGAGGCCATAAAGCGTGCCCGATGGCCCGCGCAGCACTTCGACGCGCTCGAGGTCGTAGAAGTCGGCGGCCGGCGCGTATGGTCGGCCGGGCATGGTGAAGGCGAAATTGTCGAGATAGTAGCCGACCGCCGGATCGCCGTCAGTCTCCGACGCAGCAATCGCGCGAATCTGGTAGGTGGTGCTGCCTGCGCCGATGGTCGAGCCGGTGGTCGCGCTCGGCACCAGCGAGATCGCCGACTGGATGTCGGTCACCCCCATGCGGACGAGGCTCTCACCCGACAGGCCTTGGACCGCCTGCGGCACTTTCATCAGCGTCTGTTCGCGGCGCTGCGCGGTGACGATGATCTCGGCATCGTCGGGGTTCGCCGGCGTGTCGGCCCGTGCCGGCTGCGCCGCCTGCTGGGCGTAGGCCGGGTTGGCCGCGAGCAACAGCGCGAGCACGCTGGCGCAACCTGTCAGCGCCGGTTCCGCGCGCCGATCTAATGCCTTGGGCTTCAAAGGCTTCATCATCACTCTCCCCTTTTTTGTCGTTATGCGATGTTTGTATAAGTTGGTTGTCAGGGTCCGCTCAGGTCGCGTGCAGCCATGGATAATCGCCCATCAGGCAGCGATCGATCTGCTGGTGGAAATGACGGATGCGCACTTCCTGGTCGCCCAGGATCATGCCGCGGAAGCCCAATGAGCCGGTGCCCTGCTGCATCGTCGGCATGTTCGAGCCATCCTGCTTGAGCACGTTGGCAAGGAACGGGTCGAACGTGTCGGGAAAGGCGTCGGCGTAGTCGTCGAGTTCGTCGTGGCGGAAGAACCGCGGCGTCACCAAGGGTGGCTTGCTGCCGGGCGCGCGGTGCTCGGTGATCAGGAAGTCGTAGTAGCAGAACGCCGGGTCGGTCGGGTGCGGGCGATAGCGGAAAACGATCGATCCCTCGGGCGTCTGAGTGAAGGTGGTGCCGGGGAAGAACGTGTAGTGGTACTGGTGGACCAGCTGTTCGTCGTTCATCCGGCGATAGGGCAAGTGGGTCTGGTCCTGGATCGCGCGCTTGGCCTTGATCACTTCGAGGTGAATGTCGCGCAAGCTGCCCTGGTAGTCCGCCGGGACTTGTGTGCCGATGCCGAGAAACTTCTCGCGCAGCGGCGTCATCTCCTCGGCATTGCCGAGCAGTTCGCTGACCGTCAGGTTGAAATTGATCATCCGGCTGTGCATGCCCACCAATTCGATCGGCACATCGTAGCCTTCGGTGATGTTCATGAAGTCGGCGTGCAGCGTCTCAAAATGGTAGGATTCATTGAAAGCATCGTGCGCATGCTTCCAGTTGCCGTTCCATTCGAATGTGGCCTGGTCGATCAGCTGGAATTTCTCGAGCTCGTAGCTTTCGAGGTGCCGGCCCGCCTCACCTAGGAAATTGCGCAAGTCGATCGCGTACGGATCGAGGTTGAACCAGACCCAGCCACCCCAAGTGTCTGTGCGGACCGGCGGCAGGTCGAGTTCGCCCTTCGGTACCCCGTCCTTGAACTGGCCGAACAGTTCGGGCCGCGACAGCAGGTGAAGGCTGCCATCATTGTTCCACTGCCATCCGTGATAGGGGCAGGTGAATCGCTCGACCATGCCCGACTGAACCTGGCAAAGCACGTTCCCACGGTGCTGGCAGACGTTGAAGAAGCCGCGAATTTCACCGTCCTCGCCGCGCACGAACAGCAGCGATTCCTTGCCCAGCGTATGGACACGAAATTCGCCGGGTTCGCCGAGTTCCGAGACATGGCAAGCGACGTTCCAGGTCTTGGTCCAGACGTGGTCCCATTCGGCCTGCATGAACTCGGGCGAATGGAAACGCGCGCCGTCGATGCGCTGGTAGCCCAACATCGGGATGGGCTTTCGCGGGACGAACGCTGGCGCCTGAGTCTGCTGGCGCTCGGCACCCAGCACCTCGATCATCCGGTCTTCTATCTTGGCCATACTCGGGCAATCCTTTCATGGACGGCCCGGCGGCAGCATCGTGGGAAGTGGCTTTGGCCGGGCATGCTGCGCCCGTCGCCGCGCAAGCAGTGTACGCTCGCGCAGTGCCTTTCGATTTCTCCGCAATGCGCCGCCGGATTAAAACATGCCAGCCAGCTTTATGGGATGGCCCGCCCCTTTTCCCCGGCATCGGATATGATGCTGGTGCTTGAAGAGGAAAGGAGCGGACCGATGTCTATTGTGATCCTTGGCGTTGATTTGGGCAAGAATGCCTGCAGTGTGGTGGGCGTGGATGCGGCGGGAGCTGTCGTCGTACGCAGGTCGATGCGCCGCCAGACGCTGGTCGACTACGTTGCCAAGCTTCCTGTGTGCGTGGTCGCGATGGAGGCATGTTGCGGTGCCCATTATCTGGGGCGCCTGTTCGCCGCGCACGGACATGAGATCCGGCTGATGTCGCCGGAGTACGTACGGCCGTATGTCAAAGCACAGAAGAACGATGACCGCGACGCCGAGGGGATCGCCGAGGCCGCCTCGCGTCCAACGATGCGCTTCGTCGAACTCAAGACCCAGGAGCAGTTGGACATCCAGACGCTCCACCGGGTTCGCTCGCGCCTGGTGGCTGAGCGCAGGAGCCTGACCAACCAGTTGCGGGCGATCCTGCTGGAGCGCGGGACCATTTTCCCGGTTGGGCGGCGCAAGCTGGAACTCGGCATCGATGCCCTGCTGGCCGATGAGGATACGACCTTGTCACCGCGTCTGCGCCAGTTGGTGGCCGAACTGCGTGCCGAATGGCGCGAACTCGATACCAGGGTGGAAACGCTGAACGGCGAGTTTGTCGAGCTGGCGCGCAATGACGCGGCTGCCCGGCGGCTCACATCCATCCCCGGCGTCGGGGTGCTGAACGCAACTGCCCTGATTGCAGCCGTGGGCGATGCCAGCAGCTTTGCCAAAGCCCGAGACCTGGGTGCCTGGCTCGGTCTGGTGCCCCGTCAGCATACTACCGGCGGCAAGCCGCGGCTGCTCGGCATCTCCAAGCGAGGCAACACCTACTTGCGCACCTTGCTCATCCACGGTGCCCGAGCAGCATTGCCGTCGCTGGCGCGAAGCGAGACCCCGTTGGGGCGCTGGTTGACAGGAATGATCGAGCGAGGAGTCCACCGCAATGCTATCGTCGTCGCGCTGGCCAACAAGCTGGCGCGGATCGCATGGGCGGCCTTGCGCAAGGACGCGACGTTCGAACGCGGCTACCCAGTCGCGGCATAACCGGATCGGCCGCACGCATCTTCGTGCATAGGCCAACGATGTTTGCAGGAAGGATCGTGAAGATGGCCTGACAGTCGATCGGCGTCTGGAAAGCCCGGCCAAAAAAATGGCACTCGTTGCCGGCGTCTTTATTGTGGCTCCAGACGTGCGGATGTCCATCTTGGCCATGGGGTCACCCATGAGACCGCATACGTTGACGCAGACTGATCAGAACACTTCAAAATCCCCCTTGCAGACGGGGCGGGCCATACGTTTTTTGAGAAACTATGCGCATTTCGGCGGCTGTCAACAAAACCTGTTAGGTCGCTCGTTTTTTAGATAGGGCCGTGGCGACGGCTTGACTTGCGCCCCTGCGACAGGCGACGCACAGATGCCCCGCGAGCGCAGCAAGGCCGCGGAAGGGGAAGGACGGGCGTGACTTCGAACGGCGGTGTGATCGGTGAGGCGAATTCTTCTCCGCGTCCGCGCGCGCCGCGGCGCCGCAGCGAGGGACCTTCCGCGCGCCAGCTCGCCAAAAGCGAGACGATGCGGCTGAGGGTCCTCGAAGCAACGGTCGATTGCCTGCTCGAAGGGACCGCGCACGAGCTGTCGTTTGCCGTGATTGCAGACCGCGCGGGAATTTCACGCGGGGGCGCGCAATACCACTTCGCAACCCGTCGCGACCTGCTGTGCGCGGTGATCGAGTACATCAACGTGCGCCGCCTGAACCAGTTCAAGGCGGATGTCGAGGCGATCGGGCCGGACGAGGACGTCGCCAGCCAGATCATCGATGCACACTGGAAGCACCTCAACGAGCGCGATTTCCGCGCCTACCAGGAACTCGTTCTGCTGGCCCGCAGCGATGCCGAACTGACCGAGGAATTCGCGCCCCGCTATCAGGCCTTCCTCCGCGACTGGTACGAGACCGCACGACAGGCGTTCGGCTGGCGCTACGCCGATCCCCAGGTCATGCAGGCGGGCAATATCGCGCACTATGTGCTCGAGGGCATGGCCTACGGACAACTCGCGGGTCAGGTGCAGCCCGAGGTCGTCGCGGACCTGCTCGGCTATGCCAAGACCGTGCTGCGGAATGCGCTGCAGGACTGAAGTTCCAGAAAAACAAGCAAAGACAGGAGAGCGGGATGGACGGGCGTTTCGGAGGCAAAGTCGTGATCGTGACCGGAGCCTCGTCTGGAATCGGCAAGCGCACCGCTGAGCGGCTGGTCGCGCAAGGCGCGGTCGTTCATGGGGCCGACCTGACTTCCTGCGGCCTTGCAGGCATGGTCGACCACATTTGCGACGTCACAAGTGAGGACGACTGGATCGCGCTGGTTGAAGCGGTGACTGCCTCCGACGGCCGGATCGACGGACTGGTCAACGCGGCCGGCGTGATCCGCATGGGCACGACTATTGAAACCACGATCGAGGATTTCCGGTTAGTGATGCGCGTCAACGTCGAAGGAACGTTCCTCGGCTGCAAGCACGTGATGCGCGCGATGCAGGTTGCCGGCACCGGATCGATCGTCAATTTGTCCTCGACCGCAGGCCTGCGCGGCTCGCCCGGTGCAGCCGCTTATACCGCGAGCAAGGGCGCGGTCCGACTGCTGACCAAGACCGCCGCGCTCGAAGCGATCGCCATGCCCAGCCGTATCCGCGTCAACTCCGTCCACCCCGCGCTCACCCAGACACCAATGGCCGACGCGATCGTCGACCAGCTCGGAGGCTCGGACGAAATTCGCGGCGCGCTCAACAGTCTGCTTCCGGCAGGCAGGCTTGCCGAACCCGACGAAATTGCAGCTGGCATCCTCTTCCTGCTGTCCGACGACGCCAGTTACATGAGCGGCGCAGAGCTCGTGATCGACAATGGTTTTACAGCCCGATAATGTCGGAATCCGACCTATCCTTCGACATTATGCTTTAGGCGGTCGTGATTCTGAAGATATTAGAGGGAAACCTGGTAGAATAATTGAAATGAACCCTAGGGTCTAGATTGCAGACGCCGACAAAGCCGCCATCTAGGGAACCCATTGAGCGAAATGGAGCCTGCACTTCTATCGTTTTGCTTTGCTCGCTTGTCCGCTAAATGCCTAAGGTGGCCAATTGTGCGCCTCATTCTGGCAAGACCGGCACCAGGCATAAAGCGCGTCGTACATCACCATACCCTGTTCGAGCATATCATGATCGTTGGCGTAATTGGCCGACAGGCCCAGTGACATCGCCAGCAAGCCCGCCGATTGCGGGGCCAGGTCGAGCCGCGAGGTGTCTGCACCACGAACGATCACGGCCAGTTGAAGGAGTGCCGGATCGGTCAGCGCATATTTCTCGATGATGGCATCAAAGCTGCATTTCTCCCCGACATGGCTGAATTCCACGCCGGGGATGTCGTATGGAATGGCTCCCTCAGTCTCGGCGGTGTCGAGCACCTGATCTGCCGGAACGTAGAGGAACTCGGCCTCGGGTTCGATGAAGCGCCGGATCAGCCACGGGCAGGCAATCCGGTCAATCTTCGGCCGCTCACGGGTGACCCATTTCATCGCTGTGCGCCTCAGGTACGAGATGCGGAGCGGTAACGCGCATCGACCACTGCCCAATCGAGATTGTGCATGAAGGAGTCGACGTATTTCGCAGCGGCCGTGCCATAATCCATGGCGAAGGCATGTTCGTACATGTCGAGCACGAGCAAGGGCACTCCAGCGACCGGCCCGTTGGTATGATCCCAGGCCCAGTAGTTATGCAATGAGCGGGTGTACTGGTTCCAGGCGAGAATGGCCCAGCCAGAGCCGCCCGCCAGCGCCATCGCCGTGCGCCGGAACTCGGTTTCCCACGCTTCGAACGAACCGTGGCTGGCAGCCAGTGCATCCCGGATGCTTCCTGCCGCCAGACCATTGCCGCCAAACTGCTCGAAGTAGAGTTCGTGGAGGATCACCGAGCCGGTGCGGTGCAGTTCCTCGCGTTTGAGACCGCCATAGACGACCGGTGGAAGATCCTTGTCAGCCATCGCGGCGGCAAGCCGACCCTCGATCATGTTGAGGGTCTTTACCGAGCCTTGGTAGTTGTTTTCCCAGTGCGAGCGGATCAGCTTTTCGGAGAGACCCGTAAGGTTGGTGGGATCGAACCCGAGCGGTTTGACGGTATGGCCGCCGGCAAAGGCGGGAGCGGGGCTGGTCATGGGAGCACCTCCGGAAGTGGGTGTGACGGCAGCAGCGGGACCTGGGGCTGCTGCGGCTGCGACGCCAAGCGCAATGCTGCCAATGGCGTTGCGGCGAGAGACGTCGTTCATGGTGTGAGGCTCCTGTTCAAGCGATCTGACCGAGGATAAGGCCGCCTGCTGCGCTCAAGGCGAGCACGCGGATGATGTTCCATTTGCGGCCGAAGATGAGGAACGCGGCAAGTGCTCCCAAGACGGCTGCGCGCCAGTCAAAGCTGGCGAGTTCGGGCGCCGAGATCGTGAGCGACCCGAGCTCAACCGATCCGACCCGCTTGAAAAGCACATGGAGTGCGAACCACAGGCTGAGGTTGGCGATCACTCCGACGATCGCCGCAGTCACGGCGGCTAGTCCACCCTTGAGTTTATGGGCATGTTCGAGCCGTTCGATCCACGGTGCCAGCGCGAAGATCCAGAGGAAGCAGGGGGCAAAAGTCACCCAGGTCGTCAACGCCGCACCGATGACTCCAGCAACGAGCGGTGTGAACGGTTCAGGCGCGCGGAACGCCGCGAGGTAGCCGACGTACTGCGTCACCATGATCAGCGGCCCTGGCGTGGTCTCGGCCAGGCCGAGCCCGTCGGCCATTTCCCCAGCGCTCAGCCAGCCAAAGCCCTGCACGGCCTGCTGCGCCATGTAGGCGAGCACCGCATAGGCGCCGCCGAAGGTCACGATTGCCAGCTTCGAGAAGAATGCGCCGACCTGCCAAAGCACATGGTCGGGGCCGAGCGTCATGAACACCATCACCATCGGTGCGACCCAGATCAGCGATCCAACTACGATAGCGCGAATGCTGGCCCCCCAGGGGCGCGGGGCGAGCTCCGGTGCCTTGTCGGTCTGCTTCAGCGCCAGCAGGTCCGGGCGTGTTGCCGCGGCAATCGTCCCAGCAGCCCCGGCGGCGAGCACGACAAGCGGAAACGGGAGATTCAGTACGAACAGCGCAGCAAACGCTGCGAGCGCGATGCCTCGCTTGAACCCGGTATTAAGCGCCCGTCCTGCAACTCGCAGCAGCGCTTGCACCACGATCGCGAGCACCGCGGCCTTGATCCCGAGGAAAAGCGCAGCGAACCAGGTGAGGTGCGCCGCGTAGCCATAGAGGATCGACAACGCGAGGATCACAAGTGCGCCCGGAATGACAAAGAGCAGACCCGCAGCAAGGCCGCCTCTAAGGCCATGCAGCTTCCATCCGATCCAGATCGCAAGCTGCTGTGCCTCGGGACCCGGCAGCAGATGGCAGAAGTTCAAGGCGTGGAGGTATTGATCTTCGGTGACCCATTGCCGCTCTTCGACTAGTTCGCGGTGCATCAGCGCGATCTGTCCGACCGGCCCGCCGAAGCTCAGGCAACCGATTCGCACGGAGACCCTCACGAGTTCACGAAAAGTAGGAATTTGCAGGGAATTTAGGTTACCGCGCGCCATTGCCCTCGATACGCCTTTCCGCCCGCCAAAGAGCGGACCAGTGAAAGGCAACGCTTGGGCTGACGCCTGACCGGGAGGTTGCTCGATCCCGACACGAACACTGTGACACCGGTTCTGTTAGCGGTCAAGCTTGGGTCCAACTGGGATGGAGGTCGCTCGCGGGTCCAAGTGATCGACTTGTACTTGTCGCAAGTCGGCGGGTTAGAGCGACCTCCACGGGAAAATGAACGCCTGGTTGCGACGGAGCCGCAGCCCAGACCTACCGTTCCGTACTCACTCCAGGCCTTGAAATAGGAGAGCGGGCCTTGGTGGACCGGCGAATGGCCGGTTTCGGCGCAGCCCGACGTTCACAGTCGCTCCGCTCAAGGGCGAGTTTGTTCCATCCTCTGCCATTAAGCCCTACCCTCCCATATCGCCAGTTCATGTCCTTCCACGCTTGCCGCAGGGCGCTTACACTTTTTCCTTGGCAAGAGATGGAATCCGCCGATTCCAAATTTGATGAAATCCGGCCTCGATCATCTCCCCGAAGGCAAGCGGCGCGAACTCGGGCACGTCGTCGCGACGGTCCGCGCTGGCTGTGCCGAGGCAATCGCGCATCGCACGCAGCCACGCTATCGCGCAGGCAAGTTGCTGAAGATCGTGCTGATCGGTTCCTATGCCCGCGGAGATTGGGTCGAAGAACCGGTCGGCCGCTACTTTTCCGATTACGACCTGTTGGTGGTCGTGAACCACGACGATCTCACTGACATCGCCCAGTTCTGGGAAGCGACCGAAAGCAGGCTGCTTGCCGACCTGTCGGCAGGCACTGTCCTGCGCACTCCAGTCAGCCTGATCTACCACAGCCTCGAGGATGTGAACGACAAGCTGCGGCTCGGCCGGTACTTCTTTATGGACATTCTGAATGATGGAGTGGTGCTGTTCGAGGAGGCAGAATCCGCTTTCGTCCAGCCCATGCCACTGTCCTGCCAGCAGGCTCTCGAGGCGACGCAGGACTATTTCAAGGAATGGTTTGAGAGTGCCCGGGATTCGGTCGAGCGCGCCTACACCAGTATGGCCGATCAGCAGCTAAAGTTCGCTGCCTTCGACCTCCACCAAGCAACCGAGCGCCTTTACCACTGCCTGTTCCTCGTTCGAACGCTCTACTCGCCCAAGACTCATAACCTCAACCGCTTGCGGGACATGGCCGAGGAACTTGAGCCCGTGCTGAAGGATGTCTGGCCGCGAACCGGGCGCTTCGAGAAGCGATGCTATGCCTTGCTGCGCGATGCCTATGTGAAGGCAAGGTACGCGCCATCTTACCGAATTTCGGCAGACGAACTCGCCTGGATCGCGGGGCGGGTGGAGGTGCTCCAGGGGCTGGTGAAGAGCGCCTGCGAGGCGCGCATCGAGGTTCTTGCCAAGGCTGCCTGAGGCAGGATTGGTTCTTCGCGACAGGCCATCGTGAACGCTCGCCCGCGCCCAAAAACCATCCCCTTCCGAGACTGAAATACGCCCCTGTCCGAAGCCGGACAGGACACGCAACCCGCGCCGGCGCGGACCGTGTTGCCGCGCTTTGCGCGGCTGCCCGCCCCACTCCTTCCTGCGGGGTTTCCTCGCGTCGCTCGTGCGGTCCTCTCCGCCCCCGGACCTTTCGGGGCTCAGTCGAAGGGATGGTCCCTTGGACACTCAAATGAGCTTCAAAAGGAATTCGCCATGAAGAACACCGTCATCCTCGCAGGCTTCGTCGGCAACACCCCGGAAGTGCGCAACCTCCAGAGCGGAGCCTCGGTCACCAGCCTCTCCCTCGCCACCACGCGCCACTACAAGGACGGCGAGGGACATCGTCAGACCGAGACCGAATGGCATCGCGTCACTTGCTTCAACGGCGTCGGCAAGCAGGTCGCAGAACACGTCGCCAAGGGCGCCTTGGTCATGGTCACGGGCCGCATCCACTACACTCGCTGGACCGACAAGGACGGCCAGGTCCGCTACGGTTGCGAGATCATCGCCGAGCAGGTCGACTTCCTCGCGAAGGCGAAGGAAAAGGCGGCAGCCGATGCCGAACTCCCGCTGGAGGAAACCGCAGAACCAGTTCCTGCCAAGACCACCCGGCGGCGCTCGAAGTAGCGCCGCCTATCATCACCAGGATCATCCTCGATAATGCCTCTGCGGACGATCCGCAGGGGCCTTTTGTCGTCAGGTTTTGTACTCACCCGTGGACCCTTGGCCCCGGCCGTCGAAGACCATCTGCATGGCCAAATGGTCGTTCGGAAGGGTCAGGCAGTTTGGGCACGCCTGATGGCTATTTGTACCCGCAAACGGAACAAATGGTGAATTTCGTCCCAGTCGCTTCGACGTGGTCGCGGCCACCGCCACGGCCCTAACGGGCCGCAATCCCGCAGGAATCCGGGAGAAACCAGAGATTTCCATCAAGCCGCCAGTACCGGTCCAAGGGGCCTGAATCCTGCCTATTGACAGGCACACCGTACACGGCGGGGCCGTCCTCAAGAAGGGCAGAATTCTGCCAGTTTGAGCCGATTGCGCGCGTGTGCAGCCCGCTGCACCATGATGTGGTTTCGGTCTAAATATATAATTTATCGATGTTTTCGGACTGCAGCCGACTGCACCAGGCTTTGCGTTCGACAGGCTGATCCGCGAAGCGTAGTATGTCCCATGCGATGACCGAACCCACGTTCCTGCGAAGGGCAGAGAACGATGGGAAGAGAGTTCAGGAACGTTGGCGTTGCGCTATCTGACGCGCAGTTGCTTCGGATCGATGCGCTGGCCAGTGCGGTGGGCACATCGCGTTCGGCACTGACCCGCCAGCTGATCGATGTGGCGCTGCCTTTCGTGGAGGCGGGGCACGGGGTGAACCTCACCCGGCTGATCGCGATCATCGAGAGCACGCAGGCGGCGACCGACCGGCTGCTGACACTCGCCGATCCGGACTTCGCCGAACGGCTTCCAGGCCTCACCATCGAGCGCTTGAAGGCCTACCACGATGCGTGAGCGCGGCATCCGCTTCGACGGCCGGCCAGCGACGGTCCGCCATCATTCGGCGCGCGGCAAGGTGGTGCGCAATGCCGGGCACTTCACCCGCGGGTCGCAGCTGCTGACACACGAAGTGCTGATGACCTGGCAAGGGGTTAAGCTGCCGCTGGTGATCGGCTTCTTTGTCTTCTCGATCCTCGCTTCGCTGATCCTCACCTTCCACATGGAGGATCACGAGATCCAGCTCGTGCTGATGAAGCTCTATGCGCTTGCCTGGGAAGCGGTCGATTTTGACCCGCATCATGCGATCAACCTGACGCTGCCATCGGATCGGATGATCTGTATTCCGATGGGGGCGGTGCCGTACAACGGCGCGGTCCGCGTCGCTTGGGATAAAGCTTTGCGCTGCCTTATGGCGGCCGGGATCGGGGCGACCTTCCTCACCGTGCCGCTAACGATCTGGTTCGTGGACATATCGCGCCGGCGGGGCCTCGAAATTCTCAAGGAGCGGCACGAGCGCGGCGCGATGCTGGTTGACCGCGCGGTGCTCCTTCGCGAAATCGCCGACCACAACCACGCCGAACTGGTGCGCGAACTTGCCGCAATCGATCCGTCGCTCGATGCGCACCGAGTGGCAAAGATTGCGCCCGCCCGGCGGATCGCGCTGGGTGTGCCTGCGCCATACGACATGGCGGGCCTACCGTACCCCTGGCGGCTCGAGCAAAGCCACGCGATGCTGATCGGCACGACGGGCGCGGGCAAGACCACGCAACTGCGCGATCTTGTCCGGCAGGCACGCCTGCGCGGCCATCGCTGCGTGATCTTCGACCTTACGGGCGCCTTCGTCGAGGCATTCTACGATCAAGCGCGCGATCATATCCTCAATCCAATGGACGAGCGCTGCCCACCCTGGACAGTCTTCAACGACTGCGAGAACTACGCCGACTTCACTGCAGCAGCAGCGGCGCTGATCCCGAGCGATGGTGCTAGTGCCGAGCCGTTCTGGGCAATGGCCGCGCGTACGCTGTTCGTTGAGATGTGCGTGCGCCTTGCCGCAGACGGTCTGACCTCGAACGGCGCCATCGCGCACCACCTGATGCACGCCGACCTCTCGGCGGTGCATCGCATGCTCGAGAACACGATCGCCGATCCGCTGACCGCGACGCAGGCGGCGCGCATGGCGGAATCGATCCGCGCGGTGTTCAACACCAATGCTCAGGTCCTGCGCTTTCTCCCCGATCCGACCGAGGACGGCCTGCCGCCGTTCTCGATCAACCGCTGGATGCGCGAGGAGCGGCGGGACGGCTCGATCCTGTTCATTACCTCGACCCACACCGACCTTACGCTCAACAGGGCATTGCTGACATTGTGGATGGACATGGCGGTCAACGCGCTGATGCGGCTCGATCGCACGCGCGACTTGCGCACCTGGTTCCTGTTCGACGAAGTCCATGCGCTTCATCGCCTGCCCGCGATTGAGCATGGTCTGCAGACCGCGCGCGCGTTCGGCGGCGCCTTCGTGCTCGGCATGCACAGCTTCGACAAGCTCGCCGAGACTTATGGGGAACAGGGTGCGATCAACCTTGCGGGGCTTGCGCGCACCAAGCTCATTCTCACCACCGGCGATCCCGAGACAGCGCGGGTTTGCTCGGAGTTCATCGGTGATCGCGAGGTCCGCGAAATGGATGAGGCCTATTCCTACGGCTACAACAACACCCGCGATGCCTCGACGCTGACCCCGCGCACCGATGTGAAACCGCTGGTCCTCCCCGCCGACATCATGAACCTGCCTACGCTGTATGGCTTCCTCAAGTTCCCCGACGGTTTCCCGGCGACGCGGGTACGGCTCGAATGGCGTCATTATCCGGAGGTCGCCGAGCCCTATCGGCGCCGGATGACGCTGACGCCGGTCGCATGGGTTCCGCCGGGTGGTCAGAAAGAAGCAGTCGAAGGAGAAGGGAGCACCGAAAATGTCGCGCGCGCCGATCCGACAATCGAGGAGGCTGGATCGGACCGAAGGCCATCGGCTCTCCCACGCGGCGCGAACGAAGATTTGTTCACCACGGGCGACCGCGGCGACGTCGGGGCCCATGAGCGGGAGGCGGATACGCGTGCTCCGGGCGAGGGGGCTCGTCAAGAGCCCTCACCCACGGCGGCTTCCGGGCTTGTCGGCCGGATTGGTGCGATGCGCACGCAGGCGGGTGCCGAAGCGCGCGCCGTGGGCGGCCAGCGTCTAACAGGACAATCGCGCCCGGGCGGGGCGTCTGTACCGCGTAAAGCCACCAACCCAACGTCAGGCGAGCGCGAGGACCAGCTCGGGTTTGGGTACGACGAGCGGCAGGGGCCGCGCGGGGGCAACGAGCAACCGCCGTCGCCCGATCGCGACGACGGTCCCCAACTGGGCGAGTGAACCATGTTGTCGGTCGCGCCGGTGCGCTCGGCGGGCGGTGCCGCGAGCTATTTTGCCAAGGACGACTACTACACTGGCGAGCACGCGTCCGAGATGAGCGAGTGGGGCGGGGAGGGAGCCTCGGCTCTCGGTCTGTCCGGTGACGTGGACAAGGCCACCTTCGAGACCTTGCTCAATGGTGCGCTTCCCGACGGGAGCGTAGTCAATGCGCACGAACACCGCCGCGCCGGGATCGACCTCACCTTCTCGATGCCCAAGGCGGCGAGCGTGCTCGCCTATGTCGCGGGGGACGAACGCCTGCTCACCGCGCACCACATGGCGGTGCGCCAGACCATGACCTGGGTCGAAAAGACCTTCGCCGAGGCACGCACCTACGATCACAACCGCAATGGCGATGCGGTGCGCACCGGCAATCTTGTCTATGCGATGTTCCAGCACGACACGAGCCGCAAGCTCGATCCGCAGGCGCATATCCATGTCGTGGTCGCAGCGATCACGCGGATGGCCTCGGGCCAGTGGCGCGCGTTGTGGAACGGCGAACTCTGGAAGAATAATGCCGCGATCGGCAGCGCCTACCATGCGGCATTGCGCGCCGAGGTCGAAAAGCTCGGTTACGACACGCGCATCACCGGCAAGCACGGCCAGTTTGAAATCGAGGGTGTCCCCAGGGGGGTGATTGAGGCGTTCAGCCAGCGGCGTCAGGACATCCTCGCCAAGGCGGCCGAGTTGGGGCGCGGCGCGGACGAGCCGCGCTCGCTCCGCGAAATCACCAAGCGCACGCGCGACGACAAGATCGACCTCGAGGATCGTACCGCCTTGCGCGCGGCATGGCTCGAACGGGCCGACGGCCTGGGCTTTACAGGCAGCGCGCTGGTCGCGGCCGCGCGCGAACGCAGCGCTGCCGGTCCCCCGCGCGAAGGGTTGGTCGGGACGCTGCATCAGGCCGGCATGATCCTGCGCACCATTCGCGAGAGCGTCGGCGCCTACCTTCTCCCCGACGATCCGCTGGTGACCAATGGTCTCGCGCGCCTGAAACTGTCTCCGGTGCAGATGCGGACCGAGCTTGCCGTAGCTTCGGCACTGCGCATCCTTGCGCAACGCGAGGCCGCCTTTGCCTTGCGCGATCTCGCCAGCACGGCGCTCAATCTCGGCATCAGAGGCGTGACCATCGACAGGGTCGAGGCGCGGCTTGGCGTTTTGCGCGAGGAGGGGCAGTTGATCCCCGGGCGCTCGATGCGCGCCGATGGCCTGGTCACGCATGTGACGACGCCGACGCATATCGCGGGTGAGCGACGTCTGCTCGACGGCATCGATGCCGGCCGGGGGCAAGGGCGCATGATCGTGGCTGCGGGCGAGGCTCTTGAGCGCCTTCAACGAGGCGTCGGCGATCACCCCCTCACAGGCGAGCAACTGGCGGCAGGGGTGCTGGCGCTATCGAGCGCCGACCGGTTCGTCGTGGTGCAGGGTGTGGCGGGGGCGGGCAAGACCACGCTGATCCGCAGCATCGCGACGCTGGCGGCGGAAGAGGGGAGGGGCGTGACCGGCCTCGCCATGGCCAACAAGATGGTCGACATGTTGCGCGACGAGGCCGCCATCCCTGCCGGGACGGTTGCGGCCTTTGTCCAGGAGCATCGCGCGGTTCTGCGCGGCGAGACGGGTGCGCGCTTCGAGGAATCGCGCGCGCGCCTTGCCGAGCAGATCCTGCTGCTGGATGAAGCCTCGCTGGTCCCGACCGAGGCAATGAACGATCTGGTCACGATTGCCAACCGGGTGGGCATCGAGCGCATGGTGCTGATTGGCGACCGTCAGCAGTTGCAGCCGGTCGATGCCGGCAAGGCCTTCAGCCTGGTCCAGGCGCACGAGCCTGCCATCGCGCAGCTCGAGCAGAGCCAGCGGCAGCGCACCGAGGCGATGAAGGTCGTGGCCTCGCTGACCCGCGCGGGCGCATTCCGCGAGGCGTTCGATGTGCTGGGCGAGCGCGTGGCCAGTGCGGGCGACGACTATCGCGCAGTCGCGGCCCGACGCTGGCTGGCGTTGGGACCCGACGACCGGGCACGGACCGCCTTGTACGCCTCGGGCCGTGAAACGCGCAGCGAGTTGAACGTGCTGGTCCAGCAAGGTCTCAAGGCCGAGGGCGCGCTGACAGGCGAGGGGCTGACGCTCGCCACGCTGGAAAAGGTCAATGCGACGCGCGAGGAGCTGCGTCTGGCAGCGACCTACCGCAGGGGGCAGGTCGTCGAGGTGTTCCGGCGCGATCGGCCCGCGGGGCTCGAGGCTGGGAGATACGACGTCGCCTTCGTGAATGCCAAAGGGCAGGTGACGCTGCGCGATGCGCAAGGTCGCCGTGTGCGCTTCAGCCCAGGCGAAATCATGCCAGGCGAGACGCGCGATGCGCTGACGCTCCATGAGGTCAGCCAGATCCGCCTGCACGATGGCGATCGCATTCGTTGGAGCGCAAACGACAAAGACCGGGGGCTGTTCAATTCCGCGCTGGCGCGCGTAGTCGCGATCGAGCCGGACGGCGTGCGTATCGAAACCGCGCGCGGTGAGGTGCTTGCACTGGCGCGCAATGATCCGATGCTCGAGCGCATCGGGCTCGCTTATGCCATCAACATGCACCAAGCCCAGGGCATGACCACCGATCGCGGCATTGGGGTAATGCACAGCGGAGAGCGGCACCTCTCGAGCCAGCGGCTTACCTATGTGATGGCGACGCGGGTGCGCGATGAGCTAGAAGTCGTAACTAACGATCGCGATGCGCTGCTGCGGACCATCGAGGGCAATCGCGGTGACAAGGCCAGTGCGCTCGAAGCGATCGGGGAGAAGCAGGTCGACCAGGCAGCCACGCCACATTCGGAATCCGCTTCCCGACGCGCGAGCGTCACGCCGTCATCGCTGCGGGCCGAACCGGACAAGCACAAGGGAATAGAGGCGCGCGTTCCAGAAAAGCGCCTCGATCTGGGTCTCTAGAGGGACGCAGGCCCAAAATCAGTTGAAAACGAACTCGCTCTGCCGTTCCAACCGCTGCGGCTTGGCGGGCGCAGGGTGCAGCAGGCACCGTGCCTGGCCCGCCAATGTATAAACGACGTGACGATGACCGCCCCGGTTCTGATGGTCGACGCGGAAGCCGGCATAGTGCCGCCGCACGAGGCCGGCACGGACGAGTTCAGACACCGCGCGGCTGAGATTGGTCTTGGTGGAAATGCGGATGCGGTCGCGCACTTCCTGCTCGAGGAGCAGGGCGGCTTCGGCAGAATCACGCGCTAGTTTGCCTTGGCGTTGCAGTTCGTCGCGGACCCGTTCGGCGAGCGCAAGACGGCGAGGGTCGCGCGCGCCCATCGGCGTAAGGCTGTCGCTGAGCCAGTCGCGCAAGCTGTAGTGATGATTGCCGCGCCGCACAAACGGGCCTGCCTTGCCGTCGCTGTCTGCGGCTTCGGCAATCAGGGTCAGGACCATGAACGCATAGCGCGGACGCAAACTGGCCTCGGCGATCGCATGGAGCAAAGCCGCCATGTCGTTGCCGCCCTGGGCGGAAGCAGAGAACGAAGCCTGAAACATACCGGGGAAGAAAGAAGCACAAATGTTGAATCTTGTGAATCCCCCGAGGCTTGGCGCATGTTGTTTTGTCAGTCCTGACACATTGCCCGGGGGTGAAGTGTCATTTGCCAATTCCCATCCGATTGCAGGGTGCCTTCGATGATCTTCTCGTCGATTGCGATCGCTCTGGGGAGCATCGTGGAAGTGAGCGGCTTCGGCTTCATTCGCCTGAGCGCGCTCGGGCAAAGTGTCAGACCTGACAGCGCCGAAAGCGTTGGCCATCGCAGGATGTGGGGCAGAGCATCTAGGTCGTTCCAAAGTCTGCCTGTACGGCGCGACAATGCTTATCGGATGGATGTGCAACCTGCCGATCCTCGGTTGCGCACACGTGCGCAAACCGGCAGCAGAATGCCGAAGTTCACAAAGTGAAAGTAGTTATGTTGGTCGATGAAACCCTGCTTTCGCAAGTTGCCGATATCGTGACTGCCCACGTCAGCAACAATGCTGTTGCGCCGAATGATTTGGCGGGACTGATCCAGTCGGTCCATGGGGCGCTGGCAGGACTTGGCGCGCCGGTCGAACCGGTGGAAGAAAAGCGCACGCCTGCAGTTTCTGTGCGCGCATCGGTCAAGTCCGATGCCATCACGTGCCTTGATTGCGGCACCAAAATCAAGGTGCTCAAGCGGCATCTGTCGAGCGAGCATGGTTTGACGCCGGATGACTATCGCGCGCGCTGGAACCTGCCGCGCGATTACCCGATGGTGGCACCGGAATACACGGCACGCCGCAAGGAACTCGCACTGAGCCTGGGTCTGGGGCGCAAGCCCAAGGCCGTGGATGCTGTGCCTGCACCCAAGGTGGCGGCCCCTGCAAAGCCTGCCGCAAAGCGCAAGGCCGCGCCGGTCAAAGCCATGGCCGTTCTTACTGGAGATCAGGCGGCCGCCACTAGACCCAAGGCCAGGCCGCGCAAGAAGCTCAAGGTGGCGTTGGGTGATAGCGCGCCAGCCACTGCGGCAACGGATGTGCCTGCAAAGGGCTGACCTCTCACTTGCAAGCTGCGCGGGCCGCCTTGCGCGTTTCCCATCTAGGCACGTCAAGGGTGGTACTGCTTCTTGCGATGAAGCGATGCCAGCCGCTCTGTCGGCGGCCTCCTTCCGCCGGAATTGCGCCGATGGGGTTTGAATGCTCCGCGCGGGCGTGCCAACTGCACCGGAAGTTCGATACGGAGACACTATGAGTTGGCATGCGCGGCGCGAAGGTTGGAACCCGCAGAGCGAGGACGCGCGCGACGATGGTGACGTCGATTATTCGCGCGTCATCCATTCCGCCTCGTTCCGACGGCTGCAGGGCAAGACCCAGATACTGAATCTTGGCGACAGCGACTTCTACCGGACGCGCCTGACCCATTCGCTGGAAGTGGCGCAAATCGCCGGTGGTATCGCGCGCCAGCTCGAAAAGTTGTTCCCGGATCACCCGGCCAGCGCCATCCTGCCCGATCGCGGTACTATCCATTCGATCGGTTGCACCCACGACTTTGGCCACCCGCCCTTCGGGCATGGCGGCGAAATCGCCCTCAACTACTGCATGCGGGACCATGGCGGCTTCGAAGGCAATGGCCAGACCTTGCGGATCCTGGGCCGCCTTGAAAACTTTTCAGCGAATGCGGGCGCCAATCTCACCCGCCGTACCATGCTTGGCGTGCTCAAGTATCCTGTCGCTTACAGCCTGGTACGCGACCGAGCCCGGATACCCGGCCTGATCGAAGGACCGACCACGATCAAGGTGCTCGATGGGCAGGCCTGCAAGCCGCCCAAATGCTACCACGACAGCGAGCAGGAAGTGGTCGACTGGATCCTCGAGACCCTGTCGGATACCGACCGCGCAGAGTTCCAGTCGTTTGCGCTATTGCCATACAAGCACGGCAAACCGCTGCACAAGTCGCTCGACTGTTCGATCATGGATGCAGCAGATGACATTGCCTACGGCGTGCATGACCTCGAGGATGCAATTGCGCTTGATCTTGTCACGCGAGAGGGCTTTGCCGCCGCGGTCCAAGACCGCTGTCCGACTTTCCTCGATGCGCTCAAGGCCAAGTATCCCGGCGAGAGCGCCAATGACGTTTTCTCGCACATGGTCGACGGCCTGTTCGGTGGGCCTGCCACGCGCAAGCGCTTCATCGGGCGCCTTGTTCATCACTTCCTGACGGCGGTTGAATATGTCGAGCACGGGGCGTTCGTCGAGCCGCTGCTGCGTTATCGGGTCCGCGTGCGCGATGGCGAGCGCCAGTTCCTCGATGTTTTGCAGGATTTCGTGGTGCGCGAGGTTATCGCCTCGCCCGCCGTGCAGCACCTCGAGTTCAAGGGGCAGGGAATGGTCGTGGCGGTGTTCGAGGCGATGCAGGCGGACCCTGCCCGCCTCCTGCCGCGCGAGGAGTTCGGCAAGTTTGACGCTGCGCACGGCGATGTCAGGATCATCTGCGATTACGTCGCGGCGATGACCGACACGCACCTGCTCAAGACCTACGAGCGCCTGTTTTCCCCGCGTATGGGCTCGGTGTTCGACCGCCTTTGACCGTGGTGCCTACACAACAGCATCGCGCGCCCCACATGTTGTGGCACCATCCAGCAATCTGGTGAGGCACGTGGCGTCTGCGACATTTCTCAACGAGGTAACCGGCGCCGCAGGCGTTTCGGCGGATAAGCTGGCGGCTGCGCTCCATATTACCAAATCGGAACTGGCGATTGCGGCCGGGTTGTCGCGTGATGCCGTATCGAAAGCTACCCGTAGCCATAGCGTGACGACACAGTCGCGCCTGCGCGAGATGAGCGAAATTATCAACCGGGTGATCCCTTGGGCTGGAAGCGTGCTGGCTGCCTATGCCTGGTACCGATCGCAGTCCCTTCCTTCGTTTGGCGATGCCACCGCCGAAGAGCTGGTCCGTCAAGGGCAGGGGGCAAAAATCCGCGCTTATCTCAGCCGGATCGCCGCTGGTGGCTTTGCTTGACCTTCCCATTCACCCGTTTTGATGGGGTGGTCGGTCGTGCGCACGGCGCTTTACTTCCTTGGCGATGGCGGCATCCATCTCGTCAAGGAAGAGTGCCTTGCCGCCATGGCGCATCGAGCCGAACACGTTATCAATCGAGGTGTCCGTGAAGGCCGGCATAGCCTTGAGAAGCACGCCATTGGTTGTTTCCTCAACCGTCAGGCGCATGCCAGGCGTCCAATTACGGTGCTAGCGGATCGCCTTGGGTAATGTGACCCGACCCGTTGTCGAGATTACGGTCGTGATCCGCTTTTGCATCGCCATAGCGATCTCCATCGGTAAGAATTCGGTCAGATGCAGCTTGGTGGTGCCAAATTCCATCTTGCTGTTGAACTCTCTAAATCAACGCCCCCGTGAGAGCGGCGGCGGCGTGATCTTGCCTCGTCATCAGCGTCGCTTTGTTCGGGCTGAATTGGACACAGAGGCCACCATGAGCTGGGAAACGCGCAGCAAGCCAATCAGCCATGTCATGCCCACCGTGCCCAGACGATTCGCGACAATGTCGGGCCGACGCCACCGTTGAAGGATACCCCGGGCGGCGAAGCCAACGCGGTTCCGGAAGACGTGGCGAGTGATGCCAAAGCGCCTGAGCTTTTTGGCACTGCTGCGGCATGGCAAGCCATGCGCCACGCTGGCGCGGCGGGGGGAAGGGGTGTCCGTTCCTCTCACAGCGCCTGCCGCGCCTCAGGATGTCGCCTTGCGACGAAACAGGGACGTTAGTCGGTGTAGCATCCATGATCCTTCTTGGCTGAGGGTGCTGGCGGCGTTGCAGGCCGAAGGGCGCAAGATCTTCGCAAGCGCATAAGCGTTGCAACAGGAAGCCTTGCGCAGTCTTGCCGTTTCGGCAAAAAGCGGCGAGGCCCTGACCTAAAGGTCCTCCAGAGCACTCGCCAGATGCGGTAGCCGCCGCTCGATAGCGGGGGCGATACTGTCGTGAACGGAGATGGCAAAATCCTCAGGCATCGCGGCGCGCGCGCGGGTCGCCGCTTCGCTCGCCCGGTCGAGCAGCTCGGTGATCGCCTTGGCCATGGTGGCAGGGCCAAGGCCCGCCGCCTTGCCCGTCTGTACGAAATGCCGTCCCATCACCTCGCCTACGCGATAGTGTCGGTTCCGGCCCGCCGACATGGCCAGGCGAAACCGGGCAGGCGCGATCTGGCCCTTGTCGGCGGCGGGCTGCGCGGACAGCACGTCATAGAACGGCGTCAGGCGGTAGCGCCCGCCCGGATCGAGGAAGATGCTGAAGTTCTTGGCATGACCGTCGGTCGCTCCGATGAGCCAGAACAGGATCTGGCTCTTGAAGAGGGCGGCCTGATCAGCCTGTGGATCGTCGGCGCCTTTCAGCAGGCCTAGAAGGTCGCGCATGGTCGGCCCGCCATCGCTCTGGTACTTGAGCGTCGAGGGAAGGCCGAGCGCCTGACAACAATCTTCCTGCGGCAGGCGCAAGAGGCGCCCGTCACTGCGCCACCGCCGGTCGAAGCGTTCGACCACCAGCACCCGCCGCGTCCCGAACGTGGCGATCTGCGTATGCGCTACGGAAAGGCCGAAGGCCGCCATCAGGTTCAGGCAGTAATGTTCGTTGTCCACGCTGTCGGACATGTCAATCATGCCATCGGCGCTGGGAATCTGTCCGAGCTGTGGTTTGAGGATATGCGTCGTGGGCGTGGTGCCGACCGGACGCAGCCACTGTCCGTTCATGTGCAGCAGCGCGGTCTTTTCCTGCGCACCCGCCAGCGAAATCCGGAACTCGTGATCGCGATCGACGCCGAGCGGTGCGCGAGCCAAATCGGCTAGCATGGCCTCGATCTCCGTTTCGCTGACCGGCTCACCCTTCACATCCAGCGAATCGGCTTGCGTGTCGCCTTCGGGAAGGAACTGCATCGCCCCCACGCAATCGCGACCGATCGCTTCCAGCAGGCTGTAGAAATCCGTGCCCTGCGCCCCCATGCGTTCGGCCACGCGGTGGCGCACGGTATCCCGATCCGGCAGAAGGTTGTCGAACACAGCGGCCACTTGCGCGCCGCGATAGGCCGTCGGGACCAGCGGCAGCGAGAGCGAGATGGCGAAGCGATGTTCCCAGCCCAGCCACGCGCGCGCATACTGAAAGCTGGTCGCGCCACTGGCCGCCTTTTCCAGGCGACCGACGAGACGACCGTTGATCAGCACATCCAGCGGAGCATGGATCTTTCTGCGCGCCATGGCTAGAACACGTTCTCGATGGATGTGCTATTGCGAGCGCGCGGCACGATCTCCAGCTCCAGATCGAGCTGCGCGATCACGCTCAGCAGCGTGTCAAGCTTGGTGCCGGGGCTGCCGTTCTCGATGGCCGAGATGGTCTTTTGCTGTTTGCCGACCAGGCTCGCCAGTTCCTGCTGGGTCATATTGCGGCGCAGGCGCTCGCTTTGAAGGATCGCTCCAAGCTGGCGCGGCAGTCGGACTATCTGGCGCATGAAAACCTCCGCGTTCGCTATACCTTGAAGGGTATTTATGTGCAATATACCTCACGGGGTATAATGCACATAAATACCTCGTAGGGTATGAATCTGTCCGCAGGCGACGCCTGTGTTACGCCTCGCCCAGACTCTCGGACAGCACGTCGCAATAGCGCACGGCGATGGCAACAATTTGGGCGAATTGCTGCAATCTGTGGAAGAGCAACCAGCAATCGAGGCATCGTACTCGCCGATCACATCTGGCATCAAGTGGCACGCAAATTTACATATATCAACACCAATTCGTGTCTTGTGTCCTAGTTTCAATGGTTTGCAGGCGATAAACCTGTCCATTGTGTTTCGCTCATAATTTGGACGATCAAGGGAGTTGGAAGTGCAAGACGCCGTAGGCGGCTCACTTCCTACTCGCTTGATCGTAACCCGATCGCAGCGTGACGGTTCAGTCTTCAGAGGAGGGCAGCGGCTCGGGCGACTGTCCCGGTGATACGCGAGCTAGGACAGCCGTGTAGAGCTGACGCCAGTGTTCCGCCTTACCGCGCTCACGCTCGGCCGTTCGGTCCGCCTTAGCCCTTTCGGCACGGGCATCCCGGAGCTCGGTCTCAAGGCGCTCGATCTTGTTGCGGAGTGCCGCTTCGATGTGCCGATATTCCTCGGGCGTTCGCAGCGGGACCTTCTTGCCGTCTATCACCTCGGTTTCCGCGCGGGTTTCGACGCGTTCCTCGCCGATCTCGTCGGCGAAGTTGTTGTAGAGGTACTGGCGGCTGACCTTTGCTTCACGTGCCACCGAGACGAACGTCACAGCCTGCCTGGTGTCGCGCAGCCGCATGATCGCATCCTCGACTGCAGCGCGCTTCTCTGCGCTACGACGGCTGCGGGCATCGTTGAGTGTTGCGATCCGCAGATCCGGTCCCATGGTCATGACGTCGCTTCCTCTCGAGCAGTGGCCGGCCTGTAGCGCTGCTTTTCACCCTTGTAGAGGCCGTGCTCCTCGATGGAGCGGATGATGGTGTCGGTGTTGTGGACCGCATCCTTATTGCGTTGCAGGCGCTTGCGCGTGATGTCGGCCATGCGGGTCTGTCCGCCTTCCTCGTAGTTCTGCGCTTCCTGCTCGAGCCCTTCGATCGCGGCGTAAAGTCCGGCCCGTTCACAGCGGAAGTGCTCCACGTCGCCGCCATCGGCGCGGAAGAACCGGCAGGTCAGGCAGGCGTGGGCGTGCTCGCACCATTCGCCGAGTTGCCCTGGCAGCGTGCAGGCGCCGCCGCAGACCCGCGTGGCCAGCATGGTTTCCTTGCGCAGCAGGAGATCGCCGACCGCTTCGTCGACCTTGCCCGCGATTGTGAAGAACTGGCCGCCACCCTTTCGCAGCAAGGCGTTCTTCTTGAGATCGAGACGCTTGTTGACGTACATCGACGCCATATCCGGCGAGGCATGGCCGAGCTCGAACATGATGCTCAGGATGTCGTGGCCTTCGGCCGCCATTTGTGTCCCTCGATGGTGGCGCAACGGATGCCATGAGAAGTCGAACGGCTTGCCTTCGCCATCGACGATCCCGTGCCTGAGGCACAGCATCCTGAGCTCCTGCAAGGTCCAGTTGTAGCCGAGGAACGATTCCCGCTTGCCGTAAAAGACGGGGAACAGGTATTTCGTGGCGCGCCCGTAACGCTGCCGGACGCGATCCTGCTGGGCTTCGATCAACTCGATCATGGCCCGGTGCGCGGGATCGGTCGCCAGCAAGGGCTTGGTGTTCCAGCGGCTGACCTTGTTCTGCCAGAACGTGAACAGCATGAACCGCTTGTCGTGCGGATCGGGCCGCAGGCAGTCGAAGAGCAAGGCATGCAGGTCTTCGGCTCGCGCACCGGTGGTGATCCCGATCATGAAGATTACCGGGATAGGGGCAGGCAGTTCATCGAGCCTGGCCATCATCGCGGCCAAGGCCTCAGGAGGCGCCGCCCGGTTGGCGCCCTCTCGCGAAGCGTAGAGCCGGTTGCGCGGGTCATCCGGTGCCTGCTTGTAACGGATGCGCCGCGCCGCGCGCTTGTCGAGCGCGATCCGCGGCCATTCCCCCGGCAGTAGCACCGGTGCTGCCCGCATCAGTTGGACGATGTCGGTGTACCAGTTCTTGCCGGCGGCATTGCGCGCGTTTCCCCATGCAAGATAGCGCTCCATCGTTAGTTCGTTGATCTTCGCAGGACCAGCGACGGATTCTTCGTGGAGGAACTGCGCAAACAGCCGTAACCGAGATCGCATCGCGATCACCGTTCTTGGCGCAAATTCCCCATGTGCGACCTTGTCGAGCAGGAAGCCGCGCATCAGCGGGCGCAGCCACGGCTCGAAGTTCAGGAAGTTGATATAGGTGTCGCTTCGCCGTTGCCGATCGCGGAAGCGTGTGTCCTCCTCGCTGTAGAGATCGTTGAGCAGGATGATGTCGCGGTCATGCATCGGTGCCATCTGCGCCCGGTTGATGATCGCGAAGCGATGGATATCACCGAACAGCTGCACTTCCGGTGAGCGGAACTCGCTGGTGACGATCTTGCCGCCCCGGATCCACTGGCGGGTCTGGCTTTGCCTGCGCCGTCCATAATTCGCGCCATACCAGGCGGCGTAGCACTCCAGCACTGCATCGTTGTGGTGGTTCCGTTTGCGCGCACCCTCGTCATCTGATGGCGCGAAGCCGGGGTGAGGGATGTCGGCAAGGCAGCCCGCCTCAAAGTGACCAAGCAGGTCCGCGCCTTCCTCTACCAGATAGCGGATCACCGGGATCCGGCGCTGGAACCAGTGGGCGTCCGCCTTGCGATCGTCGAGAACGGATACCGCCAGGTAAGCCTTGATCTCGTTGGTGAGTACCGGAACCGCAGCCTGAAGCGGCAAGCTTGCGTATGTCTGGCTCAGCCAGGGATGGCCGAACACCTCACCCATCATGGCGTCCGACCAAATGGGATTGGCGACGAGGAGGGGGGATATCTCCGCGAGGCGCCCCTCAAGCCAGTTGTTGTAGCGATCGGTATCGTGCGGCGTGCCGCCGACGAGCGCCAGCGGCGTCAGGCCCATCGCAGATCCTTTCCGAGCAGCTCAGCCTCGCGAAGTTTCTCAAGCCTTTCATGCACCTCGTCGGGTCCTGTGAGGTAAAGCCTGCGGATTTCCGAGGCGAACAGGTGCTGATAGAACGCCGCTGTCGTTTGCGGGCTGGCATGCCCGAGCCGGTCGGCCACTTCGAGCAGGCTGTATCCCGCCGCGATCGCCTCGGATGCATGGCTGTGGCGGAACATGTGCCAGCTGAAGGCGATATGGGTGCGCTGCTCCAGCAGGCCCGCGAGCTTCTGCGCGTAGGACAGGCTCATGGCGTGCCCGATGACGCCGGCTTTGACATTGGTGAAGACGTACTCGGCGCCGGACTCGAAGGCTGGCAGATATTCGTCGCTGGTGATGTAATCGACGTACATGTTGAGCACGTAGTCGTGCACCGGCACACCGCGCGTCCGGCCCGATTTCGCACGGGCCTCATTGGCATTGTCTTCGCGCGGAACGACCCAGATGACCTTTTCGGCGAGATCGATATCGACATGGCGCAGGCCCAGCGCTTCACCGATCCTAAGGCCGGTGTTGTAGAGCAGCACGACCAGGAAGGCGTCGCGCGCGAG
Organism: Novosphingobium sp. ES2-1; assembly: GCF_015169775.1. Classification (NCBI taxonomy): domain Bacteria; kingdom Pseudomonadati; phylum Pseudomonadota; class Alphaproteobacteria; order Sphingomonadales; family Sphingomonadaceae; genus Novosphingobium; species Novosphingobium sp. ES2-1. Next base: position 226,288 of record NZ_CP063449.1, read on the forward strand.
CCCGCAGGCCTCGATCAGCCGCAGAACCTCGCTCGGCGTCAGCCGCTTCTTGAGCACCTGCTGCTGGACCCGGCCGGGATCGCCCGAGAGATAACGGTCTTTGCGCCGTGTCGTCCGTCGCTGGCTGATATGCTCAAGGAACGGCTTGTAGATCCGATGGCCGTCATAGGCCTTTGTGACCTCGGTCGTATCGACCGCGAAGTCGTCAGTGCCGTTGTAAAAGCGGTAGAACGATTTGACCGCGAGCTGGATCTGGTTGCGCGTCGATGGTGCCAGAATCCGCGTTTCCTGCTTGCGTAGCAGGATCAGCCGAGGACTTGGCAGCGCATCCTTTCGGCGGGCAAGCCGCCAGGCAAGGAAGCTGTCATACAGCGCAACCGTGGCTTCATGGATGCCGGCGCCGTTTGCGCCGAGGAAGCTAGCGAAGTCCACAACGTGGCGAACATAAGCGCGGATCGTGTTTGGTGACGCATGGGTCTGTTCGAGATGGACGATCCAGTGACGAAGGCACTCGACGACATCGCCGTCATCATCCAATACCGTCCACGACCGGCGACCGCCGGGCATTTCGATGCGCGCAGCCTGCCAGGGCGTCGTAGCGAACGGAGTGGACACGGTCGCTGATACTGTTGAAAGACCCCCGTGACTGCAAGCCTTTCGCCATCACACTGGACACAGTTTACATGGACAGTTATGGTATCGGTATTAACATAAGATATATTATCAATCCGGACGATTGTAAGCGCCAGATAGAAATGGCACCCTGCGCTAGATAGAGATGACACCCCAGGCGTCGTCCCGCGGATATTGGTGGCATGGCTTTCCTGCGGGTCAGGAGAGCACGCATATGACGGTGCTGACGATGAGCCATGGCGAACTTTCGCGATATGATACGCTGTTGCGCGTGGAGCGCGGCGAGCTTCGGGTTGAGGACGCGGCCGGATTGCTGGGATTGAAGCGGAGGCAGATATTCCGATTGCTCAATCGACTGCGATCTGAAGGCGTATCCGGTCTGGTCTCGCGCAAGCGCGGCCGGCCCAGTAACCGGCGGTACAGCGATGCCATGCGCGATCAGATTGTGGCGATTGTGCGCGAACACTACGCGGATTTCGGTCCGACGCTCGCGCGTGAGTACCTGATCGAACGTCATGGGATCACGGTTGCATGCGAGACGCTTCGCCAGATCATGATCGCGGCGGGCCTATGGAAGGACCGCGAAGCACGGCGGCCGCGCCCTTATCAGCCGCGGTATCGCCGGGACTGCCGCGGTGAGCTGATCCAGGTCGATGGCTCGAAGCACTGGTGGTTCGAGGACCGCGGACCGCAATGCACGCTGTTGGTCTACATCGACGACGCGACCAGCGAGCTCATGCATCTTAAGATGGTCGAGAGCGAGAGTGCGTTCTCCTACATGGATGCGACGCGCGAGTACATCGAGCGGCATGGCAAGCCGGTAGCGTTCTATTCGGACAAGCACTCGGCGTTCCGCAACAACCGGGCTTCTGCCAATGGCGACGGGATGACCCACTTCGGTCGCGCGATGGAGGCTCTCAACATCGAGATCATCTGTGCCAACTCGCCACAGGCCAAGGGCCGCGTCGAACGGGCGAATGCGACGCTGCAGGATCGGTTGGTCAAGGCGATGCGGTTGGAAGGGATATCGACGATCGCCGATGCGAACACGTTCCTGCCCGGCTACATGGAGCGGCATAACGTGCGGTTTGCGAAGCCGGCGTTCGATTCGCGCGATCTACACCGGCCGTTGGCTCCACATGACGATTTGCGCACGCAGCTTGTCTGGCGTGAGTGGCGCACAGTTACGCAGGCGTTGGCGCTGCACTATAACAAAGCGCTGTTCATTCTCGAGCCGAACGAGATCAGCCGTGCACTCGCCGGCAAGCGGGTCGAGGTCTGCGAGTATCCCGATGGCAGCCTTGAGATCCGGCACGGCGACCATGTCCTGCCTTACCGGATGCACGACAAGATCAGGCAGGTAAATCAGGCGGCGATCGTCGAGAACAAACACCTCGACGCAGCGCTGGCGATGGCCAAGGCGATGCAGGCACTGCTGCCGCCGCGGAAGCGGAACAACAGCGAACCAAGCCGCCGATCGCAGGGTGCGCACATGTTCCCATCGCCTGCACAGCCGGACCAACCACCGGTCAAACGCAAGCGGGGTCGTCCTCCCCTTCCCCGGCTGACGCCTATCGAGGCAGCACAGCGCATGCTTGAGGGCTATTGAGGGGGCCCACTGCAAAGCAGCGGGTCCAAAGGCGCTACCAATGCCAGACCAGCGCAGAGGCAGGGGCTACGCTGCACAATACGGAAGGGTTCCGCGCAGCCCCTGCCGCATCACGCGGTGACATTTCTAAATAGCTGAAATAGTGTCTTCTCTAACTTGCCCGAACAACGATCGTGCCATAATGCGGTGCATGTGACACGTTTTCTGTTTTATGGCATAAGATGCAATTCATGTCCGAACATTGCCTCGTGTAGGGGCATGCCAAGCGACCTGGAGCACTGCCATGACGGTTCAAGTGACGATCACGCCAAACGGCCGGATGAGCCTGCCTGCCGATATCCGCAAGCGGCTCGGCCTCGCTGGTGGCGGCGCCTTGCTGGTCGAGGAAACCGAGGACGGCGTCATCTTGCGAACGGTCGCGCAGTCCATCGCTCACGCGCAGGCGCTCGCGAAAAAGTACACGGGCGGCAAGTCCGAGGCCTCGGTCGATGCCTTCCTTGCCCGCCGCCGTGAGGAATCCGGCGAATGAGCGAAGTGGTGCTCGATGCCTCAGCGCTCCTTGCCTTGCTCCGGGACGAGCCCGGAGCCGACAAGGTTGCCGACGCCATCGCGGATGCTCGCATGTCCAGCGTCAACTTTGCCGAAGTCGTCAGCCACTTCATTCACGCCGGCATGCCAGCGGGCGAAGTCGATGCGATGCTGAAACCCTTGCCGATGGCCATCGTCGATGCGGACCACGGCCTTGCCACGATCGCCGGACGCTTGCGCGCCGCGACGGCCGAAGCCGGCCTGTCGCTCGGCGACCGGTTCTGCCTTGCACTGGCCCGCCGCGATGGCCTCCCAGCCCTGACTGCGGACAAGCAGTGGCGGACCGTTGCCGCCGCCGCCGGGGTTAGCGTCGCAGTCATTCGCTGAGGGAAGGCAATTGAGATGACGTCCAAGCAATCCGGCTCCGACCTCGAGCGCTTCCCGGATTGCGATGGACTGCGCAAGCTTTCCAGCAGCGGCGGCGGCGGCAGTTCCGACGATATCAACGAAGCGCAGCAGTTTGCCTATGACGCTTGGGACGAGCCTGACCGGACGCGTCGCAATTTGCTGGCCCGCAAGGCCCTCGCCCGGTCGCCGCTTTGTGCTGATGCCTGGCTGCAACTCTCCGAGCTTCGCAATCTCTCGGACTCGCAGCGCCGCGAATATCTTTTGCGTGCGGTTTGCGCCGGTGAACTCGCGGTCGGCGAACGACGATTTGCCGAGGTCAAGGGCGATTTCTGGCTGGTTCTCGATACCCGCCCTTATATGCGCGCGCGTTTCGCGCTGGCTCAGGATCTCTGGTATTCTTGTGACAAGGGTGAGCGGATCGCCGCAATCGCCCACTTGCACGAGATGCTCGACCTAAATCCGAACGACAATCAAGGTCTGCGCTACGTCCTTCTGATATGGCTAATCCGGTCGGATGCCTATCAGGCAGCGGAAGACTTGCTCGACAAGCACCGTGATGAAATCTCGGCCTTCATGGAATTCACCCGCGTGCTGCTTGCCTACCGGATGCAAGGCGACTGCGAGCACACGCGCGACATGGCGGCGAAGGCCTACCTCGCCAATCGCCACATCCCGCACTATCTCGCCAACTCAGGGCTTTGGCACGAGGGATCCGGCACCTATTCGCCCGGCCGCGAGAGCGAAGCTGCATGGTATGCTCAGGAACTCGGGATCGACTGGTTCTGCACCCATGGTGCCATAGAGTGGCTTGCTCACTGCACGGACAGGGAACCCGTCCGCAATCGCGATGGCGAAACGCTCCATTGAACGGTTAGCGCCTTAGCGCGGTCCGCTTGCGTCCTCATTCGCCTGGTCCAGCAGGTCCATGAACGTGCGTGCCGCATCGCGGTCGCGATCGTCCTTGAAGGCAACATCGAGGTCGGGTGCCGAGCCCAGCATGTAGAGCAGGGACCACATCGCGAATCTGCGGCCCTTGTCGGGCTCGAGCCCGAACTCGACCTGCATCCGTTCGACGCCGCTGGCCATTGCTGCGGGTGAAACCGCTCCGAGATCATCGGTCCCAAAGAAGCGCCGCATCTGGTCGTCGAATTCCATGTTCAACCTTCCTGCCTGATCATGTGCGGCCAAGTCCGATGGCTACGGGCCGAAGCTTTGCGTCCTCACCCTGATCGAAGGCGTTGCTGGCCATCAGCATGGCCCGCGCCGATTCCAGGGTGCTCCAGTCAACGGCGTGCGTGAATGCTTGCGCGACATCGAGCATGCGGATCAGCGGCGCTGTCTGGCGATTGTGCGAGAATGCCTTGAGGGCGCTCAGGTAGTCGGTGCGATAGGCCGTCGGGATGATGATGCGCTCTTCGCCATGCGCCAGCAGCTCGGCGTTCATCATGATCCGCGCGATCCGGCCATTGCCGTCAGCGAAGGGATGAACTTCGCTGACCAGCGTCATCATGAAAATGGCCCGTTGGAAGGGTTCGCCTAGGGCCTGCAAGAAGCCGAAGCCTCGATCGAGCGTACCTTCGACCAGATCGGGCGCGACGAACACTGTCGCGCCCGCTTGATTGCCGCGTTGCTTGAAGGCTCCCGGCAGCTTGTCAGGGCGCGCTTCCATAACGGCGGCATGTCGGTCCATGAGCAATTCGCGCAAGGACGCATAATCGCTTGGCAGAACCTTCATGCGGACCAGGTCCGAAACCACTCGGAAGGTGCCAAGTACGTCATGCGCGTCCGCGGGCCGTTCGGTCGGTATGACACCCTCGAAGACAATATCGGCGGCTTCTTCGACGCTGAACTCGGTGCCCTCGATGAAGTTCGAAAAATAGGCTTCGTAAAACGCCAGGGTCGAGGTCGCCTCTGCGCTACGCGCGGGTACGGGCCGGCGCTCCGGTACGGTCTCGCGCAATGCCGAGAACAGCTCTTCGAACATTTCGACGCGCGCCGGGTCGAACGGATGCCCCGCCAGACGAGCCTTGCCGATTTCGCTCTGCATCACCGCTTCGCGAGTCCCGAGTAGCGAGCCGATCAGGCCGTCGAGCTCGGCGGCCTCGGCCTCGTAGTCGAGTGCCGATGCAAGCGCCCGCGCATCGTCACGCAGCCGATTGATGGCCCCCTCACCCTGGCTGCGCAGCATCCGGTCGAGCCGCTCTTCCAGTTCGGCGCGGGATACAGTTCTCGATATCCGGCCACCGCGCCCGCGCGTCGGCCGCATGTTTTCGAGATAGGCCCTGGCCGTCGAAGCTAGCCGGACCCCACTGAACGGGCGATCACTGTCGAGAGCTGCAGGGCCCGACCTCGGTCGCAAGACAAGGCCTGGCAACTCGGTTTCGCGTCGCTTCGACGAGATCAGGAATACCGAACCATCCTCGGCCGGCTTTCCTTCCAGCGCTGTGCGATCGGCAATGATCGCATCAGGATAATATGCGGCGACGAGGTTGTACCAGTTGCGCCGCACCAGTCGTTCAGGTTCCTCGCCGAGATTGCGAGTGTAGAGGCGCGAGCCAAGTTTGCGCAATTCCCCGCGCTCCACCGCCTGATAGACAGCTTTGGAGATCGCTGCGTCCGAAACGAAAACTTCAGGGAGCGCCGCGAGCGAATTTCTGGACATTGTTTGCTCCTTGCGGAGCCTCATACCTGAAGATTCGAGATTTAAGAAGCGCTTTATGCGACAAAATGATACTTAAGACGCAATATGAGCGAATTTTCGCGAATTACGCACTGGCCCCGGGATATGGCCCATCTGCACACTGCGCCACCCGCGCACGGAGCGCCGCGAAATATCGCTGATCAGCAGGACATCCCGGCGCAGATTGTGCCCCTTCCCGCAAGATTGCACGAAGGCGCTGCCTGTCCCGGTTTCGCCGGGCCAGTTCATCATGGGGGGCAAGGCTCGCCTTGGACATGCCTCGTATCCTAACATTCCAAACAGATTTGGCGAGCCTGTGCATCTTATCCTCAAAGCAATTCCCCTTCCCCCAGCGCGCTAACGAATGAGCGGCCCCGTCAAGATTGCCGCACTCGGTCCCGCGCGCCCTTGCGGGCTGCGCTCCTGCGGGTGCGAAGTTCCTCGCGTTGGGCCGCCGGCACTCTTGCACTCCGCCTTCGTCGCCGCCCCGCGCCCGTGCGATGCACCGGGCCACGGGCCGACTGACTGTCTCCGGCAAGGGGTCCGCTTTGTGTTGGGCCGCGCCAGAATTGGCGCAGCCAGAGCGCCCCGCCGCGCGCCCATGACCGTCCTCGTTCAGGATGGTCAGGCGGGGCGTAGAGGAGTGGCGTTTGGCGGTTAACCCCGAACGCCCAGAGGGGTGCGGGGGCAAAACCGTAATCTCTCTCTCATCTCGGTGGCTGAGCGAAATCAGCATCGCCATAGCATGACGCCTGGGAGATTGGCGGCCGTCAAGGATCGCGGGTGCCCCCCGATTTTGGCCTGCGGCGGCTAACCGCCTTGCGAGCAAAAATCGGCTCCCCCCGCGCCCGCTGTTCGCGGCGGCAGCGCGTTCGCGCCGCCGTCCCTGACTGCCTGACTCCGGCGTCCCTCCGATGGGCATCTTTCATCAGTGTGATGAGAGAAAATTCCTTTTGGAGGTTATCATGACGGACCGTTTCTCGAACTTCGCCGACCTTGCCGAACACTATGCGCGTGAAATCGCCACACCCGACTACGCCCGGGCATTCATGGAGCAGACCGAGTTTGCCAAGCTCTCGATCGAGCACGAACCGAGCAGCAGCGAAATGCCCGATCCCGAGACCGCGCAATCAGCCATCGAGATGATGCTGGCAACGGTCTTCGACCTGTTCCGCGACACCCGGATGGAGGATTTCGCCAGCGAGGTCGCCTGGGGGATCGCCAACAGCTTCCACGTCGTCGCCAAACGCCTCGATGACCGCGAGGATGCGATGGCCAACCGGCTGCAGGAGAAGCTGCGCGAATACGATCCAAGCGAGGTCTATGCGACCGACCTTGAAGACCTGACCATGCAGGCCCGCAGCCTCGCCGAATGCCGCGACGCGATGGAATGCATGCGCGACCATGCCGCCCGCATCTACCTCGTCGAGACCGGCCGGCCCTTCTCGCCGGTGCGCGGCTCGCGGGTCTCGTCCAAGACCAACGCCTCGATGATCGAGGCGCGCGACTATCTCGCGGCGCAGAAGGCACAGCGGCGCGAGCAGTTCGCCCCCTCAGGACCAGTCGTGGTGTTCTCGGGCGGGCAGCAGTTCACCGACATTGCCCTCGTTGAAGACTACCTCGATGCGATCCACGCACGGGTGCCGTCGATGGCGCTGGCAACCACCGCCCAGAACAAGGGCGCGGACGTGATCGCAGCCGCCTGGGCATCGCGCCACAATGTGCCGGTGATCCTGTGCAAGCCCGATACCTCGCGGGGACCTTCGGCGCCCTATCAGCGCAATGCGCGCATGCTGGCCTTCAAGCCGGTCGAGGCGGTGGTGTGTAGCGGCGGCGGCATTCAGGCGAACCTTGCCGACCGGCTGCGTGAGGCCCGCATCCCCCTGCATATCGTGCGCGACGCATCGGCCCAGCACGAGCCTCCAGCGCAGCGCGCCAAGGACCCGGCGCAGGCTGAACGCCCAGCGATGAAGCGGGTTGCCAATGGCGACG